>CAWBJP010000010.1:0-478823 GCA_963789165.1 uncultured Actinomycetes bacterium
GCGTGATCAACACCGATCCGGTCGGCGCGATGTTCGGCCCGTCGACGTGGCCCCAGTTCTGGCACATGTACCTGGCCGCGTACATGGTCACCGGGTTCGCCGTGGCGTCGGTGTACGCGGTCGCCATGCTGCGCGGCCGCCGGGACCGCTACCACCGCTTCGGGCTGCTGATCCCGCTCACCGTGGCCGCCATCGCCTCGCCCAATCCAGATCGGGGTCGGGGACTGGATCGCCAACACGGTGGCCGAGAACCAGCCGGTCAAGCTGGCCGCGATGGAGGGCTTGTTCAAGACCGGCACCGCCGTGCCGCTCTTGTTGGGCGGGCTTCTACTACGACGACGAGCTGCACTACGTGCATCGAGACCCGTGGGGGCCTGTCGTTGCTGGTCCATGCATGACCCGAACGGTGAGGTGATCGGGCTGGAGGAGTGTGCCCCCGGACTTCTGCGGCCGCCGGTCAACGTGGTGCACCTGGCCTACAACGTGATGGTCGGGCTTCGGTTCCGCTCTTCCTGCTGCTCGTCGCTCTGGCTGGGCTGGAGCTGGTGGCGGCGGCGCCGGATGCCCCCTCGCCTCTGGTTCCTGAGGGGCGGTCGCGCTCTGCGGTCCCGGTGGTGGTGCGTGGCGAATGGAGGCCGGCTGGATCACCACCGAGGTCGGCCGGCAGCCCTTCATCGTCTACGGGGTGCTGGCGCACCGAGGACGCGGCGAGTCCGTCCACCGGGTCTGTTCCTCGGCTTCTACGCGGTGCTGGTCATCTACGTGGCTGCTCACCGCGCCGGACCGTCTACGTGCTGCGCCGCCTCGCCCGCTCGCACGCGACCCCCCCGCGCCGCAGGAGCGGAGACGGTCCGGACGCGGAGTGGGAGCCGGCGGAGAAGGCCTCGTCGCGATGACCCTCGCGGAGGTGGTGCTCGGGGTGATGTTCCTCGGGCTGATCGCCTACGGGCTGTTCGGCGGGGCCGACTTCGGGGCCGGCATCTGGGACCTGCTGGCCGGCGGCACCCGGCGCGGCCCAGCGCCAGCGCGACCTGATCGAGCACCTGATCGGCCCGGTCTGGGAGGCCAACCACGTCTGGCTGATCTTCGTGCTGGTGGTGCTCTGGACCTGCGCCCGGGGGCCTTCGTCGCGGTGACCAGAGACGCTCTACGCGCCGCTCACCCTGGCCGCCTTCGGCATGATCGCCCGCGGGGCGGCGTTCGCCTTCCGCAAGAGCATCAAGACGCTGCGGATGCGCCGCTTCCTCGGCGCCTCCTTCGCGTTGTCTTCCTCTGGTGACGCCCTACTTCCTGGGGTGCCGTGGGGGCGGGCGGGGTGGCGTCCGGTCGGGTGCCTCCCGGGAATCGCTCACGGGGGACGTGGTGACCAGCTGGGTGAACCCGACCGTCGATCCTTGGTGGGGTGATGGCCGTGCTGGTGTGCGCCTACCTCGCGGCGGTGTTCCTCTGTGCCGACGCCCGGCGCTGCACAGCTCAGGGACGATCACGACGTCGACGCCGTAGTTGAAGATGGCCCCGAACTGGGGCGGGCAGGCCCGCAGGCAGGCGTCGCAGTTGATGCACATCGACATGTCGATGCGCAGCGGGGCGGACTTCCACTTCGGGTTGCGCGGTCGGGTGGCGAGCCGCTCGGCCCGCCCGGTTGCGACGGCCGTGGTCTAGCCCCGGCCCCGGCGCCAGACGGCCCGGCGCACCTCGGACTCGGCGCCCTCGGCGGCGGCCGAGAGGATGGCGATGGCCTCGCCGATGATCTCCGCCTGGGTCAGCACCACGTCTTCCATCTCGGAGATCTTGCGCTCCAGCTCGGTGAGCCGCTGCTTGTCGTCACGGAAGTCCTGCGTGATGAGCAGCGCCGCCCCCAGCCCGATGAGGACGGCGCCGCCGACGCCGCCGCTGATCAGGTAGGGCATCTGGAGGAAGACCTCGGGGAGGTCGCGCACCTGGTACCAGGCGACGAGGATGGCCACGCCGCCGGCGGCCATCAGAATCCAGGCCAGCACCGCCCGCCAGCGGCGGAAGAGGTTTCCTGGACGAGCGCCTGGAGCTGCGCCTGCTGCTCCCGCCGGTCGGCAGCGGCACTCGAAATCGGTTCCAAAAAGGCTCCTAGCCGAAGCGACGGATCAGGAAGCGGGCCAGCGGCAGGATCAGCCCGAGACCGAGGAAGGCTCCGAAGGCCCGGCTGACGCTGCGGGCGCCCCGCAGCCCCAGCTTATCCGTAACGTCGCCGCAGGCCGAAGGCGTCCTCGTCGGGATTGGCCAACGCCGGACGGTGGCGTCGCCGGTCGGCTCGGCCGCTGGAGTCGTCCGACCGGCGGGCGGGACGGGAAGCTCGCCGGGTGCGGCGTCGCGCCGGTGCCGGTCGTCGTCGGGGCAGGCGGCGGTCGTCCTTGGGCACCGTGCCTGCCGGCTTCGTCGGCGGGCTTGCCGTGGGGTGACCTGAGTCGTTGCGGCGGTGCTCACGCGGAGCCGCCGGCGTCGGGCCGGGGCTGGCCGGAGCGGTCTGGGTGTTCTCGACGGTCGGGACGCCGCTGGCGTTCTCGTTGACGTCCATCGTCCGGCCGGGGGCGTCGAGGGCGGCCACCACGGCGGTCGCGTGACCCAGCTCGAGCCGGGTAGCTGAGCGGCCCCGAGCGACCCGACCGCCTGCTCGAAGCGTGACCCGCAGGCCCTTGGCCTCCACGGCCACGTGGGTCGGCGTCTTCGGTCCACCTGGGCGTCGAAGTTGGGCAGCTCGAGGAGATGCCCCGCGTCCTTCAGCTTCTGCAGCAGGGCCTTGGCGCCGTCGTAGGCCTCCTGCTCGGACGGGCCGCCGTTGGCCAGGCGCAGCCCGGCCCGGGTCAGCTCGACCGGGTTGTCGAGGATGAAGAAGTCGTTGATCCGGATGTCGGCCCGGCCGTCCTTGGTGTTCTCGGCACCGGCGCCGAGGCGCGTGGGCGGTGGTGACGAGGCTCGAGAAGTGGACTTCGTTCTTCGGGCCCGATCGAGACGTTGTCGAGCTCGCGAGCGGGCGAGAGACGAGCCGGCCCTTGTCGTCGATCGACAGGTCGTGGCTGGCCGAGGAGGATCCGACGCTCACGTAGCCGGCGAGGGCTCCGGCCGGCCCGGTCGGCCTCGCCGAACGAGTCGGACGAGCTGGGGGCCGCAGTTCCCGCCGCAGTCGGTGACGGCGCGGATGTTGCCCGGGGAACTTCCCGTCCTTGCCCCACGAAGGCGGCCACCTCTCGGCGTGGCGGGCGTCGGGCCCGGCGTGCTCGACCTGGGCCTCGCGGCATGAACGGGTCCTGGCAGGACTTCTCGTCGAAGCCGGCTGCAGGTCAGGCCGCTGATCGACTCGCCCCGACAGGGCTTGACGCGACTCGTCGGGCTCGGCCAGCTTCGGCTTCCGACTTGGCGATGGCGAGCGTTGTTCGTCTTCCCCCAGACGAACGGCACGTGGAGATTGCCGACCGGACAGCCCGAGGAGCTGCCCCAGAACAGAGGCTCGGCCTTGCCGAACACGGCGTACGCAGTCGGGGCGGCCGGAGCGGCCGACCGCGGACGAAGCCGCGAGCGGCACCACCGTGACGGCTGCTACCGCCGCCACGGCCAGGCCCCGGGGGAGGCGGCCCAGCTTCATCCTGGTGCTCCTTTGGTTCGATTGGCGGAGGCGTCGCCCCCGCCGGGGTGCGTTGACTGCCACGAAACGTCCGCCGGAGCCAGGCGCGCTGGCTCCGAACAGACAGATACCCGACCATTCTCGATCGACAATCGCCCGATCGGCAAGGCCGAGGGCAAGGTTCACAAATTGGTCGATGACCAGCAATCCGAGCCCCTGCCAGGCTGAGGCCGCGGAGGACGTCGAAAAGCTGGACGGCCAGGGCCGGGGAGACCCCGGCCGAGATCTCGTCGACCACCAGCAGTTTCGGCCGGCTGACCAGGCGCCCGGGCCAGGGCCAGGACCTGCTGCTCCCCGGCCGGGAGGGCCCCGGCCAGCCGGTAGGCCTGGTCCCGGAGGCCCGGGAAAAAGGCCGAGGGCCCAGTCGACGTCGGCGGCGGCCTGCCGACCGCGGGTGAAGGCCCCGACCCGGAGGTTGTCGAGCACGGTGAGCGCCGGCGAAGATCCGCCGCCCCTGGGGCACGCCGACGACCCCGGCCCGCACGATCGCCTTCGGAGATAGCCGGTCGAGCCGGCGGCCGTCGAAGGTGATGGATCCTGCCTGGGGACGGACCACCCCGGTGATGGCCCGGGCCAGCGTCGTCTTCCCCGCCCCGTTGGGCCCGAGGACGGCCACGGCCTCGCCGTCGCCGACCTCGAGGTCGATCCCGGTCAGGACGGGCCGGCCGCCGTAGGCGACCTCGAGGCCGGAGACGGTCAGCATCAGCCGCGGCGTCCTCCGTCGGGGCGCCGGGGTCGCCCGGGTCCGGCGGGAGCGGGCGGGAACGGCTGGACGCCCCGGAGGAAGGCGGCCTGGACCCGGGTGTCGGCGGCGACGTCGTCCGGCTCGCCCTGGCCGACCACCGCCCCGGTGTCGAGGACGTAGACGAAGTCGGCCAGGTTGGCGATCGCCGGGAAGTCCTGGCCGGTCACGAGGACGGCGATACCCATCTCGTCGCACACCATGCCGATCCGCTCGGACAGGTCCTTGCGGTCGGGCTTCGAGCAGGCCGGCGGCGGGCTCGTCGAGGATGGCCAGGCGGGGGTCGGCGGCCAGGGCCCGGGCCAGGTCGACCAGCCGCTGCTCGCCCCGCCCCAGGCCGGCCACCGGCCGGTCGGCCAGGGCCTCGATGCCGAGGAGCTCGAGCAGCTCGAGGGCGTGGCGCCGGGCCAGCCGGTCGTCATGCTTGGACAGGGCGAGGCCGAAGCCGCAGGCGAAGAAGCCGCCCCGCATCCGGCGATGCTGGGCCACCATCACGTTCTCGGCCGCCGTCATCGACTCGAACAGCGCCGGGCGGGTGAACATGCGGGCCATCCCGAGGCGGCTGCGCTGGTGGGCCGGCAGGCCCGACACGTCCGCGTTCGCCGAAGTAGACCCGGCCGGTCGGACGGGCTGAAGCCGCTGAGGGCGTCGCAGAGGGCGGTCTTGCCGGCGCCGTTGGGGCCGATGACGGCCACGATCTCGCCGTCGTTGAGCTCGAGGTCGACGTCGGTGCAGGCGGCGACGCGCCCCGTAGCGGACCGTCACGCCCTGGGCCCGGAAGAGCGGGCCCGTCCGCTTGGTCCGGGTGCCGAGGAACTGGGAGAGGTGCGACTCGAACTCGTCGCGGGTCGGCGGGGCGGTGCGGAACGGGCGGGTCCGCTCCAGCGCCTTGGGGTTGAACGGGCGCCAGAACAGCTCGCCGGTCTCGGGCTGGTCGGTGGCCGTGCCCCCGGTCCGCCCGGGATGCCGCTGTCGGACACCGGGCCCGGCCAGGAGGCGTCGCTGCCCGGGGCGCCCTGGTGCGGGCCTCCTGGAGGCGGCGGATGACGTCCTGGAGGCGGCTGCCCTCGCCGGGGCGCGATCAGGCATCGAGGCGTTGGGGTCGTCGAGGCGTCGGGTCGAGGCGTTCGGTCGGGCCCGTGGCCGGCGATGAAGCCGGCCGAGGCGGCCGTGCCGGCCAGGCCGGACCGGCTCCGGCGGGCGAGCCGGCCGGCCACCCGCTGGGCCAGACCGGCCAGGCCGCCGGGCAGGAAGGCCACGGTCACGGCGGCCGAGGGCACCGAGCACCAGCACGCTGGCCGGGCCGGTGGGCGGCGTCCCCTGTCCGAGCGCCGGGACGACCTCGAAGGCGAAGACCACCGCCGCCGCCCCGGCCAGCGACCGGGCGCCGCCCACGACCGTGTAGAGGAAGTACTGCACCGAGAGGAAGACGGCGAAGCGGGTCGGGTCGAGGGGCTGCTCGCCGTAGGCCAGGAGGACCCCCCCGAGGGCGGCGACGACGGCGGAGAAGTCGAGCGCCACGAGCCGGTAGTGGGCGGGGTCGATGCCGAGGCTGCGGGCGGCGGCGTCGGCGTCGCGCCGGCGGCCAGCGCCCGCCCGACCCGGGAGCGCCGGAGGTTGGTGGCGAACCAGACGACGCCGGCGGCGAGGGCCAGCGCCACCAGGTAGTAGGAGACCGCCGGGCGGCCGGAGAGCGCCTCCATCCAGTCGGGGCGGCCGGGTGATCGACACGTCGGCCGGTGAACCAGCGGGCGCCCGGGCCCCCACAGGAGCGTGGCGGCCACGACCATCGCCCAGGCAGCGAGAGACGCGGCGAAGGCCAGCCGGCCCCGCGGACCGGAAGGCGGGGACAGCCCAGCGGCCAGGGCGTAGGGCAGGGCGGCCAGGGCGGCGAGCGGGATGGCGGCGAAGTGCGGCAGGCCGAGCCGGGTGGTGAGGCTGCCGACGAGGTAGGCGCCGATCCCGGCGAAGGCGACCTGGCCAAGGGGGATGTCGCCCGTCCAGCCGGACCATGATCACGATGGAGGCGCAGATCAGGAAGACGGCGATGCCCCGGGCCCAGGCGGTCAGCGCCTGGTCGCCGGAGAGGGCGGGGACGGCCACCGCCAGGATCACCCACCCCAGCAGCACTGCCACCCGGCCCGCGGCCGGGGGCAGGAGGAGCGACCCGCCCGGTGCGGCCGCCGCCCCGTCCCCGGCCTGGTCGTCGGCTTCCCGGAGCCGGCCGAGGAGCCGGGGCCGCTTCCACAGGAGGAGGGCCACGATGAGGAAGGCCACCAGGGTGCGCGCCCCGCCGAGGCGCGCCGAGCCCGCCGGTTCGAACAGGGTGGGCACCACCCCGAGGACGAGGGCGCCAAGCCCGGCCAGAGGGAGGCTGCGGAAGCCGCCGAGGAGCGCGGCACCGAAGGCGAAGGGCAGGTACACCGTCTGCTCGTAGGTGCTCGACAGCACCGGGTGGGCGACGAGGATGACGGCCAGGGCGGCCAGGAGCGACGACAGCGCCCACGCCGCCATGGACATGCGGTCGGGGTCCATGCCCATCATCCCGGCCGCGTCCCGGTCGGCGGCGTGGGCCCGCAAGGCGAGCCCGAAGCGGGTGCGCCGGTACAGGACCGTCACCCCGATGAGAGCGACGGAGGCCAGCACCAGGCTCCCGATCTGCTGGCGGGGGACGGCGATGTCGCCCAGGGTCAGCGGCGGCCCGGGCCACACCCCGGGCAGAAGCTTGGGGGCTGACCCCCAGGCGGCGTTGGCGCCCGCCAGCAGGGCCGCCGTCCAGCCCAGCAGGACCACCAGGGCCGTCTGATTCCGGCCCCGCCAGTTCCGCACCAGGAGGTCCGTGGCCAACCCCAGCACGGCGGCGGCCACCAGGGCGACGGCCAGCGCCGGCCACCACCGCAGGTCTCCGCCGATGAGCCCCTCAGGCGTGGCCAGGTCCCAGTGGAGCACGGCGGCCACCGTGCCGATGGCCACGAACGCGACATTGGGTACCCGGCTGGCCTGGTAGACGAGGGTCACGCTGGTGGCCATCAGGGCGTAGAGGGCACCCAAGGAGAGGCCCAGCACCGTGGCTTCGAACAGGCTGGTCACCCTGGGTCGCTGGCGGCGTTGCCGCCCCGCCTACGTTGATGGCTCTTCGCCTGGCGGCTCATCGCAGCGTCGGCGGGGGCCCCTGCCCCACCTCCTGACGCCACTGCGTGGCGTCTAGGGAGCACAGGCGCTCTCCGGGCAGGCTGACTCGGCCACCTCTCCGGTGGGGACGAAGCGCCCGCCGCCGGCGGCCAGCACCGACGTCTTCCTCGTCCCCACCCGGCCGCCCGGCGACCAGGTCAGGGTCGGACCCATTCCCGAGTCCCAGGCGGTGAGTCCTTCGGCCGCCTTCAGGAAGGCCGGGCGGGTGAGGTGGGGCCCGGCGGTGCCAAGGAGGTGTTCGGTCACTTTCGCCGCCAGGTAGGCGGCGAGAGTGGCCGGGGCAGCCGGTTCGGCGTCGGGGTGGTAGCGGGCCAGGTCGGCCCGGTACTCGGCCATACCCGGACTGGCGTCGTCGGCAGGAAGGAAGATCGAGGTGGACAGGAAGCCCTCGGCGAAAGAGCCGGCACCGGCGGCCACCTCGTCGACGGGCATGGAGAGCTCGGTGGCCACCGTCGCTTTCCAACCGACCTGCCGCATGGCGGCGATGCACAGCCGAAGATCCCGGGCCGTGGCCAGATTCAGGAAGAGGTAGTGGGGATTGTGGGCCAGCATCCCCCGCACCTGGTCATCGCAGGAGGTGGCGCCGAGGGAGAGGCGCGCCTTGCCCTTGTTCTCCAGACCCTCATCCTCGTAGATGGCCTCCGCTTCGGCGGCCATGGCCGCGGCGTCCTCCCACCCCGGCGTGTCGCTCATGATCACCCCGATACTGGCGGCGCCCAGCGCCTTCGCCTTCTGGGCCCGCATCCACGCCGCGTGCCGGGTCCCGGGACCAGTGGTGAAGATGCAGCGGTGCTGGGGAGCGACCTGGGGTTCCGGCATCGTGGCCACGTCGGCCACCAGAGGCAGCGGGTTCCCCCCGGACCGGGCCACATCACCGCAGGCGTAGTCGGCCACCGCCCGCACCGAGCCAGCGGCGAAGGCGGAGAAGATCCGGTCGGTCTCCACCAGGCGACGGAACAGGACCCGATCCCGCGCCGGGTCGAGGCCGTCGTCGTACACGACGAGCTTGACGCGCCGGCCATGGATCCCGCCGGCGTCGTTGATACGTTGCACCCGGGCGTCGAACCCGTAGAGCTCTTGGCGGCCGATGGCGCCCAGGGGCCCGGAAAGAGGGATGGCCCCACCCATCACCACGATGGTAGCGGTCACCCCCACCTCCGATGGTGGAGGGGGCGGCGCGGAGGGCACTGTGGTGGTCACCGCACGGGGCGCGGCGACGACCCGGACGCCGGGACCCGGAAGGGGAGCCGCCGACGCCGGTAGACCGGCTGGCGGGGCGTCGGCGCCGGCGGCGGCCGGGGATGCCGGCGGACCGGCGGCCGGAGCGTCGACGGGAGCTGGTGGAGGGGCTTCGCCGGGCGAGGGAGCCTCCGTCCGGGCCCGGGACAACCGCACGGCCCGTTTCCCGACCGACGCTTCGTTGTCGCCCTCCGGCGCTGGCGTCCCCGCCGGACCCGACCCGCGCGTGGGCTGGTTGCGGCGGTAGTTCTCTTCCAGGGTTCCACCGCAGGCACCGGCGGACAGCGCCAGCAGCACGGCGGCGGCCAGGAACCGCAACGGCAAGACTCGAGCTGAAATCTGCCTCTCCCCCCTTCGCCCGAGCGAGGCTACGCCGAGACCCGCGCCCTCGGCATCCGGGACCTTAGGACACCGCCGGCTCGACGCCCTATCTTCTTCCGATGGCCAAGTTTGCGTTCCTGTCCCCGGAGTGGTTCACCGAGGTGCGCCGGCTTCAGACCGAGCACGACAACGTGCTGCCTCCAGAAGCCGACCTCCGCATGAACCTGCGCGTCACCGACACGCCATTCGGAAACGACCGGGAGTTTCACATGGCCGCATCGGGCGGGAACGCGGACTGGGGCGAGGGTCATCTGCCCGATGCCGACGTGACCCTGATCCTGGGCTACGCCACCGCCAAGGACATCTTCGTCTTGGGGAACCCCCAGGCCGCCATCGAGGCCTTCATGGCCGGGCGGATCACCATCTCCGGGGACATCACCAAGCTGATGGTGGCCCAGGCCGCGCCGCCCGGACCCGGGGCCATTCAACTGGCCCTCGCCCTCCAGGAGATCACTGAATAAGCCGCGCCGACCCGAGCCAGGACGCGACCGTGCCTCGAGGGGGTAGGGCATCCGGGCCCGGTGGCGGCTGGGGAACACCACCCGGCACTCGCAGACGCTCCTACCCCCCCGAGGCACGGAGCGATCGCGATCCTAACACGGCGCCTCTGAATCTCAATCGATCGACGAGCGGCCCCAGGAGATTCGCGGCTCCTGGCCCAATCAGAGGTAGAGCGTGACGGTCTCGCCCCGCCGGACCACCATTCCGGGAGACGGATCCTGGCGTTTGACGGGCCGGTCGAAGCGGAAGCCGACGACGTCGACATCGAACCCGGCCGCCTCCAGGCGGCGCACCGCGTCCTCGATGTCTTCACCGCGGACGTCGGGCACCTCGACCACGTCCGGGCCCTTGCTCACCACCACGGTGACGGTCGAGTCGCGGGGTGCCTCCTCCCCCGCCACCGGATCCTGGCGGATCACCTCGCCGGCGGGGACGGAATCGCTGAAGCCCTCGGACTTCGTCACCGCCAGATGACGTTCGGCCAGGCTCTCGCTGGCTTCGGCGTAGGTCCGGCCCACCACATTGGGCACCGTCACCGGTTTGGGACCCTGGGACACCACCAGGTGCACCTGGCTGCCGGGCGGGACCTCGTTCCCCGCGGCAGGGTCCTGGCCCGCCACCGAGCCCCTGGGCACGTCCTCGGAGAAGTCGGCGGTGACCGCCACCTCGAAGCCGGCGGATTCCAACGCGGCCCGGGCATCTGCCTCGGACCGGCCTGTGACCCCGGGCAGGGCCACCGGAGGTGGGCCTGAGGAGACGACCAGCCCGAGGGGCCGGCCCCGGGTCGAGAAGGTGCCCGTGTGGCGGTCCTGGGCTATGACCGTGCCCTCCGGATCATCGGCATTGCGGGTGCGGCGGTCGACCTCCAAGCCGGCTCGGGCGGCGGCGTCCCGGGCCTCCGAGAAGGTGCTGCCCACCAGGTTGGGGACCCGCACCCGGGGCCCGGCCACCCGGCCCACGGCGAAGGAGGCCGTGGCGGCGGCCGCCACCATCAGAACGACGAGGACCAGCGGCACCAGACCGCGCCGGCCGCGTCCCCGCCGGTGGCCGGCTGCGGACGCGGACAGCACGGTGCGCGGGGCCTGACCACCCGTCGCCCCCCCGGCGGGGACGGGAGCGCGCAACTCGGTCGGGTCGGGGTCGGCGCCGGCGCCGGGCAGGGAAGGGAGCCGCAGGGGGGCCGGGGCCGGCAGCCCGCCGGCGACCTCGGACAGGGCGGCGGCGAAGGCGGAGGCGTCGGGATAGCGCTCCTCCGGTGCCGCCCGGCCCGCCCGCTCCAGGACCGGGCGCAGCGGACCGAGCTCGGGCGGGACGGTGAGCGGGCAGTCGACCCGGGACAGCAGGGCGGATAGGGAGGTCTCCGCCCCGAAAGGCACCTCGCCGGTCACCGCCTCGACCAGCACGAGGGCGAGGGAGTAACAATCGCTGCGGGCGTCGACCGTCCCTCGGACCTGTTCGGGCGCGGCGTAGCGGGCGGTGCCCATCACCGCCCCCGCCGGTTCCGTCCAGCTGGCCTCGGCCAGCGCCCGGGCCAGGCCGAAATCGGCCACCCGCACCTCGCCGTGCTCGTCGAAGAGCAGGTTGGCGGGTTTCACGTCCCGATGGACGAGGCCGCGGGCGTGGGCGTGGGCCAGAGCGGCCGCCACCTGACGGCCGACGGAGGCGGCCTGGGCGGTCGTGAGTCGCTCGCCCCGGTCGAGGAGACCCCGCAGGCTGCCGCCCTCCAGGAGCTCGAGCACCATGAACGGGGTGTCGTCCTCACCCCAGTCGTAGACGTCGACCACGCCGGGATGATGGAGCGACGCGGCCAGTTGAGCCTCGGCGCCGAAGCGCCGCAGGAACCCGGCGTCGTCGGCCAGGGCGGCGTGGAGAACCTTGACCGCCACCCGGCGCCGCAGGCGCACATCCCAGGCGGCGTAAACCCGCCCGGAGGCGCCGGTGCCGATGGGGGCGACCAGGCGATAGCGGCCGGCCAGGACCCGGCCGGCCAGGTCGGCCACGCCACTCATACGCATCGGGGTTACCCTACCGGCCGATCCCCGCCGACCCAGGTACCTCTCTCACCACCGGGGAACTCTTTGCGAGATCTCGATGACGAGCTCGAGCGACTGATCGAGCAGGACGCCGTCTGGGACAGTGTCGAGCTGGGCCGCTGCGCGGAACGCCTGGCGTTGAGCACGGACCCACCGGCGGCCAGCCTGGCCCGGTGCTTCTCCGTCCTCCAGGGGCACCTGGAGGACGCGGCGATGAACGACCGGTTGCGACGGAACGTCGAGAGCGTCCTCTATCCCCGTCTCTGGAAGGTGGTCGAGGCGGTGCGCGACGGCCTGCCGTCCGGGGAGCAGCTCACCCGGGTCCGGGCCCTCGAACTCCGGCTGCGCGAGCTCCTCGAACCGGGCCCGCGCTAGGCCGGCCCCCGGCTACCTTCGGGGGGTGGACCGCCGCTGGACGATCCCCCTGGCCGCCGGGCTGCTGGCCCTGGAGAACGTGGCCGTGCTCACCGGCCTACTCTTCGCCGGCTCGGCGCCGGCGGGGGTGATCGCCGTTCTGCTGCTCAAGTTCCCCCTCTGCGTGGCCCTGCTGCGGATGCGTCTGGCGGCGGTGGCCGTCCTCATCGTCTGGGAGAGTTTCACCATGGGAGTGGCCCTGATCAACACCTCGCTCAGCTCCGCCGGCCAGGTGGCCCTGTTCTGCTCGGCCATGGTCGGCTCCTCTCTGCTGGCCGTATCCCTGCCGCTCTACGCCCCCAGCCGGCCCGGGGTCTGATGGCCACGCTGCGCCCCCTACCCCCCGGAGAGCCGGCGCCGGCCCGCCGCGGCCTGAGCCTTCAGAACGTGCTCCTCGCCCTGGCCGCCGTGGTGGCAGTCAACCTGCTGGTGGCGGCGGTCGTCATCGGCGGGAGCGACGAGGGACCCGAACTGCCGGCCAACATCGAGTCGCTCATCCCCACCCCCGGCGCCGCCATCTTGGCCCAAGACGACGTGGGCGCTGACCTGGCGGACACCTTCACCGGGGTCCTGCTCATCGACGGGGTCGAGATCCCCGAGGATCAGTTGCGGATCAACCGGCCCTTGGGGGAGGTCGGGTTCCGGCCCGGGCCGGGCAACGACATCGAGCGGCTCGAAGAGGGGCTGCACTCCGCCACCATCGTGTACTGGCCGCAGGACCGCGGTCGCGAGGAGGCCAAGGAGTTCACCTGGCAGTTCCGGGCCCACTGACGCGAATTCCACCATGGGCTGGCGATTCGCGCCCAAGATCGGCGGCGATGCACGACTGCGCCCACCTGACTCTGAATGACCTCGGCGGCGAACCCTTCGGCACGGTGCTGGCCGACCCGCCGTGGCGGTTCCAGAACCGCACCGGGAAGGTCGCGCCCGAGCACCGGCGGCTCTCGCCGCTACGACACCATGGCGCTGGAAGGAGATCGCCGCGCTGCCGGTCGCCGACGCTCATGGCGCCGACGGTCGCACTGCTACCTGTGGGTGCCGAACGCCCTGCTCGCCGAGGGCCTGGCGGGTCCTCGAGGGCTGGGGCTTCACCTACAAGACCATGCTGGTGTGGCACAAGGTGCCGGAAGGACGGCGGCAGCGACGGCCGGGGCGTGGGGTTCTACTTCCGCAACGTCACCGAGCCGGTCCTGTTCGGCGTCCGGGGCCGGCTGCGGACCCTGGCGCCCGGCCCGCCGGCAGGTGAACATGCTGGCGACGCAGAAGCGGGAGCACTCCCGCAAGCCCGACGAGCTGTACCCGGTCATCGAGGCCTGCTCGCCCGGCCCGTACCTGGAGCTGTTCGCCCGCTACCCGCGACCGGGCTGGCGGGCCTGGGGCGACGAGTCCGACCCCGCCGTGAGCCCGAGGGGCCGGCTCCACCTCCGGTACGGGGGGACGGGTTAGCTCACCCGGCGGACCGTCCCGGGGTTTTTGGTGACAGATTCAACCGACAGGTGGCGAAATCTGTCACCAAAACTTTTGGCCGCCCCGGGTTGCCCGCCCCCCAGCCCACCCCGCATCCCCTTCATTGCGCCTTTGCCGTTTTCTTTCAGGCTTTGAGGAGGGCGCGTAGGCCGTCTTCATCGAGGACGGGAACCCCGAGGGACTCGGCCTTGGTCGAGCTTGGAACCGGGGCTCTCGCCCGCGACCACGTAGGCCGTCTTCTTCGACACGCTGCCCGGCGACCTTGCCGCCCCGCGCCTTCGATGGCGGCCTGCGGCCTCGTCGCGGGTCATGCCGGCCAGGGTGCCGGTGAGCACGAACGTGAGCCCGGCCAGGGGCGTCTCGCCGGCCCGCTCGGGCCGCTCCGGCCCCTCGAAGTTCACCCCGGCGGCCCGCAGCTTGTCGACGAGCGCCCGGTTGCGCTCGTCGGCGAAGAACTCGCGCACGCTCTGGGCGATGACGGGCCGACGCCGTCGACCGCCGCCAGCTCCTCCGACGGCCGCCTCGGCGATGCGGTCGAGATGGCCGAGCTCGCGCGGCCAGCGCCGACCGCCGCGGTCGGCCCGACGTGGCGGATGCCCAGGCCGACGAGCAGCTTGGCCAGCGGCCGGGACTTCGACGCCTCGATGGCCGCCAGCAGGTTGTCGGCCGACATGTCGGCGAAGCCGCTCGAGGCCGCATGAGCGTCGTCGTGGTCGAGCGAGTAGATGTCGGCCGCGTCGCGACACCAGGTCCGGCGTCGACGAGCTGGATGCACCCGCTTCTCGCCCAGCCCCTCGATGTCCATCGCCCCCCGGGAGGCGAAGTGGACGATGCGCTGCACCCGCTGGGCCGGGCAGTCGAGCGTTGACGCAGTAGCGTGTCGGCCTCGCCCTCCAGCCGCACCAGCGGGCCGCCGCACACGGGGCAGCACGTCGGGAACTTCCACGGCGCAGCGCCCGGCGGGCGCGCGGACGAGGACCGGGCGCCACCACCTCGGGGATGACGTCGCCCGCCTTGCGCACGACCACCGTGTCGCCCTCGCGGACGTCCTTGCGGGCCACCTCGTCCTCGTTGTGCAGGGTGGCCCGGGCCACGGTGGACCCGCCGACGAAGACCGGTTCGAGCTCGGCGAACGGGGTGGCCCGCCCGGTGCGCCCGATGCGACACGAAGATGCTGCTTGAGGAGGGTGGTCTTCTCCTCCGGGCGGGAACTTGTAGGCGATGGCCCACCGCGGCGCCTTGCTGGTGGCGCCGAGCTCGTCGCGCTGGTCGAGGTCGTCGACCTTCACCACCGCCCCGTCGATCTCGTAGCCGAGGTCGTGGCGCTGCTCGAGCATGGCGGCAGCGAAGCCGTGGACGTCCTCCAGGTCGGTCGAAGCGCTCGATCCGGTCGTTGACCGGCAAGCCGGCGTCGGCGCAGCCACTCGAGCGTCTCCCAGTGGCTGGCGAGCCGGCCGGCCCCCCTCCACGGGCCCCGAGCTGGTAGCACGAAGAGCGACAGGTCGCCGGCTGGCCGTGATCGGCGGGATCCATTCTGGCGCAGCGAGCCGGCGGCGGCGTTGCGGGGGTTGGCGAACAGCCGCTGCTCCGGCCTCGCCCTGGCGCCGGTTGAGCTCCTCGAAGGCGGCCAGGCGGCATGAACACCTCGCCCCGCACCTCCAGGACCGAAGGCGGGTCGGTCAGTTGCACGGCAGCCGCGGCACGGCCGCGATGGTGCGGACGTTGGCGGTGACGTCCTCACCGGTCACGCCGTCGCCCCGGGTGGCGGCCCGGACGCAGGCGCCCGTCCTCGTAGAGCGAGAGACACGGCCAGCCCGTCGAGCTTCGGCTCGCCCACGAAGGCGACCGGCTCGGGGACCTGGCGCTCCATGCGCTTGCCCCACGCCAGCAGGCTCGTCGAAGGTCGAAGGCGTTGTCGAGCGACATCATCGGCACCAGGTGGCGTGACCGGGCTGAAGGTGACGGGACTGTCCGGAGACGGCGCCGCCCCGCCCGGCTGGCGTGGGCGAGTCGTCCGTGACCAGCTCCGGGTGGTCGGCCTCGATCCGGGCCAGCTCCCCGACCAGCGCGTCGTACTCGGCGTCGGAGACCTCCGGGTCGTCGAGCTGGTAGTAGCGCTGGTTGTGGTGCTCGATGAGCTCCCGCAGCTCAACGGCGCGGGCGGCCAGGTCGTCTCCGTCCATCAACGGGAGCGTAATGACTGGCTGTGACGATCAGCGGCGCCAGCGCTCGAAGTCGAGCTTCCGGTCCCCGTCATCGTCGGCGCCGTCGGAGACGCGCCAGGTGGTCTGGTAGCCCTGGGGCGCGCTGTCGCTGTCGTCCCCGGACTTGCCGTCGCGCTCGATGACCTCTGCGGCCGGCTTCCCGTCCCGGTAGAAGGCGTAGATCAGGGACCGGTTCCCGCCTTTCCGGAACCGGACGAAGACCTTCTCGGGCCCGTCGTCCACCACCGCGACGTCATAGGCATGGTTGGGCCGGGCCCAGAGGAGGCGGACCGTGCCCCCTTCGTAGCGGACCGCCGCCGTCCCTCCCCGGCTGGAGATGGTGCGCGTCTCACCCCGGGACGGTGCGGTCGTGGTGGTGGGCTTCTCAGGCTTCTTCGTGGGCGCGGGCGGAGGAGGAGCGGGCGGCGTGGCGGCCGGGGCCGCGGGTGGAGGTGGCGCGGCAGTCGTGGGCGGTGCCGGCGGCGGAGCGGTGGTCGTGGGGCCGGCCGTCACCCCCGGGCGAGGGGGCGAGCTCGCCGGGGGCGTCGGAACCGGCTTGGGCACCGGGTCAGGGAGGGGCGGAGCCGACCCGATGTCAGGTGAGGCCTCAGGTGCGGTGATTGCCGGCACCGCTGGGGCCTCGGGCGCCTCCGAGGCGTTCCCGGCCGAGAGGGCCTGGAGCACTTCGGGACGGGACAGCGGAGCGATCCGCAAGCCCGTGATGCCGGACGTGACCAGCTGGACCCCGGACAGGCCGAGGAGAACCCCGGTAGAGGTTCCGAGCGCCCAACTGAGCGCGAGGGCACGACGCACGACCACATTCTGTGGGTGGAGAGCCACTCTCGGAGTGAATGTGATGTTAAATCAACCTCAAGGAGCCTCCCAGGGTGGAACATGGGGCCGTGGCGTCAATCGCACTGATCGAGGATGACCAGAGAATCCGGGCCGCTTTGGTTCGCGCCCTGGCCGAACGCGGCCACACGGTGCAGGCCGCGTCCCGGGCCATGGAGGGTCTCTCCCAGGTGCTGGAGTGGCGGCCCGACGTGGTCGTCCTCGACCTCGGCCTGCCCGATCTCGACGGCTCCGAGCTGCTGAAGATGATCCGGGCGGTGAGCCCGGTGCCGGTCATCGTGGCCACCGCCCGCGACGACGAGGCCGAGATCGTCCGCCTTCTGGACCGGGGCGCCGACGATTACCTGACCAAACCCTTCTCGGCCGACCAGCTCGACGCCCGAATCCGGGCCGTGCTGCGCCGGGCCTCGGCGGCGCCCGAACCCGATGCCATCACCGTGGGCGAGCTCAGCATCGACCGGGCCACCCGGGAGGCGACCCTGGCCGACGTAACTCTGGACCTGACCCGGCTGGAGTTCGACCTGCTGTGGTACCTGGCCCGCCGCCAGGGAACCGTGGTGTCCAAGCGGGACCTGGTGGGCGAGGTGTGGCGCCAGCCGTACGGCGGGGCCGACCGGACGGTGGACGTGCACCTGTCGTGGCTGCGGCGCAAGCTGGGGGAGACGGCGGCCGAACCCCGCTACCTCCACACGGTGCGGGGCGTCGGGGTGAAGCTGGTCGACCCCGGCGCCTAGTGAGGCTCCACTCATGAGGCGCCGGCTCGTCGTGTTGGCCATGGCCAACACGGTGATGGTGGCGCTGGCCTTCCTCGTGCCCCTGGCTGTACTGGTCCGCACCCTGGCCCGGGACCGGGCCCTCAATGCGGCCGAGCTCGAGGCCCAGTCGCTGGCCCCCGCCCTGTCCCTGACCCGGGACCCGGCCGCCCTGGAAGTGGCGGTCCTGGCCAGCACGGCGGGGGCGGCCGGCCGGCTCGTCATCTTCCTGCCCGACGCCACCCGGGTGGGGAAACCGCAGTCGTCCGCCGCCGGCCGGATCAGCGACTCCAGCCTGGCCCTGGCCCGCCGGGGCCGGGCCTTCTCCTCCGACATCCCGGGTGGGGCGGAAGTGCTCGTGCCCGTGGCTCTGGCCCAGTCCGAGACGGCGGTGGTGCGGGTGTACGTGCCCAACTCGCTGCTCGGCCGGGGGGTGGCCTCGGCCTGGGCCATGGAATTGGCCGTTGGCGTGGCCCTGGTGGGCCTGGCCGTCCTCCTGGCCGACCGGATGGCCCGCAGCATCGTCCGGCCCGTCCGGGCGCTGGCCGGCGCGGCCCAGCGCCTGGGCGAAGGCGACCTGACCGTGCGCATCGAGCCCGAAGGCCCCCCCGAGATCGCCCAGGCCGCGGTGGCCTTCAATTTCCTGGGCCATCGGGTGGGCCAGCTCCTGGCCACCGAGCGGGAATTGGTGGCCGACCTCTCCCACCGGCTCCGAACGCCGCTCACCGCGCTGCGCCTCGACGCCGAAGGGATCGCCGACCCCGACGACGCCCGCCGCCTGTCGGAGGACGTCGAGGAGCTGGAGCGGGCCGTGGATGCCGTGATCCGCCAGGCCCGCCGCCCGGTGCGCTCCGACATCGGCCCGATGGCCGACCCGGTCGCCGTGGCCCGGGCCCGGGCCGAGTTCTGGGCGCCGCTGGCCGAGGATCAGGGCCGGCGCTGGGCTCTGGAGGTCAATGGCGGAGGCAGCACCGTCGCCGTCGCCGTCGAGGAACTCGAGGCCGCCCTGGACGCCCTGCTGGGCAATGTCTTCCTGCACACCCCGGAGGGCACCGCCTTCCGCCTGCTGGTCACGTCCCGGCCTGGCGGCGGCGCCCGCCTGGCCGTCGAGGACGACGGCCCCGGCGTCTCCGAGGGCCAGGTGGCCCGGGGCGCGAGCAGCGCCGGTTCCACCGGCCTGGGCCTCGACATCGCCCGCCGCACGGCGGAGGCCGCCGGCGGCTCCCTGCGCATCTCAACCAGCGCCCGGGGCGGCGCCCGTATCGAACTCGACCTGCCTCCCGCCCCGGCCTGAGCCTGCCTCGGCACCCCCGTGGCCGGCGGTGTGTCCGGTTCGACCGGTATGGGCGGGACGTCCCTCTCGCTTCAGGCAAAGGTAAGGCGGACTTCAGCGGCCCTTCATGGCACGGACCCTGCGCCGACATGCCGGCAGGTTTCCATGGCCATTGTGGATTGCCGGGCCATCAGAGGGGGCAGTGGTTCTCGGAACCCCGTTGTGCCCAGGCCCGCCCTCACCGAGGAGGTGATGCCCATGCCCACCGCGCACGTCACCGGCGCCCCTGAATGGGTGCCCCATGTCGCACTGGCGCTCAAGACGGAGGGCTTCGACATCCTTTCCGCCGGAGAAGAGGCGCCGCTCGCTCCCGGATTGGTGGACTGCTACGTGCAGGTCGAGGCGTCCTGCCCGCCGTCAAAGCCCGGCACCCTGGCCCGCACTCACGGCCACCCGCGGCCGTGGCGCTCCTACCTGGACGAGGAACCTGACTTGGGCTTCGCCGACTGGCGCGACGAGGTGCTCTGCCTCACCAGCACGACCACCTGACCGCGCCGGGCTCAGGCCCCGCCGTCGTCGTCCTTCTTCTCATCTCCCTCGGCCCCAGCCTTGCTCTGGGGCGCCGCCGCGGCCGGCTTCGTCTCGTCCTCCAGGCCCGGGAGGGCCGCCTCAACAGACGGGCGGGCGGACTGGCCCGAGGGTGGCCCGATGGTCGGCTCCCGGGTGCCGGCCGGACCGGTGGTGGACGACGCCGTGGGCGGCCGCCAGATCTCGGCGTCCGGCTCGGACGGGCTGGAGACTTCCGGCGGCTTCGGCTGGTCCATCACGGGACCACCCGGGGCGGGGGTGGCCGGCGGCATGGTGAGCCCGCCCGAGGGAGTGGGGTCGATCACGGACGGCCCCGGTCGTCGCTCCATGGTGATTCCCCCCGCCGGGGTGGGGTCGCCAGTCGACGGGAGAGGGCGCTGGGGGAGCGACGGCGTGGACGGCGACGGCATGGAGGGCGACGGCATGGCCGGCGTCGGCATGGAGGGCGAGGTGGCCGGCCCCGGCTCGGGGGTGGCGGGGGCCAGGCCCGGGGCCTTCGGCCGTTCTTCTGGCCGGCCGGGACTGCCGGGCGGGGACGTCGAGGGGCCGGGCCGGTTCGGGAGGGACGGTGTGGCCGGGCCCGGGCTCCCCGGCCTGGGTGCAGGACTCCCCGGGGCGGGACCCGGTCGGGCCGGCGACGGCGGTGGCGAAGATCCGGGCCGGGCCGGGGCCGGCGGCGAGGGGACCGGGCGGTTGGGCAGGGAGGGCGCGGCCGGGCCCGGGCGCGGCGAGCTGGGGGAACCCGCAGGGCTGGCGGGCCGAGGCCCGGGCGTCGGGGCCGCGGGCCTGGAGGCGGGCGGGGCCGGGCGGGCCGTGGGCTTGGCCCCAGGGGCGGCCGGCTTGGCCGCAGGGGCGGCCGGCTTGGCCGCAGGGGCGGCCGGCTTGGCGGCAGGGGCGGCCGGCTTGGCTGCCGCCGGCTTCGCCGGTGCCTTGGCCGCCGGCTTGGCCGCAGCCTTGGCCGGGGCCTTGGCGGCCGGCTTGGCGGCCTTCGCCGCCGGCTTGGCGGCGGTCTTGGCGGGAGTCTTGGCCGCGGTCTTGGTCGCCGGCTTCGCCGCCGGCCTGCTGGCCGGCCGGGCCGCCGGCCGACCGAGAGCGCCCAGGACCAGTTCACGGCTGACCTCGAGCGCGTCGAGCACGTCCTCGGCGTCGGCGAACTCCCGGCGCAGCACCAGGCTGAACCGCTTCAGGACATCCAGGTCCACCAGTCTCACGTCCGCCACGAGTCGCTCCCCCAGTTCGTTTCGACAGGCCGCCGGTAGTATACGAGGCCTCCCCTCGACCCCACCGGAGGACCACTGCCCGTCCGGCTCCTACCCGTCGCCTGGGGGTCGCTGGTGGTCACCGCCGGACCGGCGATGGCGGCCGCTCTCGACCCCTGGTCGTCCGCGCCGCGCCTCCTGGCCACCGTGGTGCTCTGGGGCGCCTGGGGCGCGGGCCTAGTGGCGACGCTGGTCCCCCGTCCCGCCGGTCTCACCGTCCTGCGGGTCGGCGCCGGCCTGGCCGTCCTGGTCGCCGCGCTGACCGCCGGAGAAGCGTCGGTGCGGGCCGGGCTCGCCGCGCTGGCCGGGACCCTGGCCGTGGCCTTCGCCGCCCTGCATCCGGCCGTCGGATACGCCTTCGTGAACGGGGCGGCCTACGGGGACGAGCGCCGCTTCCCCCTGCGCCTCCCCCCGGCCCTGCTGCTGGGTCCGTTACCTCTGGCCGTGCCCGTCCTCGGCGTGGGGGCCGCCGCCGGGCCCCTCCTCCTGGCCGGGGGGCATCCGGTGCCGGGCCTTCTGGCCCTGCTGGCCGGCTGGCCGCTGGCCGCCGCCCTGGCCCGCTCCCTGTACTCACTCTCCCAGCGCTGGGCCGTGCTGGTGCCCGCCGGGATCGTGCTCAAGGACCCCCTGGCCCTGGCCGACCCCGTGCTCTTCCCCCGGGACCGGGTGGCGTCCCTGCGGCCCCTGCCCTACCCCACCGCCCCCGCCGCCGACGTGTGCGACCTGCGCCTCGGGGCCGTCGCCGGATCGCTGGTCCTCGAGCTGACCGAGGAGGCGACGCTGGTCCGCACCAGCGCCCGGCGGCGGGGAGGCGAGACCGTCCGGGCCCGCCGGCTGGCGTTCTCCCCCCGCCTCCCCGACCTGCTCCTGGCCGACGCCACCCGCCGCCGCACCGCCGCCGCGGGCTGAATCGCCTCCCGGCCGCTCCCCGGGTTTCCGTCAGCCGATCACGGCCTCGGCTTCGATCTCCACCAGCCAGCGTGGATCGAGGAGGGCGGCGACCACCACCATGCTCGACGCCGGGCGCACCGTCCCGAACACCTCACCGTGGACGTGACCGATGACGTCCGCGTCCCCCCGGCGGGTGATGAACATGCGGGTGCGGACCACGTGCTCCGGCCCCGCCCCGGCTTCGGCCAGCGCGGCCAGGATGATCTCCAGGCAACGCCGGGCCTGCACCGCCGGGTCCGGGTTACAGGAACCGTCGGGCCAGATGGGAGCGGTGCCCGACACCACCACCCGGTCCCCTACCCGGAGCGCCCGGCAGAATCCGACCTCGGACTCGTACGGCGACCCGGACCCGATCCGCTGGCGCTCGTTCACGGCCGCCGAACCTAGTGGGTGCTCGCGAAAATGACAGTGATGCGATTTGATGCCCTCATACGTCTACCTCCGCTGATTCTGCGTGTACCTCCGCTGATTCTGCGTGACGGCGATCAAGCCGAACTCGAGTGTCGCCTCCTGCGCAAAGGGGAGTTCATCTCGGTCGACGAGCTGGCCGGCCGGATATCGCCTTCATCAACGATTACAACCGCAGCGCACAGCCGTTCCGCTGGACCTACGACGGCCCGCTGTCCGTACGCTTGTTCGTATGGAACGGCGGGTGGTGCGGACGGCTCGGGTGGCGTTGCGGATGACGGCGGCTCAGCGTCGGCGTTGTTTCGGGTTGTTAGGGGCGGCGGGTGATGTGTGGGCTGGCCTCATCGAGTTGAACCGGGCCCGCTTCGTGCGGGGCGGCCCGCCCGTGTTCGCCTTCGCGGCGTTGTGTCGCGAGTTGACCGGCGCTGATCTGGGGCCCTTGGCGCGGATCTGCGCCGAGGACGTGGCCAAGCGGTATTCGTCGGCTTGTTTCGAGACGGCCCGCCGCAAAAAGGCGGGCAGTCGAGCCCGGTACCCACGCCGCAAGCGGGCGGTGGTGCCGGTGCGGTTCCGATTCTCGGCGTTCACGTTGGATGGTCGCCGGCTGCGGTTGGCGGTGGCCAAGGGTCAGCCTGAGTTGTGGGTGCGTCTGACCCGCGACGGCCCTGGTCGCCGAAGCCGGGCGGCTCTACGTGGACATCAGCGCCGAAGTCCCCGTCGAGATCCATGATCTCGACCCGGGTCGGGTGGCGGGCGTGGACGTGGGCATCATCCACCCCTACGCCACGGTGGGACCCAACGGCGACGCCCTCGTGGTCTCCGGACGTGCGCTGCGGGCCGAGGAACGTCTCCACCTCGATGACACCAAGCGGCGCACCGCCCGGATGGGCCGCAAGGCACCCCGCCGAGGCCAGCGCGGCAGTCGAAGATGGCGCCAGCTCCGAGCCACGCAGCGCCGGGCGGAACGCCGCCACGCCGCCAAGATCCGTCTCGCCCATCACGAAGCCGCCAAAACGGTGGTCGCCTGGGCGGTGGGCCGCCGGGTCGGGACCCTGATCGTCGGCGACCCCAAAGGAATCACCGCCAACAAAGCCGGGAGGCGCCAGAACCGGCGGGTCAACACCACCTGGCGACGCACTCACCTCACCCGGGCGCTCGCCGACAAAGCCACCCGAGCCGGAATCACCGTCGTTCTCGTCGACGAACGAGGGACATCTTCCACCTGCCCCCGCTGCCAACAGCGGGTCCCCAAGCCACGAGGCCGGGCCTTTACCTGCCCCGGCTGCGGACTGCTCGCCCACCGAGACGTGGTCGGCGCCGCCAACATCGCCGCCCGAGGCGGCGGGACCATCGACGACGTCCCTGACGAAACGTCGACCACGCACCGTCGAGCCGGCACCGTGCCGACCCGGCGTGACCGACGACGACACCGCTGGGACACCAGCCGTGCCACCCGCCGGTCCAGCCCGACTCCGGGCCGCCCCACGCCACCACAACGGAGGGGAGTCGCTCGAAGGGAAACCACACCAGCCCAGCACCACCCACGGGCCCGGGAAGGCCAAGCCGCCACCAACGGCACCTTCCGAGGATCGCCAACGTCACCGAGACCAACGCGATGGAGTACTAGGCCGGATAGCCTCCGCGTGCTGGCGTAGCCGGAGAGAGCAGGGAGCAGGGCCATGGAACTGGCAGGGGCATCGGCGGTCGTGACCGGAGGGGCCTCGGGCCTGGGTGAGGCGACCACCCGGCACCTGGTGGCGGGCGGAGCCAAAGTCGTGATCCTGGACCGCGACCAGGCCAAAGGGGAATCCCTGGCCAAAGAGCTGGGGGCAGGCGCGGCCTACGCCCAGGCGGACGTGACCAGCGCCGACGACGTGGCCGCGGCGGTGGCCCACGCTGACGAGATGGCCCCGCTGCGGGTGGCGGTGAATTGCGCCGGCGTGGGCTGGGCGGGCCGGGTGGTGGCCCGCGACGGCACACCCCACGACCTCGACCTGTTCCACACCGTCCTCAGCATCAACCTCATCGGAACCTTCAACGTGCTGCGCCTGGCGGCGGCGGCCATGGCCAAACACGACCCCGTGGGCGACAGCGGGCGCGGCGTGGTGGTGAACACCGCCTCCATCGCCGCCTTCGACGGCCAGATCGGCCAGATCGCCTACGCCGCCTCCAAGGCCGGCGTCGTCGGCCTGACTCTGCCCGCGGCCCGGGACCTGGCCGCGGTGGGGGTCCGGGTGCTGACCATCGCCCCGGGCACCTTCGACACGCCGATGCTGGCCCTCCTGCCCCAGGAGCAACGCGACCTCCTGGCCGCCGGGATCCCCTTCCCCCGCCGGCTCGGGCAGCCGGACGACTTCGCCGCCCTGGTGGCCCACATCGTGGCCAACGACTACCTCAACGGCGAGACCATCCGCCTCGACGGCGCCCTGCGCATGGCACCGAAGTAGTCCGGCGCGCCTGCGAACAACTCGGCGTTCTCCCGCTCAGGACGGCAAACGCCGACAAGAACCACCGGACCGGCGGGCTCAGGTGGCGGCGATGCCGCCCCCGACCAGCTCGTCACCCCGGTAGAAGGCGACCACCTGGCCCGGAGCGACCCGGGGCTGAGGATCCCCGAACCGGACGGCGTCGCCCACCAGGTGGCCGGCGACGGGCCGGCCGTGGGCGCGAGACTGCACCTCCAGCGGCTCGGACGGCGACGGGCGCCCGTCGACGAAGCACAGCCCCAACAGCGCCACCCCGTCCCGCAACAGATCCTGACGGTCGCCGACCGTCACCCGGCCCGAGGGAGCGTCGACGTCGATGACGTAGCGGCGCTCCCCGGTCGCCACTCCCAGACCCCGGCGCTGGCCCACGGTGAAGGCGGCCGAGCCCTGATGATGCCCGAGCAGCCGCCCGCCCCCGTCGACGATCTCCCCCGGAGTCATCACGCCCCGGGCGTCCAGGAACGCCTCCCGCCCGCCGCGGGTGATGAAGCACACCTCCATGCTCTCGGCCTTGTCGGCGGTGCGCAGGCCGAGGGCGGCGGCTTCGGCCCGCACCTGCGCCTTGGTCAGGTCACCGATGGGCAGGAGGAGGCGCCCGAGGATCTCCTGATTCAGCATGTAGAGCACGTAGGACTGGTCCTTGGCCCGGTCCGCGCCCCGCAGCAACTCGAATCGTCCGCCCGGTCCGGGTCGCACCCGGGCGTGATGGCCGGTGGCCAGGGCGTCGAAGCCGAGGGCGGTGGCCCGGGCGGCCAGGCGGCCGAACTTGATGGCCCGGTTGCACTCCACGCACGGGTTGGGGGTCCGACCGGCGGCGTGGGCCTCCACGTAAGGCTCGACCACGGCGGCCTCGAAGTCCTCGGCCAGGTTGAACACGTAGTGCGGGAGCCCCAACTGGGCCGCCACCCGGCGGGCATCCTCCACATCGGCCACGCTGCAGCAGCCCGAGTCTGACGCCCCGCCCCACAGCTTGAGGGTCACGCCGGTGACGTCGTGGCCCGCCTCGGCCAGCCGGGCGGCGGCCACCGACGAGTCCACGCCACCGCTCATGGCCACCATCACCTGCACGGCCTACCGCTCCTTCGCCGGCGTCGTCATCTCCGGCCCGGCCCGGCCCGGGTCCGTCACTGGGCGGCCAGGCGCCGGGGGGCGGCCAAAGGCCGGAGCCGCTCGACGGCCGCGGGGATGACGGCCAGCGCCTCATCGACCTCCGCCTCGGTGGAGGACCACCCGAAGGTAAGCCGCAACGAGGAGCGGGCCTGGTCCCGGGGCATGCCCATGGCCGCCAGCACGTGGGAGGGGTCCATGGCGCCCGAGGCACATGACGAGCCGGCGGCGGCGCACAGGCCCTCCCGGTCGAGGAGGAGGAGCAGCGCCTCGGACTCGACCCCGAGGAAGGTCACATGGCAGTTGTTGACCAGTTTGCGGGCGACGTCGCCGTTGACCGTGATCCCGGGGAGGGTGGCGATGAGGCCGGCGGCCAGGCGGTCCCGCAGGGCGGCCACCCGGGGACCCTCCTCGGCCCGCCGCTCCAGGGTGACAGCCAGGGCGGCGGCCATGCCGACGATCCCGGCCACGTTGTGCGTTCCCGAGCGCAGGTCGCGCTCCTGACCCCCGCCGTCGATGACGGGCTGGAGGTGCGTACCCTTGCGCACCACCAGGGCGCCGACCCCTTTGGGACCGCCGAACTTGTGGGCGGAGATCGCCACCAGGGCGGCAGCCGGCCGCGCCGGCGGCCACGTCCAGCCACGGGGCAGCCTGGACCGCGTCGGTGTGGAGGACGGCCCGCGGGGCCCGCTCGGCCATCACCGCCGCCACCTCGGTCAAGGGCTGGATGGTGCCGACCTCGTTGTTGGCCAGCATCACCGACACCAACGCCGTGCGGTCGTCGAGGGCGCCGGCCAGGGCGTCGAGGTCGACCACGCCGCCGGCGTCGACCGGCACGATCCCCACCCGGAAGCCGTCCCGCTCCAGGCGCTCGACGCTGTGGAGGACGGCGTGGTGCTCGACGGCGGTGGTGACGACCCCGTCGCCGAGACCCCGCTGGCGGGCTGAGTGGGCCGCGCCTTTCACGGCCAGGTTGTCGGCCTCGGTGCCCCCGCCGGTGAAGATGATCTCCCCGGGCCGGACTCCGAGCGCGGCCGCCACCGTCTCCCGGGCCTCCTCGATGGCCGTCTTGGCCGCCCGGGCCGCGGCGTGCTGGCCGGAGGGGTTCCCGAAGATGCCCGACAGGAAGGGCAGCATCGCCTCCAGCGCCTCGGGACGCATGGGCGTAGTGGCGGCGTGGTCCAGGTAGGGCATTGCGCCCTCCAGCTTACGAGCGCCGGTCGAGGACGGCGCCGTCGCGGTCGACCCGGGCCCGAACCTGCTCGGGGCGTTCCACGACGTACTGGGTGGCCGCCAGGGTGGCGTCGAGCTCGCGGAAGAGGGGGCCGAGCCGGTCGATGCCGGCGGGGGCGACGAAGACGATGAGCTCCTCCACGCCGTTGACGCGACGAAGCTCGGCGGCCCAGGCGGCCACCGCCGGATGCTCGTCGAGGACGTCAAGGTCCCACACCCGCAGGGGGACGGGGGCGCCGTCGCCGGCGGCCACCGGCTCTTCTTCGGACTCGATGGGAGGGGCAATCGCCGCCGGGGCGGCGGGGCGCCGGGCCGTGGGGACCGGCGCCAACGCCTCCACCACCACCCGGGGGACGACCCGCCCGCAGGTGGCGCAGCCCGAATCGTCAATCGTGGCCTGGACCCCCGTCCGCAACCGCAGGAAGGCGCTGCCGTGCCAGGCCAGCGATGTCCAGGCCAGCTCCCCGTCGGGCAGGGTCTCGAGCCACTCGAGGTCGGGAAAGGTGTGAAAGCCCCGCCCGCCCCGGCACTCGCCCCACAGGGACCGCACCCCCGGCGGGGCCCAGGCGCAGACGACCTCAAGGTCGCCCTCACCCACCCCCCGGCCCTGGGTGCGCAGGTCGTCGCGAGCCGCCTCGTCGAGGGCGGTGCCGAAGCACAAGAGCGTGCGCAGCCCGGGAAGCCGGCGCTTGGCCGAGCTGAAGGCGGCCAGGACGCCGCCCAGCACGTCGGGCGGTCCGGCCAGCAAGGTGGGGGCGGCCGCCTCCACCTGCTCCCGGGAGGCGCCCGGGGCCGAAGTGGATGGCCGACACGTGGGCGTGGCGGGCGCCCTCCACCAGCTGCCAGTGGGCGAGGTTCGGACCGGGTGGGGTGAGGCCGACGATGACGTCGTCCCGGGCGATCTGGGCCAGCTGGAGGAGGCGGCGGCCCGCTTCTCCCAGACGCTGGAGGTCCTCCCCCGAGTAGCCGAGGGGCACGTCGCCCTCGAGGTGCCAGTGAATCGGCTTGTAGGCGGGGTCGATCAGGTCGCGGTTGAGCTCGGCGACCTTGCCCCGCAACTTCGCCTTGGTGACGGCCATGACCAGCCGGCGCTCCCCGAACCGGGCGATGGCCCGCTCGGTTGGGCGGAGCACGAAGGCGCCGGGTTCTGACTCCACCTCGTTCCAGCCCGTGGGTTCCAATTTGGTGAGTTCGTCGATGCCGGTGATGGTCTTGGGGGCGAGCTTGGCCGCCTCGAAGCGCCGCCGGTAGAAGGGCGAGTACGGGTAGACGTGGTGGAGGACGTACTCGCGGAGGAGCTCCTCCTGCGCCTTCTGACGGTTGCTGGCCTTCTCTCGGTCCCACTGCACGGTTCGACACCCTAGTTACTGTCACACCCAGTCGGCATGATCTGGCCATGACCACACAGCTACGCCTCATCGAGGAGGCGGATACCTCGGGGACACCGACCCCAGGACCCTGGCGGCTCGACCCCCGGACCCGGGCCATCGGCCGGCCAGGGCATCGCCCGGGCCCGCCAGGAACTGGCGAAGGCCCGGCCCAACATCCCCGAGAAGTTGCGCCGGGCAGGCTGATATTCCGGGGACGCCCCGGGCCCCCTGGCTACGCTGTCGCCGACCTTGGAGGTGGACGCATGGCGGTGGGGGGACGACCCGGAGCTCGAGGAGCTGCGGCAGCTGATCTACGAGGATGGCTGGGAGCCGGTGCGGGCGACGATCGGCCATGGCCCGCAGGCGTCGGATACGGTGGTGGTGGAGAAGGGCGAGGAGACGCGGACGGTCACCTCGGACCACATCGCCTTCCACCGCTTCGTCGAGGGCCTCCGGGAAGACAACCCGTCCCTGCCCTCCTGACCCCCCATGAACTTGGCGCGAATCCGCGGATAGCGGGGAATCCACGCCCAAGAAGATCAGCGGGCGGGGTGGTAGACCCCGAACTCCTCCCGCAGCACGTCGCTGACCTCGCCCAGGGTGGCCAGGCGCTTGAGCGCCTCCTTCATGGGCACGAGCAGGTTCTGCGTGCCCCGGGCCGCGGCGCGCACGTCCTCCAGGGCGGCCTTGACGGCCGGCGTCGTCCCGCTCGGGCCCGCAGCGCGCGCAGGCGCTCGGCCTGCTCGCGCTCCAGGGCCGGGTCGATCGGGAGGACTCCTCGGGCAGGGCCTCGCCGCTCGGCGAACCGGTTCACGCCGACGATGACCTTCTCGCCGTCGTCGACGCGCCTTGGCCCACTGGTAGGCGGCCTGCTCGATCTCGTCCTGCATGAAGCCGGCCTCGATCGCGGCCACCGCCCCGCCCATGGCGTCGATCTTCTCGATGTAGCGCCAGGCCTCGGCCTCGACCGCGTCGGTGAGCGACTCCACGAAGTAGGAGCCGGCGAGCGGGTCGGCGGTGTCGGTCACGCCGGACTCGTAGGCGATGATCTGCTGGGTCCGCAGCGCGATCTTGGCCGCCCGCTCGGTGGGCAGGCCGAGCGCCTCGTCGAAGCCGTTGGTGTGCAGGCACTGGGTGCCGCCCAGCACCGCCGCCAGCGCCTGGAGCGTGGTGCGGACGACGTTGTTCTCGGGCTGCTGGGCGGTGAGCGTCGACCCGCCGGTCTGGGTGTGGAAGCGCAGCAGCTTGGACTGCTCGTCCTTGGCGCCGAAGCGCTCGGTCATGATCCGGTCCCACATGCGGCGGGCCGCCCGGAACTTGGCCACCTCCTCGAAGAAGTTGTTGTGGCCGTTGAAGAAGAACGACAGGCCGGGGCGCGAACTCGTCGACGTCCAGGCCGGCGTCGACCGCGGCCTGCACGTAGGCGATGCCGTTGGCGAGCGTGAAGGCGATCTCCTGCACGGCCGTCGAGCCCGCCTCGCGGATGTGGTAGCCGGAGATCGAGATCGTGTTCCAGCTGCGGGATGCTGCTCCTGGCAGTAGGCGAAGATGTCGGTGATGATCCGCATCGACTGCCGCGGCGGGTAGATGTAGGTGCCGCGGGCGACGTACTCCTTGAGCATGTCGTTCTGGATGGTGCCGCCGATCTTGGCCGTCGGGCACGCCCTGGCCCTCGGCCACCAGCTCGTAGAGCAGCAGCAGGATCGGCGGCCGTGGCGTTGATCGTCATCGACGTGGTGACCTTGTCGAGCGGGATGCCGTGGAGGAGGCGCTCCATGTCCTCGAGCGAGTCGATGGCCACGCCGACCTTGCCGACCTCGCCCTCGGCCCGGGGGTGGTCGGAGTCGTAGCCCATCTGGGTGGGCAGGTCGAAGGCGCACGACAGGCCGGTCTGGCCCTGCTCGAGCAGGTAGTGGAAGCGCTCGTTGGTCTCCTCGGCGGTGCCGAAGCCGGCGTACTGGCGCATCGTCCAGAGCGGGAGCGGTACATCTGCTCGTAGAGCCCGCGGGTGTAGGGCGGCTGTCCGGGACGGCCGAGCGGCTCGTCGGCGTCGACGCCGGCGAGATCCTCGGCCGTGTAGACGGGCTTGATCTCGATGCCCGAGTCGGTGTGGCGCTTCTCCATATTCCGAAGCCTACGGGCTGCCGGGGGCGGCCCCAGACTCGGATCAGCAGGGGCTTCCACCGCAGGGGCGGCGGTGGGCGTCGTCCGTCTTGATGCGGAAGGCGTCGTCCGCTTCGACGACGAGCGCACCCCCACGTAGCTGCCGGCTCCGACGGTGCGCGCCGCCACCAGCGGGCCGAGGTCCACCGGCTCGGCCTGGGCGCCCGTCGGTGTACGCAGCAGGCTGGGGTCATCCCGGATGAAGATCACCACGGCCCGTCCACCCGGGGGGATCTCGACTTGTTCGTCATCGTCGAACCAGAGTTGGCCCCGGTAGGCCGTCTGGGCGTCGGTGTTCCCCGCCACCAGGTGGCCGGCGAAGCGGTCGAGGAGCAGGGACAGCGGGCGGAAACGCGCATCGCCGTTGCCGAGTATGAAGACCAGGACGTCACGCGAGGGGTCGAGCCGGGCGCCGATGGCGACGTGGCGGCGCAGGTCGGTGTCGACCCGGCGGATGTTGACGAAGCTCTGGCCCGCCGGGATCCAGCGGTGGTCGGCCAGGCTGACCGGGACCGGCCCCTCACCGGCCAGGAAGCGGTGGGCGCCGAGGAGGCTGACGGCCACGAGGTAAACGGTGGCGATCTTCTTGACGGGGCGCCGGTGGAGGGCCAGCGGCGCCAGCAGAAGGAGGAGGGTGGCGGGCAGGTGGCTGAGCGAGTGACCCGCGGTCCCGAAGTGCACGAGCACGTTGAGGCCGAGACCCGGGAGGACAGCGGCGGTCAGGATCCCGAGGCGCATCGGGCGCCGGGCGTTCCGGTTCCGCACTCTCCCCACGATGCCCAGCAGGCAGAGGGGTACGGCGGCGGCCGCCCCGACCAGGGCGGTGACCAGCGACCGCCCGGCGTTGTCGCGCACCGCCTCAGCCGGGGCGCCGTAGAAGGGCGACGTCTTCCAGGCCGTGATCTTGAACATGAAGTCGTTGACCGCTTTGAGCCGGGCCAGGCCGCCCGGCTGCTCGAGGTGCAACGGCACCAACCACACCAGCACGGCCAGCACCCCGACACCCAGGGGGAGGAGCGCATCGGCGGGGCGCCGGGAGCAGCGGACGAGAACATAGAGGGCCAGCGGGGCGACCACGATGGCGTTGGTGGGACGGAATCCCATGGCCAGGCCGGCCACGGCCGCCGCCCCCACCGCCTGCCGGCCCCCGGGGCGGGCCCGGAGGGCGAGCACCACCATGGCGCTCAGGGCCAGGGAGTCGAAGACCTTCGAGTTGGCGATCGAGCCGTAAAACCAGGGAATCGGATTGGTGGCCCACACCGCCGCGGCCACCCAGCCGAGCCAGTCGCCCCCCAGGTGGCGGGCGGCCAGGAACATCAGGGCCCCGGTGCCGGCGGAGGCGAGGGCGGCCACCAGCACGAGGGAGGCGTGGGCGTCGAGGGGTGACAGGGCGCGGACGAGTCGGGCCAGCACCACGTAGCCCCAGTAGCCGGGGGCGTTGGGGGAATCCTGCGACACGTCGAAGTGGTCGACGCCGAGTGCGAACTGCACGCCGTCCCACTCGGTGGGCAAGTGGGCCCGGGTGGCGAGGCGGAGGGCGAGCGTGACCCCGAACACCAGGCCGGGAGCCCAACGCTGCACCCCAGCCCGGCGGGCTTCGGAGGCCGGGGGCAACTGCGGTGGCGCGAGCACCGTCATCCGGACCTGGACTGCGGTCCCATCTCCGCCGGGGGTACTTCGGCCACGGTGATCCCGAGGAGGCTGACCCCGGGCGGCACGACCCACACGGTGGGGCCGGTGGAAAGCGGGAGCGGCGCGGCCCGGCCCGTCCTCACCAGTTCGGCCACCTCGGGCGGAGGGGCGTCGAACACGAAGACGGCCCGACCCCCCTCAGGGACCTCGAGACGCTGATCGGACTCGGGCCACCACACCCGGTGGCGGCCGGTGCTGACGTGCCGGCCGTCCGTGAGCAGCGCCACCCAGAAGTCGGGCATGGTCCACATGGCGTGGCGCAGCCGGTGGGCACCGTTCAGCCAGCTGAAAACGAGAACGTCGCGGCGGGGATCGAGCACCCGGCCCACCTCCCGGTACCGGTCGACCTCCTCGTCGGTGGCGGCAATGGCGGACGCCGTCATCCGGTAGGGAGCACCGAAGCGCGCCTGGGTGATCTCCAGCGACCCGTCAAGCCACCGGCGGGGCAGGACGCCCTCTCCGAAGACGAACCGCTGGGCGGCCAGTCCGCCGGCCAGGACGAGCAGAGCCCCCAGCAGGGCGCGGGAGGCGAGGCGGTGCGGGCCGGGCCTACCGATGCGGCTCGCCGGCCAGCACAGTCCGAGCACGGCGGCGGGGAGGAAGATCAGCAGGTAGCCCGACTTCCCGAAGTGGACCAGGTAGTTGAAGGCCACGGCCGGCAGGATGGCGGCGGCCAGGACGCCGGCGCCGAGCGCCACCGGCACCCCTTCGGGCGGCGGACGCTCCCCGTCCCGACGACGACGTAGCCAGCCCGCAAGCGCCAGTAGCCCGCCCACTCCGAAGAGAGGAAGGAGCGGACCGAGCGCAGCCAGCGTCTCGGCCGTAGTGCCCACGAGGTTGTTGTGCACCCGCTCGGGATAACGATCGGAGAACACCGTGGTCTGCGCCGCCGACCCCTCCCACAGGGAGCGGGACTCGCGCCGGATGGCGCCGAAACCACCGGGCTGCTCGAGGCTCATAGGTACGGCCCAGCCCGCCACGGCAAGCCCCCCGACAACGACGGTGGCCAGCGCGCCGCGGAGACTGCGCACGCTCCGGCCGGCCGCCACCAGGGCCAGCGGACCGAGCAGGAACAGCGTGGTGGGGCGGAACCCCGCGCCCAGACCAAGGACGGCGGCGGCGGCCAGCCCGTGGCGAGAGCCCGGCCGGGCCCGCAGAGCGCAAAGCACCAGCGCCGATACGGTCAGGGCGTCGAAGACGTACACGTTGACCATCGAGCCGTAGAACCACAGGTAGGGACAGACGAGGAGGAAGCCGGCGGCGCCCAGGCCGAGGAATGGACCTGCCAGCTCCCGCCCCGCCAGATACGTCAGGGCCACCGCCCCGGCCGACGCCAGCGCGGCCAGGACCAGCATGGACTGATGGGAGTCGAGGGGGGTGAGGACACGCACCGTCCGCCCGGCGGCGACGTAGAGCCAGTAACCCGGGGCATGGGGTGAGCCCAGTTGCACGTCGAACCGGTCCAGACCCATGACCAGCTGGACCGAGTCCCATTCGGTGGGATATCGGCTGAAGAACGGGACCCGCAGGGCCAGGGCCACCACGGCCAAAGCCCAGGGCGTCCCACGCTCGCCCAGGCGCCGGTGCGAGGGCCCGGCCTCCCCGCTCGCGATGGACCCCGCGGGGACCCCATGAGGCTGGCGAACAGTGACGGAGGACGGTGCGACTCGCATGCGTGGTCTCGGCGGCAGCCTACCGCCAGCACCCGGACCGAACCCGGACACCGACCCCGGGCCGGGCCGGCGAAACACCGTTGCAGATCCTGGACACTCTGCCTAGGATCTGGCCCGCTGGGATGGCCGATTGCACCGCTCGCCGCCTCTCATCGAGCCATCGGACGGAGTGCCGCGCTTCCCCCACGCCTCGTCGGTGGGCAGAGCGCCGAAGGTGCAGAACCCCAAGTCACGGTACCGACGGGCGGGAAGCGTCGAGCTCGCTCAGGGCGAGGGAGAGGGCCTCTCCCACCGGCATGCTCCGGCCGCGGGCCTCGTGCTCAGCGAAGGCATCGGAGCCCAGCGTCTTCGCCAGCCGATCGCGGCAGCCGTTCACCTCGCTTGACAGGACCCTCCCTCGATGGTCGCTCCGCGCTCCGGCGGCGCCCAGGAGTCGGGCCGCGGCGCCGCCCGCGCCATCCGCGTCGCACACCAGGGCCACCATCTCGAGGACCTCGTCGACCCAGGCCCGGGTCCCGAGGTCCACCAGGAGGCCGAGCAGCTCCCGGAGGATGGCCCTCGGCAGGCGGCCGGACAGGAAAGCCGTCTCGCCGGCTCGGGTCAGCGCCATGACCAGAAATCCGGCCGCCGGGAGACGACGGGCGACGGTCACACCGTCGTCAGCCAGCGTCTCGGCCTGTTCCGGTTCGCCGGCCAATGCCGTCAGCGGGGCCAGGCCCGCCACGGCATGGACGCGCAGCAACTCGGCCGCCGGGTGCCGTCGGGTGACCTCGAGGATGTACTCGAAATGGTCCCGGGCCAGGCGTCGCTCCCCTCGGGCCATGGCCATCCAACCCAGGGCGTGACGGCACCAGGCCGCGGAAAACGGAGCGTCCATCGCCTCGAAGGCCTCCAGGGCCGCTCGGAGCAGCGGCTCCGCCTCAACCGGCTCTCCCCGGGACAAGGCCAGCTCCCCCAAGAAGTACTGGGCCCTGGCCGCCTGCCCGTCCATGCTTCCGTCCCGGGCCAGGCGCAGGGCGTCCCGCAGCAGTTCCTCCCCCTTCTGGATGGTGGCCCGCCCCGACCTGGGAAGCAGGACCCCCAGGCCGATGAGCGCCTCCAGCCTCTCCGGGGTCACCGTCGCGACCGGACCGGACAGAGCGCGCTCGAGCCAGTCGCAACCCTCGAGGGGCCGTGCCCACCACCAATATCGCCAGAGCGCAGCCGCCAACCCGACGGCGGCCTCGTCATCGCCTGCCGTGAACGACCACTCCAGCGCAGCCCCGAAGTTGTGGTGGTCCGTGTCGGCCAGCCGGATCCAACTCCCGGTCGACCAGTTCCTCGTGCGCTCGGCCGGGTCTTCCTGGGTTGAAGCCTGGGTCAGGAAGAAATCCCGGTGATAGCGCCGGGCGGTGTCCCCCTCCCCTGCCTCGGCCAGCCGCTCGTTGGCGTACTCCCGCACGATCTCGAGCAGGCGGTAACGCACCTCGACGCCTTCGCTCTCCACGCCCACCAGGGATTTGTCCACCACGCCGGAGAGCAGATCGAGGACCTCGACGCCGCCGTGCGAGCCCGGCAGCTCCCCGCAATTCGCCACCGCTTCAGCCGCCCCCAGGTCGAAGCTGCCCGGGAAGACAGCGAGGCGGCGCAGCACGGCCTGCTCGGCGACCGGAAGCAGCTGGTAGCTCCAGTCCATCGTCGCCCTCAGCGTCTGGTGGCGGGAGACGGCGGTGCGGGCCCCGCCGGTGAGGACACGGAAACGCTGGTCGAGGCGCCCGGCCAGGTCGTGGGCCCCGAGGACGCGGATGCGGGCGGCGGCCAGCTCCAGGGCCAGGGGGATGCCGTCCAGGCGCCGGCAGATCTGGGCCACGGCGGCGGCGTTGGCTGGGCTCAGGCCGAACCCGGGCTGGCCCCCCCGGGCCCGCTCGCAGAACAGCGCCACGGCATCCGAGGCCTCGAGATCCTCGAGCGCGGCGGAGGCGGGCAGGGAGAGGGGTGGCACCCTCCAGGCCACCTCGCCGGCCAACCCGAGGATCTCGCGGCTGGTCACCAGCACGGTCAGGCCGGGGCAGGCGGCGAGGAGGGAGTGGACGAGGCGCGCCGCCACCTCGACGAGATGCTCGCTGTTGTCGAGGACGAGGAGCACCCGCTTGAGCTGGAGGTGTTCGCAGAGCCGGTCCAAGAGGGCATCCGGGGCGCCACCCAGTCCGCTGGTCGCCACCCCCAGGGCACCGACCACGGTCGACGTCAGCAGGGCGGGGTCCTGGAGCGGGCCCACGTCCACCAACCAGACGCCGTCGGGGAAGGTGTCGAGCACGCCGGTTACGGCCTCGAGGGCGAGGCGGGTCTTGCCGCCTCCGCCGACACCGGTGAGGGTCACGAGCCGGGACCGGCGGAGCAGGTCCCGGACGTCTTCCAGTTCCCGGGCCCGGCCCACGAAGGAGGTGAGGGAGGTGGGCAGGTTGTGCCGGCGGCGGCCGGGGGACCGCAAGGCAGGAAAGGCGGCGGGGAGGTCGGGATGGGCAACCTGGAAGACCCGCTCCGGCCGAGAGAGGTTGGCCAGCACATGCTCGCCCAGGTCGACGAGCGAGACCTCAGCGGGAAGATGGTCCTGGAGGAGGTCGGCGGCGGCCTGCGAGCAGAGCACCTGGCCTCCAAAGCCCAATGAGAGGAGGCGGGCGGCGCGGTTCAGGGTGGGGCCGACGTAGTTGTCCCCCCGAGGCTCGGCCGATCCGGCGTGGATGGCCATGCGGACCCGCAGGGGAACGGGCGAGTTCCACTCCTGGCGCAGGAGCCCGTCCTGGGCACGAAGGGCGGCCACCAGGGCATCCGAGGCGGTGGAGAAAACGGAGCAGAGACCATCCCCGGTGTCGGCGAAGACCCGGCCCCGGCCGTCATCCACGGCTCCGCGCATGAGTTCGTCATGGCGGGCCAGGTCCTGCGCCATGGCGTCCTGGTCCCCTTCCCAACGGCGGGAGCTCGCTTCGATGTCAGTGAAGAGGAAGACGACAGTGTCCTCCGACCGGCCGGCCCCCGCGGTCCGGCCTTCGCTCCTGGGCGCCCTCACCGACGACGGCGACGGGGGCCCGTCGAGCTCGGGTCGCTGCTGGAGGATCTGCTCCTCGAGCTGGCGGAGCGCCGGCGTGGGTTCGAGACCGAGTTCGTCGCGCAGGGTCAGCCGGAGCCTCTGGTAGGCACGGAGCGCATCCGCTTGGCGGCCGAGGCGGTAGAGGGCGACCATGAGCTGGCCCCAGGCCCGTTCCCGCAGCGGGTGATCGGCCACATGAGACTCGAGGCGAACCAGAGCCTGCGCCGAGCGACCCAGAGCCAGTTCGGCCTCGGCCAGCTCGTCGATCGCACCCAGGCGGGCCTCTTCCAGCCGGCTGGCCTCCAACCGGGCGAAACGCCGGTCCGAGAGGTCCGCCAGAGCCGGGCCCCGCCAGAGATCGAGCGCCTGCTGCAAGGCGGTGGCGGCGGCCTCGGCCTCACCTCGGCCGAGGGCATCCCGGCCCCGGGCGAGCAGGTCCTCGAAGCGGTTCGCGTCCACCCGGGCGGGGTCCGCCTCCAGGACATAGCCCGGCTCCCGGCCCCGGAGGCACAGCACCGTCTCGTCAGGGCAGATCTCGGAGAGACTCCGGCGCAGTCGCGAGACCAGGGTCTGGGCGCTGGCGCTGGCGCTGGCCAGGGGCCGTTCACCCCAGAGCTCCTCGACGAGCACGTCGAGCGGGACGACCCGGTTGAGGTGCAGTACGAGCATGGCCAGCAGAGCCCGCTGCTTGGGGCTGCCGATCTCCAGCACCCGTCCGCCTGACACGACCTCGAAGGTGCCGAGCAGGCGGACGTCGACGGCATCCCGCTCCCCGCTCGGGGGCATCGCTCCCCCCTCTCCGGATTCGCTCCCGCCGCAGCGTACGACGGCGGCTCCCGGGCGGAAAGGGGAGGGCTGGGATGGCGTATGCGGGCCGCAAGCGCGGCGTATGGGCCAGGGCGCATCCTGGCCTGGCCATGGATTCGAACCGAGCAGCGCCAATGTCTCCAGCGACGGTCCTGACCCAGGCCCGGTCGGCCATCGAAGCGACCGCCACACGGACCGCTGACCTCATCCGATCCCTCCCCGATCTCCACGCGCCGGTCCCGGGCTCCGAATGGACGGTGCGGGAGGCCGCCGTTCACCTGGTGAACCTCGCCGGCATCTACGCGGACATCGCTGGCGGCATGCCCTCCCCTATCGAGAGCATGACCAGAGAGGCGCTGGGCAACCAGAACGCCCGCCGACTGGGCGATATCCCCGAGTCCGAGCCCGAAAAGGTCGCCGGCTTCCTGACCGAGGCGGTGGCGGGGCTCCTGGAGGCGACCGCTTGCCGTTCGGGCGATCAGGCCGTCGTCTTCCATGCCGGCGTGTCCCTCGACCTCGCCAGCCTGATGTGCATCAGCCTGGGGGAGCACGTCCTCCACGGCTACGACATCGCCCGGGCCGTGGGCTCTCCCTGGGCGATCGATCCGCTCCACGCCCGACTGGTCCTCTCCGGCTATGGCCCCTGCTACGGAAGCTGGCTGAACGGCGAGGTGCCGCCGGAACTGGCCACCGGCTACGGCATCGAACTGCGACCCGGCGACGGCTTCGCGGTCCGCTTCGGGGAAGGCGGCTGCCACCTGGAGCCCAGGGACTCCGAGGTCGTCGACTGCACCATCTCGGCTGATCCCGTGGCGTTCCTGCTCGTTCAATCAGGACGCATGAACCAGTGGGAGGCCATTGCTCTGGGCCTTTACAGCACGAGGGGACCCAGACCGGAGCTGGGCCTCGCCTTCATGAACCTGTTCGCCTACCCATGAAAGCCAACCATGACATCACCGAAGGAGGAGACGAGCATGACTGCCAACACCGAGGAACGCCCCTACGAAGAGATGGTCGAGGCGCTGGACGAGGGTCTCCAGGCGGTGGAGGACACACTGTCGAGCCTCTCGCAGGAGGACTGGCATCGTCCCACGCTCCTGCGCCCCGTCAACCCCGATGCCGCGCCGTGGGACGTTCTCATCCTGGCCGCCCACTTCGATGTCTTCGCCGGCTTGACCCTCGGCCTCGTGGGGGAACCCACGGACGTCGAGCCCGGCCTGGACCGCGTGGGTTTTTGCATCGCGGCCTCTGAACGCACCGAGGTCGCCCCGGCGCTCTACAAGTACATGACCGACCACGCCCAGGGGCACACACCGTCCACCATGCTCGACACCGTTCGGGAGACGTTCAAGAAGGTGCTCGATGCGGTCCGGACCACACCGCCGGACACGGTGGGGCCCGCCTTCTTCGCCCCCATGCGACTGGACGAGTTCGTGGCCACCCGGGTCGCGGAGACGGTGGTGCACGGCCTGGACCTGACTGATGCCCTGGGCCGGCCCCCGCTCGCCATGCCGAAGGGGATCCCGATCGCGGCGGAGGTCCTCGAGGGGGTGCTCGCCCAGGTGGCGGAGCCGGGCCGACCCGCCGACCTCGTCGGCGACGACCTCGCCTTCATCCGCGCCGCCGCAGGACGCGGCGACCACCCCGATTCCCGTTTGCCCGTCGTCGGGTGAACCTGAACCCTCGGCCACCAGCCAGAAGCAAACGCTCCCCGCCTGCACCGGGGAGCGTTTGCTCGTTCCGCCCTAATTCCGTTGCGACAGCCCGGCGTGCCTCCTACGCTCTGGCTGCTGGGTTGTTGGCTGCAACGCTCGTCGCCTTCCGCTGTCTCTCTGACGGACCACCGCGCTTCCCCCGCGCCGCTTCCCCTACGCCTCAGCGTCGTCGCGCTTTCGTGGAGGTTCCGTGACCAATACCGTTCGCACCGAAACCATTTCCGTCAGGCCGTGGGAAGACCCCGTGATCGATTGCTTGGGGTTCGATCCCCGCTCCGCCTACTGCGAGAAATTCTGGCTTCCGAGCCTGGGACCCACAGCCCTGCTGCTCATGCGTAGGTTCGCCGCCTGCTTCGACGAGCATCCGGCCGGCACCGAGCTCGGTCTCCCCGATCTGGCCCGGTCGCTGGGGCTCGGTTCGGGGCCGGGGCCCAATGCCCCGGTGGGGCGGACGATCGCCCGCCTCGTGCAGTTCGATCTGGTGCATGAGGCGGACAAGAGCTTCGCCGTGCGCCGGCGGCTCCCACCGATCAACCGCCGCCATGTCCGCCGCCTTCCCGTCCATCTCCAGCGGGCGCACGAGGAGTGGCTGGCGGCTCAGCTGGCGGAGCCTCCCCTGGCCGCGGAGCGCCGCAACTCCCGCCGGCTGGCCCTCACGCTGGTGGAACTGGGAGAGGATCTCGACGCCACCGAACGGACTCTCGGCGCCGCGGGGTTCCATCCCACGGTGTGCCGGGAGAGCGCGGACTGGGCCTGGGACCGTCACCGCCACGCTCGGGCCGAGGCCCTGGCCATGGCCGAAGCAGAACCACCTGCCGTCCAGCGACCGGCCGCCTAACACGCCCCCCGCCCCGGGCCCGATTTCTTCGCGCTCGGGGCGTTGGCGCGCCCGCGCTGAGCGTTCGGCCAGGAAGTTCGGCGAACTGTCAGGTAAATTTGGGTGCCGGCCAGCTAGGGGAGGCGGCGGTGCGCAAAGTCTGGGCCGCGATCGCAGGGGTATTCCTGCTGTGGACATCGTCTGTCCTCGCGCCCTCCGCCGCCGGGCACGACGGCCATGCCGACTGGTTCAAGTGGCGGGAACCCGAGGACAACACCGACGTCTCGGGCCGTGAAGTCACGCTGCGGGCCAAGGTCGCCTTCGAGGAAGGCGTGAAGCACTGGATGCTCGAGATCCTGCCGCCGGACGGGTATGCCACCGTCACGAGCTGGGGCACGGTGTGCGAGAGCGCGGGCCAGGACAAGAAGCAGAAGGCCGTTGAGATCGTCTGCACGTGGAACAGCTCCGAGTACCCCGACGGCACGTCGTCACACAATCAGGCGTACCGGGCCCGGGTCACCGCCTGGAACGACGAAAAGTCGGCCGGGTCCGAAGGGGATGAAGCACCCGAGGGCGGGGGTGGATCCGAAGGTGGTTCCGACACGACGACGTCGAGCACTTCGAGCACGACGAGCACGACGACCGGTACCGACGAGGAGAGCTCGAGCAGCTCCAGCACCACCAGTTCGAGCAGCTCCACCACGACGACCACCGGGAGCACCACCACGAAGGCCGGAGAGCCGGCGCCGGCCGGCGAGGCTCATCAGGGACCGATCCGCACGCTCGTGGTGGCCAACCCCCCGGCGCCACCCAGCGGTGTCACCCTCGCCTTCAACAAGAAGACGTCCTACGTGACCGTGTCCTGGGACCCCAACCCGGAGCCCGACATCGCCCACTACCTCGTTGAGGAGCGCTTCGACTCCGGAGACTGGTCGCTGGTGGCTCGGACCACCGATACCAGCTGGAAAGGACGCCTGGACGAGAAGGGCAGCTACCAGTTCCGGGTGGCGGCGGTCCGTTACGTCGGCTCCAGGGACCGCCTCAAGGAGGGGCCGCGTCGGCAACCCCAGTCCGGGATGCGCAAGGTTGAGGCCGATCCGGGCCAGGACACCACTGAATCCACGCCCCCGGAGCCGGAATCCTCCGCCGGGAAGCGGAAGGACCAGGAGGAGGACAAGAAGAAGTCTGACGACAACAAGGCGCAGCCCGAGCCTCAGCCTGAGGGCACGACGACCACGGCACCTCCCGATTCGGTCATCGTGAACTTCGACGGAGCCGGGGATCCGGCCTCGACCTCGACCACGGGCGGCACCGGCAACGGTGCGGCCTCCGCCCTGGCACCCATCGACCCCGGGTCGCCCGGATCGGTCCAGACCCGCTACGCCGACCCGCCCCGGCTCCCGGCACCCGTCTCGCCCGAGCAGGCTTACGACCCCGGGTTCTCCCTCGCCCTGCCCTATCCCAAAGAGGTCCGCCTCGACATCGTGCCGCCGCCCGAGCCCCCACCCCGTCTTCTCGGCACCGTCGCCCTGTTCGATTCCAACGAGGAGCAGCGGCGCGCCCTGGTCGGGGTCCTGGCCGGCGGCCTGGTGATGTTCATGGTCTCGATGCAGGCCGCCTACCTGAACCGCCGGCCGCGGCCCATCGACCTGGCCGCCAGCACCGACTGGGACTGACACCCGGCGCCCGGGGCCGCCGGTAGCCTGCCGCGCCATGTGTCTCGAGGTAGTGGCCGCGTGGATCGCCGGCGCCCGCTCGGTGGTCGCTCTCACCGGGGCAGGGATCTCCACCGAGTCGGGCATTCCCGACTTCCGGGGGCCCAAGGGCCTCTGGACCACCAACCCGGCGGCCGAGAAGCTCTCCGACATCCGCCACTACATGGCCGACCCCGAGGTCCGGGTGGCGGCCTGGCAGAGCCGCCTCGAACACCCGGCGTGGACGGCAGAGCCCAACGCCGGCCACCGGGCCCTGGCTGATCTGGAGCGGATGGGAAGACTGCACACGCTCGTCACCCAGAACGTCGATGGCCTCCATCAACGCGCCGGTTCCGCCCCGGACCGGGTCGTCGAGATCCACGGGACGATGCGGGTCGTGATGTGCATGGCCTGTGGCGAACGGGCCCCCATGCAACGGGCCCTCGACCGGGTGCGGGCCGGCGAGGCGGACCCGCCCTGCCGCAGCTGCGGCGGGATCCTCAAGTCGGACACGATCTCCTTCGGCCAGAGCCTCGTGCCCGAGGTCCTGGACCGGGCCCAGCGGGCGGCGGCCGGCTGCGACGCGTTCTTGGCCGTGGGCACGTCGCTCACCGTCTACCCGGTCGCCTACCTCCCGGAAGCGGCGCTGGCCGCCGGAGCCCGCCTGGTCATCGTCAACGCCGAACCCACGCCATACGACGGCCGGGCCCAGGCCACGTTCGCGGAGCCCATCGGCGAAGTCCTGCCCCGCCTGGTGGAGCTCGTCGCCCAAAGTTCCCAGAAGCAGAACCGGGAATGAGATCCCGGCCCCCCGCCGTTGGTAATAGTTGACCTTACGGGTAGCCTTTTGGGCGCCCAAGTGACCCGAGGAAGGCACCATGTCGAGTTTCCGCGAGCTCCTGGCCGCCGCCAAGGCCGAGATCAGCGAAGTAACCCCCGCCCAGGCCGAAGCCGTCATCGGGCGGGCCACCTTCATCGACGTCCGGGAGGGCGACGAGCACGACCAGGGTTCGATCCCCGGCGCCCTTCACATCCCGCGCGGCTTCCTCGAGTCGCAGGTCGAGGGCAAGGTCACTAACCGTGCGGCGCCCATCGTCGTGTACTGCGCCGGAGGGACCCGCTCCGCCTTCGCCGCCGTGACCCTGGGCCAGCTGGGCTACACCGACGTCGTCTCCATGGCCGGCGGCTTCAACCAGTGGAAGAACGAGGGCCGGAACTGGGCCGTCCCCCAGACCCTCACCCCCGAGCAGCGCAACCGCTACCACCGCCACACGCTGCTGCCCGAGGTGGGCGAGGCGGGCCAGCAGAAGCTGCTCAACTCCAAGGTGCTGCTCCTGGGAGCCGGCGGCCTCGGCTCTCCCGCCGCCCTCTACCTGGCCGCGGCCGGCGTCGGCACCATCGGCATCATCGACATGGACGCGGTGGACGCCTCCAACCTGCAGCGCCAGATCCTCCACAACATGGACCGGCTCGGCGAGCGCAAGGTGGACTCGGCCAAGAAGACGCTCACCACCCTCAACCCGGACGTGGACGTGGTCGCCTACGACGTCCGCCTGGCCGCCGACAACGTCCTGGAGATCATCGACGGCTACGACGTGATCGTCGACGGCACCGACAACTTCCCCACCCGTTACCTGGTCAACGACGCCTCTCTGCTCAAGCAGATCCCGGTGGTGCACGGGTCGATCTTCCGCTTCGAGGGGCAGGCCACGGTCTTCTCCCCTTACGTCGGGCCCTGCTACCGCTGCCTCATTCCCGAGCCGCCGCCGCCCGAACTCGCTCCGTCGTGCGCCGAAGCCGGCGTCCTCGGGGTGCTGCCCGGCATCATCGGCTCGATCCAGGCCATCGAGGCCATCAAGCTGCTGCTCGGCCTGGGGGATCCGCTCATCGGCCGGCTCCTGGCCTACGACTCATTGGAGCAGGCGTTCCGGACCTTCAAGGTCAACCGGGACCCGGCCTGCCCGTCCTGCGGCGACGGCGCCACCATCACCATCGCCGACTACGACGAGTTCTGCATGCCCCACGCCACCCTGGCCGACGGGACCACCGTGGGCCACTAGGGAACGGGCAGCACCAAGGACATGCCTTCAACTCGCCGGTCGGGTGGCGCGCGCCGTCACCAGGAGCGGGTAGGCCGGATCCCGATGGTCGAGTTCCTCCAGCGTCAGTTCGTGGTCGGCCAGGCCCTGGAGGAAGGCAGTCGCGGCGAGGACGTTCCCGTGGGCTTCGACCGCCACGTCCGCCTGGGGACAGGTTTCGCGCAGGAGCCGGTCCACGGCGTAGGCGGTGAAGGACCAGGACCACGTCGACTCCCACTCACCTTGGTCCACCTGGCTGATCCCGGGGACGGTCATCAGGAGCACGCCGCCAGGATTCAGGATGCGAAAGACCGTCGCCAGCGCCGATTTCACGTCATAGATGAGCTGGAGCGTCTGGTGAGGATGACGCAGTCGAACGCACCCGACGGGATGTGCTCGGCATGGGTCAGGTCACCGACGATGGTCGCCTGCGGGTTGCCTTCTCCGACGTGGAGCACATCGCTCCGGGTGACCTCACCGGCCCCGAACCGCCGGGTGTAGGCATCGTCGCCGACCTCCAGAACGTGCCCACGGACATCGGAGGCGTGAGCGGCCAGGAACGCTTCGATGTAATAGCGGTCCACGGGCCGGCCGCGGTCGAAGCCGAAGACGGTGCTGACCGGATTGAGCCTGCGGAGGTCACCCCAGGCGATGCCGTCGGACGGAAGGGGGGCCTGGGCCGCGTCGTGGCCGGAGCGGGCGCAGTCGCTGGGCGACCATCCGGGCCCAGGCGTCCGGCGCCTGGCGGAGGCGCGCCACGGTGCGTCGGGTACCGGTCAGAGGGTATCCAGCCATCGGGCGAATGCGTCCCCGTCCAGGTCGGGTACCTGCACCCGCGGCCAGGCGAAGCGGTCCGAGTCGGAGCGAACCCGGCCCGCCTCGGTGGTGGCCGCACTGGCGAATCCGGCCGTCCGCACCTTGGCCGCGACCTGGGGACCGTAGAGCCCGTGAGGGTATGCGAAGTGGGCGACGGGCCGGCCTGTCGCCTCCTCCAGCTGCCGCTTCCCGCCTTCGATCTCCCGGGTCTGGGCGGTGTCGTCCAGCATTGGCAGCGGTGGATGGTGCACTGTGTGGGCTCCGATGACGATGTTTTCGTGCCCGCTGAGCTCGGTCGTTTGCGCTCGGGTGAGGAGTCGGGCTGGCGGCGCCCCGTCCACCTGGGCCCAGGCCCGCAGGACATCGAGGGTCAGCCGCTGCTCCATCCTGGGGAGCACCCTGAGACGCTGCCAGATGTCGAGGTACAGGGCCTGCCGGGCCGTGGGCGGTGGATCGTCCCAACGCCAGGCACGGTGGCGGAGCATTTCCTCCTCTCCGTACGCGGCGTCGGGACCCAGCTTCCATTCCTGCTCGCTGTCTCCCATGCGCAGATGGAGAATTTCGGGGAGTTGACCGGGTCGCAGGAACAGTTCCGCGAGCACATCCCACCAACATGCCCCGCCGCCATTGAAACCTGCCGTCATCACGAAGACCGTGGCCGGTAGGCGGTACCGAGCCAGCAGGGGCGCGGCGACCATGAGTGTGTCCTGGTAGCCGTCGTCGATGGTCACGGCCAGCGCCCCTTCGTCGGGACGGACAACGCTCCCGGCCAGTTCGTCGAGGGCGACGAGCCCATCGCGTGACCGGAGCACGTCCAAATGGGCCTCGAAATGCCGTGGGCTGACGCACAGTCCCCACGGGTCCACGAGGTCCTCAGCCACGCGGTGATACATCAGGATGAGGGCAGACGCCTGCCGGTCGGGACTGCCTCCACCACCGGCGCCGTTGCGCTCGAATCCGACCGTGCGGCGCGCCCCGGGTCGCGGTGGACGTGAGCCCCTGGACCGGCGGGGGGCGTCGGGGCCAGGCGCGCCATGAGCCGCCCGAGGTCCGCATCCTGCAGGGTTCCGGCACGCTCCAAGGCCCGCACGCCCTCGGCCAGCTGCTCAATGCCCCGAGCGACTGCGCTGAGCCTCTCCTCGGTCGCCTGCTGGCGGTGCTCGGCCGCGTGCTGACGCTCCTCGTCCGCCCGCTGGCGGGCCTCGGCCGCCTCCTGACGGGCCAGCATGGAGGCGATCAGCCCCGAGAGGTGTTCCATCGCCCCACGGAAGGAACGGTTCTCCTCAACGACGGGCTCCACTTGGCGGGCCGCCTCGAGGAGACACTCGTCGATCTCCTGCTGGCGTTGAAGATGGGGCCTCATGAGGCGTTCGACAGCCGGCACCAGGGCGCGGCGGAGCATGGCGAAGACCGGCCGGCCGTCCCGGGAGGCCGACCCGGCGAGGCGGTGGCTGACCCGGTCGAGCGCACAGGCCAGCGCACGCCCCCGGGTGCTCGGCTCCACGCCGTTCGACCCTTGCTCCGGAGGAGCCGAGATCTCCGGAGGAGCCGAGATCTCCGAGAGTTCCGTCTCGGCCGGCTCCGCTCCCCCCTCGGCCCGGACGTCCTGAGCTTCGGGCGAAGGATCGGCGGGCGGCCGGTGCCGCGCGGTCGATCTCCAAGAGCCGCCGGCGCATCTCATCCCCCGCCACCTCGGGGGACCGCTCGACCAGCAGCCGGTTGCGGGCCATCCAGCCCCGCGCGCTGGCGGCTTCGGGGTCGGAAAAGACCACCCGCATGTGGTCCGCCGCCTGATCGAGGTCCGGCTCGGCCCACTGGGCGGTGGGCGGGTAGGGATGGCAGCCCAGAGGGATCGGCACGAGCGAATAGTCGACGAGGTAACTGTCGGCCGCCCGCATGAAGGACATGTTCCCCGAGTACGCCGTGGCGATGACCGGCTTGCCCAGGGCGATGGCTTCAGCCAGCGTGAGCCCGAAGCCCTCGGAGCGGTGCAGTGAGACGTAGCACTCGCACGACGCCATCAAGGCATCCCGGTCCTCCGGCGCTAGGTAACCGTCCCAGACCACGACGTCCGGCCGTCCCGCGGCTGCTATCCGCAGTTGTTCGAGGTCGGTTCGGCGGCGGTCGCCGTTGATCGACTTGAGGATGAGGGTGGGTCCCTCCCCGGGTGCGAAGGCACGCGTGAACGCGTCGAGGACGCCGAGCGGGTTCTTGCGCTCGGCCACGCTGAGGAAGTCGAAGTTGTAGAGGAACAGAAAACCACCCGGGAGGCCCAGACGGGCCCGGTCGGGCTGGGCGTGCTCCGGTTGGGCGACAGGCAGCGGGATGGTCGTGACGGGCTTGGGTGAGACCGCCCGGATGGCGTCGGCGATGAAGTCGCTCGCCACCCAGATCTCGTCGACCACGTCGAAGGCCTCGTGCAGGAACTCCGGAAAATGCTCTGCCTCCCAAAACCAGACCCCCACGGTGTAGCGCCCTTCGAAGAACTCCGGTCCCAGGCGCCGGGCGAGCGGCGTCATCTGATCGGCGTTGACGCACAGCACGTTGATGCCATAGGGCTGCTCGTCGGGCTTGTTCTCCACGAAGGCGTGGTCCTGGCGGCTCTCGGTGTCACCGTAGGCCCGCGTTGCACAGGGGACACCGGCGGCGGTGAGGGCGGCCACCAGCCGGCGGCCGGCCTCCCCGACCCCGAGCTCGGCCCGGAAGTATCCGATGATGTTCGCCCCGAAGCTGGTCGCCGGCACCGTCTGCCCCTCGGCGTCGGCAGGGACCTCAGGGGGAATGAGCGGGGCCGGAATCCGGTGCTCAGTCGTACCGTAGGCCCATGACCACCGGACCAAGCCCTCGGCCCCTGCTCCGGCGAGGTCCGGAAATACCTTCTGAAGGTCGGCTCGGGAGATGTAGATGGAGAACAGAAACCGGGACACTGACCAGGGGGCATGACCGGCGACGGGCTCGTTGAGCCATTTCAAAAAATCCTCCCGCTCCGAGCCGTCGATCGGGTCCGGAGGGAGACCCCCCTCCCCGGCTTCGTGACGAAGAAGCGCTTCGCGGTACAGCCAGCGCAGGCCCGGCACCACCTCGATCCCGCCCGGCAGCGTCGCCCAGCCATAATCCGCCTCCGCCGCCCCGTAGCCCTCGGCCTCGAGCTTGGACAGGTACTCGCGGCAGAGCCGGTGCAGGACCGGCGACTCCGACAGGAGGACACGGTCCGATCCGAAATGGGTGGTGAGCAGCCAGGGTTTTTCGGGCGAGAACCCGCTGAAGTGGAAGAAACGCAAGGGACGGCCGTCAACCTCGTAGCCGCCTTCCCTCGACACGACCTGCCGCCGGTCGACATTCCAGTACGCCAAGTTGACGCCGGGGTCGCGCAGGATGAAGTGATCAAAGTAGCCAGGAACGAAGTCGATCCACCGCTGGTCGACGAACCGCATCGACCCGGGATCGACGACGCAGTCGCGGCGAAGCCGATCCCACCACCAATCGAGGAAGTCGAACGCCCCTTCGGATACCGCGAGAAAGCCCAGGTTGTAGACCCCCGCGGCCAGAATGTCGAACTCCGAGGGGTGCCGCCCGTCCCGTGTCATGGGGACGGTGGTATGCGGTGTCAGCACGATCGAGTGCCGCGCTGCGAGTGACGCGACTTCAGAGAGTGGAGCGAAGACCTCGATGTCGGGGTCGAGATAGATCGCCACCGGGAACCCCTGCCTGAGGGCCCACTGCAGCAGGAGCGGTTTCACCGCCGTGGCCAGCTCCTTCAAGCTGTAGATCAACACCAGCTTGGAGAGCTCCTCGTCCGGCACGACCTGGTCGAGATGGACGACCGTGAAGGGCTCAGCCGCCTGGTCACTCAGGTGGTCCGGGTCGTCGGTGACCAGCACGGTCAGCCACGCGCCAGGATGGTGCTCGGCGAACGAGCGGGCGAGGACACGGGCGTAGGGCAGGTAGTTGCGGGCGACGACCGTGCAGGTACAGAACCGGGGGGGAATGTCGGGCATATGTGGTCCAGTCGTCAAGGGCTGGGCGTCATTATCACCTGAGGCTGGTCGGGACAAATGGAACCATCTGCCATAGGGCCCACCGACTCCGAGCGATTATCGTGCCTTGGTCCACACGCCGGGGGACTGACGACGTCGATGACACTTTCCGTGTGCTGCCTGACCGCCGACCCCGGCCCGCGGGTGGCGGCAATCCTGAAACCGTTGCGGCTGGTGGCGGACGAGATCGTTGTCGCCGCCGACTCACGCGTCGGTGAGGAAGACCTGGCCTGCTACGCCGGAGTGGCCGATCGACTGATGCAGTTCGACTACGCCCCACCGATGGAACGCTCGCTGGCCTGGCTGTACGGACAGTGTCGAGGCGACTGGATTCTCCGCCTGGACGGCGACGAAGTCGTCTCCCCCACCTTCGCCCGGGCCCTCCCCCGCTTGCTCGAAGCCCGCGACGTCCGCCAGTACTGGCTCCCCCGCCGATGGCTCTTCCCGGACGAGGACCACTGGCTCGCCGAATGGCCATGGGCTCCCGACCACCAGAACCGCCTGGTGCGCAACGACCCTCTGCTGTGGGTGCCGGGATTGCTCCATAGCGGAGCCGAACCCGTCTTCCCGGCGCGATACCTCGAGACGCCCCTCTACCACCTTTCCTGCATACTGCTGACGCAAGCCGAGCGAGCCGCGAAGCTTGCCTCCTACCTGGCCACCGATCCGGGGCTCAAGGCGCCCGGATGTGACGAAGAGGCGCCCGCCTTCTACCAGCCCGAGGACTATCACCGCCTCGCACCCCGGCCTGTGCCGGAGGAGGACGCCGCCGCCATCCGAGGCGTCTTGTCGGCGCCTTCTGAGCCCCGGTCGATTCCGGGCGGGCTTCCCGTCGTCCCACGCACCGAGGTGGACGCCTGCTGGGCGGAGCGGCAGCTGTCACCCCGGGCTTACAAAGCTGTGATCGAGCCGGCCGCCCGCCACCGGCACCGAACCATCGGGGAGCACCGCATGTTCCACGTCCGGGTCCGCAACGTGGGCGACGAATGCTGGCCCGGTGGTGAACGACGACCCCTCATCCGGGTCGCGTACCGATGGCTCACGGGCGACGGCACCGTCGTCGTCCCCGAAGGATTCCGAACCGTGCTCCCGTGCCCGGTGGCACCTGGTGAGGAGTGTCTCGTGCCGGTCGTGGTGGCCGCCCCGGAGAAGCCTGGTCGCTATGTCCTCGAGATCGACCTCGTGCACGAGTTCGTCCGCTGGTTCGGCACCCCGGCCCGCGTTGATATGACGGTTCATCCGGGCCCGTCATGAGACTCTCGGTGTGCTGCGCCACGTCCGAGCCCGGTCCTCGGGTGGCCGCCTTACTCGGGACGATCCGGGACGTCGCCGACGAGATCGTCCTGGCCGTCGACTCCAGGCTCGACGCCAGCCACCTCGGGCATTACACGGGGGTCGCCGATCGCCTGTTCCGGTTCGATTACGCGCCCCCCATCGAACGGGCCTGGGCCTGGCTCCACGCACAGTGCCGCGGTCAGTGGATCCTCAAGCTCGATGGCGACGAGCTGCCCAGCATGGAGATGAAAACCCTGCTTCCGAAGCTCGTCGACACGACCGACGTGCTCCAGTACTCGTTCCGATGCCGGTGGTTGTTCCCCGATCGGGATCACTGGCTCGATCAGCCGCCATGGAACTACGACGGCAACCGCCTCGTCCGAAATGATCCGGCATCGTTGTGGCTCTCCGGACTCATCCACACGGCCGCCGATCCGATGCTCCCGACCCGTTACCTGGAGGCGGGTTACTACCACTTGAGCCATCTCCTTCTCTCCCACGACGAACGCCGTGCGAAGATCGCTTCGTACACCGGCGTCGACCAACAGTTGAAGTGGCCCGGGGTCGACGCTGACATGGAGGCGATGTACCTACCCGAGGACCAACCCCGGGTCGACCCGGTCCCGGTGCCGGAAGAGGACCGGGCCATCATCGCCGCCGTGCTCGACGCATCGGGGCCGGAGGTACCGACGCCGCCGGATGTGGCGGTTCCGTACGCCACGCGCGCCGTCATCGATCGCTACTGGCCCGCCCGTCCACTGAACGAGGCGGCGTACGGGGCCTTGATTGAGGTGGTGGAACCTGACTGCCGTCTGGTCGTCGGTCGCCACCGGCCGGTTCTCGTCCGGGTCCGGAACGATGGCAGCGAGGTGTGGCCCGGACTGCGCCGTCACCCGTTGCTCCTGGTCAGCTACCGCTGGCTGGCGGGCGATGGCTCGGTCCTCGTCTCGAATGGCTTCCGGACGGAGTTCCCGGCGTCGGTGCCTCCCGGCGAAGCCACCATCGTCCCCGTTCTCGTCGGCCCGCCCGATCAGGCGGGCACCTACATTCTCGAGTTCGACATCGTCTACGAACACGTGCGCTGGTTCGGCACCCCGACACGGACGGTCGTCGAGGTCATCAACCCATGATCAACGGGTGAGTCTGGCCGTCTGCTGCGCCACGTCCGACCCCGGTCCCCGGGTGGCGGCGGTTCTCGGGCAGCTCCGGCCCGTCGCCGACGAAATCGTCGTCGCCGTGGACCACCGCCTCGATCCCGAGCGGCTGGGGCAGTTCGCGGCCGTGGCCGACCGTCTGCTCCGGTTCGAGTTCGGCGGGTACGTCGAGCGGTCCCTCCCCTGGCTCCACGCCCAGTGCGACGCGGACTGGATCCTCCACATCGACGGCGACGAGGTGGCCAGCCCCGAACTCATCTCGCTCCTACCGGACCTGATCCTCGCCCGCGACGTCGTCCAGTACTTCGTCGGCATGCGCTGGCTGTTCCCCGACGACAGCCATTGGATCGACAAGCGCCCATGGTTCTTCTATACCAATCGTCTCGTCCGCAACGACCCCGCCACCATGTGGATACCCGGGATCGCCCACCTCCCAGCCGCGCCGGTGGGCCCGAGCCGGTATGTCGAAGCACCTCTCTACCACCTGACGTGCCTGCTCACAGACTCAATCAGCGCACCGAGAAGGTCCGACGCTACGAGCAACTTGATCGGTCCCTGAAGTTGCCGGGGAGCGACAAGCCCCTCATGCACGCCTACCTGCCGGAGATTTCCGGGCACCCGGATCCCGTCTCCGTCCCCGCCGCCGACCGGGAAGCGATCTGGCGCCGTCCTCCGGGCCAGGGGACCCGAAACACCGACCCCTCCCGGCCTGATCGTCCCCCTGGCCCGCCTCGCCGACACCGACCGCCTCTGGCCGGAACGTCACCTGACCGAGGAGGCATATCTGGCGCGATCGAGGTCATTGAGCGCGACCTGCACCTCCGGACGGGCGAGCACCGCCAGTTCCATCTGCGGATCACCAACGGCGGCACGACGTCGTGGCCCGGCGGGGAACACCGCCGGCCACTGATCCGCGTCGCCTATCGCTGGCTCCGCGAGGACGGCACCGTGATGGTGGAGGAGGGCTACCGGACCCCGCTGCCGGCCACGGTGGCACCCGGCACCGACTGTGTCGTGCCCGCCACGGTGGCCGGTCCAGACGAGCCCGGTCGCTACCTACTCGAACTCGACCTCGTCCACGAGCTCGTCCGATGGTTCGGTTGCCCGACGCGGGTGCCCCTCGTTGTCCACGCCGGTCGGGAGGCTACCTACCCGGACGTGAGGATCACCACCGCCGACCTCGACATCGAACCGGCAGCTCGGGACTACATCCAGGTCATGGACGACATCCCCGGATGGCTCTACGGCTACAACGCCCTGGTGCTGGCGCGGATCAGCCAGTTCCAACGCCAAGCGGGGATCGTCGGTGACGTGCTGGAGATCGGCGCCTATCTCGGGAAGACGGCCATCCTGCTCAGGTACCTGACGGCTCCGCACGAGCGTCTGGTCGTGTGTGACGTCTTCGAAAAACCGCCGGAGAGCGGTGCGAACCAGGACGAGGTGGTCACCTATTACCGCGGGCTGCAGCAGCTGCAGTTCGAGAAAAACTACCTCCGCTTCCATCCCTCGTTGCCGGTCATTCACGCGTGCCCGTCGAACGACCTGGCCGCACGCGAGGGTGGAGGAGCCTTCCGCCTGGTCCATCTGGACGGTAGCCATCTCGAGGAGATCGTCCGGCACGACCTGCGCCTGGCCCGTGACCTTGCCGTCCCGGGCGGAATCGTGAGCATCGACGACTGGCGCAGTCCTCACACACCGGGCATCCCGGCCGCCTTCTGGCCGGAGGTAACGGCCGGTCGGTTGATCCCGGTCTGCTTCACCGACCAGAAGATGTACGCCTCGTGGGGGCAGCCGGCCAGTGACCTGCTCTCCGATCTCGAACTCTGGGCGGAGCGTCATCCCGAGCTGGCGGTCGAGCGGCACGATGTGGGCGGACGCCCGGTAGCCCGGTTTCACCCCCTCGCGCGATAGAGGCCGGCGACGCCCGCTCAGGCGCCCGGGCACATCAGACCGGCGACCTCGGGGTCGGGCCGGCGCGAGCCCGTGGCATGCAGCGCTCCCCGTTGCATCAGCTCATGGAGAAGCTGCGTCGAGACCTGCGGACTGAGGTCGCCGATCGGAGCACTGGCGGGATCGGGTGCCACTCCCGACGGGCACCCGTCACGGATCACCACCGCGGCGCTCAGTACGCGCTGACGTACCGCCAGACCATCCTCACCGCGGGCACCACGGTCAGTGTCGCCGGGACCGCCACGGTCTGCAGATACCGGTTGTAGTCGACGAAGTTGGAGCCGACCAGGCCGGCACGAGACTGGGCCAGCCCCACGGTCACGACCACCGTGCTCAGGGTCCCGGCCAGGAGCATGATGCGGCTCGGGCCGGTGATCCAGCCTCGGCCAAGCCCGAGGGCGAGGAATCCCGGCCGCCAGCGCGAGCAGAACGCCACCAACAAGTTCACCCTGGCCGAGGAGCCCGCCGAGTGCACGAAGCAGGAGGTGAACGGCGAATTCGGCGCGCTCGGGGAACGGGGCTGGAAACTCGGGGCCCAGGTCGCCCGCCCCGTACCACCATCCCAGCGCGACCACTGAGGGGACAGCCGCGAGTGCATGCCGGCTTCGCCAGGACAGCGCCATGACGGCGGCGGCCAAGGTGATGCCAACGAGGGCATTCCCACTGTCGAGGCCGACGGAGATCAGCATGAGAGCGCCGGCGCCGGCGACGGGGACGGCGGACGGTGGGCGCCCCAGTGCGATGGCGGCGGCGGCCAGGCCCGAGGCCAGGGAGAGCGCCGACGATGTCTGGATGGCGAAGATGAAGTTCTGGGACGCCACACCCAGAAAAGTCAGAAGACCTCCGACCAGGAGGCTCGCGATGGCTGGCAGGCCCGCTGCTCTCAGCAGTGCGGCGATACTGAGATGCAGTACGACGAGTGAAGCCACGAAGGTGGCGCGGACGAAGAGATGGTCGTCCACCCCGAACCATGACACCTGCGTCCGGTACAGCCAGTACTGCAACATCCAGAGATGACCGTTGAACGAGGCCATCATGCCCTCACCGGCGGACAGATCGACGACCCGATCGATCATCGACCATTCGTCATAGAAGAAGTAGCTGCGGCGGAGTTGCCGCGTGGCCCACAGTCCTCCGGCGCCGAGGATGGAGATCCAGAGCCAGGCCCGCGTGACCCAGTTCGTGAAGGAGACGTGCATCGGCTACCTGTAGCTGGAGGCCAGGGCGATCAGGTAGATCGACGACGACGCCATGGCGACCAGGAACAGGCGCCGGACGGCGGCCGGCGACATGGACTGGGCGGCCCGGGCGCCCACGAAGGAGCCGAAGAGGCCGCCGGGGATCAGCCAGGCCAACCCGCCCCAGTCGATGTTGCCCAGGAACAGGTGCAGGAGGCTGCCGGCCAGGCTGGCCACCAGGATGGCGAACAACGAGCTGGTCACGGCCAGCGGCCGGGGAATCCGCCCGACGCTGACCATGATCGGGACGATGAGGAACCCGGCGCCGACGCCGAAGACACCCTTCAGGACCCCGATGACGCCGCCGCCGGCCACGGCCCCGGTCAGCTCGCCCCGACCGAGATCGACCTGGGGCGGTGCTTCGAGCGCAGCGGTCGCCCGCGCCGGTCGCCTCGACGCCTTCCACATCCACCTCGAGGGGCGGGGCCAGTGGGAACCGTGATCGGCCGGCGGGCCTGAGGCCAGGCCAGGGAGACACCGGCGACGCAGGCGGTGAACAGCCCGAGAGCGAGGGTGAGGTCCCGGTCGCGCCAGCGCCTCGGCCACCTCTGCCCCCGCCGCCGCCCCGGCTGCGGCCGCCACCCCGATGGCCACCACCAGGCGCCGGTCGGCGGAGCCGAGGCGGAGATGCACGAAGGTGCCCCAGCCGCCCATGACCATCAGGTAGACCAGGCTGGTCCCCACCGCCACCTGCGGGTCGGCGCCGGCGGCCAGGAGGAGCACGACGGTGGCGAACCCGCCGCCCGCCCCCAACAGGCCGGCCAGGACGCCCGTGACGCACCCGACGGCCAGGAGCAGGACGCCGTCGCTCAAAAGTTGTCGGGTTGGGGACGGAGCGGGTCGGTCACGCTCGCCAATACAGTAAGACCGAACTCCGGAGGCGCCGGTGATCTTCACCCAGTACTACCTCGACTGCCTCTCCCAGGCGTCCTACCTGATCGGCGACGAGACCTCGGTCGGGCCGCGGTCGTCGACCCCCGCCGCGATGTCGGACGAGTACCTGGCCGACGCGGCCGCCGCCGGCCTGCGCATCGAACTGGTGGTGGAGACCCATTTCCATGCCGACTTCGTCTCCGGCCACCTCGAACTGGCCCGCCAGACGGGGGCGGAGATCGCCTACGGGGCGGCCGCCGACCCCGATTTCCCCCACCGCAAGCTGGCCGACGGGGAGCGGATCACCCTGGGCCCGCCCGGCACCGTGGGCGTCGCCTGGACGTGCTGGCCACGCCCGGGCCACACCCCGGAGTCGATCAGCCTGGTGGTGTGGGAGCGACGTCGGCGCCGACGCCCCCTACGCCGTGCTCACCGGCGACACCCTCTTCATCGGCGATGTGGGCCGCCCCGACCTGCTCTCGGCCGCCGGCCTGTCCTCCTCCGACCTGGCCCGGCACCTGTACCGGTCGCTGCACGACAAGCTCCTGCGCCTGCCCGACGCCACCCGCGTCTATCCCGCCCACGGCGCCGGGTTCCGCCTGCGGCAAGAACCTGTCCACCGCCACCGTGTCCACCATCGGCGAGCAGCGGGCGACCAACTACGCCTTGCTCCTGCGCGACGAGGACACCTTCGTGGCCGCGGTGACGGCCGATCAGCCCGCCGCCCCCGCCTACTTCGGCTACGACGCCGCCCGCAACAAAGCCGACCGCCCGCTCCTCGACGACACGCCGCCGCCGGCGCTTTCGCTCGAGGGGGTGCTCCGGCTCCAGGAGGCCGGGGCGACGGTGCTCGACACCCGGGAGCCGAACGACTTCGCCGCCGGGCATGTGGCCGGCGCCATCAACGTTGGGCTCTCCGGCCGCTACGCCGAGTACGCCGGTTCCGTCCTCGACCCCGAGGTCGACGTGGTCCTCGTTACCGACCCGGGCCATGAAGCGGAGGCCAAGACCCGGCTGGCCCGGATCGGCTACGACCGGGTCGTCGGCCACCTGGCCGAGCCCGCTGCCGCCCTCACCGCCGCGCCGGAGGCGGCCCGGCAGGCATCCCGTCTGGACGTGGACCAGCTGGCGGCGGCGCGGGCCGACGTCGACCCGGCTCTGGTCGACGTGCGCAATCCCGGCGAGGTCGAGCGCGGGCCAGATCCCGGGGGCCGTGCCCATCCCCCTCGGTCAGCTGCGGGCCCGGCTCGGCGAGCTCGACGCCGGGCGACCCACCGTCGTCTACTGCGCCAGCGGGTTCCGCTCCTCCATCGCCGCCAGCCTGCTCCGGGCGGCCGGCTTCGCCGACGTCTCCGACCTCAAGGGCGGGTACAACGCCTGGTCGGCCCGCCACCCGTCGCCCACCGGCTGATCCCGGCTTCGCCCCGGTCGCCGGGTCGCTCCTAGGACCGCTTCCGCCGGGTCCGGGCCCGCGGACGAGCCGGCGCCGGCTCCGCTCCGGGCGCCTCGAAGTTGGCGAGCACCTCGACCAGCGTGCGGACCCCGAACCCCGTCCCGCCCTTGCCGATATAGCCGTCGTCGGAGCCGGCCCGGGCGGGGCCGGCGATGTCGAGGTGGGCCCAGGGGACGTCGCCGGCGAACTCGGAGAGGAACAGCCCGGCGGTGAGGGCGCCGGCCCCACGGTTGCCGGTGATGTTCTTGAGATCGGCGATCTCCGACTCGAGATCCTTGCGGTAGGCCTCGGGGAGCGGCAGGTGCCACACCGGCTCCCCGGCGCGCTCGGCGGCGCCGCCCACCTGGTGCACCCAGCCGTCGTGGTTGCCCATGAGGCCGGCCATCTTCATCCCCAGGGCCACCACACAGGCCCCGGTCAGGGTGGCCAGGTCGATGATGGCGTCGGGCGCTTCCTCCACGGCCAGCGACAGCCCGTCGGCCAGGACGAGCCGGCCCTCGGCGTCGGTGTTGAGGACCTCGACCGTCTTCCCGTTGCGGATCTTGAGGACGTCGCCGGGCTTGATAGCCCGCCCACCGGGCATGTTCTCGGTGGTGGGCACGAAGGCGATCACCTTGGACTGCACCCCGGCCTGGCGCAGCACCGACATGGCGCCGATGACGGCCGCCGCCCCCGACATGTCGGTCTTCATGGTCTCCATGCCCTCGGCCGTCTTGATGGACAGGCCGCCTGAGTCGAAGGTGATGCCCTTGCCCACCAGCGCCACCGTGCCCCGGGACCGGCCTTTGGGCTGATAGGTGAGCTTGATGAGCCGGGGTGGCTGATCGGAGCCGAGGGACACGCCGAGAAGTCCGCCCAGGCCTTCGTTGGCGATGGCCACCTCGTCGAGGATCTCGATGTCGAGCCCGCCCTCTTCCGCGGCTCGTTGCGCCTGGTAGGCCAGGGCCGTGGGGGTCAGCGTGCCCGCCGGCTCGTTCACCAGGTCGCGGGCCCAGGCCACGGCCTTGGCCACCGCCGCGCCCCGGTCAAGGGCCACCTGGGTGGCGCCGTCCTTCGTCAGGACCACCAGCTTCTCGGTGGCGTGCGGTTCGCCCTTGCCCTTGTAGCGCAGGAACCGGTAGGTGCCCAGGGCGAAGCCCTCGGCCAGCGCCTGGGCCGCGGTGGCCCGGTCCAACCCCGCCGGGGCGGCATCGAGCAGGGTGGTGGCCACCGTCGTGGCCTTCGTCGCCTTGCGGGCGAGGGCGGCGGCCGCCCGGCGCAGCCCGTCGATGGTGACCTTGTCCTTGGGTCCCAGGCCCACCAGGACGGCGGCTGACGACCCGAGGCCGGCCCCGGGCACGATCAGGGTCTCCTCCGCCTTGCCGTCGAAGCCCGCCTCGGCCATGAACTCGGCCAGCTGCCCGCCCAGGGCGGTGTTGACCGCCTTGGCCCCGGGGCCGAGGGCACGGCCGGCGAACACCGGTACGGCCAGGAGGTCGGCCTTGGCTCTGGCCGGAGGGGTGGAGGCAACGGTGAAGGTGACGGACACGGCGGGCTCCTTGTTGTCGCGGGGGATGTACTCAGTCGGTACGGCCCGGGGTCGGGGTGTCCCCGGTGCGCACAGGGCGGAAGGTGCCTTCCTGCCACCGGGCCATGGTGTAGACGAGGTCGGCCAGGCGGTTCAGGTAGGGCACGACATAACTGCTGTCGAGCCAGCCCGCCTTGGCCGCCGCCACCGCCGCCCGCTCCGCCCGGCGCACGATGGTGCGGGCCAGGTCCAGGGCGGCGGCGATCCGGTTCTCACCGGGAAGGACGAACTCGGTGGGTGGGGTGTAGCGGGAGGTCAGATCGTCGATGAGGGGCTCGAGGCGCTCGACCATGCCGGCGGTGACGAGCGACACCTCGGCGGTGAGCTTGCCCCGGTTCTCGGGGGCGGTGGCGAGCTCGGCGCCCACCACGAACAGCTCGCGTTGGAGGCGGACCAGGATCTCGGCCAGCTCCGAGGCGGGCTCGGCCTCGGCCCGGGCCAGGCCCAGGGCGGAGACGGCCTCGTCGACCTCGCCGTAGGCGGCTGGCCCGGCCGTGTCCTTACCCACCCGCCCGCCGTAGAGCAGACCGGTGGATCCGTCGTCGCCTTTGCGTGTGTAGACCTTCATGGCAGGGCCGGGAGTCTATGCCGCCCCCCCTCTCGCACTGCACCGCCGTTCCGGGCACGCCGATTGGTCGATTTCCCACAATCCGCGTGCCCGGAAGGTCACGCCACCCCCAACGGCGCGAACGTGGCGCCGGCCAGGCGGGCCAGGTCCCCCGGCGCCAGCTCGAGCTCCAACCCCCGCCGGCCCGCGCTGACCAGCACGGTTTCGTGGCCCTCCATCGTCTCGTCCAGGTACACGGGGAGGCGCTTGCGGTGGCCCAGCGGGCTGATGCCGCCGACCACGTAACCGGTGGCGCGCTCCGCCGCCGCCGGCTCGGCCATGGCCGCCTTGCGGCCGCCGGCCGCCGCGGCCAGGGCCTTCAGGCTCAAGGAGCCGGTGACGGGCACCACGGCCACCACCAGACCCCCGTCCACCTCGGCGACGAGCGTCTTGAAGACCCGGGCCGGATCCGCCCCCAGCTTCTCCGCCGCCTCCAGGCCGTAGGCCGGCGCCGAAGGATCGTGGTCGTACTCGCACAGCCGGTGCTCCACGCCCGCCCGGGCCACGGCGACGGTGGCCGGCGTTCCCCTGACTCCCATGAGCCGAGCTTGCCACGGCGGCCATTACCCTTGCGGGGCAATGACCAGCTTCCTCGACACCCTGAGCGAACGGGTCGTCGTCTTCGACGGCGCCACCGGCACCAACCTCCAACCGCTGCCCCTCGGCCCCGACGATTTCGGCGGAGCGAGCCTCGAGGGCTGCCTGGAGATGCTGGCCATCACCCGCCCGCACCTGATCGCCGACCTGCACCGCTCCTTCTTCGACGTCGGGGTCGACGCGGTGGAGACCGACACCTTCGGCGCCTTCCCCGTCGTCCTCACCGAGTACGGCATCCCCGAGCGCACCTTCGAGCTCAACCAGGCGGCGGCCCGCATCGCCAAGGAGGTCGCCTCCGGCTACTCCACCCCCGACCGGCCCCGGTGGGTGGTGGGCTCCATGGGGCCAGGCACCAAGCTGCCGTCCCTCGGCCAGATCGACTTCCTGTCGCTGCGCGACGGCTACCAGGCCCAGGCCGACGGGCTGCTGGCCGGCGGCGTGGACATCCTGCTGGTGGAGACGGTCTACGACCTCCTCCAGGCCAAGGCGGCGCTCATCGCCTGCCGGCGGGCCATGGCCTCCGCCGGACGCGAAGTGCCCCTCATGGTCCAGGTGACCATGGAGACCACCGGACGGATGCTGGTGGGCAGCGAGATCGGCGCCGCCCTCACCGCCCTGGAACCCATGCGGCCCGACGTGATCGGGCTCAACTGCGCCACCGGGCCCCGGGAGATGACCGAGCACCTGCGCCACCTCTCCCGCCAGGCCCGGACGTTCCTGTCCTGCCTGCCCAACGCCGGCCTGCCGTCGGTGGTGGAGGGCCGCACCCACTACGACCTCACCCCCGAGGAGCTGACCGACGCTCACGACCGCTTCACGGCCGAGTTCGGCCTCAACGTGGTCGGCGGCTGCTGCGGCACCACCCCGGAGCACCTCCGCCAGGTGGTGGACCGCATTTGGGGCCGGGAACCGAAGCGCCGGGAGCCGGTCACCGAGCCGGGCTGCGCCTCGATCTACACCGCCGTGCCCTTCGCCCAGGACGTGACGTACCTCTCCATCGGGGAGCGCACCAACGCCAACGGTTCCCGAAAGTTCCGCGACGCCACGCTGGCCGAGGACTGGGACACCTGCGTGAACATGGCCCGTGAGCAGGTGAAGGAAGGCGCCCACGTCCTCGACGTCTGCGTCGACTACGTGGGCCGCGACGGGGTGGCCGACATGCACCAGATCGCCTCCCGGTTCTCCACCCAGGCCGCCATACCGCTGGTGTTCGACTCCACCGAACCTCAGGTGGTCGAAGCCGGCCTCCAGCACATGGGCGGGCGGGCCGTGCTCAACTCGGCCAACCTGGAGGACGGGGAGGCACCCGGCTCCCGCTGCGACCGGGTCTTCTCCCTGGCCCGGGAGTACGGGGCGGCCGTCATCTGCCTCACCATCGACGAGGAGGGCCAGGCCCGCACCGCGGAGTGGAAGGTGCGGGTGGCCAAGCGCATCCACGACCTGGCCGTCGAGCGCTACGGCCTGGAGCCCTGCGACCTCATCTTCGACGCCCTCACCTTCCCGCTGGGCTCGGGCCAGGAGGACCTGCGCAAGGACGGGATCGAGACCATCGAGGCCATCCGCACCATCAAGGCGGAGCTGCCCGGCGTCTACACCTGCCTCGGCGTGTCCAACGTCAGCTTCGGGCTCAATCCCGGCCACCCGTCACGTCCTCAACTCGGTGTTCCTCCACGAGTGCGTGGAAGCAGGCCTCGACGCGGCCATCGTCCATGCGGCCCGGATCATGCCCATGCACCGTATCGACGAACGGGCCCGGGAGCTGGCCCTCGATCTGGTATGGGACCGGCGCCGCCCCGACTACGACCCCCTCCACGAGCTCATGGCCCATTTCGACGGCACCGAGGCCACCGCCGTCGTGCGGGAGGACCGCTCGGACTGGCCGGTGGAGAAGCGCCTGGAGATCCGCATCGTGGACGGGGAGCGCGACGGGCTGGAAGCCGACCTCGACGAGGCGCTGGCCGGGGGCCGGCCGGCGCTGTCCATCATCAACGACGTCCTCCTGTCGGGGATGAAGACGGTGGGCGAGCTGTTCGCCTCGGGCGACATGCAGCTGCCCTTCGTCCTCCAGTCGGCCGAGACCATGAAGACGGCGGTGGCGTTCCTCGAGCCCCACATGGAAAAGGCCGACAGCGGCGGCAAGGGACGGCTGGTGATCGGCACGGTCAAGGGCGACGTGCACGACATCGGCAAGAACCTGGTCGACATCATCCTGACCAACAACGGCTACGAGGTGACCAACCTCGGCATCAAGGTGCCCCTGTCCGTGTTCGTGGACAAGGCCAAGGAGATCAAGGCCGACGTCATCGGCATGAGCGGCCTGCTGGTCAAGTCCACGCTCATCATGCGGGAGAACCTGGAGGAGCTGAACAACCAGGGCCTGTCCGACATCCCCGTCATCCTCGGCGGGGCCGCCCTGACTCGCAACTATGTGGAGCGCGACCTGCGAGGGGTCTACGAGGGCCGGGTCTTCTACGGCAAGGACGCCTTCGAGGGCCTGCGCACCATGGAAACCCTTATGGAGGGCAAGCGGACCGGGCAGCTCGACCCCGAGTTCGGCCGGGCGCTCGGCGGGCGGCAGCTGCCGCCCCGGAAATCGCAGCGGGAAGAGGACCTCGTCGAAGCACCAGCCCGCTCGGCGGTGGCCACCGACAACAAGATCTTCGTGCCCCCCTTCGTCGGCTCCCGGGTGTCGAAGGGGATCTCCCTCGACGACATCGCCGGCTACCTCAACGAGACCGCCCTGTTCCGCAACCAATGGCAGTTCCGCCCCCAGAGCGGCGAAAACGACGCCGACTTCAAGACCCGGATCCGCCCGGTGCTGCGCGAGGAGCTGGGCAAGGCCAAGGCGGACGGGTCGCTGATCCCGGGTGTGGTGTGGGGCTACTTCCCCGTCAACGGCGACGGCGGCGACCTGGTGGTGTGGACCGACGAGAGTCGCAGCCAGGAGCGGACGCGGTTCAACTTCCCCCGCCAGCGCAAGGAGCCGTGGCACTGCATCGCCGACTTCTTCCGCCCGGTGGCGTCGGGTGAGGTGGACTACGCCGGCTTCTCGATCGTCACCATGGGCCAGGTCGCCTCCGAGCATGCGGCCAAGCTGTTCGCCGGCGACCGCTACCAGGAGTACCTGTACTTCCACGGCTTGTCGGTGGAGATGGCCGAGGCCCTGGCCGAATTCTGGCACCGGCGCATGCGGGAGGAGTGGGGCTTTGCCGCCGACGACGGCCCATCGCTGGCCGGCCTCTTCCGCCAGCAGTACCGCGGGTCGCGCTATTCCTGGGGCTATCCCGCCTGTCCCGATCTTGATGATCAGGTCAAGGTGGCCGACCTGCTCGAGGCCGGCCGGATCGGCGTCACCGTCTCTGAGGAGTTCCAGCTCCACCCGGAGCAGTCGACGTCGGCCATCGTCGTCCACCACCCGGAGGCGAAGTACTTCATCGTCTGAGCATGAGTGTCACAGGCCGTCGGTAGGGTCTGTTCCGGATACCATCTCAACGAGGAGAGGTCCCGGCATGACCGATATCGGCCCGGCTGCAGTCACGAGCTTCGTGAGTGCCTTCACCCTGTTCCTGGCGCTCGTCGCCCTTACGAGCCGCCAGTCCCGAGACCTGAAATCTGAATTCACGGGCGACGTCGTCGAACTCAAGTCGGAGCTCAAGGGCGACTTCGCCGAACTCAGGTCCGAGCTCAAGGGTGACATCGACAGCCTCCGCACCGAGGTCAAGGGTGACATCGTCGAACTCAAGTCGGAGCTCAAGGGTGACATCGTCGAACTCAGGTCCGAGCTCAAGGGTGACTTCGCCGAACTCAGGTCCGAGCTCAAGGGTGACATCGACAGCCTCCGCACCGAGGTCAGGTCCGACATCCGGCGGCTCGACGGGAAGTTCGACCAGATGATGTTCGAGCTGCTGCATCACATTCGCGAGGGCGGGCACCAGCCTCCGCCCCAGGTGGCGTAGCAGACAGTCAGGACCTGTCGGGCCCGGCTCCGCCGGGCGGGATGCATCTATTCTCGCCGTGCGGTACGTAGCCCACGACCTGGCACATGTCCCGGGGGTGCTCGTCCCGGTCCAGTGGGTGAGGCGGTCGAGGAGGATGCCGCCGGGTCCGTAGGTGAAGCCGAGGCCTTGGAGGGCGGCGAGGATGTTGCGGCCCCTGGGTCGGGCAGCGCGGCCTTCTGGGAGTAAGCCGTCGAGGCGTTCGTCGTTGTGGAGGAATATCGGCCGGACCCGGGGCGGAATGATTCCCGGAGCCGCTTCCCGCTCGTTCCCGGCGGCGCCCATCGGCTCTCCCACCAACGACGCCAAGACTTCATCGTCTGAGCTGTCACACCCCATCGGTAGGGTCTCGGCGGATACCATCTCAACGAGGAGAGGTCCGCATGAGCGACGTTTCGACTGCCGTGATCACCGGGTTCGTGAGTGCCTTCACCATGTTCCTGGCCGTGGTCGCCTTCACGAGCCGTCAGTGTCGGGATGTGAAGTCCGAACTGAGCCGTCAGTGTCGGGACGTGAAGTCCGAACTGAAGGAAGACATCGGTTCCCTCCGGGCTGACGTGGGCGAGCTCCGGACAGAGGTGAGGACCGACATCCGTCGGCTGGATGAGAAGTTCGAGCGCCTGATGTTCGAACTGCTACGGCATTTCCGGAGCGAAGGCCACCCCCCGCCTCCTGAGGCGGCATAGGCCTACTGGCGGGCGGATGCCTTCCATGAACGCCCGGCCGCCCCCGCCCCGACATCTCATCGTCTGATCGGAAGCGCGGCGGTTCGACGTGTCCGCCGCCCGCAGAGGGCGACCGCCAGCGCTAGGGGCGGTTGGCCATGTTGGCGCCGGACGGATAGTCCCGGGTGCGGCGGACGGGCACGCCCGCGGCGGCGAGGACGGGGAGGACCGGTTGGGCATCCATGCGCACCACCATGGTGCCCGGCGGGTCGGCCGCCACACAGGAACGGACCGAGGCCGCCAGGTGACGGCACCAGTCCGGCGGGACGTCGGTGACCACGAAGACCGATCTCGGAGCGCGGTTCTCGCCGTCAAGCAGCCAGGTGCGGCGCTCGTAGGCGGGGAAGAGGGACACGGCCTCTTCCCACCGCCCGGCGCAGCCGTAGGCGGAGATCCGGTCAGTGAGGAACACCGCCAGCGTTGCTCCCGCCCGTCCCATAGTCTCGTGCAGGGCCTCGCACCGTCGCACGACGCCCTCTACGGGCACCGGCGCGGCAAAGCGCACCTCGGTCGCCACCCGGTCGATCTCCCCCAGGTGGTCCTCGAAACGTACTGCCCGCCAGGAGGCCGTGACGACGGAGGCGGCGAGCACCGCCAGGCCGGCGCCGGCGAGCACCCGCCGGGTCCGGCCGTCCGGCGCCGGCGGCCGGTCCTCGCCCGCCAGCCAGGCCAGGCACCAGACCAGGAGCGGCACGGCGAGGAGCAGCCGCCCGTAGGCCAGGTAGGCGGAGGCGGTACCGTCGAGGGCCTTGGGCGTGGCCAGGGCGCCGGCAACTCCAGCCATCCCGGCAAGCCCGGCGGCGCCGGCCGCCAATCGGCGCCGGGCGAAGAGCACCGCGACCACGCAGGCCAGGGCGGCGATGGGAAGCCACCAGTAGGGAAGGAGTTGGGGGGCCAGGGGACGGAAGGATCGGCCCAGGTGGTGACTCGACTCGGCCAGGATGTCGAGATCGAGACGGATGGCGGCCGCCTGGTGGAGGTCGGAGTACGGGCGGGACCGGTAATAAGCGGCCGTGGCCGCCGTCCACAGCAGCGCCGGGACGAGGCCGGCGGCTCCGGCGGCGAGCGCGGCCCGGCAGCGTCTCTCCCGGAGCGCCACGAAGCCGAGGAGCGGCAGTACCAGGAGGACCGCCCCGAGATCCCACATCACACCGAGGCCGGCCAGACCCGTCCCGAAGCCGACGAGCACGGGCCGTCCCCGGCTGCGAAGCAGCGCAGCTGCACCGACCGTGGCCATGAACATCCCCCCCGTCCGGCTCGGCATCTGGGCGCCGACGAGAAAGGCGGTCGAGATCACCACCGGTGCGGCCAGAGCCGTGAGGGCCAGCAAGGGGCGACGCCGACCGGCGGCGACGGCCAGGACCAACCAGCAGCCCACCATGAAGGCGGCAGTCACCAGCGGTAGAGCCGTTGGCAGCGTCACTCCCACCCAGCGCAGGATCTCGGTGGGCGCCGCCTCGATCATCACGCCGTACGACTGGCCGTAGACATGCGGCTGGAAGAAGTCGAGCCGGCCGATGTCCCGGGCCGCCGCCCAGAACAGAGTGTGGTCCTCGTTGGCGACATGCCGGTGGTGGCCGAACACCAGGTGGGCCTGGTCGGCAGCGAGTGTCGCGGCGCCTGCGGCCAGGGCCGCGCCCCATCCCGGGAGGCCAAGGAGGCGGCCTCGATGGCCTGCTCGAGGAAAGGCGCGGCTCACTGGCGGGCGATGCCCTCCATGAGGCTCCGGCCGCCGCCGCCGTCGACGTAGATCTTCTGACCGGTGAGGTAGCCGGCGGCGGCGGAGACGAGGAAGCGGACCACCTCGGCCACGTCGTCGGGGGAGCACACCCGGCCGAAGGGGAAGTGGGCGTCGAGGTCGCGGATGTCCTGCGTCCCGAGCGTCGCCCGCACCAGGCGCCGGCCCAGGTCGGTGTCGACCAGCCCGGGGGCGACCACGTTGACGTGGATGCCGTGGCGCAGCTCCTCGTTGGCCAGCGTGACGGCCAACGCCTCGAGGGCGGCCTTGCCCATGGAATACGGAGCGCTGTTGGACGGAAACTCCCTGGTGATCCTCGAGGAGATCATCACGATGTCGCCCCGAGGCCGGTCCCGCATGGAGGGGAGGACGGCCTGGCAGAGATGATGGGCGCCGAGGGCGTGGGTGCGGACCACCCGCTCCAGCTCCGCGGGGTCGGTGTCGAGGACGCTGCGGCCCTGGCTGGCGATGCCCGCGTTGTTGACCAGGATGTCGACGAAGCCGAAATCGGCCACGGCGGCCGCCACCATGGCCCGCACGTCGTCCAGGGAGCCGACGTCGGCGGCGTAGGCCCGCGACTTGCGGCCCAGCGCCTCGATCTCCGCCACCGTGGCCGCGGCCGCCTCGGCGTCGCGGCGGTAGTTCACGGCCACGTCGGCACCGTCGGCGGCCAGCCCCAGGGCGATCGCCCGACCGATACCCCGGCTTCCGCCGGTCACCAGCGCCACCCGTCCATCAAGCGTCATAGGAGTCCTCCAGGGGTTACGGCGCCAGGACGGCTCGGGCCACCAGGTCGGTGCCGAAGGCGGTGAGGATGGCCAGGTACAGGAGGCCGGTGGCCGACATCACGGCCGAATACCACCGTTCCTTCAGGGCGGCCATCACCACGACCACCAGGACGATGGTGGTGACCGCCGACCCGAGCCAGATCCAGCCGAAGAGCCCGCTGGCCCGGTCGTCCACGGAGCCCGACAGCACCTGGATCATGCCCGTCGGCCAGCACAGCAGCGCCACCTCCACGGGCCACAGGGCGCCGGTCCAGCGCACCAGCTCCTTGAGGGGCTCGCGCGACAAGCCCGGCTGGGTGAGGTACCAGTGGCCGAGGAGCATGGCGTCGGTGACGGCGCCGAGGAAGGCGGCGCCCACCAGCAAACGGGCGGCGCCGAGCAGGAACGGTCCACCCGCCGAGGCGGCCGCGGCCAGGAGGCCGAGCGCACCGAAGACGGGAGCCGCCAGGTCGATGGCGGGTGGGAACTCGGAGACGTCGTCGGCGTAGCGTGCCGGCCGGGCCCGGCCGGTCATCGCTTCCACCCGGGCGACCCGGGCCTCACGCACGGCCCGCTCCCCCGCCACCCCCGCCCGGCGCCGGACGACGGACAAGGCCAGGGCGGTGCCGGTCGAGGCCACGACGGCCGCGGCGGCCAGATCCCGGAACAGGGCGGCGGTGGAGCCACCCTCCAGGGCGCGGCCGGCCACCACGGCGCCCAGCGCCATGACGAGGTAGGTGATCCGCAGCGTCCACCCGTAGCCGATGCCCACCTCCCGGCGGCGGGTCGTCAACCAGCAGAACAACAACCCCCCGGTGGCCCATTGCAACAGCACGGTGGAGACCTCGAGGCGCATCGATGCCGAGCGTACCTGGGGCGTTTCAGCGCCGAGCGCGCCCGGGAGCGGCCGCGTCGATCGCCGCCTCGAGGCGGAAGAACCCGCCGGCCTGGGACATGACGTACAGCTCCCCGTCGGCGTCCTCACCGAAGGATGTGGGGCGCTCGACCTCGACGCCCAGGTCGAAGGTGCCCTGCGCCTTGCCGTTCACCTGGCGCAGACCGGTCAGGTTCCCGCCGCAGAGATCAGCGAACACGAACGCGCCCTGAAGCTCGGGTATCAGCCGGCCCCTGTACACGTAGCCACCGATCACCGCGCAGCGGCCGGGCCGGTGCTCGTACTCCGTGACCGGAAGAACGTGCTCTTCGGGAGGAGGATTGTTGTGGTGGGGATGACTTCCCTCGAAGGAGTCCCAGCCAAAGTTGGCGCCGGTGTGTCCGGCGGGCAGGAAGTCGACCTCCTCGGCGACGGCTTCACCGACGTCTCCCACCCAGAAGTCGTGCGTCAGCCGGTCGAAGGAGAACCGCCACGGCTGGCGCAGCCCGTACTGCCACACCTCGGGCCGGGCACCATCGCGCCCCGAGAAGGGGTTGTCGTCCGGGATCCCGTAGGGCGCGGTCGGGGTGGGGCGGGGATCGATGCGCAGGACCTTGCCGAACAGGGTCCCCAGATCCTGGGACCGGTGCTCGTACTGCCGGACCTGACCACCGTCGCCGAAACCGAGATACAGCATCCCGTCGGGGCCGAAGATGACCTGGCCGTTGTTGTGGTACTCGTGGGGCTGGTCGAGAAACAGCACCTGCCGCCGGCTCGAGGCCACGGCCCGGATGCCGTCGAAGGCGAACTCCAGAATCCTCGAGTCTCCCTGACGGTCGGTGATCCCGATGTAGAGCCGGTCCCCCTCCGGGTTGAAGGTCACCGCCACCAGGCCCTGCTCGGCGCCGGAGGAGACCTCCTTGGAGAGGTCGACCACCGGGTCCGCGAACACGTGACCGTCCCGGCCGACCCGGCGGACCCGACCGCCCTTCTCGCCGATGTAGAAGGAGTCGTCTCCCGGCCGGAGGGCCATGGCCAAGGGCTTGTCGAGGTGGGCGATCTCCACCAACCGGACGGCTGGCGCCCGGCCACCGACGAGGGGGACACCCCCGGGCCCCCGGCCGGCAGGCGACGCCGGCGGCTGGCCTCCGAGCACCAGCCCGGCCGACAGGGCGACCACCCCCGATAATCGACGACCCCAGGGTCCCGTCAAGGCACCATCCTGCGTGTCGTGGTGACCACCAGCATGAGGCAGACGAAGCCAGCGGTCGAGATCGCGCTCCACGCCGCCAATGCCCAGGGGCTGCATTGACTGAGTCGCTTGCCAGGAGCGGTGAACAGCGGGAAAGCGTGCATAACGAATCGAGGGATGCTGCCGCCGAAGCCTGAGCCAAGTGTGAGAACAAGGATGCCCACGGCGTAGAGGATTTGTTCGGTGGGGAGCCGCTCCCGACATGCCCACAAGACCAGCAAAATGCCGACGATTCCCGCCAGGCTCGACGGAACCAGGTCGAACTGTCCCATCGGGTGTCGAACAGCCTCACCGATGTTACTGACGAACGTTTGACCGAAGTCGAAACCAACACCCCATCCACGCTTCTCGGCCTTGAACCACAAGAACGGATCGTCCAGCCGGACCGCAAGAAACGTGAAGTAGCCGACCATGCCAAGTGGTGCGAGTAACGGAGCAATGAGGGGACGCCAACTGCCTGTAGCCCGAATCGCGACAAACGCGCACCATGCACAAGAGACCGCGAGCACGACCCCGTCGGGCCGGGCAAGGCTGGCAAGGAGGCCCGCCACTCCCGCCCACACCCAGCGCTGACGACGAAGGGCGAGCAGACACCATGCGGCCGAAACAATGAGCAATCCCTCGCTGTAGTTCATCGAGAGAACGAAACTTGCTGGCCAGATCAGGGCCAGCATCACAGTTCGCCCGGCCGCTTCGCGGTCCCCCAGGGTTTCGAGAGCCAGCCACCAGATCCCCACGCAGGCTCCAAGGCCCGCGGCGGTGACGATGAGGAATGCACTCGTCTCCAAGGGGAGATGGGTGACGTAGCTCAGCCACCTCGTCAACCATGGCAGGAGGGGGAAGAAGGCGGAGTAAGCCAGGTACCCGCCCTCCGGCGGATACAGCGGGGGATAACCGTGACCAGCGATGTAAAGATAGTGGGCGCCGTCATAATCGAGAAAAAAACTCGAGTGGCGGAAGGCGGGATTGAGAACCGGACCGACGTAAAGAACTCCAATGACGATCAGACGTGAGACCCCAAATGCCATGACCGGAGGTAGCAGCCAACCCAAACGACCAAGCTTCGATGGCGCGGCGACCTTTTCCGCCGATGTCACCGGTTCAGCGGTCCATTTCGACCATTGCGACATGGCTGCCTAGTGGTTGCTCGTTGAATGTAGATAGCACGATACGTGCCTTCATTACCTCCGAGCCTACCAGCGGCTTACCCCAAAGTAGCGTTTCCCATCTGAGCTGGGACGATGAAACGCGGCCAGTCGAGAGCCTGGCACTAGCATCTCGCCGTGCGCGCCCCAACGCCGGAGGACAGGGTCGTTTCGGGCGGCGAGCATTCCTTCGAGCCCGACCATCCTCTGCCCGAGAGGGATCGGCAGACTGGGCTCGTCATCCTCGCCGCCGTGCTCCTCGCCGGCGGGATCCTTCGGCTCTGGCTCGGCCTCCATCTCGACGACATGTACTTCCCCGACGAGCACTACAAGAGCCTGGAGCAAGCCCACCGGTTGGTGTTCGGCTACGGGATCGTCCCCTGGGAGTTCGTTGAGGGGGCCACCAACTGGGCCTGGCCCGCGACTGTGGCTCTCATCTTCAAGGTCGCTTCGCTCGTCGGGCTCTCCGAGCCGGCCGAATACATCGGACTGGCGCGGGTGGTGCTCGCCGCGGCTGGGGTCGCCACCGCCTATGGATCTTTCCGGTTGGCTCGCTCCTACGGGGCATCAACCCTCGCCGCCTCGTCAGGAGCGGCGCTGTTCGCTCTGGCCGCCCCCGCCATCTATTTCGCTCCCCGGGCGCTCAGTGAGACCGCTTCCACTCTCCCCGTCGTGCTCGGCCTGGCCCTCGCCGTCCAGCCCAAGGCCCGCTCGCGGCAGGTTTGCGCCGGGGCTTCCCTCCTGGGCCTGTCCGTCATGTTTCGGCTCCAGAACGCTTATTTCGCCGCCGCGCTCCTGGCCATCCTCATCGCCCGGCGTGACCGCAGGGCCGCCGTGTCGGCTTTCTGCACCCTGGCGGTGTGGGCCCTGGCGCTCGGGGTGGTCGACCGGTTGACCTGGGGGAGCTGGTTCAACTCGGCCTTCGAGTACCTCCAAGTCACCCTGGTGGAGAGACAGGCATCCGGCTGGGGAACCTCCCCATTCGGCTACTACGGGGATGTCCTCCTCGGTTCCCTGGGGATCGCCGCCGCGGCCCTCCTTGTCGTTTTGTGCCTGGTGTCGGCCCGACGAGCGCCGGGCCTCCTTCTCGCCGCCGCCGGTTTTGTCCTCTTGCACTCCCTCGAGCCCCACAAGGAAGGCCGCTTCCTCCTGCCCCTCCTGCCCGTGGTGTGCGGTCTCGCCGCCATCGGCCTGGACGAACTCGGCCGGCGGGCCGGCCGGCGAGCGCTGGGCGCCGGGATGGCCGCGCTCCTCGTCGCTGCCACCTTGTCGGCCGCCCGGCTCCCCGATCTGACTTTCCGCGATCTCGGACAGCTTCCCGCCGACGAAAGTGCCCACGGCCGGGGGGCGGAAGCGACCCGCCTCCTCCTGGTGGCCCACAAACTCCCCGATCTCTGCGGGCTCCGGATCGAGGGCATCGGCTTCATCCTGACCGGGGGCTACACCTGGCTTCACCGCCGGGTACCCATGTTCAATCCCGACGGCAACCTCCGCCCCCCAGGGGTCTTCAACTACCTCATCGCCCCCGCCGGAACGTCCGGGGAGGGAGTTGTCGTGGCCCGGGACAACGGATGGACACTGCTTCGCCTTCCCGCCGAAGGTTGCCCCAACGGGGCGCCGTCCTGGTCACGCCCCACGTCCGTCACCGACTGGCCCGGGAGTCGTCGGCCCGGTAGTCAGTAGTCGAGGGTCGTCATCCGGCTCGGACAGGGGCCTCCGCGGTCGATTCCACCGCCCGGCGGGCGTGGTAGCTGGACCGCACGAGAGGCCCTGATTCCACGTGGGAGAAACCGAGGGTGCGGGCGTAGGCGCCGAGGGCGGTGAACTCGTCGGGGTGCCACCACTTCACCACCGGCAGATGCAGGGCGGTGGGCCGCAGGTACTGGCCCACGGTGAGGATGTCGACCCCCACGCCGGCCAGGTCGGCGATGGCGCCCCGCACCTCGGGCGCCGTCTCCCCCATCCCCAGGATGAGACCCGACTTGGTGGTGAGCCCAGCCGACTTGGCCCGGGCCAGCAGGGCCAGGGAGCGGGCGTAATTGGCCGAGGGCCGGGCCGCCCGCTGCAGGCGGGCGACGGTCTCCAGGTTGTGGTTGAGGACGTCGGGCCGGGCCTCGAAGATCACGTCCAGCGCCCGGGTGTTGCCCTTGCAGTCCGGGATCAGCACCTCCACCGTGGTGCCCGGGTTGGTTTCCCGGATGGCGGCGATGGTGGCGACGAAGCCCGACGCGCCTCCGTCGGCCAGGTCGTCGCGGGCCACGCTGGTCACGACCGCGTGGGCCAGGCCCATCCGGGACACGGCTTCCGCCACCCGGGCCGGTTCGGCCGTGTCGAGAGGCAGGGGCCGGCGGGTGTCCACCAGGCAGAACCCGCAGGCCCGGGTGCAACGGTCACCCAAGATCATGAAGGTGGCGGTGCGCTCGGACCAGCACTCGTAAATGTTGGGGCAGCCGGCCTCCTCGCACACCGTGTGCAGGTCGAGGCCCCGCATCATGTCTTTCAGGTCTTGGTACTCGCCGCCGAGTCGCGCCCGCACTCTCATCCACTCCGGACGGCGGGTGACCTCCTCTTCCGCAGGTTGGGTCACCCCCGCCTCGGCCAGGCGGCCCAACAGGCGAACCGGGGTGCCCGCCTTCCTCGAGAGGCCGACGGGCACGCCCGCCGTCTCGGTCGGCCCGGCGGCTGCTTGGCGCGTGAAGGCGGACAGGTCGGAGGGGCGCTCGTGCCAGACGACGTCCTGACGCTCCACGGCTCCGTAGCCGAAGGTGGCCGCCAACCGGGTCGTCACCGCGTCGACCACGGTGCGCATCTCCACCGGGCGACCCAGGAGCCGACGCAGCGAGGTGACCCCACGGTCCCTGATCCCGCACGGGACGATGTGGGAGAACATGGTCAGGTCGGGGTCGACGTTGAGGGCGAAGCCGTGCATGGTCCGCCCCCGGGTGACCTTGACCCCGATGGCGGCCACTTTCTCGCGATGCTTGCTCCCCACCCCCCCGCGATGCTTGCTCCCCACCCCCCCGCCGTCGACCCACACCCCGGTGAGGCGCTCCTCCCGGCCCGCCTCCACACCGAGGTCGGCCAGCGCCGCGATGAGGGCGTCCTCCAGGTGACGCACGTAGGCGACGACGTCGGTCAGCCCGTCGCGCCAGTGCGGCAGGGTGAGGATGGGATAGCCGACGAGCTGCCCGGGGCCGTGGTAGGTGACGTCGCCGCCCCGGTCGACGTGCTCGAGCTCCGCCCCCACCGCCGCCGGAGCGACCAGGAGGTGCTCCTCCCTGGCGGTCCGGCCCAGGGTGTAGACGTGGGGATGCTCGAGGAGCAGGAGATGGTCGCCACCCGACCGGCCATGGAGCGCGCGCTGCAGGGCGTGGGCCTCGCGGTAGGGAACGGGGCCCAGCCAGCGGGCGGACAGGACGGTGGCGGTCACAGCAATTCGGTGGACCAGTCGCGGGACTCGATGATCTCCCGGAGGTGGTTGAGGAACCCGGCGGCGTAGGCGCCGTCGTTGGCCCGGTGGTCCCACTGCATGGCCAGGATCCCCACCGGGTGGATGGCAATGGCATCCCCCGCGGGCGTCTCCACCACCACCGGGCGCTTGCGGATCCCGTCGGTGGAGAGGATGGCCACCTGGGGCTGGTTGATCACCGGCGCCGAGATCAACGTCCCGTAGGGCCCCGGGTTGGTGATGGTGAACGTGCCGCCCGTCACCTCGTCGGGAGTGAGCTTCTTGCTCCGGGCCCGCTCGGCCAGATCGCGGATCTCCCGGGCGATCTGGCGCAGGCGCTTGCCTCCAGCCGCCTTGATCACCGGCACGATGAGGCCCTTCTCCCCGATGTCCACGGCGATGCCGAGATTCACCGCCCCGTGGACCACCAGGCTGTCCCCGTCCACGCTGGCGTTGAGGCGGGGATACTCGGCCAGGGCGTCACACACCGCCCGGGAAATGAACGGCAGGTAGGTGAGCGAGAAACCCTCTTTGGCCTTCCACTCGCTCTTGGCCGCGGTGCGGACCCGCTCGACGGCGTCGAAGTCGACCTCCACGGCGGTGAGCACGTGGGGGCTGGTGGCCTTGGAGCGCACCATGTGCTCGGCCGTGCGCCGGCGGATGTTGTCGAAGGGGATGACCTCGTCTCCCACCCGGGCCGCGGCCGGGGCCGCGGCGGGCTCTGGAGCGGCCTGGGCGGCGGGGGCGGGAGCGGCGGCCGGTGGCGGTGCCGCGGGAGGGGCCGAGGGGGCTGCCGCGGCCGGAGCGGGAGCCTGCGGGGCAGCGGCCGGCCGGCCCCCGCCGCGCTTGTCGATGTAGGCCAGCACGTCGCTGCGGGTGATCCGGCCCCCTTCGCCGGTGCCCGGGATCTGCGGCCGGATCGAGGCCGTGCTCGCCGATCAACCGGCGCACGACCGGAGAGAGGAGCATCCCGGCGGCACCGCCATTGCCGTTGCCCGCCGCCGCCGGCTCCGCCTCGGGCTCAGGGGCGGGAGCCTCCGCGGCCGGCGCCGGTGCTTCGGGCTCGGGCTCGGGGGCGGGAGCCGTTGGCTCCTCGGCAACAGCAGCCTTCGCCGCCGCCGGCACTTCGGGAGCGGGAGGGGCAGCCTCAGCGGCCGCGGGGGGCGAGGCGGCCGCTGCGGGCGCTTCGGGAGCGGGAGCCTCGGGTGCGGGCTCCGCCGGTGCCGGTACCGCTTCGGCCGGAGCTTCGGCCGTGGCCTGGGCACCGTCGCCGCCGCCACCGGATGCCTCTCCCGGGGGAGAGTCAGTCAGGACGGCCAGGCGGGTGCCCACGGGCACGGTCTCGCCCTCGGGCACCAGGATCTCGGCCAGAAACCCGCCTCCGGGCGAGGGGACCTCGGAGTCGACCTTGTCGGTCGACACCTCGAAGATCAGCTCGTCGGGCGACACCTGCTCGCCGACCTGCTTGAGCCACCGGGTGACGGTGCCCTCGGTGACCGTCTCGCCCAGCTGCGGCATGGTGATGTCCACGTGACTTGCCTTTCCTCGTTCTTGTCCTAGCCGTGCAGGCTGCGACCGGTGAGGGACAGCGCTGTCTCCCCGAACACCTCCGAGAGGGTCGGATGTGGGTGTACGAAGGCCGCCACCTCTTCGGGCAGCGCCTCCCAGTTCACGGCCAGGTAGCCCTCGGCCAGCAGCTCGGTGGCCCACGGTCCGGCGATGTGTACCCCGATGATGGGGCCGTTGCGCTCGGCCACCACCTTCACGATGCCGTCGGGCTCCCCGATGATGAGGGCCCGCCCGTTGCCCATGAACCGGTGGGTGGAGGTGACGACGTCATGGCCGGCCTCCTTGGCCTGCGCCTCGGTGAGGCCGCAGAAGGCGACCTCGGGATGGCAGTAGATGCCCCAGGGCACCTTGGTGTAGTCGATGGGGACGACGGGTTCGCCCAGGATGGCCTTGACGGTCACGATGGCCTCGGCGAAGCCGACGTGGGCCAGCTGGGGCGTCGCCACCAGATCTCCCACCGCGTGGACGCCGGGCACGGTGGTGCGCATGAGCCCGTCGACGACCACGAACCCGCGCTCGTCGACCTCCACGCCGGAGCCCTCCAGCCCGATGCCCTCCGAGCGGGGACGGCGCCCCACGCTCACCACCACCAGGTCCACGGCCAGGCGTTCCTCGCCCTTGCCGGCGTCGTAGCGGATGGCGACCCCGTCGCCGTCGGGCTCGGCACCGGCCACCTTGACGCCGGTGAGGGTCTTGATGCCGCGCTTGCGGAACGCCTTCACCACCACGTCGGTGGCGTCCTTGTCGACCCCGGTCAGGATCTGGGGGAGGGCTTCGAGCACGGTCACGTCGCTGCCGACATCGCCCAGGAAGGAGGCGAACTCGCATCCGATGGCGCCGCCCCCGATGACGGCCACCCGGGGCGGGACCCGGTCGAGGTTGAGCACGTGGTCGGACGACATGATCCGCTCGCCGTCGAAGTCGAAGCCGGGCAACGAACGTGGCGACGAGCCGGTGGCGAGCACCAGCGCCCGGGTGCCGGTGATCTCGGTCCCGTCGGAGACCCGGGCCCGCTTGCCGGCGGCGTCGGCCACGCTGCCCGTCCCGGGAAAGACGGTCACTTTGCGACCCTTGAGGACCGACTCCAGGCCCTTGGTGAGCCGGTCGACGATGGCCTGCTTCCGCTGCTGGGACACGGACAGGTCGAGGGCGGGCTGGCCAGCGTCGACGCCGAACTCCTTGGCCCCGGCCACGGTCCGGAACACCTCGGCCGTCTGGAGCAGCTCCTTGGCCGGTATGCAGCCGCGGTGCAGGCAGGTGCCACCCACCCGGGCCTCCTCGATCATCCCGACGGACAGGCCGGCGGCGGCCCCGTAGAGGGCGGTGGCGTAGCCACCCGGCCCGCCCCCGATCACCACGACGTCGAATTCCTGGGCCACAGCCCCTCCCACGGTCGGATTCGGCCCCCCAGCATAGGACCGGACCCCACCCCGCCGAGACTTGCCTGACCGTACGTACGTTCGCTACTCTGCGGTGGCCTCGATCGGATGCGAGGCGCCTCGGGATCGCAGGGCGCAACTGCTCCCCTTCCGGTTGCCCGCACCCGCCCTGGAGGGGAACATGGTCCTCGATGAACGGTCCCGCCACGAGCTCTATCTCAAGCTGGAGGAAGTCCTCGGCGCTCAGCAGGCGACCACGTTGATGGAAATGCTGCCGCCCGTGGGCTGGGCGGATGTCGCCACCAAGCGCGACCTCGACAGCCTGAAGAACGGATTACTCGCAGAGCTCCGCAAAGAGATGAACGACCAGTTGCGGTCCATCCACGCCGCCAACCTGGCCACGATGCTAGGCACTGCCACGCTCTCCGCCACGGTGGCCTTTGTCGCCGCCCGGGTGATCTGACGCTTCGGCTGATTGAGGGACCCGGCCCGAGCCGCACTCACTTGGCCAGGAAGATCTGGAGAGCGCCGGCTACGAGGATGGCCACGCCACAGGCGAGGGTGATGATGATGAGGTACCGGGTGCTCACGGGGCCCCTATGATCGCCGGTCGCCCGGTGCGGGGCGGAATCACCGGGGGAGGCGGCACCGGCACCTAGTGTTCGTACGAGCCGGAACCGTAGGAACGAGCCCCCGTGAGCCTGGCCAGCCGCTTCGACAAGGAGAAGAACCCTCTCCCCGAGGGCACTCTGGCCGTGGGGGCGGGGCTCATCGTCAGTGGCATCGCCGCCTACGGCTTCCTGGCCATCTCCGCCCGGGCGCTGGGCCCGTCCCGCTACGCCCCCCTCGGGGTGCTGTGGGCCTTCATGTTCGTGGCCGGCCCCGGGTTCTTCCTACCCCTCGAACAGGAGGTGGGCCGGGCCCTGGCCGCCCGCCGGGCCCTGGGCCTCGGTGGCGGCCCCCTCATCCGCCGGGCCTGCCTGGCCGGCGGGGTTGTGGTCACCGTGCTGATCGTGGTCACACTGGCCAGCGGCAACCTGCTCCTGGACGAGCTCTTCGACGGCAAGGTCCTGCTCATGGCCGGCTTCATGTTCGGCCTGACCGGCTACTTCGCCGAGCACCTGTTGCGGGGGACCCTGTCGGGGAACGGCCGCTTCGCCACCTACGGGCTCGTCATCGGCTCCGAGGCCGCCCTGCGTCTGGCCGCCTGCGCCACCCTGGCCGTGGTGGGGGTCAAGACGGCCGGCCCGTACGGCCTGGCCCTGGGCCTCGCCCCCTTCGCCGCCACCGCCATCGGCCTGCGCCGGGAACGCCACCTCGTCCAACCCGGGCCCGACGCCCCCTGGGCCGAACTCACCACCGCCCTCGGGTACCTGCTGGCCGCGTCGGTGCTGGCCCAGTTGCTGGTCAACTCGGGGGTGCTGGCCGTGCAGCTTCTCGCCTCGGAGGCCGAGCAGGAGGTCGCCGGGCGGTTCCTCAACGGGCTCATCATCGCCCGGGTCCCGCTGTTCATGTTCCAGGCCGTCCAGGCCTCGTTGCTGCCGAAGCTGGCCAGCCTGGCCGGTGCGGGGCGCCACGACGACTTCCGGGCCGGGCTGAAACGGCTCCTGGCCGTGGTCGTGGCCATCGGGCTGGTGGCCACCATCACCGCCTGGGCCATCGGCCACGAGGTGGTCGGGCTGCTCTTCGGCGCCGGCTTCGAGCTCTCCCGCACCGACCTGGCCTACCTGGCCGGCGCCAGCGCCGCCTACATGCTCGCCCTGGCCCTGGCCCAGGCGCTCATCGCCCTGGCCGCCTACGCCCGGGTGGTGATCGGTTGGGCGTCGGGCATCATCGTCTTCGCCGTCGTCACCGCCACCCAGTCCGGGCTGTTGCCCCGGGTGGAACGGGGTTTCCTGGCCGGGGCCGTCGCCGCCGCCGTCGTCATGGGCCTGCTCCTCGCCACCCGGATGGCCAAGGGCATCGTGGCCTCGGCCGAGTCGCTGGCCCACGCCACCTTCGAGGTCCCCATCGAGCCCTGACCCACCGGTGGCACGGCGGTGCCGCTCGCGCCCGGGAGCCGGAAGTACCCTCATGTGCATCGAAGAATCGATTCCGTCGCCATGACCAACGACCCGCTGATCTCTCCGGCCCCTGAGGCGGAGCCGCCCGACGCGGGAATCCTCCCCCGTCCCGCGTCGCTCCCGGAACCGCCGCCGCTGGTCATCACCGGCTGGCGCCAGACCCTGGTGGGAGGCCTGGCCCGCACCGCCCGGCCCAAGCAGTGGGTCAAGAACCTCCTGGTGTTCGCCGCCCCGGGGGCGGCCGGCGTCGGTCTGGAGCCCTCCACCCTGGCGCCGGTGCTGGGGACGTTCGCCGCCTGGTGCGTGCTCTCGTCCGGCACCTACTTCCTCAATGACGCCGTCGACGCCGACGCCGACCGGCACCACCCCCGGAAACGGCACCGCCCGGTGGCCGCCGGGGTGGTCTCGCCGGGCCTGGCCAAGGTGGCGGCCGTGACCCTCATCGCCCTGGCCATCGGCGCGCCGTTGGCCTGGGGCGCGCCGAGGGTGGCCGGCGTCCTCGCCATCTACGCCGCCATCACCATCGCCTACAGCCTCTGGCTCAAGCACGAGCCGGTCATCGATCTGGCCGCGGTGGCGTCGGGCTTCGTGCTCCGGGCCATCTCCGGGGGTGTCGCCGCCGAAGTGCCCATCTCGACCTGGTTCCTCATCGTGGCCAGCTTCGGTTCGCTGTTCATGGTGGCGGGCAAGCGCCACGCCGAACACGTCGACCTGCGGGACGACTCCACCCGGGCCGCGCACCGCGCCACGCTCGAGGCCTACTCGCCGGCATTCCTGAGTTACGTCCGCACCGTCGCCTCGTCGGTCGCCATCACCGCCTACTGCCTGTGGGCTTTCGAGAAGGCCGATGCCGCCGCCTCGGTGGGGATCGCCTTCCAGCTGTCGATCCTCCCCTTCGTGCTGGCCATCTTCCGCTACGCCCTCCTGGTCGACGCCGGGCGGGGCGGCGCCCCCGAGGAGATCGTCCTGTCGGACCGGACCCTCCAGATCCTCGGGCTGGTGTGGCTGGCGGCGTTCGCCGTCGGCGTCCATGGCGGCTGACCAGGGGAAGGCCCCTTCGCCGGACCCGGCCGGGCCGCTGCTCTCCGGGTGGGGCCGCACACCGTGGAGCGCGCCGGGTTCCCTGGAGCGGCCCGACTCGGCCAAGGAGGTGGAGGCGACCCTCGCCTCCGCCCCCACCCGGGGCACCATCGCCCGGGGATTGGGCCGGAGTTACGGCGACGCCGCCCAGAACGCCGGCGGTGTGGTGGTCGACATGACCGGTCTGGCCGGCATCTCCGATCTCGACCTGGCCGCCGGGCAGGCCACCGTGGCCGCCGGCACCAGCCTCGACCGGCTCATGCGGCTGCTGGTGCCCCTGGGCTGGTTCCCGGCGGTGACTCCGGGCACCCGCCACGTCACCGTGGGCGGGGCCATCGCCGCCGACATCCACGGCAAGAACCACCATGTGGACGGCAGCTTCGCCGGTCACGTCGTCCGGCTGGCGCTGTCCGCCCCCGCCGGGCCCTTCGAGCTGGCCCCCGACGGGCCCGAGCCCGACCTGTTCTGGGCCACCGCCGGGGGCATGGGCCTCACCGGGATGGTGACCGAGGCGACGCTGCGCCTGCTGCGGGTGGAGTCGGCCCACATCCGGATGGACACCGAGCGGGCCACCGACCTGGACGACGCCCTGGCCCGCCTCGAGGCGGGCGACGACGCCTACCGGTACTCGGTGGCGTGGATCGACTGCCTGGCCCGAGGCCGGACCCTGGGGCGTTCGGTCCTCACCCGGGGCGACCACGCCCGGGCGGAGGAGCTTCCCCGCCGCCGGCCGGGTGACGCGCTCCGCTTCGATCCCCGTCCCGCTCTGCCCGGCCTGCCCTGGGCCCCCTCCGGACTGCTGAACCGGCTCACCGTCCGGGCCTTCAACGAGGTGTGGTTCCGCAAGGCGCCCCGCGCCGAGCGGGGCCGGGTCGTGCCCCTGGAGGCGTTCTTCCATCCCCTCGACGGGATGGCGGACTGGAACCGCCTCTACGGCCGGCGAGGCTTCGTGCAGTACCAGTTCGTGGTGCCCTTCGGGGCCGAGGCGACCCTGCGCCAGGCCCTCGAACGCCTCGCCGCGGCCGGGAGCGCATCCTTCCTGGCCGTCCTCAAGCGCTTCGGGGCGGCCAACCCCGCACCACTGTCGTTCCCGGCTCCGGGCTGGACCCTGGCGCTCGACCTGCCGGTGGGCCCACCGGGCCTGGCCGGCCTCCTCGACGGGCTCGACGAACTGGTGGCGGAGGCGGGCGGGCGGGTCTACCTGGCCAAGGACGCCCGGCTGCGGCCCGAGCTCCTCCCGGTGATGTACCCGCGCCTGGCCGAGTGGCAGCAGGTCCAGGCCCGCCTCGACCCCGACGGCGTGCTGCGCTCCGACCTGTCCCGCCGGCTGCGCCTCACGGCCGGTCGGCCGGGCGGGCCGTGATGACCAGGCCGTAGCCGAAGAGCGACGGTCGCAGGTTGCCGATGGCATGGGCGAGGCGGCACAGCCAGGGCCACTTCAGCAGCGGCACGGGCACCGAGGCGACGAGGTCCACCACCTCGAACCCGCCTTCGGCCAGCATCTCGACCGCGGTCTTCCGGGTGTAGAAGCGGAGGTGGGTGCGGTCCAGGATGCCCCGGTCCGTGTAGCGGAACCGTCCCGCCAGCAGCCCCAGCCGGATGGCCCAGTTGGCCACGTTGGGCAGGCTGACGACCAGCGTGCCGGCCGGATCGAGCCGGGTCTTGAGGCGGCGGAGCACGGCCGGCGGATCGGGCAGGTGCTCCAGGGTGTCGGCGAAGAGCAGCAGCTGGTAGCTCCTCGGCAGCTGGCCGACGTCGAGCTGGGCCAGGTCGCCGACCCAGACATGGTCACAGACGGCCATGGCCGCGGCGCCGGCCTCGGGGTCGATCTCGGCGCCGTCCACCCGGCGCCCGGCCTCGACGAATCGCCGGGCCAGGTAGCCGGTGGAGACACCTCCCTCGAAGATGGCATCGCCCGGGCGGGTGTGGCGGAGCACGGCCTGCTCGACCAGCCAGTGGCCCCGGTACGGGATGTCCTGGAGCTTGACGTAGCCTTGGCCGGGCAGGGCGGGCACCTCGACGTGCGATCGCATGGGCTCGACTCTACGACGGGAGGGGCCCCGGGTTGGGGGTGTCCTCCAAAAGAATGGTCGGGGGTCTCCAGGAGGAACATGAACGACGCCTTCGCCTCGCCGCAGTCGGTCCTCGTCCTCGGCGGCGGCTCCGACCTCGGTCTCGCCATCACCCGGCTGCTGGTCGGGCGGCGGGCCCGCACCGTGATCCTGGCCGGGCGCACCCCCGAGGAGCTGAAGCCGGCGGCCGACGAGCTCAGGGCCCTGGGGGCGGAGACCACCGAGACGGTCGCCTTCGACGCCCTCGATACGGAGAGCCACCCCGGCTTCGTCGACGCCGTCTTCGATCGCCACGGCCGCCTCGACCTCGTGCTGGTGGCCTTCGGCGTGCTGGGCGACCAGGACGACGTGGACCACGACCCGGAGGCCGCCCTCGAGGTGCTGCGCACCAACTTCGTGGGCGCCGCCTCCGCCTGCCTGGCCTCGGCCCGCCGGCTGCGGGCTCAGGGCCAGGGCACCCTGGTGGTGCTCTCGTCGGTGGCCGGGGAGCGGGTGCGGGCGGCCAACTTCGTCTACGGGGCCTCCAAAGCCGGCCTCGACGGGTTCTGTCAGGGTCTGGGCGACGCCCTCCACGGCAGCGGCGTGCGGGTTCTCATCGTCCGGCCCGGCTTCGTGCCCACCAAGATGACCGCCGGGAGGGAGCGGGCGCCGTTCTCGACGACCCCCGACCGGGTGGCGGAGGCCGTGATGCGGGGCCTCGAAAGCGGCGCGGAAGTCGTCTGGGCGCCCCCCCTCCTGCGGGGCGTGATGGCCGTGGCCCGCCACCTGCCCCGGGCCGCGTTCCGGAGGTTGAAGGCCTGAGCCGGCCGGTCGCCGCCTTCGACCTCGACCGCACCCTCACCCGGCGCGACACCCTGGGCCCGTTCCTGCTGCGGGCCACGGGACGGGTCGCCACGACCCGGGCGGTGTTCGCCCTGTCGCTGCGCCTCGCCCTGGGCCTGACCGCGGACGACCGGCGGGACGCGGCCAAGGAGGCCTTCCTGGCCCGTCTCCTGGCCGGGCGCACCCCCGAATCCCTGGCCGCCTCCGCCGAGGCGTTCGCCGACGAGGTGGTCGCCGGCGGCCTGCGGCCCGACACCCGCGAGCGCCTGGAGTGGCACCGCAACCAGGACCACGAAACGCTCATCGTGTCCGCCTCCCCCGAGCTCTACGTGGCGCCTCTGGGCCAGCGCCTGGGCGTCGACGCCGTCCTCGCCACCCGCCTGGAGGTGGGCCCCGACGGCCGCCTCACCGGCCGCTTCTCCGGACGCAACTGCCGGGGCGGGGAGAAGGTGCGGCGGCTGCGGGAGCACCTCGGCCCCGATCCCGTCACCCTCTTCGCCTACGGCGACAGCCGGGGCGACCGGGAGCTCCTGGCCCTGGCCGACACGGCGGTGTGGGTGGGCCGCAAACGCACGGATCCCAGGCGCTCCGCCGGTGGCTAGGTAGAGTCGCCCGTGCCCGAAATTCGCCCCGCTGGGGATCAGCAGCCCGTCGCCTACAAGAAGCTCTCGATCATCATTCCCGTCTACGACGAGCGGACCACGGTGGCGGAGATCATCCGCCGGGCCCGACAAGTAGAGCTGCCCCTGGACCGGGAGATCCTGGTGGTGGACGACGGCAGCACGGACGGGACCCGCGACGTGCTCCCGCAGCTGGAGGACTCCACCGTGCGGGTGATCCTCCACCCCGAGAACCGGGGGAAGGGAGCGGCCATCCGCACCGGACTGAGCCACGCCACCGGTGACCTCGTCATCATCCAGGACGCCGACCTGGAGTACGACCCGGAGGACTGGCCCAAGCTCCTCGCCCCCGTCCTCAAGGGCCGGGCCCGGGTGGTGTACGGGTCCCGCTTCACCGGCGAGCGGCGCAACATGATGTTCTGGCACTGGGTGGGGAACCGGTTCCTGACGCTGGTGACCGACGCTCTGTACAACTCGACGCTCTCCGACATGGAGACCTGCTACAAGCTCTTCGACCGCCAGGTCCTCGACGGGATCAACCTCACCTCCGACCGGTTCGGGTTCGAGCCCGAGGTGACGGCCAAGCTGCTGCGCTCGGGGGAGCGCATCTACGAGGTGCCGATCTCCTACACCGGCCGGGAGGTCGACGAGGGGAAGAAGATCACCTGGCGCGACGGCTTCACCGCCCTGTGGATACTGGTGCGCTGCCGGGTGGGGCCCAGGGGGCGGTGATGTCCGAGGCGGCCCCCGGCTCGGTGGGCTTCGCCGACCCGGAGGACCCGGGGGCCCGGGGGTGTCCCCCGCGCGAGACGGGCGCCCGGGGGCAGGCCGGCCAGCAGCCCGGGGACGCCGGCCCCGCCGGCGGCGGGGCCGACCGCCGGCGCCGGCTCCTGGTCCACCTCGGCGCCTTCGCCTGGTGCCTCTTGGTGGCCGTGTACGCCACCTGGCCCCTGGCCGCCCACGCCGGGACCCACGTGGCCGGGAACCTGGGTGACCCGTTGGAGATCGCCTGGCGCTTCGCCTGGGGCGCCCATGCCGTCGTCCACCAGCCCCTGCACCTCTTCGACGCCAACATGTTCCACCCCGAGCCCCTCACTCTGGCCTACTCGGAGAACCACCTCGGCGTCTCCCTCCCGGTGGCCCCGGTGTTCTGGTTGACGGGCAACGCCCTGCTGACCCTCAACCTCGAGATCCTCCTCGTCCTCGCCGCCGGCGGCTTCGGGGTCTATCTCCTCACCCTCGAGCTGACCGGGTCCCGAGGGGCGGCGCTGGTGGCGGGGACGGCCTACACCGCCGTGCCCTTCCGGGTGTCGGCGGCAGGGCTGGGCCACGTCCACATCCTCGCCCTGCACGCCGCTCCGCTGATCCTCGTCGTGCTGCTTCGCCTGGGTCGCACCAGTTTTCAGAGGGGACACCCCGGGCCCCGGTCCTGGCGGCTGGTAGGGGCGCTCGCCGTCCTCGTGGCCTGGGCCTGGTGGAGCTCCTTCACGGGCGCCCTCATGACGATGGTGGCCATGGCCGTCTGGGCCGCGTGGGAGGCTGTCCGCCGGCGCCGGGAGGCCTGGCCCGCGCTGTGGCGGGCCGGGGTGGGCACGGCTCTGGGACTCCTGGCCGCGCTGCCGGTGCTGTGGCCGTACGTCGAGGTGCGCCGGCTGCATCCCGGCTACGGCCACGCCGCCAGCGAGGTGATCGGGCTGTCGGCCACCGCCGGGTCGTACCTCCAGGCCCCCCCGGCGGGACCGGTGGTCAGAGCGCCCTACCGCCAGCTGGCGGACCGGTTCCGCCCGGCCGTCGCCCCGGGGGAGAAGGAGCTCTTCCCGGGGTTCTTCCTGCTCGGCGCGTGCACGGCCACGCTGGCCGGCGCCGCCGCCCTCCACCGGCGACGCAACCCGGGACGGCCGCGGGGTCCCGGCGTGCTCACCCTCGTCGGCGCCCTGGGGGCGGTGGCGGTGGTACTCAGCTTCGGGCCCCGCTACGGGGCTCGCCCCGACGGGCTGCGCATGCCCTACACGGTCCTGGACAACCTCGTTCCCGGGGGCCTCATGCGGGCGCCGGTCCGCATCGGGGCGCTGGCCCTGCTGGCCATGGCCGTCCTGGCCGGCCTCGGGGTGGCCCGGCTCCGGCCCGCCGCCCGGCGGCTGGCGGTGGCCGGTTCGCTGGTGGTGCTGGCCCTGGAGTTCATGCCCGTCCACGTCACCATGGTCGAGGCGCCACCCCGTACCGCCGCCCATGAGGCCGTGGCCCATCGCCCGGGGGCCGTGCTCGGCCTGCCCACCCTGGAGTGGGATGCCCACGGGACGTTCATCACCCCCAGCCTGTGGCGCGAAACCCAGCACATGTACCTCTCCACCGCCCACTTCCGGCCCCTGACCAACGGGTGGGGCGCCTATCACCCGCCCGACGCCTTCGCCCTGGCCCAGGCGGTGGCGGACATCCCCAGCACCGGCGCCTTCGCCGCCCTCCGGGCCCGGGACGTGCGCACCGTCATCGTCCAGACCGAGCTCACCGCCGGGACCCGCTGGGCCGGGGCGGAGGACCGCTTGGCCCGCTGGCCGGGCGTGCGGCTCCTGGCCCGGGACCGGGGCGTCGTCGTCTTCGACGTGACCAGGGCGGGCGGGTAGTGGCCACGACGCAGGCGGCCCCAGCTCCGGGCGCCGGCGCCGGGAGCCCGGCGCCGGGCCCCGATCCCGGCCGGCCGCGACCGGGGCCGCCGTCGGTCCGCAGGACGGCCATCTGGCTGTTCGTCGCCCTCTTCGGATTGTTCGGGCTGTCCACCGGGGGGCACCTCTACTCCTCCGACGAGGAGGGCATGTACCAGCAGATGCGGGCGGTGAGCGCCGGCCACTACTGGTTCAATGTCACGGCGGACAACGACCGGGTCACACCCATCCGCCTCGGGCGCGATGGACTGCCGACAGGCGTGAGCGGCATGGGCCAGTCACTCATCGGCCTGCCCTTCTACAGCGCCGGTCAGGCCGCCTCCCATCTGGTGGATGTCCGGCACCGCGAGCTTGTGGTGCGGCTCTTCGTCACCTTCACCAACGCCGCGGTGATGGCGGCCATCGCCGTCGTCGTGTTCCTCCTCGCCCTCCAGCTGGGGGCGTCGCGCCGCTCGTCGGTGGCCCTGGCCCTGATCTACGCCCTGGGGACCATGGCCTGGTCCCACGCCAAGACGTTCTTCAGCGAGCCGCTGGCCGCCCTGTTCGTGGCCCTGGCCATCCTCCTGGCCTTCCGGGCCGCGCAGCAGAACCGCCCCGCCCTGGCCGCCTGGGCGGGGCTGGCGGCCGGGGCGGGCCTCATCGCCCGGGTGTCGACGGGCCTGTTTCCGCCTCTCGTCGCCGTCTACCTGGTGGCCGTGGCCGGCCGGCGCTTCGGACTGCGCCGGGGCGTGACCTCGCTGGTGGCCTACGGCGCCGGCGCCGTTCCCACGTTGGTCCTGCTCGGCTTCCTGAACTGGTGGCGCTACGGCTCGGTGTTCGACGTCGGCTACGAGAAGGTGCCGCTCGACTTCCCCCTGGGCACCGGCCTGCACGGGCTGCTCCTGAGCCCGGGCAAGAGCATCTTCCTCTACGCCCCCGTGGTCCTCGTCGCCCTGCTGGCCGTGCCCGTGACCGTCCGCCGGCGGCCCCCCGAGGTGGTGCTGCTCCTGGCCGCCAGCCTGGCCAATCTGGTGTTCTTCGCCCGCTTCCAGTACTGGCACGGCGACCACGCCTGGGGACCGCGCTACCTCCAGATCGTGCTGCCCCTGATGGTGGCGCTGTGCGCTCCCGTCCTGGCCCGGGTCCGGTGGCGGCGGGCCATCGGGGCGGCCGGGGTGGTGGGCTTCGTGGTGGCCGGGCTGCCCGGTGTGACCCTGTACTACAACACCTACCTGGCCACCGTCTTCGACCGGGTTGGCGCGGCTGAGGTCCACGGAGAGGCCAGCTACCAGTACCTGGTCCACCACGTCCCCCGCTGGTCGCCCATCCTGGGCCACCTCGCCCGCGTCGACGACGGCGTGAGTCTGGCGCTGCGCCGCATCGACGGTTCGGATGCGACCGTCCGCCCCTACCCGGTCAGCACCAACGAGCGGTACTTCTGGTACTTCGCGCCCGATCAGCTCGACACGTGGTGGGTGTGGTTCCCGGCCATCGGGGTGACCCGGTGGTTCCTGCTCCTGGCCGTGGTGCTGGCCGCCGTCTCCGCCACCGGCTGGTGGCACCTGCGCTGGGTGGTCTCCGGGCGGTGGCGACGCTCAGTCGACGGTGGTAGCGGGGCGCTCCTCGCTCCGGGCGAGGTCGATCTCACCGCGACCGGTGATCCCGCCCTCCTCGGACTCGGCCCGGAGGAGGGCGATCTCCTCCGCGAGATGCCGGGTCTTGTCCTCCAGCCGGGAGACCTCCCAGGACAGGTGGGCAGCCACGGCCATGAGGAACATGGTGGAGAACAGGAACAGGGCTGAGGGGCCGTAGGAGATCCCGAGGGCCTCGGCCACCCGGTCGGCGACGCCCCGGGCCAGGCTGAGGAGGATGACGCCGATACCCACGGCCAGCCACAGCAGGGCGTACTTCTCCCGCAGCTGCCGGCGGCGGACCAGGCCCAGGATGAAGACCATGTACAGGGCCGCCACCACGACCGTCACCACCTCGAGGCGGTTCATGGTCACACCTCGTCTTCGCCGGCCGGCGGCCGGCGCACGAAGCCCCGCACGGCGATGCCGAACAGCAGGCGGCCCAGGTGGTAGAAGCTTCGCAGCGACGAGGACGACGCCCGGCCGCCCTGACGCAACCGCATGCGCACGTCGACCTCGCCGACCCGCAGACCCGCCTCGCCCGCCAGGAGCAGGGCCTCGACCGTGTCGCTCAGGTAGTCGACGGGGTAGCGGCGGGAGAAGAGGGCGATCGCCCTCGGCCCCATGGCCCGGAAGCCGCTGGTGCTGTCGGTGACGCGGGTGCCGAGCCGCCGGGAGACGATGTCCGACAGGGCCCGCATGGCCAGCCGGCGGCCCCGGCTCACCTCGTAGCCGGCGGCGAAGCGGGCCCCCACCACGAAGTCGGCGCCGGTGTCGTCCAGCTCGTCGAGCAGGCGCTTGGCCTCGGCGGCCTGGTGCTGGCCGTCGCCGTCGAGCTGGACCACCCGGTCGTAGCCCCGCTCCTGGGCATAGCGCAGCCCGGTACGGATGGCGCCCCCCACCCCGAGGTTGTAGGGCAGGGAGAGGACCCGGGCGCCGGCGGCCCGGGCCCGCGCCCCGGTTGCGTCGAGCGACCCGTCGTCGATGACGGCGACGTCGGCGTGGAGGATCTGGCGGGCGTCGGAGACCACCGACCCGATGCAGTCCTCTTCGTTGTAGGCCGGGATGATCACCAGCAGCGACGGCACGGTCCCTACGATAGGCGCCCGCATGATCAGCGTCGTGGTAGTGGTCTGGGGTCAGGCACCGCTCCTGGAGTGCTGCGTGGCCGCCCTGCTGGCCTCCGAAGCCGTCGACGTCGAAGTCATCGTGGTCGACAACGGGGTCGTCGACGGGTCCGTGGCCGCCCTCCCCGCCGACGACCGGCTGCATTGCGTTCCAGCCCCCGAGAACCTCGGATTCGGCGGCGGCTGCAACCTGGGCGCCACCCTGGCCGCCGGCGAGGTGGTCGCCTTCGTCAACCCCGACGCCCTGGTCGAACCGGGCGCCCTGGCCGCCCTGGCCGGTGCTCTCGACGACCCGGAGGTGGGCATCGCCACCGCCCAGGTCCGCCTCCTGGCCGAGCCGGAGCTCATCAACTCGGCCGGCGGGGCCATCCATTTCCTCGGCCTGGGCTGGGCCGTCGGCCTCCACCAGCCCGCCACCCGGTTCGCCACCCCCCGGGAGGTGGCCGCGGCCAGCGGCGCGGCCATGGCCGTGCGGGCGGAGACGTTCGCCGACCTCGGCGGGTTCACCGAGGAGCTGTTCCTGTACCACGAGGACGCCGAGCTGAGCTGGCGGTGCTGGATGGCCGGCCGGCGCGTCGTCTACATCCCGGGCGCGGTCGTGCACCACGACTACGAGTTCTCCCGCCACCCGGACAAGCTCCACTACCTGGAACGCAACCGCCTGGCGCTGGTGCTCACCTGCTACGAGGCCCGGACCCTGTGGCTGCTGGCGCCTGCGCTCCTGGCCCTGGAGGCCGGCATGCTGGCCCTGGCCGCCGCTCAGGGGTGGCTGCCGGCCAAGGTGTCGGGCTGGACATGGCTGTGGCGGCACCACCACTGGCTCCGCCGGCAGCGGGGCCGCTACCAGGCGGAACGCCGCCGGAGTGACGCCGCCCTCGCCGGGCTGCTGCAGCGCCGGTTCGACGCCACCCACTTCGCCCCCAGTCTTCCCGTTCGGGCCGCCGACCGGGTCCTGGGGGCCTACTGGAGCGGCGCTGTCTGCGTCTTGCCCTCCGGTCGCCCTCGGCCGTGGGGGGCGCAAGCGCCAGCCCGTAATCTGGTCCGGTGTCGACCTCGGTGGTCATCGTGGCCTACCGCCCGCATCCCTGGCTGGTGCCGTGCCTGGAGTCCGTGCTGGACCAGGCCGACGACGTCGTCGTGGTGGACAACGGATCTCCGGGCCGGTGGGCCTCGGACGAGGCCCGGCGCCTCGGCGCCCGGCCCGTCACCCTGGACCGCAACGTCGGCTTCCCCGGCGGGGTGAACGCGGGCTTGAAGGTGGCCCGGGGCGACGTCGTGGCCCTCCTCAACGACGACGCCTTCGCCGGGGAGGGGTGGCTCAAGAGCGCGACCGAGACGCTGCGCGACCCCACGGTGGGCGCGGTGGCGCCCAAGCTGCTGCTGGCCTGGCCCCACCTCCAGGTCCGCTTCGACGACGAGCCGTGGTTCGCCCCGCCCGACGGCCGGCCCTTCGGCCGGCAGCTTTCCCAGGTGACCGTCGCCGGGGAGGACGTCCTCCCGGCCCTGCTCGGTCCCGGGGTCCACCGCCTGGAATCCGACGGCGCCGGGGTCCGGTGGAGGTGGACGAGCGGGCGGGACCCGTTCTACGTCCCCCTCCCGGCCGGGGCCGGCGCGGCCGACGTCCTCATCAACGGCGAGGGGGTGGACGGAGCGGTGGTGGACCTCGTCAACAACGCCGGCTCCTACCTGAGCGCCGAGGGCCACGGCGGCGACTACGGCTTCGCGGCCCACGACGGGCCCGCGTTCGATCAGCCGGCCGACCGGTTCGCCGCCTGTGGGGCGGCCATGGCGGTGCGGGCGGAGACGTTCGCCCGTCTCGGTGGCTTCGCCGGCGCCTTCTTCGCCTATTACGAGGATCTGGACTGGTGCTGGCGGGCGCAACTGGCCGGGCTGCGGGTCCGCTACGAGCCGGGCAGCGTCGTCCGCCACGTCCGCTCCGTGTCCACCGGAACCGAGCCCCGGTTCCAGCTGCTGTCGGCCCGGAACCGCCTCCACTGTCTGGCCCGCAACGCACCCCTCGGCCTCCTGCGCTGGCAGGTCCGCCGCACCGGCGAACCCGGAACCCTTCCCGGGCTGCGGCGTTCCCTCCTCACCCGCATCCCCCGGGGTCTGGCCGAGCGGCGTCTGCTGGCCCGGCGCTGGACCCGCACGCCGGGCGAGGTGTTCTCACAATGGGCCGGCGTGGGTGAGACATGGAACCGGTAGTCCCGGTCGTGCGCCTGCGGCTCGAGCCATCCGGGGCGACCCCGTCGGAACGGCAGCGGTCCCTCGAGGCCGTGGAGGCGGCCGCCCGCTTCGCCATCGGTGCCGGGCAGCTCGGCCGGCTCGAGATCGAGGGGATCGGCAGCCGCGAGCCGGACGGGGACACGCCCGTCCTCACCCTGGCCGCGGGTGACTATCCGGCGCCTTCCATGTTGGCCGAGATGCTCGCCGGGCTGGCCCGCCTGGGCGCGGGTCAGGTCGAGGCCCGCCCGATCCCGTTCGAGAGCGCGGCTCGGGGCTGCCGGCTCGGCGATCCGGCGGCGTCCCCGAGCGTCGCTGTCCCCTCCGCCGTGGTCTTCTCCGACCCGCGGCCCGCCCCCGGGACGGCCGCCCATCCAACGGGACCGTCACCCTTCCTCAGCGTGCTCATGCGAACCCAGACCCGACGCCCCGCCAACCTGGAGGAGGCTCTGACCTGTCTGGCCGCCCAGACAGTGGACGATTTCGAGGTGCACCTGGCTGTCCATCACGATGACGCCGCCATGGTCGGGCAGGCCCGCGACCTCGTGGGCCGTTTCGCCGGCCGCTTCTCGGAGCGGGTCGACGTCTTCCCGGTGGTGGGAGGCGGGCGGGCCCGGCCCCTCAACGCCGGCCTGGAGCGGGCCCGGGGCCGCTACGTGGCCTTCCTCGACGACGACGACCTGGTCACCGCCGACTGGGTCGAGGCCTTCCGAACCGGTAGCGAGGACGCCCCCGGAGCCGTGGTGCGCTGCTCGACCGTGAACCAGCGCATCGAGCGTGCCGATCCCTCGACCGGGCTGCCGTACGTCAACGTGGGTCAGCCCGAGCCGGTCTTCGCCGCCCGCTTCGACCTCGGCGAACATCTCCAGGACAACTCGACGCCCATCTTCTCCTTCGCCGTCCCCCGGGCGGTGGTGGGCGGGGCCCGGTTCTGCGAGGACCTTCCCGTGCTGGAGGACTGGGATTTCTTCATGCGTATGGCGCTGGCCGCCGGGGTCCACGACACCGGCCGGGTGACGGGCGTCTACCACTGGTGGGTCTCCGGCGAGTCCAGCCTCGACCAGGCCGGCGATGCCCGGTGGCAGGAGGCCCGGCGCACGGTCCTCCAACGGCTCGACCGCCTCCAGCCCCCGACCGCACCCCCGGAGGTCGAGGCGGACGTGGACTTCGGCGATCTGGGCGTGAACACCCCCTGGCGCCGACTGCTGACGACGGTCCGCCGGTGGCGCCCCCGTCCCTGATCGACCGCCGGCGCCGTCACTCGTCGGGCCAGATGCGGTCGGGGGGTAGCTCGGGCAGGTCGATCCAGGCCGGGCCGCCCTGCCCTTGGAGCAGCGGTGGGTCAGGCGCGTGGATCCCGAGTTCGGCCAGCGCCGCCTCGAGGACGACGTGAAGCTCCACCATCCCCGGGAGTCCGGCCGACAGGACATGGCCCACCGCGTCGCCCGCCTCGCCGATGTGGAGTCCGCGCCCATCGGAGACAACAGGAAGGGTGCGCCAGAACGGCCGCGTGAACACCCGGCCCAGGAGGGTGGCGTCCGGCCCGGCGTCAGGGGGTCGGTCGCCGACGTGGAGCCTCACATCGTCGTCGTGCGGCACGAACCACAGCTGGGCCGTCTCCGGGGGGGTCCAGGCCGGGGCCTGGTCGAGGTTGGGCCCGTCACAGACGAATCCCCTGGTCGGGGCGGACGGGAGCCGCCGCCCGCGGAGCAGTGACCGGCGCCCGACCACGTGACGGGGCACCCCCGGCGTCCCCCCACCCGCCCCGACCGGAAACGAACGCCAGAGCCGGGGCCGTTGCCCCGCCAGCCGGGGCAGCAGTCCGGACTGCACCAGAGCGCCCAGCATCGGTGCCCCCGGGACTGGGTCGGCGGGGCGCCAGCTGTGGCCGTCGCCCGCAGAGAGGCCGACGAACACCGGCTCGGGGCTGTGCCGGGCCACCTCCGCCGCCTTCCCGAGGAACCCAGGGTCGGCCAGCGGACCCTCGTCCTCCCCCCACCACAGGACTGACCATCGGCCGCCCGCCCTGGTCGAGCCACCGTCGCCGGCCGGCTCGCCGGGCGTCGACCTCCCGGCCACCACCAGACGGGCGTACAGCTGCTCGTGGGCCTGCCCCATCCCTTCCACGGTGAACCGGGACATCACCCGCCGCCGGCCCTCCTGCCCGAGCCGGTGGCGCAACCCGGGGTCGGCCTCCAGGGTGAGCAGGGCGGCCACGTATCCCTCCACCGAGTCCCGCGGCTCGACGACGAAGCCGGTGGTCTCGTCGATCAGCTCCCCGACGGCCCCCACGTCGCCCGCGACCACCGGCCGGCCCATGGCCATCGCTTCGTAGGCGACGAGGGGCACGCCTTCGTAGCGACTCGTGAGCAGGGCCACGTCCGTGCCGGCGTACCACCCGGGCATGTCCCGACGCGATCCGTGCAGCATCACGTGCCGGGTGAGACCGGCTTCCTCGATGGCCTGTTCCAGAGCCGGACCGAACCCGCCGTCGCCGACGACATGGATCACCGCGGCCGAGCCCCGATCCCGGAGGGCGGCGGCTACTTCGACCATGAGCATCGGGTCCTTCTGGTCGACCAGCCGGTGAGGGAAGAGGACCTGGAGCCCCGAGGAGGCCGGCGCCAGCGCCGGGGGAACCCGGTCAGGGTCGAAGACACCGGCGTCGACCCCCAGGTAGATGACGTGGGCCTTGGCCGCGTCGACCCCGTATTCGCCCATCCGCTCGGCCAGCCCCTGGCTCACCAGGGAATAGGCGTCGACCACATCGTCGAAGCGGGTGGCCACGTAGGCCGGGTAGCCGGCGCGACCTTCCTCCTCGGCATGGAGCTGGGCCACGGTCCGCAGGTGGGGAAACCGAGCCCGCAGGCCGGGTAGGAGGTCGAAGCCCAGCTTCGAGTTCATGACCTGGACGACGTCGATGTCCCGGCTGGCGACGAAGTCCTCGATGAAGGCGGGCATCCGGGGCCCGGGCATGAGCTCGGGCAGGCACCAGGCTTCCTTCGCCCAGCCCTCGGCCTCGGCGAAGAGGGCGTTGTCACTCTCCTGGGTGGTGAGGAGATAGGCCTCGACGCCCCGCCCGGCCAGGGTCCGAAGCCAGTCGATCGTGCCCCGGTCGGCCCCTCCGAAGGTGACCCAGGGCGCCAGCTGGAGAACCCGCACCGGCCCGGTCTAACCCCGATCGGCGAGGGTGTGGCGGAGCCCCTCCTCGAGACCCACGACCGGCTGGTATCCGAGATCGGCCCGCGCCGCGCCGAGGTCGGCGTGGCTGTGGCGGACATCGCCGGGCCGGGTCTCGGTGTGCTCGGGGTCGGCCTCCACGCCGAGGATCTTGGCCAGGATGCCGAGCAGGTCCAGCACGCTGTGCTGTTCGCCCCCGGCCACGTTGTAGACCTTGCCCCCGCAACGCTCGACGGGCGCCTCGGCCGCCACCAGGTTGGCCTGCACGGCGTCGGTGACGTAAGTGAAGTCGCGGCTCTGCAGCCCGTCCCCGTGGATGATGGGCCGCCGCCCGCCCCGGAGGGCGTCGACGAAGAGGGGAATGACGGCGGCGTAGGGGGAATCGGCCCGCTGGCGGGGGCCGTAGATGTTGAAGTACCGCAGGGCGACGGTCTCCACCCCCAGCGCCTCGTGGAAGACCCGGCAGTACTGCTCCGTGACCAGCTTGGACACGGCATAGGGCGAGCGGGGCAGGACGGGATGCGTCTCCTTGGTGGGCAGGGGGGCGGCCCCGCCGTACACGCTGCTGGAGGAGGCGGCCACCACCCGCCGGACGCCGGCATGGCGGGCGGCGTCGAGCACGACGAGGGAGCCGTGGGCGTTGACCATGTCGGTGTGCCGGGGCGCCGCCATGGAGCGGGGCACCGATCCGACACCCGCCTGGTGGAACACCACGTCGATCCCCTCCACGGCGCCGGCCACGACGTCGTAGTCGCTCACGTCCCCCACCACCAGGTCGGCGCCGCCGGCCACGTTGCCGGCCAGGCCGTTGGACAGGTCGTCGAGCACCCTCACCTGGTCGCCCCGGGCGAGGAGAGCGTCGACGAGATGGGAGCCGATGAACCCGGCTCCTCCCGTCACGAGTGCGCGCACAGCCGTTCTCCTTTGACGAGGTCCTCGTAGAGGGCGGCGATGTCGCCGACGAGGCGGTGGTGGCTGAAGCGGTGGCGGGCGTGGTCGGCGGCGGCGGCCCCGAAACGGGCCTGCAGCCCGGCGTCGGCCAGCAGGCGGGCCGTGGCCTCGGCGATGGCCGCCGGGTCGGAGTCGGTGACGAATCCGGTGACCCCGTCCAGGACGACTTCGGCCGCGCTCCCCACCCGGGTGGTGACGGCCGGGCAGCCGACCGTGGCGGCTTCGATGAGCGACACCGGCATGCCCTCGTTGTCCGAGGTCAGGATGGTCACATCGGCGGCGGCGTAGACCGTCTCCACGTCGGATCGCCAACCGAGGAAGCGGACGCGCTCCCCCAGTCCCGCGGCCTGGGCACGCATGTCGGCCAGGAGCTGGCCCTCACCGGCCACGATGAAGCGCGCCTCAGGGAACCGGGCCGCCAGCGCAGTGGCCGTGGCCACGAACCGATCGGGCCGTTTGACCTGGGTGAGGCGGGCGACGAAGGCCACCACCGGCACGCCGGAGGGCAGGCCCAGGGTGGCCCGGGCCACCTCCTTGGCCGGCGCCGGCGGCAACTCGACCCCGGGCGGCACCACGACGTACTGGGCGGGCCGCCCGATGCCGGCGGCCAGGAGGTCGTCGCGCACCTGCTCGCCCACCGCCACCAGCCGGCTCGTAGCCCGGGCCAGGGTCCGCTCGGCGAGCACCACGGCGCGGGTCACCCGGGGTGAGAAGTAGCCCTGCAACAGGTGACCGTGAAAGGTGTGCACCCGCCACGGGGCCCGGGCGGCCACGGCCGCGCTGCGCCCGAGCACCCCGGCCTTGGCCGTGTGGGTGTGGACCACGTCGGGCCGGAAGTGCCGGATCTCCCCCAGGATGGCGGCCAGCGCCCGGGCGTCATCGGACACCCGGGGGGCCCGGCCCAGGCCGGGCACGCGCACGACCTCGACGTCCGGGGCCCGCAGGTCGAGGTAGTCGGCCTCGCCGGGGCCGACGGAGCCGACGAGCAGGCGCTGTTCGAACCGGGCCGGGTCCAGGTGCCGGGCCAGGGCGGAGACCTGGAGGGCGGGTCCCCCGACGTTCATGCGGGCGATGACCCGCAACACCCGGATCGGTGTCATGGGACGGTCATGGGCTGCGGGGGGCCGCCATGCGGCGGAGCCTAGCGGAGCCTCCCGGCCGCCCCCGGCCGGACATTCCCGTGATCGGAAGGCCTTTCCACTACCCTTCCTGTGTGCGCATCCTGGTCACCGGCGGAGCCGGCTACATCGGATCCCATCTCGTCGATGCCCTCTGCGAAGCCGATCACGACGTGCGCGTCATCGACAATCTCTCGACCGGGAGGGCCGGCAACCTCGCCCACCGCCTCGGTGAGGTCCGCTTCGTCAACGGTTCCATCCTCGACGCCGACCTGGTCGAGCGGGAGGTGCGGGAGGCGGAACTGGTCTTCCACCTGGCCGCCGCAGTGGGTGTCCGGCACATCGTCGACGACCCGCTCGGCTCATTGCTCACCAACACCCGGGGCACCGAGAACGTGCTCGCCGCCTGCCACCGCTACTGGCGCAAGGTGTTGATCGCCTCGACCTCGGAGGTGTACGGCAAGACGGCCAAGGTGCCCATGTCCGAGGACGACGACCGGGTGCTGGGGCCGACCACGGTCCACCGGTGGTCCTACTCCACGGCCAAGGCCTACGACGAGCATCTCGCCTTCGCCTACGCCAGCCACGAGCTGCCCCTCGTGATCGTGCGCTACTTCAACTCCTACGGGCCCCGCATCGACGAGCGCGGTTACGGCTCGGTGGTGGCCAACTTCCTGCGCCAGGCCCTGGCCGGAGCGCCGCTCACCGTTCACGGCGACGGCGGGCAGAGCCGCTGCTTCACCTACATCGAAGACACCATCCGGGGGACGATCGCCGCCGCCCTCACCCCGGAGGCCGAGGGACGGGTGTTCAATCTCGGGTCCACCCGGGAGACGAGCGTCCGGGAGCTGGCCGACATGATCCGGACGGCGGTCGGTTCCACGTCGGAGATCCTGGCGACGTCGTACGAGAGTTACTACGGGCCGGGGTTCGAGGACACCCGCCGGCGTGTCCCCGACATCACCCGGGCCCGCGAGGTCCTGGACTGGCAACCGACCGTCGAGCTGGAGGATGGCCTTGCCCGCACCATCGAGTGGTGGCAGAAGACCAAACGCTGAGCCCAGCTTCACCGAACGGGTCTTCTCCCGGGACCTGACCATCGGCGTGGTGGGGCTCGGCTACGTCGGCCTGCCCCTCGCCATCGGTTACGTGGAGGCCGGGTTCACCTGCGTCGGTTTCGACCTGGCCGAGGAACGGACCTCGCGCCTCGAGGACGGCCGCAGCTACATCGACGACATCTCCCACGCCCGGGTGGCGGAGGCGGTGAGGAGCGACCGGTTCCGGGCCACCTCCGATCCGTCGGCGCTGGGCGAGGTCGACGCCGTCTTCATCTGTGTGCCCACCCCATTCGACAGCTCCAAGACCCCGGATCTCTCCTACGTGTGTGCCGCCACGGCCACCGTGGCCTCGATCCTGCGCCCGGGGATGCTCGTCATCCTCCAGTCCACCACCCACCCGGGAACCACGGTGGAGATCGTCCAGCCCGCCCTCGAAGCCGCTGGTCTCCTGGCCGGGACCGATTTCCACCTCGCCTTCTCCCCCGAGCGGGTCGACCCGGGCAACGTCACGTGGACGGTCCACAACACCCCCAAGGTGGTGGGCGGGCTGACGGCCGAGTGCTCGGCGCGGGCCAAGGCGCTCCTCGAAGCGGTCATGGAGTCCGACGGCCTGGTGCGCGTGGTGGCCAGCCCGGCGGCGGCCGAGATGTCCAAGCTGCTGGAGAACACCTACCGGGCGGTCAACATCGCCCTGGTCAACGAGCTGGCCATGCTGGCCCACGAGATGCACCTCGACATCTGGGAGGTGATCGAGGCCGCCTCCACCAAGCCCTTCGGATTCCAGGCTTTCCGCCCCGGGATCGGCCCCGGAGGCCACTGCATTCCCGTCGATCCCTACTACCTGTCGTGGAAGGCCCGCGAGTTCGATTTTCAGACGAAGTTCATCGAGTTGGCGGCTGACACGAACCTGCGCATGGCCAGCTACGTGGTGGGACGCATCCTCGATTTCATGAACCGCCTGGGCAAGACGGTCAACGGCTCCCGGGTCCTGTGCCTGGGCGCGGCGTTCAAGGCGGGCGTGAGCGACATCCGCAACTCACGCGCCACGCGGGTGATGGAGCTCCTGGAGGAAGCGGGGGCACGGGTTGACTACGCCGACCCGCTCGTGTCCGAGATCGCCCTTCCTTCCGGGCACCGCAAGTCGATGCCCCTGGCCGCCCTCCCCTGGTTCGCCTTCGACCTCATCGTGGTCCTCACCGACGACCCCGCCTGGCCGGCCCAGGATCTGCTCGACTCCGACCTGCCCCTCTTCGACGCCGTGAACGCGCTGGGGACGCCGAGGACGCCGCTCCACGAGCGTCTCTGAGCACCGGGCGGCCACATCACACCGGCCCGGCCATGACGACAAGGGCACGCCGATCGGCTGATGCCATTGCGTTCGCCGTGATCATGGCCGGTTCGATCCTGATCGTGGCCCTCCATGTCCACACCTATACGACGACGTCGCCCATCGACGAGCTGTCGCACATTGACACGCTCATCAAGACGAGCCGCTTCGAGGTCGTCGAGGAGGACGAGCGCGTCGGCCAGGAGGCGATGCGCGAGGAGGCGTGCCGGGGGCTCGACCGGGGCGAGCCGGTCCCCCCCTGTGACACTCCCACCTTCAATCCCCAGGAGTTCCACGACTACGGCGTCAACATCATCTCGACGCGCTTTCCCGTCTACCACCTGCTGACCGGGATACCGGCCCGGGTGATGACCTGGGCTCCCGGAGTCGACAGCATCGTCGGCCCGGCCCGCCTCCTGGGAGGCGTGTGGCTGGGAGCCGGCCTCTTCCTGGCCTGGCTGATCATGCGGGAGCTGAGGGTGCCGGTGCGCACGCGAGCCCTCGTGCTCCCGCTCCTGGCCACCACGCCGGTGGTCCTGCACGCCCACTCCATCGTGAACAGCGACGCCACCCTGATGTTCTCCGGGGCGGCGGTGATCTATCTGACCCTGCGGTTCGAGCGGGGCACGACACCGGCATGGTTCGTCCTCGTCGCCAGCGGTCTCGGCCTCCTGCTCGAGCCCACCACCCTCCTGGCCGTGACCCTCTGCGGCCTCTACCTGCTCGGGCGGGGCATCGCCCGCCGGGGAGCGCCGGAGCCGGCGGACGACCCTCCCTCCGGGAGGCCGGCGTGGGAGAGCAGCCTGGTCGGCGGGGCCACGCTGGCCATGGGTGTCGTCGTGTTCGTCGCCCTCCCCGTCGTGCACCAGGCGGTGATCGGCACCGCCACGGTGCCCTCTGATCCCGTCACCCAGGCCGAGGCCGACGCCCAGCACCAGGCCCCCGAGGTGTCCTACGGCTCGGTGCCCGCGGGCCGCATCCTCGGGGAGATCGCCGGTCTCGTCACCCCCGTGAAGCGTCCCTACGTCCCGGCCTTCCTGGCCGGGGACGGCGCAGGCCTGCTCGTGTCCATCTCGGACTGGCTGCTTCTCGGCGCCGTCCTCGGCGTGGCCGCCCTGGGCGCCAGGCGCAGCCGGGCCGAGGCGATGGCCGTGGCCGCGCTCGTCGTGATGTTGGGCGCCGGGCCGCTCCACGCCCTGTGGAACGCCCGGCGGGACGTGTTCTTCGCCATCCCGACGCGGTTCGGGCTGCCCATCCTGCCCCTGCTCTTCGCCCTCCTGGCCGTGGCCCTGCGCAAGCCGGTGGCGGTGGGAGCGGTGGGCGCCGTTTCCATCGCCAGCACGGTGTACGCCCTGGTCCATCTCGTCTGAACCCTGTGCCACGGTGGCTCTCCACGGGCCCTATACACTGCCCGGCATGCCCACCCCCACCTCGGGGACCGAGCCCGCTTTCAGCGATTACCTCCGCGAGCTGCGGAGAAACTGGAAGATCGTCGCCATCATCCCCGTGGTGCTGGCCGCCGTCGCTCTCGGCCTCTCACTCGCCCAGGACAAGGTGTACACGGCCACGGCCGACGTGCTGATCCAGCGGGCTCCCACCCGGGCCACCCTCATCAGCGACTCCCCGCCCGACCTGGCCACGGAACTCATCCTGGCCCGCGGGCCCTCCGTCCGGGAAGCGGCCATTGCTCGCCTCGGGTTCCCTATCCGCGCGACTGTTCAGAGGGTCGGCGAGACGACCGTCATCCGCATTGTGGTCGAGGCGCCGACACGGGACCAGGCGATGAAGGCCGCCGACGCCTACGGGGCCGCCTTCATCGAGCTGAGGACCCGCCACACCATCGCCGCCCTGCAGGCCACGCGCCAGGAGCTGGAGACCAAACTGGCGGAGGTCAACGGGTCGGGAGACGGAACGCTCGACGCGGCCCAGGTCGAAGAGATCGCCACCTTGGCCGACAGCCTCCGGAACTCGGCCCGCCAGAACCCAGCCGCTCTGCGCTCCGCACTCGCCGCCCTTCAACGGATCGGGGAGACCGGCGCCCCGACTTCGAACCAGGTCATCCGGAGCGCGGCGCTTCAACTTCTGATCGACGAGATGGAGGCGGCCGAGACGCTGGCCCGGAACTCCGCCCCCGAGCTTGTCTCCCCGGCTCAGGCATCCCGCTCTCCCATCCGACCCGCCCCCCTCCGAAACGCTGTGGTCGGGGCGGCGCTGGGGCTCATGCTCGCCATCGGCGGGCTCTTGGTGCGCTCCTATCTCGATCGGCTGGTGCACGACGCACCGACGCTCCAGGCCGCCACCGGGGTTCCGGTGCTGGGCGTGCTGGTCCGCCGGGCCCGTCGCGCCTCCGGGTCGCGCCGGTCTCCGGGGGACGCCGGCTGGCTCGACATGCAGGAGCTCCGCACCGCCCTCCAGCTCCGGGGCGTGGGCGAGACGGTGCGAACCGTCCAGCTGACCTCACCACGTCGGCTGGAGGGCATGGCCGACCTGGGACTCGAACTGGGCGCCGCCTTCGCCCGAGCGGAACTGTCGGTTCTGGTAGTGGAGGCCGACTTCCGCCGCCCCCGCACCGCCGAGGGCGGGACCGGCGGGCTGTGGGGCGGGGGCAGCACCGACATTGAAACCCTGCTGGCGTCGGCGCCGGCGCTCGACGGCGTCCGCCGGATCTCAGCCGGGGGGATCCCGGAGGACCCGGCCGCCTTCCTCGGCTCCGGCCGCTTCCGCAACCTGATCACCGACCTCGGGACCCGCGCCGATCTCGTCCTGGTGGTTTCCCCGCCGGTGCTGGAGTCACCCGACCCCCTGCTCATCGGTCGGGTGGTGGACACTACCGTGGTGGTGGTCAGCCCCGGCGCCACGCGGGTCACCGACGCCGCGGAAGCTGCAGCCCGTTTCCGCGAGGTGAACCACTCCGTTCTCGGTGCGGTGCTCGCCACCGCCGGTCGCCGTCCCTGGCGCGACCCGGGGCTCACCCCCAACCGGGCCCCGGGCGGGGAACTCGACGTGGCCTCCGGTACCAATGGGGATTCGGCCCGTCCGGCGCCGGTGGGCTCAGAAACCGATCCCTCCGCCAGCCGTCACGGCTGACGGGTGGAGGCCGCTTCCTCCAGCACCTCCAGGAACCGCGGCGCCCACCGCTGGCCCGAGTAGCGCTCCACCACCGTCCGCCGGCCCTCAGCGGCCAAGCGGCGGCGCAGCTCCGGATCAGCCCCCAGGCGCTTGATGGCGTCGACCCATTCGTCCTCGGTGGAGGCGACGAGCCCGTTCACGCCGTCTTCGACGATCTCGGTGTTCACGCCCACCGGGGACACCACGGCCGGGACCCCGAGGGCCATGTAGAGCAAGGCCTTGAAGCCACACTTGCCCCGGCTCCACTCATCGTCGGGCAGGGGCATGAGGCCGATGTCGAAACCGCCGACGTCTCCGATCTCCCTGTCCCGTCGCCACGGCCGGGCCGTCACCTTCCCGGCCCCTTCGAGCGTGAAGCCCGGGGCGCCCACCACCTCGAGCTCGGCCGGCAGCTCGGCCAGCACCCGGCGCAGCGCACCGGTGATCGAGCGGAGGTGCTTGACCGTCGTCGGGCTCCCGCTCCATCCGATCCTCAGGCCGCCGTGGGCCGCCCGGTTGGCCGGGGGCCGGTACTCGTCGACGTCGAGGGTGGTCGGCAGCACGTGGACGCGGGAGCTGAATCGCCGGGCGTAGCCGGCCAGGTAGGCGTTACCGACCGTGGTCGCCGCCGCCCACGAGACGATGCGACCGGTCTTCGACGGCATCTTGAGGAACGACACGCCCTGGTTGGCCTCGCTGGTCGACCCCAGATGGATGGCGTCGTCGAAGTCGTAGACGAGCGGGAAGCGGCGCTCCAGGAGCCATTCCAGCGCGGGCGGTCCCAGCGGGAACGCCTCCCGGTAGAGGAAGACCACGTCGGGGCGGCCGGGAACCAGCACGTCGCGGAGCCGGCGGACGAGCGCCGCCCCCGTCTGGCCCGCTTTCCGGACGGGGTGACCGTGCTCGTAGAGGCCGTCATAGGCGCGGGCGGAGAAGACGGGCTGGATGTCGGCCCGGACCGACCCCTCGGGCAGGAGCCGCAGCCACTGCTCGAAGCGGAACCGCTGACCTCCCGCCCGGTCCTCCGGGTAGGGCACGAGGAAGGTGACGCGCAGCATCCGTCACCCGACTTTCATGGGGCGGGTTGGGCACGGAAGTACTCGAGGGTCCGGGACAGGCCCTCCTCCAGCGGGACCTTTGGTTCGAAGCCGAGCCCGGCTCTGATCCGGGAGATGTCGGCCCGGATGTGGCGGATGTCGTTTTCCCAGGCGTCGTGCTGCTCGACCTTGAGTGACATACCGGACAGCCGCTGGTAGTGCTCGAGCAACGACAGGATGGAGGCCTCCTCGCCGGTGCCCACGTTGTACAAGGTCCTCGGGGTCGCATCCGCCGCCCGCACGAACGCATCGACCACGTCGCTGATGTACACGAAGTCCCGCGTCTGATGCCCGTCACCATAGAGCGACACACCCAGACCGTGAGCGGCGGCGTTGGCGAACTTACAGGTGACGTTGGCGTAGGGATGATGGGGGTTCTGACGGGGGCCGTACACGTTGAAGAGCCGCAACGACACGAAGTCGTAGCCGAACACCGCCGCGTACATGGCCAGGAGGTGCTCCCCGGCGAGCTTCGACAGGGCGTAGGGGGTGATGGGGGTCGGAGGTGTCTCCTCCGAGCGGGCCGCGTCGCCGGCGTTGCCGTACACGGTGGAGCTGGACGCATACACGATGCGCACCCCGGGCAGGTGGCCAGCGCATTCCAAGAGGCGCATCAGGCCGGTGACGTTCGTCTCGAAATACTGGTCCGGGAGGCTCATGCTGTCGTGGCCGCTGATGAGCGCGGCCAGGTGGTAGATGCGGGTGACGCCGTCCAGGGCGCTGGCATGCCGCCCGAGGCGCAAGATCGAGTCCTCGACCACGGCCACGTCCTGATCGAGGTGGCTGAGATTGCTCCGCTGTCCGGTCGAGAAGTCATCGAGCACCACGACCTCGTCGCCCTGCGCCACGAGGCGGTCGCAGAGGTGCGAGCCGATGAATCCCGCACCCCCCGTGACCAGGGCCTTGCTCAACCTTCCCCCCGGAGGTTGGTCAGCATTGGTCGCGGGTCAGGAGCCAGTGGTTGATGAAGGCGATGGGGAGGAACAGGTTCCACATGCCATCGAACTTGGTCAGGTAGGGGTTGGTGGCGTTGGCCACCACGATCCCGATGGTGCCCACCAGCAGCGACAGGAGCACGGGGCTGTACTCGTAGCCGTCGCGGGTCATCCGCTTGGCCTGGCGGACGATCCATACCCCGCCGTACGCATAGATGGCCACGCCGACGATGCCGGTGGTGAACAGCATGGCGATGTAGACGAGTTCGTAGGCCCAGGGCTGGTCCTGGGCCCGGACGACCTCGGAGACGGCTCCGAGTCCCTTTCCGATCAGCGGTGACTCGGTCCAGCCCCGGATGAGGGCATGGAACTGGAGGTTCCGCCCCAGCCCGGCGTCGCCGGTGGAGAAGTCGAAGCCCTGCTGGAACCAACTCCAGATCCAGCCCGTCCCCACCCCCGTCGTCGACTGGACGGCGACCAGGGAGACGAGGCCGACGAGGCCGGCCTTGAGCAGCGAGCGCCTCCAGGGGATGAGCCCCGGCCCGCTGCCCCGGAGCCAGGTCCGGAACACGAGGGCGGTGATCGGTGCGAGACCGACCGCCACCCAGAGTCCCCGGCGACCGCTCAGGAGCACGAGGGGCATCCCGAGGATGAGGGCCAGCAGGAGCGTCCGCCGTCGAACCGGGGCGTCCAGGGTCTTGGGCCACAGGATCATGGCGCCGATGAGGAAGGGCACGAGGAACAGGAGGCTCGTGATCGACAGGGAGTTGTACTCCGTGAAATTCCCATTGACGCTGAGGTCGAGGGGAAGCGGGATGAAGAGCTGGCCGGGGAGAACACCGGCCCGAGAGAACAGGAACGTGTAGGTGTAGACCTCGATGGCGATGGTGGCGGCCACCAGGATCTGGACGATCCGGGCGAGGCGCAGCCGATCGTTGATCCCGCCGATGAGCAGAGTGAAGACGATCGGCCAGACCACGAAGACCGGTGCCATCTTCATGGCTCCCGGGTTCCCCCGCAGGGATCCGACCAGGACGAAGAACAATCCGGTAGCGGAGAACAGGACCGTCCGGCAGAGGATGGCGGGGTGGACTCCGAGGCGCTCGGTGCGGGCGAAGCGGAGCCCGAGGGCCATCAGGGCCAGGATCAGCAGGAGGGCCTTGATCGACGAGTAGACGGTGGGCGCGAACACCACGAGGAAGAGCAAGGCGTATCCGAAGACGACGGGCGACCGGAGATCCGCCTTCGAGACCCTGACCGGGGTCCGGGGTGTCCCCGAAGAATCGGTGGAGGATGGGTGGGTGATGTTCACGGCGCCCGGAAGCCTAACCACGACCGGCCGACCGGCCCGGTACATCCATCACCGACTGGAGGGGAACCCCTCCGGTAACTTGCCTGGTGACTATGAGGAGCTTCATCAGGACCGTGCGCCAGTCGCTGCTGGCCCGGGAGGTCGGTGGCCTGTGGGTGGGCGAAGGGGTCGCTCTCGCCATGGGCCTCCTGCAGGCCGTGGTCGTGGCCCGCATCCTCGGCCCCCGGGACTTCGGGACCGCCGCTCTGATCCTCGGCTCCACCACGCTGGTGTTCGGTCTCCTGGACCCGAAAGCCCGGGAGGCGGTGGTCAGGTACCTCGGCGCCCACCACGCCACCGGGCGGATCGAACAGGCGCTGGCCGTGCCCAAGGTGGCCTACGGAGCCGACCTCCTCCTGGGTGTGGCCGGGTTCGCCATCATCGCCGGGGGGGCGTCCTGGATCGAGGACCACGTGATCCACTCCCGCGGCGCCACCCATCTCCTGGTCGTCTTCGCCGCCACTTCGATGTTCACCGCACCGTCAGCCACGTCGCGGGCCGTCCTCACCACCTTCCGCCGGTTCCCGGCCGTGGCCATGCTCCAGGCCGGCTCGTCCCTGCTCCGCATCGCCCTGATGGTCATCCTGGTGGCGGCCGACTTCGGCGTCAGCGGGGTCGTCTACGCCACCGGCATCAGCATCGTGGTGGAAAGTCTCTGCGCCGGCTTCCTGGCCCACCGGGCCGTGCGGGGCGCCCTCGGCCGCTCGTGGTGGCAGGCACGGCGCGCCGCCCTCGGCGGTCAGTTCGGGGAGATCGTGCGGTTCATGGCGTACACCGATCTGACCAGCCTGGTCGCCGTCTTCGTCAAGGAGGCCGATCTGGTCGTGCTGGGCGTCGTGGCCGGGCCCACCCAAGCGGGTTACTACCGTCTGGCGCGCTCGGTGGCGGCCCCCATGAGCAGCCTGGTGCTGCCCCTCCAGCAGGTCGTGTATCCCCGGCTGGCCGCCATGGCGGGCACCGGGGATCACCGGGGGATGCAGCAGGCGGCCCGGCGCTACATGCTCAAGGTGGGATCTCCCATCGGCGCCGCCGCGCTGCTCTTTGTTCCTCTGTTGCCCTTCTTGGTCCCGGCCGTCGCCGGGCCCGAGTACCGTCCGGCGGTCAGCGCCGCGGCGGTGCTCTTCGCGGGGACCGCACTGACCCTGCCGGCCTTCTGGACCCGCCCCGTGCTCCTGGCCGGCGGACACGTCCGATTTCTGCTCGCCGTCAGCATCGTCGCCTCGACGCTCACGCTGGCCGGGTATTTCGTGCTCGGCGAGCTGTTCGGAGGGGCCGGGGTGGCGCTCTCCAGAGTGGTTTTCGCCGGGATCGGCGGATCGGCGGCGGCGGTGTTCTACTTCTTCCGGGTCCGAGAGCCAGGAGATGGTTCCCAGCCGCGCCGTCCTGAGTCCTCGTCAATTGTGGTTGCGGAGTAGAAAGGGGAAAGCTGTGGTTGCCCTGGAGCACCTCGAGGCCTGTCCGTACTGCGCCTCCCCCGAGGTGGAACCCGCCCTGCCCTGCGTGGATCGTCTGTACAGTCTGGTGGAGGAACTGGAGTACGCCCGGTGCAGGAACTGCCGCATTCTCTTCCTGGCCACCCGGGTGAAGGAATCCGACCTGGGTCAGCTGTATCCCGAGGCGTATCAGCCCTATCGACCCGAGACCGTCAGTGCGGCCAGCTCGGGTCTCCTGGCCCTGCCCGCACGAGCCGTCCTGTTGTTGTTCCATCGGGTGCTTCCCGACCAACTCCGGCGATCACCTCCAACTACTACACGCCTCCCCGACCAGAAGCCAGGTTCGTCGACTTCGGCTGCGGTTCGACCGCCTTTCTGGACCGGGCCGCCGCTCTCGGATGGTCGCCGATCGGGGTCGACTTCACGCCCACCGTGGTCGACGCCGTGCGGGCGGCGGGCCACGAGGCTTACCTGGTGGAGGAGTGCCTGGGAGTCGATCGGAGCCAGGAACGGTGGACGCCCTCCGGCTGAACCACGTCCTCGAGCATCTTTACGACCCCTGGGACACGATGAGCCGCCTCAAGGCTCTCCTGGCCGTCGGCGGTCGCCTCCATGTGGCCGTTCCGAACCCGGCCGGTGTGAGCGCAAGGCTCTTCGGCCAGGACTGGTATTCCTACGAGCCCGGCACACGATGCTCTACCCCCCGCGGAGGCCAAGACGTTCCTCGAGAGGCTCGGGTTCCGCGACGTCCGGGTCGTGCACGAGACGCTCAGCAAGGACATGGCCCGGAGCTGGGGTTACCGGCGGGCCCGGCAGGGCCGGCTCGACCGCCACGAGGTGGAGCCGCTCGCCTCTCAGGTCGGGCCCAACGCCTTGCTGACCCCCCCGGCCAAGCTCGCCGCGCTGCTGCGCCGGGCCGACCGTTTCCATCTCTTCGCCACCAAGTGAGCCAGCCTTCCGTCGCATGGAAACCCTTCACGCCCCGGGACGACGTCGCCAGCGTTCGGGTGCGCTGCCTCGTCCCCCAACAGCTCATGGCCGGAGTGGGCTGGCGCAGCGAGATCTTCGATCCCTCGTCGTCCGAGCGTTACGACCTGGTGGTGTTCCAGAAGGCGTATGAGACGGCGGACCTCGACCTGGCCGAGCGGCTTTCCGCCCGTGGGGTACGGATCGTGTTCGACCTCTGTGACAACCACTTCCACAACCCTGACGGGCGGCCCGAGCTGGCCGAGCGCGCCGGTCGCCTGGGCCGAATGATCGAGCTGGCCGATGCCGTCACCGTGTCATCGCCGGGGTTGGCCGACCTGGTCCAGAACGCCGACCTGGTCGAAAAGGACTGCGTGTTCCTGGTCGACGACGCCCTCGACCCCGTGATCGCGCCGACCCGGGCCGGACGCCCGGGCCGACGGGCCCGGAAGGGCGGGGCGCGGCTCGTGTGGTTCGGCCACGCCGGCTCGGACAGCCCCCGCTTCGGGCTCGTCGACCTCGGTGGGATCGTTCCCGACCTCAACCGGCTCCATGCGCACCTCCCGATCGACTTGACGGTGGTCACCAATTCCAGGGAGGCGTACCGGCGGCACCTGGCCCCGGCCGGGTTCCCGACCCGCTACGTCCCCTGGAAGCTGCGCACCTTCCCATCGGTGATCGCTGGCGCCGATATGTCCCTCCTGCCCATCACGGTGAACCCGTTCACCATCTGCAAGACGAGCAATCGGATCGTCACCTCGCTCATGCTCGGGGCCCCGGTCGTCGCCGACCTGATCCCCAGTTACGAGGAGTTCGCGCCCTACGTGCTCGTCGGGAACTGGGAGGCGCACGTGGCCCGCTACGCCCGGGAACCGGAGCTCCGCCGCCACCACGTCGAGGAGGGCGGCGCCTTCATCCGGAGACGGTTCGCCCCCGAGGTGGTCGCCGAGCAGTGGAGCCGGGCTTTCCGGGCGGTCCTGGGCTGATCCAAAATCCGCTCTCCGCCACCACGTATGCTTTTGCGAGCACGGTCTTCGTGGTGGTGCCGTGGGGGAAGGAGCCTCGACCTGTCTGAGCCGACGTCCCGCCGAGCCCCCGCCGACGTCCTGCGCGTCGAGGCCCAAGCGCTTGCTCGAAGCCGCCGACCGCCTCGATGAGGCCGCCTTCGAGAAGGCCGTCGCCCTCCTCGCCGCCTGTCGGGGCAAGGCGATCCTGACCGGGGCGGGCACGTCCGGCATCATCGCGGCCAAGGTGGCGGCCACCCTGACCAGCACGGGGACGCCGGCCATCTTCCTGCACCCCGTCGACGCCCTCCACGGTGGCCTCGGGGCCGTCACCGGCGACGACGTGGTCATCGCCGTGAGCAACAGCGGTGAGACCGACGAACTGCGGGCCATCCTGCCCTACCTGCGGAACCGCCAGGTGCGCATGATCGCCATCGTCGGGCGGCCGGCCTCGACCCTCGGCCGGGCGGCCGACGTCACCATCGACGCCGGCGCCAGCCGCGAGGCGTGCCCCTTCAACCTCGCCCCCACCTCGAGCACCACGCGTGGCCCTGGCCCTCGGTGACGCGCTCGCCATCTCCCTCTACGAGGTGCGGGGTCTCACCCCGGAACGCTTCGCCCTCAACCACCCGTCGGGCGCCCTGGGGCGCCGGCTCACGCTGCGGGTGGCCGACGTCATGCACGCCGAGGTGCCGTCCCTGGCGCCCGACGCCGGGTGGCTCGACATCCTGGCCCGGACGGGTGAGGGCGGCCTCGGCGCGGTCGTCGTCATCGACGCCGACGGCCGCCTGGTCGGCATCATCACCGACGGCGACCTGCGCCGGGCCATGCAGCGCGACGCCACCGCCGTGGTCGACGTCACCGCCGAGACGGTGATGACCGCCGACCCAGTCGTCGTCGCATCCCGACGAACTGGCCTACAACGCCCTCCAGCTCATGGAGGACCGTCCCTCGCAGATCTCGGTCCTGCCCGTGGTCGACGCCGACCGGCGCTGCGTCGGCCTGGTGCGCGTCCACGACCTCGTGCGGGGCGGTCTGTAGCGGACATGCGCATCCTGGGCGTCATTCCGGCGCGGATGGGAGCGACCCGCTTCCCGGGAAAACCCCTGGCCGACCTGGCCGGGCGCCCGCTCGTCCGTTGGGTGTACGAGTCCGCCGCCGCCTGCGACGACCTCGACGAGCTGGTGGTGGCCACCCCCGACACCGAGATCATCGAGGCGGTGGAGGGCTTCGGCGGCCGGGCGGAGCTGACCGACGCCGGCCACCCCACCGGTACCGACCGGGTGGCCGAGGTGGCCGGGCGCCATCCCGATGCCGACGTGGTCGTCAACGTCCAGGGCGACCAGCCCTTCGTGACCCCCGAGATGCTGAGCGCCCTGGTGGGCCCCTACCGGGCCGGCGAGCACCCGGTGATGACGACGGTGGCCGCGCCCCTCCACGACGGCGGCGCCAGACGACCCCAACGTGGTGAAGGTGATCTGCGACCGGGCCGGTGACGCCCTCTACTTCTCCCGCAGCCCCATCCCCTACCGGCGCACAAACGTGGCCGAACCCCTCCCCGTCTTCCACCACATCGGCCTGTACGCCTTCACCCGTCAGTTCCTGGCCGACTACGCGGCCATGGCCACCCACGCCCCTGGAGCAGTCCGAGGGCCTCGAGCAGCTCCGGGTCCTGGAACACGGCCACCGGATCCGGGTCTGTCCCATCGACCACCCCGTGCTCGAGGTCAACACCCCCGAGGATCTGGCCCAGGCGGTGGCCCTGGCCTCCGGGGGCGTGGCGTGAAACCGGTGGCGGTCACCGACGAGGTCGTCATCGGAGACGGACGCCTCGTGCTCCTCGGAGGTCCGTGCGCCATCGAGGGGGAGGACATCACCCTGCGGATCGCCGAAGGGGTGGCCCAGGCCTGCCGGCGGGCGGGGGTCGGCTACGTCTTCAAGGCCAGCTTCGACAAGGCCAACCGAACGTCCATCGACGGGTACCGGGGCCCAGGCCTGGAGAACGGCCTGGCCGTCCTGGAGCGGGTGAAGCGGGAGCTGGACGTCCCCCTCGTCACCGACATCCACGAGACGTGGCAGGCGAAGCCGGTGGCGGAGGTGGTGGACATCCTCCAGATCCCGGCCTTCCTGTGCCGCCAGACGGACCTGCTCCTGGCCGCGGCGGCCACCGGCCGGGTGGTGAACGTGAAGAAGGGCCAGTTCGTCTCCCCCGCCGAGATGGACCAGGTCGTACGCAAGCTGGAGGTGGCGGGCACGGAACGGATCCTGCTCACCGAGCGGGGCTCCTCCTTCGGCCACAACGCCCTGGTGGTCGACTTCCGCGGGCTGCCCCGGATGCGCACCGCCGGCTACCCGGTCGTGTTCGACGCCACCCACAGCGTCCAGATGCCCGGCGGGCGCGGCACCAGCTCCGGCGGCCAGCGCCAGTTCGTCCCCTTCCTGGCCCGGGCGGCCGTCGCCGTCGGGGTCGACGCCCTGTTCATGGAGATCCACGAGAACCCCGACGAGGCCCTGAGCGACGGTCCCAACATGGTCCGCCTGGCCGACCTCGACGGCCTGCTCGCCGACCTGGTCGCCATCCGTGACGCGGCCCCCATGCTCCCGCCCACGACGTGACCGATCTGCCCACGTGACCGATCAGAAGGAGGACGGCGCCCCGTGATCGGCCTCAGCCAATGGCTCGCCTCGAACCGCTTCCCCGACAAGCCCTGGCTCATGCTGGGCAAGGGGCCCACCTTCGCCCACCTCGGCGACGTGGACCTCGACGCCTACAACGTCATCTCCCTCAACCACGTGGTCAACGAGGTGGCGGTGGACATCGCCCACATCATGGACCTCGACGTCGTCGAGGCCTGCGCCGAGCACCTGGCCGACCACTGCCGCTTCCTGCTCATGCCCCGGGTGCCGCACGTCCAGACCCGGAACAGCCTGAGGCTGCTGGACGACTTCGTCGAGGTCATCCCGGTCCTGAAGGCACTCGACGAGCAGGGGCGCCTCGTCTGGTACAACACCGAGGTCGACCGGATCTTCCCCGGTTCGCCGGTGGTCGACGTCCGCTACTTCAGCTCCGAAGCGGCCCTCAACATCCTCGGGCTGCTGGGGGCCAAGAAGGTTCGCTCCCTGGGCATCGACGGGGGCCAGAGCTACAGCTCCACCTTCGAGACGCTCTCGGGCGCCACCCGGCTGGTGAACAACCAGCCCAGCTTCGACCTGCAGTTCCCGGAGTTCGAGCAGATCGCCCGCCGGCACGCCATCGACTACCGGCCCCTGGTCGAGCCCATCCGGATCTTCGCCGGCACCGAGGACAACCAGATGCCCGCCGCCCGGGTGCTGGAGTACACCATCCGCCAGAACACCAAGCACCCGGTGCGGGTGGAGTTCATCCGCAACTACGACGGCCCGAAACCCAAGCACCGCCGGAACCAGCCCCGCACCACGTTCTCGTTCTGCCGGTTCCAGATCCCCGCCCGGTGCGGCTACCAGGGCCGGGCCATCTACCTCGACGCCGACATGCAGGTCTTCGCCGACATCGAGGAGTTGTGGACCCGCCCCTTCGACGGCCACAAGGTGATGGTCACCCGCCAGGACGAGCCGCCGGCGGCGTGGAAGGACAGCCGCTCGTTCCACCCGGGGCGCCAGATGAGCGTCATGGTCCTCGACTGCTCCCGGCTCGACTGGGACATCGACCGAGATCGTCGCCGGTCTCGACGAGGGTCGCTACTCCTACGAGGACCTCATGTTCGATCTGTGCCTCGTCGACCCTGGCGAGATCGACGACACGCTGCCCCCGGAATGGAACCACCTGGAGCACTACGAGCCGGGCATCACCAAGCTGACGCACTACACCGTGGTGCCGACCCAGCCGTGGAAGAACGACGAGAACCCCTTGCGGGACCTCTGGATACCGGCCTACCGGGAGGCGGTGGCGGCCGGGGCCATCGTCCCCGACGAGGTGACCCGGCTGGCCAAGGCGGGCGAGGTCAAACCTTCGCTGGTGGACGACCTGGCCGGGCTGCCCCGGCGGCGGTTCCCCACCGCCTCGCCGGCGGAACTGGAGCTCACCGCCGCCTACGCCCGTATCGACGACCTCGAACGCCGCACCGATCAAGGGACTGAGCCGCACCGCCCTCGGCCGCCTCCGGCCCCTGGCCACCACGCTGCGGGCCAACGCCAACCGGGGTGGGATCGTGGCGGTGGCGGACCGGGCCGTCACCCGGCTCCGGCGGGCCCTGCGTTGAGCAGCTCGGTGGCGCGCGCCTCGTCCACCACCCACGAACACCTGCTGGCGGTGGTGGCCACAGAAGCCCGGATGGCCGGCCACACCCACGTGTCCCTGTTGGACGCCGGCTGCGGCAACGGCCTGCTCATGCGCTACCTGCTGGAGAACTTCGGAGCCGCCACCGAAGGCGCCGATCTCGACGTGTCGGGGTTCGACGTCCATGACGAGGAGATCCAGCGGTCCGGCTTCCTCGACGACGCCCGTCACCTGCTCTCGACCCGATTCCCGGACCTGGACTGGGACGACCGGCTCCGGGTGGCCTCCAAGGACGAGCCGTGGCCGTTCAAGGACGACACGTTCGACGTCGTCGTGTCGAACCAGGTCGGCGAGCACGTACCCGCCCTCGACGCCTTCTTCCGGGAGAACGCCCGGGTGCTGCGGCCAGGAGGCGTGGCTGCGCACCTGTTCCCGCTGCGCGACTACATCCTCGAAGGTCACCTGTACCTCCCGCTGGTACATCGCATCGCCAGTCACGACCTCCGGCGGGACGCCATCGCCGCCCTCAGCCGGATGGGACTGGGCAAGTACCGCAAGGGCGACGACCTGGCCGTGTTCGTGGACCGCCACTCCGACTACGTCCACCACCTGACCCACTACCGCACCTGGCCGCAGGTGGCCGACGCGGCCAAGCGGGCCGGGCTCCGGGTCTCCTACCGGTACACACCGGACTTCTACCTGCGGCGCCTCGCCATCCTGGCTGGGCGGGACTATCCCTATGTGCTGCGCACGGATCACCGTTCGGTCAGCGACGCGGTCTGGTTCCGGTTGCTCAAACGGGTGTCGAGCGTGACCATCCTGCTGGAGAAGCGGCAGGCGTACGTCAAACGTTTTGTGAGCCATGCCTGAACCCGGTGAACTTCGAGATCCTGGATGGCAAGTGACGCCGGTCGATCCTAGGGGCCATCTCCGCCGGAACCGCTTCCGGTACCCGTCGACGAGGTTCTGAGCCCGCATACCGTGGCCTCACCGTCGCCTGGGAGGGTGATCTCGAGGATCACAGGATGAATGGCGATGTTCACGTATCGACCTTCGCCGGCAGCCAGGCGTACTCGACGGACCCACGGCGAGAGCCCCGAATCGGAATATTTGGCGAACCTTCCATCCTTTTGCTTTAGTAACAACGATGCCGAACCAGCGCGCGCCGACTTGATCAAGAGCGAAGCTGGCTCCTCGGTTGCAATCGTAATCTCCGGTCTCGCGGACTTCAGTATGGAGACGCATCCTAGACCCCTAATGGTCTCGAATGGCTCGCTACGAGTCCCGATAAGCCTGGGTCGCTTCGCGTCCTCGAGCTCCCACATCGGCCTCGACGTTGCCGATAATTGAAGCTGCGTTGCAGCCCCTAGGTGACTCAATGGATCGACGTGCGCCGTCACAGGCAGTTCACCATGTCTGACGAGCTGGCCAATTGCCTTGAACGACAAGGCAGGAGCATTGACTGGCTCGGGAGGCGGAATTCGCCTGCCTTCGTCGGCGATCACCGGTTCATGCCGAAACGCGATTCCAGCTGCGGCCGCGATCACGGCGTGCGACGCCTGCTCCCTTGCGCTCGTGACGTCTGCCGCCTCTCGAAGGACGTTCACCCCATGAACGAGGACCATCACACCGACCATGGGCAGTATCACTCGGTTCCCCAGACTTCCGGGGCTCAAACTGCTGAGAACAGCGCCGACCAACGGAAGAAGTAAGGCCACACCGAGATACAAATAGCGAGACGACTGGCTTTGCTCGACGGTGCGGGTACCCAACCGCACCAGTGCAGCAATCAGAAACAACGACACCGCCCCAGCCGCACATGCAAGACTCACGTCAAACTTCCGGCGACCGATTCCAGTCGGCGCGCGGGCTACCCAGATCAGAAGACAGAGGAGAAGGGCGGGCCCTCCTCCTTCAAGTCCCACGCCGTGAGCGAGGGTCGCAGTGAGCCCTTTCAGGACATAATCAGGAAGCTGGAGCAGGACCGGCAGGGAGAGGTCCAGGTCGGAGTTCACATCTCTCCACCCCCAGCCCCAACTCCACAGGAGGTACGCGCCCATCGGCGGCCCCATAACAAGGAATCCGGTCCTCCAGCCCCTTCTGATGATTGCGTTCAGGCCCACGACGCCAACCATCGTCAGCGCCACCCCCGAAAACATCATCGTCGCCAAACCAGCCAGCCAGCCAAACCGGTCGAGGCGGCTGATTCCACCGTCGTGGTCAGTGAGCAGCAGAAAGGCGAGGCCGAAAGCCAGTGCTCCGACGAAGGTGATCTGAAAGGCCCAAAGCAAGTTCTCGTGTCCTGCTCCAAGAAGAGCGAAGACTGCAGCGAGGCCTGTCGCAATCCCGGGAGCGACACCTGATCGGTACATCACACGCCATAAGAGATGGGTAGCCATCAGATGCACGGCGATCAGCACCAAGATGTAGGGCCGGTAGCTTCCGAGTCCGAAAAGCGCGTTGATCCCACGGAAGACCAACAGGGGAAGACTCGTCCAATGCCCATTGTGTGGTAGGAGGAGGTCCCCCGCCTTGCGTTGAGCGATGAAAGTCCATTCATCCCCGATGAACCATTGGCCCTGGTTCAGGACCACGAGGACTACGGCGGCCACTGCAAGACCGCCATAGTGAGCAACCGTCCACGGAGACCTGATGGTCGACGCCCGCAGTTGGAGCACGAGCGGATTGGCGGTCTCTCGGACCTTCTTCAGATCCGACCCGCCAGCATCATTCTCTCGATCCAGGGAATCACTTGATCCAGCATCTCATCGAGCGGTGTCGTGGCTTCGAACCCGAGGATCCGCTTGGCCTTGTCGGTCGACGGGATTCGCTGCCTCACGTCGTATTCGTAGGGCTGATCCGACACGTAGCGGAAGGGCACGTCTGGGCCCTTGATTTTGCGCCAAACCAACTCCGCCACTTCCAATACGGTCGTGGACTCGGCGGTGGAGAGATTGAAGTCGTCGTTCCGGGCGTCAGGATGTTCCATGGCCAGCGCAATCCCGCGGGCCAGGTCGCCGCCGTACGTGTAGTGCCGGACCTGCTTCCCGTCCCCCAGGATGTGCAATGGGTCCTGACCCCGCAACACCTTCTGCACCAGGTCGGGCACGACATGACTCATCGCCAGGCGTACGTTGCCGCTGAGCACCTCGGTCTCCCCCAGCGCCCGGCATTCTCCGATCCCGACACAGTTGAAGAGACGGACAATCGTGTACGGCAGCCGGTACTGGTCCCACGCGGCGCGGGCGAAGTACTCGAGCGCGAGCTTCTGGAAACCATAAGACGATGCCGGAGGAGGAATGCTCCGCTCCTGGCCTTCGTACGACGGCCAGAAGTCGGCCGACTCGAAGACCATCGAGGAGCTGATGTAGGTCACCTTCTTCAATTGCCCCTTGCGGTGAGCTTCGATGGCCGCGTCGCATGAGGCGGCGATGATCCGCTCGTTCATGGCCAACAGATCGTAGGGATAGGTGTGGAAGTAGGAGATACCTCCGATCATGGCTGCACCGGCGATGAAGTGATCCGCATCGGTCAGGAGTTCGGTCAGGAGGGCGACATCGCGGGCATCGGCCTCGACGAGCCGATAGTGCGGATGGCTGTCATAGGACTTGGTGAGCTTGCCGTACTTCGAGTGGTCGTCCACGCCCACGACCTCGTAGCCCTGCTCCAGAAGATGCTCGACGACGTAACCTCCGATGAATCCGGCGGCTCCGGTGACGACGACCTTGCTCATCGAACGCCACTCCTTCGAACTTGTTCGACGGTGAGACGGGGACCAAAGCTGAAGAGGTACCAACGCAAGTAGTCGAGAGCCCACTCGCGCAGCCGGAAGTTCGACGAACCCTCGACCCGGTCGAGCCAGATCGTCGGGATCTCGACGATCGGGAGCCGGAGTCGTCGTGCCTTGGCCACCAGCTCGATGGCCACCTCGAATCCGGCGTCCGAGGCGATCCCGACGGATTCGATGAAACGCCTGGAGTAGGCCTTGAAAGAACTCGTGGGGTCGTGCGTCCCTACCCGGGCAAGCCAGTGGAGAGACAGACCAACACTTCTCGACAGCAAGCCCTTCATCCGCGGACCACCGACCTGCTGGCCGCCAGGCATGTAACGGGAGGCGACCGCGACGGTCGCGCCTCCTTCCACCAGGCGAACGAGGTGGTCGATCTGGGTGACATCGTCGGAACCGTCGGCCATCGTGACGACAACGACTTCAGCCGCCGCCTGGTCGATCCCGAATCTGATGGCCCGGGCTGGACCTCGGCCGTAGGTGTTCAGCGTGGGGACGACACGATCGTCCTCGCCGGCGAGCTTCTCGGCATATGGCGCGGTGGAGTCGTCTGGCGAGTCGTAGACCACGAGGACCTCGCAGGGCGTGATCACCGCCTCGAGGATCCGGTCGACGCACCCCACGATGGTCGCCCCCTCGTTGTAGGCGGGGACGACGATCGACACTCGGGGTCTCAAATCCGCACCCCTCGACCCAGCAGATTCCAGATGTCAACGACGGGAAGCTCCGTGTGCAGTTCGGCGTAAGCCGCGTGGGGAGCCCCGATCACCAGGATGTCCGCCTTCGCCAAGACTTCCTCGAGCGGAACGAGATTCTCGTCGCAGGTGACGTGCGGATCGGTGCAGAGCACTGCCTTGGCCTTGAAACGCAGCACCCGCCGCAGCTTGTAGCTCAGACTGGACCGGATGTCGTCCGAGTCGCCCTTGAACGCCATACCAAGGATCCCAACCACGCGATCGGAGAGATCCCACTCTCGCTCCATACGGGCGATCACGTACAGGGGTAGGCCCTCGTTGATGGTCATGCTGGCATGACCGAGGACGAAATTGTTGTTGTTGAAGGCGGCGAGCTGCATGGTGTCCTTGAACAGGCAGGGGCCCGCGGCGAAGCCCGCCTGGGGCAGGTCCGCCACCCGCGGGTAGCGATAGGAAAGTGCAGCCCGGATCTTCTCGAAGTCGAGATTGCAGTCATTGGCGATCATGAAGAACTGGTTGGCGGTGGCGAACTTGATGTAGCGCCAGGTGTTCGTGAACAGCTTGGCCAGTTCGGCTTCTTCAGGTTCGAGCTCGACGACGTCGTCGGTCAGGACACGGAAGAGCTTCTCGGCGCGACCAATGGCGTTCGGCCCGCAGCCTGCGACGATCTGCGGCAACTCGAACAGCTCGGTGAGCGCACGACCTTCGGCGATGCGCTCCGGACAGAAGGCCACGTCCAGTCCCAGTCCCAGCTGCCGCACATGCTCGTCGACAAGCCGCGTCACACCCGGGAAAACCGTGCTGCGGAGTATCAGCAGCTGTCCCTCGACGAGGTCGTCTCGCAACTCGTCGATGAGATTCACGACAGTGGAAGGGTCGGGGTTGAGGTGCTCATCAACCGGGGTGCCGATCACAATGACGACATGCTCGGCACTCGACACCGCCGCCCGGTCGGTCGTGGCGGTCAGGGAAAACCCGAGCGTCATCTGGAGGAGCTTGTCGGCCTCTGGTTCCTTGGTCGGCATGCGGCCCTGACACACCGATGCGACCGCGTCCGCGTCGACGTCGTACAGGATGACGGAAAGGCCACGGGACGCGAACGCCAGCCCAAGTGGGAGCCCCACTCGACCGCACCCACCTACGATCGTGACATCGGTCGCGAACTCCATGGTGGGAGGGTAGCGCCTGAGCCCAATGTGACCATGGACCGAACACCGTCAAGCGGAGGTGGTGAGGACGCATCTCGAACGCATCTATGAGTACCGATTCAAGGACGTCGATCGCGTCGCGCGTCAACGCGTCTGGTCCGAGATTGCACGATGGATCCACCTGACCTTCGGATCACCGGAGCGGGTCCTCGACCCCGCCGCAGGATTTGGCGAGTTCATCGCCAACATCCCGGCTCCAGAACGCTGGGCGGTGGACATGGTCGATCAGGGACTGAGCGCCCTGCCGGGGGTTCGGGCGCAGATCGCTCCCATCATGGAGGCCGACCTGCCCGAGGACTATTTCGAGCTCGTCTTCGCGTCCAATCTGCTCGAGCACCTCGAGACGGGAGAAGCGGTGGCCTCCTTACTTGAGCGTCTCCGCTGCGTCCTACGGCCCGGTGGCCACATCGTCATCATGGGACCAAACTTCCGCTACTGCGCGGCCGAGTACTTCGACTGCGCCGATCACATCCTGCCTCTCACACATGTAGCGGTCGCGGAACACCTTTTTGCTGCCGGCTACACGGTCGAGCGGGTGACCCCGCGGTTCCTTCCCTACTCGTTCCGATCGGTCCTGCCGGCTTCTGCGGGCCTCACCCGCTTGTACTTGAACCTCCCTCCGCTCTGGCGGATCCTCGGCAAGCAGTTCCTCGTCGCCGGGACGAAGCCGAGCATCAGCCACGCCTGAAGGCCCGCGTAGGCTCCGATCGTGTCGTTCGCCTCCGCCGTCTTCCTCTGGTTCTTCCTGCCTGTCGTCCTGGCCGCCTACTGGGCCCTGGCTCCGAGCCGGCGCAATGCTCTGCTCACCGCCGCCAGCCTGGTGTTCTACGCCTGGGGCGCGGGCTTGTTCGTGGTGCTGTTCGCCGCCGTGGTCGTCCTCAACTTCGCCGCTGGCCTCTCCCTTGACCGGAATCACGATCCCGGACGGCGGCGGATCATCCTCGGCCTGGTCGTCGCCGCCGATCTCGTCCCGCTCCTGATCTGGAAGTACGCCGGGTTCGCCGTCGAGCAGGCGAACCACGTCATCGGACTCACCGGTCTCGAGGCCCTGCACGTCCCCATGCTGGCCCTGCCCATCGGCATCTCATTCTTCACCTTCCACAGCTTGAGCTACATCGTCGACGTGGCCCGGGGCGTGCGGGAACCCCAGCGTCGGCTGGTGGATTTCGCCGTCTACATGTCGATGTTCCCCCAGCTGGTGGCCGGGCCAATCGTCCGGTACCACGAGATCGCCTCCCAGCTCGGGACCCCGCCCCCCGGCACCGCCGGGTCGACGACCTGGCCGCCGGCTTCCCCCGGTTCGCCTGGGGGCTGTGCAAGAAGGTGGTGGTGGCCGACGCCGTGGCCAAAGTGGCTGACGTCGGCTTCGCCCTCCCCGGAGGCGACCTGACCTTCGTGGCCGCCTGGACCGCGGTGCTGGCCTTCGCCGTCCAGATCTACTTCGACTTCTCGGGCTACTCCGACATGGCCATCGGGCTGGGCCGCATGTTCGGGTTCGGTCTGCCGGAGAACTTCGACCGGCCCTACTCGGCCGAATCGGTGACCGAGTTCTGGCGCCGCTGGCACATGAGCCTCTCGAGGTGGTTCCGTGACTACCTGTACCTGCCCCTGGGCGGGAACCGGCGCGGCCCCCGGCGCACCTATGTGAACCTGGGCGTGGTCTTCCTCCTGACCGGGATCTGGCACGGGGCCGGCCTCCCCTTCCTCTTCTGGGGCGCCTACCACGGCTTCTGGCTCATCGTCGAGCGTGTCCGGGGGCGCGCCCCGGCGGCCGGCGGACGCAACCCGGCCCGCCAGCTCCTGACCTTCGTGATCGTCTGCGTCGGTTGGGCCCTGTTCCGGGCCCCGGACCTCTCGGTGGCCCTCGACATCACCGGCGCCATGTTCAACCCCCTCGCCGGCTGGAAGCTCGGACCGGACCTCGGCGCTGCCCTCACCGCCCAGCGGTTCTGGCTCCTGACCATCGGTCTCGCCACCCTGGTGCTCCCCCGCCGGGCCGTGGTCGGGCCCTGGATCGACGCCTCCGTCAGCCGGGCGGCGACGCTGTCCCGCACGCTGGTGTCCACCATGGGTGTCGCCTACGCCGGCCTGCTGGTGGCCTCCGGCACGTTCAGCCCCTTCCTGTACTTCCGGTTCTGATGAGGAGCCACCCGCCCTGCCGATCCACCGCCACCACCGGTCTCGCCCTCGCCGCCCTCATCTTCCTCTTCCTGCCCCTGGTGCTGACCGGGGTGGGCGTCCGGGCCCGTCCGCTCGAGAACCGGCCCCTGGCCCCCTGGCCCGGTCTGCGTGACCCGGGGAAGGTCTCCTCTTCCCTGGAGCGGGCCCTGGCCGAGCGTCTCCCCCTCCGGGAGCTGGCCGTCCGGGGCGACGCCTGGGTCGACCGGTCCGTCTTCGGGGAGGACCCGGCCTTCGGCCAGGCCAACCCGAAGGTGGTGGCCGGAAGCGGCGACGCCCTCTTCCTGGCCGGGGAGCTGGAGAACGCCTGCCGGGGCGGCGTCGGGCCCCGTCAGGCCGTGGCCATGTGGGACACGTTCCTCCGGCTGATACGGGACTCGGGGAGGAAGGTCGCCTTCATCGTGGCACCGGACAAATCCACGGTATGGGCCGACCGCCTTCCCGCCGGTGCGCTCCGTCCACCCTGCGCCGCCAACCGGGAGCAGTTGTGGCAGGCGGCCCGGGCGGCTCAGCTCCCGGGCTGGGTGGACGCGCGGCGCTCCCTCGAGCAGCGCGGCGACGGCGTCGAGCCCATCTACTTCGAACGCGACTCCCACTGGACGCCCTACGGGGCGGCCATCGCCCTCGAGGGCGTCCTCACCACGCTGGACAAGGCCCGCTGGGGTTCCGTCCAGCCGGAGCGAGGCCGGGAGCGCGCCTTCACCATGGAGCTCCCCCGGCTGCTCGGACGCCACACGACCGAGGTGGTTCCGACCTACTGGCTGGACGACCCGAACGCCCGCCAGGGAACGCAGCTCGCCCGGGACCCCGACGGGGTCGGGCGCTGGAGCTCGCCTGTCCCCGCCCCGGACGCCGGTGGACCACCGACCCGCGCCCTGCTGATCCACGACTCGTTCGGGAACCGGCTCATCCCCGACCTGGCCCGGTTCTTCCCCGAGCTCCACACCGCCCACTGGGCCGAGGGGGTGACGATGGCCACCATGTGGCGGGAGATCGCGGCGGCCGACGTCGTCATCGTCGAGACGGTGGAGCGGGAGGCGTACTTCAGGCCGGATAATTGGTGCAACGACCATGCCCTCGAGGAGCTGCGACAGGTGTTGGACCGTCCGTGATGAGCCCGCCGATCAAGGCTGTCACCTTCGATTTCTGGAACACCTTGATGTGGGAACCGCCCGACGCGCTCGTGGCCGGCCGCATGGAAGTGCTGTGCTCCATCCTGGCCGAGCACGACGCGGAGGTCGACGAGCCGAGGCTGCGCCAGTGCCACCAGGTTGCCTTCGCCCGCTATCAGGACGCCTGGGTGGCCAACGAGCAGTACTGCGTACCCGACGCGGTCGACACGATCCTGGCTGAGCTCGACCTGGCCGAAGTCGGATTGGACAGCCGGCACTTGCGGGACGCCCTGATCGAAGGCTTCTCCGAGGCCGGTCGGGCCACGGAGCTGCATCTGGCCGAGGGAGTCGACGGCTGCCTCCGCCGCCTGGCTGGAGCCGGGGTCCGCCTCGGGATCATCTGCGACATCGGCCTCACGCCCTCGCCCGTACTGCGCTGGCATCTGGAGCAGCGCGGCCTGCTCGACCTGTTCGACAGCCTGGTGTTCTCCGACGAGACGGGGATCTACAAGCCGGCGGCCGGCGCCTTCCACGCCGCCCTCGACCAACTCGACGTGGCCCCCGGAGGCGCGGCCCACGTGGGCGACCGCAAGCGCACCGACGTCGGAGGGGCACTGGCCGCCGGGATGACGGCGGTACGCTACCGGGGCGTCTACGACGACATCTCCATCCCCGAACCGGAGGCTCATTACGTGGTCGACGAGTACCGTTCCCTCCCCGACCTGCTGCTCTCGGGTCAGGACGGTTGAGCCGCCTCAGCATCACCATCCCGAACTGGAACGGGAAGGATCTCCTCCCCGGCTGCCTCGATCCGCTGAAAGACGCCGGCTTCGAGGTCATCGTCGTCGACAACGGCTCGAAGGACGGTTCCGTCGAGGTGTTGCGCACCGGCTACCCCTGGGTGCACCTCATCGCCAACGAGGAGAACGGGGGCACGGCGGTGGCCAACAACCAGGGCATCGCCGCCGCCGGCGGCGACTACATCCTCCTGCTCAACAACGACACGGTGCCCGACGTCGCCGCCCTGCACCAGGTGGTGTCGTTCCTCGATGACCATCCGCACGTGGGGATGGCGGGGCCAACCCTCATCTTCCCGGACGGCTCCAAACAGCCGTCGTGTGGGCCGGGACCCAACCTGTGGACCGAACTCATGGGCAAGACCATGCTCGCCCGGCTCATCCCCGGCGTGCGCGAGCGGGCCCCGGACCGTGCCTGCCGGGTGGACTGGGTGACCGGCGCGGCGATGTTCCTGCGCAGGGACGCCGTCGAAGCCGTCGCCGGCATCGACGAGAGCATGTTCATGTACTACGAGGACAACGACCTCTGCACCCGGATCCGGGAGCATGGCTACGAGATCTGGTTCGTCCCCACCCCCCCGGTCGTCCACATCGGCGGAGCCACCCGGCGCAAGGTCGAAGCGGAGGCTCTGATCCACAGCTACCGGAGCACGGAGCGGTTCTTCGAGAAGCACGGTCCCGCCTGGCGCCGGCGGCTCCTCCGGGGAGCCACCGTCGGGGAGATGGCGCTCCGGAGCGCGGTCTGGGCCTTCCTCGGATTGAAACCCGAACACCGACCCCAGGCGCGGGAGCGCCTCCGGGCCTACCGGACCATCCTGCGACTGGCCGTCACCCGGAACCAGGGCACCGCCTGAGCACGGGCGTCCTCCGACGTGGGCGCAGCTACACCTTCGCGTGCTGGGCCCAGGCCTGGAACATGAGCACGTCCCACAGCAGGTGCTGATCCGCGGCCCTGCCCTCCAGGTGTCGCCGCCACACGTCCCGGACCGGGCCGGGCTGGAGGTAGCCGTCGGCAGCCAGGCGCCGCTCGTCGAGCAGTGACTCCGCCCAGTCCCGCAGCGGGCCCCGGAGCCAGTCGCCCACGGGCACGCCGAAGCCCATCTTGGGCCGGTCCACCATGGCCTCGGGGACGTGGCGGGCCAGCACCCGGCGCAGGGGCCACTTGGTCCGGCCCCGGTGGGACTTGGCGGCGGGCGGGATCCGCCACGCCTGCTCCACCACCCGGTGGTCGAGCAGGGGGATGCGGGCCTCCAGGCTGACCGCCATGGAGGCCCGGTCGACCTTGGCCAGGATGTCGTCGGGCAGGTAGCTGATGCCGTCGAGGTAGGCGACCTGGTCGACGAGGAGGGGGAGGTCGGCCCGTTCGGCCGGATCGGTCAGGCGGGCGTCGGGCGCGCCCGCGCCGAGGACGGGCGGGTCGGCCCAGTGGGTCATGAGCCCGGCGTAGAGATCGAGCGCGGAGGTGGCCTCCAGCAGCCCCGAGAGGCGGTGCAACCGGTCCCCCACCCGGGCCGGAGGCCGGCGCAGGAGGCCCGCGGCCCGGGCCGCCAGGCGATCCCAGTCCCCCGGGCCGCGCCAGGACAGCGCCCGCACCGCCCCCCGGCGGACGGCGGCCGGAGCCGACCGGTGGAGCTGCCACAACCGCCCGGCCCAGCGGTACCGGTCGTAGCCCAGGAACAGCTCGTCGCCGCCATCGCCCGACAGCGCCACCGTGACGTGGCGCCGGGCCAGTTGCGAGACCAGGTAGGTGGGGATCTGCGAGGAGTCGGCGAAGGGCTCGTCGTAGATCTCGGGAAGGAGCGGGATGACGTCGAGCGCGTCCTGAGGGCTGACGTAGAGCTCGGTGTGGTCGGTGCCCAGGTGACGGGCCACCTCCCGGGCGTAGCCTGCCTCGTCATAGCCGGCTTCCCGGAAGCCGATGGTGAAGGTCCGCACCGGCCGGCTGCTCTGCGCCTGCATGAGGGCGACGACGGTGGACGAGTCGATCCCCCCGGACAGGAGCGCTCCGAGGGGCACGTCGGCCGTCATACGCAGCCCGACGGCATCGGAGAGCACGGACTCCAGTTCCTCGAGCTTCTCGCCCGCCGCGCCCCGTTCCGCCGCACCCCGCTCGGCCACCTCCCGCAGCGACCAGTAGGACCGGACGGAGGGCACGGCACCATCACCGGGACGAAAGCTCATCAGGCACCCCGGCTCCAGCTTGCGGATCCCGGCATAGATGCAGTGCGGGGCGGGGACGTAGCCATAGCGGAAGAACAGGGCCAGGGCGTCGCGGTCGACGGACGCGTCGAAGGCCGGGTGCTGGTGGAGCGCCTTCAGCTCGGAGGCGAAGAGGAAGACGCCACCGGCAGAGCCGTAGTAGAGGGGCTTCTCCCCCATCCGGTCCCGGGCCAGCCACAACCGGCGTTCGGAGCGGTCCCACAGGGCGATGGCGAACATGCCGTTGAAGCGTCCGAGGGCGCCCTCCACGCCCCAGTCCGACACCGCCGCCAGCAGCACCTCGGTGTCGGAGTGGCCCCGGAAGGTATGGCCTCTCGCCTCCAGCTCCGGACGCAGGCGGGTGAAGTTGTAGATCTCTCCGTTGAAGGCGACCACCCACCGGCCGTCGGCCGAGAGCATCGGCTGGTGGCCTTCGGGTGACAGGTCGATGATGGACAGCCGGCGATGCCCGAAGGCGACCCCGGAATCGGCGTCGGTCCACACCCCCTGGTCGTCAGGTCCCCGGTGGGCCAGACAATGGGCCATGACCGAGGCGGTGGCGGCGAGATCCTCGGCGTCCGACGCACGCGACGGGTCGATGAATCCGGCGATGCCGCACATGGTGGGGCGCTCCCCCGGTCAGCCCGAGGCGGCCCGCCGGCTCCCCGTCGGGGCACTGAACAGGGAGGCGACCCGGGCCTGCCGGGTGCGGGGCGCGGTCTCGTCCTCGAGGCCGTGACCCTGGTCCACGATCCGCCACGCCTCCTGGCCCCGGTACACCGGCACGCGGGCCAGGAGGAGGCCGACGAACAGGGCGGCGGAGAACATGAGCGCGGCGAGCAGGTAGGCCGAGACGCGGTCGACCCGGCTCACCACCAGCGCGATGAGCCCCGAGCCCACCGCGCCGCTGTAGATGAGGGCCACGGCCACCGGGACGGGGATGCCGATGAACACGAGCCGGTGGCTCATGTGATCACGCCCGCCCTGCATGGGACTGCGTCCCGTTCGCAGCCGGCAGACGGTGACCAGCGTGGTGTCGAGGATGGCCATCAACAGCACGAGCACGGGCACCAGGAACATGACGTTGGTCGGTCCGGGGAAGCGGAGCTTGACCCCGAGCACGGCGAGCATGAACCCGAGGAACAGGCTGCCGGCGTCGCCCATGTAGATGCGGGCCGGGTGGAAGTTGTGGCGCAGGAAGCCCAGCGCGCAACCGGCCAGGGCGGCGGCCAGCCCGGCCACCAGGTACTGCCCGTTGGCGGCGGCGATGACGAAGAACCAACCTGCGCCCACCGCGGCCACGCCGGCGGAGAGACCGTCCATGTTGTCCAGCAGGTTGAAGGCGTTGGTGATGCCGACCACCCAGACCACGGTGAAGAGGGCGTCGAGGGCGTCGTTGGGGAACAGCTCGAGCCCGGCGCCCGTGCGCCACACGACCAGGGCTCCGGCGATCTCGAGGGCCAGGCGGATCCAGGGCGAGAGGCTCTTCCGGTCGTCCAGGAACCCGACGACGCTCAGCATGACCCCCACCACCAGGATGGCGACGAGCTCGTCGAGGCGGCTGCTGGGCGGTCGCAGCGTGGCGGCGATGGCCATCACCATGGCGAACGACAGCACGATGGCGAGCCCGCCGAGGTAGGGCACGGGCGACGTGTGGCCCTTGTGCTCCCCGGGAAGGTCGAGGAAACGACCCCGCAATGCCAGCCGAAGCGCCAGGGGCGTGAACAGCAGCGACAGCGCGGCGGAGCCCACGAACAGGGTGCCGTAGTAGAGAACACTGCCTTCGGACACCTACGACCCCCCGACGACGCAGGTCATGGAGACACCTTAGGCGAACGGGCCGTTCGAATCGTGACTTCCAGGAGCCGCTCGTAGCGTTCCAGCACCGCAGGCCACGCGTAGTTCTCCTCGGCGTAGCGCCGCCCGGCGGCGCCCAGACGATGGGCCAGGCCGGGGTCGGTGGTGATCGTCTGCACGGCCGCTTCGAACTCGGCGAAGCCCCGGTACGGGATCCCGCCGCCACTGCGACGGACCTGACCGTCGAGCACCGGGCAGTGGCCCTGGACCAGGGCCGCCTTGTTCTGGGCCCAGGCCTCGGTCAGCACCATGGAGAAGCTCTCCCAGTAGGAGGGCTGCGTCAAGGCCACGGCCCCGGCCAGGGCCGAGCGCTTCATGGCCTCGTCCACCACGCCGGTGAGCATGACGTCCGGATGGGCCGGGAGGGACCGGGCCGGATCGCCCACCAGGACCAGGGCCAGCGGCCCGGGATGGCGGGCCTTATAGGCGGAGAAGAAGTCATAGAGCTCCTCGGCACCCTTGGCCGCGTCCACTCGTCCCAGGAAGAGGAGGTAGGGCCGGTCGATGCCGTAGGCGGCGCGGAAGGCGGCCTCGTCCGCACCCGTACCCGCATCCAGGTCGATGCCGATCCCGATGACGGCCGACCGGCCGAGGCGACCGAAGCGGCGGCGCACCAGCGCCCGCTCCTCCTCGGTGGAGAAGGCGAAGCCCCCCGGGTGGCGGAAGGTCGTGCGGAACAGGGGCAGGGCGAGTGAGGGCTCGTCGTGGGCGGTGGGATGGAGGACGGTGGCGGTCAGCTCCGAGGCCACCGGGCAGGCCGGCCCACGTCGGGTAGTAGAGGTAGGAGAAGAAGATGGCGACGTCGAACCGGCCTGCGTGCTCGGCCAACCACGGGACCAGGTCGGCCAGCAACGGCCCCGAGCTTCTGATCCAGTGCTCCTGGAGGTGGAGGGGGACGGGCCACGAGCCCCAGGGCACCCGGGCGTTGAGCAGCCCGAAGGACCGGTCGTCGCGCGGCGCGGTCACCGACAACCGGTGCACCGTCACCCCGTCGAGGTCCGCCGTCCCGGCGGCGTAGTCGTCCGTCCAGTCGACGTAGCCCCGGGCCCGGCTGGTGAGCACCTCGACGTCGTGTCCCCGCGGCACCAGATGGGTGGCGAACGCCCGGCAGTGCTGCTCCGCCCCGCCGGCCACCTCCCGCCCGTAGCGCTGGACGACGAAGAGGAGCCGCACCCTCTAGGCCACGTCGGCCAGGTGTCCGAGCAGCGTGGCCCGGGCGACACCCGGATCGAAGTCCATCAGCCGCCGGGTACCGGCCGCTACCAGTTGGCCGCGCAGGGCTTCGTCGCTCAGCACCCGGGCCAGGGCCTCCGCCACCAGCATGGGATCGTCCTCGGCCGGGAGAAGCAGACCGGCTCCGGCCAGGGTCTCGGGGACGGCGCCGTAGTCGCGGGCCACCACCGGCAGGCCGAAGGCCATCGACTCGATGAGGGGTACGCATACCCCTTCGTGCTCCGACAGCGTGACGAAGGCCGCTGCCTTGCGGAAGTACGTAGCCAGCTCGGCGGCCGGCACCCGACCCGGGAACATGGCCCGGTCCAGGTTCAACTGGCGGACGAAGGCCTCCAGCGCCCACCGGTAGCGATCCGAGGGCGAGGGGCCGACCAGCGCCAGGTGGGCCTCGGGCATCAGATAGGTGACCAGGAGGTGGTAGGCGGCGAGCAGCAGATCAGGACGCTTGTGGGGCAGGAGCTGGCCGACGAACAAGAGGAGGGGCCCGCCCAGGGACTCGTCCAGGCGCCGGGTCAGCTCAGCGTCGGGCTCCAGGTCGTGCAGGCGGCTCGTCTCGATCAGCAAGGGCGAGACCCGCACGTCCTGATAGCCGAGCTCCTCCAGGTCCCGGGCGTTGTAGACCGAGTCGGCCAGGGCGAGGAGAACCCGCTCGCGGAGCGCGACCAGCTCGACCCGGCCGCCGGCCAGAAGCTCGGCGAAGGCGGGATCGAGGTGGAGGAAGGGACCCGGCGGCGTGATGTTGTGGTACTTGAGGACGAGGCGCTCCCGCCGATCCAGGAGGAACGAGACGACGGCCGCCTCCCCGATGGAGGCGTGGTAGATCAACAGGTTGTCGCCATTGCGGGCCGAGGGGAGCCGCTCGTACTCCTCCAGGCGGTGCACCTCACCGACCAGCTCCTCGTGGACGTAGCGGGCGAAGATCTCGGAGGGGCCGACCTGACGCAGGAGGTCCTGGATGGCGAGAGCGTCGTTGGTCACCGCGTCCGCGGGCGAGGCCCCGACGACGATCTGGTGGATCTCCATCAGCGGGTGGCGACGAGCAGGTAGTCCTGGGGCGCGAACAGGAGTTGGTTGAGCCGACGGTTGTTGGCGTCGGCGGCCGGGTCGTCCACCTCGGCCATCACGTCGCCTTCGGGTGGCGGGGAGCGCCAGTCGATGTCGACGGCGGTAAAGCCCGCCTCTTTGAACAGGAACATGAGATAGGCCGGGTGGACCGGCCGCAGGTGGGTCGGGTCGACGTAGAAGGCGTGCGCGAAGACGTAGAGAGACTGGGGATTGACCGTCTCCACCAGGACCTTGCCTCCGGGGCGCAGCTTGGCCGTGGCCAGATCGACCAGGTCGACGACCTCCTGGGGGGTGAGGTGCTCCACCACCTGGATGAGCACCAGGCCACCGAGGGACTCGTCGTCCATGCGCTGCAGCAGCCGCAGCCCGTCGCCGTGCTCCACGGGCAGGCCCCGGTCGGTGGCCGCCTTCACCAGCTCGGCGTCGAGGTCGACACCCCACACCTCGACCCCCATGCCGGAGAGAAGCTCCACGAACTCTCCCCGCCCGCAGCCCACGTCGAAAACGGGACCGCAGCCGGCCAGGCGGCCGGCGACGTCGCGGTAACGGGCGAGCAGGTCCTCGCGCGATCCCCGGAACTCCTCCTCGAAGCGCACGGACGAATACCAGGGGCGGAAGACATTGCGCCCGTCGGCCGGAAGCGCGGCGGGAACGGCCACGCCGGCCGCGCCCAGAGCCGCGGCCCGCTCCTGGGCCGCCTGGCGATCGATGACCGCGGCAACCTGGGCGGCGAGGTCCTCCCGGACCTCCCGGGTGAGGTCCTCGACCGCGATGGTCAGGGCCTCGAGGGCCTGGCGGACCGGCTCGGCGAAGGACTGGACCTGCTCCAGGACGCCCTGGGTCTGGCGAGCCACCAGCTTGGCCACCGCCTTGTGGAGCGCGGCGCCGGCGGGCACCTGGGAGTCGAGCGGAATCCGGTCGCGCCGCAGCGGCAGCGCCTCCTCGACCTGGGCCAGGGGGCCCCGCAGGTCCACGGGCCGGGGCGGCTCCAACCGGCGGGCCAGCAGCCGCCGGAAATGAGCGGCCAGGTCCTCTTCCAACCCGGCCGGGTACTGGCCCGCCCGCCGCCGCTCCTCCACCTTGGCTCGCAGCTCGGCCACCAGGGCGTCGACGTCGGGCTTCCCGTCCTGGTCAGAGGGCATCAGGACCTGCGAAGCAGGGACTGGCGGCTGGGGCTGGGGCCCCCGGCCGCAGAGCGATGAGCCGCCAGGCGAAGAGCCATGATCACAGTGGGATGGTAGTGGCGGTGCCCCGCGGGCCGGAGGATCAGGCCGGCCCGCTGAGATCAGCGAGCGGCGAAGCCGACCACCGGGCGGCTGAGCGGTGTCCCGCCCACATGGCCGAGAGCCGGGGCCGTGCCGAAGGGATAGACGGTGCCGTTGGCGCCCGTGAGCCAGTAGCCGGTGCCGGCGCCCGAGGGCGAGATGGACACGACGTCGGTGATGCCCTTGCCGCCGGTCGACCCGAGGAAGCGGGCGTCACCGAAGGTAAAGATGCCCCCGTCCGACGCCACCAGCCAGTAGCCGTTCCCGCTCGGCGTGGAGGCCATCCCCACGATCGGCCGGTTCAGGACGACCGCACCGGTGGAGCCGAGGAAGCGGGCGTCGCCGAAGGCGAAGATGCCCCCGTCCGAGGCCACGAGCCAGTAGCCGTTCCCGCTCGGCGTGGGCGTCATGCCCACGATGGGCCGGTTGAGGCGCATGGCGCCGGTGGACCCGAAGAAGCCGGCGTCACCGAAGGTGAAGATCCCGCCATCAGACGCCACCAGCCAGTAGCCCCGCCCACTGGGGGTGGCGGCCATGCCCACGATCGGCTTGTTCAGTGGGGCGGCGCCCGTCGAGCCATAGAAGCCGGCGTCGCCGAAGGTGAAGATCCCGCCATCAGAGGCCACCAGCCAGTAGCCCGTCCCTCCTGGTCTGCCTCCCATGCCCACGATGGGCTTGTTGAGGCGCATGGCCCCGGTGGAGCCCAGGAACCGGGCGTCGCCGAAGGAGAAGATGCCGCCGTCCGAACCCACCAACCAGTAACCCTCGCGGTTGGGGTTGGCCGGCTGGGGCGATGGCGCGGCCGGCGCCGGGGTGGCGGCGGTGGGCGCCGGGTTGGTCCCCCCGGTGGAGGTGGGGCCCGGGGCCGGAGACGGAATGGCGGCCGGGTCGGGCACGGTCCCCGGCGGGGCGGCCGCCTGGTAGCCGACAGCTTTGGCCACATCGAGGCGGCCGGCCTCGAAGTCGACGCCGGTGCCGGCGACGGGCGCCGCGCTCTGCTTGAGACGGGCCGCCACCTGGGTGGCGGTCAGGTCCGGCTCCGCCGCCATGACCAGGGCGGCGGCGGCGGACACGAAGGGCGCCGCGAATGACGTCCCCGACGGAGAGGACCAGCAGTCGCAGCGGGGAGCCACGCTCAGCACGCTGACCCCGGGGGCGGCCAGGTCGACCCAGGTCCCGTGGTTGGAGAAGGAGGCGAGCGCGTCTGAGTGGTCCACGGCCGCCACCGACACCACCCCGGGGAAGTTCGCCGGATATCCGGGTGTTCCCCGGCTCTGGTTGCCGGCGGCCGCCACCACCAGGACCCCGTTGGACTGGGCGTAGTCGATGGCGTCGCGCAGTTCCGCGGAGACGTCGTCGGCACTCTCGAGATCCTGCTGGAGCGACAGGTTGACGACCCGCACCCTGGAGCCGGTGCACGGGGTGGTGGCGGTCTCGCAGTAGTCGACGGCGTAGCGGATGCCGGCCGCGATCTCGCTGGCGAAGCCCTTGCCGTCGGCGTCGAGGACCCGCACCGACAGGACCCGCGTGGCCCACCCAAGGCCGGCGATGCCCTTGCCGTTGTCGGGTTGGGCGGCGATGAGGCCGGCTACGGCGGTGCCGTGCCCGGAGTCGTCGGGGGCGGTGTCGCCGGAGAAGTTCCGGCCTTCGATCACCTTGCCGATGAGGTCAGGCTGGTTCACGTCGACGTCGGTATCGATCACGGCCACCAGCACGTCGGGGCTGCCTTTGGTAATGCTCCAGGCGTCGGGCGCCCCGATCTGGAACATCTCCGTCTGGCTGAGACGGACCGTCGAGGGGGGGTCGCCGTTGGGGTTTTCGAACTCCAGGGTGCAGCCGGAGAAGCACTCCTCGTTGGGGGTCACCGCCGCGGTGGACACCTCAGCGGCAGAGAAGCCGATGTCGGCTTCGGCCAGATCAACCTCGGGCCGGCTTCGCAGGCGCCCGAGCACCTCGTCCACCTGGCTCTCGGCCACCTCGACGGAGAACACCCCGGGCCGGCTCCGACCCACGTGGCGGGCGCCCACGGCCCCGGCCAGGCTCTGCTCGCCGGCGGCGCTGGTCGGTTGCTCCAGGCGCACGAGGAGGCGCCTGGTGGCCTCGGAGGCGGACGGGGACACGGTATCGGCCAGCGCGGCGGGAACGCCCGCCAGGAGGAGGCAGGCGACGGCGGCCCACGCGACTGCACGAGGGCGCACCACCCCTCCCCCAGCTCGGATACTCATGTAGCCCCTCTCCCTTTGGCCCTCGAGCGGCGAACCTTTCGTCCCCGGTGGCACCCATTGGGGGGGCTCGCCAGCCGGGGCGAAACGGACGAGCCACGGCCAAGCGGTCGCCGGGGGCGAACTGCTCACCAGGGAGTTACGGCGCGAGGGGGCCGGGTTCCTCCTTCTGGGACTCCCCGGGACGCCAGGGTGGAGAGGGGACGAAGTATCGTTTCCCTGCTCATGAAGACGCTCGTGACCGGCGGGGCCGGCTTCATCGGGTCCCATCTGGTCGACCGGCTGCTCGGCCTGGGCCACACCGTTGATGTGGTGGACGTCCTCTCCACCGGGTCATTAGCCAATCTCGAACCGGCGAGGACCTCCGCGTCCAACCGGTTGTGGTTCGTCCAGAAGGACGTCCGTGACCCCGACCTGGTCGACCTGATCGCCGAGCGCCGTCCCGAAGTCGTCTACCACCTCGCGGCCCAGGCTGACGTCCGCGTCTCGGTGGCGCGGCCCGCGTTCGACGCCGAGGTGAACGTCATCGGTTCCCTCAACGTCTTCGAAGGCGCCGTCCGGGCCGGCGCCCGGAAGGTGGTCCTGGCCGGCTCGGGCGGGACGCTGTACGGGGTCCCCGATTCCATACCCACGGCAGAGACGGCCGCCCAGCGACCGGTCTCACCCTACGGCGTGGCAAAGAAGGCGGCGGGCGACTACCTCCACTACTACGGGGAGCAGTACGGCCTGGACTCCACGATCCTGGCCCTGGCCAACATCTACGGCCCCCGCCAGGACCCCTACGGCGAGGCCGGGGTGGTGGCGATCTTCGGGAGCATGCTGCTGGCCGGGAAGACCCCGACCATCTTCGGGGACGGAGAGCAGACCCGCGACTTCGTCTATGTCGGTGACGTCGCCGACGCCTTCGTGCTGGCCCTGGAGCAGGGAAGCGGCGTTCTGGCCAACATCGGGACGGGGCGGGAGACGACCGTCAACCAGTTGTTCTCCACCATGGCCTCCCTCACCGGGTCGGGAGAGCCGGCCGTCTACGCCCCGCCCCGGGCGGGCGAGGTCCGGCGGTCGGCGCTCGACGCCTCTCTGGCCCGGCAGATCCTCGGCTGGACGGCCACGACGTCACTCCCTGCGGGCCTGCAGCAGACCCTCGGCTGGCTCCGGCTCACGGCCTCCTGAGCCCGAATCGAACCCGCTGTCTCACCCCGTCGGTATGTTGTCGACCGGCCACGGCAACGGTGCTGGGCCGGCCGGTAAGCTGGGAGGCGGTATGGAGACATTCCTTGGAGCGCTGGGAGTCGTCGTCACCCTCTTTGTCGCCCTCCGGACGGAATTCCGTTCAGAGATCAAGGAGCTGCGTGGCGAGATCCGGGACCTGAGGAACGAGCTCGGCGGCAAGCTGGACCGCTTGAGCGAACAGCTGCTGCAACACGTCCAACAGGGACACCCGCCCCACCAGGCAGCCTGATCCGGGCTAGGCCCCGGGGGGGGTCGCCTTGGCGTCGAGGGCCACCACGCCGCCGGCATAGCCGGGGGCCAGCTCGGGCACGCCGCCCAGGACGGGAGCGTCCCCGAAGCTGGTCACGGTGCCGTTGGCGGTGACGATGAGATAGCCCCCGCCGGTGCGGGTGGGGCGCATCGCCGCCGCCGGGCCGGGCGTGGTCGTTCCCGGGAGGGAGCCGAAGAAGCCGGCGTCGCCGAAGGTGAAGATGCCCCCGTCGCGGGCCACCATCCAGTAGCCGGTCCCGCCTGGCGTGGAGGCCAGGCCGGTCACCGGCTGGGCCAGCTTCACGCCCCCGGTGGAACCGAAGAAGCCGGCGTCGCCGAAGGTGAACACCCCGCCGTCCGACGCCACCAGCCAGTAGCCCTCCCCGCTCGGAGTGGATGCCATCCCCACCACCGGCTTGTTCAGGCGCACCCCGCCGGTGGAGCCGAAGAAGCCGGCGTCGCCGAAGGTGAAGATCCCCCCGTCGGACGCCACCAGCCAGTAGCCCAACCCCGACGGTGTCGGGGCCATGCCGACGATGGGCTGGTTCAGCTTCAACGATCCCGTCGAGCCGAAGAAGCCGGCGTCGCCGAAGGTGAAGATCCCCCCGTCCGAGGCGACCAGCCAGTACCCCTCCCCGCTGGGCGTCGCCGCCATCCCCACGATGGGCTTGTTGAGACGGAGCCCGCCCGTGGAGCCGAAGAAGCCAACCTCGCCGAAGGTGAAGATGCCGCCGTCGGGGGCCGCCACCCAGTAACCCGACAGTCCCCCGCTCGGGTTGTTGACCACCCGGAACCAGTCCGAGCGGATGCCGAAGGGGCGGTCCACTGAAGCGTAGGAGTAGATCAGTCGCAGCTCGCTTCCGGTCAGCGTGGCCCGGCCGGCGGTGCCCCGCAACTGGAGCTGGAGGACCCGGCCGCCCATGGCGCCCAGGCCGTTGCGCCGGGTCACGTCCACCGACAGCAGCCGGCCGATCTCTGGCCGGGCCGCCTCCAGCAGTTCCACGGGCACCTTGGCCGTCCACGCCCGGCTGGGATTGGCGTCCACGTCGTCACCCTCGTCCACCACCGGAGGGAAGGTGCCGCCGGCCGTGTACCCACCGGTGGACGAGGAGAACTCGGTGCGGGCCACCTTGCCGTCCGCCACGAACTGGCGCACCTGGCCCTTCGTGTCGTCGACCGCCCGGTTGGTCGCCTCCGTCTCCAGATCCTTGAAGGTGGCGCCCATCTGCTCGGCTCGCCCGGCGTAGACCTGGCAGGTGGTGGTGTCACACGTCTTGGCCCAGATCGATTTGTTCTCGGAGGCGGCGTAGGAACGGGCCGCCACCGCCTGCGCCCGGAGCGCATGGAGGCCCGCTCCGCCCCCCAGGGCGCCCCACGACGACGGCGACTCCCGGGGCACGACCCCCTTCAGGTAGTCCTCCATGCCGAGGCGGTTCACGGCCCGCGCCTGTCCGTCCCCTTCCCACGCTTCCACCTGGCCCCGCAGCCACCGCACCATGGTGGTGGGCTCGCACACCTGGAGCATCTCGGTCCGGTCGTCGTTGCGGACCTGCGGGGCGAAGGAGACCGGCCCGACCGTCGACGGGACGAGGACCTGCCAACCCGCGGGCCCTCCTCCGCAGTCGGCGCCGCTGTCGATCCGGAACCGGTTGGTCCCGATGCGCACTGCCCGCAGCGCCGCTGAACGGCCCCGCGCCCGGCAGTGCGCTGGTGGTCAGGTGCCCGCGCTCCTGGGCCACGATGAGGTCCGAGCCGGTGAAGCGGGTCAACTCCACCGTCACCTCGGCGTCGGGCAGCGTGCCCATGCGGGTGCCGCCGTAGTAGTGGTCGAGGATGCGGTCGTAGGTCCACCCGTCGAGGGCGTAGCCGAGGCTGCCGAACTGGCCCATGCCCCGGCCGTGCCCGTAGCCCTGCCCGACCAGGTCGACGGTGGCGCTGGGAAAGGCCCCGGCGGCGGGCGGGGCGACGACCAGGGTGGCGGGCCCTGCCACCGTCAGGGCGGCGGCGGCCAGAACCGAGAGCACTCGGCGGCCGGCCCTCACCTGGTCGCCTCCGCCTCCGTCTCCACCGGGAGCAGGGCGAGGTCGACCGCGCCGGCGGGCGGCTTCTGGGTGGCGTCGGCGCCGTGGAAGCGGGCGTCGCCGAAGGTGGTGACGCCCCCGGCGACGTCGGCGACGTAGTAGCCGGCCCCGGTGGATGTGGCCCGCAACGCCACCGCCCCGGCATACCCCTCGGTGCGGTTGAGGCCCGGGACGGAGCCGTGGTAGGGCACGTTGAAGGTGAACACCCCACCGTCGCCCGCCACCAGCCAGTAGCCGCGGCCGTCGCGGGCGGGCGCCATGGCCACCACCGGTGAGTTGAGCTTGAGGGAGCCCGTGGAGCCGAAGAACCCGGCGTCGCCGAAGGTGAAGATCCCCCCGTCCGAGGCCACCAGCCAGTAGCCCTTGCCCGACGTTGTCGGGGCCATGCCGACGATGGGCTTGTTGAGCTTGAGGGATCCGGTGGAGCCGAAGAAGCCGGCGTCGCCGTACGTGAAGATCCCGCCGTCGGCGGCCACGAACCAGTAGCCCTTGCCGCTCGGAGTCGAGGCCATGCCCACCACCGGCTGGTTGAGCTTGAGGCCGCCGGTGGAGCCGTAGAAGGGGGCGTCGCCGAAGGTGAACACGCCGCCGTCACCGCCCAGCAGCCAATAGCCCTCTCCGCTCGGCGTGGGCGCCATACCGGCCACCGGAGAGTTGAGGGTGAGGCCGGTCAGCGAGCCATAGGACTTGGCCGTTCCGTAGGGGAGGACCCTCCCGTCGGCGGTGGTCGTCCAGTAGCCCAGGGTGGTGGCGTGGGCCAGCACCACGGTCTTGGCCACGGCCTGGCGCATGGCGGGCAGCAGGGGGTAGAGCCGGTTGCCGGGACAGGCGGTCTGGTCGGCGTCGCGGTGCCCGGCGATGTTGGGGAAGGTCCGGGAGGTGCCGTCCGAGGCGGTGAACGGATCGGAGCCCGTCGGGTCGATGTCGTGGCGGTCGGCCTTCCACGCCAGCATGCGGCGCACCGCGTCCATGGCCTTCGAGGTGGGCTCGACGTCGGTGTAGTTCCCGATGACGGAGATGCCCATGGAGCCGGCGTTGAGGCTCGAGACCTGGGCGCCCACCACGCCGTAGCCCATGGTGTCTTCGCCGGTGGGAATCTCGCCGCTGGCGTAGGGCCGGCTGTAGCGGCCCTCGTAGATGCGCCCGTCGGAATCGACCAGGAAGTTGTAGCCGATGTCGTCCCAGCCCCGGCCCTGCACGTGGTACGTGTAGATGGCCCTCACGGTCGACGCCGGGTCGGGGTCGGTGTCGCTGGGAGCCGTCACCGTGTGGTGGACGAACAGCTTGGTCAGGGCGGCGAACTTGGGTGCCGCCCGGCGCAGCGACTCGTCGGCGCCCCACCCGGCCCTGGTCACCACCGAGGGCTGGTCGACCTTCTCGCCGTCCGCTTTGTTGACCGTGTCCTTGGGGGGCGGGTCGGCCGCCCGGGCGGGACGCCCGAGGGCCAGCACCCACGGCCGCGGGCCACGGCGGGTGTCGATGGCCACCAGCTCCACCTGACGGGCGCCTCCGCCGGACCGGGCCTGGACGCGGGTGGCGCCGTCGACCTGGACCAGCCCGGAGAGGTGGGGGCCGTCCTCGCCCGTGGTTTCGTCGTCGAGGTCGTGGTCGTGGGCCATGCGCCGCCAGGGGCCGAAGTCGCCTTCGGCCGGCGCCACCCGCACGTCCACGGCGGCGTCCTCGGAGCCGAGCCAGCGCACGCCCAGATGGGAGAGGGGGAACGGTGCCTCGACCACTTTCCCGGCCGGAGACGGCACGGTGGGCCCGGTCACGGCCGCCGCCACCCTCGGGGGCCCGGGGGTGTCCCCGTGACCGCGGCGGAGGCGAACCGCTCGGTCACACCGGCGGGCAGGGTGGCGAACCGGGTGCGGGGCGTCCCCTGAGCCATCTGGATCGGGGTGAGGACGGTGGCACCGGCGATGCCGCCCACGATCAGGGCGCGGGTCACCGCCCGGAAGCGGGAGCGGGGGGAGCGGATCACGTGATCACTCCATCGTCACAAGGTGGCGCAAGTGATTCATGATGGAACAGGGTAAGGGACGGGTGGGCGCCCCTGAGGCATTTCGGAGCACCCTAGTGGCCTTTGGCGGCCGGATCCTCCTTCTCGGGGCAGGTTCGCGCCTTTCGGGAACCTTGTCCGCTCCCCGGTTCGCAATCGCCGCAACGGTAGGCTTCGAAGATCGCCAGCCGCGCCGCCTCTCCCGCCCGGTACCACCGGGCCCGCCATACCAGGAATCAGACCACCCTGGTCGGGCGGCTGCGCGAAATCATCGAGTACCGGGAGTTGCTCGGGAACCTGGTGCGGATGGAGCTGCGGGCCAAGTACAAGTCGAGCGCCCTCGGTTTCGTCTGGTCGCTGCTCAACCCGGCCATGTACCTGGTCGTGTTCTACGTGGCCTTCAACATCATCCTGCGGGCGGGGATCCCCCGGTATCCGATCTACCTCCTCTCCGGGCTCCTGGTCTGGAACTTCTTCACCACCGCGCTGCTGGCCGGGACGGGCTCCATCGTGTCCAACGCCGGGTTGGTGAGGAAGGTGTGGTTCCCCCGCGAGGTGCTGGCGCTCTCCGCCGTTGGAGCCGCCCTGGTCCACTTCATGCTCCAGTCGCTGGTGCTGGTGGCGGCCCTCGTCGTATTCCGCCACCCGGTCGACTTCGCCTTCGTCGCCCTGCTGCCGCTCGCCCTCCTGGCCCTGCTGGTGCTGGTGTCGGGCCTGGCCCTGCTGCTCTCCGCCCTCAATGTCTACTTGCGCGACATCCAGCACTTCCTGGAGCTGGCCATCATGGCCTGGTTCTGGATGACGCCCATCATCTACAGCTACACCCTGATCACGTCCCATTTCGCGGGCAGCAACTTCCCGGCCCTGCTCAACCCGATCACCCCCATCGTGCTGACCTTCCAGCGGGCGCTCTACGGCGGCTACGGCGGCGACACCGTGGTCCCCCTGGATCCCGGGGTGATGTGGCACCTGCGCAACCTGGCGGTGGTCACGGTGGTGGCCACGGTCGTGCTGGTCGTCGCCCTCCAGGTCTTCCGGCGCCTCGAGGGCAACCTGGCCGAGGAGCTGTAGTGCGAGCCCGGGGTTTCGGGGTGTCCCCGGAAACAGGAGCGGCCCCCATCGCCAGGAGCGGCTGAATGGCCGCCGCCATCGAGATCGAGGGGCTGTCGAAGTCCTTCCGCCTCTACCGCCAGAAGCTCAACTCGGTCAAGGAGCGGATGCTCAACCTGGGGCGCAACCGCTACGAGGAGTTCAAGGCGCTCGACGACATCCACCTGGAGGTCGAGGCGGGCACCACCGTCGGGCTCCTGGGTCACAACGGGTCGGGGAAGTCCACCCTGCTCAAGTGCATCGCCGGCATCATCCAGCCCACCGCGGGGACGGTCCGCACCACCGGGCGCCTGGCCGCCCTCCTCGAGCTCGGCGCCGGTTTCCACCCCGAGCTGAGCGGCCGGGAGAACGTCTACCTGAACGGCTCCATCCTGGGCCTGCGCCGCGTCGACGTCGACCGGGTCTTCGACGAGATCGTCGCCTTCGCCGGGCTGGAGCAGTTCATCGACACCCCGGTCAAGTTCTACTCGTCGGGGATGTACGTGCGCCTGGGCTTCGCCGTGGCCATCAACGTCGATCCCGAGATCCTCCTCGTCGACGAGGTCCTGGCCGTGGGCGACGAGGCCTTCCAGCGCAAGTGCATCGACAAGGTGCGGGCCTTCCAGGCCGAGAGCCGGACCATCGTGGTGGTCACCCACGCCGTGGACCTGGTACGCCAGATGTGCCACCGGGCCGCCGCCCTCGACCACGGCAAGCTGGTCATCGAGGGTGACCCCAACGAGGTCATCCGGACCTTCCGGGAGCGGCTCATGACCGGGGTCACCTCGGCCGCCGAGGTGGACCGGGACATGATCACCTCCGAGCTGTCCCCCGTGTGGCACAAGGTCCGGATCGCCGACATCGAGGTGATCTACGCCTCGCCCTCTCACCACCAGGCCGAGCCCGGCGATTCGATGCGCATCGACGTCATCCTGGAGGCGGGCACACCGGTGGAGGACGTGGTCATCGGCATGGCCATCTACTCGTCCATGGGCCAGCTGGTCTACGGCACCAATACCGACATCATGGGGGTCGACCTCGGGGAGGTGCAGGGCCGCAAGCGGGTGTCGTTCCGCTTCGAGAGCGTGCCCTTGCTCGACGGCACCTACACCCTGTCGCTCGGGGCCCACACCCGGGGTGGTCTCAACTACGACCAGTGGGAGGCCCGCCGCCACTTCGAGGTGGCGGCACCGGGACGCGAGGTGGGCCTGGTCCGCCTGCCCCTCCACGTGGTTGTCGACGAGGACTGAGCGGGCCACCCTCGGTCGACGAGGGCCTCGTCGGAACCGGCTACCGGGTCCCGACGATGGTGTACAGGTCCATGTCGACGGCCGGCTCGTCGAGCTTGTGCCCCAGGTGATGGCGTTCGTTGTGCCGGACGATGGGCCCCGGCTGGAAGCCGAGCCGCGACATCATGACCTTGATTGCACCCGGGGACAGGGCCCACCAGTTGGTGTTGCCTTCGGGGGTGGCCAGGGGGTCGAAACGCATCAGGCCCTGGTCCTCGGCATCGAGCCCGAACTGGACGGCGTCGGTGACGACCAGGGCGCCGTCGGTCAGCTCCGCCGCCTGGGCCAGGGCCGAGAACGGGTCCCGCAGATGAAGGAGGATCGAGCCGAAGACGGCGACGTCGAAGCGGCCCAGGTCACCCGGGAGGGCGTAGATGTTGCCGTAGACCATCTTGGCCCGCCACCCCAGAAGCTGGTGCAGGTACCACCACGACCGCTGGACCTCGGCCACGCCGTGGACCATGGCGCTGTCCCGGGCCGAGGCCATCTCCCGACCGGGATAGGGCAGGAGGTCGATCGACCGGTCGAAACCGGCCTCGAAGCACACGACATCGGCGCCCTTCGACTCCATCCACCGCGTCAGGCCTCCGCTGGCCGGGCCCAGCTCCAGGACCCGGCGGCCGGCGACGTCGACGTTCCCGAGATAGATCTGCTCACGGTTGCGCAGGTCCCACGCACCGGGGAGGACCTCACCGTCGGGAAGGTCGGTGTAATGGTAGAACTGGCAGTCCTCCCGGCGGATACCCGCCCGCTCCGCGGCCAGACGGGCCTGGAAGGCATCGGTGAGCTGCCCCAGGTAACGGTCGGGCGGGAAGGTCGGCCACTCCGGCCACCTGGGCTCCGATGGCGGGACCCGCGGCGCCTGGGCCGGGGGGTCCTTTGGGGCGTCAATTGTCCGGGAGCGACGGCGGAGCATGGCCGGACTGTAATGGAGGGCTCCAGCCCGCCTCCGACAATACGGGCTGACCCGGTGGCCGAGATCGCCGTCGCCACCCGCTGGACGTCCGCCGGGGCGGCACTGCGGACAGCCGGGGCAATAGGCTGGGCCGATGCGGGAACAACTGATGGCGGTGGCGCGGCGCTCCGATCGACTCCGGGCTGCAGTGCGCTCATCGCGTCAGACGCGGGAGCGCCTCCGGGCCGCGGCGGCCCCGGTCGAGTACGTGCTCGGCCGGCGGACGTTCGCCGAGCTCCCCGATCCGGTCGCCATCCGGCTGGCCTACAACGTCCTGTTGGACCGTGAGCCGGATCAGGTGGGGCTCGATACCTACGCCCGGTGGCTGGCCGGCTCGATGACCAAGCAGGACATGGTGTCGGCCATCCGGGCCAGCGACGAGTTCGCCCAGTACACCGCCTTCCGGGAGTTGGGTCCGTCCATTCACTTCGGCCGGGGGGTGTTCGTCCGCAGCCTGCCGCCGGCACGGCGGATCCTCGATCTCGGTGGTTCCAGCAGCTTTCACGCCGCGGGAGCCATGGTCGCCTTCGGCTACCCGTACACCTTCGAGGAGCTGGTCATCGTCGAGCTGCCCGCCGAGGAACGTCATGAGCACTACCAGGACGTTCTCGAGAACACCACCGTCCAGACCCACCTCGGGCCCGTGAGCTTCCGGTACCACTCGATGGCCGACCTGGGCGGGATTCCCGACGCCTCCTTCGACCTTGTGTACTCGGGCCAGTCCATCGAGCACGTCACCGAGAGCGACGCCGACAAAGTCCTGGCCGAGGTCCGCCGGGTGCTACGGCCCGGTGGCTCCCTGGCCCTCGACACACCGAACGGTCCCGTCTGCCGTTTGCATCAGGACGAGTTCATCGATCCCGACCACGAGATCGAGTACAGCCACGCCGAGCTTTCGGCCAAGCTCGAGGGCGCCGGCTTCCGGATCACCCGCCAGCACGGGCTCAACTTCGCCGGGGCCTCGGTCACCGCAGGACGCTTCGACCCGGCCGAGACGGCCCGCAACTGGGGCTTGTTCGACGATCTGGCGCGCTGCTACATCCTCGCCTACGTGTGCGTTCCCACCGACTGATCACGACGCTGCGGGACCGCGTGGACCGGGCGCGGCGCCGCTCGGTGTGGGACCTGCCCGACGACCGGTTCGTGCGCACGGCCTACAACCTGCTGCTGCGCCGGGAGCCGGACGAGAGCGGGGCCGCCCACTACCTGACCGGTCTGGCCTCCGGAGAGCTCAAGCGGGAGGACGTCGTGGACCACCTGCGCTGGTCGCGGGAGTTCCACCACTGCGGACCGGCCCGGGACAACCAACTGGGCCATTCACTGCACCTGAGCCGTTCCGAGTTCATCGCCGGCCTGCCCCCCGCGGCGCGGATCCTCGACCTGGGGGGCTCGTCGTCCTACAGCGAATGGGGGGCGATGGTGGCCATGGGCTACCCCTATACCTTCCAGTCGCTCACCATCGTCGAGCTACCCCCCGACGACCGCCACGAGATCTACCGCTGGGACCACCAGCCCACCGCCATCGAGAGCCCGAACGGGCCCGTCCGCTACGCCTACCACTCCATGACCGACCTCGGCCGCTACCCCGAGGAGACCTTCGACCTCGTCTACTCCGGTCAGACCATCGAACACGTGCGGCCCGAGGAAGCCGACCATGTGCTGGGCGAGGTCCACCGGGTGCTGCGGTCCGGGGGCCACCTCGCCGTCGACACGCCCAACGCCCGCGCCACCCGGGCCCAGCAGGACGAGTTCATCGACCCCGACCACAAGGTCGAATACACCCATGCCGAGATGGTGGCCAAGTTGGAACAGGCCGGCTTCGTCATCCGGGAGGCGAAGGGCCTCAACTACCTCGGCCGCTCCCTGGCCGCGGGAGGCTTCTCGGCCGAGGAGACGGCGGCCAACGCCGGCATCTTCGCCCAGCCCGAGGACTGTTACCTGCTCGCCTACCTCTGCCAGAAGGGCACCTGAGGCGATGGATCCCCGTGCCGTGGCCAGGGAATTGGCGGAGTCGGCCCGCGACCTCGAGGCCGGCCCGGGGTTCCCCGCGGCCTACGTCGGGCGGGCCCGGGCGGAGGCCGGCGCCCTCACTTCCTTCGAGCCCACCGAAGAGCCCGGGGAGCGGGGTGTCCCCGAAGAAGTCGACGACGCCGCCCGGCTCCTCCAGGCCTGCACCGGGGCCGACCCGGTCGTCGTGGTGGACGGGACCTGGGCACCCCGGCCCGTGGGGCAGCGCCTGGCCCGACGGCTCATCCACTGGTATCTGGAGTTCCTCTCCGGACGGGTGGGCGAAATCGGGCGGGCGGCCGCCCGCGTCGGGCCGGCGGTGGCCGGGCGCCTCGACCGGATCGAGGGCCGCCAGGTGGCCGGCCGGAGGGCGCTCCATGCCGAGGTGGCGGTTCTCCGGGACCGGGTCGGCAGGCTGGAGGGTCGCCGGGGTGGGGAACCGCCGGGTGATGCCTTGGAGCCCCGGCCCACCGGGTGAGCGCGCTCCACCAGTTCCTTCCGGATTTCAACGCCGGCGACGCCATCGGCAACCACGTGCTGCGCATTCAGGCCGCCCTGCGGGAGGCGGGCTACGACAGCGAGATCTTCGCTGACGACATCCATCCGCCCGTCCGTCATCTCGCCCGTCACTACCGGGACTTCGACCCGCCCGCCGACGGCGCTCCAACCTGGCTGCTCTATCACCTTTCGACGGGCAGCCCGATGGCGGACTGGCTCCGCGGGCTGCCGGTCCCCGTGGCCGTCGACTATCACAACGTCACACCGCCGCAATACCTCGGGCGGTGGATGCCCGGAGCGGCGGCGATCGCCCGCCGGGCGCGGGCCGAGCTGCGGGCCCTGGCGCCGCAGAGCCGCTTCGCCCTGGCCGACTCCGCCTACAACGCCGAAGAGCTCACCGCCGAGGGATACCGGGACGTCTCGGTCCTGCCCATCCTCATCGACTTCTCCGACTACGACGCCCCGGCCGACCCGCGGGCCCTGGCCCGCCTGGCGCGCCTGGCCGAGGGGGGCGGCACCCGCTGGCTCCACGTCGGCCGGTTCGTGCCCAACAAGGGCCAGCACGACCTCATCGCCGCCTTCGCCGTGTACCGCAGGATCTTCGATCCCCTGGCCCGGCTCTCGCTCGTCGGGAACTGGGCGGTGCGCCCCTACGCCCGGGCTCTGGAGCGGATGGCGGCCGAACTCGGCGTGGCCGACGCCGTCGAGTTCCCCGGGGTGCTGACCTTCCCCGAACTGCTGGCGGAGTACCGGACGGCGGGCATCTACGTCTCCCTCTCCGAGCACGAGGGTTTCTGCGTACCGATCCTGGAGGCCATGCACTTCGGCGTCCCGGTGGTGGCCCTGGCCTCCACCGCCGTCCCCGAAACCGTGGGCGACGGGGGCCTGCTCCTGGATGCGAAGGACCCCGTCCTGGTGGCGGCGGCCGTGCACCGGGTGCTCACCGATCAGCCCCTGAGGGACGGGCTGGTGGCGGCGGGACGGGGCCGGGTCGCGCACTTCTCCCTGGACAACAACCGCCGGCGGCTCACAGAGACGGTCACCTCCCGCCTCACCGCCTCTGCCTGACCGGCCCCTGTCTGACCGGCACAGACCGGCGGCACTAGCCTCGTGGGGGATGGACAGTCGAGAGGCGGTCGTGGAGCAGGTCCGGGAACAAGCGCGCGCGCTGGAGGCTTCGCCGGCCTTTCCCAAGGCACTGGCCGAGCGTGTCCGGACGTCGACCGCCTGGATGGGGGCGGGCGACCGCGCCCCTGACGACCTCCGCTTCAGTGCCCTGCTCCTCGACCGCCAGGCGACCCGGCACCTCGAGCCGTCCGCCATCCCCGGGCGGGGGCGCGGCGGCTGGTGAAGGTGACCATCCGCGCCGTGGTCGGGTGGTACGGGCGCTTCCTCTGCCAGCATGTGGCCGCCGTGGGTCAGGCCTTCTCCCGCCTGGGTCTGGCGGTGGCCGCCCGGGTGGACCGCCTCGAGTCCGACCAGGAACGGGACCGCAGCGCGCTCCAGGCCGAGCTGGACGGGCTGCGGGCCCGGGTGGCGAGCCTGGAGGCCGCCCTGGCCGCCGACGAGCATGGGGCCTCCACCGCCCGTTGAGCGCCGTCCACCAATTCCTCCCCTCCTTCGCCGCCGGAGACGCCATCGGCCATCACGTCCGTCGCCTCCAGCGCGTGTTGCGGGAGGAGGGCTACGAGAGCGAGATCTTCGCCGACGAGACCCAGCCCGCCGTCCGCCGCCTCGCCCGTCACTACCGGGAGTTCACGCCCCCGGCCCACGGCGAGCCCGCCTGGCTGCTCTACCACCTGTCCACCGGCAGCGAGATGGCCGGGTTCCTGGCCGGCGCGGGCCAACCGCTGGCCGTCTACTACCACAACATCACCCCGGCCCGGTTCTTCGAGCGCTGGGAGCCGGACGCCACCGGCAGCGCCCGGGACGCCCGGTCCCAGCTCCGCCAGCTGGCCCGGCCGAGCCGTTTTGCCATGGCCAACTCGACCTTCTCAGCTGCGGAGCTCGAGGCCGAGGGCTACGCCGGCGTGTCCGTGGTCCCGGTGCTGGTCGACTTCGACGAGTACGACATCCCCGCCGACCCGGCCACCACGGACCGGCTGCGGCGGGCGGCCGACGGGGGCGGCGCCACCTGGCTCTTCGTCGGGCGCCTGGCCCCCAACAAGTGCCAGCACGACGTAATCGGCGCCTTCGCCCTCTACCGGGAGCTCTTCGACCCGGCGGTGCGCCTCCACCTCATCGGGGGCCGCACAAGCATGCTCTACTGGGAGGGACTCCACCTCCTGGCCGACGAGCTGGGCTGCGCCGATGCCGTCGAGCTGACCGACGTCCTCACCTTTCCCGAGGTCCTGGCCCACTACCGCGCCGCCGACGTGTTCGTGTCGCTCTCCGAACACGAAGGCTTCGGCGTCCCGTTGCTGGAGGCGATGCACTTCGGGGTCCCGGTGGTGGCGCTGGCCTCGTCGGCCGTCTCCGAGACGGTGGCCGACGCGGGCCTCGTGCTTCAGGACTCCGATCCCGTGGCCGTGGCCTGCGCCGTGCACCGGATCCTCAGCGACGACGGCCTGCGCTCCGAGCTGGTGGCCGCGGGACACCGGCGGGAGGAGCACTTCTCCTTCAAGAACAACCGGATCCGGTTCCTGTCCGCCCTGGAAGCAGGACTCGGTCATGGCTGACCGGCCCCGCCTGGCGCTGGTGCCGCCCCGGTACGGCGAAGACGTTGTCGGAGGGGCGGAGGTGGTCATCCGCCAGGCCGCCCACGGGCTGGCGGCCCGGGGCTGGGACGTGGAGATCCTCACCACCTGTTCGCGCGACCACTACACCTGGGCCAACGAGTATCCGGCCGGGGTGGCCGCCGACGGTGACGTCACCGTGCGCCGCTTCCCCGTGCTGCGCGACGCCGACCGCAAGGAGCGGGACCGGCTCGACCGGCGCCTCACCGTCGGCCTCTCCCTCAATCCGGCCGAGCAGCAGACCTGGGTCAACGGCAACATGCGGGTGCCCGACCTCGTCCACCATCTGGTGCGGGAGGGCGCCTCCTACCGGGCCGTGGTGTTCTCGCCCTACCTGGCCTGGACCACCCTGGCCGGCGTGGCCACCGTCCCGGAGCGGGCCGTGGTCATTCCCTGCCTGCACGACGAGCCCTTCGCCACCCTCGAGGTGTTCCGCCCCGTCTTCACCCGCCCGGCCCAGGTGTGGTTCATGTCCGAGCCCGAGCACCGCCTGGCCCACCGCCTGGGGCCGGTCGCTCCCCACCACGTCACCGGCGAGGGCGTGCTCGTTCCCGACGCCTATGACCCGGGACGCTTCCGGGAGAAGTACGGCCTGTCCCGGCCCTTCGTGCTCTTCGCCGGCCGGCGGGAGCCCCTCAAGGGCTGGAACGACCTGCTGGCCGGTCTCATCCACGCTCAGCGCCTCGGCGTCGATCTCGACCTGGTCAGCTTCGGGGTGGGTTGGATGCCGCCGCCGCCGACCGTCGCCGGCCGGGTCATCGACCTCGGCTACCTGCCCCAGTCCGACGTGGCCGACGCCTTTGCCGCCGCCGCCGCCTACGTGCAACCCAGCCCCATGGAATCCTTCTCCCGCACCATCATGGAGGCGTGGCTGGCAGGTACCCCGGTGATCGCCAGCGGGCGCAGCGACGTGGTCCGCTGGCACTGCGAACGGTCCGGGGCCGGGGTGGTCTACGACGACGTCTTCGAACTCGCCCAGTGCCTGACCCTGGTGGCCGACGCCCCCGGCGCGCTGCGACCCCTGGCCGCCGCCGGGCGGGACTACGTCCTCACCCACTACACCTGGGACGTGGCCCTGGACCGGATGGAGAAAGCCTTGGGGGACATGCCGTGATGGGGACACGCCGGGTGCTCGTCTACGGGGAGTACCCACCGGCGCCCGGGCCGGAGGCGGCCGCCACCCTGGCCTCCGTCCGGTCCCTGCTGGCCGAGGGCGCCGACGTCGAAGTGGTGTCCCCGTGGCCATCGGGCGCCCACCACCACGCCCACGTGGACGGGATGCGGGGCAACCTGCGCTTCGCGGCCCGGGTGGCCCGTTCCCGGCCCGACGAGATCATTGCCCGGCTCGACCCGACACTGCTCCGACCCCGCCGGGCGGGGCGGGCCGAACCCGCCGCCCGCCGCCTTCTGGGCCTGGCGCTGCGGGGCGCCACCGTGTCTCTGCCGCCGCTCGCCGGCCGCCTGGACCCTGCCTACGTCGCCCTCGTCCTCGGCCGGGTGGCCCGGGTGGTGGCCGACACCCCGGCCGATGGGGACGCCTTGGTCGGCGCCGGCGTGGACCGCGCCCGCGTCGACACCCGCCCGCCCCCCGAACCGGACGTGGAGGTCCCGCCGCCGGCCCGGGCGCCCTGGCCCGACGACGGGCCGGTGACCCGCGAGGTGCTGGAAGCCGAGGTCCGCCGGCGGGCCGCCGCCGACCGGGACGACCGCTCGGTGAGCGACGACGATGCCGCGGCCGCGCCGTTGGCCGGGGTGCCAGGGTCCGGAGTGTCGGCGGCCGGGAGCGCCGTGCGCCCGTTGGATCGCATACCGGCCTATGGAGACCCGCCCACCTGGTCCCCCCGGCCTGTGGCCCGGCTGGTGAAACAGGTCGTGTGGCGGCTGACGAAGTGGGAGATCGAACCCCTTGTCGACCACGTCAACCTCGTCCATCGGGCGACGAGGGCCGAGACGGAGCGTCAACCGCCGGCGTAGGGCGTTCCGGGCCAAGGAGTGACGGGATGGGCGAGACGAGAGAAGTTGCGGAGCGGTTCTTCGAGCGGTTCGGCGCGGGTGACATCGCCGGGGCAATGGCGTGCTTCGCGCCGGAGTGCATCTCCATCACGCCGGCCGGGCCAGCGAGCAACGCCAGGCACCACGCCGCCGCTCAGGCCTTAAAGGACGCGCTCCCGGACAGCCGGATGGAACTCATCCGTGTCCTGGAGTCAGGTGACGAGATCTACGTCACGGGTCGGTTCAAAGGAACCCACGAGAACGATCTCGCCACCCCGGTGGGAACGATCCCGGGGTCGGGCAAGACCCTGGACCTGCTCTTCGTCGACTACTTCCGCGTCGCGGAGGGCAAGATCGTTGAGTGTGAAGCCGTCCGTGACCGGCTGGACATGATCCTCCAACTCGGGGGAATCCCTCCTCGGTAAGTTTGCTCGGGCGCTGAAGAGGGAGGAATCAAGCCGATGTCCACCGCCGATGAGAACAAGGATCTCGTCCGCCGCTACTTCGCCGAGATCGACCGCCGCGGCGATGAGTCGGTCCTTGACGAGTTCGTCTCTAAAGACTTCGTCGACCACGGCCCGGCACCCGGCTGTACACCGGACCTCGAAGGCCTCAAGGTGGCGTTCGACATGTTCCGCACCGGCTCGCCCGGCACCCACCGGATCGACGACCTGATCGCCGAAGACGACAAGGTCGTCGTCCGGGTGACCGGACAGGGAGTCCATGCCGGCGACCTGTTCGGCATCCCACCCACCGGCCGGGAGTTCAGCGTCACGGGAGTCACGATCCTGCGGATCGCGGACGGCAAGATCGTCGAGCGTTGGGTCGAGGTCGACATGCTCGGCTGTCTCCAGCAACTGGGTGTCATCCCCGACAGCCAGACCGCCGTCTGAAGACCCCACTCGGCACGATCACGCTCGGGCTCGAATCCCCGCCGGGTGTCAACCCCCGGCGAGCTCGGCGTACAGCGCGTCGGCCAGCCCGGCGGGATCGGCGTCGACGACATCGATCTTGGCCCGGTCGGCGGGGTGGGCCTCCAGGCGGGCCACGGCCGCCGCGTTCTCGGATGTGAGCAGGAAGCGCTCCGAGTGCGCCAGGGCGTCGCGGGTGAGGAGGATCCCCCGCCGGCGGGCCTCCTCGGCGGACAGGACGTTGTCCGCCCCCACGCCCGGCGCCACCCCCTCGCCGTATGCCGTCCGGATGAGCTCCTCCAGCCCTTCGGGCAGCCCTCCTGAACGCGCCGCATGCCCATAGACCACGGCCAGGCGCACATCATGGGCCACCACGATGCTTCGGGCATCCGAACCCGCCCGGCGTCGCAACGCGGCCAGCGACCCGGTGTGGAACTCGTCGTCGGCCAGCAGAACCACCACCGCGTCGAAGTCGCCCTCCAGCTCCTCCACCGCCTCCAACGCCCCCAGCGGATGGACCACCACCCCCGGCGGACCCTCCAACCGCCGCACCTCCCGCCCAGCCGTGGCGGGCCGGTCCGCGAACACGTGCACATCCACCGTCGGGTGCCCGGCCAACTCCCCCGCCAGCCGGTAGCTCCAGTCCGCCCACCCACCACCGTCCGGCGGCCACGGCGCCACCAGCGCCACCCGCAACCCCGACGCCGCGCGCGCCACTGATGTTTCGGGGACACCCCGGACCCCGGGCGTTTCGGGGACACCCCGGACCCCGGGCGTTTCGGGGACACCCCGGACCCCGGGCGTTTCGGAGACACCCCGCGAGAGTTCCCCGGATAGGACCCGGTCATAGACCGCCACCGTCGCCTCGGCTACGTCGACCCAGGTCGACGGCGGCCGCCCCGCCCGCGCCAGCAGCTGTGCCCGCAACCCCTCGTCCGTCAATCCCCGCTCGATCGCCGCCGCCATGGCTCTGGGGTCCGTCGCATCGAACAGCGCCTCGGGCCCCAGGATCTCCGGCAGGGACGACGAATCCGCCGCCAGCACCGCCGCCCCGCAGGCCAGCGCCTCGGCCACCGGCAGCCCGTAGCCCTCATACAGCGACGGGAACACGAACAGGTCCGTCCCCTGATGCAACAGCAACAACACCTCGTCGGGCACGAACCCCGTGAAGCACACCTCGGAGGGACCGATCCCCATCTGACGGGCCAGGTACCGGAGATGGTGGAGCTGCAGGGGCTGGAGCGGGCAGCACACGACGAGCTGCCAGCGGCCCCGCACCGCCGCCGGCAGCAACGACCACGCCTCCATCAACGGCACCAGGTTCTTCCGCTGCTCGTAACTCCCGATGTAGAAGACGTACGGCACCCGCAGACCGGGCACCGCGGCCGCCGCCGCCGCAGCCGCCGCAGCCCGCGACTCCGGCGGCACGAACTGCGGCCCGGTTCCCGACCCCACGACGAACACCCGCTCTGGATCGAGCCCCAGATGCTCGATGCCGTCGACCCGGGTCGCTTCGGAGAGGGACAGCACGGCCGTGGCCCTGCGCAGGTGCGGAAGGCGGGCCCGGTACCGGCGACGCCACCCCGGGTCCTCCAGGTAGTGCTCGGGGAACAGGTAGGGGATGAGGTCGTAGAAGCTGACGACCACGGGGACGCCCGCCGCCGGGACGCCGGGAGGCAGGACCCGGTCCAGTGGCGCCATCATCTCGAGCAGGGATGCGCTGTGGAACAGTCCCACCCGGGCCCAATCGACCTCGTCGGAGTAGACGAGCTTCCCGGTGGCCGCCAACCGCTCAATGCCATCGGGAAGGGGTAGGTCGGGGTTGACGGCATAGGCCCCCACCCGCTCCGGGTGGACCTGCTCGATGGCCAGGGCCAACTCCATGGCGTAGCGGGCGATGCCCCGGTGCCGGGTGTCGAAGCTCTGCGTGGCCTGGAGCTCGTAGACGACGGGGCCGGCCACCGGAGTGACGGTCACCGGTGCCGGCGGACGCCGGCCGGCGAGCTCGGAGGAGAGGGCGGAAGCGGCACCGGCGGGGTCGGCCGCGACGACGCCGATCTTGTCCCGTCCGGCGGGGCGGGCCTCGAGACGGGCCAGGGCGGCGTCGACCTCGGAGGTGACCAGGAAGCGTCCCGAGTGGGCCAGGACATCGCGGGTGAAGAGGATCCCCCGCCGGCGGGCCTCGCCGGCGGAGAGAACCTCACCCTTCCCCACCCCCGGCACCACGCCGGGAATGGGGCGGCTCCGGCCCCGAACCACATTTCCGTACGCCGACCGGATGAGCGCCTCCAGCCCCTCGGGCAGCCCTCCGGAACGCGCCGCCTGCCCGTAGACAACGGGCAAGCGCACGTCGTGGGCCATCACGATGCTCCGGGCATCCGAACCGGCCCGGCGCCGCAACGCGGCCAGCGACCCGGTGTGGAACTCGTCGTCGGCCAGCAGATACACCACCGCGTCGAAGTCGCCCTCCAGGTCCTCCACGGCCTCCAACGCCCCCAACGGATGCACCGGCACCCCCGGCGGACCCGCCAACCGCCGCACCTCCCGCCCAGCCGTGGTCAGCCGGTCCGCGAACACCTCCAGCGAGATGTTCGGCGACTCCCCGTTCCCCGGGCGCCCGGCCAGGTCCTCCGCCAGCCGGTAGCTCCACTCCCCCCACCCACCACCGTCCGGCGGCCACGGCGCCACCAGCGCCACCCGCAACCCCGAAACCGCCGGCGTCACCGAGTCTCCGGGGACACCCCGAACCCCGGGACGTTCGCCGAAGACCCTGGGCCCTGGCCGCTCCGGTACCCGAACCCCGAGCTCTCCGGAGAGGACCCGGTCATAGACCGCCGCCGTGACCTCGGCCACCTCCGCCCACGTCGACGGCGGCCGTCCCGCCCGCGCCAGCAGCTGTCCCCGCAACCCCTCGTCCGTCAACCCCCGCTCGATGGCCCGCGCCATCGCCGCCGGATCCGACGGATCGAACAGCGCCTCGGGCCCCACGATCTCGGGCAGGGACGAAGAATCCGCCGCCAACGCCGCCGCCCCGCAGGCCAGCGCCTCCGCCACCGGCAACCCGTAACCCTCGTACAGCGAGGGGAACACGAACAGGTCCGTCCCCTGATGCAACAACAACAGCACCTCGTCGGGCACGAACCCCGTGAAGCACACCTCGGACGGACCGATCCCCATCTGGCCGGCCCGGTACTCCAGGTGGTTGAGCTGCAAGGGCTGGAGCGGGCAGCAGACCGCCAGCTGCCAACGGCCCCGCACCGCCGCCGGAAGCAACGACCACGCCTCCAGCAACGGCTCCAGGTTCTTCCGCCGCTCGTAGCTCCCGACGTAGAAGACGAACGGCACCCGTAGGCCAGGCACCGCGGCGGCGGCCGCCGCCGCAGCCACGGCCCGCGATTCCGGCGGCACGAACTGCGGCCCGGTTCCCGACCCCGCCACGAACACCCGCCCCGGATCGAGCCCCAGATGCTCGATGACGTCGAGCCGGGTGGTGGCTGAGTTGGTGAGGATGGCGGCCGTCGTCCGCAACAGCTGGAGGCGGGCCCGGTAACGCCGGCTCATGCCCGCGTCCTCCAGGTAGAGCTCCGGGAACAGGTAGGGGATCACGTCGTGCAGGGTGACCACCCGGGGGACCCGCGCCCTCCGAGCCCCCAGAGGCAGCTGCCGGTGCGGCGGCAGGGTCGTATCCAGCGGGGAGGCGATGTGGAGCAGCCCCGCCGTTTCCCAGTCGACGTCCTCCGGGAAGCACAACTTTCCGCCCGCCGCCAGGCGCTCCGCCTCTTCGGGCAGAGCCCGGTCCGGATTGAGCAGGTAGGCATCCACCGCCGCGGGAGCGGTCTCCTCCAAGGCGAGGGCCAGCTCGAGGACGTAGCGGGGGATTCCCCTGTGGCGCTGGTCGAGGCTCTGGATCGCCTGGAGATCGAAGAGGACTGGGCGGGTCACGCCGGCTGGGTGGTGGAGCGACCGGCCATCGCCTCCTCGATTGCCGCCAGGCGCTGGTTGATGGCCGCCATCTCATCCGCCAATCGCTCCACGGACACCTGCAGACGACCCAGGGATTCTCCGACCAGGACGGCGGTCTCGTTCGCCGCCTCCAGGTCGTCGATCATCCAGCGCCGGATCTCGCTCATCGTGAACAGGGCCTTGTCCATGCCGTCGCTCACGCTGGCCAGGACCTCGCCCTGCCGCGGCAGCTCGGGCAGGACCCTCTCCTCGAGCTTCCTGTCCACGCGCCAGTCGATGCGCTTGTCGACGGACGGCAGCACCCTCTGGATCACCCGTTGCATCCGTCCCAAGGTCCCGCTCCTCGCTTGTCCGGGTCCGGCAGGATCGTAGCTCTGCGACTCTCCGACCCGGAGCCGCTCCGCGGCTCGCCCGGATCGCTACCATCGCTCGGGCATGGGTACCGGGACACCTGATGTCGACGCGCTGGTGGCGCAGCTGCGCGCCCGGGTGGAAGAGCGCCGTCGCCAGGGCTCCTACCCTCCTGGCCTCGAGCACGCGCTCGAGGGCCAGGCCCGGCTCCTGCTGTACCGCCGCGTCCACACCCCCCGCCCCTACGACGTGGAAGGCCCCGTGGCCCGCCTCCATGAGATCCGGCCCCTCTCGTCGCTCCCGGCCGTCGACGCCAGCTCCCCCGGCTCCGTGGCCCACCGGCTGGCGGCCGCGCTCACCGAGCGTCAGACCCAGGGGATCGTCGAGCAGGTCCAGGCCTTCATGGATCCCGTCGCCCAGACCCTGACCGCTCTCGCCGCCGCCATCGAGGAGCTCACCGCCGACGTCGCCGCCCTGCGACCCCCGCTCGGTGCCGTGCTGGACCGACAGGCCGTGGAAGAGCGCATCGCCACCCAGGCCGACGGCTGGCGGGCGGCCGCGGCCGCCGGCTCGGAGTAGCACCGGGCGTGCGGCTGCTCTACGTCCTCCAGCGCTACGGCCACGAGGTGTCAGGCGGAGCGGAGCGCCACTGCCGGGAGTTCGCCAGCCGCATGGCCGCCCGCGGTCACGACGTGGAGGTCCTCGCCAGCTGCGCCGTGAACCACTCCACCTGGGCCAACGTCTACCCGGAGGGGGACAGCGAGGTCGACGGGGTGCGCGTGCACCGGCTGGCGGTGGCCCGGCAGCGGGACGAGGTCTTTTTCCCTTCCCTCGTCCGGCGGGTCGTCTTCGCCCCGCCACCGACCCTGCATCTCCAACGTCGCTGGCTGGCGGAGCAGGGTCCGGTCGTGCCCGGACTCGTCCCCTGGCTGGTCCAGCGCGCCTCCGGTTACGACGTGGTGATCTTCTTCACCTACCTCTTCTACCCGACCTGGGCGGGGTTGCCGGCGGTGACCGGGCTGGCCCCGAGCGTGCTGCATCCCACCGCCCACGACGAGGCGGCGCTGGCCCTGCCCCATTTCGACACCGTGTTCCGCCAGCCTTCGGCCTTCGCCTTCTCCACCGAGGAGGAGGAGAGGCTGGTACGGAGGCATTTCAACGTGACCCAGCCGTCAGCCGTGATCGGCGTCGGCGTCGATCTCGAAGAGGAGAGTGATCCCGGAGCGACGGCGGCCTTCCGAGCCCGCTACGGACTCTCCGACCGTCCCTACCTGGTCGTCGTGGGTCGGGTGGAGTCGGGCAAGGGATCACGGGAGCTGTTCGACTTCTTCACCGCCTACAAAGCCCGGAACCCCGGCCCGTTGGTGCTGGTGATCCTGGGCGAGGTCGTCAACCCCCTCCCCGAGCACCCCGACGTGGTGGTGACGGGCTACATCGACGACGGCAACCGCCGGGCCGCTCTGGCCGGAGCGCTGACGCTGGTGCAGCCGTCGTACTTCGAAAGCTTCTCGATGGTCCTGACCGAGGCGTGGGCGGCCGCCAAGGGGGCGCTGGTCCAGGGCCACTGCGAGGTCCTGACCGGCCAGGCGACCCGGTCGGGCGGGGGGCTCCCCTACCGCGGCTTCGCCGAGTTCGAGGCTGCCCTCGACCTCCTCGTCGAGGACCCCGACCTGGCCGTGGCCCTGGGTGCGGCCGGGAGGCGCTTCGTGCAGGAGAACTACGACTGGGAGACGGTCATGAGCCGCTACGAGCGGTTCCTGGCCTCGGTGGCCGGACCCGTCCGATCACCGGTCTGACCGGCGCCTTGTGCTGGAATAAGGCCTCGGGGTCACCGACAAGTGGGAGCCGACTGAGATGCGCGTCCTTATTACCGGCATCACCGGGATGGTTGGGAGCCACCTGGCCGAGTACTGCCTGGAACGCGGCGACGTGGAGGTCGTCGGCACGGTGCGTTGGCGGAGCCCCAAGGACAACATCTCGGCCGTGGTGGACAAGGTCGAGCTGGTGCAGTGCGACCTCCGGGACCAGGCGGGCGTGCGCCGCCTCCTGGAGCAGGTTCGTCCCGAGGCCATCTTCCACCTCGCGGCCCAGAGCTTCGTCCCCGCTTCCTGGAGCGGGCCGGCCGACACGTTCACGACCAACGTGCTGGGCCAGGTCCACCTGCTCGAGGCCATGAGGGATCTGGGACTCGACGACGTCCCCATCCAGATCGCCGGATCCTCCGAGGAGTACGGCCTCGTCCATCCCGAGGAGACGCCCATCACCGAGGAGAATCCCCTTCGGCCGCTCTCCCCCTACGCCGTTTCCAAGGTGACCCAGGACCTGATGGCCTGGCAGTACCACCGCAGCTTCGGTCTGCGGACCGTGCGGACCCGGGCCTTCAACCACGAGGGCCCGCGGCGGGGCGAGGTTTTCGTCACCTCGAACTTCGCCAAGCAGATCGCCGAGATCGAGGCCGGCCAGAAGCCGCCGGTGCTGGAGGTCGGGAACCTGTCTGCCCGCCGGGACTGGCACGACGTGCGCGACACCGTGCGGGCCTACTGGTTGGCGGCCACCGAGGGCGAGCCGGGCGAGGTCTACAACGTCGGCCGGGGGGAAGCCCTGTCCATCCAGGGGATGCTCGACCTGCTGCTGTCCAAAGCCAAGGTCGACGTCGAGGTCCGGCCGATGCCCGACCGGATGCGGCCCTCGGACGTGGAGCTGCTCCTCTGCGACCCCACCAAGTTCCGGGAGCGGACCGGCTGGGAGCCCAAGATTCCCTTCGACCAGACGCTGGCCGACACCCTGGAATACTGGCGGGAGCGGGTGTAGCGGCGCTTGACGGTGGACGTCGCCCTCGACGTCACTCCACTGGTGGGTCCGCGTTCCGGGGTGGGCTATTTCGTGGCCGAGATCCTGGACGCCATGGCCGGAGTGGAGGGGGTCAACCTGATCCCCTATGCCTTGAGCCTGCGCGCCCGCCGCGGCGACGTGCACGGTCTGCCCGCCGCGACCCGGATGCTGCCCCTGCCCGCCACCGCGGCGGTGACCGCCTGGGGCCGGGTCGACCAGCCCGATGCGCAACGGTGGTTGAAGCCAGCGGTGGTGGTACACGGCACGAACTATGTGGTGCCGCCCGTCCGGGGGGCGGGGGCGGTGGTCACCGTGCACGACTGCTCCTTCGCCCGCTACCCCGAGCTGTGCTCCCCGGCCATCCGCCGGATGGTGCCCGCTCTGCGCCGGGCCGTGGCCCGGGGGGCGTGGGTCCACACCCCGTCCACCTTCGTCGCCGAGGAGGCGGCCGACGTCCTCGGCACGGACCGGGTGGTGGCCGTGCCCCACGGTGTCCCCCGGCTGGCCCTGGCGGCCGCCCCCTTGTCGGGTCTGGTGGGAGACAGCCCCTTCCTGCTCGCCCTGGGAACGCTCGAGCCCCGCAAGAACGTGCGCCTCCTGGTCGAGGCCTTCGGCGAGGTGGGAACCCGCCACCCCCACCTGCAGCTCCTGGTGGCCGGCGCGGACGGACCGGCCCGCCCCGGGGTGGAAGCGGCCCGGAACGCCCTCCCGTCCAGCGTGGCCCGCCGGGTCCGCCTGGCCGGCTACGTCGACGACCGCACCCGGGCCACGCTCCTCACCCGGGCCAGCGTGTTCGCCTACCCGTCGCTCTACGAGGGGTTCGGCTTCCCGGTGCTGGAGGCCATGGCCGCGGGCACGCCGGTGGTGGCGGGGCGGGCCGGGGCCGTCCCCGAGGTGGCCGGAGACGGGGCCCTGCTGGTCGATCCCACCGACAAGGACGCCATCGCCGACGCCATCTGCCGGATCCTGGAGGACAGCGCGCTGGCGGACGAGCTGATCCGGGCCGGCCACCGCCAGGCCGCCGGTTACTCGTGGCGCCGGGCGGCCGCCGGCCTCACCGACCTCTACCGCCGGGCCGCCCCCTCATGAGGACATGAGGATCGCCCTCCAGACCGGCCAGCTGCGACAACCGGCGCCGGGGGGTATCGGGCGCTATGTGGAAGGACTGCTGGCCCACCTGCCCGCCGCCGGCATCGCCGTCGAACCCTTCGCCGGATCCCGGTGGCACTACCAGACCTGGCACCGGTTCCGGCGTCCGGCGCTGCGACTGCCCAACGGGATCGACGTGGTTCACGCTCCCAGCCTGGCCGTACCTCCGCCCGGCACCCGTCCGCTGGTGGTCACGGTTCACGATCTCGCCTTTTCCTATCTGTCACCGCAGGGCTCGGCCTTCCACCGGCGGGGCCTGGAGCTGACCCGGAAGGAAGCCGCCGTCGTCGTGGTCCCCTCCGCCTTCACCGGCTCGGAGGTCGAGGCCGCCGGTATCGACCCGAAACGGGTCCACGTCGTGCACCACGGGATCGACCGGCCTGCCGAACCCGCCCCCGGTGAGGCGGCCACCCGGCTCCGGCGCCTCGGAGTGGAGGCACCCTTTCTCCTGGCGGTGGGAACCATCGAGCCCCGCAAGGGCCTCGAGGTCCTGGCCGAAGCGTTCTCGGCCCTCTCGGCGATAACCCGCACCCCGGAGGTCCGCCTGGTACTGGCCGGTCCCCCGGGCTGGGGCGAGGTGCCGGGCCTGGACCGCCCCGGCCTGTTGCGGCTGGGTCACGTCGGCGAGGCCGACCTCGACGCGCTCTACCGGGGCGCCGCCGCTCTGGTCATGGCCTCGCGCACCGAAGGCTTCGGAATCCCCGTCCTGGAAGCCATGGTGCGGGGCTGTCCGGTCGTCGTCTCCGATGCCGGCAGCCTCCCCGAGGTCGTCGGCCCGGCCGGGGTGGTGGTGCCGGCCGGTGACCCTGACTCCCTGGCCGGCGTGCTGGTGGAGATGCTCGACGGGGAGGAACGCCGGAAGGACCTGGCCGAAGCGGGCCGGAGGCGGGCGGCCGGCTTCACCTGGGCCGCCTGTGTGGAGGGACACGTCGCCGCCTACCGGTCGGCACTCGGACCCGGCCCGGACGGCCCGTAGACTCGCTGGATGCGCCTCGCCCTCGACGTCTCTGCGGTGCCTTCCCGCCCGGTGGGGGCCGGCGTCTACACCGTCAACCTGGTGCGGGCGCTCTCCGCCCTGGGCGAGGCCGACCTGCACCTCGTCTCCCGCCGGGGCGACGGCCGGCGCTGGACCGAGCTGGCCCCCGGCGCCGTCTGCCATCCCACCGTCCCCGCCGCCCGCCCCGCCCGGCTCGTATGGGAGCAGGCCCGGGCCGCCAGGCTGGCCAACCGCCACCGGATCGACGTGTGGCACGGCCCCCACTACACACTCCCTCTGCGCCTGGACCGCCCCGGAGTGGTCACCGTCCACGACCTCACCTTCTTCGAGCACCCGGAGTGGCACGAGCGGTCCAAGGTCGTGTTCTTCCGCCGGATGATCCGCGCCGCCGTGATCCGGGCGGCGGCGGTGGTGGCGGTGAGCGCGGCGACGGCCGAGGCCCTCGCCGAGGTTCTCGCCCCCGAAGCGCCGGTGCTCACCATCCCCCACGGCGTCGACCATGGCCGGTTCCGTCCCGGGCTCCAAGGGGACCCCGACGACCTCCGTGCCCTGGCCGGCCTCGGCGTCCGCCCTCCCTACATCGCTTTCGTGGGCACCATGGAACCCCGCAAGGCCGTGCCCGTCCTGGTGGACGCGTTCGCTCAGCTGGCCGAGGCCCATCCGGAGCTGCGGCTGGTGCTGGCTGGGGGCGACGGGTGGGGCAGCGAGGCGGTGCGGGCGGCGGTGAGCGCCAGCGGGGTCGCCACCCGGGTGCTCAGAGTGCGGTGGGTACCCGATGGTGCCCTACCCGCCCTCTTCCGCCAAGCCGCTGCCGTGGCCTACCCGTCGTTGGAGGAGGGATTCGGGCTGCCCGCCCTGGAGGCTCTGGCCTGCGGCGCGCCGCTGGTGACCACGGCCGGATCGCCCATGGAGGCCGTCGCCGGGGAGGCTGCCCTGGTCGTCCCGGCCGGCAACGCGGGGGCCCTGTCCTGGGCCCTGCGCCGGGTGCTCGACGATCCCGACATGGACACCCGGCTCCGCCAAGCCGGGCCCGAGGCCGCCTCCACGTACACGTGGGAGGCGTCAGCCAAGCTCCACCTGGAGGCCTACCGGCTGGCCGCGCCGCACGGCACCACGTGAAGGCGGTCGTCACCGGGTCGAGCGGGTTCGTGGGCCGGGAGCTGGTCGCCCATCTCAAGGCGGCCGGAGACGAGGTCGTCGGGCTCGACCGGGCCGCGGGCGCCGACATCACCGACGCCGCCGCCCTGCGCGACCTGCTGCTCCAGCACCGGCCCCAGGCCGTCTACCACCTGGCCGCGGTCAGCCACATCGGCGGCTCCTGGTCCGAGCCGGCCCAGGTCTTCCGGGTGAACGCCGAGGGCACCCTGAACGTGCTGTTGGCGGCGCGCCACGCCGGGGTGGAACGGGTCCTGGTCGTCGGCAGCGCCGACGAATACGGGATCGTGGCCGACCAGGACCTGCCCCTGAGCGAGGAGGCGCCCCTGCGCCCCCTCACCCCCTACGGCGCTTCCAAGGTGGCGGCCGAGTTCCTCGGCCTCCAGGCCTTCCTGGGTGACGGGCTGCCCGTCATCCGGGTGCGGTCGTTCAACCACACCGGCCCCGGCCAGGCCGAGAACTTCCTGGTGCCGGCGCTGGCCCGGCGGATCGCCGTCGCCGAACGGAAGGGGAGCAAGGAGGCGCCGGTCGGCTCGCTGGAACCGGTGCGGGACTTCCTCGACGTGGCCGACGTGGTGGCCGCCTACCGGCTCCTGGTGGAATGCGGATCGCCGGGAGAGGTCTACAACGTGTGCTCGGGCGTCGGCCGCAGCGTCGCTGACATCGCCGACGCACTGCTCGTCATGGCTCGTCACGCCATCGATCTGGTCCCCGACCCCACCCTGGTGCGTCCCATCGACGTGCCCCGCCTGGTGGGCGACAACACCCGGTTGCGCACCGCCACCGGCTGGTCCCCCACCATCCCCTTCGAGGACACCCTGGCCGCCATCCTCACCCGCTGGCGCGAAGAATCCGGGGCCACCCCGAACCCTGGGGACGCCTGACGACCACTAGACCACCCGGGCCTCGGAATGGTCGGAGAGCATGAACCGGTAGGCACGGGGCTGGGAGTCGGAGCGGCACACCAAGGCGTCGCGACCGATGAGGCTGTCCTCGATCCGGCGGACGCCCTCCACCCGGGACCCTTCCAGAATCACGGAATGCTCGATCTCGGAGTCGATCACCACGCAGTTGGGCCCGATGGAGGAGTACGGCCCGATGTAGGAGTCGACGATGCGACACCCGGCGCCGAGGGCGACCGGGCCCCGCACCACGCTCCGCAGGATCTCCGCACCCTCTTCCACGATCACCCGACCGACCAGACGGGACTCGGCGTCCACCGAACCCTCGACGTGATGCCCGATCGATTCGAGGACGATCCGGTTGGCCTCCAGGAGGTCCTGGAGCTTCCCGGTGTCGATCCAGGGACCCTCCAGGACGTAGGGGCGGACCACGTGGCCGGTGTCGAGCAGATGCTGGATGGCGTCCGTGATCTCCAGCTCCCCCCGCCACGACGGGGAGATGGCGGCGACGGCGGCGTGGACCGAGGCGTCGAAGAGGTACACGCCGATGAGGGCCAGGTCGCTCTTGGGCTCCTTGGGCTTCTCCACCAGGCGGACCAGGTGACCGTCCGCCCCGAGTTCGGCCACTCCGAAGTTCTCCGGGTGCTCCACCTTGGTCAGGAGCACCTGGGCGGCGGGCCGCTCCCGGAGGAAGTCGTCCACGAAACCCGTGATCCCCCCCACCAGCAGGTTGTCGCCCAGGTACATGACGAACGGCTCGTCCCCCAGGTAGTCCCGGGCGATGAGGACGGCGTGAGCCAGACCCAGCGGCGCCTCCTGGCGCAGATAGGTGACCGACACGCCGAAGCGGCTGCCGTCCCCCACCGCCGCCTCGATGTCGGCGGCGGTGTCACCCACCACCATGCCCACCTCGTACACGCCGGCGGCCGCGATCGACTCGAGGGCGTAGAAGAGGATCGGTTTGTTGGCCAGGGGCACCAGCTGCTTGGCGCTCGTGTGGGTGATGGGCCGCAGCCGCGTACCCGCCCCACCTGCCAGGACCAGTGCTTTCACAGCTCAAGGCTACATGGCACGTACGGTGGGGCCGTGGTTCGAAAAGCCTTGGCCGACGCCCGCCTGTACGTGTGCACCTCCGACCGGGCCGACCTGGGCGAATTCGTGGAGGCGGTGTGTCGGGCGGGGGTCGACATCGTCCAGCTGCGGGAGAAGAGCCTCACCGACCGGGACCTGCTGCGCCGGGCGGGTGTGGCGCGCGAGGCGGCCCACGCCGCCGGCGCCCTCTTCGTGCTCAACGACCGGCCCGACCTGGCCCTGGCCTGCGCCGCCGATGGGGTGCACGTCGGTCAGGACGACGTCCCGCCCGCGGTGGCCCGGGCCATCCTCGGCCCCGATGCCCTGATCGGTCTCTCCACCCACGCCCCCGCCGAGCTGGGAACGGCGCGACGCGAACCGATCGACTACGTGAGCGTCGGGCCCGTGGTGGCCACGCCGACCAAACCCGGCCGTCCCGGCACGGGCCTCGACTACGTCCGGACCGCCGCCACCCTGCTGGGCGAGGAAGGTATCCCGTTCTTCGTCACCGGCGGCGCCTCTCCCGACTCCCTACCGGAGCTGATGGCCGCCGGCGCCTCGCGCTTCGTGGTGGTGCGCGCCCTGACCGAGTCCCCCGACCCGGTGTCGATCGTCCACCGCCTTCGGAAGCTGGTCGACGGCGTGCCCAGCTAGCCGACCGGTTATGGGTCGAGGCGGACCCTGAGGTCCCGGTCCCACACCAACACCCGATATTGGCCGATGTCGTGCGCCTCTACTGGAGCGCCGAACGTCGCCACGGCGACCTGCTCGTCGACGCCGTCAGGCCGGGCCGAATTGAGGATCACGAACCGGAACGGCCGAGCGTCCTCGAACCAGCGACGCGAAGCGAAGCCGACGTTTGGTCTCAATACCCCTCCGACGTTGGCGACAGGACGGACTGCGACGAGCTCCCGTCCCGTCACCGTCGTGATCCCCGCGACCCAGTACTGGCCATAGCCCCGATGCAGACCTCTGGCCTCCAGCCAATCGACCACCGCGACCGAGGGGTTGACGGGGACCGGCTGTCCGAGGGTTCCGAGCGGGGTCATCAGGTATGCGGCGCCCAGGGCCAGCATGGTCCCCGCCACTGCCGGGGCGGGAATCCTGTCGCTGGCTTCGATGGCTCGCCGGGCGGTGAGGACCGCTCCGAAGACCAGCGAGGGCAGCAGGTACCGGGCGTTCAGCCGCTGATCCAGGGGCACTGTCAACAGTGCGAAGACGGCAACGCCGCCAACGCAGCCGATGAGCAGCACGTCGTCCAGCCAGGCGGGAGTCGGGCGCCAGAGCCGGACTGAGGCGACGCTCGCGGGCCGGGCCGACGGACGGACAAGGCCGGCCGCGGACCGGATGAGCGTCACGAGCAGCGCGGCGGCGAAGAGCAATGCTCCGACATGATGAACAACCTTCGCTACTCCCTTGAGGCCACCGTGGGTCAGGACGCCGAGCAGCCCCCCCAGGACCGTCGGCGTGGCCCGGAGGTTCTGAGGCCACGCCTTGATATAGGGCGGATTGTCAGCCCTATACGAGTATCCGCCTATCTGATCGAGCAGAAAGGCGAGGAAGAGGGAGCCAGCCATCGCGCCGGCCGCGGCCGCCAGGGGCGCGGCCAGCGCGGCGAAGCGCCGGGTGCGCAGTCCGTCGAGGAGACCGGCGGCGGCTACCGGCACGACACCGATTGCGATCGCGACGGGATCGGAATGGACGGTGACGGCGAGGAGTCCTGTCGCCGCCACCCACCGCAGGTCGCCCAGCCGGCCGCCGGACAGCAGGGCGAAGGCGATCAGGCAGAACAATGCGGTGGCAAGGTGATGCGGTCCGTGGAGGATGAAGATGACGAGATAGAGGTGGGGCAGGCCGAGCAGGATCAGGAGCACCCCCGCACCGACCCACCAGCTTCGGACGGGCCGGCCCATCCGAGCCACCATCGCCCCAACGACCATGGTCGTCGTCGTCACCACCGCCGCGACGGCATGGACGAGCAGCTCTCGCATCCCGAAGAGAACGCTGGCGATGCCCATCATGGGAAGGTCGATGAGCCAATAGCTGTTGGTCGGCAGGACCCAATCCCGGAGCAGGGGGTTCCCGCGCAGCATCGCCTCGCCAGCCAACAGGGCGTTGGCGTTGTCCGAGTTCCCGTAACGAGTGTGCCGGGCCACCTCCGTCAGGAACAGTACGTAGGCCACGAAGCCGGCCGCCAGACCCAGCGCTGCCGCCAGCCGCCGGCCCGACGACAACGACCTGACCACGCCGGAAGTATCGCACGCGGTTGGCGGAGCGCTTGCTCCTCAAGGCACGTCACGGCGACTGGCGCGCCAGCCAGCCGATGAGGAGGGCGACGGCCCGGGGATCGTGCCGGAGCCGGTGCCCACCCCCGGCCACCACCCGGAGGTCGCAAATCTCGTAGCCGGCTTCGTAGAGGGCCCGGGCGTCGGACAGGGGCACGACCTCGTCCTGGTCGCCGTGGATGAGCAGCAGCTGGCGGGGCGCCAGCTTCGCCGCGCTGGCCAGCGGCGAGACCTCGACAAACCGACGGCCCCAGGCAGCCGGGTCGGGGGGGAAGTTGGCCCGACGGATGATCCCGATGTCACGGGCGTACTCCAGGAGCCGGCTCGGGTTGGCCGCCCAGTCCGAGAACGTGGCCGGGGCGGCCAGGGTGGCCACCCCTCGCACCCGCTCGTCCTCCGCGGCCACGCAGATGGCCAGCGATCCGCCGGCGCTCGACCCCGCCAGCCACACGCCGCCGACGTCCTCGCGCTCGGACAGGAGGTCGACGGCCACCCGGAGGTCGGTCATCCAGGCGTCCAGGGAGAAGTCGCCCTCCGACAGGCCGGTCCCCCGGAAGTTGAAGGTGAGCACGGCCCAGCCCGTCTCCCGGGCCAGCCGTTCGGCCAGCTCCGGATAGGTGGATGCCGCGCTCTTGCCGCCCTGGGGCCCCTGCGGAAACCCGTGGCAGAGCACGAGGCCGGGCACCCGGGCGAACCCGGGCGGCCGGGCGTAGTGGGACGCGAGGCGCGACTCCTCCGAGATGAACGTCTCGTGCATGCCTCCCTTATCCTGGCGCCTCGTGGAGCCCACCGACGTACCCGCCCTCCGCCTTCCCGGTGTCGTGGCCCGCTCCCTGCTCGAAGGCGAGCAGGTGGCCGACCTGCGACTCCCGTCCGCCGGCGGCCCGCCGCCGGGGTCCCGACGCTTCTGGCTCATCCCCTCCGGCGAGGAGCCGGCCCTCAAACCCGCTTACCGGCGGGCTCGGGAGCTGTCCCTGCCCGAGGAGCCTCCGCCGGCCGGTCACGTGAGGGTCGACGGCTGGGCCGAGCTGGTGGGCCGGGGCGTCACCGGCCTCGACACCGCCCGGGTTGCGGCGCTCAACTCCAAGTCGGTGCTCGACCTCGACGCTCTGGCCACGGCGGCCGGCGGTGCCGAGGTGGAGGTTCTCGCCCTGCGGGCCCACCGGCTCGTCGACGCGCTGACCGTACCGGCTGACCTGTCCGGCCTCCCCCCTGATCCCTCGAACGGGAAGAGCGAGCTGGTCCTCTCCGACGTGGCCTTCGAAGCCCGCCTCAAGGGCCTGGTCGAAGCCCTACCGTCCGGACTGTCGGCCGGTTAGGAGGCCTTCGCCTCCCGGGTGCAGTGGCGGCAGGGCCGGTAGCCCCGGTTGGCCGCCTCGGGGAGCGTGTCGGGCCCGAAGGCGGCGAAGCGCTCCGACGCCATCAGTTCGTCGATGGCACACGCCTCCGCCGCCTGATCCAGGTCGTGGACCACCTGGGAGCGCTTGTCGCCCACGTATCGCTGGTGCTCGAAGCGGCTGGGACGGCTCACACAGCACCTCCGACGAAGATCGGCACAACGACCCGGGGGCCTCCGTAGAGGCCCCCGGATCACCAAGTTGGCTGGTTGACGCGCCAATCCCTGACTGCGGTGGGTGGGACCAGCTCCCACCAGGATCGACGCCAGTGCAGCGGGGAGATTCCGCCAGGCGGTCCAGCCCAACGGCCTAGCGGCCGCGCACCTCCAGGGTCCCAGATCTACCGTTATCCATTGTCTGGACCACCTCCTTTCTCCGGTACCGCTATTAAACCAGCCCGGAGGGGTTCTCGGGATCCTTATCGTCCGCCCGGGTCCGCCGGCCCCCGCGCTGAGTGGTCCGAATGGCCCGCACACCTGCTCCCGGGGCGGAATCCCGATCTGCCCCGCGAGCACCTTCAGTCGGAGGTGGACCACCGAACCCGCTGCGTAGAATGGTCCGCGGTTTGTGGGCAAAACGGCCTTCACGGCCGCCGACGACGTGGAGACTCTTTTGCTGAACTCCCTCAGTTTGTTGAACTCTCTCAGAGAACTCGAGAGGGACGCCGTTGAAGCCAAAATGCGCGCGCTGGCCAAGACAATTTATCTGGGTGACCATACCGCCACGTGTCGAAGCCTAGGCAAACACCTGATCTACCTCGACACTCGCGATTACGCTCTTGCAACCAACCTGATGTGGGATGGATTCTGGGAGATTTGGGTTACCCAGGCCATGGCGCGTCTGCATTCAACCCGGAATGGTGGTCGCAGATGTCGGCGCGAATGTCGGATACTATAGTTTGCTCATGGCCGAGGTCGTGGGGCCAAAAGGTATCGTATTCGCGATCGAACCAAATTTGCATCTTGCCCGACTCCTTCGGATGTCTGTCTCGGTGAACGGGTTCACCGATCGAGTCATCGTCGAGACCCGGGCGGCATCCTCGACAACTGGCGATCGGCTGAAGTTCTTCATTCCCGACGGGCATCCCATGAACGCATCGCTCCGACCGGTCGAAGTGGACAGGGCCATGATTCCGGAGGAGGGCGTACTCACCGAAGTCGAGACGGTCAAGCTGGACGATGCGCTACCGGAGAGAGTCGATTTTCTGAAAATCGATGCCGAGGGTGCCGAGCGTCAAATTTGGCACGGCCTGACGCGAACTCTGCGAGCGAATGACAACATTCAGGTATTCCTGGAGTTCAGACCCATACGATACGGCTCGGAGAGCGACGACTTCCTGGATGAGATCGAAGAGGTGGGCTTCAAGCTCGCGTTTGTCGATTACGACGGCCGCATAAAGCACACGACCCGGTCAGACATTATTTCTCATGGTACGACAGATGTGATGCTCTGCTTATCTAAATAGTTGTGCACTTTGTGCCGTTCCGACAACCGTCAGGCGGGGTTTTCGGGATCCATATCATCCGCCCGCGAGCCGACGGCGCCGATGGAGCGCAGGTAGTCCATCTGGGTTTCAATGACGGCGTGGACCTGCTCGGCGCTGAAGGCCACGCCGGCGGCGCCGGCCCGCTCCAGGATCCAGCTCACCGTCTCTGACCCGCCGATCACGACCGGCGCCGTGACGTGGGCGCTCGCTCCGTTTCCGGAGACGCCTTTGGCCCGGAAGTACTGCATCTGCAGGTCGAGGATCTGACGGACGTCCTCGACGGTCAGGGTGGCGGCGGCATCGTCGGCGATGTGGGCCACCACCCACTCGAGGGCTTCTTCCATGTCGAACGTCGGCCGGGGCGGCATGGCCGCCAGCCGCCGGCTCTCCCGCAGGATGGCCCACGCCGCCACCAGCAGGACCAGCCCCACCGCCAGAGCCCCAAGGACGACCGCCACCCGGTCAGGCTAACAACGCTGACGCGGTCAGATGCCGATGCGCTGGGCCAGGAGCTCGCGGTGGTAGGTGGCGTCGCCCAGGAGGATCTCGGAGGACTTGGCCCGCTTGAAGTACAGGTGGGCGTCGTGCTCCCAGGTGAAGCCGATGCCCCCGTGGATCTGGATGTTCTCGGCCGCGGCGTGAAAGTAGGCGTCGGAGCAGTACGCCTTGGCCAGGCTGGCCACCACGGGGAGCTCGTCGTTGTCCTCGGCCGCGGCCCAACCGGCGTAGTAGGCGGCCGACTTGGCCGACTCCACCTCCAGCAGCATGTCGGCGCACTTGTGCTTGATGGCCTGGAAGCTGCCGATGGGCCGGCCGAACTGGATGCGGACCTTGGCGTACTCCACCGACATGTCGAGGACCCGCTGGGCACCGCCCACCATCTCGGCACACAGGCACACCGCCGCCTGGTCAAGGGTCTTGGACAAGGCCGCCCACCCTGTCGCCTCTTCCCCCAGGAGCTTCGCCGGCACGCCCGCGAACTCGAGCTTGGCCTGCTTGCGGGTCTGATCCATGGTCGGCAACGGGGTGCGGGTGAGCCCCTCGGCCCCGCCGTCGACGGCGAAGAAGGAGATCCCGTCGGTGCCTTCGCTGCCCGGCCGGCGAGCAGCCACCACCACCAGGCCGGCGCTGTGCCCGTCGAGCACGAACATCTTGGTGCCCGAAAGCGTGTAGCCGCCGGCGCCATCTGATGCCGGCACGGCTTCCATGGTGATGCCCGAGGCGTCCCAGCGGCCGTTGGGCTCGGTGAAGGCCATCGTGGCGATGGTGTCACCCGAGGCGATGCCGGGCAGGAGCGTCTGCTTCTCCTCCTCGGTGCCGGCGTTGAGGATGGCGTTGGCCGCCAGGCACACCGAGGCGTAGTAGGGAGCGCACAGCAGGGCCCGGCCCATCTCCTCCAGCACCACCACCAGCTCGACGAAGGAGTAGCCCTGGCCGCCGTACGCCTCGGGGATGTGGAGGGACTGGAGCCCCAGCTCCTTGCCCATTTGGGCCCACACCGCCTCGTCGTAACCGTCGGTCGTCTCCATCAGCCGGCGGACCTCGGTGATGGGCGACTTGCCCTCCAGGAAGCGCCGCACGGAGCGGCGCAGCTCCTCCTGCTCCTCGGAAAAAGCGAAGTTCACGCTCTGGCCTTTCGTGTCAGCGCGGTTCCCGGGGCAGCCCCAGGACGCGTTCGCCGATGATGTTCTTCTGGATCTCGGAGGAGCCTGCGTAGATGGTCTCCGCCCGCGAGAACAGGAAGGTGCGCTGGAAGTCGTCCAGCTGGTAGCCCTCCCCCGAGTAGACCTGCCCGGCGGGACCGAGGATCTCCATGGCCAGCTCACCCAGGTTGCGGTGCCAGGTGCTCCAGTACAGCTTGCCGATGGACGCCTCGGGACCCACCTTCCCGGTCCGGGCCAGGGCGGTGACCATACGCATGCCGCTGTAGCCCATGATCTTCACGCCGGCGTAGGCCTCGGCCAGGCGCTGGCGGATGTGGGGATCGTCGGCCGCCCCCACCTTGCGGGCCACGTCCACCAGCTGCCACAGCTCGCGCTCGAAGGCGATCTGCTGGCCCAGGAAGGCGGTGCCCCGCTCGAAGCCGAGGGTGGCCATGGCCACCTTCCAGCCGCCGTTCACCTCGCCCACCACCATGTCAGCCGGCGTCCGGGCGTCGTCGAAGAAGACCTCGTTGAACTCGCTCGTGCCCGTCGGCTGGCGGAGCGGCCGAACGGTCACCCCGGGCTGGTCCATGGGGACGAGGAGGTAGCTGATGCCCTGGTGGGGCGGAGCGGCGGGGTTGGTGCGGGTGACCACGAAGCACCAGTCGGCATGGTGGGCGAACGTCGTCCACACCTTCTGGCCGTTGACGACCCACTCGTCGCCGTCCAGGACCCCCCGGGTCTGCACCGAAGCCAGGTCGGACCCCGCGTTGGGCTCGGAGTACCCCTGGCACCACAGCTCGGTGGCGGAGAGGATCGGAGGCAGGAAGCGGCGCTTCTGCTCGTCGGTGCCGTAGTCGACGAGGGTGGGCCCGAGGAGGCCTTCCCCGAAGAACCCGATCCGGATGGGGGCGTCGGCCTTGGCGTACTCGGTCGAGAAGATGACCTGCTCGGCGAACGAGGCGCCCCGCCCCCCGTACTCCTTGGGCCAGGAGAGCCCGATCCAGCCCGCCTCACCCAGCCTGCGTTCCCAGGTCAGAGCCAGATCCCAGTAGGCATCGCGGTCCACGCCGCGCCCGCCGGTGAGGGGGGCGAACTCCGAGGTCAGGTTCTCGGCCAGCCAGGTCCGGACCTCGTCACGAAAGGCCGCCTCATCAGGCGAATCGCGGAAATCCATCAGGGCAGGAGGGTACTACTAGACCGACCGGTCAAGAAAAAAGTGCGGGGTCTCAAAGCAAAGGCAAAGGCGCATTGAAGGGGGGAGGGGTGCGCGGCGCGGCGCCGGTTCGTTACGGGTGGTACGTACGTGACAACAGCACGGTTACGGCCATGCCTCGAAACATTTGGTGACAGATTCCGCCACTTGTCGGACAAATCTGTCACCAAAAACCTGGGGACCTCCGGCACCCGCCGACGACGCTCCGGCGCTCCAACCCCCCTTCATTGCGCCTTTGACTTCCGCCCGGCTTGTCAGCCCTCCAGCTGGACCAGGCGGGAGAGGCGTTCCCGGTCGTCGACGGACATGGTGGGATAGGCCAGCCGGTACTCCCAGCCGTCCCCGGAGAGGTCCACGGTGATGACCCGGGCCGGCGTAACCACCGCCCCGCCGTCGGGCAGGTCGATGGACAGGACCGGATCCGAGTCGTCGGGCCAGGGACGATCGGTGGTGACCCGGCAGCCGCCGGTGGACAGGTCGACGGTCTCGCCGCTCACGATGGTGGGTACCGCCCGCTCCCCCATCCCCATTCGGACCGGCAGGGAGAGGCGGACCCGGGCGCGGTGCGCCGCTGCACCCGTTCGACGCCGGCCACGTCGAGGACCAGCAGACCATCAGACTCCAGGGTCGCCTTGCCCGTGAGCCGGTAGAGGGCCTCCGGAGCGAAGAAGCTGGCCACCACGTCGGTGACGTCACCGTCAGGGCGGGGCGAGGCACCCAGATCGACCACGATCCGCTCGTCGGGCACCACGACTCCGGTCAGGCAGTCCCGACCCGGCGACGCCCCCATCGGCTCGATGAGTGCGATCTGCCCCGGCGTGGGCTTCCACTGGTCCGTGCGCGTTGCCGACATGACAACCTCCTCCCCTGCGCTCTCCAGGGTACGGCCAGGGGTAGCGTGTGCGCATGCCGCGGCCCGCACATTTCGAGGATGCCCGCCTCCGGATCGACAAGATCGTCGTCGGGCCCTACGAGAACAACGTGTTCGTGCTCCGGGACAAGGGCAGCGGCGAGGGACTCATCATCGACGCCGCCAACGAGCACGATCTCCTCATCCCGGTGGCCCGGGCCGCCAATGTGCGCCGGGTGCTGACCACCCACGGCCACTGGGACCACATCCAGGCGGTGGAGGCGGCCCGCAACGCCGGCATCGACGTCGGCGTCGGCCCGGCCGACGCCGACATGCTCCCCGGCTACGACTTCGTGGTGGCGGACGAGGATGTCATCACCGTCGGTGACCTGCGCCTCCACGCCGTCCACACGCCGGGCCACACCCCCGGATCGGTGTGCTTCACGCTGGAAGGCTGGCCCATCCTCTTCTCGGGGGACACGCTGTTCCCCGGCGGCCCCGGTGCCACCCAGAGCCCGAAGGCCTTCGCCGAGATCATCCGCTCGCTGGACAACCGGCTCCTCCCCCTGCCCGAGGACACGCTGGTGCTGCCCGGCCACGGACTCGACACCACCATCGGCTCGGAGCGCCCCCACCTGGGCGAGTGGGCCGAGCGGGGCTACTAGTGGGCGCTCGGGGAAATCACGTGGATGGATCGCCGAGTCAGGGTCGTCGCTGGCAAGGACGCACGACGAGGCGGAGTTTTTCCTCCGCCGAGGAGGAGGACGCCGCCAGCGGCGGCACTGGCCGGCGAGACGCCACGATGATTTCCCCGAGAGTCCACTAAAAGGTCGCCTGCCGGGGGGTGTTGACGACCGAGAGGCCCTCGGGAGACTCGAGCACCTCGCACTCCTCGCGCTCGACCTGGATGGACAGGAGCCCGCCCATGAGGGGGATGCCCTCCAGGGACAGCGATCCGATCCAGGGCGGCACGGCCGGCGCCAGGTTGATGAGGTCGTTGCGGATGTCGGGTTCGAACCGCAGCATCGTCCGCAGGAACAGCAGCGGCGACGCCGCGGCCCAGGCCTGGGGTGAGCAGGAGGTCGGGTAGGCCACCGGGAAGCGGAACTGGGCTCGGGGGAGGCCGGCGAAGAGCTCGGGGAGGCGGTCGTCGAAGAAGGGGGCGGCGGCGATGAGGCCCTCCATCACCTGGTGGGCCTCCTCTACGAACCCGTAGCGCATGAGGCCGGCGGCGGCGATGGCGTTGTCATGGGGCCACACGCTGCCGCAGTGGTAGCTGATGGGGTTGAAGCCCTTCACCGACTCGGCCAGCGTCCGCACCCCGAAGCCGGAGAACAGATCGTCCGACAGCAGGTGGCGGACCACGGAGGCGGCCTTGTCCTCGTCGACGATGCCCGTCCACAGACAGTGGGCCATGTTCGACGCCAGGGCGTCGACCGGCGCCTTGTCGGCGTCGAGAGCCATGGCGAAGAGGCCCTGATCGGCCAGCCAGAAGTCCCGGTTGAAGTTCTCCTTGAGGGCCGCCGCCCGCTTACGCAGGCGCTCGGCCAGGGCTTGGTCCCCGGCCTCGGTGGCGAAGTGGCTGCGGGCCACCAGGGCGGCGTACACGTAGCCCTGCACCTCGCACATGGCGATGGGCGCCCGGGCCAGGCGACCGTCGGCAAAGCGGATGGCGTCCGGGGAGTCCTTCCAGCCCTGGTTGGCCAGGCCCCGGTCGGAGGCCCGCTCGTACTCCACGTAGCCGTCGCCGTCGCGGTCGCCGAAGCGGTCGATCCACTCCAGGGCCCGGTCGGCGGCCGGCAGCAGGGCGTCGACTTCGCCCCGGCGGCTCCCCCACCGCTGCAGCTCGCCCAGCACCATGACGAACAGGGGGGTGGCGTCGGCGGACCCGTAGTAGATCCTGCCGCCCCCGAGCGAGATCCCGGCCGCTTCCCCGAAGCGCATCTCATGGAGGATCCGGCCCGGTTCCTCCTCGGTGAGGGCGTTGACCTCCTTGCCCTGGAAGCGGGCCAGCGTCTGGAGGGTGCCCAGCGCCAGGTCGGGATCGATCATCATCGCCATCCACGACGTGATCAGGGAGTCCCGCCCGAAAAGGGTCATGAACCAGGGCGCCCCGGCCGCCACCACCGCCCGGTCCGGGTGGTCGGGATCGAAGATGCGGAGGGCGGCGAGGTCCTCGGTAGAGCGCTCCAGGAGGGCCTGGAAGACGTCGTGGTCGGTCTGGATGACGGGGAGCTGGCGCCGCCACGCCTCGAGCCGCTCCCTCGGCGTGGCCCGGTCGACGGGCACGCCGCAGCGGTGGCGGGGCTCGACGGGCTTGCCGTCGATGACCGGGGTGACCTGCAGACACGTGGACCACTGGCCCCGGGCGGGGATGATCAGCTCGTAGGAGGCGATGTTCCCGTTGATCTTGGGCGGGGTCGAGAAATCGATGTAGGCGGCCCGCTGGAGGGCTCCGCGCCGGAAGGTGAACGTCATGCGGGCCCGGTCGGATTCGAGGCCGAGGTCCCCGGACCGCTCGATGCGGCCCTCCTTGACCTCGAAGAGGTCAGCGAAATCGCAGCCCAGGGTCAGCTCGACGGCACAGAAGGCGGGCTCCTCCCCGAAGTTGCGCACCACGAGGTCCTCGCGCATGCCCCGGCCCACGTAGCGGTGGCGGAAGACGACCAGGTGGGAGTCGGCCCGGCCCCGCAGGGGGTGGTCGCGCAGCACGAAGGAGGCGGAGAACGGGTCGGTGGTGGTCGCGGCCAGGGGCTCGGGGATCTCGCCGTTGATTCGCAGCTCCATCTCGGACATGAAGCGGGTGTCCCGGTAGAAGAGCCCTTCCGGGAACCCGGAGTGCATGTTCCCGGTCCGGCCCGAGATGCAGAAGGCCGGCCCCTCGACCAGGGTGATCGTTCCCGCTGCGCCCAGCGAGGGACTCGACGCCGACGTCCACGGACTCACCATCGGGAGGGCACCCTACCCGGCTGGCCTCGACCTTCTAACTGCAGTTCTTGGCGTCGAAGTCGGAGATCTTCGAATCGTCGAAGGACTTCAGGGCCGAGAAGTCACCGTCGGCGGCCTTGCGGAACGCTTCCACGCCCTTGGCCACGTCGGCTTTGATCTCGGCCGGCGCGGCGGCCACCAAATCGTCCAGCTCCCGGCCGAAATCCTCGAACAACCGGGCGAAACCGGCCTGGACCTTCTCCGGCGTGTCCGCCTCGGCGCTGATCAGCCGGTCGCTGGCCTCGTCGAGCTGGTCGGTGACCTTGCAGTACCGATCCGCACCGCTCCCGGTCGCCGCGTTGGCCCCGTCGCCCCCGTCGCCCCCACAGCCGGCCAGCGCACCGAGCCCGACCGCCACCAGGATCCACCACGCGTTCACGGGCCGAGAACCTACCTTTTCCACTACGGGCGTAGTGGAATTAGACTCTGGAAACCATGCCTGAAAACACTGAACCCGCGCTGCTCATCGACGACCTCCACGCCGGCACCGAGGGCACCGACATCCTCAAGGGAGTGTCGCTGGCCGTCGCCCCCGGGGAGGTGCACGCCCTCATGGGACCCAACGGCTCGGGCAAGTCGACGCTGGCCAAAACCCTGCTCGCCAGCCCGTCCTACGAGGTGACCTCGGGCCGCATCCTGCTCAAGGGTGAGGACATCACCGCCCTCACGACCGAGGAGCGTTCCCAGCGGGGTTTGTTCCTCGGCTTTCAGCATCCCGAGGAGTTCCCGGGCGTCACCCTCATCAACTTTCTCCGGCAGGCCATCTCGGCCCGCAAGGGCATCGACTATTCGGTCCTCGAGGTACGCCTCGCCCTCATGGACTGGATGGGGCGCCTCGGCATCGACCAGTCCTTCATGTCCCGCTACCTCAACGACGGGTTCTCCGGCGGCGAGAAGAAGCGGACCGAGATCCTCCAGCTCGCCCTCATGGAGCCCGACGTGGCCGTCCTCGACGAGACCGACTCGGGCCTCGACATCGATGCCCTGCGCATCGTGGCCGCGGGCATCAACGAGGTGCGCAAGGAGCGGCCCGACATGGGGGTCCTGCTCATCACCCACTACCAGCGGATCCTGGGCTACCTGACGCCCGACGTGGTCCACATCTTCGTGGACGGACGCATCGTGGAGTCGGGCGGGATGGAGCTGGCCGAGCGTCTGGAGCGGGAGGGCTACGAGGCTTTCCGACAAGCTGGGGTCTCATAGTGACGACGCGGGGGGCGACGTCGATGCAGCGTTTGAAGAGTGACTTTCCCATCCTGGAGCGCCAGGTCAACGGCAAGCGCCTGGTGTACCTGGATTCCGCCGCCACGGCCCAGAAGCCCCTGTCCGTCCTCGACGCCATGGAGGACTTCTACCGGCAACGCAACGCCAACGTGCACCGGGGTGTCTACACACTGGCCGAGGAGGCCACCGCCGCCTACGAGGGCGCCCGGGCCAGGGTGGCCCGCTTCGCCCGGGCGACCCAACGCGCCGAGATCGTCTTCACCAAGTCGACCACCGAGGCGGTCAACCTGGTGGCCCACAGCTGGGGCCGCTCCCAGCTGGCGGCGGGCGACGTCGTCGTCCTGACCCAGATGGAGCACCACGCCAACGTGGTGCCCTGGCAGATGCTGGCCGCCGAGCGGGGCATCGAGCTGCGCTGGATCCCGATCACCCCCGAGGGCCGGCTGGATCTCACCAACCTGGCCGAGCTTCTCGACGGCGCCCGGTTGCTGTGCGTCACAGCCGTGTCCAACGTGCTGGGAACGATCAACGACATCGCTCCCCTGGCGGCCGCGGCCCACGCCGCCGGCGCCCTGATCCTGGTCGACGCGGCCCAGGCCGCCCCCCACCTGGGCGTGGACGTGGCCGCCTGGGACGCCGACTTCTGCGCCTTCTCCGGTCACAAGATGCTGGGCCCCACCGGCATCGGGGTGCTGTGGGCGCGCCGGCAGCTGCTGGAGGAGATCCCGCCCTTCATGGGAGGCGGGGAGATGATCACCGACGTGACCTTCTCCGGGTTCACACCCGCCGAAGTCCCGTGGAAGTTCGAGGCGGGGACGCAACCCATCGCCGAGGCCGTGGCCCTGGGCGCCGCCATCGACTACCTGGACGCGGTGGGCATGGACGCCGTCCGGGCCCACGAGATGGCGCTGACCGGCTACGCCCTGGAGGCGCTGGCCGAGCGCTTCGAGGATCGCATCCGGGTCCACGGCCCGCCCGAACCGGAGGCCCGCTCCGGCGTGATCTCCTTCGAGCTGGCCGGCATCCACCCCCACGACATCGCCCAGGTGCTCGACGCCGAGGGGGTGTGCGTCCGGGCCGGCCACCACTGCGCCAAGCCGCTCATGCGGGTGCTGGGGGTGCCGGCCACGGCCCGGGCGTCGTTCTACATCTACAACGACGAGGCCGACGTCGCCGCCTTGGTGGATGCCCTCGTCGCCGCCGAGAAGCTCTTCGCCTAGTGGTGCGTCCGGTGAATGGCGGCGCGGTTACGGCGAGTCAGGGGCGTCGGTGGCAAGGACGCACGACGAGGCGGAGCTTTTCCTCCGCCGAGGAGGAGGACGCCGCCAGCGACGTCACTGGCCGTCGTAACCGCCCGCCATTTGCCGGGCGTACCACTTAAGGAGAAGCGACCACCCCATGTCGGGCCTCGAGGATCTGTACCGCGAAATCATCCTGGACCACTACCGCTCCCCCCGGAACCGGGGCGAGCTACCCGTTCCGCCGGCCCGAAAGTTCGAGGGCTTCAACCCGCTGTGCGGCGACGAGATCGTGCTCTACCTCGACGTGGACGGCGGGTCCGACACGGTGACCGACCTGCGCATCGGCGGCCAGGGCTGCTCCATCAGCCAGGCGTCGTCCTCCATGATGGGGGCGGCGGTGAAGGGGAAATCGGTGGCCGACGCCCGCCGCCTCATCCGGGCCTTCAAGGCGCTCATGTCCATCCACGAGTCCCGCCTGGAGGGCGAGGTCGACGGCGACGCCCTCGCCGCCGAGTTGGAGGGAGTGGCGCTCGGCGACCTCGAGGCGCTGCAGGGCGTGGTGAAGTTCCCGGTGCGCATCAAGTGCGCCACCCTGGCTTGGAACACCCTGGCCCAGGGCCTGGACGACAACGGGGCCGAGGCTTTCATCGACCAGTAGTCCCTCCACTCACTAACTTGGCGCTCTGTTCATGGCTCTTCGCCTGGCGGCTCATCGCGACGTCGGTGGGGGCCCCTGCCCCACCTCCCGGCGCCACTAGCGTGGCGTCATGACCCACGAGCTGAGGACGATCGTCGAAGGACTGTCGTATCTGGAGTGCCCCCGCTGGCATCGGGGCTACCTGCTCGCCTCGGACTTCTACAACTATCGGGTGGTGGCCATCACGGCCGAGGCGGTGGCGACGGTGGTCCGGGTCGAGCACCAGCCCGCGGGCCTCGGCTGGCTGCCCGACGGGACCATGCTGGTGGTGTCGATGAAGGACCGGCGGGTCCTGCGCCTGGAAGGCAACGGCCAGCTGGTGGAGCACGCCGACCTGTCCGGCCTCGCCAGCTGGCACTGCAACGACATGGTGGTCGACGCCCAGGGTCGGGCCTACGTCGGCAACTTCGGTTTCGATCTGATGGGCGGCGCCGATCCGGCTCCCGCCGAACTGATCCGGGTCGATCCCGACGGGAGCGCCGAGGTGGTGGCCAAGGAGATGCTCTTCCCCAACGGCATGGTCATCACCGACGACGGCCGGACCCTGATCGTGGCCGAATCGCTGGGCCAGCGGCTGACCGCCTTCGACATCGAGGCCGACGGATCAGTGTCCGGCCGGCGGGTGTGGGCCGCCTTCGGCGACCCGCCCACCGCCACCGACTTCGGCGGGGCCATGGCCCAGCTCAAGGTGGCTCCGGACGGGATCTGCCTCGACGCCGAGGGCTGCGTGTGGTTCGCCGACGCCTTCGGCAACCGGGCGGTGCGCGTCCGGGAAGGGGGAGAGATCCTCGACGAGGTGTCGGCCGGCGATCTCGGCGTCTTCGCCTGCATGCTCGGTGGATACGACGGCCGCACCCTGTTCCTGTGCGCCGCCCCCACGTTCGTGGAGGCAGTCGCCCGCGTCGACCACCAGGCCCGCATCCTGGCCGCCAACGTCGCCGTCCCCCACGCCGGCCTGCCGTAGCCGGCGGGGAGGTCAAAAGCGCAATGAAGGGGGCTGGGGCGCCCCCCACCCCGAGGTGATCGCGATCGGTGGGGCATTGCACCGGCAATCGCGATCACCTCCGAAGTGCACCCGGACCGTGCCGCCCCCTAACCCCCCTTCATTGCCGTAGTTGTCGTGGTCGGCGCCACGGTGGCCGCCATCGTCGTGGTCGTCACCGCCGGCCTCGTCGTCGTGGTCGTCGGCGCCGGCAGGCGCCGCCTCGTCGTCGTGGTCGTGGCCGGCGCTTCCGGGCTCGACGTCGTCGTGGTCGACTCCTCGGCCGGCGGCTCGCCGGGAACGGTCGTGGTGGTGGACTCCAACGGCAGCGTGCTCGTGGTCGTCGTCGGCGGCGGGTTCAGGATGGTCAGGCCGAGACTCTCCGGCCCGGCCATTGCCAGCCTTCGAACGGGCACGCCCCGGAGGCCCTCCCGCATCAGGTCGCCGAAGATGGCCGCGGGGAAGCTGCCACCGGTCACGGACCGGCCGTGGACGTCGTTCATGGGCTGGCGGGGGTCGTAGCCCACCCACACGGCGGTGGACAGCTGGGGGACGTAACCCACGAACCAGGCGTCGATGTTGTCCTGGGTGGTGCCGGTCTTCCCCGCCACGGGACGGCCGATGGCGCCCGCCGCCCGCCCCGTCCCCGAGCGCACCACTCCCGTCAGGGCCCGGTTGAGCACCGCCACCTGCCGCTCATCGAAGACCCGGCGGACCTGACGGCGATGGGTGTAGACCGACTTGCCGGCAGGGTCGCGGATGGCGGCGATGGCGTAGGGCTCGGCCCGCACACCGCCGGCGGCGAAGGTGGCGTAGGCGTTGGCCATGTCCAGCGGGCTCACGCCCCGGTCCAACCCGCCCAGGAACACGGCACCCTGCTTCTCGGTGGCGCCGGGCGGGATGCCGGCGTCGGTGGCGGTGCGGACCACGTCGCCCACGCCGACCTCACAGCCCAGCTCCACGAACACGACGTTGACGGAGTGGGCCAGGGCGGTGTCGACATCGATCCGGCCGCCGGCGTCTTCCCCGGCGTAGTTGCGGACGGGCCGGTCCCCGTAGCAGCCGATCTGGCGCCCGGAGGTGCCGTCGAAGGTGGAACGGGGGTCGATCCCCTCCCGCAGGGCGGCCAGATACACGAAGGGCTTGAAGGCGGAGCCGGCCTGGCGCGCGCCCCGGGTGGCGTATGGGAACTGGGTGGAGACGAAGTCGAGGCCGCCGAAGAGGTTGCGGATGGCACCGTCGCCCGGAGCCACGCTGGCCACGGCCGTGATCGGGTCGCCGGGCAGGCCCAGGCGCTCCCCCACCGATGCCTCGGTGGCGGCGAAGACTTTGGCGTCCAGCGTGGTCTCGATGGTGTAGCCGCCGGTAAACAGGCGGGTGAGCCGGGTCTTGCGGTCGGGCCCCAGGGCCTCGAGCGTGGCCGCCTCCCGCTTCACGTGATCGACGAAGTGGGGGGCGAGCGACACCCCCGGCGGACGGGGCGGAGCGAGCAGGAGCGGCTCCACCTGGGCCTGGGCCAGGGCCTCGTCCGTGATCCAGTGGTGGGCGGACATGGCGGCCAGCACCTCGTCGCGCCGGGCGAGCACGGCCTCGGGGCGCTTCCGGGGATTGAGGAAGCTGGGAGCCCGGATCTTGCCGGCCAGGATGGCCGCCTGCGCCGGGGTGAGCTGGGCCGGGTCCACCCCGAAGAAGGTCTGGGCCCCGGCCCGGATGCCGTAGGCGCCCTCCCCGAAGTAGACCTGGTTGAGGTAGCGCTCGAGGAGCTTGTCCTTGGTGTAGCGCTGCTCCAGCGCGCTGGAGAACAGCACCTCCTTGACCTTGCGCAGGATGGTCCGCTCGCCCGACGTGTAGTTGACCTTGGCCAACTGCTGGGTGATGGTGCTGCCCCCTTGGGCATGCCCGAGCAGCGTGTGGACGATGGCCCGTCCCACCGCCTCCGGGTCGGTGCCGCTGTGCTCGTAGAAGCGCGAGTCCTCGGCCGCCAGCACGGCCTGACGGACGTGGAGGGGAACGTCGGCGATGTCGAGCACGGCCCGGCGGCCGTCCTCCCCCGACAGCTCGGCGATGACGCTCCCGTCGGCGGCCAGCACCGGGGTTGTCACGGGCAGGGCGTCGAAGTCGGGGACGATGGGGGTGAGCGGGGACGCCAGCCACAGCACGGCCCGGCTCGAGGCCATGGCCGCCGCCCGGCGGAAGGGCGGGACGGCCCCCACCACCAGGAGGACGACGGCCGTGCCCAAGAGCACAGGCTTCCAGGGAACCCGGCTCAGATGCCGGCGCAGATGGGGAGCCAGCGAGCGGAGGTGAGCAACCATGGCCGGTTGGTCTCCGCTGCGGCCCCCCGGCAAACGGAGAGCGCAGCGTCGGGCGCAACTTTGCCGGAAATGTCCGGTTCAGCGACGCCTTCCTGAAGGGGCCTTAACCCCCGAGGAAATCGCGCACCAGGGTGGCGAACTCCGCCGGGCGTTCCAGCGGCGCCATGTGGCCGGCGCCGGCCAGCACCTCGAGGCGGGCGCCGGCGATCCCCGACGCATAGGCCTCCGGGTGGGCCGGGGGCAGGAGACCGTCCTTCTCCCCCGCCACCACCAACGTGGGGGCCGACACCCGGCGCAGGCGGCTCCGCAGCTTCGGGTTGTGCAGGTAGGGGTTCCAACCGATCTTGGCCGTGGCCGACATCGACGACCACATCGGCAGGAGGATGGCGACGGGCAGCTCGGACATGCTCATCAGGTCGCCCATCTTCGACGACAGGGCGTGCATCATCTGCGCCATCGGGTGGGCCTGGTCGGCGAAGAGGTCCTGGGCCAGCTCGGCCGGGCTCCGCCCGAAGATCTGACCCACCGGCGCACCGTCGATGTACAGCCCCACCGGGCTGACCAGCACCAGCTTCCCGACCCGCTCGGGCGATCGGGTGGCCAGCTCGGCCGCCAGCCACCCACCCAGGGACAGGCCGATCACCGCCGGGGCGGACAGCTCCAGGGCGTCGAGCACGTCGAGCAGGTGGAAGGCGGCGTCCTCGATGCCGTCGATGCCCTCGATGCCCTCCGACTCCCCGAAGCCGGGGAACAGCGGGACGATCACGTCGTGGTCGTCGGCCAGGTCCTCGAGTGCGGGATGGACCGCCTCCCCCGCCGCCGAGTGCAGGTAGACCACCGGTTCCCCGGCGCCGCCCCGCAGCACCGAGATCTTCCCCGCCGGCGTGGCGATCTTCGACTCCACCAGGTTGGCCATCAGGCCACCGCTTCCTTCTTCTCCAGCACCGGCTCGCCCTCCGGGAACTCGGCCCGCAGCCGCGGCATGACCTGTTCGGCGAACAGTCCCAGGTTCTGGCGGGTCGCCTCGGCCCCCAGCGTGCCCAGCTGGAACAGGCCGAGCAGGTTCCCGGCGCCGATCCGGCGGGTGGCCTCGGCCAGCTGGTCGAAGACGGTGTCGGGGCTGCCCACGATGGCGAACCGGCCCGCCACCACGTCGTCCCAGTCCTTGACCGAGGTGATGAACGAGGCCCCGCCCTTGAGGACGCCGGGCAGCGAGCGGGTCGAGAAATAACCCGGGGGCGACACGGTGAGGCCGGGCAGGAGGCGGTCCCGGAAGTACCAGAAGTGCTCCTCGTACTCCGCCCGGGCCGAGGCGTCGGTGTCGGAAACGTAGATGGGGGCGAGTACCCCGCACTGGAGGGGGTCGGCCTCGTAGCCCTCGGCCTCGCACGCTTGGCGGAACAGCTGGTAGGTCCGGTCGAACACGTCGAAGTGGAAGTAGGGGATGCCCATGTAGGCGTAGCGCCGCTTGGCCACGAACTCGATGGTCTCGAGCGACCCCACCCCGGGGATCCACACCTCGGGATGGGGCTGCTGGAGGGGACGGGGCCACGGGTTCACGTAGCGGATGCGGTAGTGCTTGCCGGAAAACTCGAAGGGCCCGGGCGTCGTCCACGCCTGCATGATCAGGTCGTGGGCCTCCACGAAACGCTCCCGGGCTTGCGCCGGGTTGAGGGAGAAGGAGTAGTACTCGGGCCCGCCACCGACGACGAACCCGGCGATGAGGCGCCCGCCGGAGATCACATCGATCATGGCGAACTCCTCCGCCACCCGGGTGGGCGGGTCGTAGAGGGGGAGGGCGTTGCCCACCACCGCGATCTTCACCCGGGTGGTCTGGCGCGCCAGGATGGAGGCGATGAGGTTGGGGGAGGGCATGTTGCCGTAGGCGTTCTGGTGGTGCTCGTTGACGCACACGCCGTCGAAGCCCAGCTCCTCGGCCAGGATCAGCTCGTCGAGGTAGCGGTTGTAGAGCTGATGCCCGAGCGCCGGGTCGTAGAGCTCGTTGGGGCACGTGATCCAGGCCGGACCCTCGTAGCTCGCCGGCAGGTCCGTGTACGGCATCAGATGAAAGGAGAAGAAGCGCATGACCGGACGGTATCAATCCCGGTCGGGGGCGATCCCTTCGTAGCCGCTCTTCTCGAGCTCGTCCGCCAGTTCCGGGCCCCCCGAGAGCACCACGGTGCCTTCCCTCAGCACATGGACCCGGTCGGGTCGCAGCTCGGTCAGGAGGCGGGTGTAGTGGGTGATGGCCAGGACCCCCAGCCCCGGTTCTCCGGGGACACCCCCGCCCCCGGGCTCGCTCATCGCCTCGATGCGGCGGGCGACGTCGCGCAGGGCGTCGATGTCGAGGCCGGAGTCGATCTCGTCGATAACGGCGATCTTGGGCTGGAGGACGGCCAGCTGCACCGTCTCGTTGCGCTTCTTCTCCCCTCCGGAGAAGGAGACGTTCACGGCCCGGTCCATCACCAAGGTGGCCAGCCCCACCGCCTCGGCCTCGGCCGCCAGCCGGCCGGCCAGCCCATCAACAGGGGCCCGGCGGGCGATGAGTGCCTCCTTCAGCATGGCTTCCAGCGACACGCCCGGGATCTCGGTGGGGTACTGCATGGCCAGGAACAGCCCCTGGGCCGCCCGCTCGTGGGTGGGCAGGCCGAGGAGCTCCACCCCGTCGAGGGTGACCGAACCGCCCGTCACCTCGTAGTCGGGATGCCCCATCAGGGCGTGGGCCAGCGTCGACTTCCCCGACCCGTTGGGGCCCATCAGGGCGTGCACCTCACCGGAGCGGACCTCCAGGGTCACGCCGTTGAGGATGGGCTTTCCCGCCACCTTGGCCCGCAGGTCGTCGATGCGCAGAACGTGCGTCATGGCAGCTTCACCAGGACGTCGTCCCCCTGGACCCGGACCTCGTAGACGGGGACGGGCTGGGTGGCGGGGAGAGTGAGCGGTTCACCCGACTCGAGAGAGAAGGCCGAGCCGTGTTGGGGACACTCGATCTCGCGCTCCTCGGGCCACACCTCGCCGCCTGAGAGCGACGCCTCGGCATGGGAGCAGCGGTCGCCCAGCACGTACCAGCTGTCGTCGCCGACGCGGACGACGGCCAGGCGGTACCCGCTGGTGTCGACCCGGATGGACGAGTCGGGCTCCACGTCGCCCACGGAACAGACCTTGACCTCAGGCAAGGGTGCTCCCCGGGCCGTCGTCGGGATGGCAGCACCGGCGGGCCTCGAACTTCCGGGCCACGGCGGAGCGCAGCGGCCCGGCCAGATCGGAGAGGGGCAGCCGGGCGATGACGTCCTCGAAGAACCCGAACACGATGAGGCGCTCGGCCACCTCGGGCGGGACGCCGCGGCTCTCGAGGTAGTAGAGCTGGTCGAGGTCGATGGGGCCCACGGCCGAGGCGTGGGAGCACTTCACGTCGTTGGCCTCGATCTCCAGGTTGGGGATCGACCAGGCCGCCGCCCCCTCGGAGAGCACCAGGTTGCGGTTGGTCTGGGCGGCGCGGGCCCGCTGGGCGCTCTCCCGCAGGTGCACCAGGCCCGAGTAGACGCTGCGGGCCTCGTCCTCCACCGCCCCCTTGAACAGCAGGTCGGAGGTGGTGTGGTGGGCGGCGTGGTCCTGGAGGGTGCGGAAGTCGAGCATCTGGGACTCGTTGGCGAAGTAGACCGCCACCATCTCCGAGGAGCCGCCGGGGCCGGCCAGCAGCGCCTCGGTGCGCAGGCGGGCGTAGTCGCCGCCCAGCGCCACCGCCGACGTGCGCAGGGTGGCGTCCTGGCCCACCTGGGCCCGCTGGAGGGCGATCTGCCACACGTGCTGGCCCTGGTCCTGCAGAGCGAGGTAGCTGACCCGGGAGGCGTCGCCCACCACCAGCTCAGTGACGGGGACCGTCAGGTGCTCCTCGTCGTCGTCGAAGGAGTCGAAGCGCTCGAGGACGGACACCTCGGCGTCGGCCCCGGCGACCACCAGGGTGTGGGGGAAGGAGGCGAGCCCGTTGCCCCGGCTCTCGTGCTTGACCAGGAACGGGCGGTCGACCACGACCCCGTCGGGCACCCGGATGAAGGCACCACCGGCCAGGAAGGCGTCGTGAAGGTCGACGAAGGGGTCCCGGGAGGCGTCCGAGCAGGTCCCCAGCCACTGCTGGGCCTCGGGATGGGCGGCCAGGTCGGCCAACGCCACGCCCTTGGAGGCCAGGGCCTCGTCGAGCACGGCCTTGACCAGGAAGCCGTTCTGACAGACGACGTGGCCGGCCCACCGACCGGTGTCTCCGATCACGGCGTCGGGGCCCTGATAGCGCGGGGCCGGCCGGTAGCGGTCCAGGTCGAACTGGTCGATGCGGCTGTAGCGCCAGGCCTCTTCGGCGGGGGTGGGCAGCGAGCCCGCGGCGAAGCGTTCCACCGCGGCCCGGCGCCGCTCCACCAGCCACCCGGGGCCGGCCAGAGCTTGCGCCGCCTCGGCCGTGAACTCTCCCATGCCTGCCTCTAACCGACGGAGCCTTCCATGGAGAGCTCGATGAGCCGGGACAGCTCGACGGCGTACTCCATGGGCAGGGTCTTGACCACCGGCTCGATGAACCCGTTGACGATCATGGCCGTCGCCTGGGTCTCGGACAGCCCGCGGGACATCAGGTAGAAGATCTGGTCCTCGCCCACCTTGGAGACGGTGGCCTCGTGGCCGATCCGGGCGTCCTGCTCCTCGATCTCCATGTAGGGGTAGGTGTCGGAGCGAGAGTCCTCGTCCAGGATGAGGGCGTCGCAGCGGACGTGGCTCTTGGTCTTGTAACAGCCGGGGTCGACCCGGACCAGACCGCGGTAGGTGGTGCGGCCGCCGTCCTTGGAGATCGACTTCGACTCGATGAGGCTGGTCGTCTCGGGGGCGGCGTGGATCATCTTGGCCCCGGCGTCCTGGTGCTGGCCGGCACCGGCGTAGGCCACGGACAGCACCTCGCCATGGGCCTTGGGCCCGGTCAGGTACACCGACGGGTACTTCATGGTCAGCTTGGAGCCCAGGTTCCCGTCGATCCAGCTGACGGTGGCCTCGGCCTCGGCCTTGGCCCGCTTGGTGACCAGGTTGTAGACGTTGGGCGACCAGTTCTGGATGGTCGAGTAGCGCACGTTGGAGCCGGGCTTGGCCACGATCTCCACCACGGCCGAGTGGAGCGAGTCGCCGGTGTAGACCGGCGCCGAGCAGCCCTCGACGTAGTGGACCGAGGAGCCCTCGTCCACGATGATCAGCGTCCGCTCGAACTGGCCCATGTTCTCGGCGTTGATGCGGAAGTAGGCCTGGAGCGGCATCTCCACGTGGGTGTCGGGCGGCACGTAGATGAAGCTGCCCCCGGACCATACGGCCGAGTTGAGGGCGGCGAACTTGTTGTCGTTGGGGGGGATGATCGACCCGAAGTAGGGCTTGACCAGGTCGGGCCACTCGCGCACGGCGGTGTCCATGTCGGCGAAGAGGACGCCCTGTTCCTCGAGCTCGACCCGGTTCTTGTGATACACGACCTCGGACTCGTACTGGGCCGTCACGCCGGAGAGGAACTTGCGCTCGGCCTCGGGGATGCCGAGCTTCTCGTAGGTGTTCTTGACGCTCTCCGGGAGCATGTCCCAGTCGTTGACCTGCTTGTTGGTCGGCTTGATGTAGTAGTAGATGTCGTCGAAGTCGATGGTGGGCATGTTCTTGGCGAACCACTCCAGCATCGGCTTGCGCTCGAACATCTTCAGGGCGCGCAGACGGAACTTGCGCATCCAGTCCGGCTCGCCCTTCATCCAGGACATCTCGTTGATGACGTCCTCGTTCAGGCCCTTGCGGGGCTTGAAGACGTATTCCTCGGGATCCGACCAGCCGAGTTTGTATCGGCCCAGGTCAATCGTGGTGGTCACAGGGCATCGCCCCCCGGCGAGAAGGTCATGGAATTATCACTACGTCGATAGTAACAACTACCCAGCGCCCCAGCATCCCGACACGGAGGGATATGGGTGGGAGACCGCCACCGGCTAACTCGGTGGGGCAGTTGTGGTGGTTGTGGTCTCTGGGGTGACCGGCGCGCCGGTCACCGCCCGGGCCTGGCGGATGAGTTCGGCGACGCGCTCGACCGCACGCTGGTAGCCGGCCAGGTCGCCGTTGCGCAGCGCCGTCTGGGCCTCCTGATAGGCCTGGTCGGCCTGGGCCAGGAGGCTGGCCACGTCAGTACCACCCGCCGGCGGAGGGGTGCCCGGAGGGGTGGTCGGCGGTGTGGTCCCCGGCGGCGGCTCGCCGGCCAGCCCCGGGAACAGCTTGCCCAGGGCCTGGTTCAGGTTGGTCCCCAGCACGGCCCGGTCGGCATAGGCCACGGCCACGAACTTGAACTCGGGCAGTCTCGTCCCCTGCGTCCCCTGGAGGTACAGGGGCCGGACGTAGAGGATCGAGTCCTCCACCGGGATGAGCAGCATGCTGCCCTGGAGGATCTGGGAGCCGGAGCGGTTGAGCAGGCTGAACTGCTGCGAGATCTCCGGGGTGGTGTTGATGATGGTGTTGATCTGGTCCGGTCCGCGGATCACCTGGCCCACCGGCATCTGGTAGGCCTCGAGCTTGCCATACTCCCCCGGGTCGGACTTCGCCACCATGAAGGACACCAGGTTGGTGAGCTCCTCACCGCCCCGGGCGGTGGGCACGAAGGGTTGGAGGATGAGGAAGCTCTCCTTGGTCTGGCCCGGCAGGCGCATCTGCAGGTAGTACGGCTCCATCCGCCGCTTCTTGGACAGTTGCACCGTCGCCGTGCGTCCGCCGGGCCCGGGCGCCACGGTCGCCACCGGCGTCGACGTGGCGGAGTCCAGCTGCAGGGGACCCGAGCCCGGGTCCTGGGCTACGGCCCACTGCCGCGAGTTGTTGTAGAAGGGCTGGGGCTCGGTGACGTGGTATTCGCTGAAATGGTCGGTCTGGACCCGGAAGAGGTCCTCCGGGTAGCGCAGGTGGGCCTCGAGTCCGGGCGGCATCTGGGAGCTGTCCGAGAAGAGCCGGGGGAAAGCCTTGCGGTACGCCTCCACGACGGGGTCCCGTCCCGCCCCTTCGGAGAACACGTAGAACTTCACCTTCCCGTCGTAGGCGTCGATGGTGGCCTTGACGGAGTTGCGCACGTAGTTGAACTGCCCGCCCCGGAGTCCGCTGTTGGTGGGGAGCCGCTCGGGGTGGCCCATCAGGTACCCCTGGGAGTAGGGGTAGCGGCTGCTGGTGGTATAGGCGTCGATGACCCACAGGACCCGGCCGTCGAGGACGACCGGGTACGGGTCGGCGTCGTAGCGCAGGAAGGGGGCCGCCTTGGCCACCCGGTCCCGGATGTCGCGCAGGTACAGGGCTCGCGACGACGGGGTGATCTGGTCGGAGAGGAGCAGCTTGAACTCCCCGAAGCGCAGGAAGAAGGCGGCCCGGCGGATCAGGCCCTTCATGGGCACCCCCCCGTCCCCCCGGTAGGTGGTGACGGTGTCCTTGGGCTCGGCCGGGAAGTCGTACTCCTTCTGCTTGGTGTTGACGATGGCGTAGCCCTCCAGCCGCTCGCCGTAGTAGATGGCCGGCTGCTTGAGCTCCACGCCGACTCCCTGCGGGGGGATGTCCTTGAGCAGGAACTCGGGCAGGCCCCGGTCGGTCACTCCGTTGGAGGGCGACGCCACCACGCCGTAGCCGTGGGTGTAGACGAGGTGGCGGTTCTGCCAGGTCTGGCTGGGCAGGTTGTCGAGGTCGAGCTCCCGGGCGGAGAGGACGACCTGGCGCTGCTCGCCTTCGAGGGGATACCGGTCGATGTCGACGTCACCGAAGATGTACTGGGGCCGGAACTGCTGGATAGCCCGGTAGGTCTGCTCCAGGACGTTGGGGTCCCACAGGCGGGCATCCCCGATGGTCGCCTCGTTGGCCGTGATGTCGGCCGCCTGGAGGTCCTCCTTGTAGTCGAAGTTCCGCACGTTCACCCGGTCAAGCCCGAAGGCGGCCCGGGTGGCCTTGATGTTGCGCTCGATGTAGCGCGACTCCTTCTGGAACTCGTTCGGCTCCACCGAGAAGCGCTGCACGGCGGCGGGGTAGATCGTCCCGATGACCAGGGAGACGAACCCCCACAGACCCACGGCGATGGCGGGCAGGACCCAGCCCCGCAGCCGGATGTTGACCAGGAAGAGCAGGGCGGCCGCCACCGAGATCACGATGAGCATGTTCAGGGCGGGCAGCTCCGCCCGCACGTCGGTGTAGCTGGCGCCCTCGACCACGCCCCGGGCGGAGAAGTTGAGCTCGTAGCGCTGGAGCCAGTAGCCGAAGGCCTTGAGGAGGGCCATCGCGCCCAGGATCACCGACAGGTGGGCCTTGACCTGGGGCGTGACCCGCTGCAAGGGCCCCTGGACCCGGATGCCCCCGTTCAGGTAGTGGGCCACGGCCGTGACCAGCAGCACGATGACCAGAGCGGCGAAGGCCCAGTCGAAGATGAAGCGCAGGAAGGGCATGGTGAAGACGTAGAAGCCGATGTCGGTGCCGAACTGGGCGTCTGAGGCTCCGAAGGCGACGCGGTTGCGGAACAGCACCCATTCGTTCCACTGGTTGGTGAGGCCGCCGCCGGCGACCAGGGCCAGGAAGGCGGCCACCGCCACCCGCACCCGCCCGGCGTAGGGACCGATCAGCTGCCGGTAGCGGTCGACCAGTTCCTCTTCGGGGCCGGCGGGCCGGAAGCGGGGGGCCATCCGGTCGGCGATGATGAGGTTGGCCAGGACGAGCACGAAAAAGGCAGCGGTGAAGACCACGGAGGGCAGCGCCTTGGCCACCAGCAGGCCCCGCCACACCTCGGTGTAGCCGATCTCCTTGAACCACAGGTAGTCGGTGTAGAAGCCGGCGATGCCCCGCAGGCTGACGAGGAAGACCAGCACCGCGGCGGCCAATCCCACCAGCCAGGTGCGTCTGGCCCCCAGTCCCCGGCGCCGGCTTCCGACCGTCGGCATCTTCATCGCCCCGGGACTCTAGAGGCAACCCACCGGCGCGGCGGGTCACCCGGGCGTGATCAGCCTCCGAGCAGACCGCCCACGGTGCTGGTCAATCCACCGAGGAGGCCGCCGCCCGACGTGGGGGCGGGAGGAGCGGTGGTGGCCGGCGCGGTGGTGTCCCCCGGCCGCGGCGGGATGGCCGGGTCGGTCGTGGGTTGGGTGCCCAGGAGGCCGTCGAGCACCCCCGAGAGCAGCGTCTCGAGCGGGTCCACCAGGGGTTCGAGGACAGGATCGAGGAGCGTGCCGGTGGGCGGGAGGTCGAGCCGCTTGGGCGGCTCGGTGGACGGCGGCGGCGTCCCGCTCGGAGGCGGCGTCGTCTGACCACCGCCCGGCTGGCTGCCGCCGCCCGGGGTGGAGCCGCCGGGGTTCGAACCGCCGGGGGTGGAGCCGCCCGGCGCCGGGGTGACGGGAGCGGCGACCTCGCCGGAGCCCAGGCCGGTGTCCGGCAACCGGATGCCGCCCAACAGGCCGCGGAGCTGCTTGGTCAGGCCTGAGGCCAGTTCGCCGTCGGGGACGCCGGAGCGGGCCGCAGCCAGGGCGGACTCCAGGTGCCCGAGGACGGGAACGGGGTTCAGGTTGCGGTCGGCGGCCACCAGGCCCCAGCTGGCGCCGGCGGAGCGGAATCCGAACACCCGATCCACCCGGGCCTTGAGGTCACCCTTGTCCAGGCCGACCAGAACCAGGCCGATGAGCTTCTCGGCCGGCGCCCGGCCGGCCAGGAGGGGTTGGGTCACGGCGCCGGCGGCGTCGGGGACCATGGTGGCGTACAGCTCGGGGGTCACTTCCGCCCCGGCGGGCAGCGAGCTTTCGAAGTTCTGGCCCAGGGCGCCGAGCTGGGTGTCGAGCTCGAGGACCTCGGGCAGCATCCGGCGGTCCCACTCGTCGTTCCGGGACAGGGCCAGGGGCTCGGGGGCGTCGGGCAGCAGTCCGGTGCCCACCACCGCCGCCTGGCGGAAGCGGGGTACGGCGAAGTTGTTGCTGTCCCGCATCAGCATCACGTTGCCGTCGTAGACGCCGGCCACCAGGGAAGCGCCGCGGCGGAGCTTGGCCGACCCGACCACGGAGATGAGCGCTGTACCGCCGTCGACCTCCACCGCGTCCCGGGGGGCCTCGACGAGCAGATCGCCCGCCTCCAGGACCAGAGCGGCGTCGCCACCGTCGGCGATGGCCACGGCCGAACCGGCCCGCAGTTCGGCCATCGACGAGTTGGGGAGTTCGAGCCGGGCGGTGCCGTCCAGGACCCGGACCCGGTCGTCATGGCCGAGGATCTGGCTGCCCTCGGCCCGGACGAAGGAAAGCCCGTCGACCGCCACTTCGACGATCCCGCGCGACTCGAGGCGGGCCTCACCCGGTTGCACGCTGACCCCGGCGCGGTCCACGCCGACGACCACGATGCCGGCCAGCATCACGGCGATGATGGCGCTCGAGAGCGGCGCCACCACGGTCCGGTTGAGCACGTTCACGATCCCGACCGCCCGTTGCCCGCGCCCGCAGCCGGGGTGAGCGGGATGCGGATCACAAAGGTCGAGCCCCGGCCGGGCTCTGAGGTGGCGTCGATGGTCCCGTTGTGGGCGGTGATGACCCGCTGCACGAAGGGCAGACCGAGGCCCAGGCCCCCGAAGCGGCGGGTGGCGGAGCCGTCGATCTGGGCGAAGTCGGCGAAGACCCGGTCGAAGTCAGAAGGTGCGATCCCGATGCCCTCGTCGGCCACCGAGATCTCCACGGCGCGGCTGTCCCCGGCTCCTGTGAGCTGGGCACCAACCTTCACCTGGCCCCCTTCTGGCGAGTACTTCACGGCGTTGTCGATCAGCTCGTCGAGGCTGCGCTCGAGCAAGCGACGGTCGGCCATGAGGCGCGGCCGTCCATCCACGTGTTCTTCGACACGATGGAGGTCGCTCCTTAAGCGGTGTTTTTCACAAACCTCGTGCACCAGGGCACCCACGTCGACAGGTTCGGGACGCAGCACGAGGCGGCCGGCGGAGCTGGCCGCGAAGTTGACCAGGATGTCGACGGTGCGCTCCAGCCGCTCGGAGGATTCCAGGATCCCCTCCAGGAAGGCGCCCACCTTCTCCGGGGCCAAGCGGCGGGCCTCGGGCATGTCCCGGTCCCGGCGGAGCATCTCCGCGTAACCCTTGATGGGGGTGAGGGGCGTGCGCAGCTCGTGGGAGATGTTGGACAGGAACTCCGTCTTGGCCCGCTCGATCTCGAGCTCCCGGCGCATGTCCCGCAGCACGTACACGGCGCCCAGCACCCCGCCCGACTCGCTGCGGATGGGGGCGCCGGACAGGGCCACGGGCAGGAGCTGGTCCTTGCGGGTCTCCACCATCCCCACCGCTGACCAGGCCTCGAAGTTGGGCAGCTCGAAGCGGTCGGCCAGGGACCCGCCGCTGCGGTCCTGGGCCCGGATCACCTCCACCACCGGCTTGCCGATCTCCCGGCTGGCCCGCACACCGAGCATGGCCTCGGCGGCCGGGTTCATCATGGCCACCAGGCCGACGGGGTCGGCGGCGACCAGGGCGTCGGTCATGGAGTTGAGCACGGCCTCCATCTGGGCGGCCGCCTCCCGGAGTTCGGACGCCATCCGCTCCACGGACCCGGCCATCTCGTCGAAGGAGGCCCCCAGGAGCCCGATTTCGTCGTTACTGCGGAGGCCGGTGCGGACCGACAGGTCGCCCTGGCTGATCTGGGAGGCGGCGGTGGCCAGCCGGCGCAGGGGCGCCCCCAGGCGGGACCCGGCGGCGGCGGCCAGGGCCAGGGCCAGGGCGGCGGCGGCCAGAGCCACCAGGAACAGGGTCTGGAACAGCGACGCCCGGGTCTGGTCGATGACATCGGCGGAGAGCGTGACCACGATGGCCGCCGTCCCGGGTGGGATGGGGGCCGCGGCCACGAAGACGTCCCGCTGGTTGAACTCCCCCTGACGGGCAGTGGCCTGGCCCCGCCCCAGGACCGTCTCGATCAGCTGGCGTCCGGTCGGGCCGTCCAGCAGGTCGAAGGACCCCTTGAGCTCACCCTGGTCGAACGTCGTGGCCAGCACCGTGTCGCTGTCGACCACGATGGACAGATCGGTGTTCTCCCGCTCTCCCTTGTCGAGCCGGGCGATCAGGTCGTCGTTGCCGACGAAGAAACCGGCCACCACCGCGCCCCATTTGGTGGTGACGCCCCGGTCGTCGGGAAACACCACACTCCCGATGCCCAGGGCGGCCAGGCCCTGGTCGAGGGTGGGTTCCACGCCGCCGGCGACCACGTCCGACTCGAACGATCCCGCCACCACGTCGCTGGTCTGCAACTGGGCCAGCACCAGGCGGAACTCCGGGTTGCGCAGGGCCGAGGCCCGCAGCTCGCGGTTGGCATCGAAGAAGGCGAGGAAGTCGACCTGCAGATACTTCGTCTGGAGCGCCTCCAGGAAGAGCCGGATCTGATCCCCGTCGTTGTTCTTGATGGCGTCGCGCCCGGCCGGGGCGAGCTGGAAGACGTTGGCGATGAAGGTGGCCTGGTTGATGGCCTGGTTGCGTTTCTCGTCCACCAGGCCGGCTTCCACCCGGGCCCGGTCTGACGTCCGCTCGATGGCCTGCTCGGCGACGTTGTCCCGCAGCACCCCGGACAGGACGCCCGAGAGCACGAGGACGACCGCCACCAGCAACACACCGGCGGCGGCGGCGATGCGGGTGGCCAGGGACCGGCGGGCGCCCAGCCACAGCGACAGGCCGATGCCGCAGCCCCCCAGGAAGCGCAGCAGGTCGCCGGACGCCTCCCCCGGTTGCCGGAACGCCACCTCGGCGACCACGAAGAGACCGAGGGAGGCGAGCAGTGCGGCCCGGGGCCAGCGAACGCCGACCCCCAGACAGCCAACCGCCAGCAGCACAACGCCGAGTGAGCGCAGGTCGGGGATCAGGCTGTCGGCGACCTGGGCGTCGGTCCATGCGCCGCTCATGACGGCGGTGGAGGCCAGCAGGGTGGCCGACGCGGCCAGCGCGGTGCGCCCCAGGGACGTGACCCGGACCAGGTCGGGACGCAACACCAGAACGGCGAGGAGCGTCAGGGCAGCCAGAAAGACGACGAGGTCAGAGGCGAGCGAGGCGATATCGCTGGAGGTGCTCATCTCGACCCTTCAGAAAAGAGCCCGCCCGGGGGGTCTATAACACCCAAAGGTTACCGGAGTCGGGTGCTCCGGCCGGTGAGTGCGCACGCCTTCGCGGCATTCATCCCACTTGCTCCGTTACGAGCCCGGGGCAGGCGCCGGGAGGGCGACACCGCTGCCGCCCAGTTCCTCCAGAGCGGCCAGTGCCTGCTCCAGGTCGGCGACGGGAACGATCCGCATCTTGCCCGCGTAGGTCTTGGCCTCGGAGGCCTCGTCGGGGGGGACCAGGAAGGCGGCGGCGCCCGCTTTCCGGGCCGTCACCGTCTTCTGGGCGACCCCACCGACGAGGCCGACCTTGCCGGCGCCGTCGATGGTGCCGGTGACGGCGACGGACCGGCCGCCGGTCAACTCACCCGGGCTCAGCTCGTCGATGAGGGCCAGGGTGAAGGCCAGCCCGGCCGAGGGTCCGCCGACCTGGCCGGTGTCGATGGAGACGGACACGGGGAACTTGTAGGTGGCCTCGAAGGTCTGGAGGACCACCCCGATCCGGGCCGAATGCTGTTCGTCACCGGCGTCGGCGGCGACGAGGGCGACCTCCTGCTCGGTGCCGCCCCGTCGGAAGCGGAGGTTGACGGTGTCGCCCGCCTTGTGCTGGCGCACGCGGGCCACGGCCTGGTCGTGGAGGGAGACCGCCTCGCCGTCCACCGCCACGATCACGTCACCGATCTCGAAATGCCCCTCGGCGGGACTGCCGGCCTGCACCTGGGTGACCTGGGCCCCTTTCCCGTCGAGTCCCACCCGGTAGCCGAGGCGCTCCAGGGCGATCTTGGTGGCGGTCAGCTTGGAATCGTCCATGGCCTGGATGTTGATCTGGCGGACCTGGTCGCGGGGCTGCCCACCGGTGATCCGCTCCTCGGGGACGACCTCGATCTCGTCGTCGAGCCAGCCCCGCAGGGCTTCGTAGATGTTCACGTTGCCGGTGAGCGAGACGGTGGTGAACAGGATGGCGCCCTCGGGGTCGTACACCGTGACCTGGGGGTCGTCGACCTTGATGAGCTGGGCCACCCCGCGCGCTTCGCCGGGCGAGAGGAGGAAGTAGGGAACCCGCACGAAGGCCGCCACCAGGCCCGGCACCACCACCAGGACCCCCGCCAGGAAGAACAGCCATGCCCGTCTCCGCCACATCCAGTGGGCCGGGGGCGGTGGGGGCGGAGGAGGGAGCTGGGGGCCCTCCGGGCCGATGAGGGGATCGATGGCCGTCTCCGGGGGACGCGGGTAGTGGTCGAGCCTAGCGCCTCCGGACGGCCCCTCCCCAGGAGGGGGCCAGGTCACGCCGGCGCCGAGGAGAAGAAGGAACCCCGGATCACGTAGCGCTGCCTGGCACTACCGGGCGGGTGGCAGGCGAAGAGGGTGATGGTGGCGTCGGGCGTCGGGGTCACGATGTGCACGTCCTTGGGGGTGACCACCTCGGAACCCGTGACGTGGTAGGTGAAGACCCCGTTGTTGGTGCGGAAGATGACCTCGTCGCCGGGAACCAGCTCGTTGATCCGGCGGAACGGGTGGGAGTGGGTGACGCGGTGACCGGCAAAGACGGCGTTGCCCAGCTGCCCCGGCACGGCGCTGCCCGGCCAGTGGCCCGGGCCCTCGTCGATGACGGTGAGCGTCACCCCTTCGAAGATGGCGTGGACCAGACCGATCTTGGGGATGTGGATCTCCCCGATCTGGACGATGGGCTCCTTGGCCCGCGGCTCCTTCGGGGGAGCGATCGGCTGGGTCTGGGGCGCGGGGGCGGCGGCCGCCACCGTGCTCGAGGTGGGGGCCGGCAGCGTGGTGGTGGTGGGCCCGGCCGCCACCAGGGTGGGGGCGTCGAAGGCGAGCTCGCTGGCCGTCGGGTTGGAGCGCATCACCGCCACCGTGGCTCCCCCGACCAGGATGATGGCGGTCAGCGTGGCCAGGACGAGGGCGAGGTCACCCTTGGACTCGGGAAGGTAGCGACTGAGCCGGCTTCCGCTCCCGGGCAGCCGGCGCGCGACCGCCCGGGCCGCCACCAGCGGCACGAGCAGGAGACGCCGCGGGACCCGCAGGAGACGCGCGGGAACCGAAGGTCCCCGCGACCCGCTCGGGGTTCCGTCCATCGGCCCGGTGTTCGACTCAATCACGGCCGAACCCTCCCCATGCCTACAAAGGAACGCGGGGCCTCCGGCCATCGGCCCAGCGTGGATATTCCATAGAGTACCGGCCGGACCAAGGCCCGGAACGTCGCCGCGGCCGGTTTGTGATGAGGTGTCCTGACGGCTCCATGACTTCCCCGTGACAGTCCGATTGAATTGGCCCGAGGACGCCCGGGAACGGGCCACCGCGGCGGCCACCCTGGGCCACCGCCGGCCGGTCGCCTCCGGCACCGGTGCCGCCCTGTCCAAGCTGGTGCGGGCCGACCCCGACCCCCAGGTCCGGGCGGCCGCGCTCGGCGCCCTGGTCCGGGTCTCGAAGCGGCGGGCTGCCGGGACGTGGGCCGCGGCCCTGGCCGACCCCGATCCCTCGGTCCGGCGCCGGGCCGCGGAGGTGGCGCCCGAGGTGGCGCCGCGGGACTGTGCCCGGTTGGTGGAGGCGCTGGACGATTCCGATCCGGGGGTGGCCGAAGCGGTCGCCTTCGCCCTCGGCGAACTGCCCGCCCCGGCCCTGGCCGCGGGCGCGGTGCGGGCTCTCTCCGCCGTCGCTCGCGACCACGGCGACCCGTTGGTGCGGGAAGCGGCGGTGGCGGCCCTCGGCGCCCTCGGGCATCCGGACGGACTGAGCGCGGTCCTGGCCGCCTGCTCCGACCGTCCCCCCGTCCGGCGCCGGGCCGTCGTCGCCCTCGCCGCCTTCACCGGGCCCGAGGTCGAAGCCGCCCTCCGCGCCGCCCTCGACGACCGCGACTGGCAGGTCCGTCAGGCCGCCGAAGACCTGACGGGACCTGCGCCAGCAGGGACTGGCGGCTGGGGCAGGGGCCCCCGGCCGCACCGCGATGAGCCGCCAGGCGAAGAGCCATGATGACAGACCCTCAACTTCAAGTTGAGACTGAGTTTGAAACCGAAGAACAGGAGCTGAAAGGCGTCAGATGGAGCGGAGGGGATGGTCGGTGGCGGACCAGTCGGTGCCGCCCTCCCATTCCTCCGCCTTCCAGATCGGAACCGTCTCCTTCAGGGTGTCGATGCAGAAGCGAGCGGCTTCGAAGGCCTCTGGACGGTGCGGGCTCCCCACCACCACGACCACGCTCACCTCGGAGACGGCCAGGCTGCCGAGGCGGTGCAGGAGGGCGATGCGGTCGACCACCGGCCAGCGCCGCCGGGCCTCGGCCGCCACCTCTCTCAGCTTGACCTCCGCCTTTTCCTCATAGGCCTCGTAGGTGAGGCTCGAGACGCCAGGTCGCCCTTCGGAGTGGTCGCGGACCACTCCGGTGAAGCACACCACCGCCCCGCACCCCGGGCGGGTGGCCCAGGCCAAGGCCTCCTCCACCGGCAGCCGTTCACGTTCGAGGCCGAGCCAGTGGAGATCGTCGAGAGTGAGCATGGTGCGGAGTTTAGGGGCGAAGCCAACACGCACGATGCCGTCGGTACACTTCAAAAATGGAGTCCGAGCAGGACGACGACCCGGAAACGTACAGTTCGGAGACCGGGTCGGAACGCATCTGGCTCCACCCGTCGGAGATGGGCTCGCTGCTCCCGCCGGCCCCGTCCGCCCGAGCCCGGCGTCCGGCCGCCGCCCTGCCCCTGGCCCTCGTTTCGGGCCTGGTGGGAGCCGCCCTGGCGGTCGGGATCCTGGTCCTGGCGGGTGGCCTGGAAAGCCACGAGCGCGTGGTCGAACGGATCGCCGACCGGCCCGCCTACGACCTGGGGGAACCCGAGGGCGTGGCCCAGGCGGCCGCCGCCGTGGCGCCCGCCATCGTCGGCCTGCGGGCCACCGCCCCGTCCGGCGAGCGGTTCGGCTCCGGCGTCGTCTTCCGCTCCGACGGCCACGTCATCACAAACCATCATCTGGTCGACGGCGCCACCTCCATTGAGGTGACGGGAGCGGACGGCCGTTCCTTCAGCGCGCAGCACACCGGCTCCGACCCGGAGACCGATCTGGCCGTCATCGCCCTCGAGCATCACGGATGGGAGCCGGCCGTGCTCGGTTCGGCCCGGGCCCTCCGGATCGGTCAGATGGCGGTGGTCATGGGCGCGCCGGCCGGGCCCCAGGGCAGCCCGTCGGTGACGGCCGGCGTCATCGCCGGCCTCGGGCAGGTGGTCGAGGTCGGCGGCCGTCCTCTCTACGACGTCATCTCGACCGACGCCATGGTCGGCCCCCGAGCCTCGGGCGGGCCGCTGGTGGACCGAAAGGGCACGGTGGTGGGGATCACCACCCGGGCCACCACCGGGAGCCTCGGCGAGGAGGGGCTCGGGCTAGTGATTCCCATCGACCGCGCCCGCCAGGTCGCCAACCAGCTGATCGCCGAGGGTCGGGTCGCCTACGCCTGGCTGGGTGTGTCGGGCACGGACCTCGATCCCTGGACGGCCAAGGAGTACGGAGTGGGCACGGGGACCCTGGTCCGCCAGGTCGATCCGGAGAGCCCGGCAGCACGCGGGGGCGTGAAGGTCCAGGACGTCGTCACCGCCGTGCAGGCGGCACCCATCTCCACCATGCACGAGCTGACCATGCTCGTGCGCCGCCACGAGCCCGGCGACCAGATCGAGCTCACGGTGGTGCGGTCGGGGGCCGCCCGCCGGGTGAAGGTGCGGTTGGACCAGGCCCCCGACCATCCCTGAAGCAACCCCTGAGGGAAGCGGCCCTCCCGGCTGTGTACCTTGAGTCGAACTTGAGGGTTGGCGGAGCCTCCTCACTCTCTACTCATACTCGGAGTCAATCCGCTGGTGCGTTCGCGGCGGGTTTGTTACCTTCCAACGTGTTGCTGGGTGTTCGCCTTCCCCCGATCGCCACACCGCTTTTCGATCTGAAGGGAAAGCATTGGCCGAGAGTTCCCAGGCCGCCGACCTGACCGGCGCGGCCCTGCTGGGTGACAGCGAGCTGGTCGCGCTGGCGCGCCAGGGGGACCGGCGGGCTTTCGGAACGCTCTATCTGCGTCACCACGACGCCGCCTGGCGGGTGGCGTGCACGGCGGCCGGCGCATCAGCCGACGCCGAGGACGCCGTGGCCGAGGGGTTCGCCAAGGTCTTCGCCGCCCTCCCCCGCATGGTCGACCGGGATCTGGCCTTCCGCCCCTACCTCCTGGCCTGCGTGCGCAACGCAGCCGTCGACCGCCACCGCCGGGAACGCAAGGTGGACCTGCGCGACGACCTCCCCGAAGGGCCGGTGGCGGCCAGCGAGCCGGACGAGATCGTCCTCGAGGACCTGGAACGCAACCTGGTGGGCGAGGCGCTGCGCTCCCTCCCCGAGCGCTGGCGGACGGTGCTGTGGCTGACCGAGGTGGAGGGGATGACCCCTGCCGAGGTGTCAGCCGTGATCGGCATCAAGCCCAACGCCGTCGCCGCTCTGTCGTACCGGGCCCGTGAGGGCCTGCGGGAGGCCTACCTCCAGGCCCACGTGAAGGCGGAGGCCAAGGCCGAGTGCCGCTACACGGTCGACCGCCTGGGACCCTACGTGCGGGGCGAGCTGGCCGAGCGGGAGCGGGTCCGGGTGCAGGCCCACCTGGACCGCTGCGCCGCCTGCCGGCAGCGGCGCGACGAGCTGGCCGACGTGAACGCCAGCCTGCTCGGCGCCCTGGTTCCCGTGCCCCTGCTGCTCGGTTCCCGCACCCAACAGGAATGGATTTCGAAGGCCCATCTGGGCAAGGGCACCCGCCGGGCCCGGACCCCGGCGAAGGCGGCCAAGGCAGCCAAGCTGGGCACCTCGGCGGCCCTGCAGGCCACGGTGGCCAGCGTGGTGGCTCTGGTCATGCTCGTCTCGGGTGCGGTGGCCCTGGAGCGCTTCGGCGACCCCAGCCGGCCGGGGAAGGGCTTCGACCCTCTGGCCGTCCCCAAGACACCGGCCGCCCAGCCGGTCACCGAGGCTCCCGTGGAGCTGGCCGGACCGGCGGTTCCCGTCCCCGAAGCCGCGGCACCCTCGCCCCGGCGGGTGCCGATCCCCGCCGCCTCGCCCACTCCGGCGGGCGACGTCACCGAGGTGGCGGCACCCTTCCTCCCGCCTTCCGAGATGGCTCCGGCGCCGGCACCCCGGCCCGAAACCCCGGCCCCGGCGCCCCCGGCTCCGGCGCCCCCGGTGCCCCCCACCCCGGAACGACCCCCGGCCCTGGCCGCGGCCGCTTCGATCGGCGAAGGAGCCACCGGCGTCGTAGTCGGCTTCTCGGTGCCCGACCGGGTCAGCCCCGGTGACCCTCAACCTGATGTTGACCTTACGGTTGGGACCACTCCGGTGCTCGGCGACGCGCCGCCCTCCGAGGGCACGTCGGCCGACCTGGAAGGCTCGCTCCTCCCCGACTTCGTGTCCCAACCCACCGTCGATCCCGTCAGGGCCCCACCGGGCGTCTCCGGTACGACCGGTCCCCCGGGTACCTCGGACGGATTGCCGGCCGGCTTGGCCTAACTCCGGTCCGGCGGTTCATCGGCGCCGGCGCGCCCCCAGGACCATCCCCGCCGCGGCCAGGCCGGCACCCACTCCCACGGCGGCGGCCAGCTTCACCCGGGCCACCGGTGGACGGGGCTCCACGCAGGCCAGCACCGCTTCCTCATTGGAGTGGCCCGGTGACCAGCCGGCGGCCCGCAGGCGGTCGATGGCCACCACCCACGGATGCATGAGATACGGAAGGGCGGTTGGTGGGAGGTCCACCACGCCGGCCCGCCACAGGCGGCCCAGGATCCGCTGGGCCAGCTCGCCCCCCACCTCCGGCTGGACCCGCCGGCCCAGCACGCCACGCAGGTCGTCGCGCGACAGCCATCCCTCGGCGGCCACGTTGTAGACGCCGGGCAGATCGACGGCCACGGCCAGGGCCAGCGCCTCGACGGCATCGTCCTCGTGGACGAACTGGACCGGAGACGACGCCCCCGCCAGCCCCAGCGGCAGCCGCGACCGGAGCAGTCCGGCCAGTGCGTGGTCGGCCCCGGGGCCGACCACGGTGGCCATCCGCAACACCGTGACCACCGCGTCGGGATGGGCCGCCCCCCACTCGGACGCGAGCCGCTCGGCCTCCGCCTTGTGGACCGCGAGGAGGAACCCCGGGTTGGGACGCAACGGCGCGTCCTCGTTCAGGGGGATGGGATTGTTGGGCCAGGCTCCGTAGACGGTGGCGCTGGAGACGAGGATGACCTTGCCCACCCCGGCGGCCCCGGCCGCCTCCAACACCCGCCGGGTCCCGGTCACGTTCACCCGGGCCATGAGGTCCTCGTCGGGGATAGCGTCGTGCACCCCGGCCAGGTGGACCACGACCTCCACCCCCTCCAGCAGCGGCACCAGTTCGGCCCGGGTCACGTCGACCAGATGCATCTCCAGTTCCCGGGGCCGGAACGCGGGGTCGGCCACGTCGAGGCCGATAATCCCGGGGGACACCCCCGTACCCCTGACAATCCCGGGGGACACCCCCGTACCCCCGGGAATCCCGGGGGACGAACCGCCGGCCAGACGCCGCACGAGGCCCTGGCCCAGGAACCCCGCCACCCCGGTGATCGCCACGCCTGTCATCCCCATAGACTGACGGCGTGAGCGATCCCCCTCAACCCTTCGGGCCGTTCGGCGGTTTCGATCTCAATCAGATGTTGAGATTTCTCCAGGCCGACGGACCGGTGCACTGGCAGGTGGCCACCCAGGTGGCCCGGATGGTGGCCGGGGGTGGCTCGGGTCTCGCCGGCCTGGTCCCGGGTATGGGGGGACCGCCGCCGGACGAATCCGACAAGGTGGGACCGGCGGAGCGGAGCCGCCTGATGGAGGTAGCCACCGCCGCCGAAGCCAACGTGCTCGCCGACACCGGTCAGGCCGCCCCCGGTGCCGCCCTCGAGGCCCTCGGCCGGGCGGAGTGGGCGGAGCGGGCTCTGGTCCAGCTCAAGCCCGTGCTCGAACGCCTCGCCACCACCCTCCAGGGCGAGCCCCCGATCCCCGACCCGGCCTCTACCGAACCGAATCCGCTGGCCGGCATGATGGGCGCGCTGGCGCCCCTGCTCCTCGGGGTGCAGTGCGGGTTCATGGTCGGCCAGCTGGCTCAGGGACTCCTCAGCCAGCACGACTTCCTCCTGCCCGCCGCCGATCCCGCCCGGCCGGCGGTGATCGTCCCCAACCTCGAGGCGTTCCACTCCGCCTGGTCCATCCCTCCCGACGACCTCCGGTTCTACGTGGCCCTGTCGGAGTCGGTCCGCTCCCGGATCTGCTCCCACGCCTGGGTGCGGGCGCGCCTGGTCAGCCTGGCCAGCGAGTACGTGTCCTCCTTCCGGGTCGACGCCGACGCCATCCAGTCCCAGCTCGGATCTCTCGATCTGACCGACCCGTCCTCCCTCGAGGGCCTCCTCGGCGACCCCGACGCCATGCTCGGGGCCATGACCTCTCCGGCCCAGCAGGCGGTTCTGGAACGCCTGCAGCTGACCACGGCGGTGCTCGAGAGCTACGCCGACCACGTGGTCGACCGACTGGCCGGGCCGTTGGTGCCCTCCCTCGGGGTGATCCGGGAGGCGCGGCGCCGGCACCGCCTGGAACGCTCCGAGGCCGATCGCTTCGTCCAGCGGCTCCTGGGCCTGGACCCGAGCGGGCGGACCCACGACACCGCCGCCGCCTTCTGCGCCGGGGTGGTGGAACGGGCGGGCCCCGACGGTCTCGAACCTTTGCTGGCCGGCGAGGAGTTCCTGCCCACCCGATCCGAGCTCGAGGCGCCCGGGCTGTGGCTCGCCCGGCTGGAGCTTCCCCGCTAGGACGCCGGTGCGCCAGAGGAGAAAGGGACAGTTGAGAGAGGAGCCGACGTGATCGTCGTCATGCAAGCCCACGCCACCGAAGCCGAGGTCGATGGTGTGATCGAGGCCCTGAACCGGCACGGCCTGGCCACCTCCGTCTCCCGGGGCCAGGAGACGACGGTGGTGGGCGCTATCGGAGACGTGGACGCCGCCGGGGACCTGTCGCACCTCTCGGTGCTGCCCGGCGTGGAGCGCACCGTGCGGGTCTCCACCCCCTACAAGCTGGTGGCCGCTCGGGACGGACACCGGCGCGCCGGAGTACCGGTGGGAGCGGGAATCGTCGGGGGGAACACCTTCTCCCTGATCGCCGGGCCCTGCGCCATCGAGAGCGCGGAGCAGGCGGGCGAAGCGTGTGCGGCCGCGGCCGCCGCCGGCGCCACCGTGCTGCGGGGCGACGTGTACAAGCACCGCACCTCGCCCTACGCCTTCCAGGGCCTGGGGCCCGCCGGGTTGGAGATCCTGGCCGAGCAGAAGGCGCGCTTCGGCCTCCCGGTGGTGGTGGAGGTGCTCCATCCCCAGGAGGTCGACGCCCTGGTCGAGGTCGTCGACGTGTTCCGCATCGGCGCCCGCAACATGCAGAACTTCGACCTGCTGCGGGCCTGCTCGCTCACCGGCAAGCCGGTCATGCTGAAGCGGGGCCTGTCCGCCACCATCGAGGAGTGGCTGCTGGCCGCGGAGTACGCCGCCTCCTCCGGCAACCTCAGGATCATCCTGTGCGAGCGGGGCATCCGCACCTTCGAGACGGCCACCCGCAACACCCTGGACCTGTCCGCCGTCAGCGTGGTCCAGGCGCGTTCCCACCTGCCCGTGATCGTCGACCCGTCCCACAGCACCGGGTCCCGGTCGCTGGTGGCCCCCATGACGCTGGCCGCGGTGGCGGCGGGAGCTGACGGGGTGATGATCGATGTCCACCCCCATCCTGAAGTGGCCCGCTGCGACGGCCCCCAGGCGCTCCTCCCGTCCGAACTGGCCACCCTGGCCACCCGCATGTGGGAACTCGCCGCCTGGATGGGCCGCGACGTGCCCGAGCGCAAGCCCGCCGACACCGCCGCGTTGGGCTAGTTGCCAGGAACATCAAAGGCGCACTGAAGGGGTGTGGGGAAGCCAACGCTGCGGGCTTACTTCGGAATCTGGGGGCTTTCTTGGGAACTGTGCTGCCGCAGGTACTTCCACGGTCCCTCCGGAAGCACAGTTCCCCCCTGACGGTCCGATTTGTCCGATTTCTCCCCGTGCGACGGCGCAGTTCTGAAGGAAGCCCCCCGCTCGAGACCCCCCAACCCCTTCACTGCGCTTTTGACTTTGGGTGCCCCGCCGCCCCTACGCCGCCACCCGCGAGGAGCGCACGCCGGCCAGGTAGGAGAGCCCGGCGAACCCGAGACCCACGGCCAGGATCAGGAAACCGAGACGGCCGCGGATGGGGAGGGCGGCGGGGACGAAGGCGCCCGCCACCCAGGCCAGCTGGAACCGGGTCTCGAAGCGGGCGAAGGTCCGGCCTCGGACGGCGTCCGGGGCATCGCTCTGCACGAGGCTGTCGAAGGCCAGCCGGCCCGCCGACGCACCCACCGACAGGGCGAAGGCCACGACCACCACCCCCACCCGGGAGTATCCCCGGGCGCCGAAGATCCCCACCACGGCCGGGAGAACCAGGGCGGCCATCAGGATCGTCTCCGCCTGAACCCGGCGCCGGAGCGGGGGGGCCAGCACCGCCCCGACCAGCCCGCCCAGGGCTCCGGAGGCCAGGACCAGGCCGAAGAACCAGGACGGTTCGTGGCCCCGCTTGAGGGCGAAGGCGACGACGAAAGTGAAGTAACCCACGCCGGCCCGCAGCACAGCCATGGCGGTGGCGGCCAGCAGGACGGGACGGGCCCGGAGTTCCGCCACCTCGGCCGCCGCCACCGGCGCCGCCAGGTGCTTGGCCGCAGGGATCCGCACCGCGGCCACCGCCGCCGCCAGCAACACCAGCGTGCCCAACCGCAGCACCCACGGAGAGCCGGCCAGGGCCGATAACCCGGCGGCCACCGGAGCCAGGATCACGCCGGCCAGCACGGCGATGAGCGCTAACCGGGAGTTGGCTTCCACCAACGCCTTGTCGTCCGGCACCACGGCGGGGACCAGCGCGCTCTTGGCCACCGACGCCCCCTTGGACAGGGCCAGCGCCCCGAAGGCCTCCGGGTAGAAGAGGACGGAGTCGATGTCGCCCGCCATGAGCAGGCAGAGCAGGGCCCGTCCGGCGGCGCACCCCGCCAGCACCAGCCGGCGACCGCCCCGGGTGCGGTCGAGGGCCGGGCCCATGACCGGGGCCAGGATGGCGAACGGCACCATGGTCACGGCCAGGTAGAGGAGCACCTTGGGCCGGGCGGCATCGGCCGACACGTTGAAGAAAATGGACCCGGCCAAGGCCACGGCGATGACCGTGTCCCCGCCGACGCTGAGGGCGTGGGCCAGGGCGAGACGGGAGAAAGGGCCCTGTCCGGGAACGGGTGTCGCCGGCATGGCTGAGCCCTAACACCCCCGCCTGAAAGGATTATCCTGTCGAGTGGTACTTACCATTTCCCGTACCGTCAGTCCGAAGGAATCACGTTGAACTTCGACACTTACACAGATCTCTCGGTTGTCACCGCCGTCGATCTGGTCAACACCTTGGACTACATCACCGGTGCCGACGAGCTGACGAAGCCCGAGCACCTGGCCCAGTTCCTTCAGGCCCACCGCGACAGCTACCGCCGCCCGGTGACGGCCGACGACGTCACCGACGTCCGCCACCTCCGGGACCAGCTGCGCACCTGTTTCGTCCGTGGGAAAGAGACGGAAGTGGTGGCCCTGCTCAACGCACTGCTGGCCGAGGCCAACGCGCTGCCCCAGATGAGCGACCATGACGGCGAGCCCTGGCATCTGCACTTCACGCCGCCGGAGTCGTCGCTGGTGGCCCACATGGCCGCCGAGTCAGCCATGGGCCTGGTCATCGTCATCCGAGACCAGGGACTCGAACGCCTGAGGGTGTGCTCGGCCGTCGGCTGCTCCCGGGCCTTCGTGGACACTTCCCGCAACCGGTCGCGGCGCTACTGCGACCCCTCCACCTGCGGCAACCGCACCAACGTGGCCGCCTTCCGGGCCCGCCAGAAGTCCGGCACGGCCCCGCTGCAGTAAGAGGCTTTTCCCTTTGTAATAGGCTATCAACGCTATGCCTCTTGCATTTAGACGCCCGTTCGTCGATGATGACGCACGGATGCCCCTTACATTCCTTCAGTCGTTCACCTCGGCTTCCGCTGCACCCAAGGGTGCGTTCTCCTCGCCGGTTTACCTTCGATCTGTCGTCCGGGACAGCTGCGTTTGAGGAGGAAGGACCCTTGGCCGAGGCCACATCCACGATGCATCCCCCGGCCCATCACGACCGGGTCGGGGGATCCATCGCACCCAGCATCACCACCGCCCTGGAGCTGCCCCGGATGGTGCGGCTCGGACCCAACCTCTTCGGCGCCGCCTTCAGCCTCATGAAGCTGCTTCCCGCCCGTCACATCCTGGACCGGGCCCGGCAGGACGGGGCTCTGGAACCGGGGACGGTCGTCATCGAGACCACCTCGGGGACCTTCGGGCTCGCCCTGGCCATGGAATGCTCGCTGCGGGGCCATCCCCTGGTGCTCGTCTCGGATCCCGCCGTCTCCCCCGCCCTGCGCCGGCGACTCGCGCGACCTCGGGGCCCAGGTCGTGATCGTTGAGCGACCCGCCCCCGTCGGCGGTCTCCAGCAGGCCCGCCTGGACCGGATGGTCGCGCTGCAGGCCCGCCACCCCCACCACTTCCTGCCCTCCCAGTACGCCAACCCCGACAACCCCGGCGCCTACCGGGCGCTGGCCGAAGCCCTCACCGCCACCATCGGTCCGATTGACTGCCTGGTGGGACCGGTGGGCTCCGGGGGCTCCATGTGCGGCACCGCTGCCGCGCTCCGCAAGGCCGGGCACGACGTGGTGGCCGTGGCGGTGGACACCCCCGGCAGCGTGCTCTTCGGCCAGCCCGACGCCCCCCGGCGGGTCCGCGGCCTCGGTAACAGCCTCATGCCCCCCAACCTGGATCACAGCGTCTTCGACGAGGTGCACTGGGTCGCCGATCGGGAGGCGTTCGCCGCCACCCGGGCCCTGCACCGCCACCACGCCCTGTTCATGGGGCCGACCAGCGGTGCCAGCTGGCTGGTGGCCCGCTGGTGGGCCCGGACCCACCCCGACTCCACCGTGGTCGCCCTGCTGCCCGACGAGGGGCACCGTTACGCCGACACCGTCTACGACGACGCCTGGCTGCGCCGGCAGGGGCTCTTCCTGCGGGGCCACCCGGGTGCCCGGGGGATGCGCCGGTTGCCGGCCCGACCCTGGGAAGTGGCCGCACCCGGAGAAGCCGGTCCCGAATGGTCCTGGCTGGACTGGGACCGGCGCCGCTACGACCAGGTGCCCGGAGTGGTGGCGCCTCCCCTCGTCGGCCCCCGCCTGGCCCCTGCCGGCCCGGGGGCGGCGGCGTGAGCGCGGTCCCGGGGTACGGGGTGTCCCCGGAAGTCGCGGGGTCCTACTTCGCGCTCGTCGAGTCCAACACCACCGGGACGGGACGCCTGCTGGTCGCCGCCGCCCGGGACCGGGGGCTGCGACCGGTCCTCCTCAGCACCCGTCCCGATCGCTACCCCTGGGTGGAGCAGGACCAGGTCGAGATGGCCTGGGCCGACACGGCCGACCCCGAAGCCGTCACCCAGGTCTGCGCCCGCCTCGCGCGGCGCGGCCCCCTGGCCGGCGTCACCACCTCGTCGGAGTACTTCGTGGCCACCGCCGCCCGGGCCGCCACCCGCCTCGGTCTCCCCGGCCCCGAGGCGGCCAACGTCGAACAGTGCCGGGACAAGCGGCGCCAGCGCGTGGCTCTCCGTGACGGTCGCGTCCCCGTCCCCGCCTTCGAGGCGGTGGGGTCGGTAGCCGCGGCGGTGGCCGCCGCCACCGACATCGGCCTCCCGGTGGTGTGCAAGCCCGCCGACGGCACCGGCAGCCGGGGGGTGCGCCACTGCCCCGACCTGGCCACGGTGGCCGACCACGCCCGCCGGCTGCTGGCCCGGCGGCACGATGAGCGGGACGCCCCTGCCCTCCCCTGGCTCCTCGTCGAGGAATTCGTGGATGGGCCCGAGTTCTCGGTGGAGACCCTGGCCGGCGAGGTGGTGGGCGAGACGACCAAGCACCTCGGACCACTCCCCCACTTCGTGGAGACCGGTCACGACTTCCCCGCCCGCAGTCCCCGGGTAGCCGACGTCGCGGCCGTCGCCGCCCGGGCCGTCAAGACCCTGGGGCTGGACTGGGGCGCGGCCCACACGGAGGTGAGGCTCGGCCCCGCCGGACCTGTGGTCATGGAGGTCAATCCCCGCCTGGCCGGCGGCCAGATCCCCATCCTCGTTCGCCTCGCCACCGGGATCGACCTCATCGGGGCGGTGGTGGACCGGGCCATCGGGCGGCGTGCGGCACTGCCCCCGCCGGGTTCCGGGCACGCCTCCATCCGGTTCCTGGTCGCTCCCACCCCCGGGCGCCTAGTCGGCGTGGGAGGCCGGGTGGCGGCCCTCGAGCTGCCCGGTGTAGTGGACGTGGCCGTCACGGCGCGTCCCGGCGACGTGGTCGGCGGCACCGGCTCCTTCCTCGACCGGCTGGGATGGGTCATCGCCGCCGGTCCAGACGCCACGGTGGTGGCCGAGACGGCCGAGGCGGCCCTCGCCCGTCTGCGTCCGATGATCGAAGCGCTGGGCACCGAGCGGAGAGCCGGCTAGTGGCCCGGCCAGCCCCGGGGTACGGGGTGACCCCGACAGCCCCGGGGTACGGGGTGTCCCCGACAGCCTGGAGTGCCACCACCGACGACACCGGCCGGATCCGCCGGCCGCTGTCCCCCACGGCCCGCCGGGTCGCGTTCCCGGCGCCCGACCGCTACCCCCCCGGAACCGGCCTCGGCGACGAGCTGGGCGCCATCAGCGAGGTGGACCGGGCCCACCTGGTCATGCTGGCCGAGCGCGGCCTGGTGCCGCGGGAGGCGGCCCTCGCCACTCTGGCCGAGATCATGCGCCTGCGCAGTGTGGACTTCGCCCCCCTGCGCAACCGGGAGGCCCGCCGGGGCCTCTACCTGCTCTACGAGGACTGGCTGGTCTCCCGCCTGGGCGAACGCACCGCCGGAGCATCGCGACTGGGCCGGTCCCGCAACGACCTCAACGCCACCGTGTTCCTGTTGCGGCTGCGGATCCCCTACCAGCGTCTGATGGCCGAGCTGTGCCGGGTCCAGGCCGTCCTCCTGCGGGGCGCCCGCCGGCACCGGGACCTGGTCATGCCGGCCTACACCCACTACCAGCCCGCCTTCCCCACCACCCTCGGCCACTACCTGGCCGGCCTCGCCTTGGCCCTCGACCGGGACCTGGTGCCTCTGGCCGCGGCCGCCCAGGCCCTGGAGTGCTGCCCCCTCGGCGCCGGGGCGGGCGGCGGGACCGGCGTCCCCATCGACCCGGCCCGGACCGCCGCCCTCCTCGGCTTCTCGGCCCCCGTGGGTCATTCCCTCGATGCGGTCGCCTCTCGGGAGCCGGCCCTGCGGCTGCTGGCCGCTCTGGCCGTGACCGGGGTCACGCTCAGCCGGGTGGCGGCGGACCTGCTCACCTGGACGACGGCGGAGTTCGGTTTTCTGTGGCTTCCCGACGAGCTGGTGGGCTCGAGCTCGGCCCTTCCCCAGAAACGCAACCCATTCCTCCTCGAGCACGTCAATGGCAAGTCGGCGGCGCCGCTGGGCCTGCTGGTGGCGGCGGCGGGAGCCGCCCACGCCACGCCCTTCGCCAACTCGGTGGCGGTCGGCGGGGAGGGCGCCCCCCATGTGTTCCCCGCCCTCGAGGCCGTGGCCGACGCCGCCGCCCTGCTGGCCCTCGTCCTGGCCGGCGTCCGGCCCCGGCCCGAAGTGATGGCCGACCGGGCCCGCCGCGGACACACCACGGCCGCCGCCCTGGCCGAGCAGTCCGTCGCCGCCGGCGACCTGTCCTTCCGGGAGGCGCATCACCTAGTCGGAAGGATGCTGACCGACGACAACGATGACCCCGGGTGGCACCCCCGCGCCCCCGGCGGCCTTGAACTTCCCAACCCGGTCGACGTGGTCGCCGCCGCGGTACACGGCGGCGGGCCGGGCGCTTCCCCACCCATCGAAGGACCCCGTGGCCGCCGGGCCGCATGGGTGAGGGAGGCGGCGGCCCGCCAGCGCCGGTGGAGCGCGTCGCGGACCGCCCTGGACGAGGCGGTGGCGGCTCTGGCGACGCCGGAGCGGTCGCTGACCTCCGTGGGGAGGCCGATGTGAGCGACCATCTGGTGGGAATTGACGTCCCCCGCCGCACCCCGTTCCCGGGACGATCGCTGAACCTCGACGCGGCCGAACGGCGACGGCGGACGGGAGTGGTGGCCTGCCTGGTCTCGGCCGCCGGCTTCGGGGCCCTGCCCATCCTCGGGAAGGAGGCCTTCGAGGCGGGGGTAGGGCCCCTCGGGCTCCTGTGGGCCCGCTTCGGCTTGGCCGCCCTGGTGTTCTGGGGCCTGGTGGCCGTCATCCGTCCGGCCCGGCCCGCCCCCCGATGGATCCTGGCCGGGTTGCTGATGGGCTTCGCCGGCTACGCCGTCGAAGCGGCGCTCTTCTTCCTGGCTCTGGAGCGCATCGACGCCTCCCTCACCGAACTGCTGCTCTACGCCTACCCGGCCATGGTCACCGTGGCGGCAATGGCCCGCGGGCGGGAGCGGCCCTCGAGCCGCCTGACCGGTGCGCTCCTGCTGGCCTCGGCCGGGCTGGTGGCGGTCCTGGCCGGGTCACTCGCGCTCGGCGTCAACCTCGCCGGCTTCGCACTGGGGCTGTCGGCCGCCGCGGTCTACGCCGGGTACGTGCTGGCCGGCGAGCGGGTGGTGGGCACCGTGCACCCCCTGCTCCTGGCCGCTCTGGTGTCCACCGGAGCCGCCGCCGCCTTCACCCTGGCCGGGTTGGCCGGTGCCCCCCTCGGGCTTCCCCGCACGGGGTCCGGCTGGGGAGTGGTGGGCCTCATTGCCGTGGTGGGCACGGTGGTGCCGGTAGCCGCCCTCTTCGTCGGCATCGAGCGGGTGGGAGCTCCCACGGCCAGCATCCTCTCCACCGCCGAGCCGGTGGTGACGGTCGCCTTGGCCATCGTCGTTCTGGGCGAAGCACTCTCGCCCGTGGAGGCCGTCGGCGCGCTCGCCATTCTGGCCGCCGTGCGCCTGCTCCAGTCCTCCCCGCCGGCGACAACCGTTCCGGGCGCGGAGCCCGCCCGCGAGGAACCGGAAATGGCCTGCGCCTGACCGGACTGACCATATTGTCCGGAAAAGAAGGGATTTGTCCCTTTCGCGGCGTATGAGAAGGAGGACCGCAACGAACCTGGAGTATCCAGATGCAGTTACGCGCCACCGCTCGTCGCCGGGCCGTTCTGGCCACACTCCTGATTGCCGTCCTGCCGGCGGTGTCGCATTCGGCGGCACCCCGGGCCGCCGCCCCCGGAGGGGGCTATTGGGCGGTCGCCTCCGACGGCGGCATCTTCACCTTCGGCGACGCCGTCTTCCTCGGCTCCACCGGCGGCCTGCGCCTCAACCAGCCGGTCGTCGGGATGGCCGCCACCCCCACCGGCAACGGCTACTGGCTCGTCGCCTCCGACGGCGGCATCTTCACCTTCGGGGACGCCGGCTTCTACGGCTCCACCGGCGCCATGAAGCTCAACAAGCCCGTCGTGGGCATGGCCGCCACCCCGTCCGGGCGCGGCTACTGGCTCGTCGCCTCCGACGGCGGCATCTTCACCTTCGGGGACGCCCGCTTCTACGGCTCCACCGGCGCCATGAAGCTCAACAAGCCCGTCGTGGGCATGGCCGCCCGCCCCACCGGCGGTGGCTACTGGCTCGTCGCCTCCGACGGCGGCATCTTCACCTTCGGGGACGCCCGCTTCCTCGGGTCGACCGGAGCCAAACCGCTGGAGAAGCCGATCCAGGGACTGGCCAGCAGCCCGACGGGGAACGGCTACTGGCTGGTGGCCAACGACGGCGTCGTCGTCGCCTTCGGGGATGCGGGGTTCTACGGCTCCGGCACCGACCGGCCCCGGCGGGGGGCACGCAAGGTGGTGGCCATGGTTCCCAGCCCCACCGGCCGGGGCTACTGGCTGGGCAGCGCCAACGGCGACGTCCTCGCCTTCGGTGACGCTCCCGACCACGGCCGAGCCGAGGGCCTCAACCAGCCCTTCGTGGGGATGGCCACCCGAGCGGGAGGCGCGCCCGCCTCCAACCAGGCCCCGGCGGCGCCCGGCGATCCGGCCGCTCCCGCTCCCGCTCCGGCTCCCGCGCCCGCCCCTGCTCCGGCCCCGGCGCCCTACGACCCGGGGGCCGTGCCCGACCAGTTCATCACCGCCGCCAGCCCCACCTGGGGGACGGCCCCGGTGGAGGACATGGCCGGCAAGGTCCTGCGGATGGTGGAGGCGGGCGACGTCCTCTACCTGGCCGGGGAGTTCACCGGGATGGTCCCGCCCGGCACGCCAGAAGGCGCCCAGGACGGCGTCGTGGCCCGGAACTACCTGGCCGCCATCTCCGCTTCCAACGGTGAGCTCCTCCCCTTCAACCCCGACCCCAACGGCCCCGTGCGGGCGCTGGCCGTGTCGCCTGACGGCCAGCGGCTCTACATCGGCGGGACCTTCGAGTCGGTCGGAGGTGCCCCCGCCAGCAACCTGGCCGCCGTGAACCTCAACTCCGGAGCCCTCGACCCGGGCTTCGATCCGCCCCGGCTCAACTCCGGGGTCCGGGCCCTGACCCTGGTGGGCGACCGGCTCTACGTGGGGGGCAACTTCACCGAGGCGGTCAGCCCGGCCGGCGCGGTGCCCCGTCCCCAGCTGGCCGCCTTCGACGCCGGCTCCGGCGCTCTGCTCGACTGGCTGCCGCCGGCCAACGATGGCGGCGAGTTCTTCAGCCAGACCGGCCAGGAACGGTCTTCGGGCAACGGGGTCATCTTCGACCTGGCCCTGTCCGGCGACGGCACGACGCTTTACGCGGCGGGCACGTTCCTCGACTTCGGCGGCCAGAGCGGCCTCGTCAGCCTGGACGTGGCCACAGGCCAACCGACGGAGTGGCAGGCGGACCTGGACCGTCCCGTCTTCGGCCTCGAGGTGTGGCGCGGTGACGGCCACACCGTCTTCGCCGCCACCGGCGGGGCCGGCGGCATGCTCTTCGCCCTCGACCCGGGCGCCAAGAAGGACTTGCGCTGGAGCGTGAAGACCGACGGCGACAACATGGACGTGGTGGCCACGGCCAGCAAGGTCTACCTGCTGGGCCACTACGACAACGTCATCGACGAAAAGTCGAGCTGCTACAAGGACTGTTCGCGCGGCGACCCCCGCCGCCATCTCTCCGCTTTCGACGCCGACTCCGGTGACATCGACCCGGACTGGCACCCGGTGGCCAACACCAACACGGGGCCCTACGCCGCCGTCATCGGGGCGCACCACCTTTGGATCGGTGGCGAGTTCACCTCCATCAACCGAGAACCGCAACCGGGGGTCGTCCAGTTCCCGGCGCTCCCGTAGCGCCGGGAACAGTCTGAAGGCCGGTTGCCTCGAGGCCGTGCAACCGGCATGATCCATATAAATGGCTACTGATACGGATTGCCTGTCCCCTGCGCTCCGGGTCCTGTCCGAACCCTTGCGGTGGCGGATCGTCGAGCTGCTGGCCGCCGAGGAACTCTGCGTGTGCCATCTCGTCGAGATGCTGGACGCCTCCCAGTCGCTGGTCAGTCACCACCTGCGGGTGCTCCGGGACGCGGGCCTGGTGGAGACCGAGCGCTTCCGCTACTGGACCTACTACCGGCTGCGTCCCGACACCCTTTCCCTGCTCGCAGTACGAATTGAAGCACTGGCGCACCGGGCATCGGTTCCGGGCGGCCCGCGCCGGCCCTGCTGCTGACATGGTGACCGTCGGCCGGGGCGCGGCGGCGGAGGGAGTGGGGACGGCGTTGCTCGTGGCGGTGGTCGTCGGCTCGGGGATCTTCGCTCAGCGGCTCTCCCCCACCGACGAGGGTCTCCAGCTGCTGGAGAACTCCACCGCCACCGCCTTCGGGCTGACGGCTCTCATCCTGGCCTTCGGCCCCGTCTCCGGGGCCCACTTCAATCCGGTGGTCACGCTGGCCGACCGGCTCCTGGGCGGGATGCACACGGGACGGGCCGTCGCCTACGTCGCGGCGCAGGTGACGGGCGGCTGCGCCGGAGCCGTGGTGGCGAACCTGATGTTCGACCTACCCGCGGTCGACTGGTCGGCCACGTCCCGGAGCGGAAGCCATCTCTGGCTCGGCGAGGTGGTGGCCACCTTCGGCCTCCTCACGGTCATCCTGGGCGTGGTGCGCTCCGGACGACCGGGCACCGCGCCGTTCGCCGTCGGCGCCTACATCGGCGCCGCCTACTGGTTCACCTCCTCGACCAGCTTCGCCAACCCGGCCGTCACCGTGGCCCGGACGCTGACCGACACCTTCGCCGGCATCCGGCCCACCTCCGTCCCGCCCTTCCTCTTCGCCCAGCTGGCCGGTGGCCTCCTGGCCGTGGGCCTGGCCCGGTTCCTGCATCCCGCCATCGGGGACTCGGCCGACGACGTGATCCTCCCCCGCACCCAGGACTGACAACCGAGCCAGGACTGACAAACGACAAGGAGCGTGGCCATGCCCGACCTCGACGAACTCGCCCCCGACCAGCAACTCGCCTTGCGCAGCGCGGCCGCCAACCTCCGGGAAGACTTCGAAGGGATCTTCGGTCAGGAAACGATCGAGAGGTTCCTGGCCAGCAGCTACGACCAGTTCGCCCACCGCTCGAGCATCGCCAACTTCGTGCCCCTCATGGCCGAGCGCTTCGCCCGCCTGCGCCTCAAGGCTCTGGCCAAGGTGGAGGGCAAGCACGATGACGGACTCCCCGTCGTCCTCTTCCTCTGCACCCACAACGCGGGCCGGTCGCAGATGGCGCTGGGATGGTTCAACCATCTGGCCGGGAACCGGGCCGTGGCCTGGTCGGGAGGATCGGAGCCGGGTGACGAGGTGAACCCTGCGGCCGTGGCCGCCATGGCCGAAGTGGGCATCGACATCGCCCGGGAGTTCCCCAAGCCCTGGACCGACGAGATCGTGCGCGCGCTCGACATCGTCGTCACCATGGGCTGCGGCGATGCCTGCCCGATCTTCCCGGGCAAGCGCTACGCCGATTGGGAGCTCCAAGACCCCCACGGCCAGGACGTCGAAGCCGTCCGGCCGATCCGGGACGAAATCGAAGCCATGGTCCGCAAGCTCCTCGAGGAACTCGCCGTCCGGGACTGAGACCTCTCAGAGGTAGTCAGCAGGGCCTGGCCGGATCGGTGCCCGCGTTGCTCGGACCTTCGCCGTTGTCCGCCACCTCGTTGCCGCAGATCTGGCGTTGGGGTTCGCGCTGGACCTTCACGCCGTAGCCGGCGTTGCCGGCGAAGCGGTTGCCGACCACGACATTGTCCACGCCGTCACCTTCGTCGTCGCCGCCCAGACGGATCCCGGCGCCCTTGTGGTCGGTGGAGGTGTTGGACCGGAAGATGTTGCCGTTGCCGCGGGCCGAGAAGCCGGCGCCGTCGGGGTCCTTGCCTCCGCCGCACACGTTGCTCTCCACCAGGTTGGCCGAGGCGCCCTCCTTGATGTCCACGCACTCGGCCGGGGACGTGACGACGTTGTCGTGCACCCAGTTGTTGTTGGAGGCGTCGTGCTCCCCGGTCGGGTTGCGGTGCAGCTGCTCGGGAGACGTGCCGATGTAGACGCCCTCGCCGTTCTTCTCGTCATCCTCGGCGTCGAAGTCGCGCCCGCACCGCTCGATGCGGTTGCCGGCCACCTCGTTGCCGGTAGAGAAGTACTTGACCCGCACGCACTCCCCCGCCGCATCGCGCAGCACGTTGTTGATGATGCGGACGCCGGTGGCCTGGAAGACCCAGACCAGGATGTCGGCCCGGGCGATCTCGAAGCCTTCGATGGTCACATGGTCGTGGTTGACCTCGACCAGATGGCCGTCCCCGTCGCCCCGGATCACCGCGGCCGAGCCGACGATCCGTACCGGGGCGTCCGTACGGCCGGAGCGGGCGGTGGTGAAGCCGGGATAGGTGCCGGGCCCGACCAGGACGGTGTCGCCGGCCCGGGCTTCGGCCACGGCCAGGTCGATGGAGCCGTACGGCCGGTCGGCCGACCCGTCGGCCCCGGTGACGCCATCGGCCGAGACGTACCACGTGCGTCCGCCGGGTACCGCGGGTTCCACCCGGGGGCTGGCCCGCTCGTGCTCCACCCGCGGGCCGGCGTCCCGGGTCGGTGACCGCGCCCCGGCAGTTCCCCCCGGGGTGGCGGACTCCGGGCCGGAGGTGGACGGTCCCGGCCCGAACAACGACGAACCGGCCATCAGGCCCACCACCATGGAGATCACGGCCACCACCATGACGATGAGGGCCAGGCGCCGGCCGAGCGGCGGGGTCGGCGGCTGGCCGTCTTCTCCGGCGTCGCCCCCGACCGCGGCCGCGAGCCGCAGCTCGCCCGGGCCACCCCCCGCGCCGCCCTGGGCCATCCGGGCGCGGGTCACGACACACTCAAGACGCGGTGGGTACGACGGTCACGGGCGTGGGCCAGGACCTCGAGCCCGATGGCACAGATGACCGCGACCAACCCGGCCAAGGCCAGCCAGGGCAGGGGGCGGGGATGCGCGGGCTTGCCCACCGTGCTCCCCGATCCGATGTGGACCGACCCCCGCGTCGGCGTGCGGGCAACCACCTCGGTGGCGGTGAGGGCGGCGGACGCACCGGGATCGGCCCGGACTCCGACCCGGGTGACCCGCACCTGCAACCGGCGCAGGTCGGCCCGGGCGAGATGGCGGACGACGACCCCGTCCCGGGCGTCATCGATCCGCACCCCCGACACCGCCGCCGCCGTCCGGATCTCGATGGCGTTGTCCCCGCCCGAGACGTTGCCGCCCCGCACTGTCGAACCGGCCGCGTCGAGGATGATGCCGGCCCGGGTGCTGTCCTCCACCTGGTTGTTGGACATGGCCACCCTGGAGGCGCCCCCGTAGGCGTGGATGCCGACGTCGTTCCCCTGGATCCGGTTGCGCCGGACGACGTTGGCTTCACCGGGCTTGTTGGCCCGCACCCCGATGCGGTTGCCGGAGACCACGTTGTCCTCGACGACGTTGCGCGAGGAACCGAGCAGGACGATCCCGTCCCCCGCGTTGTCCTCCACCCGGTTGCCGGCCACCAGGTTTCGGTCGGAGTCGGCGTCGAGCACGATGCCGTTGCCGCCGTTGTCGTGGGCGTGGTTGCCCCGCAGCACCCCGTCGGTCACGTCCCGGGAGAAGATGAAACCGTGGCTGCCGTTGCCGAAGGCCTCGTTGGCCTCGGCCACCAGTCCCGTGGTGCGGTCGTGGGGGTCGAGGCCGTAGTAGAGGTTGTCCCGGAACACGTTGCGCCGGAACACCAGGTCCTTGGCCTCGTAGCTGTAGACGCCGAAGAAGCAGTGGTGGAAGGCGGAGTCGGTCACCTCGCCGGTCGAGCCCGCCAGCCGCCAGGACACGCCGTAGGACCCGACCCTGTCCGATCCCAGGTAGGCCATCTCGGACCGGACGATGTCGAGCCGCGCGCCCGTCTCGTAGAGCACGAAGGGCCGGGCCCCCTCGATGTCCTCCGACGGCCTCCGCTGCGCCAGGTCCCAGGAGGTCACCTTCACACCCTCGAACCGGGCCGAGGTGTCCGGCCCCTGACCGCCGACGAACACTCCGGGCGGGTCGGCGGCCAGCCGGAGCTCCTGCGTTCGCGGAGCGGCGAAGGTCACGTGGGTCCCCGGTTCCTGCACGAAGGCGGCCCGCAGGCCGAACACCCCGGGCGAGACCTCGGCGATCCAGGCCGGGTCGCCCACCGCCCGCACGACCTCCTCGAAAGCGACCGGCCGGGCGGCATCGAAAGGCACGCGGCGGACCAGCTGCCCGCCCTGGACCAGTTCGATGGCCGTGGTGGTCAGCCGGAGACCCAGCATCCCGGGATCGAGGGTGGTCGGATAGCGGACGATCTTGAACGGCTGGTGTCGCTTCAGCTGCCGGTTCGGGTCCGTGCCGTTGTAGAGATTGTCTTCGGCGGGCGGCGGCGGACCCGGGTCCGTCTGGGCCCCCGCCGGGGCCATCACGAGGAGGGCGAGCATCAGCCCGGCCCCGACGCGCCGCCAAGAAGAGCCGGACCTCACGCCACCATCTCCCCGTTGGTTCGGACGACCTGCCCGTCGACTACGGCCACCGACCGGGTCATCCACCGCTGCCGGCGGATGGTCCCCAGGGCGTAGAGCTTCACCGTGGCCATGGCGAAGGAGATGAGCACGTAGGCCGGGACGAGCAGCACGTTCTTCGGGTTGCGACGGAGATGGGGTAGCACCTTGGCCGAGCGGCTCACCAGCCACCACAGGGCGAGGATCAGGGCCACCGACCAGTCGGCCCGCAGCAGAGCCAGGATCATGTAGGTGGGCGACAGGAGCAGGGTGAAGCTGCTCACCGCCTTGTCCACCATGGAGAAGGCCAGGAACGGGTGGCGGAACACCCAGCCCCGGCCCAGCGCCCGCAGGTCGGAGCGCCAGGTGTTGCGGGCCCAGCGCAGCCGCTGCTTGAAGAAGGTCCCCGCGTCGGGCGGGAACGTCGACCACACCCGGGCCGAGCGCTGCATGTACGTGGCCCAGCCTCCTTCCAGGATGAGCGTGGTCAGGCGCTTGTCGTCACCGGAGTTGCACGGGACGCCGAGGAAGGTCTCGTCTATGAACTCGGCCTCGTAGCGCAGCAGCAGCGCCCGGCGGTACACGGCCGTGCGCCCCGACAGGCACGACACCGCCCGCCCCATCCGGGTCTGGGCCGCGTTCTCGTCGAAGTAGCGGTAGTCCAGAAACATGTCGGTGATCCGCTGCCACAGGCCCTTGGGTTGCCAGACGTTCTGGCGGGTGCCGACCCCACCGATCCGGGGATCGGCGAAGGGCTCGCACACCCGCTCGGCCACGTCCGGCGCCCACACCGTGTCCGAGTCGACCAGGGCCACCAGCGACGTGGACGCCGCCCGCCAACCCGTCACCAGCGCCGGCCGCTTCCCGGGCGCGGTGGTGCTGATGACCGTCACCTTGGGACGGACACTGTGCTGATAGGCGCTGGCGATCTCCCGACAGGCCTTGTCGGTCACGTCGACGACGCAGACCACCTCGTCGACGTCGTTGGCCAGCCACGATTCCAGGGCGATCCGGAAGATGGCCGGATCCTCCTGGTAGACGGGCACGACGACGGTGATCGGTTCCCGGTGCTCCGACCGGAAGGGCAGATACAGCGTGGCCGGCAGCCGCCGGATCAGCCAGCAGATCCAGCGGGCCAGCCCGAGGAATCCCAGGGGGATGTAGACGGACAGATCCATCCGTTCATGCACTCCTGAGGATCTCGACCGGGTCCTTGCCGTTGTGGTGGCCGTTGCGCTCGGCGGCCAGGACGTGGTTGGTGCGGATGACGGCGTCGAGCAGCGGCATCTCCATGCCGAGCTCGGCGGCGAAGCCGAGGAAGCCCTGGGTGTCCTTGGGCAGGCAGGCGCCTCCGAACGGCCTACCGCCCTTGATCCCGTACTCCGGGTTGATGGACCCCTCGGCCGACTGGGCCACCGTGGCCGCCACCTGGTCGACCCCCACCCCGAGGCGCGAGCCGATCTTCCACATCTCGTTCCAGAAGCTGATCTTGGTGGCGTTGAACAGGTTGTGGGCGCACTTCACCATCTCCGCCTCCGCCGGGCTGGAGAACGTGCGGATTTCGCCGCCGAACCCCTGGTACAGCTCGACGAGGCGCTCGACGGTCCGCCGGCTCCGGGAGCCGATCACCGTCATCCAGGGCATGAGGAAGTCCTCCCGGGCCGACGCCGCCCGCAGGAACTCCGGGTTGGAGGCGAGGGCGAAGTGGTCGCCCACTGTGCGCCCTGACACCTGCTCCAGTAACGGTTTCACCACGTTCTCGCAGGTGCCCGGGGGCACCGTCGAGCGCACCACGACCGTATGCCAGGCCCCGGCGTGGCGCAGCGCCTCGCCGACGCTGAGCACCCCGGCCTCGAAGGCGGTGAGGTCGTAGCCCGTCTCCGAGCTCGGGGTGGGCAGGGTGAGGAAGATGAAGCTCGGCGGACCGGAGAGATCGATCACCGTGCTGGCGGCAAACCCCTCCTTGCGGAGGGTCTCCACCCGGCCCCGGTTGATGTCCACGAACTGCACGGCGTGACCGGTATCGACGAAGCCCTTGCCCGTGGCGGTACCCACGACGCCGGAACCGATGATGACGGCACGTCCCATCTCATTTACCCCCAATGGATCCCGAGGAAGGTGGCACAACGGAAACTCATGTCAGGACCGTGCTCCGCCGGCGCCACCAGGCTGAGTAGGCGGCGCTGGTCAGCAGAACGGCCACGGGAATCAAGCCGGCAAGAGCCCAGGGCGACGGCAGTCGCGTCCCCTGGGTCCGAGCCACGACCAGAGCGGAGGTCGGGCCCGGACGTCGTACGATGCTGCGGTGCTTGTTTGGCGGAGCGCCGGGACCGGCCGCCGCCGCCATTTCGGCCAGACCCACCGAGGGCTCGAACCCGGCGAGCACATCGGGTCCCACCACCGGTGGAGTGGGGGTGGACGCACCCGGCTGCTCGTGGGCGCCGGGCGCCTGACTCAGCTGGCGGATCACGTCGGAGACGGGGTCGGGCGCGGACGGGCCCCGACCGACCGGCGTCGGCATACGGGGCCCGGACCCCGGGGTGGAAGACCCCGGGGTGGAAGACCCCGGGGTGGAAGGCCCGGTCGGGGGCGTGGTCGGCGCCACTGCACCCAGGGCCGCCCGGGTCGTGCTGGTGGTGGGTCCGGTCCGGGTGGTCACCGTGCTCGCCCGGGTGGTCGGCGTGAGCGGGGCCGCGGTCGTGGTCGTGGCCCTCCGGCGCCGGGTGGTCGTCGTGGTTTCCTTCTCGGTCGTGGTCGTCGGCTTCGGGCGTCGGGTCGTCGACGTCGTCTCCCGCTCCGTCGTGGTCGTCGGCTTCTCGGTGGTGGTCGTCGGCCGTCGTCGTCGACGTCGTGTCCTTCTCCGTCGTCGAGGTCGGCCGGTCCCGCGTCGTCGACGTCGTCTCCTTCTCCGTCGTCGAGGTCGGCCGGTCCCGCGTCGTCGACGTCGTCTCCTTCTCCGTCGTCGAGGTCGGCCGGTCCCGCGTCGTCGACGTCGTCTCCTTCTCCGTCGTCGAGGTCGGCCGGTCCCGCGTCGTCGAGGTCGTCTCCTTCTCCGTCGTCGAGGTCGGCTCGTCGCGCGTCGTCGACGTGTTCTCCCGCTCGGTCGTGGAGGTCGGGTCGTCGCTGGTCGACGTCGCCTGCGGCTCAGCCGCCGGGCTCTGCTCGGGCAGTTGGGCGGCCTGGGCGGCGAAGCCCATCGCCACCAGGGCGCAACCGACCCCGCCGGCCAGCATCCACCGCTCCCACGTTCGAGAACGCACGCCCAACCCCCAAGTACCGCGTGGCCAAAGTCATCCGACGAGCACCGCCACGCTGCGGTACGACATTGCGGGGGCCCATTTCTCTGCCCGGCTGCACCCTTCCTGCCGGTTCGGCCGCAAAGGGGAAGGGTTATCCCTTATGTCCGAAATCATGACACTGAGTGTCACTCTCCGTTTTCTTCCGCCACTCTGAGCGGGCGGAGGTCAGGCCGCGAGGAGAGGCCTGTGTTGTCCATGAATCAGGAGTAAACCTTCCGCGAGCGTTCAGCCCAGGATCATCGGGCGTTCCGGAGCCCGATGGAGAGCCGTCTTAGCTTCCGCGGTCGTGGGTCACCGCCGCCGCCGCCCCAGCTGGCCGTTCGTCCTCCCAGTGGTCGCGCTCCTCGGCGGATTCACCAGCGCCGATGCGACTCCGGGCGCCGGCGGTGGCCCACGGGCTCCCTTCTCGGGAGGGGCCGGTTAACCCTCGCCGGGCGCCGGCGCGGGGCGACGGCGCCGGCCCGCTCCAGGGCGAGAGCCTGGAGGCGGGCGTGGGTGCCTATGCCCTCCCCGCTGCACCGGACCCAGTTCCCGTCGCTCTGCAACTGCCAGGCCTGGGTGGTGTCGGACAGGTTGACGTCGAGGATCTCCTGGAGGCGGGCGGTGAGCGCCGGCTCCTCCACCGGAGCCATCACCTCGACCCGACGGTCCAGGTTGCGGGGCATCATGTCGGCCGACCCGAACAGGTAGCGGACCGGCCCGGAACGGCCCGTGCCGAAGGCGAAGATGCGGGAATGCTCCAGGTAGCGGCCCAGGATGGACCGGACCCGGATGTTCTCCGACACCCCGGGGGTCTCGGGGCGCAGCCGGCAGATCCCCCGCACGATGAGATCGATCTCACAACCCCGGGCCGACGCGGCGTAGAGGGCCTCGATGACCGCCTCGTCGACCAGGCTGTTCATCTTCATGACAATGCGCCCGCCACCCTCTTCGGCGGCCGCTTCCTCGATGTGGCCGATGATCCGTTCCCGCAGTCCGTTAGGGGCCACGGCGATCTTGCGGTACTCGCCCCGGCGGGAGTAGCCGGTGAGGAAGTTGAACAGGTCGCCGAGGTCGGCGCCGAGGTCGGGGTCGGCGGAGAGCAACCCCACGTCCTCGTACAGCCGGGCGGTGTGGCTGTTGTAGTTGCCGGTACCGATGTGGCAGTAACGGCGGATGCCGTCGGGTTCGGACCGCACCACCAGCGCCGTCTTGGAGTGGGTCTTGAGCCCCACCAGCCCGTAGACGACGTGGACCCCCGCCTCCTCCATCTTCCGGGCCCAGGCGATGTTGACCTCCTCGTCGAAGCGGGCTGTGAGCTCGATCAGCACCGCCACCTGCTTGCCGTGCTCGGAGGCCCGGATGAGGGCCTTGACGATGGGACTGTCCCCCGAGGTCCGGTAGAGCGTCTGCTTGATGGCCAGCACGTCGGGATCCACTGAGGCCTGGCGGATGAAAGCCTGGACCGAGTCGGCGAACGAGTCGTAGGGGTGGTGGACGAGCTCACCCCCCTCGCGCAGGACGGCGAAGATGTCCCTGCCTTCCTCCACGCCCACCAGGCGGGGCGGCGTCACCGGGCTCCAGGACGGGTCTTTCAGGTCCGGGCGGTCCAGCTTGTGCAGAGCCCAGAGGCTCTCCAGGTCGAGGGGGCCGTCGAGCACGTAGACCTGGTCCGGGTCGAGGTCGAGCTCCCGGGTCAGGAGGTCGCGCACGTCCTCGGACATTCCGGCGTCGATCTCGAGGCGCACGGCGTGGCCGAAGCGCCGCCGGCGGAGCTCCATCTCCACCGCCGAGATCAGGTCGTCGGCGTCGCCCTCGGAGACCATGAGGTCGGCGTTACGGGTCACCCGGAAGGGAGCGCTCGACAGGATCTCCATGCCGGGAAACAGGGCCGGCAGGTGGGCCGCGATCACCTGCTCGAGGGGGACGTAACGGCCGGACGTGGTGACCACGAAGCGGGGCAGAAGCGGGGGGACCTTGACTCGGGCGAACCGGATCTCACCTCGTTCCGGGTGGCGCACCTGGACGGCCAGACTGAGCGACAGGTTGGAGATGTAGGGGAACGGGTGGCCCGGATCGACGGACAGCGGCGTGAGGACGGGAAAGATCTGCTCCTCGAAGAACTCGGTCAGCGCCTTGCGACCCCTGTCGTCCACCTTGTCCCAGTCGGTCAGCTCGATGCCGGCGGCGGCCAGCGCCGGGCACAGCTCGTTGCGGTAGATGGCCATCTGACGGGCCAGGAGATGCACCGTCCGGTCCCGGATGGACACGAGCTCGACGGCTGGGGTGAGGCCTTCGGTGGCCGCCGCCCCGAGGCCGGCCGCGGCCCGGTCGGTCAGGCCGGCGACGCGGATCATGAAGAACTCGTCCAGGTTGCGGGAGAAGATGGCGGTGAACTTCACCCGCTCCAGCAGCGGCACCTCGGGGTCCTCGGCCAGGGCCAGCACCCGGGCGTTGAAATCGAGCCAGGACAGCTCACGGTCGAGGTAACGGGCGGGAGGCGCGGCGTCCGACTCGGGCGGATCGGCGCCGCCGGTGAGCTCTTCTTCGGGAAGGGTGACGGACATCGCTCTCCCCTTCAGGATAGTGGGGCCCGGGTCTCGCCCATCACGGGTCCCCCGCCCTCTCGGCCGCCATCAGGGCGGCCCCGATGGCTCCACCCTGGTCCCCCAGCTCCCCGGGCACGACGCGCAGGGTCGGGTTCTTCGGGAACAGCTCGCTCCGCACCGCCTGGTCCACGCGGGCCACGAAGGCGGGACCGAGGCGATCGGCCAGCCCGCCGCCCATCACCACCAGGGGCAGGTCGAGCAGGGCCACGGCCGAGGCGATGGCGGCCCCCAGGGCGGCGACAGCATCGTCGATGAGCTCGACGGCCACAGGGTCGCCGGCGGCCAGGGCCCGGACGAAGACGCCCGAGGTCATCCTCCGGGCGCGTGCCAGTTCGACCAGGACGGTGTCCCGCCCCTTGGCTTCGAGCTCCCGGGCCCGCCGCTCCATGACGGCCCGGCCGGCGTAGGCCTCGAGGTGCCCCCGGCCCCCGCAGCCGCAGGTCCGCCCTCCTCTGCGGACGATGGTGTGACCGATCTCGCCGGCCGCCCCCGTCGGACCCCGCCGGAGCTCGCCGGCCAGGACCAGTCCCGCCCCCACGCCGGTACCCACGAACACGCCGAGCAGGTTCTCGGCCCCGCGGCCGGCGCCCATCCGGTGCTCAGCCAGGGTGCCGACGTTGACGTCGTTGTCGACCTCGACCCGGATTCCGCCCAGGCTCTCCGACAGCGCCGCGCTCATCCCGAAGGGCTCCATCCATCCCGGCAGGTTGGGGGCGGACCGGACCGTGCCGTCCGCCGGGTCCACCACGCCGGGGGCTCCGACACCGACGCCGACCACGTCCAGCCCGGCGCCCAGCTCAGATACCACCGCGGCCATGACATCCACCACCGCCAGGGGGCCGCCCTGGGTCGGCGTCTTGCGCTTTCCCTCCGTCACCACCTTGTCGCCGTCGAGCGCGACCGCGTAAATCTTGGTGCCCCCCAAGTCGACCCCGATCCAAGCCACAAGCCCCCCTTGTTTGGAGGTGACTGCTCAGCCTCTGCTCGTCACCTTCCCGGGGATGTCGCTGGGGTGGGACCACCGCCAGAGGCCGGCGTTCGCAATTCCTCCGGGCCTGCACCCGCAGTCGCAGACGGCTCCCCTGGGCTTCTCCGTCGATGCCTTCTATCACTTGCGACCGCCCCCGGTCGAGCCCCGAGGACCTCTTCATCCCGAAGCTATGGGGCGCAGCTGTCCGCATCCCTACATCCATTTGAACGCCAGGTGAACTGGGGCGGACGCCGACCGGACTAACCGGCGATGTCGACGTCGGTCACGTCTTCGCGCTCGGCCAGGGCGGCGAGGCGGGCCTCGAGGTGCGCGCCCTTGACATCGGCGTAGACCACGGTGCCTGACCCATTGCCACCCCGGAGCGTGAGACATTGCACGTCGATGCCGTCCGTGTGTTGGAGGGCGCCGATGACCGCCGGCGTGTCGGCTCCAGGGCTGAGGTGGATGACCACCGTCTCTTTTCCCACGGCCAAGCGGCGGAGCCACCGGCGGGGGATCCGGAGCAGAGCGAGGGTGATGATGAGGGCGACCGTGGCGACGACGCCGACGAAGTAGCTCCCCAGGCCGACGGCCAGCCCGACGGCGGCCGTCACCCAAAGGCTCGCCGCGGTGGTGAGGCCCTTGACCGAGGCGCCGTGCTTCACGATGACCCCGCCGGCCAGGAACCCGACGCCGGTGACGACGTTGGAGGCGATGCGGGTGACGTCGACCTGGTAGTTGGTCGCTGCCCGTTCCTGGATGAACTCGCTGAAGCTGTAGGCGGACACGAGGCCGAAGAGTGCCGCCCCGAGGGCCACGGTGATGTGCGTCCGCAGGCCCGCCATCTGTCCGGTGAGCTCCCGCTCCAGGCCGATGGCCGCTCCCAGCAGGAGCGCCACCACGATACGGAGCGCAACCTCGGCTTCCGTAGGCATACCCCTACGATTCCCGGTTTGCCTCCGGTTCACTCACGCGCAACCGGCTGTATGAAAGTCGCTGCGTTCAGTCCAACCAATCGCGCAGCTTGGGATCCGCGGCCCGCTTCCACGCCTTGGGCCAGGCGGCTCGCCGGTCGTGGGCCTCGGCCCGCTGCAGGCCGATGAGCTGGCCGACCAGCATCGCCTCGACCGGATCGGCCGCGGAGACGACGGTGTTCCGCAGCCAGTCCTCGGTGACACAGGCGTCCTGGTGGTCCCCCAGCACGGTCTGCACCCCGGCCACCGCCTGGGCGAAGGCGCCGGCCCGCTTGCCGATGACCGGAACGGCAGCCTCGGCGGCGTAGCGGGTGTGCTTGGCCAGGATGCGCACGGCATGGAGCTCGGCGTCCGCCGGCGTCTCGGGCAGGGCCCGGACCGCCTTACGCAGGCGGCGCCAGGGCCGCCCCACCAGCCCCGGGAGTGCGGCCTCAGCCGGTTGGCTCAGGTCGGCTTCGGGGGCCGCCACCGGTGCCGCCGCCGCGGCCATCAGCCGGTCGAGCAGTTCGCCGTAGCGGGCGGAGTTCATGGCTTCGAGGAGGTGGACCCGGCCCGCTTCCCGGTCGTCGGCCAGCCGCCGCACCAGCAAGGCCACGCCGGCGGCGTCCTCTTTGGCCAGGCTGGCCGCCTGACCCTCGAGCCGCTCCATGAGCACCTCGGCGTCGCGGACCACTCCCAGCAGTCCGGCGAACCATCCCGCCTCCTCCCGCAGGCCGGCCACCCACTCCGGGTCCAGCAGGGGGCGGAAGGTACGCAGGTCGGATCGGAGCCGGCGGGTGCCCACCCGGGCCTGGTGCACGTCCTCGGGGTCGTCCCCCAGGCGCACGCCGGGGTCATGGGCCACCATCCGGTTGAGGCCGGCGGTCAGGGCGGCCCGGATGGCTTCCCCCACCGTGGCCCGCGTGCCGAGCACGACGGGCGGGTGGTCGGGCGCGACCTGGGCCCGGGGTCCCAGGGCCCGGGCCACCTTCGCCGTCCCGTCGGCGTCGCCCGCCCCCGCCGCTCGCAGCCGGCCGACGACCGCGGCCAGCAGCCCGGGCGGTGCTTCGGGCTCGATCTCCACCTCGACCTCCCGGAAGCGGGAGGCCAGCCGGCGCCCGTGGTAGACGGAGACCTCGTCATCGACCACCTCCGCCACCTTCTGGTCGTCGACCACCAGCTCCACGCCCGTCCGGCGCGTCTTGAGGCGGGCCACGGGAACGAGGGCGGCCGTCCGGGTGTAGGCCCGCACCAGGGCGGCGGCCTGCGGAGGCAGGGTCCCGATCGGCCCGGCGAAGAGAATCTCCCGGCGGTTCATGATCGGGCCGCGCTCACCCTCGGGCAGCTTCACCGTCCAGGGCGGGTCGTCCCCGGTGCGGTGGCGGAGGCTGACGCCGGCCCGGGCCAGGCGCAGGTCCCGGGTGTCGTAGTAGATGGCGTCGAGGCGGCGCTCGGCCAGGGGGCGCGAGCCCACGCCTTCCACCACCCCGAACAGGTCAGGCAGGGAGAAGCCGCCCCAGGCGGCCAACTTGACCTCGCGTTCGACTTTCGTCACGGGACCGCCAGGCCAAGAGCAATGGTCACACAGTCATGATGGCCGTCCGGCGGCCAGGGCCGCCAGGCGATCCTCCAACCCGCCGAGCGGCGAGGCGAGCCGGTGCCAGGCGCCGTCCGGTCCCAGTTGCCAGCCCGGCAGCTCCAGGTGGGCATCGAGCGTGGCCTGGAGCCGGCGCCGGATGACCTTGTCGGTGACGGGCACGGCCACGTCGACCTGGCGGTCCAGGTTGCGGACGGCCAGGTCGGCCGAGGATAGATACACCGCCGCCCCGTCTCCGGTCCCGAAGCTGAAGATCTTGGAGCTCTCGCGGTGCCAGCCGGCGGGAGCCACGACCCGGATGGTGGGCGAGAGCCCAGACACTCCGGGACGGAGGGCGCAGACACCGGCCACCACGAGATCGATCTCCGCCCCCCGCTGGGAGGCGGCGTAGAGGGCGTCGATGATCTCCCGATCCACCAGCCGGTTCACCTTGAGGCGGATGCGCCCCTCCGGGTTGGCCTGCTCCCGGATGTGGCCCAGCAGGCCGGACCGCAGGGACACGGGGGCGACCAGGAGCCGACGGAAACGGTCAGGACGGCTGTACCCGGTCAGGTAGTTGAAGACGTCGCTCAGGTCGGCCCCGAGCACGGCGTCGGCCGACAGGAGGCTCATGGCCTCGACCCGGGTCCGCGGGTCGGGAGTGATGGTGCTCACCATCGAATAGCGGATCATGCCTTCGGCCCGCTGGGCCACCACCAGGGCCACGGGACAGTGGGTGCGCACACCGACCAACCCGTAGACGACGTGGGCGCCGGACTTCTCCAGGTGACGGGCGCACGCCGCACTTTCCCGCTCTCCCAAGCGGGCGGCCAGCTCGACGAGGACCACGACGTGGATGCCCCGTTCGGCCGCCCGGGACAGGGACCGGACGACGGTGGCGTCGGGAGAGGGGCGGTACAACGTGTGCTTCAGGGCCAGGACGCCTGGGTCGTTGGCGGCCCGGGTCACGAAGGCGTCGACCGAACCCGCCGGCGAGTCGTAGGGGGAATGGACGAGGAGGTCGCCGCTCTCCACCACCTGGTAGGGATCGGGCCGGTCACCGCCCACGGGAGAGATGCGAGCGGGGGTGACCGCCGCCGGGCGGGGCGCCTTGAGGTCGGGGCGGTCGAGGTCGCTGAGCTGCCGCAGACTGGCCAGTCCCAGCAGGCCGTGGACCGCGTAGACGTCACTGTCCGCCAAATCCAGATCGCTGACCAGCCGGGCGATGAGGTCGTCCGGCATCGACGCCTCCACCTCCAGGCGTACGGCAAGGCCGGAACGGTCCCGGCCCGACTGGAGCTCGGTGGCGGCCAGGAGGTCTTCAACCGCCGGGTCCGTGGGCAGGCCGGCCTGACGCGTCACCCGGTAGATGGCGTGAGCGGTCACCGTGAACGCGGCGAAGAGCGAGGCCAGGTGGGCCACGACGAGTTGCTCCACCGGCACGGGCCGGCCATCGGGCAGGCTCACGAACCGGGGCAAGACGGGGGGCAACTCGATGGAGCCGAACCGGTTCTGCCCGTCCTCATCGCGCAGGCGGACGGCCACGTTGAGCGAGAGGTCGGCCGGTGGCGGCAACGGACGGCCCGGTTCGGTGACGAGCGGGGCCACGGCCGGGAGCACCCGCTGGCGGAACACGTCGGTCAGGTAGCCCCGGTCCTTCGCGCTGAGCGCTTCCCAGTCACAGGGGCAGAGCCCATGGGCGGCGAGGACGGGGCCGAGGCGGCGCAGGGCCCGACCCTGGCGCTGGATGAGCTCCTGCACCCGGAGCCGCACCGCCTTCTGCCGCCCGCCACTGGAGACGGCCGGCCGCTGGTGGGCACCCCGCAGCTGGAACATCTCGTCGAGGCCTCGGCCGGCGGCAGCCAGCATCCGCACCCGCTCGAGCGGGGCGGCACCGTCGTCCTCGGCCAGGGCGAGGACCCGGGCGCCGGACTCCACCCAGGAGATGTCCTCGTCGAGGTACCGCGACAAATCGTCGCCCGCCGCCCAGGGTTGCGCGGCGGCAGAAGCGATAGAGGCACCGGAAGGAGGCACGCGCCTACCGTACGCGAGCGCATATTGACGGGACGTGAACTGAAAGTGACAAGTCGGTGTCGCTCGGGGCGTTTGCCTACCCGTCCTGCAAGGGCTGGGTCAGGAGGCGGACTTGGGCGGCTCCTGGAGCAGCTCGAAAACCTCGGCCAACTCTTCCTGGACACGAGCCCGGAGGTTGCCGCAGATGACGAGACGCTGCTCGGGGAGAGCCCATTGCAGAAGATCCGACAACTCCCCGCCATGAGGCAGCGTGATCTCGATCTCGGAGTCGCCGCGCTCCCAGCTGTAGAGGTTGATCTCGACGCGGAACATAGGCGGGTCGCCCGCCACCAGGGTCATATGGGAATGCTCGGCTTCGAGGACCTCGGCCCGGGATGGCCCGCCGTTGGCAGCCGGGCTCTTGCTCGCACCATTGCGGGAAACGGTCTTGGTCGGGGCCACGTCGGGCACCTCTCTTCGGCTGGGAGGGGAGTGCAACGAAGAGAATTGTCCGCAGACCGGGTGACGGGTCCGGGAACGAGATGTGTCGCCTGCATGAACCCGCCGGAAAGCGTTCCCCGAGCCGTCACTTCCCCGTCACGCCGGCAGGACGCTCAGCGCTTGCCTTTCCGCCCCTTGTCCTTCCGGCCCTTTCTGGCCTTGGCCTTCTTCCCCTTCTTGCCCTTGGCCTTCTTCGCCTTCTTGGTCTGCTTCGCCTTGCGCCCCTTCTTGGACCCCGCCTTCTTCTCCGTCGGCGGGCCGGCTTCGGCCGGCGGCGTCGCCTCGGCGACCGGGGGATCAGGGACCGGGGCCTCAGCCTCGGCGACCGTGGCCGCGATGTCCTCGGGCGGCTTGGCGGCCGCTTTGGCCCGGCTCCGGCGGGGCGGGGTGGCCGGGGCGACGTCCGCTACCTCTCCCTCTTCGGCCGGCGGCGGTTGATCAGTTTCGGAAGTCGTCACCGGTCGTTCTCCCTGTGCGAGGCAGTGGAATCCGCTACAGCATGCCCCATACGTCCCTTTCCACCCCAGTGTTCCGACGCCGTTTGCTTACGCGTCACCATCGCACTCTTCGAAAGCAACCCTGCCCCCTTACCTTCCGAGGAGGAAGAGACCACCGCCCAAGGAGGGCATCGCCTTGCACGCTCGAAAGCACCGAACCTGGCTCGTCCTGGTCCTCACCGTGATGCTGCTCGGAGCGGCCTGTGGGGACGACAACAAGACCGAGGCCGGTGGAAACACCGACAACACCGAGACGGCGGCCGGTGGCGAGGAGCTGTCCGGCACCATCAACATCTCCGGTTCGTCGACCGTGGCCCCCATCACCACCCGGGTGGCGGAAATGTTCAAGGAGAAGGAGTCCGGTGTCGACGTCAATGTCGATGGGCCGGGCACCGGTGACGGCTTCGTGTTGTTCTGCAACGGCGAGACGGACATCTCCGACGCCTCCCGACCCATCAAGAAGGCGGAGGCGGACGCCTGCGTCAAGAACAGCGTCGAGTTCATCGAGCTCAAGGTCGCCATCGACGGCTTGACCGTCATGACCAGCCCGGACAACTCGGCGGTGACGTGTCTGAGCCTCCCCGACCTCTACGCCCTCATCGGTCCGGAGTCACAGGGCAAGAAGAAGTGGTCCGACGCCTCCGCCCTGGCCAAGGAGCTCGGGTCGAAGACGACGTTCCCCGCTCTCGACCTCACCGTGGTGGGTCCGGGCGAGGAGTCCGGTACCTACGACAGCTTCATCGAGCTGGCCATCGAGCCCACGGCCAAGAAGCGGGCCGAGGCGGGCAAGATCACGGCCGACCAGGTCAAGACGAGCCGGCCGGACTACCAGTCATCGGCCGACGACAACATCATCATCCAGGGCATCGAGGGAGCGAAGGGCTCGCTGGGCTGGGTCGGCTTCGCCTACGCCGAGGAGCAGGGGGACAAGCTCAAGGAGCTGCAGGTTTCCAAGGAGCCCGCGGGTGAATGTGTGGCGCCTGACGCCGCCACCATCGCCTCGGCCAAGTACCCGTTGTCCCGGTACCTCTACATCTACGTGAACGCCAAGAAGGCCACGGAGAACGCCGCCATCGCTCCGTTCGTGGACTTCTTCCTCGCCGATGGCCTCAGTGCCGTCACCGAGGTGAAGTACGTCGCCCTGGCCGACACCGACCTGACCGCCACGAAGGGGATCTGGTCGGCGAAGACGGTGGGTACCCGCGACGGCGGGAAGTAACGACCAGCACCATCACAACCGGAACGAACACGGGGCGGGGCTGCGAGGCCCCGCCCCCGTCGACCTCCAGGAGCCTGGATGGCCACCACCACCTATGACCTGAGCGGCAACAAGAAGCGCCTCCGCAAGGAGGCGATCGTCCGGGCGCTGTTCTTCGCCGCCGCCATCCTGTCCATCGTGATCAGCGCCCTCATCATCCTGTCGCTCATCCGCGAGGCCTGGCGATTCATGTCGACCGTGGAATGGAGCACGGTGTGGGGCGACGGCTGGTTCCCCCGCCGGGGCCAGTTCGACATCAAGACGCTGCTGGTGGGGAGCCTGCTGGTCAGTGCGGTGGCCATGATCCTGGCCGTGCCCGTCGGCCTGGGGACGGCGGTGTACCTCTCCGAGTACGCCCCGGCCCGGTTGCGCCAGATCTTCAAGCCGGTGCTGGAGACGATCGCGGCCGTGCCCAGTGTGGTCATCGGGTTCTTCGTGCTCACCTTCGTCTCCCCCGATCTGATCCAGCGGTTCCTCGAGGGGACGCCGCAGCAGACGCTGTTCGCCGCCGGCCTGGGCGTTGGGATCCTGCTCATCCCCCTGGTGGCCTCCGTCACCGAGGACGCCCTCCGGTCGGTGCCCAACACACTGCGGGAGGCGTCCTACGGGATGGGGGCCAAGAAGATCACCACGGTGACCCGGGTGGTGCTGCCCGCCGCCCTCTCCGGCGTGGTGGCCTCACTCCTCCTGGCCGTCTCCCGGGCCCTGGGCGAGACCATGATCGTCTTCATCGCCGGCGGCCGCAGTGGCGGCGGCCTCTTCAGCCTTGACCCTATGGAACCCGGGCTGACCATGACGGCGGCCATGGCCTCGGTGGCCACCGGCACCGACTCGGTGGTGGGGTCGGGACTCGCCTTCCCCAGCCTGTTCTTCGTCGGCCTCGTGTTGTTCCTCATCACCTTCGGCCTCAACATCGTGGCCGATCGGTTCGTCCGCCGCTTCCGCCAGGTCTACTAGGAGTCGCCAGCATGGGTATGTCGAGCCCCGCCGGCACCGCCGCCGCCACCGCCCCCGCCGCGGTACGGGCGCGGCTGGAGAATCACAAGTTCGACCTGTCGGGGACGTTGTTCAAGATCGGCATGCTCTCCGCCCTCGTCTTCTCCTCCCTCATCCTGGTGATCCTGCTCGTCACCATCGCGGGCGACGGGATGTCGGTCCTCACCGAGCGCTTCTCCGGGTTCCTGAGCGGCACGCTGCGATCCTTCCCCGACGAGGCGGGCGTCCACCAGGCGCTGCGGGGGACGTTCTGGATCGCCATCTTCGTCGTCGTCCTCGCCTTCCCGATCGGGGTATCGGCCGCCATCTACCTGGAGGAGTACGCCCCGCGCAGCCGTCTCACCCGGTTCATCGACATCAATATCCGCAACCTGGCCGGGGTGCCCTCCATCGTCTACGGCATCCTCGGCTTCGCCATCTTCGTCAAGACGTTCGGAAACCTCACCGGCGGCCGCAGCGTGATCTCCGGCGGGATCACGCTCGCCATCCTGGTGCTGCCCATCGTGATCATCACCGCCGCCGAGGCGATCCGGGCCGTACCCCAAGCCCTGCGGGAAGCCTCTTTCGGGGTCGGTGCCACCCGGTGGGAGACCATCCGCTACCACGTACTCCCCTACGCCGCTCCCGGGATCCTGACCGGCACCGTGCTGTCCCTGGCCCGCGCCCTGGGCGAGGCGGCACCCCTGATTCTGGTGGGCGCGGTCACGAACGCTCTCGGGTCCGACCCCGACCTGCTCGACGTCGGCTCCCTCAAGGAGCGCTTCACGGCCATGCCCACCCTGATCACGGACTGGGCGGGCCGGCCCCAGGTCGGATTCCGGGTGAACACGGCGGCGGCCATCCTCCTGCTCATGGCCGCCGTGCTCGTGGCCAACGGGGCCGCCATCTACCTGCGCAACCGCTTCGAGAAGAAGCGCTAACCCCGCGGTTTCTCGTACCGGTAACCCAAGCCCCGGATGGTGGTGATCCGGGTCGGCGTTGAGGGGTTCTCCTCGATCTTGGCCCGCAGCCGCTTGATGTGGACGTCGAGCGTCTTGGTGTCGCCCACGTAGCTGGGGCCCCACACCCGGTCCATGAGCACGTCCCGGGTCAGCACCCGGCCGGCGTTCATGAGCAGCAACTCGAGGAGGTCGAACTCCTTGAGGGCCAGCTGCACGTGCGCATCCCGGACGGACACCTCGTGGCGCAGAGGATCGAGGCGGACGTCACCCACCTCCAGCACCTCGGCGGAGGCGTCCTCCTCCTCGCCGGGGGCCCGGCGCAGGGCGGCCCGGATGCGGGCCACGAGCTCGCGGAGGCGGAACGGCTTGGTCACATAGTCGTCGGCCCCTACCTCGAGACCCACCACCGTGTCGATCTCGGCGTCCTTGGCCGTGAGCATGATGATGGGCACCCGGGAGCGGGCCCGGATCTCCCGGCAGACATCGATCCCCGACATGCGGGGCAGCATGACGTCGAGGAGGACCAGGGCGGGCCGGCAGGCGTCGAAACGTTCGAGGGCTTCGAGCCCGTCGGCGGCCGACTGCACCAGAAAGCCCTCGCGCCGCAGCGACACGGCCAGGGCGTCACGGTACGACTGCTCGTCGTCCACGACGAGGATGGTGGGGGGATCGGCCATGGCCTGTCAGGACCTCCGGTTTCGGCGGCTGCGGGTGGCAGCGGCCAGGGGCAGCTTGAGCGAGAACGTGGAACCGGCCCCCTCTTCCGAGTTGACCGAGACCTCCCCCCCGTGGGCCTGAGCCACGTGGCGGACGATGGAAAGGCCCAGACCGGTCCCGCCGGTGGCCCGGCTGCGGGTCCGGTCCACCCGGTAGAAGCGCTCGAAGATCCGCTCGAGGTCGCCGCCGGGGATGCCGATGCCGTAGTCCCGCACCGACAGCACCACCTGAAAACCGTCCACTTCGGCGGCGAACTCCACCTTGCCGCCTTCCTCGGAGTACTTGACGGCATTGTCGAGCAGGTTGAAGAGGGCGCTGGTGACCTGGCGCCGGTCGCAGGAGACGACGATGTCGTCGGCCGGCTCGGTCAGCTCGATGGGAATGCCGGCCGCCTCGGCGCTCCCCGCCATGCGCTCGGCCGCCTCGGCCATGAGCAGGGCGACGGGCACCATGTCCCGCTGCGGCGCCTCCTGGGCCTCGAGGATGGACAGGTCGAGGAGGTCCTCCACCGTCCGCTCCAGGCGCTCGGCCTCGTGCAGCACCCGGTCGGCCAGGCGGCGCAGCAACTCGGCGTCCTCCTCGGCCGCCATTGTCTCGGCCAGCAGGCCCAGCGCCCCGATGGGTGTCTTGAGCTCATGGGAGACGTTGGCCACGAAGTCGCGCCGCATGCTCTCGATCCGCCGGGCCTCGGAGATGTCCCGCAGGAACACCGCCGCGCCCACTGAGCGGGCCCCGTCGTCGAGGGGGACAGCCCGGACGTGGAGAACCCGGCGGGGGGGGCCGAAGAGGCGCAGCTCCCGTTCGCTCTCCAGGCCCCGGAGCGCCCGGTCGAGCAGCTCCCAGACGGCGTCGTTGGTGGGGATGTCCCCCTGCCCGGACCCGGCCAGCTGCTCCGCCACCCCGTTGCGCAGCACCACCTCGCCCCGATCGTCGACCACCATCACCCCGTCGGCCAGCTCGGCGAAGGCGCCCGAGAGCCGGTTCCGATCGGCCCGGGCGGCGCTGATGCGCAGCTGGGCCCGCTCGACCGAGTGCTCGAGCTGGCCCATCGCCTTCTCCAGGCCGCCCCGACCCTCCATGGCCATGCTCTGATCGTCGGCCAGGCGGCTGCCGATGCCCTGGACCCGCCTCACCACCCCCCGCCGGGCCCGCATCCAGACGAGCAGGAGAACGACCATGGGCGCGGCGATGGCAACGACGATCAACGGCACCGGTGCGCCCGATTCCATAATGACAACAGTGTAGAGATCGGCGTAGGGCCCCCGTACGACCCGGCACTACCATGATCGGCCGACCCGTTGAAGGGAGATTCCACGTGCGTTTCCGTCTCGTCCCCCGCGACGACGGGTTCTTCCCACTGTTCGACCAGGCGGCCGAGAACCTGGCCGACGGCGCCCGTTTGCTGCGCGATCTCATCGACCAGTTCGAGGACGTCCACGCCAAGCACGCCCGCATCAACGACTGCGAGCGGCGGGGCGACGAGCTGACCCGGAGCATCCTGCAGCGGCTCGACCAGAGCTTCGTGGCTCCGTTCGACCGGGAGGACATCCACGCCCTCACCGAGCAGATCGACGATGTCGTCGACGACATCCAGGCCGTCTCCGAGTTGCTGGTCCTCCACGACGTGGACGAGCCCCTGCCCGAAGTCCGGGAGCTGACCGACGTGCTGGTCAAAGCGGCCGACGCCAACGTCACCCTGGTGGGCAAGCTGTCCCGCCTCCGGGGGCTCGACGGCGACCTCGACATCATCGACCGCCTGGAGAGCGAAGCCGACAAGATCTACCGGCGCTCGGTGGCCCACATGTTCTCGGGGGATTTCAACGCCTTCGACGTGCTGCGCTGGAAGGACATCATCGAATCCATCGAATCGTCGGTGAACGGCATAGAGAACGTTTCCGACATCATCCGGGGGATCGCACTCAAGCACTCCTAGTCCGCCTCCCCGGGGCCCGGGGTGTCCCCGGGAGTGTCGGTGGCGGACGGCGAGCGCTGTCCAACTCCGGCTATCCGAAGCGGCCAGTGATGTAGCCCTCCGTACGTGGATCCGAGGGATGGGTGAAGATCGTCTCGGTGCGGTCGTACTCCACCAGCCGGCCGGTGCGGTGGTCGCTCCCGTTCTCCTCCACCTCCACCGATAGGAAGGCGGTCATGTCCGACACCCGGGCCGCCTGCTGCATGTTGTGGGTCACGATGACGATCGTGTATTCCTGCTTGAGTTCCTCCATGAGGTCCTCGATCCGGCCCGTGGCGATGGGGTCGAGCGCCGAGCAGGGCTCGTCCATGAGGATCACGTCGGGCTCCACGGCCAGGCAGCGGGCGATGCACAACCGTTGCTGCTGACCGCCGGAGAGTGCGAAGGCGCTCTTGTTCAGCTTGCCCTTCACCTCATCCCACAGGGCGGCCTTGGTCAGTGCGCTCTCCACCAGGTCGTCCAGGCCCTTGCGCCGGCCGTTGAGCCGGGGCCCGAAGGCGATGTTGTCGTAGATCGACTTGGGGAACGGGTTCGGCTTCTGGAACACCATCCCGATCCGCCGCCGGACCTCGACCGGGTCGACTCCGCTGCCGTAGAGATCCTGGCCGTGGTAGGTCACCGACCCCCGCACACTGGCCTCCGGGACCAGATCGTTCATCCGGTTGAGGCAGCGCAACAGGGTGCTCTTGCCGCAACCGGAAGGCCCGATGATGGCGGTGATCTCGTGGGCGCCGATGTCGAGGTTGACGCCCGTCACCGCCGGGAGCGAGCTGTAGCGCACCTCGAGGTAACGGAGCTCGAAGACGATGTCGCGCTGCTCAAGCGGCGCGTCCGACCGCTCTGACACGGACGTCGTGACCAGCGGGGGGGAGGAAGTTGTCACATTCACGGAGTCAGCCTCGGTCCTCATAAGGGTTCATCATCGAAGCTAAGGGTCGGAGGCAACCCCAACATGAACGGATACGCACAGCTTGGTGAACGACGCCGGAAACCCGATGCGGAACCGCCCTCTTTCGGACACTGCTCCGGCCGTGACCAGCGACAATGGCCACATGACAACCGTGCGTCCTGAGAAGAACCCGGACGAGGTGCGCCGGAGCTACCACGAGCAGCTCGACGACCTGCGCCACGACGTCTGCCGCCTGGGCGCCCTCGCCGCGGAGGCGATCGGGGAAGGGACGGAAGCCTTCCTCACGGCCGACCTGGAGTCGGCCGACCGCGTCATCAGCAGTGACATGTTCCTCGACGACCTGACCCATTCCATCGAGGAACGGTCGTACCGCCTCCTCGCCCTCCAGCAGCCCATGGCCTCCGATCTGCGCCAGCTGGTGACCATGCTGCGGATCATCCACGAGATCGAGCGCACCGGCGACCTGATGGTGAACATCGCCAAGACCACACGGCGCGTCTACCCCTCTGAGATGCCGCCCCGCATCCGGGGTCTCGTGGCCCGGATGGGCAACCAGGCCACCGTGCAGCTGCGGGTGGCCATGGAGGCCTTCGGCGAATCCGACGCCGCCCGGGCGCTCGCCCTCCCCGACATGGACGACGTCATGGACGAACTCCAGAAGGAGCTCTTCCGGGCCATCTTCGCCACCCCCGACGACGGCGACGCCGGGCTGCACCGGTCGGTGCAGATCGCCTTGGTGGGCCGCTACTACGAGCGCATCGCCGACCACGCCGTCAACGTGGGCCAGCGCGTGGCCTACATGGTCACCGGCGAACTGCCGGCGGCCGAAGGGCTGGGCGACGTCAGCCTCTCCTGAAGGATGAGCCGCCCGGCCCGGTCTACCGGGCGATGGCGCAGATGGCGGACACGATCACCGCCACCGGCTGGCCGCTGGCCGGGTCGTCGATGTTTTCGACGGTGGCCCGCCACCCTGCGCCCGGGATGGGCTCGAGCAGGGGAGCCGACTGGATGACCATGATCCGGGGCGCCGGGTTCTGCGGCCGCTCGGCCGCCACCCCACCGGAGAGCACGACCTTGCCCGCCGGACACGCCACGGCCCGCTGGGCCCGCGTCGAAGGCTGGAGCATGACCCGGGTGGTGACAACCTCGTAACCGGAGATTCCGTCGATCCCGTCGATCCCGGCGATCCCGGCGGGGCCGGGCGGACCCTGGGGACCAACGGGGCCCGGCGCGCCGGCGACCGCGGCGGCCCGCACCACTTCGGGGGACGGGGTCTGCCCCGCGGGACCCTGCGGGCCCTTGGGACCGGGGGGACCCGTCGGGCCCTCGGGACCGGGAGGGCCCGCCGGACCGGCGAGCAGCGAGGTGCCCGGCACCCACGGCGCCTCCTCACCTTCCGGGCACGGTTCGGCCTGACCGGCCTCCGTGTGGCCCGTCTCACTCAGCGAGGGACCTAGAGCACCGTCGGCTTCGCCGCCGTCGTTGCACGTGCCCGTGTAGCCGGCCAGTTGGCTGTCCTGGCCGGCCCCTTCGTGGGGGTGCTCGCCGAGATACCGGTCGGCCAGAAGCAGGAGGGTGGCGCTGAGCAGCGCCACCACCACGATGAGGTAGTTCGGCCCCGGCCGGGTCCGCTTCGTGTCCACCGCCATCACTCCACCCCCACGCTCAGGCGCCCCTTCTCACGAGGCGAGAATCACATCGACCACGTCGTCGCGCTCGGCCAGTTCGGCCAGGCGCACCTCCACGTTCCTCCCATGCATCTGGACCTGCACGACCACTTCCTCGTCCGCACCCCTCAGCGCGACGGAGGAGACATCGATGTCAGCGAGGCCGCGCAGCGCCTTGATCACTTCGCCGGCGTCTTCCGGCGAACGCAGGCGGATGACCACTCCCTCATCCACCTCGACGAACCGGTTCCGCAGCCACACGCGGGGGCCGCGCAGCATGGTCAGGGACAGGATGAGAGCCAGCGTGCACACCGCGGCGATGAAGTACTCCCCCATGGCCACGGCGGAGCCGACCGCGGCCGTGACCCACAGGCTGGCCGCAGTGGTGAGGCCCTTGACCGACGCCCCCTCCTTGATGATCGCCCCGCCACCCAGGAAGCCGATGCCGGTGACGATGTTCGAGGCCACCCGGGACACGTCGACCTGCAGGTTGGTCTCGGCCCTCGGACGCACGAACTCCTCGAAGCCGAAGGCGGACACGATGGCGAAGAGGGCGGCGCCGAGCGCCACGCACATGTGCGTTCGCAGGCCGGCCACCTGCCCCGTCACTTCCCGCTCGAAGCCGATCGCGCCACCGAGCACGAGGGCGGCGATCAACCGGCCGGCCAGCTCGAGCTTCGATGGCATCGCTCCTTACCTCCGGCCGCTCGAGGGCTTACGTAAGCGGCGGACGATATGGGGGTTTAGCGAACTTTAGGCCATCGTGATGCGAACACAAGGTGAATGAAAGGCCAATAAACCGTTTTGCCCATTACCGACGCCTCTTACCGGGGTCCCTACTCCTCCTCGCCGAGGTCCCAGTCGAGGATGAGCGCCTCCCGCTCGGCGTCACGCACGACCCGTTCCCGGTTGCGGCGGAACTGGGGGTCATGCGGCGGCAGCAGCTGGAGACGGGCCAGGGCCCGCTGACGGAACTCGTCGATCACGGAGCGCTCGCCGAAGATGCCCTGCACCTCCCAGTGGGGGGACAGAGGCCCCAGGTAGACGATGCGGACGTGCCCCTGGGGCGGGAGCGGTTCAGCGAGCTCTTCGGGAGGTCGGACCATATTCCCGAGCCTAGTTGGGTCATCCGGCGTCGGCGGGACGCTCCCCGAGGCGGACGGTGACGGTCTGGCGTTCGCTCCCCCGGGCCACGGTGACCTTCATCTCTTCGCCCGGCTTGTGCTTGCGCACGGCCCCCGACACGTCGCCCGCGTCGGCGACCTTTTCGCCGTCGATCTCGACGATGACGTCCCCGGCCCGGATCCCCGCCACCTCGGCCCCGGAACCCTCGGTGACCTCGGCCACCAGCGCGCCCTCGGTGACCTCCAGCTTGAGCTCCTCGGCCACCGCCTGGGTCACGTCGAACATCTGCACACCGAGGAATGGCCGGGTGCGGGTCGAGCCGCTGCGCAGCTCCTCGATGATGGGCCGGGCCTGGGTGATGGCGATGGAGAAGCCGATGTTCTGGGCGTCGCCGGCCACGGCCGTGTTGATGCCCACGACTTCGCCGGCGGCGTTCACCAGCGGCCCACCGGAGTTCCCCCGGTTGATGGCGGTGTCGGTCTGCATGACGTTCTCCAGGCGGATGCCGTTCTCGGCCACGATGGTGCGGTCCTTGGCCGACACGATGCCCCGGGTGACCGAGGGTCCGCCTTCCAGGGCCAGGGCGTTGCCGATGGCTACCACGTCGTCGCCCACCCGCATCCTGTCCGAGTCCCCCAGGGTGGCCGCCTGCAATCCGGAGCCGTCGACCTTGATGACGGCCAGGTCGGCGCTGGCGTCCCGCCCGAGGATCTGAGCAGGCTTTGTCGTGTCGTTGCCGAAGACAACATCAATGCTCTGCGCTCCGGCCACCACATGGTTGTTGGTGACGATGACCCCGTCCGGGGAGATGACGAAGCCTGTCCCCGCTCCCTCGGCCGGTTCAGGGCGCAGAAAGTCGCCCAGGCTGAGGGTCCGGGTTCGGATGGCCACCACCGCCGGCTGCACCCTGGCCAGGATCTCCTGGATGTCGGCGGGTCGGGCGATCTTGGAGGTGTTGCTCGAGAAGGTCGCCGACGGCCCGGTGATGGCCGGGTCGTCATCCCGCAGGACCGTCACCAGCAACCCCGCCACCAGGGCGCCCACCAGCGCGCCGGTCAGGGCGGCGACGAGCACCGGCCGGTTCCGCCTGGCGGGAGCCGGAGAGGGGGCGGCGGTGGCTTCTTCCCCCGACGCCCACGGCAGCGGCTGGGGCGCCCCGGGGACGCCCGTGCCGTACACAGGGTCAGCAGGCTCCAGCCAGTCGGGGGGCGGGGGCGGCGGCGGGGCCGCGGTCTGCTCCCAGGTGGGCGCCTCCTCGGCGACAGTGGAGAAGGGCGCCCACGGCGAGGGCTGGGTGTCGCCCGGGTCGGCCGGAGGCGCCACCTCCACGTCCCGGCGGGCCCACGGGGACTCAACCGTGTCGTCTTCCCCGGGTCCGTCCGCGGGAGGGTGCGGCTCCGAACTATCCGGGGGCGGCCAGGAAGTGGGGTTGTCGGTCATTGGAGTCCTCCTCGGGCAACCGGACCTACGGCGGTCACCGCTACAGATGAGGTTGTACCCGATCGGCGGCGGGAACCACGAGTACCCGCCCGACGTTGCAGACAGGTAGATGGAACACAACTGGATGATCTATGCGGCCTGCCGGGAAAGCTCCCCGACCCGGTTCTTCCCGTCCGACGGTGTCGGCGTGGAAGTGGCCAAGAAGACGTGCGTGCAGTGTCCCGTCCGCCTGGAGTGCCTCGAGTACGCCCTCCACCACCGGATCGACCACGGGGTCTGGGGGGGCTGCTCGGAACGGGAGCGACGCCGGATCCTGCGCCGCCGCCGGACCCTTTCCTCCACCTGACGTCGCTCACCGCCACCTGAACAGCGACACCACCACCTCTGCGACCCGGCGGAGCCGCTTCGGGCGCTGCGAGTGGGGCAGATCGCCGACCGCGGCGGCCACGTCCACCCGCGGGGCGTCCGATACGACGGTGTAGACGACCCCGTCGCTCTCCCACACCACCGTCTCGCCCGCCGACGTCGACCAGGTCCGCACCGTGCGCCCGTCGAGCTCCACCGCCCGCCCCCCGGCCGGCATGGCCGAGGCGCTGAGATGGCCCCGCTGCTCGAAGACGGACAGGCCGTGGAGCCCGTCGCTGTAGAAGAGGTGGATCACATGGTGGGGCTTCTCGTAGCTCCCCACCAGGCGGTAGCCCGCACCCAGGGTCCGAGGGGCGCGGTAGGGGGCGTCGACCTTGCCGGCCTCGACCGGCTCCTCCATCGCCGAGTCCACGGGGGCGACCAGCGCGGCGGGGACGCCGGCGGAGAGGGAGACGAAGCGCAGCGACCGGTAGGGCTGTCCGCGGGTGTCCAGCAGCTCACGCCCGAGGATCAGACCGGTCTCGCCGTCCAGGTAGAGGCGCTCCACCGGTGCCGCCCCGCCGGCCAGGCGCACCACCACCGCCTCGGTGGCCCGTCCGGCCACGGTGGGGCCGGGCGCCACCGACAAGTCGTACTTCACGGCCGGCGAGGGACCCGGAGCGATGACATCGTGGCGCCAGAGGGTGAGCCAGCCGTTGGGGCCGCGCACGAACCGGCTGGCCCCGGAGCCCACCACTTCGTCGCCGAACCGGAAGACGCCCGCCGCGCTCTGCACGGGCACCTCGGCCCGCCGGGAACGGCGCCCGTCGGACCACTCCACCACCACCTTGCCGGCGAAGGACTCCTCCGCGGCCGCCGCCCGGGCCCGTTCGAGCAGGGCCACGGCCGGACCGTCACCCGCTCCGGCGGGTAGGGCGCCGAGCACCACGCCGGCCAGGACAACCAGGGAGAGACCGGTCCCGCGGGCGGTGGCGCTGCTGATCACGGTCCGAATCTGACGGGTACGGCGATGGGGGCGAGCTGGCTGAGGGGGTCGCCGGTGATCGAGGCCCGGGCCGCGTGGGAATCGACCAGGGCGGGCAGCACGGGGGTCACCGACGGCTCCCGGGGGAGGAAGAGGGCAGCCACGGAGGCGGCGGCTGCGGCCAGGGCCCAGACGGCCCGCCGGCGGGGCCGCAGCCTCAGGACGGCGGGCGGGACCAGATCCTCGAGGAACTCGGGAGGTGGCATCCGGACGGGTAGGGCCCGCACCGCGGCCCGGGCCCGGGCCACCAGATCGAGTTCCTGGCGGCAGGCGGGACAGTCCTCCAGGTGCCGGGCCGCCTCCCGCCGGGCGGCGGGGGCCAGCTCGTCGTCGAGCCAGGCCGAGAGGGCCTCCTCCAGATGGGGACCGATCATTTTGGGGACACCCGTACCCGGGTCATGCGAGCTCGTTCCGGAGCGCCCGGCGGCCGCGGTGGATCCGGGAGCGGACGGTGCCGACGGGCACGTCGAGGGCCTCGCTGATCTCCTCGTAGGACAGGCCGACCACATCGCAGAGCACCACGGCGGCCCGGAAATCCTCCGGCAGGCTCCGCAGGGCCGACTGGACCTCGTCGGAGAGCCGGTCGGTGGGGACGTCGGCCGCCGCCGACGGGGGGAGGAGGCGATCCGGGTCCGCGGGAAGGGCCTCGACAGGACGCCGTTTCCGCCGGCGTACCTCGTCCAGGAAAACGTTGGTCACGATCCGGGACAACCAGGCCTCCATGGACCCCGGCTGGTAGCTCTCGAGTCCCTTGCGGACCCGCAGGAGAGCCTCCTGGGCGAGGTCATTCGCGTCGTCGTCGTTGCCGGCCAGCCGGTAGGCGACGTTGTAGAGGAAGCGCCCGTAGCGACGGGCTACGTCCTCCCAGCTCGGTACCGGCTCGGCCATCAGGGAAACGCCACCCGTCGCGGTGGAGTTCCCGCCGGGCCTCTCCCACGCCCCGGCGGGCCGGGAATTAGCGCATCAGCTGCCGGACGAACCGGAGGAACCGGTCGAATCGTCGTCTTTGGCGCCGCCCTCGGCCATGCCCTTCTTGAACTCCTTGGACGACTCGCCGAGCGAGCGGGCCAGTTTGGGGAGCCGGGCGGCGCCGAAGAGCAACATCACGATGATGAGGAGGATGATGAGTTCGGTCGGCCCGAGATTCACGGGTTGGGTCCTTTCTGCCGGTACAGGCCCACCCAGGTTACCTGCCTGCGGGGTCGAGAAGCCCGGCAGCTACGGGTTCGAGGTCATCGAGGGCATTCAGGGAGAACGGCAGGGGGCCCAGCCCGCAGATGATCTCGGCCACCCCGGCGGCCTCCCAGCCCGCCACCTGTTCCGCCACCTCCTCGACGGTGCCCACCAGCCGGCCCTCCCGCCACTGGGCCAGGGTCATGTCCCGGAGCATGCCGCCCGGGGCCAGTCCGCGCATCCGCTCGAAGCGCCGCTCGAGGTCGGCGTGGTCCTCCCCCACCAGGGTGTAGAGACCGAGCGAGCGGGAAACCGAGGCTGGGTCCCGGCCGGCCGCCTCGCAGGCCCGCTCCAGGGCACCCACCCGCTCCCGGTAGGCGCCGGGGGTCCACACCCAGCAGGTATTCCACCCGTCGGCCCGCCGGGCCACCAGCTCGAGCAGGCGATCCCCCTTCCCGCCCACGAACAGCGGGGGCCGGGGGGTCTGGCGGGCGGGGGGCAGGTTGCTCGCCCCCCTGACCCGGTGGTAGCGACCCTCAATGGTGGCCGGGCCGCCCGGGAGCAGGGCGTCGAGCACCACCAACGCCTCCTCCAGACGGGCCAGGCGCTGGCCCGGGGACGGCAGGTCCAACCCGATGGCCTGGTAGTCGGGCTCGTACCAGCCGGCTCCGACGCCGATGTCGAGCCGGCCGTCGCAGAGATGGTCGAGGGTGGTGAGCGCCTTGGCCGTCACCCCCGCCGGCCGGAGCGCCTCGCACAACACCAGGGTGCCGAGCCGCGGACGACGGACGCGGCGGGCCACGGCGGCGAGGAGGGTCAGGGGCTCGTAGGCGAAGTACTCGCCCGGCCCCCCGCCGTACTTCTCGATGGAGAGGGACAGGTGGTCCGAGGCCCAGAGCGAGTCGAAGCCGAGGTCTTCCGCCCGTTTCGCGACCTCGGCGATAGCCTCGAAGTCGAGCGGCCGGCCCTGCGCCGCCTCACCCAGGAGAGAGAAGTCGTAATGGGGCAGGGCGAGCCCGACACGCACGGCTGGGAGCCTAGGGGGTCGCGAGAAGGTCATGGATGGCGTGCTGGAGTGCGTAGCCAACGTGTCGGAGGGGCGGCGGGCCGATGTCCTCCGGGCCCTGGCCGCCAGCTGCGGGGACGCTCTCCTCGACATCCACGCGGACGCCGACCATCACCGCTCGGTGTTCACCCTGGCCGGCCCGGGTGAGGCGCTAGTGCTGGAGGCGGCACTGCACCTCGCCCAGGCCGTCGACAAGCTCGTGGACCTCTCCCGCCAAACGGGGGTGCACCCGCGGCTCGGAGCTCTGGACGTGGTGCCCTTCGTGGCCCTGGAGAGTCTGGAGCGAGCGAGCGCCCTGGCCGCCGCCCTCAGCTTCGCCGAGGCGGTGGCGCACGAGCACGGCGTCCCGGTCTTCCTCTACGACGGCGCCGATCCGGACGGGCGCAGCCTCCCCTCCGTGCGCAAGGAGGCGTTCGTCTCCCGGGCACCGGACTTCGGACCGGCGACGCCCCATCCCCGCCTGGGGGCGGTGTGCGTCAGTTGCCGTCCACCCATGGTCGCCATCAACTGTGAACTGGCGGGCGACGATCTGCGGGTGGCGTCGGCGGTGGCCGGGGCAGTCCGCCATCGGGACGGCGGACTGCCGGGGGTTCGGGCGTTGGCGTTTCCCCTGCCCTCGCGGGGACGGATCCAAGTGTCGATGAACCTCGTCGACCTGCCCGTCACCGGAGTGGAGGCGGCCTTGACCGAAGTCCGGGCGCAGGCCCGCCGGCGGGGCTCCGACGTTGTGGCGGTCGAGCTCGTGGGCCTGTTACCCGCCGCCGAACTCGCCCGCTGCAGCCCCGAGTTTCTCTCCTGGGCCGGGTTGGACACCGACGACACGATCGAGGCCCGCATCCAGGCCGCGTCTTCCTAAGCCGAGGCGATCACCTCGCCCATGGCCCGGCGACGGCGAAGCCGGCGGCGCTCACGCTCCGACAGGCCACCCCAGATCCCGAACTTCTCGTGATTGCGTAGCGCATACTCCAGGCACTCGAGGCGGACGGCGCAGCCGGCGCAGACGGCCTTCGCTTCTCGGGTCGAGGCTCCTCGCTCGGGGAAGAACAGCTCGGGGTCGACACCTAGGCAGTTGGCCCTCTCCTGCCAGCGTCGCTCCTCCTCGGGGAACCTCCGGAACAGCTCGTGCATCGGACCCCCTTGAAGGACGCTGTTGTAATTACAGCATTGTCACTATGCCTCCGCCCGGAGCGGCGGCGCAAGCGTGGGCGCGCTCGAACCGCAACAATTTCTTCCGACCTCGCGACCAGCGTGACGGTTACCGTTTTCTGGGGACCATGTTGCGGCCGTGGATGGGAAATATTGGAGCAAAGGTGCAAATCGACATCGTGCAGGGTGATCTCACCGAGGAAACGGTCGACGCCATCGTCAATGCCGCCAACGAGGCGCTGGCCCCCGGCGGCGGAGTCTGCGGCGCCATCCACCGGCGCGGCGGGCCGTCCATCGCCGAGGAGTGCCGCCGGATCGGCCACTGCCCCACCGGTTCGGCGGTAGCCACGACGGCCGGCGATCTGCCCGCCCAGTTCGTGATCCACGCCGTCGGCCCCGTGTGGCGCGGCGGTGCCGCCGGCGAAGACGAGCTCCTCGCCTCCGCCTACCGGTCGTCCCTGGACGAGGCGGCCCGGGTGGGCGCCCGCTCGGTCGCCTTCCCGGCCATCTCGACGGGGATCTACGGCTATCCCCTGGACGCGGCTACAGCCATCGCCGTAGACGCCGTGCGGGGCTGGGAGGGCGACGGGGTCGACCTGGTGCGCTTCGTCTGCTTCGACGAAGCGACGCTGGCGGTCTACCGCTCGGCCTTGGGGGATCAACTGCGGCAATGAAGGGGTGGAGGGGGGCATTGCGGTTCGGGCTTACTTCAGAACGGCGCCGTGGACGGGGACGAAACGGACAAATCGGACGCTAGAGGCGAACTGTGCTTCCGGAGGGACCGTGGAGGTACCTGCGGAAGCACAGTTCTCAAGAAAGCCCCCAGATTCCGAAGTAAGCCCCCAGCGCCGGCTCCCTACACCCCTTCAGTGCGCCTTTGGCCCTCCCAGCAGACACACCAGAAGGTCCCCGCCGTCGAGATCAGCCGGCGCGGCGGGTGCGGCGCTTCTGCTCGACGAAGTCGACGAGGAGGTAGTCGCCCAGGGTCTCGGGAGTGGTGAAGAAGGCCCGACCCCGGTTCATCCGGGTCATCCGCTCCACGAAGCTGCGCAGCCCGGCGGAGGCGTCGAGCATGAAGGTGTTGATCCGGATTCCCTCCTTGGTGCACCGGTTGACCTCGGCCAGGGTCTTCTCGATGGTGGTGGAGACCGGGGGATAGTGGAAGAACACCTCGCTGCCGCCGTCGGCCCCGGTTTCGATGTGGGCCGTCGGTTCCCCGTCGGTGACCATGATGATCTGGCGGGTGCCGCTCTGATGGGCCAGGAGCCGGCGGGCCAGGATGAGGGCGTGCTGCATGTTGGTGCCGTAGACGAAGTCCCACGACACCTCGGGCAGTTGGGCCGGCGGCAGCTCCCGGGCCACCTCCGAGAACCCCACGATGGCCAGGAAGTCACGGGGGAACTGGCTGGTGATGAGGGCGTGGAGGGCCACGGCCACCTTCTTGGCGGCCAGGAAGTTGTCCCGCATGGGCATCGACAGCGACAGGTCGAGCATGAGCACGGTGGCCGTGCGGGCCAGCTGCTCCATCTGCTCCACCTCGAAGTCGTCCGGAGTGAGGCGGACGGGGAGCCCGGCGCCGCCCCGACGCAGGGCGTTACGAACGGTCTCTTCCACGTTCAGGGCGAACGGGTCGCCGAACTCGTAGGGCTTGTGCTCGTTGGCCCGCTCGTGACCGATCCCGGTCCGCTCGACCTCGTGGCCGCCGATGCGGTCCTTGGCCAGGCGCGAGAACAGCTCGGCCAGGGCCCGCTGGCCGATGCGGCGCAGACCCTTGGGCGTGAGCTCGTAGCGTCCTTCCCGGTTCTCGATCAGCCCGGCCTCCTCCAGGAGCCGGGCCAGGCGGGCCAGCTCGGCCAGGCTGTCGGCGGCGACGTCGCCCAGGAGCTCGCGGGCCCGGTCCACATCGGCTTCCGACAGCTGGGCCGGTGAGGTGGCCGAGCGCAGCAGGTGCTCCAGCTCGTCGAGGTCGCCGAGGCTCTCCAGCACGCCGGGAGCGCCGGCCAGGTCGAGTGGGTCGGAGCCGGAGAAGTCGTAGCGGGCGTCCCACCCCAGGTCGGGGAAGGCGCCTTGGAGATGGCGGCCCAGCTCGTCGATCTGCCAGGCCAGGTCGAGGTCGGCCATGAGGGCCTCGGCCAGCTCCTGGAGCTGGCGGCGCTGCTCGGGGGTCATGGAGTTGAGCAGGGCCCGCATCTGGGCCATGGACCGGGCCATCTGCTCCAGCAGCTCGTCGAGGCTGCCCGGGTTGCCGGGGAAGAACTGGCCGTGGCGGGCCATGAACCCGGCGAAGTCGGGCTCCTCGCCCCGCTCGCGCTGGGCCAGCATCTGGTTCAGCTCGTTGAGCATGTCCTTCATGGCCGCCATCCGCTCCGGGGTGAGCTCGCCCATCCCCTGGCTCAGGCGGTTGAACTGGTTCTGCAGGAGCTGGCGGCGCAGCTCCTCGCTCAACTCCTCGAAGCGGCGCTGCGCTTGCGGATCGGTGAAGTCGTAGTTCTGCAGGCCCCGGAAGCGCCCGGCCAGGTCGGGGGCCAGCTCGTCGAGTTGCTGGTGATGGCGGGCGGCGTCGGCAGGATCCATCCGGTCCAGCCCGGCCCGCTCCTGGTCGACGATCTCGTCCAGGCGGCGGGCGATGTCCGCCGTCAGTCCGGACAGCTCATGGCGTTCCAGCTCCTCCCGCCGGCGCCGGGCGATCCGCTCCAGCAGCTGGCGCAGACCCTCCAGGGCGCGCCCGTCGGGGGCCCGCATGCCGCTCTGGAGGGCGCGACGGAGGGCGGCGTGCAGGTCGCCGTGGTAGAGGAGGTCGTCGGCCACCTCGGCCAGGACCTGCTCCGCGTCCAGCTCGAAGCCCGACTGCCGCCCGTCCCAGCGCGAATACCGGTACACCACGCCAGCGACCTTAGGCCGTGCCGCCACTCCCGCTGTCCTCCGGAGGAGGTCGGCGGCGCAGCAGGAACCAGGCGGCGATGGGTACGACGATGAACACCACCAGGAGCGTGTTCACCGTCCCCTGCCAGCGTTCGCTGACCACGGACGACAGGTAGATCAGGATCGGGAGCCCGAACACGAGGGCGACGACGGCCCCGCCGGCGGCGATGCGCACAGCCGGCGGGCGATCGGTCGGCATGCCGGCAGCTCGGGTCAGCCCCGGCCGCGGTAGGTGGCCCGCGGGCCGTACGCGTCCTTGTTGAGACGCTTGGAGAGATGGAGGCCCTCGAGGACCAGCTCCACGGCGGAAGCCACCTCGGCGGGGGCTTCCCCGACGCCGAGGTCGGACAGCACACCCTTGACGCCCGGGAGATCGGCCAGCGCGGCGTAGGCGGCCGAGGGCACGTCCTCACCCGTCTCCACCTCGAGGCCGTCGTCGAAGGCGGCCACCAGGTCACGCAGGGATTCGGGGCGGCAGTGGGCCCGGAAGGTCTCCAGCACCGCCGACTTCACCAGCCGCTCGACGATCTCAGCGTCCCTCCCCTCCTCCAGCGCTTCGATCTCCACCTTGCCGGCGGTGGAGGCGGCCAGGGCGGGCAGGTCCGAGACCCGGGGCACGGCTTCCTTCTCTCCGATGCGCAGGGCCCGGCGCAGGGCGTTGGCGGCCAGCGTCTCCTGGTTGGCGATGGACAGGCGGACCGAGACGCCGGAGCGCTGGTTGACGTGGGACGACCGCCGGGCCGCCTGGGTGATGGCCGCCACCAGCTCGGCCATGAAAGCGGGGACGGACACCCGCACGCCTTCGGCGTCGACCACCCGGGACTCGAGGGCCACCACGGCCATCTCCGCTTCCACGTCCTGCGGGTAGTGGGTGCGGATCTGGGCCCCGAAACGGTCCTTGAGCGGGGTGATGATCCGGCCCCGGTTGGTGTAGTCCTCCGGGTTGGCCGACGCCACCAGCATCACGTCCAGGGGCAGGCGCACCTTGTAGCCCCGGATCTGGACGTCGCGCTCCTCCAGCACGTTGAGCAGGCCGACCTGGATGCGCTCGGCCAGGTCGGGCAACTCGTTGATGGCGAAGATGCCGCGGTTGGTGCGGGGCACCAGGCCGTAGTGGATGGTCAGCTCGTCGGCTAGGTAACGCCCCTCGGCCACCCGGATGGGGTCGACCTCGCCGATGAGGTCGGCGATGGAGGTGTCGGGCGTGGCCAGCTTCTCGCCGAAGCGGGTCGAGCGGTGCACCCACTCGACGGGCGTGTCGTCGCCCCGCTCCGCCACCAGGTCCCGGGCCGCCCGGGAGATGGGACCGTAGGGATCGTCGTTGATCTCACTGCCCGCCACCACCGGCGTCCACTCGTCCAACAGGGCGACGAGGGACCGGATGATGCGGGTCTTGGCCTGGCCCCGCTCTCCCAGCAGGATCATGTCGTGACCGGCCAGGAGGGCGTTCTCCAGCGCAGGCAGGACGGTGTCGTCGTAGCCCACGAGCCCGTCCACCACCGGCTCTCCGGCGGCCATGCGGGCCATGGCGTTGCGCCGCACCTCGTCCTTGACCGGGCGCGACACCCACCCACTGCGGCGTAGCTCTCCCAGGCTCTGCGGGCGGTCCATGCATGCTCCCCAGTTGAGGCGACGGGACCCGGGAGAGTACCCGCTCAACCTCTCGAATCGCGCCGCAGGGGATGGCCCTCGGGAACCTGGACGAGGACGAGCAGGACACCGTCGGGATCGCGGAGCCGGGCCTCCCGCAGACCCCAGGCCTTGTCCACGGGAGCCTCCACCTGGTCGACACCGGCGGCCGCCAGCCGGTCCCATTCGGCGTCGATGTCGCGGACCTGGAGCCAGAGCGAGATCTTGTCGCCCGAAACCCGCGGCGCCCCGCTCCCCGACAGCTCCAGATAACCGCCCCCCAGGAAGAAGACGGCTCCTCCGGCGTACTCCCGGAAGAGATGCAGGCCGAGGGTGTGGGCGTAGAAGTCGCAGGACCGTGCGAAGTCGACCGGTTTCAGCAGCACCCGGGAGGCAAGGACTTCCACGGCTAGCGGGGAAGATCGAGGCCGGAGAGAAAGCGGAGCAGCACCTCGTTGGTCTCGGCCGGCCGCTCCTGCTGGATCCAGTGGCCGGCGCCGGGGAGCAGGACCGACTCCCGCATCCCGGGCACCCAGTCCGCCATCGCCTCGGCGGGGATGAAGCTCAACACGGGATCCCGCTCGCCGGCCAGGAACACCGTCGGGGTCTCGACCTTGGCCGCGGCGGTCTTCTCCGTCAGCTCCCAGTTGCGGTCGAAGTTGCGGTACCAGTTGAGCCCGCCGGTGAAGCCGGTGCGGCGGAACTCGGCCTCGTAGACGGCGAACTCCTCCTCCGACATCCACCTCGGCACCTTCGGCGCCTTGCCCGTGCCATCGAAGACGTCGGGGGTCATGCGCCGCCACACGAAGCGCAGGCTGGCGCCCGGGTCAGCGTTGAGCTGGGCGTCGGCCACGCCCGGCGTCTGGAAATGGAGCATGTAGAAGAACTGATCCTTGAACTGCTCCTTCCACATCTCGGTCGGCGGGCGGGGCGACCGGGGCCAGAACGGCACGCTGAGGGCGGCGAGTCCGGAGAGCCGTTCGGGAGCCGTCTGAGCCATGTGCCAGGCCACCATGGCACCCCAGTCGTGTCCCACCACCACCGCCCGCTCCACGCCCAGGGCGTCGAGCAGGCCGGTCAGGTCGCCGGCCAGGTGGATGATGTCGTAGTCCTCCAACGGCTCGGGCCGGCCACTGCGCCCGTAGCCGCGCTGGTCGGGGGCCACGGCGCGGTAGCCGGCGGCGGCCAGCGCCGGCAGCTGGTGGCGCCACGAGAACCACAGCTCGGGGAAGCCGTGGCAGCACAGCACCACCGGTCCGGTGCCCGCCTCGGCCACGTGCAGCTCGATTCCACCGACGTCCACCTGACGGTGGGTGACCTCAGTCGTCATCAGCGCCGAGCCTAGGTCGTAACCTCCGCAGGCAATGACCCTCCCCGCCCACCCGCCGGCGACCCTCCCCGCCCACCCGCCGGCGACCCTCCCCGTCGACCTCTCGGGCACGTGGCGCCTCCAGGAGGCGGAGGGCGATCTGCACCAGCGCTTCACCGATCCCGACTTCGACGACTCGGCCTGGACGGACGCCACGGTGCCGGGGCACTGGCGTTCCGTGCCCGGATTCGAAGGCTCCGACGGCCCGGTGCTCTACCGCCGCCGGTTCCGGATCGAGGAGGAGCCTCCCGGCGAGCGTTCCTTCCTCGTCCTCGAAGGGGTCTTCTACTACGGCGACGTGTGGCTCGACGGCGCCTACCTCGGCGCCACCGAGGGCTACTTCGCCCCCCACGCCTTCGAGGTCACCGAGGCTCTGGCCGCGACTGACGAACACGTCCTGGCCATCGAGGTGGCGTGCCCTCCGGAGCGCGACGGATCGGCCAAGCGCATGGTCACGGGCGTCTTCTCCCACTGGGACAACCTCGACCCCACCTGGAACCCGGGCGGACTGTGGCGCCCCGTGCACATCACCGGCAGCGGTCCGGTGCGCCTGGCCCGGCTCCGGGCCCTGTGCACCGAAGCCACCGAGGACCGGGGTCGGATCACCATCGACCTGACCCTCGACGCCGCCGCCGGCCCGGCCACCGCCCGGCTGGGGGCCCGCCTCACCGGGCCCGGCGTCGACCATGCCGCGGAACGGGAACAGACCCTGGCCGCGGGCGAGAACCACCTCTCGTGGACCCTGGAGGTGGACCACCCGCCCCGGTGGTGGCCATGGCGCTACGGCGACCAGCCGCTCTGCGACCTGGAGATCGAGGTGGAGGTGGACGGCGCCCGCAGCGATGGCCGTCGCCTGCGCACCGCTTTCCGGGAGCTGCGCCTGGACAACTGGCGCCTGCACGTGAACGGGGAGCGGGTCTTCGTGATGGGCTCCAACCAGGGACCCAACCGCATGGCTCTGGGCGAAGCGACGGCCACCGACCTGGCCGACGACGTCGCCCGGGCCCGGGAGGCCAATCTCGACATGGTGCGTCTGCACGCCCATGTCAGCCGGCCGGAGCTCTACGCGGCCGCCGACGAGACCGGCATCCTGTTGTGGCAGGACCTCCCCCTGCAGTGGGGCTACACCCGCGGCGTCCGCAAGCCGGCTGCGGCCCAGGCCCGGGCGCTGGTGGATCTGGTCGGGCACCACCCCAGCGTGGCCCTGTGGTGCGGACACAACGAGCCCTTCCCGGGTCCGTCGGGGGATGAGGAGGCGGTGCCGCGCAGCCGGGCCCGGGCCGCGGCCTCCGTGCTGCTCCCCACCTGGAACAAGGACGTGCTGGACCGCTCTGTGGCCCGGGCCCTGTCCCGGGCCGACCCCACCCGGCCGGTGGTGGACCATTCGGGCGTGCTTCCCGGCGTGATCCGCTCGGGCACCGACAGCCACCTCTACCTGGGCTGGTACAGCGGGGCCATGGGTGATTTGGCCGACACGCTGCGGCGCTGGCCCCGCCTGGGCCGCTTCGTCTCGGAGTTCGGCGCCCAGGCCGTCCCCGGCTCGGCCGACTTCATGGATCCGAAACGCTGGCCCCACCTCGACTGGCCCGGCCTGGCCGGCCGTCACTGCCTCCAGAAGCGGATCTTCGACCGTGTCGTTCCCCCCGACGAGTACGCCACCTTCGACGACTGGCGGGCCGCCACCCAGGCCTACCAGGCCGCCCTCATCCAGCTGCAGGCCGAAGACCTGCGCCGCTTGAAGTACCGCCCCACGGGCGGGTTCCTCCACTTCTGTTTCGCCGACGGCGCTCCGGGGGTGACCTGGTCGGTGGTCGACCACGACCGGATCCCCAAGGCCGGGCACGGTGCCCTGACCGCGGCCTGCCGCAGCGTGCTGCCCATGCTCGATCCCCGCACCGGTGCGCTGCACGTGGCCAACGAGCTCCGCCGGCCCCTCCCCGGGGCGGTGGTGGAGGCGAGGATCGGGGGCCGGGAGTGGCGCTTCACCGGCGACGTCGCCGCCGACTCCCTGTCCTTCGTCGGGCGGGTGGAGATACCGGAGGAGTCGTCAGCCGCCGAGATCACCTTGACCCACGACGAGGTGGGCACCGTGGTGAACCGCTATGACTCGACGGTCTTGGCCGCGGCCAGCTGCGGGCGGATGAACAGCAGGTAGGTTCAGCCAGCGAGGATCGTCGCGGCGAGCGCGATCCGATGGTCCTTCGCCCAGGGTGGCCCCAACCTGGCCCGAGGACCCTGCAGCACCTGATCGGCCTGCTCGGACAGCATGCTGACGGCCTGCCCCAGAACTTTCTTCGCGTCATAGAGGTGGACTTCCCAGCCCCGGGCGTGGGCGAGCTCGGAGAGCACCTGGCGATACATGATGGCGTCGGCGCGGGCCTCATATGGTGCGCGACGTTGGACGGCGATGTCGTCGGGGAAGTCCAGGGGCCAGGTTCGGAGCGAGATCGACACGACCGGCTCGGGCAGCGCGGTCTCGATTTCGTCGAGCGCAGCCGATGTCGCCCGAACGACCGACGTTCGCACCTTCGCGACCAGCGCGACGGTGCCGGCGACATCGAGACGGTGGCCCTCGTAGTGAATCGGTGCTGCCGGCAGGCCGGGCTCGATTAGCTCGATCCGGCGGCGGTCCACGACCTTGTGGTCAGCTGACGCCGTCACGGCAACGGCCCAGCCGAAATGATCGGCAATGCCCAGACGCATGTCACCAATATTGTCCGGGGCAACTCCAGGAGCTCGTGGATACCGCACGTACTGTGGCGGCATGGCGACACATTGGACGCTCGGTTGCGACGCGGCCGACCCGCATCGAATTGCTGAGTTCTGGGCGTTCGCGCTCGGGTATGTGGCTGAGCCGGGGTACAACGACCCAGACGGCGCTTCAATCATCGACCCGGACGGCGCGGGCCCGGCCATCGGCTTCCTGAGGGTGCCCGAGCACAAGACAGCCAAGAACAGAATGCACATCGATATCCGGGTGGCAGGCGAGCCGCCATGGAACCTGGTCGAGCGCGAGCAACTCATCCTTGCGAAAGCAGCCGAACTGGTCCGCGCCGGGGCTAGGACTGTCCGTGAGGAGTCCTACGGTGAGCACCTTGACCATGTCGTGATGCTCGATCCAGAAGGCAACGAGTTCTGCGTCGCGTGACGGCGGTCTCTTAACTGTCCCGGACGACTCCGCATCCCTATTCCAGCGGCTGTTCGACCTCGTCGGGGCGGGGGCCCAGCCCTTCCCGGACCAGCGAGCGCACACAGGCGTTCCAGCGCAGGATGACGGAGTCGTCGCCCTCGGGGCGAATGGCCTCGGCCTGCTCGTAGAGGGTCATGGCATCCCGGAAGGCGCCGTAGGCGGAGCTGCGGGCCTTGCCCCGCTTCAGGTAGGCGCAGGCGTAGCGCTCCCACACCAGTCCGCCGTAGTAGGCCCGTTGGTACTCGTCGGTCAGCCGGGCCACGTGGGCCCGCACGTCCTGGGCCCCGCGGGCCCCTTGGGCGCCGAACTGATCGGTCATGGCCAGGATGAGCATCACCAGCGCGGGCTGGTGGTCCTGGTCGGCCTCCAGGATGTCGAGGCAGATGCTCTCGGCCTGGTTGGGTTCGTTGAGCAACCGGTAGCGCTCCGCCTTGGCCAGCGCCTCGGGGATGGCCGCCTTCGAGATCCGCTTGAGCGCCGGCAGATCGGTCAACCCCCCGCCCCCCTACTTGGTCTGGCTCAACAGCTTGCGGTTCTTGAACTTGCTCTTGATGTAGTCCCGGTTCATGAGCGAGATGAAGTCGATGGAGATCTCCTTGGGGCAGGCGGCCTCGCACTCGCCGTGGAGGGTGCAGCTGCCGAAGAACTCCTCCATCCGGTCGACCATGGCCTCCGTCCGCTCCCAGCGTTCGGCCTGGCCCTGGGGCAGCAGGTTGAGGTGGGCCAGCTTGGCCGACGTGAAGAGCTGGGCGGCGCCGTTGGGGCAGGCGGCCACACAGGCGCCACAGCCGATGCACGCCGCCGCCTCGAAGGCGGTGTCGGCCACCGGCTTGGGCACCGGCATCAGGTTGGCCTCCGGCGCGGAGCCGGTGTTGACGCTGATGTAGCCGCCGGCCTCCACGATGCGATCGAAGGCGCTGCGGTTCACCACGAGGTCCTTCACCACCGGGAAAGCGGCTGCCCGCCACGGCTCGACCTCGATCACGACGCCGGTCTTGAACTGGCGCATGTGCAGCTGGCAGGTGGCCGTTCCCCGCTGGGGGCCGTGGGGCCGGCCGTTGATCATCACCCCGCACGACCCGCAGATCCCCTCCCGGCAGTCGTGCTCGAAGGCGACGGGCTCCTCGCCCCGCGCCACCAGGCGCTCGTTGAGGAGGTCGAGCATCTCCAGGAAGGACATGTCCTCGCTGACGCCCGGCATGTCGTACTCCACCATGGCGCCCGGGACGTCGGGTGACGCCTGGCGCCAGATACGCAGCTTGAGATCAAGGGTGGGGCGGCCCGGGGGTGCGGGGGTGTCCCCCGCAGTCGACGGCATCTAGCGGTAGCTCCGCTGGGCGAGATGGACGTGGTCGAACTCGAGCGGCTCCGTGGTCACCTCGGGCGGTTTCCCCGGGCCGGCGATGCGCCAGGCGGCGACGTGGGCGAAGTGCTCGTCGTCCCGGCGAGCCTCCCCGTCCTCGGTCTGGTGCTCGACCCGGAAGTGGCCGCCGCAGGACTCCTCCCGGCGCAGGGCGTCGGTGCACATGAGCTCGGCCAGCTCGAAGAAGTCGGCCACCCGTCCGGCCCGTTCGAGGGACTGGTTCAGGCCCTCGTCCACGCCCAGCACCCGCAGGTCCTGGTCGAATTCGGCCCGCAGGGCGGGGATCTCGGACAGCGCCTTCTCCAGGCCTTCACGGTTGCGGGCCATGCCGCAGTGGTCCCACATGATGCGCCCCAGCTCCCGGTGGAACTGGTCGACCGACCGGGTGCCCTTCCGGGCCAGGTACCCGGCCGTGACCTGGCGCACCTGCGTCTCGGCCTCGACGAAGACGGGGTCGTCGGGGGGGACGGCGGGCTCGCCCAGGAACCCGGCCAGGTAGTCGGGGATGGTGTACGGGAGGATGAAGTACCCGTCGGCCAGGCCCTGCATGAGCGCCGAAGCCCCCAGCCGGTTGGCGCCGTGGTCGGAGAAGTTCGCCTCACCGGCCACGAACAGACCGGGGATGGTGCTCATCAGGTTGTAGTCCACCCACAGCCCGCCCATGGTGTAGTGGGGCGCGGGGTAGATGCGCATGGGCGTCTGGTACGGGTTCTCGCCCGTGATGCGCTCGTACATCTCGAAGAGGTTGCCGTAGCGCTCCTCGATGACGTCGGCTCCGAAGCGGTCGATGGCGCCGGCGAAGTCCAGGTAGACCCCGTTGCGCAACGGCCCGACACCCCGTCCCCGGTCCACCTCGGTCTTGGCCGCCCGGGAGGCGACGTCGCGCGGCACCAGGTTGCCGAAAGCCGGGTAGCGGCGCTCCAGGAAGTAGTCCCGCTCTGAATCGGGAATCGCCTGCGGCGGACGGGGGTCCTCAAATTCGGCCGGCACCCAGATGCGCCCGTCGTTGCGCAGCGACTCCGACATCAGCGTGAGCTTGGACTGGAACTCGTCACTGGCCGGGATGCACGTCGGGTGGATCTGGGTGAAGGACGGGTTGGCGAAGGCGGCCCCCTTGCGGTACGCCCGCCAGATGGCGGTGGCGTTGCAGGCCATGGCGTTGGTCGACAGGAAGAAGACGTTGGAGTAGCCGCCGGTGGCCAGCACCACGGCGTGGGCCGAATGTGACGTCACCGCCCCGGTGTGCAGGTCGCGCACGACGATGCCTGCAGCCCGGCCGTCCTTGACCACCAGATCGAGCATCTCGGAGCGGGAGTGGAGCTCCACCGTGCCCGCCTCGATCTGGCGGGCCAAGGCCTGGTAGGCGCCGAGCAGCAGCTGCTGGCCGGTCTGGCCCCGGGCGTAGAAGGTGCGCGACACCTGGGCGCCACCGAACGAGCGGTTGTCGAGGAGTCCGCCGTACTCCCGGGCGAAGGGGACACCCTGGGCCACGCAGTGGTCGATGATCTGCACCGACAGCTCCGCCAGCCGGTAGACGTTCGCCTCCCGGGAGCGGAAATCCCCGCCCTTCACCGTGTCGTAGAACAGCCGGTAGATGCTGTCCCCGTCGCCCCGGTAGTTCTTGGCCGCGTTGATGCCACCCTGGGCGGCGATGGAATGGGCCCTCCGGGGGCTGTCGTGGAAGGTAAAGGCCTTCACCCGGTAGCCGAGTTCGCCCAGGGTGGCGGCGGCCGCCGCCCCGGCCAGGCCGGTGCCGACCACGATGACGTCGAAGCGCCGGCGGTTGTGGGGCGCCACCAGCTTCATCTCGAACTTGTGGTGGTCCCACTTCTCCTCTAGCGCCCCGGCCGGGACCCGGGCGTCGAGCCCGGGGTTCCGGGGTGTCCCCGAAGACAGCGTCATCCGACCCACCCGGCCTGCACGGCGATGGGGAAGCTCACGTTGCCGACCAGGATCACGCCGGCGAACCCCACGGCGAAGCGCCGGGTCCAGGCGTCGAGCCGGGGGTGGCTCATCCCGAGGCTGCGGAACAGGCTCCAGGCCCCGTGGTACAGGTGCACGGCGAGTGCCAGGTTGGCCACCACGTAGGCGACGGCCACCGGCACCCGGGAGAAGCTCACCACCAGGTTGTGGTACGGGTCGCCCCGCACGAAGTCGGGGTTGGCCGTCCCCCAGGTCAGATCCAGCAGGTGGAACATCACGAAGAGGGCGACGATGATCCCTGTCCAGCGCATGGTCCGGCCCGCGAAGTCGGCCGCCTCGTAGTCCCGGCGGGTCACGTAGCGCTCGGGCCGGGCCCGGCGGTTCATGACCGTGAGGCCGTAGGCCGCGTGGATGTGGAGGACGAAGGCGGCGGCCAGGGCGCTGCGCATGAGCCAGAGGGCCACCGTGCGGGGCAGGGCCGGCGTGGCCAGCTCCCGGAGCCATTCGGCGTAGTGGTTGAGCTCCTCCGACCCCAGGTAGACCTTGAGGTTCCCGATCATGTGGGCGAACACGTAGCCCATGAGCATGATGCCGGTGAGCGCCATCACCCACTTCTTGCCCACCGCCGACTGATAGAGGTCGAAGGGCCAGGGCAAGTGCCGGCGTCGGGCCGGCTGCACCGTCACCGCCATGGCGTGCTCCTCAGCGCTTGCCCCGGATCTTGCGCCAGAGCTTCACCACCGGGTCGTGGAACTCCGTCACCACCCGCTCCTTGAGCGGGATGATGGCGTTGTCCGTGATGTGGATGTTCTCCGGGCAGACCACGGTGCAGCACTTCGTGATGTTGCAGAAACCCAGGCCGTACTTCGCCTTCACCAACTCCAGGCGGTCGTTGGTGTCGAGGGGGTGCATCTCCAGGGCGGCCAGCCGGACGAAGAAGCGGGGCCCGGCGAAGTTGCGCTTGTTCTCGTCGTGGTCACGGATGACGTGGCACACGTCCTGGCAGAGGAAGCACTCGATGCACTTGTGGAACTCCTGGGCCCGGTCGATGTCCTCCTGGAACATGCGGCGCTTGCCGTCGGGATCGAGCGGCTTCGGGGAGAAGGCCGGGACGGTCTTGGCCACCTCGAAGTTGAACGACACGTCGGTGACGAGGTCCTTGATGACCGGGAAGGTCTTCATCGGCGCCACCGTGATGGGCTCGTCGACGGGAAGCGTGTCCATGCGGGTCATGCACATGAGCCGGGGCCGGCCGTTGATCTCGGCCGAACACGAGCCGCACTTGCCCGCCTTGCAGTTCCAGCGCACCGCCAGGTCGCCGGCCTGGCCGGCCTGGATGTCGAACATGACGTCGAGGACGACCACGCCCTCGCGCAGCGGGACGGCGTAGTCGGTGAAGGCGCCGCCCGTCTTGTCGCCCCGCCAGATCCGCATCGTGACGCTGTTCTTGTCGGCCACTACTTCTGGTCCTCGAACAGAGCCTTGAGCTCGGCCGGCATCTCCGGGATGGGTTCCTCCCGCAGGTCGGTGGCGCCATCATCCCGCCGGCGCACCACGTGGTTGATCTTGGCCAAGTGGGGGTCGGTGGTGGGGTGGTCCTCCCGGGTGTGCCCGCCCCGGCTCTCCTTGCGGGCCAGGGCGCAGCGGGTCACCACTTCGGAGACGGCCAGCATGTTGCGCAGGTCGAGCGACAGGTGCCAGCCCGGGTTGAACTGGCGGTTGCCGGTCACCGTCATGCGCTCCGTCCGTTCCTTCAACGCCTCCAACTCCAACAGCGCCTTCTCCAACTCCTCGCCCGTGCGGATGATCCCCACCAGGTCCTGCATCGTCTGTTGCAGGTCGGCATGGATCGAGTATGGGTTCTCGCCGCCGCTGCCCTCGAAGGGAGCCAGCGCGACCCGGGTCGCCTCCTCCACCTGGCCGGCGTCGATCCGGGGGGTGCCGGCGGCGGATTTGGCGTACTCAGCCGCGTAGAGACCGGCCCGCCGGCCGAAGACCACCAGGTCCGAGAGGGAGTTGCCCCCGAGGCGGTTGGAGCCGTGCAGGCCCCCGGCGCACTCCCCGGCGGCGAAGAGGCCGGGCACGGTGGTGGAGGCGGTGGAGTCCGCGTCCACGCGTACCCCGCCCATGACGTAGTGGCAGGTGGGCCCGACCTCCATGGGCGTGGCCGTGATGTCGACGCCGGCCAGTTCCTTGAACTGGTGGTACATGGACGGGAGCCGCCGGCGGATCTTCTCGGCCGGCATGCGGGAGGCGATGTCGAGCAGGACCCCGCCCGCCGGTGTCCCCCGGCCCGCCTTGACCTCGGCGTTGATGGCCCGGGCCACCTCGTCGCGGGGCAGCAGCTCGGGTGGGCGCCGGTTGTTGTGGTGGTCCTCGTACCAGCGGTCGCCTTCGGCTTCGGTGTCGGCCGTCTCGGCCCGGAAGAAGTCCGAGATGTAGTCGAACATGAAGCGGCGACCCTCGGTGTTGCGCAGCACTCCCCCGTCGCCCCGTACCCCCTCGGTGACGAGGATCCCCCGCACCGACGGCGGCCACACCATGCCGGTGGGGTGGAACTGCACGAACTCCATGTCGACGAGCTCGGCCCCGGCGAAGAGCGCCATGGCATGGCCATCGGCGGTGTACTCCCACGAGTTCGAGGTGATCTTCCACGCTTTGCCGATCCCGCCGGTGGCCAGCACCACGGCCTTGGCGGAGAACACGGCGAACTTGCCCGACTCCCGCCAGTACCCCAGGGCACCGCAGACCCGGTCCCCGTCCTTGAGCAGGATCTGGATGGCGCACTCCATGAACACGTCGATGCCCTTGTGGACGGCCCGCTGCTGGAGGGTGCGGATCATCTCCAGACCGGTGCGGTCGCCGACGTGGCCCAGGCGGGCGTAGCGGTGGCCGGCGAAGTCCCGCTGGAGGATGAGGCCGTCCTTGGTGCGGTCGAAGAGGGCGCCCCACTCCTCCAGCTCCAGGACCCGATCCGGCGCCTCCTGGGCGTGGATCTGGGCCATGCGCCAGTTGTTGACCAACTTGCCGCCCCGCATGGTGTCCCGGAAGTGGACCTTCCAGTTGTCCTCGGGCCACACGTTGCCCAGCGCGGCGGCGATGCCGCCCTCGGCCATGACGGTGTGGGCCTTCCCCAACAGCGACTTGCAGATGAGGGCGGTCCTCGCGCCTGCGGCGCTGGCCTCGATGGCGGCCCGGATGCCCGCCCCGCCGGCACCCACCACGATGACGTCGTAGTCGTGGGTCTCGTAGCCCTCCATCAGCGGCCCATTAGAACGTGATCCTCGGATCGCTGAACACGCCGTTGGCCAGGAGGCGGACGTAGACGTCGGTGCCCGCCACCATCACCAGGCTGATCCAGGCGATCAGGCCGTGCCGCTCGTTGAGGCGGGTCACGAACCGCCAGAGCTTGTACTTGAGCGGGCGCGTCGAGAAGACGTCGAGGTGGCCACCGGCCAGGTGGCGGCAGGAGTGGCAGGAGAGGCTGTAGGCGGTGAGCAGGGTGGCGTTGAGGAAGAGGACCACCGTGCCCAGCCCGATGCCGAAGCCCTCGTCGAAGGAGAAGGCCTTCAGGGCGTCGACCCACAGGAAGAACAGGATGGGCCACACCGCCCAGAAGAAGTAGCGGTGGAGGTTCTGCAGCATGAGGGGGAAGCGGGTCTCCCCCGTGTAGCACTTGGCCGCGTCCTTGACTCCGCAGGCCGGCGGCGACCGGAAGAAAGCCCGGTAGTAGGACTTGCGGTAGTAGTAGCAGGTGGCCCGGAAGCCGCCGGGGGCCCACAGGATGAGCAGGGCGGGCGACAGGGAGAACCACGACCCGAAGATCCGGATGGTCGGCTCCTCGCAGTTGGCCGCCAGGCAGGGCGAGTACAGCGGCGAGAGGTAGGGGTCGACGAAGTAGTCCGCGTTCTGGAGGGCGGCCCAGGTGGCGTAGATCACGAAACCGCCGAGGAGCACCCACGTCGGGAGGGTCTCGATCCACCAGGGATCCCGGCGCAGCGTCTTGCCGTGAATCGCCTCGGCGTTGGTGACCGCCAACGGCCCACTCCTTTGTCCCGCACCGGAAACCCGACCAGGGGCCTCGACCGCGGCGGATCGTAACAACGCCCTCGCGGCATCTACGACTTTTGGGCGGGGCTTCCGAGCCGTAATTCAGTGGATCGGAATCCATACTCGACGGACACTGGGTGCCATGGCTGCCGCGGACTGGCCCATCGAACCTGTCGACCCCACCACCGCCCCGGAGGCGGACCTGCTCGCGGTCCACGCCCTGGTGGTGGCCCTCGAACTCGAGGCGCTTCCGGACGTCCCGGTGGCCCCGGCCGAACATGCCCTGGCCGAGTACCGCCGCGATCCGGCGTTCCGGCACCGGCGCTGGTGGGTCAGCCGTCAAGGGGCAGACGTGGTGGGCTGGGCCTCGGCAGTGTGGAACGACCTGCCCGAGAACCGCAACCACTGTGAGATCGATGTCGCCGTCGCGGCCCCGGTGCGCGGCCGCGGCCTCGGCCGGGCCCTGTTCGGTGCCGTGGTCGAGGCGGCGGGGGCGTGGGACGCCTCGCTGCTCGACGCCTACGCCCGGGTGGGAGGGCCGGGTGAGCCGTTCCTGCGCCGGATCGGAGGCGAGCGCCGCCAGATCGAGCGGCGCAGCGCCTGCCTGACGGCGGATCTCGACCGGTCCATGCTCGACCGGTGGGTGCGCCGCGCCGGGGAACGTTCCGCGGCGTACTCGTTGGTGGCCTGGGACGGGCCGTGTCCCGACGACCTCCTGCCCGCCGCCTGCGACCTCTGGGCGGTCATGAACACCGCCCCTCTCGACGACCTGGAGCGCGACGACGAGCACATCACACCTGACCGGTGGCGCGAGCGGGAGGCGACGGGCGAGGCCCAGGGCTACGACACATGGCGAATGTGTGCCCGCCACGACGGCAGCGGCGAGCTGGCCGGCTTGACCGAGCTGCACTTCCCGCGCCGCTGGCCGGAGATGGCCTACCAGGGCGACACGGGCGTGTGGCCCAAGCACCGGGAGCGGGGTCTGGGCCGCTGGCTCAAGGCGGTCATGGCCCTGCGCGTGCTGGACGAGCGTCCCGCCGTCTCCCGGATCGAGACCTGGAACGCGGGTGGCAACCAACCCATGCTGGCCATCAACGAGGCCATGGGCTTCGCCGGCCTGGAGAACTGGGGCGCCTGGCAGGTCCCTATCGAGCAGGCCCGCGCCGCGCTGCGGTCCTAGCTCTCCGCGAGGTTGGGGATGACCAGGGTGCCGATCTCGTCGTTGGCGCTGCGGGGGATGACATAGCCCTCCTCGAGGAGCACGGCCTCCCAGTTGTCCCGGACGTCCTCGACATTGAGGTCCTTCTTGAAGAAGCCGGGACCCTCGGCCACGAAGATGCGGGCCACGCGGCCACCACCGACGCTGAAGATGTCACCCGACACGGGGCAGTCCTCGTGCACCAGCCAGGCCACCACCGGGGCCACCAGGGCGGGATCCAGCTTGTCAACCAGGGGGCCGAGGATGTCCTCGGTCATCCGGGTCTTCGCCACCGGGGCGATGGCGTTGGCCTTGATGTTGTACTTGGCGCCCTCCTGGGCCAGCGCCCGGGTGAACCCGACCAGACCCATCTTGGCCGCCCCGTAGTTCGTCTGACCGAAGTTGCCGAAGATGCCGGCCGACGAGGACGTGCACACCACCCGGCCGTAGTTCTGTTCCCGCAGGTGGGGCCAGGCGGCACGGGTGACGCACATGGCGCCCCGCAGGTGGACGTCGAGGACGGCGTCCCAGAGTTCGTCGGTCATATTGGCGAAGCTCTTGTCCCGCAGGATGCCGGCGTTGTTGATGACGATGTCGACCCGGCCGAAAGCGTCGAGCGCCGTCTGCACCATGGCCTCGCCGCCCTCTTTGCTGGCGACGCTGTTGGCGTCGGCCACCGCCACCCCGCCCGCCGCCTCGATCTCATCGACCACCTTCTGGGCTGGGCCGGCCGAGGCTCCGGTGCCGTCCACCGAGCCGCCCAGGTCGTTGACCACGAGCTGTGCCCCCCGGGAGGCGAGGAGGAGCGCGTGCTCCCGGCCCAGGCCGCCGCCGGCTCCGGTCACGATCGCCACCTTGCCCTCGAAGCCGATCTCGGCCATGCAGCCTCCTCGTGCGCGCCGGCGCCTTCGCCGGCTGGGTGCTTGATATCTTACGCAACGCTGACCGTTGGGTAACAACCGGGTGGCGCAGGGCTACCGTAGGCAAGGTGACGGAAGGCCCTCATGCTTCGGGGGACACCCCCCAACCCCCTCATGCTTCGGGGGACACCCCCCAACCCCCGGGCGACGCTCCGGCCAGCAGGCGGGAAGCGATTCTCGCCGCCGCCCTGGAACTCTTCCGGCGGCGCAGCTTTCACGCCGTGGGGATCGACGAGATCGGGACGGCGGCGGGCATCTCCGGGCCGGGTGTCTACCGCCACTTCCCCTCCAAGGACTCTCTTCTCGTCGCCCTCTTCGACCGCATCAGCGAGGAGATGCTCGACGGCGCCCGGGTGGTGGTGGCCGAGGACCTGACGCCGGAGGAGACACTGCGCCGGCTCGTCGAGCTCCACGTCGGGTTCGTCTCTGAGGAGCGGGCGTTGCTGTCGGTGTGGATCCAGGACTGGCGCAGCCTGCCGGCGCCCGACCGCCAACGGGTCCGCCGCCGCCAGGTGGAGTACGTCGGCGAGTGGATCCGGCCCCTGGCCCAGCTGCGCCCCGAACTCTCCCCCAAAACGGCCGAGACGGTGGCCTACGCGGCCGTGAATACCATCAACTCGGTGGCCTTCCGCGACGCCGGTCTCCCCCGGGAGGAGCTCGATCCCCTCCTGGCCCGCCTGGCTCTGGCGGTCCTGGAGGCATGAGCTCGCTGGATGAGGTGTGGGCCGACCTGGAGGCCGAGTGCGACTCGCTCGACGTCCTGGTGGCCGGCCTCGACCCCACCGCCTGGAACGTTCCCACCCCGGCCGAGGGCTGGACGGTCAAGGACCAGATCAGCCATCTGGCCTCGGTGGACGAGTGGGCCGCCCTGGCCGCCGGCGACCCCGACGGCTTCCGGGCATGGGTGACGAGCCTCTCGGTCGCCGACCCCGAGGGGATCGTGAACGCGCCGGTGGAGCAGGCCCGGAGCAGGTCCGGGACCGACGTGCTGGCCTGGTGGCGCCAGGCCCGGTCCACCCTCGCCGCCGCCATCGAGGGAATCGACCCCGCCGCCCGGGCTCCGTGGTTCGGTCCACCCATGGCCATCCCCACACTCCTCACGGCCCGGCTCATGGAGACGTGGGCCCACGGCGAGGATGTGGCCGAAGCCCTCGGGGTCGAGCGCCCTCCCACCGCCCGGCTCCGCCACGTCGCCCACCTCGGCGTCCGCACCCGGTCCTTCGCCTACGCCTCCCGGGGTCTGCCCACCCCGCCCGTCGACGTCCGGGTCGAGCTCACCGGGCCGGGCGGGGAAACGTGGACCTGGGGCGACGAGACGGCTCCGGCCCGGGTCCGGGGGCCGGCCGTGGACTTCTGCCGAGTGGTCACCCGCCGGCGGACGCCGGACGATACGGCCCTGGCCATCAAGGGCGACGCCGCCGTCGAATGGCTCTCCATCGCCCAGGCCTTCGCCGGGCCGGCGGGCAGGGACCCCACGCCCGGGAAGTAGCGGGGCCCCTGGCCGGCGGCCCACAATGGCCCCGGCAAAGGGGGGTCCGCGGTGTCGGAGTTCAAGAGCACGGTCGAGCACAAGAACATCGAGGCGCCCGAGGAGGTGCGGACCTTCGACCGGGGGCGGATGGAACTGGTATGGGTCGGGGGGACCACCTTCGTGCGGGCCACCTTCGAGCCGGGCTTCCGCTGGTCGGAGTCCCTCAAACCCAAGGTCGGCACCGACAGCTGCCAGCTGCCCCACACCGGCTACGTCGTGTCCGGCCGCCTCGGGGTGGCACCCGATGGCGGCGACGAGGTCGTGCTCTCCCCCGGGGACGTGTTCGCCATCGAACCGGGCCACGACACCTGGGTGGTGGGCGAGGACCAGGTCGTGCTCCTCGACTTCACGGGCGACGACCATCTGGGCAAGATGCTCGACTGGTCGGGCTGACCCTCTGACACTCCCCCTTCGTTTCCTCGACGCGTGACACGATAATCTTCCGATCAGTCGAAAACCGACCGGAAGGGGGATGGTGGTCTACGTCGCCGGCGCCGCCATCGTGCCCGGTGGGGATCCCGCCGAGGCCAGCCTGGAGGAGCTCGTCTTCGAGGCGGCCGCCGCCGCCCTGACCGACGCCGGCACGACCCGGGCCGAGATCGACGGCGTGTGCCTGGCCGCCTCCGACCAGCTCGACGGCCGGGTCATCTCCTCCATGCACCTGGCCGGGCCCGCCGGCGGCTACCTGCGGGACGAGGTCAAGGTGGCCGACGACGGCTCGTCCGCCTTCGCCGCCGCCGTGCTGCGCCTCGAGGCCGGCGCCAGCCGCCGGGTGCTGGCCGTCGCCTGGGGGAAACGGGAGAAGGTCACGCCGGCCGAAGCCGAGGCGCCCAACCCGTCACCCCTCTACGAGCGGGAACTCGGCCTGCACCCGTTGGTGGCCGAGGCCCTGGTGGCCCAGTTGTTTGCCCACCGCCACGGCATTCCCCTCGACCGCTTCGACGAGCTGGCCGCCCGGCTGCACGGTGACCGGGTCGGACACGGCGCCGGCTCCGGCGATGACGATGGCGACGGGATGATCTCCTCACCCCTTCGGTACCGTCATCTGGCGCCGGAAGCGGATGCGGGGGTGGCCCTCGTCCTGTCCTCCGAGCCGGCGGCCGTGGAGGTGGCCGGGCTGGCCTGGGGCGCGGAAAGTGCCGACCCTCTGGCCCGGGCCGCACCGCCGGAGGAGACGCTGGCCGCGCTGGCCCAACGGGCCTACCAGCAGGCGGGTGGGGACGCGACCGCCGCCACCGTGGTGGAGACGACCGAGCGCAATGTCTTCCGGTTGTGCATCTCGGCCGCCGGTCTCGGCCTGGTGGACCCCGCCGGCGCCCCCGACACCCTCCTGAACGACGGGCTGCCGGCGCTCAACGCCGCCGGCGGCTTTGCCGGCGAGGCGATGTTCGCCGCCGGCCTGGAACGCATCGCCCATGCCGCCCGGGCCGTGGCCGCCGGGGCCGGCCTGGCCGTGGCCCACTCCTCCTACGGGCGGGCGGGGCAGGGACAGCTCGTGACCGTCCTCCGGAGGGCTACGTGACCCCCGGTGCCCCGGCGGGCACCCGGGGTGCGGGGTGTCCCCGCTGCAGTCGTCGGGGTGGGCATGTCCCACTTCCGGACCCGGCGCGACGACGAGGACCTGGTCGGCCTCCTCCAGGAGGGCGCCGAGCTGGCCCTGGCCGACGCCGGCCTGGACATGGGCGACATCGACGCCCTGGTTCTGTCCCAGTCGCCCGACGCCCTGCACGGCATCGGCCATCCCGAGCAGGCCGCGGCCGCCGCCCTGGCCGCGGCGGGCAAGCCCGTGCTCCGGGTGCACACCGGCGGGGCGACGGGCGCCTCCGCCTTCCAGGTGGGGTGGTGGGCGGTGGCCTCGGGCCGGTTCGAGTCCGTGCTGGTGGTGGGGGCGGAGAAGATGGGTGACGCGCTCCAGCCCGCCCAGGTGGCCCTCAACATGATCTGGGACCCCGCCTACGAGACCGGTCTCCCGCTCAACACCATCGCCATGACCGCCCTGGCCGCCGTGCGCTACATGAAACGCTTCGGCGCCACCGAGGAGGACTTCGCCGTGGTGGCCGAACGGCTGCGGGCCAACGGAGCCCGGAACGCCCACGCCCACCTGCGGATCCCCATCTCGGCCAAGGAGATCATGGAGACGCCCGTCCTGTGCTGGCCGCTGCGCCTGGCCATGTGCTGCCCGCAGACCTCGGGGTCAGCTGCGGTGGTGATCACCAGCGGCGAGCGGGCCCGGCGCCTGTCCACCCCCGCCGCCTGGGTGCGGGGCGTGACCGCCCGCTCCAACACCTATTTCATGGGCGACAAGATGGGTGACTGCGGCGAGAACGACCACGCCACCCCTTACGAGCTCCACCTGGCCGCCACCGAGGCCTATGCCATGGCCGGCATCACCGACCCGACGACCGAGATCGATCTCGCCGAGCCCTACGTCCCCTTCTCCTCCATGGAGGCGCCCATGCTCGAAGCGCTCGGCGTGTGCCGCCCAGGCGAGGGGTTCCGCCTGGCCGCCGAGGGCGCCTTCGACCGGGACGGACGCCTCCCGGTGTGCCCGTCGGGCGGGGTCATGTGCACCAACCCCATCAGCGTCACCGCCCTGGTGCGGATGGCCGAGGCGGCCCAGCAGGTGCGCCGGCGGGCAGGGGACCACCAGGTCGACCGGGCCCGCCTGGCCGTCGCCACCGGGGTGGGCGGCTCGATCCAGTTCTACGTGGTCGGCGTCTTCGGGAAGGACCCGGCATGACCACCACCCGGGCCGGCGACGTCGTCGTGGCGGTGGACGGATCGGTGGTGCGGGTCACCATCGACCGCCCGGCAGCCCGCAACGCCATCAACGAGGCGGTGGTGGACGGGCTCGAGGCCGCGCTCGACGTGGCCGAGGCATCCCGGGCCAGGGTGGTGGTCCTGCGGGGGGCGGGCGGCACGTTCTGCGCCGGAGCCGACCTCAAGCTGGTCCAGACGCTCATCGGCGACCGGGAGCTGATGGCGGGCTACGTCACCCGGCTGGCCAACGTCACCGAGCGCCTGGAGTCGGGGCCGTTCGTGTCGGTGGCCGTCGTCGAGGGGTTTGCCCTGGCCGGCGGGTGCGAACTCCTCCTGGCCTGTGACATTTCGGTGGCGGCCGACGTCGCCCGCATCGGCGACCGCCACCTGGAGTACGGCCTGGCGCCCGGCGCAGGCGGCTCGGTGCGCCTGGTCCGGGCGCTCCCCAAGGCGCAGGCCCGCTACCTACTGCTGACCGGCCAGGCCATCACCGGAACCCAGGCCGCGGAGTGGGGTCTGGTCACCCTCGCCGTCCCAGGAGTAGATCTCGATACCACCGCCGAGCGGATCGTCGGCCGGCTGGCCAGCCGCAGCGGCGACGCCCTGCGGGCCGTCAAGGCCATGGTCACCGCCGCCGGAACCGAGCGGTCGGTGAACGAGGCCATGCTGGCCGAGCGGGAGATCTTCGTGGACTTCATCAGCACCAGCCCGGACGTGAAGGAAGGGCTCTCCGCCTTCGCCGAAGGCCGGCCGACCCGCTTTCCCGGGGTGCGGGGTGTCCCCGAAAACAACCCTGAGGAGAACCGTTGAGCGACACCGAGACGAGCGCCCGGGGCCCGGGGAATCCCCCGGACGAACGCATCCTGATCCCGGGGTCGTGGCGGCTCGACTACTCCCACGCCGCCGGCCGGGCCGCCAGCCGGTTCCTCGTCGCCCTGCGGGATGAGGGCCGGATCCTGGCCTCACCCTGTCCCCGGTGCTCGCGGGTGCGGGTGCCGCCCCGGTCCTTCTGCGAGGACTGCTTCGTGCGGACATCGGACGAGTGGGTCGAGGTCGGTCCCGGCGGCGTGGTGGAGGCCTTCACCGTCACCCGGGCCGAGTTCCCCGGCTACCCGCCCCCACCCCACGCCTTGGCCTACGTGCGCCTGGACGGCGCCGGTACGGCCATGGCCAACTTCGTCGAGGGCCTCGACCTGTCTGACGCGGACGGTCCCCCGCTGGCCATCGGCGACCGGGTGCGGGCCGTTTTCGCCTCGGAGCGCCAGGCCCGGATCACCGACTTCCACTTCGAAAAGGAATAGGGGAGGACCATGTCGGACCAGCCGATCGACCTCGACCTGCCGTGGTGCTTCACGGACGAACACCGGGCCTGGCGCAAGTCGCTGCGGGACTTTTGCGACCGGGCCATCGCCCCCACCGCCGCCCAGCGCAACATCGACGCCCACTTCGACGCCGACCTGATGTCGTCGCTGGGTGACCTCGGCGTCTACGGCCTGCTCACCGGACGATCCAACGGCGAGATGGCGGGCGACATGCGCAGCTTCTGCCTCACCATCGAGGAGCTGGCCAGGGTCGACTCCGGTGTGGCCGTCAGCGTGCACGTCCAGGCCATCTCCGCCTGCCTGTTCGAGCATCTGGCCTCGGACGAGCAGCGCCGCGAACACCTCCCGGGGATGGCGGCGGGCACGACGTTCGTCTCCTTCGGCCTGACAGAGCCCACCGGCGGATCCGACGCCGGCAACATCTCGACCACCGCCCGGCGCACCGACGGCGGCTGGATCATCAACGGGGCGAAGCAGTTCATCACCAACTCGGGCACGCCGTTCTCCCGCTACATCGTCCTCTTCGCCGCCAGCGGACAGGCTGCTACGGCGGGGACACCCCGCACCCCGGGAGAGAAGCGCCGTCCGCCGATCTCGGCGTTCCTCGTGCCCCTGGACGCGCCCGGGGTCACCGTGGGTCCGTCCTATCCCAAGCTCGGCTGGCGGACGTCCGACACCCACCCGCTGTATTTCGACGACGTCGAGGTGCCCGACTCCGCCCTGCTGGGCGAGGAGGGTCGGGGCTACCGCGAGGCGTTGCGCTTCCTCACCTGGGCCCGCCTTCCCATCGCCTCCATGTCGGTCGGCCTGGCCCAGGGGTGCCTGGAGGAGACGCTGGCCTTCGTCGGCTCCCGGACGTCGTTCCACCAACCCCTGGGGTCGCTGCAGGGCGTCGCCTTCCAGGTGGCCGACATCGCGGCCAAGACGGCCACGGCCCGGACCCTCACCTACGACGCCGCCTGGCGCTACGACCACGGCCACCCCTACGACCAGGAGGCGGCCATCTGCAAGCTGGTGGCCTCCGAGCTGGCCAACCAGGTGGCCTACACCGCCACCCAGCTCCACGGCGGCTACGGCTTCATGGACGATTCCGCCGTCACCCGCCACTACGCCGACGCCCGCATCCTCACCATCGGCGAGGGCACGTCGGAGATCCAGCGCCTCCTCATCGCCCGGAGCCTGCGCCTCCCCGTCTAGTGAGCGTCACCGAACCCTCCGAGCAGGCCCAACCCCTGGGACGTGTGGCCCGCAAGCGGATCCGCCGGATCAACGAGATCCTCCGGGTGGCAGCCGAGGTGCTCGGGGAGCGCGGCTATCAGGGCACCAGCCTCGAAGAGGTGGCCGACCGCCTCGACCTGGCCAAGGCGTCGCTGTACCACTACTTCGAATCCAAAGAGGCGTTGTTCTCCGCCGCGTTGGGCACGGCCGCCGAAGAGGTCATCGGCCGGCTGACGGTCATCGCCGACGAGGAGGGCAGCGCCCCCCAGCGGTTGCGCCGGCTCATTGTCGAGCAGGTCCGCTTCACCACCGAGGAGTACCCCGAGCTCTCCCGCCTCTTTCTGCGCCGCTTCGAATGGCCCGAGTCGATCGACGAGAAGATCCACGACTGGCAGGCCCGCCACGACGCCATCTTCAAGCGGGTGATCGAGGAGGGCGCCGCCGCTGGCGAACTTCGCGTCGCCGATCCCGGCGTCGCCCGCCAGTGCCTCATCGGGGCGGTCAACTTCGTGCCCTTCTGGGGTTACAAGCCGGACGGGCGGTACTCGAACGACGAACTGGTGGAGGTCGTGGCCGACTCCCTGATGCTCATGTTCGGCGTCCGCCGCTAGGCCGCGGGTGCGGTGGCGGCGGCCACGTCGAGCCGGCCCTGGCAGGTGGGGCTGGACGACCCGCAGCTGACGTTGTGGTTGGCCGTGTTGAGGAGGCGTTCGACCGCCGACAGGTTGGTGTGGCCCTGGGCCAGCAGGAGGGCGATGGCGCCCGATACATGGGGCGCCGCCATCGAGGTGCCGGCCAGCGCCTCATAGGCGTTGGGCTTGCCCTGCTCCCAGAAGGTGGACAGCACATCGTCGGCCTTGTTGCCGTTGCCGGCGCCGCCGGGCGCGACCAGGGCCCACTTGGCCTCCCCGGTGGAGGTGGAGTACTCCGCCATCGCATCGTCCGGACCGGTGGCGCCCACCACGATGGCGTTCAGGTTCCCGTAGGAGGACCCTTCCAGCCCCAGACCGAGGGCGTTGGAGTTTCCGGCCGCCACCACGGGCACGGCGCCGCGGTTCCAGGCGTAGTCGATGCCTTCCTGGAGATCGTTGCCGCCGCCGAAGGCGGAGGTGATGACCATGGCCGGGTCGCCGAGCGACAGGTTGACGACCCGGGCGCCGTGGTCGACCACCCACTTGATCCCGGCGGTCACGTCCTCGGTGCTGCCCGATCCGGTGGAGGAGAGCACCTTGGCCACCACCAGCTCGGCGTCGGGGGCCACTCCGGCCACGCCCTTGGCGTTGTCCTTATAGGCCGCGGCGATCCCGGACACGTGTGTGCCGTGTCCCTGGTCGTCCTGAGCGGACTCCTTGCAGGCCGCCGGGTCGCCCGCGGCACCGACGCAATTGGCGTGGGCCACAACTTTGCCGGCCAGGTCCTCGTGATTGAGGTCGACACCGGTGTCCACGATGCCGATGCGCACCGCGGCGCCCGTCGTGCGGGTCCAGGCCGTTTCGGCTCCGATTTTGGCCATGCCCCACTCCGCCCCGAAGGACGGGTCGTTCGACGCGGCGGCCGGACCTGCTCCCGGCAGCAAGATCAGCGCGGCGACCAGTACCAGTAAGGCGCGGTGGACATGACCCATGACAACCTCCGTCTCGTAGATCCGAGGCTGCCCCTTTGCAACCACTTCCTGTCCGAAATGTTCCCTTTCGACGTGAACGGGAAACTGGGCCGGCCGGGCTGCCGGCTCCCTAATTCCCTTGTCCGGCCGTGGCCCAGTACCTACCCTCGTCGTATGACCAAGCGACTGGGGCGCTATCTGGCGGTCGGGCTGGCCGGCGTCGTTCTCCTGCTGACCGGTCTGGCCTGGGACAGCGTGATGCACGCCTCCGACCCCTCCCTGGCCGCCCGGGAGGGCATCTTCACCTGGCGCAATCCCGGGCACGCCCTCCTCGGGCTGGGCATGGGCACGGTGATGGTGGGCCTGCTGGGCGCGTCGTTCACCGCCCTGTCCATGGCCACCCACCCGGTCTGGTCCCGCGCCGGTGTCCGCCGGGCCCTGCTGGCGGGGAGCACCGCTCTCGTCCTTACGTCGGCCGCCGTCACGTCCTGGTCCTCCGCCTCCGGCCATCGCCACGCCGGCGTCGAGGCGGTCCACGGTCACGGCGATGCGGAGCTCGCCGCGCCGAATACCCACGCCGGCGGTGGCGTTCACCCCGTTCACCCCGAGGGTGTCTTCGCCGGCGCCTCCTCCGATCTCGACACCGTTTCCCCGGCCGCCGCCCATGACGCCCACCCGGGCGCCCACACGCCGGAACGGGTGGCGACGGGCACGGCGCACGGCCACGCCGGCACCGCCGAGCCCGAGGCGGCACCCGTCCTCTCCGCCACCCACGCCCACGACGGGGCCGCGGCAACGCCGGCCGCCGGCCACGAGCACGCCCCGCCCCCGGCCGAGGGGGCGCCCGCCCCCGGGGCGGACCACGGGCCACGACCCTGCCCCCGGGCCGGCCCCCGCCCCCGTTCCGGGCGAGGTGACGGCGGTGCGCTGGGGGCCGTTCGTCCTCCCCCCGGCGGGCGCCGGTGGCGACGCCGACCATGCCGACGTGGTGATCCCCGACGGGCCCAAGCCCTGCACCGGGTGCTATCTGGTCGGCATCGAGCCCGATCTCGTCTACGCCGACGGGACCTCGGCCAACCTCGACACCGGCGTGATGCTGCATCACGCCGTGTTCTTCGCCTCCGACAAGGTCGACGCCACCTGCGGCGGCGCCCGGGGATTCGGCGAACTGGGCGAGCGGTTCTTCGCCGCCGGCAACGAGCGCACCGGCGGCGTCCTGCCCGCCGGCTTCGGCTATCAGGTGAGCGACGGCCCCTGGAACGGCGTCTTCCACGTCATGAACCACTCGGCCGTTCCCCGGACGGTGTTCGTCGAGCTCCGGACCCGTTGGGTGCGCGACGGCGTGCAGCCCGTCCGCCCGGTGTGGCTGGACATGGGCAACTGCGGCACATCGGAGTACGAGGTGCCTGCCGGCCGGTCATCGCGGCACTGGACCTGGACGTCGAACCTGACCGGCCGGGTCCTGTCCGCCGGCGGCCATGTTCACGACGGCGGCGTCCGCACCGTCATGACCAACGCCACCACCGGCCAGCGCCTGTGCACCTCGTGGGCGGCGTACAACACCAAGCCGGCCTACATGGGCTCCGTCGACACGATGAGCGTGTGCGCCTGGGACTCGTTGGGCACCATCCGGGCGGGCGAGGGCCTCGACCTCGAGGCGTTCTACGACACTCCCACCGCCATCCCCGACGCCATGGGGATCATGCTGGCCTACGTGGTCGAGACCGACGACCTGGCCGCCGGCACACCGGCGCCCGCCGAAGTCACGGGCGACGTCCCGCCTCCGCCGTCCTCCACGCCGCCACCCGAGCGCAACCACCCGCACTAGAACATTTGGTGACAGATTCCGCCACCTGTCGGTGAAATCTGTCACCAAAACACCGGGGACCCTCCGTCCTTCACTGCGCCTTTGAACACCGGCCCCCAAATCCACCAACTGTGAAAGGCGCTCTGTCAGGCTCCGGACGCAGTGACGACCGGCTCTCGTTCGGCCCGCCTGCTCCTCGGTGCGCTGCTTGCCCCCCTGGTGGGGGTGGCCATGGCCCCCGGTCCCCTGGGTCCGTGGGCCCCGGACCGCCAACTCGCACCAGCCCTGGCGCTCGGCGTGGTGCGGGGTCCCGCCGGTGCCGGGCAGGCGCCCTCCCCCGCCCCGGCCGCCCTCCAGCAGACGCTGGCCACACCCGGCCCGGCGGCGGCGTCAACCGCCCCGCCCGCTCCCCCGGCGGCAACTCCGCCGGCGGACCCCGCGGCGCCCCCGGTCCCGGCACCACCGCCGCCGCCCGTCCCCAGCGCCCTGACCACCGCCCTCGAGGCCCGACTGGCTGACCCCCGCCTCGCCGGCCTCAGCGTCGGCCTGTCGGTGTGGCTGGACGGCCTGGGCGAGGTGGCGGCCCGCAACGCTGACCTGCCGCTCCTGCCTGCCTCCAACCAGAAGCTGGTCACCGCCATGGGGATCCTGGCCCAGGTCCCCATCACCGACACACTCGTCACCGAGGTACGGGCCACCGGCGCCCAGGACGGCGGCCGCCTCGTCGGCGACCTGATCCTGGTCGGCGGCGGCGACCCGACGCTCACCATCCGCGGCCCCCACTCCCTCGACGCCCTGGCCGCGGCCGTCCGCGCCCGAGGCATCACCCGGGTGGCCGGCGTCCTGATGGCCGACGAGACCCGCTACGACTCGTTGCGGGGGGCCGCAGGTTGGCTCCCCCAGCATTTGCCGGTCTTCATCGGACCTCTCTCCGCCCTGGTCGTGGACCGCAACCAACACCGCGGCGATCCCGCCTACGCCGCCGATCCCCTTCCCGGCAACCTCGTCGTCTTCCGCCATGCCCTGGCCCGCCACGGGGTGTCGGTGGCCGGAGGAGATGTCGCCGGCCCCACCCCCGCCGGCGCGGTGACCGTGGCCGCCCTGGTTTCACCGCACATCGGCGCCCTGGTCACCGACATGCTGATCCGCAGCGACAACCTGGCCGCCGAACTGCTGACCAAGGAGCTCGGCTGGCGCATCCGGGGCGTGGGGTCAACCGCCGAGGGGCTGAGCGCGGCGGAGGCCGCCCTGGCCGCGCTCGGCGTCCGTCTGACGGGCCACAGCGCCGACGGCTCGGGCCTGTCCCGGGAGGACCGGCGCTCGGCGCGCGAGTTCCAGCAGTTGCTCCGGGCCGCCTTGGGCCAGCCGTGGGGGAACTACCTGCTCGAATCGCTGCCGCTGGCCGGTCGCACCGGGACCCTCACGCGCCGGCTGCGGGGCACGCCCGCCGAAGCCAACGTGCGGGCCAAGACCGGTTGGATCGACGAGGGCCGGGCCCTGTCCGGCTACCTCACCACGGCCAGCGGACGCCGGGCCGTCTTCTCCGTGGTCGTCAACGGCACCACGCCGGGCTCCCCGGTGGTGGGCGCCATCGACGACCTCGTGGCGGTGGTGGCGGCCGACCGCAGCTGAGCCGGCGCAGGCGGCCGGGCCCGGATCCGAGTCTCCCTGGTCCACGCGCAGCGAATGTCCCGCTCTGTGAAAAGTTTCTCACTCGACGCGTTTAAGAGAACCTCAAGGGGGAACAAACCTCCCGTGGGCGATCTCCAACGAAGCGACGACCACGCCGCCGATCTGTCACATGTCCGCGAAGTCCACGAGGTCGTGGACAACCTGCGGCGCCTGCTCGTCAGGGCCAGCGAGGCCGATGAAGCCGCCATCCAGGCGGATGGGGCAGCCGGCCGCATCGGCAGGTCCGGCACCGATTCCTGGCTTGACCCGAACGATCAGTCGCCGCCCGGACGGTAAAGGTCCTTCACCTCGTCGACGAGGTGGGTGGTCGGCGTGTGGGCCAGGACACCGTCGCGCCGGAGCTCGGTCACCGCGGGCACGGGTTCCGGATCCGAGAACAGGCGGCCATCGCCGTAGTCGGCCGGTCGCCCGGTGGGGTCAACGGTCCAGTAGGACGCCTCCAGGGCGATCCCGCTCGGGTCGCTGAAGTACACCGAGCGCAAAAACCCGTGGTCGATGACGTCGGTCACCTCGCAGTCCGCCGCCTTGAGGCGTTCCCGCAGGGCGAGGAGCGCCTCCTCGTCGGGCAGGGCCAGGGAGAGGTGGTCGAACTGGGCCGCCCGGGGAAAGGGCACACCGGCCGGCTTGGCGAAGCTCTCGACCTCCTCGTTGAGGTACTGGAAGAACGCCACCGTGTTGCCGGGACCGAACTCGAAGAAGTAGTGCTTGAAGGCGTCGGTGGCCACCGTGGACACCAGCCGGGCGCCGAGCACCCCGTGGTAGAAGCGGGTGGTGGCGTCCATGTCGCTGGTCACCAGGGCGAGGTGGTGCACTCCTCGCCAGCGGGGGGTTTCGTCGTGCCCCATGTGTTCCCTCCACGTCTCATTTGAGTCCATCTACGCTACCGCCCTCCGGCCTCAGCTGGTCTGGGGGTGGGTTTCAATTCGGCGTTAAGGGTTTTTCAAGGGGCAAGAGCGGCCCTTTCGGGCGCCGAACTTCCTAGGCGTGACCGGCGCAGAACTGACTGTCACCTGCCTGTGGCGGGAGCACCAGCGCCCGCTGGTGCGCTACCTCCGGGCCTTCGATCGCTCCGCCGCCGAGGCCCTGGCCCTCGCCGCCCCACCCGCTCGGCCCGAAGCGCTCTTCCGCACGGCATGAGCAGACACCCCTTCTCCCTGATCGCCCCCCATGATCGGAGGTCAACCGTGCTTCCCCGCAACCTCACCACCCGAATGGGCGCCGGGCTCCTGGCCGGCGTGCTGACCCTGACCGGTGGCCTCGCCGCCGCCGGCGCCCTCGATGACCCGGGCCACGACACGCCCGAGGTCGTCCTCGACCAGACCGGCGATCCGGCGGCCACACCCGACGCCGGGACTCCTGCACCCTGCGACACCGGCTCCGGGGACAGCGATTCCGGCGACAGCGGTGTGGTGACCGCCGCCGACCCGGCGCCCGCCGACCCCACCACTCCGGCTGAGCCCACCGACCCGGCTGAGCCCACCGACCCGGCTGAGCCCACCGACCCGGCCGACCCGACCGAGCCCACCGACCCCGCAGACCCGGCCGACCCCGCCCCTTGCGAGCCGCCGGCCGATCCGGCCCCCGCTGACCCGGCCCCGGCTGACCCCGCCCCGGCTGACCCCGCCCCGGCTGAGCCCGCCCCGGCTGAGCCGGTCCCGGATGCTCCCGCCCCCGCCCCCGCCCCGGCGCCGGCGCCGGCACCCCTGCCTGTGGCGGACGGCCCCGATGACGACGTCCCGGACATGCCCGAGGATCCCGACCCCGACCACCAGGAGCGGTTCGACCGTTGGGTCGAGCGCTGCGAGCAGTGGTCCGAGGCCCGGGCCCAGCGCTTCGAGGACCGCGGCAACGACGAGAAGGCGGCCAAGGCCCGGGAGTGGGGCGCCAAGTGCCGGGAGCGGGCCGAGCGGTGGCGCCAGCGGGCCGCCGAGAAGGCCGCCCGCCGTGCGGAGTGGCGTCAGGACAAGGCCGAGTGGCGCCAGCAGCTCGCCGAGTTCCGGGCTGATTGGGAAGAGCAGATGGCCCAGTGGCGTGCGGAGTGGAAGGTCCTCATCGCCGAGTGGCGGGCCACCTGGGAAGAGCACAAGGCGCAGTGGGAGCAGTGGCGGGCCCAGTGGCAGGACTGGCGGAACACCAACGCCAGCCACGAGGACAGCCAGGACGACCAGGGCGACGACGTCACCCGCGTCCGGTCCGGCGACGACCGCGGTGGTCACCGCCGCCGGTAGCCCCCGACGTCCGTGACGATCTCCCCGAGGGGAGGGCCCCCGGCCCTCCCCTCGCCGCGTCCGGGTGCCCGGGGTCCGGGGTGCCCCCGGAGAAGTCGGACCGTTAGCGTTGGCCGGATGGAGCTGCGGCCGCTGGGATCGTCGGGACTGGAGGTGAGCGCCCTGTGTCTCGGGTCGTGGCTCACCTTCGAGCTCATCGACCGGGACGAGGGCCTGGCCGTGATGCGGGCCGCCCTCGACGCCGGGGTGACCTTCTTCGACGACGCCCGCTACGACGACCACACCGGCCGGGCTCCGATGCGGACGGGATGGTCCGAGGTCCTCTTCGGCGAGCTCTTCCGCAAGACCGGCCATCCCCGGGACGAGATCGTCATGGCCGACAAGCTGTGGTTCGAATTCTTCCCCGAGGAGGGAATCGAGGCGGAGTTGAACGGCTCGCTCGAACGGCTGGGCACGGACTGGATCGACGTTGTCTACTGCGCCACCCCACCCGAGGAGCTCCCCGTGCCCGAACTCGTGGCCGGCCTCGACGCCCTGGTGGCTCAAGGGAAGCTGCGGGCCTGGGGCGGGCTCAACTGGTCCCCTGAGCTCCTCGTCGAGACCCACCGCTTCGCCACCACCGAAGGCCTCACGCCGCCCACCGTCGTCCAGCTCCCCCACAACGTCATCGACCGGGGCTTCGTCGAGGGTCCCGCCGCCCGCCAGGCTCTTCACGCCACCGGCGCGGCCGTCGTCGCCTCCCACTGCCTGGCCGGCGGCCTGCTCACGGGGAAGTACAGCCAGCCCGGGGCCACGGGCCGCCACGGGCCGGCGAGGATCGAGCAGCTCCGCCAGCGCGGGATCGTGGACCAGGTCGACGGCTGGGCCCGCCTGGCCGCCGATCATGGCGCCACCGCCGCCCAGCTGTGCCTGGCTTTCAGCCTGTCGCGCCCGGCCGTGGCCAGCGCCTGCTTCGGAGCCAAGACCACCGCCCAGCTGGCCGAGGACCTCGGCACCCTGGCGGTGGCCGGAGGCCTCGGCCCTGCCATCGCCCGGCTCGAGGCGGAGACCGGCGACCCCGCCGATCTGTGACTCTGGCGGCTTCGCCGCTAGACGATGCGCCGTTCGGTGGCCCAGCGGGTGAGCTCGTGGCGGGAGGAGAGCTGCAGCTTGCGCAGCACCGACGAGACGTGGGTCTCGACCGTCTTGACCGACAGCGTCAGTTGACGGGCCACTTCCTTGTAGGCGTAGCCCCGGGCGATGAGCCGCAGCACCTCCCGCTCCCGGGTCGTGAGCTGGTCGAGCTCGGGGTCGGCCGGGATGGGCACCGACCCGGCGAAGGCGTCAAGGACGAACCCGGCCAGGCGGGGGGAGAAGACGGCGTCGCCCGCCGCCACCCGCTCGATGGCCTCGGCCAGCTCGGGACCCGACACCGACTTGGTCAGATAGCCCCGGGCTCCGGCCCGGATGACGGCGATGACATCCTCGGGGGCGTCGGACACCGACAGGGCCAGGAACAAGGTGGCGGGGTGCTGGGCCAGCACCCGGCGGAGGACCTCGACGCCGCCACCGCCGGGCAGGTGCACGTCGAGGAGTACCACGTCGGCGGCGGCGGCAGGGATGGCGGCCACCGCCGAGTCGACGTCACCGGCCTCGCCCACCACCTCGATGCGGGGCCCGCCCCCCGCGCCGGGCGGGACGGCGGCCAGCTCGCTCTTCACGCCGGACCGCACCAGCGCATGGTCGTCGACCACGAAGACCCGCTTCACTGCTTCTCCCCTTGACTGTGGTCCCGGGGGACCGACAGCTCGATCTCGGTGCCTTCACCGAGGGCCGATCGCACCTCGGCCGAGCCGCCGTAGCGTCGCACGCGGCCCACCACCGAGTCGGCCAGGCCCCGGCGGTCGGGGGGCACGGCGGCGGGGTCGAACCCGGCTCCCCGGTCCCGCACGAACAGCGACACCCGCTCCGGCTCCACTTCCAGGTACACGTCCACGGTGTCCACGCCGGCGTGGGTGGCGGCGTTACGGGCCGCCTCCCGTCCCGCGGCCACCAGCGCCCGGGCGGCATCGTCGAGGGGGGCGTCCCCCACCAGCACGGCATCGAGGCGGACACCGTAACGGTCCTCGACATCGGCCAGCTCCCGGCGCAGCAGGTCGGCCACCCCGTCGGGCTCGGCCAGCTCCCGGCGGCCGTACAGCCAGTCCCGCAACTCCCGCTCCTGGCGTCGGGCCAGGCTGCGCACCTCCTTGTCGTCGCTGGCCCGCTTCTGGATGAGGGCCAGGGTTTGCAGGACGCCGTCGTGGAGGTGGGTGGCCACATCCGCCCGTTCCTCGGACAGGATGCGCTGGCGGCGCTCGTCGGTCAGGTTGCGGGCCAGCCGGGCCAGGCCGGGCCCGAGCATGAGACCCATGCCAGCCACCACCACGGCGGCGCCCGCCACGCTCCGCCCGATGGTCCGGACATCCCCGACCGCGGCGAGCATGGCCACGCCGCCGACCAGGACCAGACTGACCCCGAAGGCCACCCGCAGGGGCCGCAACCGGCCGGTGGTGGCCGGTCCCCGATCTCCGCGGCCGCCCCACGCCACCACCGCGCCGGCGGCGGCCAGGAGAGCGGGGATGAGGATGGCGCGGGGCAGCCAGGAGGACACCTCGGCCAGGACGAGCACGGCGCCGACGACCACGGCCAGCCCCGCCAGCGCGTCGGGCGCCGAGTCGCCGGGCCGCCGCCAACTCCCGCCCTGGCCTGCGCCCGGAACGGCGGGCCCGTCCTGGGTGGGCAGAAAGGCCCAGGCAGCCAGGTAGCCGATGGCCACCGGCGGTCCGGCGGCCAGCGCCAACAACACGACGCCCACCCGCACAGCGCTGGGCGACAGCCCGAAGCCGGTGGCCAGGCCGGCGCACACGCCGCCGAGCCAACGGCCCTGCCGGCGGCGGGTGATATCCACGAGTCGGCGAGATTCCACTACGGCGATGATCGCACCGGCGGGGAGCCTCGACCATCAGGAACCGCCCTGCCGGGGCCGGGGCCAGGGTCAGGGTTCCCTCAGGGTCATCCCCGATACCGCCCGGCGGGCGGAAGGCGCACGATGGCCCCATGAGCACTGACGACACTCCTCCCAGCCCGTCCGGCGTCCCCGGGGACAGCCCCGACCCTGCCGTACACGGGGACACCCCCGACCCCGGGACGCCACCCTTCTCGGTGCAGGCGCCGCCGCCTCCTCCGCCCCCGCCACCCCCGCCGCCGAAAGGCCGGTCCCTCCGGCTGGTGCGGGCCCGCCACGACCGGAAGTTGGGGGGCGTGGCCGCCGGGCTGGCCAGAGCCGCCGACCTCGACCCCACCCTCGTCCGCATGGGGCTGGCGGTGGGCGCCCTGACCGGGTGGGCCATCCTGGCCTACCTGGTGGCCTGGGTGGTGCTCCCCGAGGAGGACGAGGCCGCCGGCCGGCCCCTCGAGGCGGCGCCGGAGGACACGGCCCGGCTTCTCCGCATCGCCCTGGCCGTCATCGCCGGACTCGGTGCCCTGCAGGTGGTCGGCATCGTGGCCGGCATCGCCTTCGCCGTCCTCGGCACCGTGGGGGCGCTGTTCAACCCCTTCATCGACCCGTTCGCCGGCGACTTCGGCGGCTTCAATCCTGATTTCCCCGTCCGGGGCACGTTCGGCCTGGCCCTGCTGATCGCCGGCGGCGTGTTCCTCCTCCGGCGTCGCCACAAGGATGTCCCCCCTCCCGGCACCCCCTACGGCGGACCCGGAGGCGGCGGCTTCCCTCCGCCGGGAAGCGGCCGCACTCCCCCGCCCCCGCCGCCCGGCGGGACCGGCGCTTCCGGCCCGCCGGCCCTGCCCGGTCCCCCCGGGGCGGTGGCCGGCGGCCGGAACTGGCGCACGGCCACCGAGTGGCTCCTGCTCGGGACCCGGGCCACCGGGTGGCTCTTCGCTCTCTGGTTCACCATGGCGGGCGCCCTGCTGACCGCCCTGTGGGCCCTGGACGCGGTCAAGCTCCGCTTTCCCTTCCTCATCGCCCTGACCACCCTGGGCGCCCTCGGCCTGATGGGCACCGTCCTGGTCCGCTCCCGGCGCCCGTGGATGCTGGCCGCGGCGTCGACCGCCCTGCTCGTCCCCGGCCTCCTCATCCTCCTGCTCGGCAGCTGGAACGGAGTGGCGGGCTACCGGGTGGTAACGCCGATCTCCACGTCCGAGCTGCCCGCCGTCTACCGGCACGCCTTCGGGGAGTTGCGCCTCGATCTGTCCGAGCTGTCCCTGCCGGCCGGCACGACCGAGGTCAAGGTCGAGATGGGCGCGGGCGAGGCGAGCATCACCGTTCCCTGGAACGCCACGGTCGAAGCCGTGGCCCGGGTCGGGGCCGGCGAGTTCAACCTGCTGGGCCGCAGCCAGGCCGGCATGTCCCTGGAAGGAGGGGTGCGCTCCGACGGCGAACCCGGCGCCCCCACCCTCAAGGTCCTCAGCCGGGTCTCGGCTGGCCAGATCAAGGTGTTCCGCGCCTCGCCTCCCGTCACCAAGCTCGCGCTGGAATCGGGCCAGGCCGTGTGGCTGCAGTGCAACGAGGAGCGCGACGGGCTCCGTTGCCTGGCCCCGGACGGCTACGCCACCCCGCCGCTGGAGTGCCTCGTGTCCGGCGAGCTGGCCACGGCGTGCCGCCCCCCGGGCCAACCCCTGGAGGAGGACGACTTCCCCGGCGACCGGACCGGCCTGCGTCGCTGCACCGTCCCCGCCGGCGGCGGGCTGGCCACCTGCACCGCGCCGTCCCAGCCGCCGCCCACCACCGAAGCCCCACCCGCGCCCACCCCGCCGGCGGAACCGGCCCCGCCGGCTGAGCCCACCCCGCCGCCATCCATGCCCCCCGGCACCTACGTGTGCGACTTCCCTGCCGGCGGTGGCCCCGCCTCCTGCCGCCCCGCCTGACCCCAGCCCCCTGCTCACGTTCCGAAGGCGCCGTTGCCCTTCCCCTCACCCCCGGTAGACGATCCGCCCTCCGACGACGGTGAGGCGGACGGTCCAGTCCTCGTCGATCAGCACCAGGTCGGCGTCAGCGCCCGCCGACAGGTGGCCTGTGGCGGCGAGGCCGAGGGCGTCGGCGGCGTTGGCCGAGGTGGCCCGCCACACGTCCTCCCACGACCAGCCGGTCGCCGCCGCGAAGTGGCGCAGCGCCACGTCGAGGGTGAGGGCGCTGCCGGCCAGACGCCCGTCGTCCAGGCGCACCGCACCGCCGGCGTGATGGGCGGTCCGCCCGCCCAGGTCGACCGGGCCCTCGGGGAGACCGGCGGCCCGGGTGGCGTCGCTCACCAGGATCACGCCATCGGGTCCCTTGGCCCGGGCCAGGACGGCCATCCCCCCGGGGTGGACATGGATGCCGTCGGCGATCAGCTCGCAGCGCAGCTCAGGGAAGGCCAGGGCGGCGCCCACCGTGCCCGGGTCCCGATGGTCGAAGCCGGACATGGCGTTGAAGGTGTGCGTGACCTGGGTGACGCCGAGCCGCACGGCGGCGGCCATCTGCTCGTAACTGGCATCGGTGTGGCCGGCCGACACCACCACACCACGTTTCCGGCAGACGTCGATCACCCCGGCCGCCCCGTCGAGCTCGGGGGCGAGGGCCACCAGGCGAACCACGCCGGAATCCAGCAGCCGGCCGGCCTCGGCCACGTCCGGCGTGCGGATGGCGGCCGGGTCCTGGGCTCCGCAGCGCCCGGCGTTGATCCACGGGCCCTCCAGGTGGGCCCCGAGGATGGTGGCGCCGTCCTCCACCCGTCCCGTCACCGCCGCGACGGCCTTCAGCGCCGAGGCGAGATCGGCCTCGGAGGCCGACCAGGTGGTGGGGAGCAGGGCCGTCACCCCGTGGGCGGCGTGGAACCGGGCCATGTGCCGCAGGGCGTCGGGGTCGGCGTCCATGGCATCGGCGCCCGCGCCGCCGTGGACGTGCACGTCGACGAAGCCGGGCAGCAAGCGGGCGCCGCCGGCATCCACCCGTTCAGCCCGTGGAGCCGTCCCACGCGGCGGCTCCCCGGGGCCCAGCATCTCGATCCGGCCGCCGCGGGTCAGGAGCCAGCCCGGCTCCGACACGCCTCCCGGAGCGCACACCCTGGCGTCGGTGATGAGAAGGTCAGCCACCGACGAGGAACGCTAGTGGTGCGTCCGGTAAATGGCGGCGCGGTTGTGGCGAGTCCTGGGCGTCGCTGGCAAGGACGCACGACGAGGCGGAGCTTTTCCTCCGCCGAGGAGGAGGACGCCGCCAGCGGCGTTCAGGGCCGCCAGAACCGCCCGACCATTTGCCGGACGTACCACTAGTGGCGCCACCCATCGGTGGTGAGACCGCTTGCGAAATGGGTAAGGTCCGCGCGTCCAGGCTGGGAGGAGACCCGTATGGCGGACAAGCCGGTCCCCGAAGCCGATGCGCAGGAGCGGGCGCTGGTCCTCTCCGAGTGGGAGGAGCCCGAGCTCCACGAGATCCCTCCCGACGTGCCCGAGGGCGACGCCCTCGAACAGGCCCGACCCCTGGCCGAGGTGCCCCCCGGCCCCGCGACTCTCGAGCTTCCGCCTGATGTGCCCGAAGCCGACGCGCTCGACCAGCAGCGCCCGGCGGACGTCGAGGACGACGACGACCGGCGCTGACCCCCGGGGGCCTCGGAGCGACACGCTGATCCGCACGGCGCGGCCATCGACGCGTTAGCCTCGAATCACAGGCATGTGATTCGACGGGAGGTGGCTGTGGCAAGCGAGGTGGGTGTGGCAACCAACGACGTCACGGTGCGCTTCGAGCCGTGCGAGACCTTCATGGTGGGGCCCGACCCGACGGCCGGTACCTGTTCGGAGTGTGGCTGGTTCGAGGAGGACCACTGGTTCGCGGAGCTGGAGCGGAGCCGCCGCCTCCCCGTGCGGGAGGTCGCCCTCACCGGCACGGCCTGACGCAGCGCCTCCTAGGCTCGGGTCGTGCCCGAGCTGCCCGAGATCGCCGCCCTCGCCGAGCGTCTCTCCGGCCGGTTCCTCGGCGCCACCCTGACCGGCGTCACGCCGCTGCAGTTCTCCGCCCTCAAGACGGTGGTCCCCGGTCCGGAGTCCCTCGCCGGCCAGGCGGTGGTCTCGGTGGGGAACCGGGGCAAGTACCTGGTCTTCGACTTCGGCGGACCCCGGATCCTGATCCACCTCTCCCAGGGCGGACGGGTGGAGATCGAGGACCCGGCCAAGACGACCCGCCCGAAAGGCGCGGTGGTCCGCTTCGCCTTCGGGCCGGCCGGCGCCATGCTCATCAAGGAGTACGGGACGGAGCGCAAAGCCGGCTTCTGGGTGCTGGCCTCCGGGGATGATGGGCCCCTGACCGTGCTCGGCCCCGACATCACCTCCGCGGCGGGCGAGGCCCTGCTCACCGAAGGCGACGACCGGCGCCGGATCCACACCCTGCTCCGGGACCAGCGGACAGTCGCCGGTGTCGGGCGGGGCTACGCCGATGACATCCTCCACACCGCCCTGCTCTCGCCCTACGCCACGCTGGCCGGCCTCGGGACCGACGAGCGGGCCCGGCTGGTGGACGCCGTCCGCCAGGTCCTGGCCGACGGACTCGCCGCCGAGCGCCGCCGGACCGGCGGCCTGCCACCGAAGGTCGGCGACCACTGGATCGTCCACGGCCGCGCCGGGACGCCGTGTCCCCGCTGCGGCGCCGACCTCCGGCGCATCTCCTACGAATCGCACGAGGTGACCTACTGCCCACCGTGCCAGACAGGCGGCAAAGTCCTCGCCGACCGCCGTCTCTCCAAGCTGGTCAAGTAGGTCAGGTAACGGCCAGGCATGGGGCAGGGGCCCCATGCTCTGGAGGAGCCTGGGGTTGGGGCCCCAGGCGGGGCGGCGAAGCCGCCAGAATCACGGTATGAAGCCCTTCTCCGGGCCCTTGTCGCGGTAGGCCCGGATGAACTCCTTCAGCGTGTCCTCCTCGAAGGACGTGCACAGCAGACGGCGGTGCCAGGCGGTGGCGGCCACCGCCACGTCCATCGAGGCCCGGGGGACGACCAGCGTCTCGTCGCTGAACTCCTCGCCCAGCGCCTCGGCCTGGCTCGTGATCGTGGCGTCACCCGGCCGGTACCAGATGACCACGAAGCCGTGCTCCTGGGCGTGGACGAGCGGGCCGTCGGGGGGGACCTGGCCCTCCCGGTAGACGCCGGCGGCGGCCGCCTGGGGGGTGTGGTTCCCGCCCGCCGGAGGGTTCACCTTGTAGGCCGGAGGGTTCTCCACGTGCTCACTGCCCGAGTCGTTCTTCGTGTCGTAGCGGCAGTCGCCGGCCGTCAGCCGGGTCACGAGCTCGTCCTGGGCCTTGCTGTCCTTGGACCGCTGGGTCACCCAGACCCCCAGCAGGGCGACGAGCACCACGGCGACGGCGCCGATGATCACGTTGCGCCTGAGCGCCTCCTTCCGCCGCCGGGCCTCGGCCGCCTCCTGCCGGCGGCTCGTCGCGCTCACCCGCTCGGACTCCGCTTGATTGCCGGGCCGGCCGCCCGGAGGCACCGGGGCCTTGGGTTTCGACGCGGGCGGCTTGCGCCGCCCTCCCTGGCCTCCCGCCATCCCGCCTCCTCAAGAGCCCGACCCAAAGACCCGTAACGTACACACAGCCGGGGACGCAGCGGGCGGCGTCCCCGGCTGTGTCGGTGTCGGCTCAAGCTCACCGGCGGGCGAAGACGGTGGCGAGCTCGACTACCTCCTTGGCAGGATTACGAGGCGGGACTCCTCTCCTGGCTGCGGACGATGGTCTCCTGGCTTCGGAGTCTGGCGGCCGCGGTCCGGTCGGGCATTCCGGTTGCCGGGGGGCAAACCGCATCGTCGAGATCGACGACGGGCGGAGCCTCCGTGAGGTTGGCCTCCCGATACCGGCGACGGGCCCGGGCCGCAAGGCTCTTCCGTTCCGCGGCCAGGGCGTATCCCTCGGGGCCCACACCGGGGTTGAGCGCCCGGGTCAGCAGCTTTGCGTGCCAGCGCTCACCGGCGGCCGCGCCCAGCAGGCACCCGGCCAGCATCCCTACCAGCGAGGCGATGCCGGCCACGGTTCCGATGTCGGCCCACTGGTCGGCCGTGGTGGGCACGCCGAGACGCTGGAGGCCGGCGATCACGTCGTCGGTGGCGCCCAGGGCTTCTACGGCCGAGGCCGCCGCCACCGCCACCAGCACCCCGATGAGGAAGACCAGGACCCCGTGGGTGACGCCGGCCCGGCGGGCCATCCGGCCGGCGGTATAGGCGCCGAAGTACCAGGACACCAGCAGGACCACCCCGAGGACGATGCCCCCCAGCGTCCCCGTCCGGCGCAGGTCGGCGCCGGTGAGATCCACGTTGACGTCCAGAGCGCCGAGCACGGCGGCGGTCACGCCGGCCAGGATGGCGAAGGCGCCGTAGCCGACGAGGATGCCGGCCACCACGCTGGTGACCGAGATGCGGCCCCAACCCGCATCCGTGGCCAGCGCCAATCGATCCTGCCGATTCTCCACCACCGTCCGCATGACGCCTCCGCTCGTCGCCCGCAGCTCGAAATGTCCTGTCGCAGCAGGTATTCCCCCCGTTCGTCGCCACAAACCGAGCAGTCCCGGGAGATCCTCGCTGGACAAGGTGCGGGCCGGGGCAAATCTGTTTCCAAACTTTGGTGAAACCGGGCTCAAGACACCACGCCAGGGTGCCGAAGGAAGGGACATGGCGCAGCCCCCTCACCCCCAGCCCCAGCCCCAGCCCGAGCAGCCCGTCTCGTCGCCCCCTCCGCTCCTCCAGAACCGGCGAACTCAGCTGATCCTGGCGGGGGTGATGCTCTTCGGGTTGGTGGTGATGATGCTGATCACCAGCGCCGCCGCTCCGGGCCAGGCCGGGAAGCGTGACCTGTCCGTGGTGCTTCAGGCCATCGAGAAGGGTTCCCTCAACGGCAAGGCGGTCGAGCGGGCCGTTCTGGACGACAACACCCGGCTGGTCGTCCTCGAGCTGAAGGGCAGCACCCAGTTCGTGACCGCCTCCTACCCCGACCTCTTCGGCGGCGAGCTGGTCAAGCGTCTGGAAGAGGCAGACGTGCCCTTCACCACCGAGCCAGTCGCCAAGGCCAACCTCTTCGGCTCGCTGCTGATGACCCTCCTGCCCGTCGCCCTCATCGTGGGCTTCTTCGTGTTCATGTCCAAGAAGGGCGCCATGGGCGGCGGCATGGGCGGGGCGGGAACGGCCAAAGCCTTCACCACCACCAAGACCGAGGTCACCGAGGTGCCCACCACCCGCTTCACCGACGTGGTCGGGTGCGACGAGGCTGTCGACGAGCTCTCCGAGGTGGTCGAGTTCCTCCACGACCCGGCCCGCTTCGAAGCGGCCGGCGCCCGCATGCCCCGCGGTTTCCTGCTGGTGGGCCCTCCCGGGACGGGCAAGACCCTCCTGGCCCGGGCCGTGGCCGGAGAGGCCGGGGTGCCCTTCTACTCCGCCGCCGGCAGCGACTTCGCCGAGATGTTCGTCGGCGTGGGCGCCGCCCGGGTGCGCGACCTGTTCGCCAAGGCCAAGAAGACGGGCGGGATCGTCTTCCTGGACGAGCTCGACTCGGTGGGCCGGGCCCGCCACGGAGCGGCCGGCAACGGCTCCTCCGAGGAGCGGGAGTCCACCCTCAACGCCCTCCTGGTGGAGATGGACGGTTTCAACGCCGGCACCAAGACGCTGGACAAGGCCGGTGCCACCATCCCTGGCGTGATCGTCATGGCCGCCACCAACCGCCCCGACGTGCTCGATCCCGCCCTCCAGCGGGCCGGCCGCTTCGACCGGGAGGTCACGGTGGCCGCTCCCGACCGGCGGGGCCGCACCCGGCTCCTCGGCCTCTACGCCAAGGACCGCAACATCTCCTCCGATGTCGACTTCGTCGGCTTGGCCCGGCGCACGCCCGGCCTCACCGGCGCCGACATCGCCAACCTGGTCAACCAGGCCGCCCTGGAGGCCGCCCGCGGCAGCCGCACCACCATCGAGGCGGGCGACTTCGACGAGGCGCTGGCCACCGTGGTCATGGGCCGGGCCCGCCGCTCGGCCGTGGTGACCGACCGCGACCGCGAGGTGACGGCCTGGCACGAGGCGGGCCACACCGTGGCCGCCCTGGTGCTGCCCGACGCCCACGACCCGGTCCAGGTCACCATCGTCCCCCGCGGGATCGCCGGTGGGGTCACCTGGATGGGCGGCGACGACCACAGCTTCCTCACCCGCTCCCAGGCCCGGGCCCAGCTCGTGGTGGCCATGGGCGGACGGGCGGCCGAAGAGGCACTCCTCGACGGCGACTTCACCCAGGGTGCGTCCGGCGACCTGGCCTCGGCCACGTCCATGGCCCTGCGCATGGTCACCCAGTGGGGCATGTCCTCGCTCGGCCTGGCCGCCACCCACCCCGAGATGACCGGCATGGCCCCCACGGAGAAGGTCATGGCCGAGGTGGACCGGATGCTGTCCGAAGCGCTCGACGGGGCCCGCGCCCTCCTGGCCGAGCAGCGCACGCTGTTCGACGCCGTGGTTACCGAGCTCCTCGCCGAGGACACCGTCGACCTCGATCGCCTCCAGGCCATCCGCGCTGACATCTCGGGGACACCCCGCGCCCCGGGCGTGCAAGAGGCCCCCGCAGCCTGAATTACGCTCCCCGGGCGTGAAGCTCGGGATGGTCGGCCTGGGTCGGATGGGCGGCAACATGGCCGAACGGCTCCGCCGGGCCGGCCACGATGTGGTGGGCTACGACCGGGACCCCAAGGTCAGCGACGTCGCCTCCCTCGCCGACCTCGTCGAGGCGCTCGGACCCTCCCCTCGGCTGGTGTGGGTCATGGTCCCCGCCGGGGAGCCGACCCGGGCCACCATCGCCGCCCTGGCGGTGCTCCTCTCGGCCGGTGACCTGGTGGCCGACGGGGGCAACTCCAACTACCGGGAGTCCATCACCCGCTCAGCGGAGCTGGCCGAACGGGACATCGGCTTCCTCGACGTCGGGGTCTCGGGCGGGATCTGGGGCCTGGAGAACGGCTACGGCCTGATGGTCGGAGGGCGCCCCGAACACTTCGAGCTGCTCGAGCCGGTGCTGCTGGCCCTGGCCCCCCACGAGGGCGGGCTGGCCCACGTCGGGGCGTCCGGCGCCGGGCACTTCACGAAGATGGTCCACAACGGCGTCGAGTACGGCCTCATGCAGGCCTACGCCGAAGGCTACGAGCTGCTGGCTGCTTCCGACCTCGGCATCGACGTGCCCGGCGCCATCGACGCCTGGCGCCACGGGACCGTCATACGGTCCTGGCTGCTGGAGCTGCTGCACCTGGCCCTGGTGGACGACGAGGCCCTGGAGCACATCAAGGGCTGGGCCGAGGACTCCGGCGAGGGACGGTGGACGGTGGAGGAGGCGGTGCGCCTGGCCGTCCCCGCCCCGGCCATCACCGCCGCCCTTTACGCCCGCTTCGCCTCCCGTCAGGACGACTCCCCCGCCATGAAGGTCATCGCCGCCCTCCGCCAGCAGTTCGGCGGCCACACGGCCGTGCAGCTGTGACGGGACCGCGGCCGCGCTCGGACGCCATCGTGCTCTTCGGGGCCACCGGCGACCTCGCCTACAAGAAGCTGTTCCCCGGGCTCGCCCGGCTCGCCGAGCGCGGCCTCATCGATGGCATGCCCATCATCGGCGTCGCCTCCCGGGGCTGGGACGACGATCAACTGCGCCAGCGCGTCCGGGAAGCGCTCGCCGCCAGCGAAGAGGACTACGAGGGAGCCGCCGTCGAAAGCGTCGTCGCCGCCGTCAGTTACGTCAGCGGTGACTACCAGGACGCCAAGACCTACCAGCGACTGGCCGAGCGCCTGGCCGAGGCCCGGGACACCCAGCACCCGCTGTTCTACCTGTCGATCCCCCCGAGCCTGTTCGACGACGTGGTCGACGGCTTGGCCGCCGCCGGTCTGGTGGAGGGCGCCCGGGTGGTGGTGGAGAAGCCCTTCGGGCGGGACCTGGCCAGCGCCCGGGAGCTCAACGCCTCGCTCCATCGGGTGTTTCCCGAGGAGGAGATCTTCCGGATCGACCACTACCTGGCCAAGGAGGCGGTGGAGAACCTGCTCGTGTTCCGCTTCGCCAACACCTTGCTGGAGCCGGTGTGGAACCGGCGCTACGTCTCCAGCTTCCAGATCACCATGGCCGAGACGTTCGGGATCGGGGGCCGGGGGAAGTTCTACGAGGAGGCGGGCGCCATCCGGGACGTCGTCCAGAACCATCTCCTCCAGGTCGTCGCCCTGGTGGCCATGGAGCCTCCCGTCGGGGTCGACGCCGACGCCCTGCGGGACGAGGTCGTGAAGGTCCTCAAGGCCATGCCGCCGGCCGATCCTGCGAACGTGGTCCGGGGCCAGTACCGCGGCTACCGCGACGAGGAGGGCGTGACGTCCCACTCCGACACCGAGACGTTCGCCGCCCTGCGTCTCAACGTGGAGTCGTGGCGCTGGGCCGGCGTGCCGTTCTACGTCCGGGCGGGGAAGAAACTGGCGGCCACAGCCACCGAGGTGCTCGTCGAGTTCCGCTCCCCGCCCCGCCTCCTGTTCACCCCGGAGGGATCGGCCGCTCCCCACCCGAACCACATGCGGTTCTGCCTCGGCCCCGAGGAGTCGGTCAGCCTGATGCTGGAGGTCAAGGCGCTGGGGGAGGATCTGGTGTCGCGGGGAGCCGAGTTCGCCACTCCCCTCGACGCCTCCGGCGCCGGTGATGCCACCGACCCCTACGAGCGCCTGCTCGACGACGCCATCGAGGGTGATGCCCGCCGGTTCGCCCGCCAGGACACCGTCGAGGAGGCGTGGCGGGTGATCGACCCCGTCCTCGAGCGGCCGCCCCCGGCCATCGCCTACGAGCCCGACGGCTGGGGCCCGGCCGAAGCCGACGGGCTCATCGCCGGCGACGGCGGCTGGCACCCGCCGGCCTGCGCCCGGCCCGGGGCCCCGGGTGTCCCCGAAGCCAACTCTCCGTGAGCCGCCAACGGCTCGTCGTCATCGGCGGCGATGCCGCCGGCATGAGTGCCGCCTCCGAGGCCCGCCGGCGCCGGACACCCGACGAGCTCGAGATCGTGGCCTTCGACCGGGGCGGTTACACGTCCTATTCGGCCTGCGGGATCCCCTACTCGGTGGGTGGGGTCGTCACCGACCCCGACAGCCTGATCGCCCGCAGCCCCGAGGAGCACCGCCGCCGGGGAATCGACGTCCACCTGCGCCACGAGGTCACCGCCATCGAGACGGAGGCGCAGTCCGTGACGGTGCGGGACCTGGAGTCGGGGGCCGAACGCCGGGAGTCCTACGACGAGTTGATGGTGGCCACCGGGGCCACCCCCATCCGCCCCGACCTTCCCGGCGCCGGAGCCTCGGGGATCTTCGGCGTCCAGGGGCTGGAAGATGGACTCGCCCTGCGACGGCTGGTCGCCGCCGACGACGCCCCCCGGCGGGCGGTGGTCGTCGGGGCCGGCTACATCGGCCTGGAGATGGCCGAGGCCCTGGTGCAACGGGGCCTGGAGGTGGCGCTGGTGGACCAGGCGCCCCAGCCCATGTCGACCCTCGACCCGGACATGGGCGCGCTGGTAGCCGACGGTCTGCGGAGCATCGGCGTCGCCCTCCACCTCGGCGCCGCGGTCGAGGGCTACGAAACCACCAAGGACGCCGTCTCCGCGGTGGTGACCTCGGAGGCCACCCTGCCCGCCGACCTGGTGGTGCTCGGGCTGGGCGTCCGGCCCAACACCGGCCTGGTCCAGGGTGCGGGCATCCCGTTGGGCCCGAGCGGCGGCGTCGCCGTGGACCGGAGGATGCATACCCAGCGCCCGTCGGTGTGGGCCGCCGGAGACTGCGTCGAGGTCCACCACCGCGTGTCGCGCCGGCCCGTCACCATCGCCCTCGGCACCCATGCCAACAAGCAGGGCCGGGTGGCGGGAGTGAACCTGGGCGGCGGCTACGCGACCTTCCCGGGCGTGGTAGGCACGGCGGTCACCAAGGTGTGCGGCCTGGAGGTGGCCCGCACCGGCCTGCGGGAAACAGAAGCGGAAGCCGCCGGTTTCGAGTTCGAAACGGTCACGGTCGAATCGACGACCCGGGCCGGCTACTTCCCCGGAGCCGCCACCATCACCACGAAGCTGGTGGCCGAGCGACGGTCAGGCCGTTTGCTCGGGGCCCAGATCGTGGGTGCGGAAGGGGCGGCCAAGCGCATCGACGTCCTGGCCTGCGCCCTGTGGAACGAGATGTCGGTGGACGAGATCGCCCACCTCGACCTCGGCTACGCCCCGCCCTTCTCGCCGGTCTGGGACCCGGTGCTGATCGCGGCCCGGAAGGCGTGGGCGGCGGTCGAGCAGGCCGTTTCCTGACCGTAAGTAGGCTCCGGCTAGCTCGTCGTCGCCCGCGACGCGGTGCGACGGGCGGGCCTCCGCGTATCGGTCTTTCCCTCGCCGTTGGCCCCGTCAGTGCCCTTGCGCGATCTCGACTTGACCGCCGTCGTGCGGGCGGTCGACGGGCGGACCGGTTCCACGTGGTCGTGGACGTGAGCCTCACCCTGGTGCTCGGAGTCGAAGTTCTCGTGGGGGACGTGAGCGTGATGGAGGGCGGAGTGATCATGATCGTGGTCGTGCTCCGAGGAGAGGTGCTCGAAGCCACCGGCGCTCATGTTGTGGGTGACGTGGTAGTGACGGTGGCTGTGGGCCAGCGCCTCATGGTCGTGGTCGACAAAGTGATCAGACATGAGCGCGTCCCTACCCAGTGGTCCTGCCCGGCGAACCCGGGTCCCGTGGCCCGCCGGGCTGGAAAGCGTATCCAGTTCGTTGGCTCTGGCCGGCTGACCCCCGGGTAAGGTGCCCGCGCATGAAGGTCTGGCCCGGGCAGCCGTACCCGCTCGGCGCCACCTACGACGGGGCGGGCACCAACTTCTCCCTCTTCTCCGAGGTGGCCGAGCAGGTCGATCTGTGCCTCTTCGACGACGATGGCACCGAGACGCGCGTCCCTCTCACCGAGGTGACCGCCCTGTGCTGGCATGGCTACCTGCACGGCGTCGGCCCGGGACAGCGCTACGGCTTTCGGGTCCACGGGCCCTACGATCCGGTCGCCGGGCACCGCTGCAACTCGGCCAAGCTCCTCCTCGACCCGTACGCCAAGGCGGTGGACGGCGAGGTGGAATGGGATCCGGCGGTGTTCGGCTACTGGCTGGGCAAGGAAGACCTGACCATCGACACCCGGGACAGCGCCCCCTTCGTGCCCAAGTCGGTGGTCACCAACCCATTCTTCAAATGGGGCAACGACCACTCGCCCCGCATCCCGTTCCACGAGAGCGTGATCTACGAGCTCCACGTCAACGGGTTCACCTACCAGCATCCCGACATCGACGAGGAACTGCGGGGTACCTATGCCGGCCTGGCCCACCCGGCCGCCATCGAGCATCTCACCCGCCTCGGGGTCACCGCCGTCGAACTGATGCCCGTCCACCAGTTCATCCACGACCACCGCTTGGCCGAAAGGGGCCTGCGCAACTACTGGGGTTACAACTCGATCGGCTTTCTCGCCCCCCACAACGGCTACGCCGCCACCCGTATCCGGGGTGAGCAGGTGTCCGAGTTCAAGAGCATGGTGCGGGCCCTGCACGAGGCGGGCATCGAGGTGATCCTCGACGTGGTCTACAACCACACCGCCGAGGGGAACCACCTGGGTCCGACCCTGTCGTTCAAGGGCATCGACAACGCCGCCTACTACCGGCTGACCGAGGACGCCCGCTTTTACATGGACTACACGGGCACCGGCAACAGCCTGAACATGCGCCATCCGCACAGCCTCCAGCTGGTGATGGACTCCCTGCGGTACTGGGTCACCGAGATGCACGTGGACGGGTTCCGCTTCGACCTGGCGTCCGCCCTGGCCCGGGAGCTGCACGAGGTGGACCGGCTGTCCGCCTTCTTCGACCTCATCCAGCAGGACCCGGTGGTGTCCCAGGTCAAGCTCATCGCCGAGCCGTGGGACGTCGGCGAGGGCGGCTACCAGGTGGGCAACTTCCCCGCCCTGTGGTCGGAATGGAACGGCAAGTACCGCGACACCGTCCGCGACTTCTGGCGCGGCGAGCACGCCACCCTGGGAGAGTTCGCCGGCCGGTTCACCGGCAGCTCCGACCTCTACCAGGGGGACGGGCGCCGGCCGTCGGCCAGCATCAACTTCATCACCGCCCACGACGGCTTCACCCTGCGGGACCTCGTCTCCTACAACGAGAAGCACAACCAGGCCAACGGCGAGGGCAACCGCGATGGGGAGAGCCACAACCGATCATGGAACTGCGGCGTGGAAGGCGAAACCGACGACCCCGCCGTCAACGCGCTGCGCCGGCGCCAGCAGCGCAACTTCCTCGCCACGCTGCTGCTGTCCCAAGGTGTCCCCATGATCCTGGCCGGTGACGAGATGGGCCGGACCCAGCGGCGGGAACAACAACGCCTACTGCCAGGACAACGAGATCTCCTGGGTCGACTGGTCGTGCCGGGAGGAGTACGAGGACCTCCTCGCCCTCACCGCCCGCCTGTCCGCCTTCCGCCGGGAGCACCCGGTGTTCCACCGGCGACGCTGGTTCTTCGGCCGGCCGCTGCGGGGCAGCGGGGTGGGGGACATCGCCTGGTTCTCCCCCGACGGCACCGAGATGTCCGACGAGGACTGGAACTCCGGTTTCGCGAAGTCTCTGGCTGTCTTCCTCAATGGCTCCGCCATCCCCGACCCCGATCCCCGGGGGGACCGGATCACCGACGACAGCTTTCTCGTATGTTTCAACGGACACCACGAGCAGCTGCACTTCAAGGTGCCCGACGGGAAGTTCGGTGAGCGCTGGGCCGTCGTGCTCGACACCGACAATCTGCCCACCTCCCGCGGCGAGCCCGAGAACCTGGTGGCGGCGGCATGGAGCCCCGAATGGGGCGAGGGCGAGCCGGTCAAGTCGGGGGAAGAGGTGGAGGTGGGCGCCCGCTCGGTCCTGGTGCTGAGGCGGGTGGAGTAGGCGGTGGTTCCGCCGCTGTCGACCTACCGCCTCCAGCTCCAACCCGCCTTCGGCTTCGACGACGCCGCCGCCCTGGCTCCCTATCTGGCCCGCCTCGGGGTCAGCCACCTCTACTCGTCGCCGTACCTGCAGGCCGCGCCCGGATCCACCCACGGCTACGACGTCGTGGACCCCTCCAGGGTCAACGAGGAGCTGGGCGGGGCCGAGGCCCACCGCCGGATGTGTGCCGCGTTGGAGGACTCGGGCCTGGGCCAGATTCTCGACATCGTCCCCAACCACATGGCCGTCACCTCCGGGAACGCCTGGTGGTGGGACGTGCTCGAGAACGGCCCGTCATCCCAGTACGCCTCCTACTTCGACGTCGACTGGGATCCGCCCGAGGCCAAGCTGCGCAACACGGTGCTCATGCCCATCCTGGGCGACCACTACGGCCGGGTGCTGGAGGCGGGCGAGATCCAGCTCCGGCGTCAGGGCGGCCGGTTCACCGTCCACTACTACGACCACGCCCTCCCCGTGGCGCCCCGCTCGCTCGACGATCTGCTGGCCGCCGCCGGCCGGTCCTGTGAGTCACTCGAGCTGGAGAGCCTGGCCACCGCCTTCGGTCACCTGCCGCCCAGCTGGCTCACGGACCGGGACTCCGTCCGGGAGCGACACCGGGACAAGGAGGTGCTGGCGGCCACCCTGGCCCGCCTGGCCGAGGAGGAACCCGAGGTGGCCGCGGCCCTCGACGCCGAGGTGGCCCGGATCAACGCCGACCCCGACGCCCTCGATGCCCTCCTCGAGCGCCAGAACTACCGCCTGGCCTTCTGGCGCACGGCGGGCCGGGAGCTCGACTACCGGCGGTTCTTTGACATCCATACGCTGGCCGCGCTGCGGGTGGAGGACGAGACCGTCTTCGCCGACACCCACGAGCTGGTGGCGGGCTGGCTCCGGGACGGGGTCCTCGATGGCCTGCGCATCGACCACCCCGATGGCCTGCGGGACCCGGAGGGCTATCTGCGCCGGTTGGCCGGGCTCGGTCCGGAGGCGTGGCTGGTGGTGGAGAAGATCCTGGAGCCGGGCGAGCGCCTGCCCACCACCTGGCCGGTGGCCGGAACCACGGGTTACGACTTCGCCCACCAGGCGACCGGAGTGCTGGTGGATCCGGCGGGTGAGGACCCGCTGACCACCACCTACGCCCAATTCGCCCGCCTGCCGGCCGAGTGGTCCGACGTGGTGTGGGACAAGAAGCACCTCGTCATGCGCGAGGTCCTCGCCGCCGAGGTGAACTGGCTGACCGGGCTGGCCGTCGAGGTCTGCGACCGCAACCGCCGCTACCGCGACTACACCCGCCACGAGATCCACGAAACGCTGCGGGAAGTGATCGCCGCTTTCCCCGTCTACCGCACCTACGTGGTGCCCGGGGTCGAGCCCTCCCCCGACGACGTCGCTCACGTGGAGGAGGCGGTGAAGCGGGCCAAGGAAAGCCGCCCGGATCTCGACGCCGACCTGTTCGACTTCCTCGGCGAGGTCATGCTCGCCCGCCATCGAGGAGCAGCCGAGGACGAGTTGGTGTGCCGGTTCCAACAGGTGACCGGACCGGTGATGGCCAAGGGGGTGGAGGACACGTCCTTCTACACCTTCACCCGCCTGGCCGCCCTCAACGAGGTCGGCGGTGACCCGGGCCACTTCGGGATTTCGGTGGAGGAGTTCCACCGCCACAACGAGATGGTCCAGCGCACCTGGCCGGCCACCATGCTGACCACCTCGACCCATGACACCAAGCGCTCGGAGGACGTGAGGGCCCGACTGGCCTTGCTGTCCGAGATCCCAGAGCCCTTCGCCGAGGCGGTCGCCTCCTGGTCTTCGCACAACCGGCGCCACCGCCGCGGCGACTTGCCCGACCGCAACATCGAATGGCTGCTGTACCAGACGCTGGTGGGCGCCTGGCCCCTGGCCGCCGACCGGGCCATGGGCTACATCGAGAAGGCGTCCAAGGAGGCGAAGGAACACACCTCCTGGGTCGACCCCGACCCGGACTACGACGCCGCCCTGCGCGCCTTCGTCGAGGGCGCGCTGACCGACGCGGAGTTCCTGGGGCAACTGGCGGAATTCGCCGGCCCCCTGGTCGGTCCCGGACGGGTGAACTCCCTGGCCACGACCCTGCTCAAGCTCACCTCGCCCGGCGTTCCCGACCTCTATCAGGGCAACGAGCTCTGGGACCTCTCCCTGGTCGACCCCGACAACCGCCGCCCCGTCGACTGGTCGGTGCGGGCGGCCCTGCTCTCCGAGGCCGAGGGGATGTCGCCCGGGGAGGCGTGGGGGGACCGGGCCGACTCGGGGCTGCCCAAGATGTTGCTCACGCAGCGGGCGCTCCATCTCCGGCGCCGGCGGCCGGAGGCGTTCCGGGGGGGGTACTCGGCCCTGGCGGCTACGGGGGCGAAGGCCGGCCACGTGGTGGCGTACGTGCGGGGGGGCGAGATCGTCGCGGTGGTGCCGAGGCTGGTGCTGGGGTTGGGGGGCGACTGGGGGGACACCGCGCTGACGCTGCCGCCGGGTGGGTGGCGCGACGCGTTGGATGGGGAAAGGCGCTTTGAAGGGGCGGTGCGGGTGGTAGAGCTGCTGGGGTCGTTCCCGGTGGCGTTGCTGGAGGCGGCCAGCTGATTTCTGGTTTCTGGTGACACCCAGTAGCCCTTTTGGGCCTCCTGGCGTCACCAGAAAGGAGAGAGGAGGGGCACGGACGATGAACACGTTCTCGGTGTGGGCGCCGAAGGCGGCGTCGGTGCACCTCGTGCTGGGGGATGAGCGCCGGCCGATGGTGTCGGCGCCGGGCGGGTGGTGGGTGCTGAGCGTGCACGAGGCGGGCCCGGGGACCGACTACGCCTTCGCCGTCGACGGGGGGCCGCCGCGGCCCGATCCCCGCTCGCCCTTCCAGCCCGACGGTCCCCACGGCCGCTCCCGGGTGGTGGACCACTCGGCGTTTCCGTGGACCGATCAGGCCTGGACGGGGCCCGTGCCCTTCTCGGCCGGCGTGGTCTATGAGCTCCACGTCGGGACCTTCACCCCCGAGGGCACCTTCGAGGCCGCCATCGACCGGCTCGACCATCTGGTCGATCTCGGCGTCACCCACATCGAGCTCATGCCGGTATGCGAGTTTCCGGGCGAGCGGGGCTGGGGGTACGACGGGGTCGACCTGTTCGCCCCCCACCACGCCTACGGCGGGCCCGAGGGCCTCAAGCGGCTGGTCGACGCCGCCCACGCCCGGGGCGTCGGGGTGATCATCGACGTCGTCCACAACCACCTGGGTCCGGACGGGAACTACCTCGGGGCCTACGGCCCCTACTTCACCGACCGCTACTCCACCCCGTGGGGTGAGGCCGTCAACTTCGACGGGCCCGGCAGCGACGAGGTCCGGCGCTTCGTGACCGACAACGCCCGCCTGTGGCTGGCCGACTACCACGCCGACGGGCTGCGCCTCGACGCCGTCCACGCCATCTTCGACCAGTCCGCCGTCCACATCCTCGAAGAGCTGGGCGCCGCCGTCCGGGCCCTGGAGACCCAGCTCGGCCGGCGACTCCTGGTGATCCCCGAGTCAGACCTCAACGACCCTCGCCTCGTCCGCCCGGTGGAGATGGGGGGCTACGGCCTCGACGCCACCTGGAGCGATGATTTCCACCACGCGCTGCACGCCGCCCTCACCGGCGAGCGGACCGGGTACTACGAGGACTTCGGTGCCCTGGCCGACCTGGCCGACGCCCTGGAGCGGATCTACGTCTACGGCGGGCGCTACTCGGCCCACCGCGACCGCCGCCACGGCCGGCCCGTCACCGGCGTGTCCGGCCACCGCTTCTGCGGCTTCCTCCAGAACCACGACCAGGTCGGGAACCGGGCCCAGGGGGAACGCTCCTGCCATCTCGTGAGTCTGGGCAAGCTCAAGATCGGCGCCGCCCTGGTGATCTGCTCGCCCTTCGTGCCCATGCTTTTCGCGGGCGAGGAGTGGGCCGCCTCCAGTCCCTTCTGCTACTTCACCGACCATCAGGACCCGGACCTGGGACGGGCGGTGACGGAAGGGCGGACCCGGGAGTTCTCCGCCTTCGGCTGGGATCCCACCCAGGTGCCCGACCCCCAGGCCCCCGCCACCTTCGAGCGCTCCAAGCTCGACTGGGCCGAGCTGGACAAGGAACCCCACGCCGAGATGCTGACCTGGCACCGCCAGCTGCTCGCCCTCCGACGGCGCCTCCCCGACCTCTCCGACGGTGACATGTCCCGGGTCCGGGCCATCTTCGACGAGGACGAGCAGTGGGTTGTCATGAACCGCGGTGCGGCCACGGTGGCGGCCAACTTCTCCGCCGAGCGGCGCTTCGTCCCCCTGCCGCCCGAACCGGGCGTGGTCATCCTCACCTCCACCAACTACATCCGCCTGACCACCGAGGGCCAGCTGGACCTCCCCCCGGAGTCGGTGGCGGTCCTCGGGCCGCTGGGGTAGGAAGGGCCAATGGGTTTCAAGGGTTTCCCTCCTGAGGCGCTGGACTTCTGGGCCGGGCTCGAGGCCGACAACTCGAAGAGCTATTGGAATGCGCACAAGGACATCTACGACCGGAGTGTTCGGGGCCCTCTGGAGGCGCTCACCGAAGCGTGCGCCGAGTTCGGCGACTTCAAGATCTTCCGGCCCTACCGGGATGTGCGCTTCTCCCGGGACAAGAGTCCGTACAAGACCCAGATGGGGGCGGTGACCGAAGGGGAGGGCGGGGCGCTGTACTACGTCCAGCTCTCCGCCACCGGCCTCTTCGCCGCCGCCGGCTACTACGTGATGGCCTCCGACCAGTTGGAGCGGTACCGGGCCGCGGTGGTGGAGGACAAGTCCGGTGACGAGGTGGAGGACCTGGTGGCCGGGCTGGAGAAGGCCGGCTATGACGTGAGCGCCCACGACACGCTCAAGACCGCCCCCCGGGGCTACCCCAAGGACCATGCGCGGATCGCCCTCCTGCGCCGCAAGGGCCTCATCGCGGGGAAGGCGTTCCCCGTGGCTCGGTGGCTGCACACCGGGGCGGCCCGGGATCGGGTGGTGAAGGTGTGGACCGACGCGGGCCCGCTCTGCAACTGGCTCGACGACCACGTGGGCCCGAGCCACGAACCACCGCCCGAGCGGCGTTAGCGGACGTTCCGCTAAGAGCCGCCGCCCCCTTCGCCCATCTGGCGGCCGGCGTCCTCCAGCCGGCGGATGAGCGCGGCCCGCCGGGCTTCCAGGGCGGCCATGCGCCGTTGCGACACCTCGAGCTGGACGGTGAGGCGGTCGGCTTCGCTGCGGACCATCTCCTCGTCGTCGAGCACCAGCTCGTCGGTGTCGTCGTCCGCGTCGTCGGTGAGCACCAGCTCGCGATCACCCCCATCGCCGGCCAGCATGGCGATGTCGGGGCGCAGGGCCATCCGCTCGTCGTCGATCGACTCGGTGAAGCGGTCGATCCCCGACGCCGCTTCCAGCGCCGCGGTGGCGATCAGCATGCACCCCAGGCAGTAGGTGAGGTCGGTGTCGTACCCGAGCTCCTCGCCGGTGTTGGTCACCACCACCGCCGGGGCCCGCACGAAGCTCTCGCCGCACGCCCGGCAGGTCCAGTCGATCAGCTCCTCGGCCACCGCCAGGGGATGCACGTGCCGGAGGTCGTCCACCAGTTGCAGGGCGCGGGCCAGCGTGTCGGGCGGCAGGGACGCCTCGAAACGCTCGGCCAGCTCCCCGTCCTCCAGGCATTCGGCCTTCCAGGAGGCGAAGGTGAGCAACTCCTGGGTGGCCGGCACCGGCTCCTCGCCACCGTGGCGGTTGAACCAGCGCTCCACGAAACGGCGGTTGCGGGCCGCCTGTCTGCGATTGGTCTCCGCCGGCAGCAGCCGGCGCGCCACCACCACCGCTTCCACGAGCGAGTCGAGGAGCGCGAAGGACCGCAGGTTTCCGTCGCTCTCGAGAAACTCCCGCAGCGACGGTGGGCGGATGTACTTGCCCCCCGAGGTCATGGCATCACCGGAATCCGTTCCGTCCGGACACGGCACCTGATGGGCGCGTCCCGACGCGGGCAGATTCTAGTGATCCACGCCCCCAAAGGGCAGGCCACGGCAAAGTTGAAGTGGTCCCCAGACACCCCAGCGTCTCCCCCTTCACCCCGAACACTAGTCCAAAAAGTCAGCACATTTCAGCCCCTATGGGCGGATTTTTTCCCGGATTTCTCAGGCCCAGACGACGCAGCCGAGCTCGGCGAAGGTGGTGAGATCGGGATGCAAGGGGACGACCCGCACGGCGAAGCCGTAGCGGCCGGCGTGGTCGCAGGCGAAGGAACCGGCGAAGCGGCGACCGGTGGGGTCGGAGCCGTCGTCCAGGCCCACCAGCTCCATGGTCACGGTGAGGAGGGGCTGGAGCTCCTCGTTGGCCCCCACGGGGCCGTGGAGAAGCTGGACCTCGACGTCGTCCTCGTCCAGGGTGCCCAGGCCGACCACCGCCTCCACCTTCTTCATGGACCCCAGGTCGGACAGCGCCGACTCGCTCTCCACGACGTGGACCTTGACGCCCCCCCAACCCTTCGCCACCCGCTGCTTCCAGGCGGCGAGATCCCGGGCTCGGGCCCCCTTGTCCCGCATCATGACCTCGACCCGGGCCGCGGCCGGCTCGTACATCTCCCCCACGTAGTCCTGCACCATCCGGGAGGCGCTCACCCGGGGGCCGAGGGAACGCAGCGACGACTTCACCTTGCGTACCCAGCTCCGGGGCAGCGGGCCGCCGTAGCGCTCGTAGTAGAGCGGCACGATCTGGCGTTCGAGCAGCTCGAAGAGACTGGCGGCCTCGACCTCGTCCCGGCGGACGGGGTCGTCGTAGGTCTCCGCCGAGGAGATGGCCCAGCCGTTGTCCCCGTCGAACATCTCGTCCCACCAGCCGTCGAGGATGGAGCAGTTGAGGGCGCCGTTGATGGCCGCCTTCATCCCCGAGGTACCGCAAGCCTCCAGGGGCCGCCGCGGCGTGTTCACCCACACGTCGGCGCCCTGGTACATGTGGCGGGCGACGACGATGTCGTAGTCCTCCACGAACGCCATCCGGTGGCGGACCTCGGGGTCGCGGGAGAACTGGACGATCTCGCGGATCATCTCCTTGCCGATGTCGTCGGCGGGGTGGGCCTTGCCCGCGAAGATCAACTGGACCGGACGCTCGCTGGAGGTGAGCAGCGCCTTGAGCCGGGCCGGCTGAGACAGCAGGAGGGTGGCCCGCTTGTAGGCGGCGAAGCGCCGGGCGAAACCGATGGTGAGCACCCGAGGGTCAAGGACCTCGCCCGTCCAGGCCACGTCCGAGCTCATGCCCTTGGCCTGCGCCGTCTCCTGGAGGCGCTGGCGCACGAAGGCCACCAGCCGGGCCCGGCCCTGGTCCCGGACGCGCCACACCTCGTCGTCGTGGGCGTCCTCGATGCGGTCCCAGCGCGATTCGTCGGCCTCGGGCCACTCGGGGAGTACGTAGCGGTTGAGCAGCTCGTCCATCTCGGGCGACACCCAGGTCCGGGCATGGACGCCGTTGGTCACGGCCAGGATCGGGGTCTCCTCGTCGGGCACCCCGGGCCACAGCCCGGAGAACATCCGGCGCGACACGGTGGCGTGCAGCTTGGACACACCGTTGGAGAGGGAGGCGAGGCGCAGGCCCATCACGGCCATGTTGAAGGGGGCGTCGGAGCCGGCGCCCGGCTCCTGGCCGAGCGCCATGAGTTCGGCGAAGGGCACCTTGCACTCGTCGGCGAAGCGCTTGAAGTAACGCTCCATCATCTCCCGGGGGAAACGGTCGATGCCGGCGGGCACCGGGGTGTGGGTGGTGAAGATGGTGCCGGCCCGAACGGCCTCCACCGCTTCGGAGAAGCGCAGGCCCTGGCCCGTCACGAGCTGGCGGATCCGCTCGAGTCCCAGGAACCCGGCATGGCCCTCGTTGGTGTGGAAGATCTGGGGTTCCTCCCCGGCCGCCTGCAGGGCCTGCACGCCGCCGATGCCAAGCAGGATCTCCTGGCGGATCCGGTGCTCGGCATCTCCGGCGTAGAGGCGGTCGGTGACGGCGCGGCCGGCCTCGTCGTTCTCCTCCACGTCGGCGTCGAGCAGGAAGAGGGAGACGCGCCCGACCTGGGCCCGCCACACCTGGGCCACCAGCTGGGTGCCGGCCAGGTCGAGGCTGACCCGGGCGCCGTCGACCAGGTTGAGGGCCATGGCGTGCGGGTCGAGCAGGGGGTAGCGCTCCTGCTGCCAGCCGTCGGCGTTGAGCTCCTGGCGGAAATAGCCTTGCTTGTAGAACAGACTGACGCCGACGAGGGGCAGGCCCAGCCCGCTGGCCGCCTTGAGGTGGTCGCCGGCGAGCACGCCGAGACCCCCCGAGTACTGCGGGAGCGCCTCGGTGATCCCGAACTCGGGAGAGAAGTAGGCCACGGAGCGCAGCGGGGTGCCGTCCCGGCCCTGGAACCATCTCGGGCCCGAGACGTAGCGGATGAGCTCCTCGTGGACCTCGACCATGAAGGCCATGAACCCGGGGTCGGAGGCCATGGCCTCCAGCCGCTCCCGGCGCACCAGACCGAGAAGGCGGACCGGGTCGTGCCCGGTCGCCTCCCAGCAGTCGGGGTCCAACCAGCGGAACAGGTCCCGGGACCGCTCGTCCCAGGCCCAGCGCAGGTTGTAGGCCAGAGCGTGCAGAGGAGCCAGCGGCTCGGGGAGCCGGGCCCGGACAGTGAAACTTCGGAGTGCCTTCATCGGCTGGCAACGCTAACGCGTCCTCCGAGCCCGGTCGGTCGGGGGTGACATGTCCGAAATGCCGGGAAGGGGGAGGAATGTCGCTTTGGGCGGCGAACTAGTAGTTGCTTCGGGCGGTGACGACCGCGTGCACCAGAGCGCTGGGTCGAACCGGTCGGGGTGACAGGCGCCGGCAGTCGGGGGAGGAAGCTTTGACACCAGAAATGACCACGGTGAACGACGCCCTGTGGCGCATCGCCGAATTGGCGTCGCGCACCTCCGACCCGAGGTGGCGGGGGGACCGCACACGGGCGATGCAGGATCTCGAGGCCGCCATCCATGAGATCGGCACCGCTCTGACCGACTGCGCCACCGGGCTGGGCGAAGCCCGGGCGGCGGCTGAAGAGTCCGGGGCGCAGGCTCGGGCGGCTCGCGGTGAACGGGACCGCGAGCACGCCCGGGCCGAACACTGGGAGGCGGAGGCCACCGCCGCCCTCGAGGCCCTGGCCACGTATCAGACCCAGGCCGAGACGGCCGAAGCCGACCGGGAGGACGATCTCCGGGCGCTCCGCCGGGCCCATCAGGAACTCACCCTCGCTCGGGCCGCTCTGGCCGGCGCCGAGGCCGAGCGGGACGACGCTCGTTCGGCGCTGGTCACCGCCCAGACCGCCCTGGCCGCCGCCAGGACCGCTCAGGCCACCGCCCGGGTCGAAGCGGAAGAGGCGGAGGCCAGGCGGTCCGCGGCGGAGAAGGCCCAGCGGCTCGCCGAGAACGAGCGCGACGCGGCCGTCGGAGTCCTGGAGCGCCGCCCGCTGATGGCCGATGTCGAGATCGATGTGCGCACCGCCCGGGAGATCGCCGCCGCCGAGGGCACTGTGTCCCCTCCCCGACCGGAGGGGGCAGGCCCTGAACCGGTGGCCGCCCCGGCGCAGACGCGGCTTCTCCACGTGGCCGCCACCCTCGGGCACCTCCTGCCCGACGACATGGGCGCCCTGCTGGTGCCCGGAGCCCGCGTGGTCCGCCGGGAGGGTCGCCTGGCGGTCCTGCTCTGCATCCCCGGCGCGGGTTCGCCCTGGGGGGAGAGCGTCACCCGGCTCGAGGAGGAGCAGGCCGACCTCCTGCGGGCGGAGGGTTTCCGGGTCGAGTGGTCCAACGGGGACCGCCTCGCCTCGTAACGCCGCCAGAGCAGTGTTTCGCCTCCGCTGGGGGTGGTAGACCTCTTATTCGTGCCCGCAACGCGTCGTCATCGAGAACATCACCCCCCGGACCCCGAACGGATACGCCGCCAAAGCCGTGGTGGGCCGCCCGGTGACCGTGACCGCCGACGTCTTCCGGGACGGCCACGACGTCATCGCCGCCCGGGTGCGGTGGCGGGCCGTCGAGAACGGTGGACCTGAGTCGGCCTCGACGACCGGGAAGTGGGAGTCCCAGCTCATGACCGGGGTGGGCAACGACCGCTTCGAGGCGGTGATGACCCCGGGTTCGCTGGGCGCCCACGAGTTCGTCGTCGAAGGCTGGACCGACCGGCTGGCCACCTGGCGCCACGCCGTCACGGTGAAGCTGGCCGCGAGCCAGCCGGTGGATGTGGAGCTGGAGGAGGGAGCCGTGCTCCTCGAATCGGCCGCCCCCCGGGTGGCCAAGGCGCACCGGACCCGGGTCACCACCGCGGTGGCCGGCCTGCGGGACACCGGCCTCCCCGTCGACGGTCGCCTGGCCGACGCCTTCGACCCGGCCCTGGTCGACCTCCTGGCCGCCGTTCCCGATCCCACCGACCTGGCCGCATCCCGTCCGCAGCCCCTGTGGGTGGACCGGGAGCGCGCCCTGGTGGGTGCCTGGTACGAGCTCTTCCCGCGCTCTTACGGCGGTCTGGCGGGAGCGGCCAAGGAACTGTCCCGGGTGGCCAACCTGGGCTTCGACGTGGTCTATGTGCCGCCCGTCCACCCCGTCGGGCACAGCTTCCGCAAGGGCCGCAACAACACGCTGGACGCCGGACCCGACGACCCCGGCAGCCCGTGGGCCATCGGCTCGGAGGAGGGTGGCCACACCGCCCTGCATCCTGACCTCGGCACCTTCGATGACTTCGACGCCTTCGTGGCTGAGGCCCGGGGGCAAGGCATGGAGGTGGCGCTCGACTACGCCCTGCAGTGCTCCCCTGAGCACCCGTGGCTGACCGAGCACCCCGAATGGTTCCACCACCGACCCGACGGGACCATCAAGTACGCCGAGAACCCGCCCAAGAAGTACCAGGACATCTACCCGATCAACATGTGGCCGGCCCCGGGGCCGGGGGTGTCCCCCGAGAAGGCAGAAGCTGACCGGACGGCGCTGTGGGAGGCGTGCCTGGAGATTTTCTTCTTCTGGATCGGCCACGGCGTCCGCATCTTCCGGGTGGACAACCCTCACACCAAGCCCTTCGCCTTCTGGGAATGGGCCATCGCCGAGGTGCAGCGCCATCATCCCGACGTCTTCTTCCTGGCCGAGGCCTTCACCCGCCCCAAGGTCATGGCCCGCCTGGCCGAGGTGGGGTTCTCCCAGAGCTACACCTACTTCACCTGGCGCAACACCAAGGCCGAGTTCATCGAGTACCTGACCGAGATCGCCTACGGCCCCAAGGTCGACTACATGCGGCCCAACTTCTGGCCCAACACCCCCGACATCCTCTCCGGGCCACTGCGGGGTGGTGGCCCCGGCGCCTTCAAGCTGCGCCTGGTGCTGGCCGCCACCATGAGCCCGGCTTACGGCATCTACTCCGGTTACGAGCTGTGCGAGAACCAGCCCGCGGCGGAGACCAACGAGGAGTACCTGGAATCGGAGAAGTACGAGATCAAACAGCGCGACTTCGACGCCCCCGGCAACCTGGGTCCCTTCGTGCGTACCGTGAACGACATCCGCCGTCGCCACCCCGCCTTCCAGGAACTGTCGAACATCCATTTCCACCACACCAACAACGACTCGATGCTGGCCTACTCGAAGACGACCCAGGACCGGGACGACGTCGTCCTCGTCGTCGTCAACCTGGACCCCGAGCATCCCCACGACGATGTGCTCGGCCTCGACCTCGGCCACCTGGGCCTCCCCACCGACGCCCCCTACGAGGCGTACGACGAGCTGACGGGGGTGACCTACGTGTGGAGCGGGGCCAACCCCTACGTGCGCCTCGTCCCGGACCAGCCCGCCCATGTGCTCCACCTCCGCTGGATGCCGGCCTGGGAGATGACGTGACCGGGGTAGGAGGGTTCTCCGCCACATGACCGAGATCGACGTTGCCGACGAACGCTGGTACCAGCGGGCGGTGTTCTACGAGGTCTCGGTCCGCAGCTTCTTCGACGCCAACGGCGACGGGACCGGCGACATCCAGGGCCTGATCGAGAAGCTCGACTACCTGTCGTGGCTAGGTGTCGACTGCCTGTGGCTGCTGCCGTTCTACTCGTCGCCGCTCCGCGACGGCGGCTACGACATCTCCGACTTCTTCACCATCCTCCCCGAGTACGGGAAGCTGGGCGACGCCGTGCGCCTCATCGAAGAGGCGCACAAGCGGGGCATCCGCATCATCGCCGACCTGGTGGTGAACCACACCTCCGACCAGCATCCGTGGTTCGCCGAGTCGCGCCAGGACCGGGAAAACCCCAAGGCGGACTGGTACGTGTGGTCCGACACCGACCAGGGCTACCCCGACGCCCGCATCATCTTCACCGACACGGAGCGCTCGAACTGGGCCTGGGACCCGGAGCGCCAGCAGTACTACTGGCACCGGTTCTTCTCCCATCAGCCCGACCTCAACTACGACAATCCCGAGGTGCAGGAGGCGATGCTCGGGGCGCTGCGCTTCTGGCTCAACCTGGGCCTGGACGGATTCCGCCTCGACGCGGTCCCCTACCTGTTCGAGCGGGAGGGCACCAACTGCGAGAACCTGAAGGAGACCCACTCCTTCCTGAAGCGCATCCGCCACGAGGTCGACGCCGGCTACAAGGGCCGGGTCCTCCTGGCCGAGGCCAACCAGTGGCCGGCCGACGTCGTCGACTACTTCGGCGACGGCGACGAGTGCCACATGTGCTTCAACTTCCCGCTCATGCCCCGCATGTTCATGGCCCTGCGCCGGGCGCAGCGCCACCCCATCACCGAGATCCTGGCCCAGACCCCCGAGGTCCCCGACGGCTGCCAGTGGGGCATCTTCCTGCGTAACCACGACGAGCTGACGCTCGAGATGGTCACCGACGAGGACCGGGACTACATGTGGGCCGAGTACGCCAAGGACCCCCGCATGAAGCTGAACCTGGGGATCCGCCGGCGTCTCGCCCCCCTGGTGGACAACGACCGCCGGGTCATGGAGCTGTTCCACGCCCTGCTCTTCTCCCTGCCCGGCAGCCCGATCCTCTACTACGGCGACGAGATCGGGATGGGGGACAACGTGTTCCTCGGCGACCGGGACGGGGTGCGCACCCCCATGCAGTGGGCCCCGGACCGCAACGCCGGCTTCTCCCGGGCCGACTGGGCCCAGCTCTACTCGGCACCGATCATGGACCCGGTGTACGGCTTCCAGGCCCTGAACGTGGAGGCGGAGCTGCGCGACCCGTCCTCCCTGCTGCACTGGATCCAGCGCATGCTGGCGGTCCGGAAGCGGCACCCGCTGTTCGGGGTCGGCAGCTTCGAGGTGCTCTCGGCCGAGAACCCGTCGGTGATGGCCTTCATCCGCGAGCTGGGCGACGACGCTGGGGGCCCGGGGGACACCCCCCGTGACGTCGTGTTGTGCGTCAACAACCTGTCCCGCTTCGCCCAGCCAGTGGAGCTTTCGCTCCAGCGGTTCGCGGGTAGAACCCCGATCGAGCTGCTCGGGCGGGTTCCCTTCCCCCGAATCGGAGAACTTCCCTACCTGCTGACCCTCGGCTCGTACGGTTTCTACTGGTTCCAGATCACGGAGACGGCGCTCACCCCATGATCTCCCCCACCATCCTCGCTCCCCGCCTCGCCGACCATCTCCCCCGCCAGCGCTGGTTCGGAGCCAAGGACCGCGCCATCGAACTGGTGCGGATCACCGACTCCGAGGTGCTGATGGAAGGCTGGCCGGCCCTGTACCGGGTCGAGGTCGAGGTCTCCCTCGGCGACGAAACGGCCCACTACCAGCTCATGCTCGGCCTGCGGCCCACCGGCCAAACGGCCGAGTTCCTCAGCGGCCACGAGGCGGCGGTCCTGGGCGAGTTCGAGACCGACCAGGGCCAGGCCCTCGTCTACGACGGGCTGCTCGACCCGGAGCTGGCCATCGGCCTGCTCTCGTCGGTCGTGCCCCACCTCAAGGCCGAACATGTCCGTCCCGTGGGGGCGGAGCAGTCGAACACCTCCCTGGTCTACGACGACGCCGTCATCCTCAAGGTCTTCCGGCGCCTGGCCGACGGGCCCAACCCCGAGGTGGAGGTCACCGAGGCGCTGGCCGGAGTCGGGTTCACCGCGGTGGCCGAGCCCCTCGGCTCCTGGCGCCGGGACGACCGGGACCTGGCCTTCGCCCAGCGGTTCCTGGCCGGCGGTACCGAGGGCTGGGCCATGGCCCTCACCTCCCTGCGCGAGCTCTATGCCGATCCGTCCGATCCGGCCGAGGCGGGCGGCGACTTCGGGGCCGAGGCCCACCGGATCGGTGAGGTCACGGCCGACCTGCACATCGCCATGTCCAAGGCCTTCGGGCGCGCCCCCGGGAACGCCGACGACTGGGCCGACCTGATGGAGGAGCAGGTGAAGCGGGTGCTCTCCGGCGACGTGGTCGAGGGCGCCCGGCGGGTCGTCTCCCGGCTGCGGGACCTGGACGACGCCGGCCCCGCCATCCGGGTCCACGGCGACTACCACCTCGGACAGGTGATGCGCACCGACCCCGGCTGGTACATCCTCGACTTCGAAGGTGAGCCAGCCCGGCCGCGGGCCGAGCGGATACAGCCCACGTCGCCGCTCAAGGACGTGGCCGGCATGCTGCGCTCCCTGGACTACGCGCCGGCGGTGGCCATGGCCACCCAGGACGAGGACGTCACCGGCCTGGCCCGGGCCTGGGAGGCCCGCAACCGCGCCTGCTTCCTGGACGGCTACCTGGCCCGGGCCACCGACGCCGGCCTCCTGCCCGAGGATCCCGCCGCCCTCTCGGCCGTCCTGGCCGCCTTCGAGTTGGACAAGGCGGTCTACGAGGTGGCCTATGAGCAGGCCCACCGGCCCGACTGGGTGGAGATCCCCACCCGGGCCGTCGCCCGACTCGTGGAGAACGCCTGATGACGACACACCGTGACCCCCCGAACAACGCCGCCTCCCAGCCGACGGTTGATCCCGTGGGCGCCGAGGTCAGCCTGCTCCTCACCGGCGGGCACGGCGACCCCCACCACGTCCTCGGGCTCCACCCCGAGAAGGACGGCACCGTCATCCGGGCCTACCGGCCCGATGCCGAATCGATGGTGGTCGTCCTGCCCGAGGGTCAGCGGGTCGACATGCACCAGCGCTACGCCGCCGGCCTCTTCCAGGCCCGGGTGCCGGCCCAGGGAGTGGACTCCTACCGCCTCGAGGTGCGCTATCCGGACGGCGCCACCTTCACCCTCGACGACCCGTACCGCTTCTGGCCCACCCTGGGTGAGCTCGACCTGCACCTGCTCGGCGAGGGCCGCCACGAGGCCCTGTGGTGCAACATGGGCGCCCGCGTGCGCACCCATCAGGAGGTGCGGGGGACGAGCTTCGCGGTGTGGGCCCCCAACGCCCGGGGCGCCCGGGTGGTGGGCGACTTCAACTCCTGGGACGGCCGGCTGCACCCCATGCGCCGCCTCGGTTCCTCGGGCATCTGGGAGCTGTTCCTGCCCGACGTCGAGCCGGGGGCCCGCTACAAGTTCGAGATCGTCGACGCCAACTCCGCCCTCCGCCTCAAGGCCGACCCCTACGCCCTCGCCACCGAGGTGCCGCCGGGTACGGCCAGCGTCGTCTTCGAATCGCACCACACCTGGGGCGACAACGAGTGGCTGGACCGGCGCAAGCGCACCAACCACCTCGAGGCTCCGATGTCCATCTACGAGTGCCACCTCGGCTCATGGAAGACGGTGCCCGAGGAGGGGAGCCGCTCGCTGACGTACCGGGAGCTGGCCGAGCAGCTCCCCCACTTCCTGGCCGACCACGGCTACACCCACGTCGAGTTCATGCCCGTGGCCGAGCACCCCTTCGGCGGCTCCTGGGGCTACCAGGTGTCGGCCTACTACGCCCCCACCGCCCGCTTCGGCACGCCCGACGACTTCCGCCTCCTGGTCGACCGGCTCCACCAGGCCGGCATCGGCGTGATGGTGGACTGGGTGCCGGCCCACTTCCCCAAAGACGATTTCGCCTTGGCCCGCTTCGACGGCACCGCCCTGTATGAACACGAGGATCCCCGCCAGGGCGAGCACCCGGACTGGGGCACCCTGGTGTTCAACTTCGGCCGCAACGAAGTGCGCAACTTCCTGCTGGCCAACGCCCTGTTCTGGGTGGACGAGTTCCACGTGGACGGGCTGCGGGTCGACGCCGTGGCCTCCATGCTCTACCTCGACTATTCCCGCGAGGAAGGCGAGTGGATCCCCAACGAGTTCGGCGGGCGGGAGAACCTGGAGGCGGTCGAGTTCCTGAAGGAGTTCAACACCGTCGTCCACGGCCGCCACCCCGGCGTCCTCACCATCGCGGAGGAATCCACGGCCTGGCCGATGGTGTCCCGGCCGACCTATGTGGGCGGGCTCGGGTTCTCCCTCAAGTGGAACATGGGCTGGATGCACGACACCCTCGACTACTTCGAGCGGGAACCGGTCCACCGTCGCCACCACCACCATCAGCTCACCTTCGGGATGCTCTACGCCTTCACCGAGAACTTCGTGCTGCCGCTGTCCCACGATGAGGTGGTCCACGGCAAGGGCTCGCTCCTGGACAAGATGCCGGGCGACCGCTGGCAGCAGCTGGCCAACCTGCGGTCCCTGCTGGCGTGGATGTGGGCCCATCCGGGCAAGAAGCTCCTCTTCCAGGGGGCGGAGGTCGCCCAGGACCGGGAGTGGAGCCACGACCGATCGGTCGACTGGCACCTCCTCGAGCACCCCAGCCACCGGGGCGTGGACACCCTCCTGCGCACCGTCAACCTGCTCTACAAGGAACGCCCCGCCCTGTGGGAGCGGGACTTCGACTACACCGGCTTCCGCTGGATCGACGCCAACGACACCGACCAGAACGTCCTGTCCTTCCTCCGCTTCCCCGCCGACCTCGAACACGGCCGGCCCCTGGCCTGCATCGCCAACCTCTCCCCGGTGGTGCGTCAGGGCTACCGGGTGGGCCTACCTCGGGGGGGACCTGGCTGGAGGCCCTCAACACCGACGCTCCGGTCTTCTGGGGTAGCGGGGTCGTGAACGGCCCCATCCTGGCCGAGGCCCGGCCGTTCCACGGCCTCGACTACTCGGCCACCCTCACGCTTCCGCCCCTCGGGGTCATCTGGCTTGAACCTGAGGAGTAAGGGGGCGACGGGAGAAAGTCAAAGGCGCAGGGAAGGGGAGCGGGGTGGTGCTGCGGCGGCGCCGGCCGTCCACCTCGAGCTTTTGGTGACGGATTTCGCCACCTGTCGGCGAAATCTGTCACCAAAAGCCTGAGGACCCTCCGGCACCCCCCGAGCAGACGCGCCCGGACGCTCCCGCGCCCCAACCCCCCTTCATTGCGCCTTTGCCTTCCCCAAGCATCCCGGCGCCCCCAGCTACCCTCACTCCCGTGAAGGAACGCGGGACCCCCTCGCAGAACCGTCCCAGGGTGACTCCCACGACCCTGGCCGTCCACGCCCACTTCTACCAGCCGCCGCGGGAGAACCCGTGGACGGAAGAGGTGCAGCGCGAGCCGTCGGCGGGCCCGTACCACGACTGGAACGCACGGATCGCGGTCGAGTCCTACCGGCCCAACGCCTTCGCCCGCATCGTGGACGCGGAGGGCCGGGTGCTCTCCCTGGTCAACAACTACGAGCACCTCTCCTTCAACGTGGGGCCCACCCTCATGTCGTGGCTGGAGCGCCACCAGCCCGAGGTCTACGCCCGCATCCTCGAGGCCCAGAGCCAGGGGGACGGGGCGCTGGCCCAGGCCTGGAACCACATGATCCTGCCCCTGGCCAACGAACGAGACGTCCGCACCCAGGTGCGCTGGGGCCTGGCCGACTTCCGCCACCGCTTCGGCACCGACGCCACGGGCATGTGGCTGCCCGAGACGGCGGTGAACGACTCCGTGCTCGGCGTCCTGGCCGAGGAAGGGGTTCGCTTCACCATCCTCGCCCCGGGGCAGGCCCGGGCCGTGCGGGCGCTCTCGGCCCGCGGGCAGTGGAAAGACGTCGACGACAGGACCCTCGACACCCGCCTGCCCTACTGCTGGCTGCCGCCATCGGGAGAGGGCCGGGGCGTGCAGATCGTCTTCTACGACGGCCCGCTGTCGCACGACCTCGCCTTCTCCGACCTGCCCAGCGAGGTGCTCGTCGACCGGGCCACCGCCGCCGGCGGCCGGCGGGGCGGACTCGTGACCGTCGCCCTCGACGGGGAGACCTTCGGCCACCACCACAAGTGGGCCGAGCGAGGCGTGGCCTACGCCCTCACCAGCGAGGCCCCCCGGCGCGGGGTCGGCGTGTCCAACCTGAACCACTGGGTGGCCGCACACGAGCCCCGCCACGAGGTGGCGGTGCGGGAGAGCGCCTGGTCTTGCGCCCACGGGGTCGGCCGGTGGGCCACCGACTGCGGGTGTTCCACCGGCGGCGAGCCCGGCACCCACCAGCGGTGGCGGGCGCCGTTGCGAGCGGCGCTCGACATCCTGCGCGATGCCGGCGCCGAGAGCTTCGAACGCCGGGGCGCAGACGTGTTCACCGCCGATCCGTGGACGGTGCGCGACGCCTACGTGGAGGTCCTCGTCGGCGCCCAGAGCGCCGACGAGTTCGCCGCCCGCTGGATCGACGGCGACCGGGTGGTCGCCTTCACCCTCCTCGAGGCCCAGCGCCAGGCCATGCTCATGTACACCTCCTGCGGCTGGTTCTTCCACGACCTGGCCGGGCTGGAGACGGTCCAGGTGCTGCGCTACGCCGCCCGGGCCATCGATCTGCTGGAGGAGGTCGGCGAAACGCCTCCGGTCAGCGAGTTCCTGGCCACACTGGAGAAGGCCGAGAGCCACCGCCACGGTGACGGCCAGCGGGTGTGGGAGCACATGGTCATCCCGGCCCGGGTGGACGCCTCCCGGGTCGCCGCCCACCTGGTGCTGGGCGATCTGTTCGGACTCCCCGAACCGGGCGGGAACCTGGGCTGCTTCGACATCGAGGACCTCGGTGGCGGAAAGGCCCGGCGCCCCGGGTCGAAGACCCCCGAGGTTCGAGGTACCTCCGTCCTCGACGAGCTCGGTCTGGCCTGGCGCCGGGTCCGGCTCACCCAGCGGCGCACCGGCCGGGTCGAGGAGCTGGTGGCGGTGGCGCTGCGCCTGGGCGACACCAACGCCGCCGGGGCCGTCCGGCCCGCCGTGTGGCCTCAGGACGCCATGGCCCTCGACGCGCTGCGCCGGGCCATGGAATCGGGCATCCCCGACGCCGAGCTGGCTGAACGGCTGACCCGGACACTCGGCATCGACACCGGGCGGGCGCGGGCCTTCGACATCTCGGCCATGTTGCCCGAAGCGGCAGAGATGCTTCTGGAGCGGGTGGCGGCCCAGCTGGCCGACCACCTGGCCGCGGCCGCCGGACCCTTCCTGGCCGCCGCCCACTGGGCCGGGCTCACCAACCCGGGTGAGGCCGAGGAGCGGGTCACCGGCCTCCCGCCCGCCCTCCGGGCGCCGGCCGAAGCAGCGGTGGCCCAGCGCCTGCAGTACCACCTGGAGGCGGGAGAGCTGGCTGAGGCCGTGGCCCTCGCCGCCCAGGCCCGGCAGGTCGGCCTGGCCGTGGACCGGGCCGCCGGCCCCGGTCCCGCCGCCGCCGTCGGCCGGACCGTGCTCGACGCCGTCCGGGCCGCGGTGGCCGAACCGGGCGAGGCGGCGGGCGCCGCCCTGGGCGCCCTGCGTCTGGCGGAGGAGCTGGGCATCCAGGCTCCGCTGGACGAAGCCCAGGAGCTGGTGTTCGACGCGCTGCGCGCCGGAGAACGGCCCGACCTCGTCGGCCTGGCCGCCGCCCTCGACCTCTCCCCCGACGTCTGGTCCTAGTTCATGGCTCTTCGCCTGGCGGCTCATCGCAGCGTCGGTGGGGGCCCCTGCCCCACCTCCTGACGCCACTCCGTGGCGTCTAGGGGGCCCGGGTACTCCGGAAGAGCTCGGCCCACTCCCGGGTGCGGTCCATGTACGCCCGGGGGGCGTCCGCTCCGGAGCGGCCGTAGATCCCCTCGTAGCCCGGAGAGCAGTACCCGTCCGGGAAGCAGTAGGGCACGGCCGGCTCGATCTGAGTGCCTTCGTGCCACTCGTTCCAACTGGTGACGGTGACGACGTCGGCGCCGGCGGCCAGGGCCGCTCTCCACATGTCGTCGTACCGCTGACCGCCGGCCGCGGGCACCACCTTGCGGAAGGTCGTGCCCCGCATGCCGTCGAAACCGGGAGCCACCGACGGGGCGCAGGCCAGGCGCAGCGCCCGGGCGGAAGCGCACGTCCGAGCCAACTCCGTGGCCCCGTACCGGACACCGTCGTAGGTGTAGATCCCGTCGAAGCCGGCCGCGGCGGCATAGGCGGCGAACTTGCCCGAGAGCATGGAGGTCAGGTTGCCGCTCTGGCCGTAGAACACCATGTCGGGGAAGTCGGCGATGACCTCGGCCCATTCCGAGGCCGGATGGTCGTCGATGTTGTAGAGGTAGACGATGCGCACGCCGTAGCGCCTCAGGTAGTTCAGCTCACTGGCCAGCGTGTCGGGCGACCGGGTGTCATGGGGCTCGAGGTGGATCACGAACTCCAGCCCGGCACTCTTGATCGCCTCCGCCACCAGCTCGATCCGCTGGTCTTCGAAGCTCACCCGGCCCCACCAGGAGCTGATCACCTGGTCGACGCCGGCTGCGGCCATTTCCCGGGCCTGCGACCGCAGCGTCTCCGCATCATGCGAGCTGTACACACCGCGGGCGGGATAGAAGCTGGCCCCGATGTCAAGCGGCGGGGTGTGACCGTTGGCGTGCCAGTGGTTCCAGTACCCCTCGTGGGCCAGCGTGCCGTACCAGGGGTAGAAGAACACCCCGACCTGCGGTTCGAGAATCACGGGGCGGGCCGCGGCGCCGACCACCGGCTTGGTCAGGCGCTGGCCGCCCATGCTGCCCCCGAAGGGGGCGTCACCGAAGGCGAACACGCCGCCGTCGGCCGCCACCAGCCAGTAGCCCGCCCCGCGGGGGGCGGCGGCCAGTCCCACCAGGGGGGCCACCAGGGGCTGTCCGCCGACGGACCCGGCGTAGGAGGCGTCACCGAAAGAGAACACCCCACCGTCGCCCGCCGCCAGCCAATAACCCTTGCCGCTGGGGGTGGCGGCGATCCCGACCACCGGTTGGGCCAGGCGGGTACCGGCCAGCGAGCCGAGTGCGGTGGCGTCGCCGAAGTTGAAGACCGCCCCGTCGGAACCCACCAGCCAGTACCCCTTGCCCGTGGGGGTGGCCGCCATCCCCACGACCGGCGCCTTGAGCACCTTGCTGCCGGTGGAACCGAAGAAACCGGCGTCGCCGAAGGTGAAGATCCCCCCGTCCGATGCGACCAGCCAGTAGCCCTTTCCACCCGGGGCGGCCGCCATCCCCACCACCGGCCGGTTGAGCCGCACACCACCGGTGGAACCGGCGAAGACGGCGTCCCCGAAGGTGAAGATCCCGCCGTCGGAGGCGACCAGCCAGTAGCCCCGCCCGGTCTGGGTGGCGGTCATCCCGACCACGGGCCGGTTCAGCCGCAGGCCGCCCGTGGACCCGTAGAAGGGAGCGCCGCCCAGGGCGAAGACGCCGCCGTCGGAAGCGACCAGCCAATGGCCAGCCGTGGCCGGGGTGGGCGCGACGGGCGGCAGGGCGACGGCGGGAGGCACGGTGACCAGAGCAGAGGACAGGACCGCGCCGAGGAGGACAAGAAGAAGAGCGAGGCGGGCACGCATAGCGTCTTACGCTCCGTGGCTGGCGTGAGACGCAACGTAACTAGTTCTTGCCCGAAGCGGAAGGGCGGCGCAAGCCGTTCGCGCCCTTTGTGAGGCTTTGTCCTCCCGGTCCCCCGCCGGGCCCGTCGTGGGCGCAGGTCCGGCGCAACGGACTGGACCGCAGAGAAGCCGCCGGCGAGTCGGGATTCCGGCCCCGAAGGCAGACGAGAGAGGGAGAGACCCCCCGAGGCGGCCATCCCGACTCACCGTTCAGCGGCTGTCAAGGTGAGCGCGCCGATCGCGCCCGGACCCAGTGGTACCCCCGGCTTCGAAACGGTAAACCGAACGGCAGATTTTTTTTGTCCCTCTGGTTTGTGCCTGGCAGGAAATGGGAACGCCCACGCCCACCATGCCCCGCTTACGCCGCGCCGACTGCTCAGCTCCCGGGTACACCCGGAAGCCCCACGGGCGCGGCTTCACCTTCCTCGACGAACGGGGCGACCGTCTCACCGGGGACGCGGTCGAGCGGATCACGGCCCTGGCCATCCCCCCGGCCTGGAGGGACGTGTGGATCTGCCCCTGGCCCAACGGGCACCTGCAGGCGGTGGGGACCGACGCCGCCGGGCGGCGCCAGTACCTCTACCACCCCGCCTGGCGTGAACGGCGGGACCGCGAGAAGTTCGATCACATGCTCGAATTCGCCCGGTGCCTTCCCGCGCTGCGGGCGGCCTGCTGCTCGGCCCTGGCCGCCGGCGACGACCTGGACCGGGACCGGGTGCTGGCCTGCGCCGTGCGCCTCCTCGACCTGGGCTTCTTTCGGATCGGTACCGAGGGCTACGCCGAGCAGAACCAGAGCTACGGACTGGCCACCATCCGCAAGGACCACGTGCGCACCCGGGGCGGGGCCGCGCTGGAGTTCGACTACGTGGCCAAGTCCGGCCAGCGCCGGATCCAGACCGTGGTCGATGCCGACGTGTTCGCCGTGGTCGCCGCCCTCAAGCGTCGCCGGAGCGGCGGTGACGAACTCCTCGCCTACCGTCACAAGAAGGAATGGCACGACGTGCGGTCGGAGGAGATCAACGCCTACATCCAGGAAGTGACCGGCGAGGCATTCACGGCCAAGGACTTCCGCACCTGGAGCGCCACCGTGCTGGCCGCCGTCGCCCTGGCCGTGTCCACCGGCGCCCGCTCCGCCACCGCCCGGCGCCGGGCCGTGTCCCGAGCCATGCAGGAGGTGGCCTCGTACCTGGGCAACACCCCCGCCGTGTGCCGGTCGTCCTACATCGATCCCCGCGTGGTCGACCACTACCTGGCCGGCGCGACCGTCAACGCCGCGCTCGACGGGCTGGCCCAAAAGGGCGCCGCCGGGCTGTCCTTCCAGGGAGCAATGGAGGCCGCAGTGCTCGATCTGCTGGCCAACGGGTCGAATCCCGCCCGCCGGGCGGCCTAGCCCCGCCACCAGGCCGGGTCAGCACGGCACTGGTCAGTTGAGTGACGGGTCCGGGGGGCAGTCGGCGAACAGGGCGAGACGGCCGCCCTGGCGGCGCAGCACCTCGCCCCACAACTCCTCCGGCGCGGGTGACAGGGGGTCACCGGGCCGGGCGTCGAGGACGAACCAGCCGCCGGCGGCGATCTCGCCTTCGAGCTGGCCGCCGCCCCAGCCGGCGTAGCCGGCGAAGAGGCGCACGGCCTCCACCCCGTCGGGAGGCGCGACGGCGAGGTCGACGATCCCCACGTCGTCACCGAGGATGGGTTGGAACCCATCGGTCTTGCCGTCCAGGGTCCGGGCCACCGCGATCACGGCGGTGCGGGCCACCGGGCCTCCGACGAACACCACGTCGGGGGGAGCGGCGTAGACGTCCCAGCCTCCCCAGTCGGCGCCGGCCTCGGTCAGCGGTGTCCCGCTGGGACGGTTGAGAACGACGCCCACCGCCCCTTCCGGTGTGTGCTCGAGCAACAGCACCACGGTGCGGTCGAAGTTCGGGTCCCCCAACTCGGGGGTGGCGACGAGCAGTCGACCGCGCTGCGATTCGAACACATCAGAATCTTCGCGCTGATTGTTCGGGCGGCTCGTCGACTGTTTGATCTGGGCACTGCTTGATCTGGCGGGCTCCGCCGCCGGCGGGTCAGCGGATCCGGGGGACGGGGCCGGGGTCGGGTTCGGGCATGGGCGGCCGGTCGGGGAGCGGATCGGGCTGCGGCTGATCCGGCGGGAACGGCCGGTCGGGCTGGGGCTCGGCCGGGTCCGGCCCGATGGGCGGGAACGGATCGGTCGGTCGGGTGATCCCCGGCTCGTTCGGATCGACGATGGGCGGGCTGATGATCGGTGTGGTGGTCATGGTGGCTTCATACCCCCCGCGGCCAGGGGTGGAACTGTCTTCGGTGGTCCCGTCCGCGGGCAGTATGGGGGCATGGCCCAGGAGCGGCTCGAGCGCTACCAGCAGATGCGGGACTTCGAGGCCACCCCCGAACCGTCGGGAGCGGAGGCGGCTCCGGTGCCGGACGGGCTGCCCCGCTTCGTCATCCAGGAGCACCACGCCTCCAGCCTCCACTGGGATCTTCGCCTCGAACGCGACGGGGTCCTGGCCAGCTGGGCCGTCCCCCGGGGCCTCCCCCCCGACCCCCGCCAGAACCACCTGGCCGTCCACACCGAGGACCATCCCCTCATGTACCTGGACTTCTCGGGGGACATCCCCGCCGGCCAGTACGGGGCCGGTTCGATGACCATCTGGGACACGGGGACCTACGAGACGGAGAAGTGGTCGGACCGGGAGGTGATGGTCGTCCTCCACGGCGAGCGGGCCCGGGGCCGTTACGTCCTGTTTCAAACCAAAGCCGACCAGTGGATGATCCACCGGATGGACCCGCCTGAGGACCCCGACCGGGAGCCCATGCCCCAGGGGTTGCGGCCCATGCTGGCCACGCTGGCGGGTGGTCTGCCCCGCGACGAGTCCGCCTACGGCTTCGAGGTCAAATGGGACGGGATCCGGGCCCTGGCCTCGGTGTCGGGCGGCCGGGTGCGGCTCGAGGCCCGCAGCGGGCGGGACGTTTCCCACCGCTACCCGGAGCTGCGGGAGCTGGGGCGGCGGCTGGGCACCACCCAGGTCGTGCTCGATGGGGAGATCGTGGCCCTCGACGCCAATGGACGCCCGAGTTTCGAGCGCCTCCAGCGGCGCATGCATGTTGAGTCCGAGTCGGCCATCCGCCGCCTGCGCCAGGACGTCCCCGTGGCCTACGCCATCTTCGACGTCCTGTGGCTGGAGGGGCACTCCACCATGGACCTGCCCTACGAGGAGCGCCGCCGTCTGCTGGAGGGCCTCGACTTGAACGGCCCGAACTGGCAGACGCCGCCGTACCACCGGGGCGAAGGGTCCACCCTGCTGGAGGCGACCCGGGCCGGCGGGCTCGAAGGGGTGGTGGCCAAGCGGCTCGACTCCACCTACGAGCCCGGCGTGCGCACCCGCAACTGGCTCAAGGTGAAGAACCACTGCTCCCAGGAGTTCGTCATCGGCGGCTGGCTGCCCGGCGAAGGCGCCCGGACCCGCCTCGGCGCCCTGGTCATCGGCGTGTACGAATCCGACGAGTCAGCTCGCCTCGTCTACTCCGGACGGGTGGGGACAGGATTCACCGACGCCGAGATCACCCGGCTCACCCGCCTACTCGAGGAGCGGGAACGTCCCGATTCCCCCTTCACCCCGCCCCCGCCCATCAAGAGGGTCAGGTTCGTGGAGCCCGACCTGGTGTGCGAGGTGGAGTTCACCGAGTGGACCGCGGCGGGCATCCTGCGCCACCCGTCCTACAAGGGCCTGCGCGACGACCGGGAGGCCCGGGAGGTGGTGCGGGAGGCGCCGGCGCCGGGGTGATCAGGTCGGGGCCACCCAGCCTCAGGGTGCGTCCCGATGCGTACCGGGCCCGATGGGATCCACCGCGGGCTCGCGAGGCTTGACCAGGCCCGGGGCACCGGCCCCCTCAGCCGGTTGCAGCACCCAGGGCGACAGCTCGTCGGCCACCACCTCGACGCCGGCGAGATCGGCCGCCTTCATCGTGTGCCGGTAGGCCGATCGGGCCTCGGCGAACGCCCCGGGATAGTCGTGGGCGGAGAGCGCGGTCTGCGCCTCTCCCGCGTCCTGGTCGGCCCGAGCCAGTTCGGCCAGTCCGGCCGTGGCGTTGCCACTCGCCAGCACGTCGGCCGCGATGGCGTTGGCACTCCGGAGGTGGGCGGCGGCTTGGTACCGGTCCATGTTGTCGCGGTCGAAAACGCTGAAATCAAAGTTCACGTCGATGTAGCTCATGATCGAGTTGACCTCGTCTCCCACCCAGGCGAAGAAGAACTCGCCCGACGCGACGAAGTCGACGTCCTCCGCCGGGTCGTAGCCGTCGTGCGGGTGGCTCAGACCCAGGTGGTGTCCGACCTCGTGGATCTGTGTGCCGGTGAGGCCGTGGCCCCTGGCCACATCGGCGGGCGTCAGAAAAGCCAGGACCACGCTCTGGGTGCCGTCGGCCCAGTTGTCTTCGGCCAGGCCCAGCACATCGGCGGTGTCCTGGGTGATGTAGTTGGCCACCACCGCTTCGTACTCTCCGCCCCCGTCACGGACCTCGTCGAGATGCTGGGCGTGGTAGAGGAAGAAGTCCGCGTCCGCGGAGTAGTGCGAGAAGTCGGAGTAGCACGGAGCCACCCGGACGAACTGTTGGAAGCAGACTTCGGCGTCGTTCTGCAGCGGCAGTTCCTGGGTGTCGAGCGTGAGCGGGGTGCGGATGAGCTTCCGCAGCTCCTTGAGCACCCGATCGGGTTGCTGGGGCGTCCCGGTCACGCCCGGGCTGCGCTCCCGGTACGTGTTGACATCCAGGTTGATGGACGACGGCAGCCGGTGGGGCGTCAGGTACGGCGGGTGCAGAGGCGAGGCGGCGAAGAGCAGATCGACCGCCACGTAGCGCGCCACCTGACCCAGATCCAGGGTGATGGCATCCGGATTCCGGTATCCGCCGGCCGCGAGGTACTCCCACACCGGCGGGTGACGACGATCGGGCTGGCCGTCCCCGTCGAGATCAGCGTCGTCCACGTTCCAGCCGCCGGTGTTCGAGTCCGGTCCAGCCGACAGGTCGTGGAACCACACCCGGTGGGCCGGCCCCCGAAGTCCGGTTTCCTCGTCGTCCGGTGGCGTGCCGCCCCAGGCGATCAACTTGCGGCTCTGACGGTTGACTCCGAAGTCGTAGCCGGTGTCGGCGTCGGGCTCACCGAATTTCGTGTAGGTGTGGAAGCGGAAGTCGCTCCGCCCCCACCAGTTCACGAACACCACCGTGTTGCGGGTGAAGTCGATGCCGGGGACGGGATGCTGGATCAACCAGCGCTCGACGCTCGGGCCGTCGATGAAGTGGTTCTCGCCCACGTCCAACACGTTGGCCGCCTGGCTGTTGTACAGGTCCTGGTAGAGGGTCCGCGGCCTGCTGTCGACGCTCTCCTCGGGAACGGCCAGGGACGACAGCGCCCCGAAAAAGTCGTCGGCGTAGGCCGGTCCGGCGAACACCACCTTGTAGTCGAAGTCGTAGTGGAGGCCGACGAGCTCTTTCTGTCCGTGGAAGAGGCGGGACCGCACCACGGGGGCCGACTTCCTCGGCAGCTGGCCGAGAAACGCCTTCTCCTTCACCAGACCGCGGTAGCCGATGAAGAGGAACTGCACGGGCAACCGTTCGGTCAGGTGGGCCGGACCGCCCGGATCCAGGTGGGAGAACCGCGACGGCGGTTCCCGCCCGCTGGCGGTCCCCGTGGCCCCCGACAACAGGAGTACGCCGGTCAGCGCAACCGCCGATCTTCGCCACATGGCTCTCTCCGCCCTCAGCCAGGGTCAGTAACCACGGACAGTACCCCCTCTATCAAGCGGCAGCCACAGCCCGGGGCGGTGCTCAAGCCCTCGAGTGGGCGACAATGGAGGTATGCCGAGAGCCATCTGGAGTGGATCGATCAGCTTCGGGCTGGTCAACGTGCCGGTGAAGCTGTATTCCGCCATCTCGCCCAAGGACGTCCGCTTCAACCAGTTGGAGGAGGGCACCGGCGCCCGCATCCGCCAGAAGCGGGTGTCGGCCGAGACCGGGGAGGAGGTGCCCTACGAGCGGATCGTGAAGGGCTACGAGATCTCCGCGGACCGCTACGTGATCATCACGCCCGAGGAGCTGGAGGGGCTCGATCCCAAGGCCACCCGGGCCATCGACATCGAGGACTTCGTCGAATACGACCAGATCGACCCCGTCCATTACGAGCGGCCCTACTACCTGGTGCCCGAGAAGGGGGCGGCCAAGGCCTACGCCCTGCTCCTCCAGGCCATGAAGGACTCCAACAAGGTGGCCATCGCCCGGTTGGTGCTGCGCACCAAGGAGTACCTGGCCGCCATCCGGCCCAAGGGCGACGTGCTGTGCCTGGAGACGATGCTCTTCGCCGACGAGGTTGTCCCCGAGAGCGAGCTGGACGGGGTGCCGGGCGACGACGTGGAGGTCTCCGAGCGGGAGCTGAAGATGGCCCGCCAGCTCATCGAGTCGCTCTCCACCGACTTCGAGCCCGAGAAATACCAGGATGAGTACCGGCAGAAGGTGCTGGCCCTCATCGAGGCCAAGGCCGAAGGCCAGGAGATCGTGGCCCAGCCCGCCAGCGAGGAGCCGGCCCAGGTGGTCGACCTCATGGCCGCCCTGGAGGCTTCGCTGGCTGCCGCCCGGGCGTCGAAGGAGCCCGGGGCCCGGGGTGTCCCCGACACGGGAGCGGAGAGCGGCTCTTGACGGTCGTCGACGTCGACGGCCGCACGCTCAAGCTCTCCAACCTCGACAAGGTCCTCTACCCGGACGTCGGCTTCACCAAGGGGCAGGTGATCGACTACTACACCCGCATCGCCCCCGTCCTCCTCCCCCATCTGGCCGGACGGCCCCTGACCCTCAAGCGCTACCCCAATGGGGTGGAGGCGGGTTACTTCTACGAGAAGCAGTGTCCCTCCCACCGTCCTCCGTGGGTCCAGACCGCCCCGGTGTGGAGCGGCCACAACCAGCGGACCATCGACTTCTGCCTGGTCAACGACCTCCCCACCCTGGTGTGGGTGGCCAACCTGGCCTCCCTCGAGCTGCACACCGCCCTGCACCGGGCGCCCGAGCTCGAGCGTCCCGACTCGGTCGTCTTCGACCTCGACCCGGGTGAGCCCGCCGGCCTGGTCGAGTGCGCCCAGGTGGCCCTGTGGCTGCGGGAGGCCCTCGACCACCTCAGCCTGACCTCGGTGGTGAAGTCGTCGGGCAGCAAGGGCCTCCAGCTCTACGTCCCCCTCAACACACCGACCACCTATGACGAAACCAAATCCTTCTCCCTGGCCCTGGCCCAGATCCTGGAGCGGGCCCACCCCAAGGCGGTGGTGTCCAACATGGCCAAGGACCTGCGCAAGGGGAAAGTCCTCATCGACTGGAGCCAGAACGACGAGCACAAGACCACCGTGTCGCTCTACTCCCTGCGGGCCCGGCCTCTCCCCACCGTCTCCGCCCCGCTGCACTGGGAGGAGGTGGAGGCCATCCAGGCCGGCGGGGGCCCCGGAGGTGCGGTTGACGCCCCAACGGCCCTGGAGCGGGTGGCCGGCGACGGCGATCTGTTCGCACCGATGCTGACCCTGGAACAGCGCCTGCCGAATTTTTCGACATCCTCCTGAGTTAGACATGCCGTAGACCGGGTAGAGCGGCTGTGGCTTGCGGGCGAAAGGACGGGGAGATGAGACTGCGGCCCATCGCGACGGATGCCACACGCCGCGGCGACGCCCCGTCCTTGACCCCCGAGGACGCCGAGCGCCAGCTCCGGGAGCACAGCCTGCGCCCCGGCCCCGCGCCCCGGCGCGTCGGGGTGGAGGTGGAGTGGCTGGTCCACGATCTGGGCGACCCCCAGGGACCAGTCCCCTTTGAAGCCTTGACCGCGGCGGTGGAATCCGCCGGGCCGCCGCCGGGAGGGAGCCGGGTCACCTACGAGCCCGGAGGCCAGCTCGAGCTCAGTGGCCCGCCCGGGTCCGGGCCGGCCGCCGCCTGCGCGGCGGTGGCCACCGATCTCGACGTGCTGCGCCCGATCCTGGCGGGAAGCGGCCTGGCGCTGGCCGGCATCGGGCTCGACCCGGCGCGGCCCCCCCAGCGGGTGGTGGACACGCCCCGCTACCGAGCCATGGAGGCCTACTTCGACGTCGGGGGCCGGGCCGGACGCCAAATGATGTGCTCCACGGCCGCCATCCAGGTCAACATCGACGCCGGGCCGGAGCCGGCGGCGACCTGGCGCACCGCCCACGCCCTGGGTGCTGTGCTGGCCGCCACCTTCGCCAACTCGCCCGTGCTCTCCGGCGCGGCCACGGGGTGGCGCTCGACCCGCCTGACGACCTGGTGGGCCATCGATCCCAGCCGCACCCGGCCGGTGGGCGGCACCGACCCGGAGGCCGCCTGGGCCGACTACGCCCTGGGCGCCCGGGTGATGCTCCTCCCCAGCCGGGACTTCCAGGCCGTCCTCGAGCCCCTCACCTTCGCCCAGTGGATGGCGCACGGTTACGACGGCGTCAGGCCCGACCGCTCCGATCTCGAATACCACCTGACCACGCTCTTTCCCCCGCTTCGGCCCCGTCGATACCTCGAGCTGCGGATGATCGACGGCCTGCCGGGCCCGTACTGGCAGGTGCCGGTGGCGGTGGCCGCCGCCCTGCTCGACCCCGATCTGACCGAAGAGGTGTCGGCCGCGGTGGCCCAGTGCGACGGGTGGTGGCGCACGGCGGCCCGCTACGGGCTGTCCAACCCGGTGCTGGCCCGGGCCGCCCGCCGTTGCTTCGATCTGGCGGAAGCCGCCCTGGTGGGAACCCCCGACGCGGCCCTGCTCCCGTTGGTCCAGGCCTACCGCCAGCGGTGGGTGGACCGGAGCCGGTGCCCGGCGGACGACGTCCTGGCCGCCTGGAGCCGTAACGCCCACTACCCCCAGGAAGACGAGTTCGCGTGCACGACGTGAAGGAGGTCCTGGCCCGGGACCTGGAAGGGGCCCGGCAACGGTCCCTCGACCTGCTCGCCCCCCTCTCGGAGGCGGACCAGGTCACCCAGCATTCGCCCCTCATGTCGCCTCTGGTCTGGGACCTGGCCCACGTCGGTCACTACGAGGAGCTGTGGCTGCTGCGGGAGGTGGCCCGCACCCAGCCCATGAATCCGCTCCACGACGACATCTACGACGCCTTCCGCCACCCGAGACGGGACCGGTCCCGCCTCGCCCTCCTCGGCCCCGAGGAGGCCCGGTCCCACATCGCCGTGGTGCGGGGTCGGGTACTGGACGTGCTCGAAAGGGTGGCCTTCGACCCGGCCACTCCCCTGCTGGCCGAGGGTTTCGTCTACCGGATGGTGGTCCAGCACGAGCATCAGCACGACGAGACGATGCTGGCCACCCTCCAGCTCATGGGTCGCCCCTATCCCCATCCGGGCGTGCCGGCGCCGCCGGGACGCCCGCTGGGGCGCACCGAGGTGCTCGTTCCCGGCGGTCCCTTCGTCATGGGGACGGATTCCGACCCCTGGGCCTACGACAACGAGCGTCCGGCCCACACCGTCGAGGTGAGGCCCTTCTGGATCGACACCGCCCCGGTCACCAACCGCGCCTACGCCGAGTTCATCGCCGCCGGCGCCTACCAGGAGCCACGCTGGTGGTCGGAAGCCGGGTGGAAGTGGCGCACGGAAGCCGACCTGAGAGCCCCTGAGTTCTGGCAGCCCGAAGGCGACGGGTCGTTCTCGCTGCTGCGCTACGGGGAGCGGATCTCCCTGCCGGCGACGGAGCCCGTCCAGCACATCTGCTTCTACGAGGCGGAGGCCTACGCCGCCTGGGCCGGCAAGCGCCTCCCGACCGAGGAAGAGTGGGAGAAGGCCGCCTCCTGGACCCCCGAGGGCCACAAGCGGCACCTGCCCTGGGGCTCCGACGCTCTTTCCATGTCGGGGGACACCCCCGAACCCCCGGGCAGCCGGGCCAACCTGGGTCAGCGCCACTTCGGCCCAGCCCCGGTGGGGGCCTACCCCGGGGGCGCCAGCGCCTGGGGCGTCGAGCACATGCTGGGCGACGTGTGGGAGTGGACGGCCTCCGATTTCCGCCCCTACCCCGGGTTCGCCTCCTTCCCCTACAGGGAGTACTCCGAGGTGTTCTACGGCTCCGATTACAAGGTGCTGCGCGGCGGTTCGTGGGCCACCCACCCGCGGGCGGTGCGCAACACGTTCCGCAACTGGGACTACCCCATCCGCCGGCAGATCTTCGCCGGCTTCCGGTGCGCCCGTGACGCCTAGCCCCGCAACGGCCGACCTGGCCGCCGCCCTGCGGGCCGACGTCGCCACCGGGCTGACCACAACCCCCAAAGAGCTCCCCTCCAAGTGGTTCTACGACGAGGAGGGCTCCGCCCTGTTCGACACCATCACCCGCCTGGAGGAGTACTACCCGACCCGCCGGGAACGGGCCATCCTCGCCGCCCGGGCGGGGGAGGTGGCCGCGCTCACCGGCGCCGAGGTGCTCATCGAGCTGGGCTCGGGCACGTCGGAGAAGACCCGGATCCTGCTCGACGCTCTCCGGGCGGCGGGCACGCTGCGCGGCTTCGTGCCCTTCGACGTGGATGCGTCCACCCTGGAGTACGCGGCCGGCGCGATCGCAGCCGACTACCCCGGCGTGGACGTCCACCCGGTGGTGGGCGACTTCGAGGGGGACATGGGGCTGCTCCCGGCGGGGGGCCGGCGGCTGGTGGCCTTCCTGGGCTCGACCATCGGGAATCTCAACCCCGACGCCCGGGCCGGATTCCTGGGTGGGATCGGTGCCGTCCTCCAGCCCGGTGACGGGTTCCTGCTCGGCGTGGATCTGGTCAAGGACACGGCTCGGCTGGAGGCGGCCTACGACGACGCCGCCGGCGTCACCGCCGCCTTCAACCGCAACCTCCTGTACCGCATCAACCGGGAGCTGGACGCGGACTTCGCCCCCGAACGCTTCGACCACGTGGCCCGCTTCGACCCCGACGCCGAATGGATCGAGATGCTGCTGGTGTCCCAGGTCGACCAGGTGGTGACAGTCGGGGCGCTCGACCTCTCGGTGAGCTTCACCACCGGTGAGGAGATGCGCACCGAGATCTCGGCCAAGTTCCGCCCCGAGGGGATCGAGGCCGAACTCACGGCCGCCGGCCTCTCACCCCTGCGCTTCTGGACCGACCCGGCGGGCGACTTCGGGCTGTCCCTGGCCTTGGCCAGGGAGTAGGGCGAAGGGGTAGGGACTGCAAACTGCCGGAGGCGGTGCGGCCGTTCAGGCCGCCGGGCGATCAGCCTCCAGGAAGTCGAGGTTCAGCTCACCCCGCGCCGGACCCATGTCCGACTCAACCGCGATGGCCAAGCCCACGCTGGCGGCCACGAGCAGGAGCGCCCCGCCCAGTGGCACCGGCCAGAGCAGCACCAGACCCAGGACCAGCATGATCATCGAAAACCGGGTCTGCATCCTCTTCCCTCCGCCTGTGCGCCTCTGACTTCGCCGCGCCTGATCGCCGCTTGCTACCCGTTGCCCGCAGTCTCAAACCGACCGTTGCGCCGGCGCGCGGCGCGGGGCTTGTGGGTCCCGGGCCGGAGCTCGAACCACACCCGCACGTCGCCCTGCTCGGCGATGCCCCAGCGGTAGGCGATCTGGTCGACCAGGAACAGACCCCAGTTGGCGCCGTCCTTCTCGATCACCGTCCGGTTGGCGACCCGCTTCCCCACCGGGTGGGGCCGTTGCCCCCCGAACCCCCGGCCGCGGTCGGCGACTTCCACCATGACGGTCTGGGGCGACCCCCGGAGGCACACTTCGATGCCCTGGTTGGGATTGAGGCCGCCGTGGCGGAGGCTGTTGGTCACCAGCTCGCTCACCAGCAGCTCGGCATCCTCGACGACTCGGCTGTTGAGATGGGGCGCGAGAGAGGCCACCGCCCGCCGGGCGGTGGCAGGGGCCGCCGGCGTTGCCGGCACCCGCAAAAGTAGGAGTACGTCCAAAAGGCCGATTCCCCGCTCTTGGAGATGAGGCGGTCCTTCCCGGTTCCAACTCCTCCCAAACCGGGTAATTTCGGCGTTATGCACCCCGGGGTCGTGGCCGGCGTGGTGGCCGGGGTGCACTCCTGGGCGCCGTCCACCCTCCACACCCTGCGCCGTGGCTGACGACCACGACCACAAGCCCGGGCACGGGCCTGACCACGGCCACGGGCACGACCCTGAGCACGGGCACGACGACGACCATGAGCACGACCACGAGGCCGGCGGCCGGCTGCGCGGTCTGTTCGGGCACCGTCACGAGCCGTCCGCCTCCGTCGACTCCGCCCTGGAGGCGAGCGACGACGGCGTGCGGGCCCTCACCCTCTCCCTCCTCGGCCTGGGGGCGACGGCCGCCGTCCAGCTGGTCGTGGCCCTGTGGACCGGGTCGGTCGCCCTGCTCAACGACACCATTCACAACGGGGCCGACGCCCTCACCGCCCTCCCCCTGTGGCTGGCGTTCTCGCTGGGACGCCGCCCGGCCAACCCCCGGTACCCCTACGGCTACGGCCGGGCCGAGGACCTCGCCGGCCTCGTGGTGGTGCTCATGATCGCCGCCTCCGCCGCCATCGCCGCCTACGAGGCGTTCCACGGGCTGGTGGAGCCGGGCGAGGTCCGGCACCTGCCGGCGGTGGCCGCCGCCTCGTTGGTGGGCTTCGCCGGCAACGAGGCGGTGGCCCGCTACCGCATCCGGGTGGGACGGCGCATCGGCTCGGCCGCGCTGGTGGCCGACGGCCTCCACGCCCGCTCGGACAGCCTCTCCTCCCTCGGCGTGCTGGCCGGCGTGATCGGGGTGGCCGCCGGGTTCGAGCGGGCCGACGCCCTGGCCGGGATGGTCATCGCCGTCATGATCCTCCTCGTCCTGCGCCAGGCGGCGGCGGATGTGGGCGCCCGGCTGATGGACTCCGTCGACCCGACCCTGGCCGATCAGGCCCGGGACGTCCTGGCCCGCGTGCCCGGAGTCGAGGGGGTGGGGAAGGTGCGGGTGCGCTGGATCGGCCACCGCCTCCACGCCGAGGTCGAGGTGGTGGTCGACCGGGAGCTGAGCACGGCGGCGGCTCACGACATCGCCGAGGCGGCCCGCCACGGGCTCCTCCACGACGTGCCCCGGCTGGTCTCGGCCATCGTCCACGCCGACCCCTGCGACCACGACGGCACCGACCCCCACGCCGGCGCCCGGCATCACGATCCCGACGGCTGAGGGCTCCGGTTGAGGGCGGCGGCGATGGCAAGGGCCGTCTCCGAACGCTCCAGCTCCTCCTGAGGGACGGGGAGGGCCAGGGACCAGTTGGGGCGCTCGTCGACGGTGCCGGGCACGTTGGGACGCTCCTCGACCACGAGGGCGTCGTCCAGGGTGGCGGCCAGCACCATGGAGGGCGCCTCGGCCAGGAGGCGGTGGGCGGCGACCACGGCGTCAGCCGGCGAGGCATCGTCGGGCAGGCCGGTCCGCTTGGCCAGCTTGGTGCGGATGGCCGCCGTCGCCTCCTCGTTGGGCTCGAGGTGAAGGAGGCGGAGCTCCTCGGTGTCCGCACCCGTCCACAGACCGGCCACCGTGGGCAGGTCGTGGGTGGTGATGGCGGCCAGGGCCTGGCGCGGAAAGGCTGGGGGCGGTTCCGGCTCGAACCACATCAGCCGGTAGGAGAGGACATCGCGCTGGGCCAGCTCGTCGCGCACGTGGTCCTCCACCGTGCCGAGGTCCTCTCCCACCACCCAGGCCCCGGCCCGGTGACTCTCGAGAGCCAGGATGCCGAGCAGATCGTCGTGGGGATAGCGGACGTAGCCGCCTTCCGCCGCTGTGGCTCCCGACGGGATCCAGTAGAGCCGGAAGAGGCCCATGACGTGGTCGAAGCGCAGCCCCCCGGCCCCCCGGAACCCGGCCTGGAGCATCCGGATGTAGGGCTCGTAGGCGGCCGCCCGCAGGCGTTGGGGGATGAAGGGCGGCAGCGCCCAGTCCTGCCCCTTGCGGTTGAAGTCGTCGGGCGGGGCACCGATGCGCACGTCGAGGGCCAGGGTGTCCTGCCACAGCCAGGCGTCGGCCCCGGCCGGATCGGTGCCGATGGCCAGGTCCGCCACCAGGTCGATGGCCTCGCCGGCCGTCTCCAGTTGGAGCTCCGTGCACCACTGGAGCCACTGGTGGAAACGGACCCGCCCAGCGTGCTCGGCGCCGAAGGCGGCGACCTCGGGGGAATCCGGACGGCGGAAGCCCGCCGGCCAGGTGGGCCAGGTGCCGTCCAGGGCCTCGTCGAGGGCGCAGTGGAGGGCGAAGCGGGCCAGGGGCTCACCGCCGGCCGCCACGAAGTGCTCGAAGGCGGGGTCACCGCCTGAGCCGCGGAAACGCTCGAAGCTGTCCTCCAGGGCGGCGAGCTTCAGCTTCCAGACCCGATCTCGGTCGATGCGCCGCTCGGCGTTCAACGCCCGCCCCTCGGCCGCCAGGCGCTCGAGATCGGCTCCCGCCCCGGCCGCGCCGGGCACCTCTTCGACCCGAAGGTAGATGGGGTTCCGGAAGCAGCGGCTCGACGGGTAGTAGGGGCTGGGCTGAGGGTGGGTCGGCAGGGTGGCGTGCAACGGGTTGAGCAGCGTCATCCCCGCTCCCAGCCCCGCCGACCACCGGCCCAGGCGGCGTAGGTCAGCCAGGTCACCGATGCCCCAGCTGGCGGACGAGCGCAGGGCGTAGAGCTGAGCCGCCCATCCCCAGGTGCGCAGACCGGGAGGCAGATGGCAGCGGCCGGGCGACACCACCACCAGCCGGCGCCGTTCGCCGTCGGCGTGCTCGAGCCAGTGGTAACCGAGGGGCAGGTCGGGGGGGAGACGGTCGCCGGCCGGTCCGTGGGCGCCGTCCTCGGTCAGGAGATCCCAGGGCCCGTCGGCGATGGGTCGCACCTCGCCGGGCCGGAGCACCCAGGCCGGGTCGGGCGGGACCGGCTCGTCGGTGCGCATGGCCTCGAGCAGCGCGGCGGCGGTCGCCGGCGGGGTCTCGTGCCACTCGCCGGTGATGTCCTGGTACCCGGGACTGATGCCCCAGTTTTCCGGGGACACCCCGGGCCCCGGAGTTTCCGGGGACACCCCGGGCCCCGGGGTTTCTCGAGACTTCGGGTCAGGGGAGGAGGACATCGGGGTTGAGTATCCCTTTTGGGTCCAGCGCTAACTTCACCGCCCGGAAGGCGGCGATCTCGGCCGGGCTGCGGTTGAGGTGGAGCCACGGGCGCTTGGCCACCCCGATGCCGTGCTCGGCGCTGATGCTGCCACCGAGGTCGGCGACCAGCTGGAGCACGGGATCCTCGACCAGGTTGCCGTCCGCCTGGGGGGCGCCCAGCACGTTCACGTGGAGGTTGCCGTCGCCGGCGTGGCCGAAGAGCACACAGCGGGCCTCGGGCGCCACGCCGGCCACGGCCGCCTGCACCCGGGGCACGAACTCGATCAGAGCCGGCCCGGGCAGCGACACGTCGAGCTTGATGGGCACGCCGGCGGCGTTGACCGCTTCGGTGTGCGCCTCCCGGTAGCGCCACAGGCGGGCCCGGCCCGCCGGGTCCGACTCCACCGCCCCGTCCAGGGCCCGATCCCCGACGCCTTCCAGCACGGCCGCGGCCAGCTCCTCGGTGGGATCGGACACCGCCGCCACCTCCACAAGCAGATACACCGGGTGCGGGGTGGCGAAGGGCGGCGCGATCCCGAGGTGGTCGCACACCAGGGCCACCCCGCCGGCGAAGAGCAGCTCGGCCGCCTCCAGGCAGCCCGACAGGCGCCGGCGGAGCTCGGCCAGGGCCTCCAGCGCCGGCTCCACGCCGGCGAAGGCGAGGAGTCCGGTGGCCCGGGCCTCCAGCCGGGGAACGAGTCGCAGCCGGGCCCGGGTCACCACGCCAAGCGTCCCCTCGCTGCCGGTGAAGAGGCCGGGGAGGTGGTAGCCGGTGTTGTCCTTGGTCAGGCCGGACAGGTGGGCCAGCACGTCCCCGCCGGCCAGCACCACCTCGATCCCGACCACGTTGGCCCGCATGTCGCCGTAGCGGAGCACCCGCAGGCCGCCGGCGTTGGTGGCCACCATCCCCCCCACGGTGGCCGAGTCGCGGGCCGCCAGGTCCACCCCGAAGGCGAGGCCGGCGCCGGCCGCCACCTCGTGCACACCGGCCAGGGTCGTTCCCGCGCCCACCGTCACCTGGCTGGTGAGGGTGTCCACCGGCCCGACCTCGCGCAGCCGGGTCAGGCTCAGCACCACCTCACCCCGGTGAGGGATCCCGCCCCCCACCAGTCCGGTGTTGCCCCCCTGGAGCACCACCGGCCGCCCGTCCTCGTTGAGCAGGGACAGGACGCCGGCCACCTCCCCGGTGCTCCCCGGCCGCACCACCGCCGCCGCCCGTCCCCGGAACCGCCCCGTCCAGTCCACCTCGTAAGAGGCCATGACCTCCGGGTCGTCCAGCACATGCGCCGCCCCCACCACCCCCACCAACCCCCGGCGCAACCGATCGTCGAGCATTCCGGGGATTGTGCACATGGGACGTGCACTTTCCCCAAACAGTCACACCCCACCTGTTGAATACGTCCGTGAACCCGGATGCTCGGCTCAGCATCGTCATGGCCCGCCAGCACAGCCTGGCCACCCGCCCCCAGGCCCTGGATGCCGGACTGACCGGCCGCCAGGTCGGTTTCCGCCTGGAATCCGGGCTGTGGGTCGCGCCGCAGCGAGGCGTCTACCGGCCCTCTTCAGTGCGCCCCTACTTCCACCAACACGTCATGGCCGCGTGCCTGGCAGTACACGGCCACGCCTCGCATGGCTGCGCCGCCGCCGTCTACGGACTGCGCGGCTTCGACCAGGAAATCGTCGAGATCACGCTGACCGGCCACCGCACACAACACCTCACCGACGCCACCGTCCACCGCCACGAGGGACTCGACCGGCGGGACCTGACCATCCGCTGGCACCTTCCCATCACCACACCGGCCAGAACCCTGCTCGACATCGCCGACCGGCAGCCCGAACTGGCGGAGAGGGCACTCAACGACGCCCTGTACCGGCGCCTGGCCCGACCCGAAGCCATCCGTTCGGCGATGACGCGAGCGCGTTCCCAGTCGGCGGCCGTCCACCTGGCCGAACTCCTCGGCCGCCTGGCGGCCCCGACCGAGAGCGTGCTTGAGGACGACTTCCTGGCTCTGGTCCGCCGCCACGGCCTGCCCGAACCGGTCCGCCAGCTCCCTATTGCCGGCGACGCGTTCCGGCTCGACTTCGCCTGGCCGGACGCCCGGGTGACGTTCGAGACCCACGGGTGGCGCCACCACTCCGCCCCGGCCGACCGGCGTCGGGACCGGGCCAAACGGCGAGCGGCCGAAGCCGAAGGCTGGGACTGGCACGACGCCTACTGGGAGGACGTGCACGAGTGGGGCGTCGACACCATGACCCGGCTGGGGACCCTGCTAAGACAGGACCGTGCCGCCGCTTGAGGACCTGTCCGTGGTCGACGCCGCCACCCTGTTCGCTGGTCCGATGATCGCCACGTTCCTGGGCGACTTCGGGGCCGAGATCATCAAGGTGGAGCATCCGGGGGGCGACTCCCTGCGCCACCTCGGCTGGGAGAAGGAGGGCGTGTCCCTCTTCTGGCTCTTCATCAACCGCAACAAGGCCTGCGTGACCCTCAACCTGTCCGGGTCCGACGGCCAGGGCCTGTTCCGCGAACTGGTGGCCGGCGCCGACGTCCTGATCGAGAACTTCCGCCCCGGCACGATGGAGCGCTGGGGGCTCGGCTGGGAGACGCTCTCGGCCGACAATCCCGGCCTCGTCATGGTGCGGGTGAGCGGCTTCGGCCAGGACGGCCCCTACTCCGGCCGCCCCGGCTTCGGGACCCTGGCCGAAGCCATGAGCGGCTTCGCCCATCTCAACGGCTACCCGGACGGGCCCCCCACCCTTCCGCCCTTCGCCCTGGCCGACGGCATCGCCGGCTGCGTCGGGGCCTTCGCCACGCTGGCCGCCCTGCGCCATCGGGACGCCACCGGCGAGGGGCAGGTCGTCGACCTGTCGATCTACGAGCCGCTGTTCTTCCTCCTGGGCGCCCAGGCGACCCTCTACGACCAGCTGGGCATGGTGCAGGAACGCACCGGCAACCGGGCCCCGTTCACCGCCCCCCGCAACAGTTACCAGGCCTCCGACGGACGCTGGTTCGGGCTGTCGGCCAGCTCCCAGTCCATCGCCGAGCGGACGATGCGGCTGGTGGGTCGGGAGGATCTCCTCGCCGAACCCTGGTTCGCCACCAGCGCCGGACGCCTGGAGCACCAGGACGTTCTGGACGAAGCCATCGGCAAGTGGATGGGCGATCACACCAGCGCCGAGGTGGTGGCCGCCTTCGAGGCCTTCCACGCCGCCATCGCCCCCGTCTATTCCATCGTCGACATCATGGAGGACCCCCAGTACCGGCACCGGGAGACGGTGGTCCGGGCCGCCCATCCCCGCCTGGGTCCGGTGGCCGTACCTGGAGTCGTCCCGCGTCTGGTCGCCACCCCGGGGGCCGTGCGGAGCCTCGGTGGGGATCTCGGGCAGGACAACGAGGAGGTCTACGCCGGACGCCTCGGCCACTCGCCGGCGGAACTGTCGGCTTGGCGGGCGGCGGGGGTAATCTGAGCGCGCAACAACGTGCTCAGCGGGCCTGGAGTTACCTACGTGTGAGGGGTTACCAGGCCTGCTGGCACATTTGGTGGGGCGGTGTACCCCGCACCGCGGATCCCGAAACCTGCGCCGCTCTCCGCGCCGGTCAGGCGACCTGTCCGACCAGGGCCTTCTCCACGGGCACGGGCCGGTCGGCTGGCCGGCCCTTGCGTTCCAGGAAGGGTCGTTCCACCAGCCGGTAGGACAGCACGGCCAGGGCGCTGCTCGCCGCCACGAGCAGCACCAGGCCCGCGACGACGGCCAACACCGGCATCCCGGCCTCGTCGAGGCCCAGGAAGCGGAGCCCATGGCGCAGGACCGGGTAATGCCACAGGTAGAGGCTGAAGCTGACCACGCCCACCGGACCGAGGGTGGAGACCACGGCGCCGGCGGTGCGGCCGGCGGTGACGGCCCGCACCAACAGGGCGGCGATGAGGACACCGGCCACCGGGTGGACGAGCGCGGCCAGGGCCTGGGGCCCGCTGGAGGAGAAGCGGGAGCCGTGGTAGAGGCCGACGGCGACCAGGACGCCGCCGCACAACCACGCCGCCCGCCTGGTCGCCAGCCGCTGCACCAGGCGGCCCGGGCGGCCGGCGTCCGCCGCCGCCACCAGCCCGGCGGCGGTCATGCCGGCCACGAACTGGTCGAGCCGCCCCAGGATCCAGCTGTCGGGGAAGTCGCCGTGGACCCACAGGCGCCATGCGACGGCGACCAGCAGGCAGGCCGGGAGGAGCCGGCGGGCGCCGTAGCGGCGCAAGGCCCACGCCACCGCGGGCAGGATCAGGTAGAAGTGCGCCTCGGTGGTCAGGCTCCAGTAGACGAGGTTCACCTGGCCCGGCAGCTCCTTGACCACGTAGCCCTGGAGGGTGGCCAGCAGGGCGATGTGCGCCAACCCGCCGGCGCTGGCCAGCAGAGTCGGGGCGGCCAGGGGCAGGAGGACGGCCAACGACGCCCAGTAGGCGGGCAGGATCCGCAGCCCGCGGTTCCGGCTGTATTCGACCAGCGCGCCCCGCAGGCCGTCGGGATGGCGGCGCCGGCAACGCTCCCAGCTGCCCACCAACAGGAAACCGGAGAGAACGAAGAAGAGGTCGACGCCCAGGCTTCCGGCCCCCAGCAACCACCAGCCAGGGCCGATACTGCCCGCCGGGCGGGGCTCGACGACGGCCAGGGTGAAGCAGTGGTACGCCACCACCGCCACCACGGCCAAGCCGCGCACGGCATCGAGGAGCTGGGTGCGGCCCGCACGCATCTGCCTCTGCCTACCCCCAACACCATCTGGTTCGAACCTCCACTGGTTCGAACCTCCAGAACCTGGGAATACTCTCCAGTCAACGGACGGGCGAGGAGCGGGAATGGGCGAGACCAGGATCGACACGAGCCGCGACGTGCACCTGGTGGTGCCGGCGTCGGCGGAGTACCTGCGGCTCGTGCGGCTCACGGCTGCCGGCCTGGCCAGCCGCATGGGGTTCACCTTCGATGAGGTGGAGGACCTGCGCATCGCCGTCGACGAGTTGTGCTTCCTGCTGGTGGGCGACAGCGAGGCGGGGCGCACCATGGAGCTGCGCTACTCGTCGGGCGAAGGTTCCATCGGCATCGAGGGCATCACCCGGCTTCCCGGGGAGCCGCCCGAACCCAACGAGCTCTCCGAGCAGATCCTCTCGGCCCTGGTCGACGAGCACGAGGTCGTCGCCCACGCCGGCGAGGTGCGCTTCCGCCTGCTGAAGCGGCGGGAGGAGGTCTGACCGTGGCGTTCGAGGCCACCGAACGCGACGAGCTCCGGGCCAAGCTGGAGGAGTACGCGGCCACCGGCAACCGTGACCTGCGGGACGAGATCGTGGCTGCCCAGGTCGGCCTGGCCGAGTATCTGGCCCGCCGCTTCAAGAACCGGGGCGAGCCCATCGAGGATCTCATCCAGGTCGCCCTCCTCGGCCTGCTCAAGGCGGTCGAGCGCTTCGATCCCAGCCGGGGACTGGAGTTCTCCACCTTCGCCACCCCCACCATCGTGGGGGAGCTGAAGCGCCACTTCCGGGACAAGGGCTGGGCGGTACGGGTGCCCCGCCGGGTCCAGGAGCTGCACCTGCGGATGAGCACGGTGGTCAACAACCTCTCCCAGGAGCTGGGGCGATCCCCCACCATCCCGGAGATCGCCCGCCGGGCGGAGGTCTCCGAGGACGAGGTCCTGGAGGCGATGGAAGCGGGACGGGCCTACCGGTTCAGCTCCATCGACGCCCCCGCCAACGACGACGAGGACCGCACCCCCGGGCCGGTGGCAGCCCAGCTGGGGACGGACGAAATCGGTCTCGAGGAGGTGGAGCAGCGCATGCTGCTCTCGCCCCTGCTGTCCACCCTGCCGAAGCGGGAGCAGATGATCATCCATCTCCGCTACTTCCGGGGTATGACCCAGTCGGAGATCGCGGCCCGCCTGGGGATCAGCCAGATGCACGTCTCGCGCCTCCTGGCCCGCAGCCTCAACCAGCTCCGGCAGCGGGCCGGCGCTCCGAACGAGGGATGAACCTTCCAGGCGCCACGTTTTTCATCGCGACGGCTGGGTAACCGAACCGGCACCGGATCGAACGGACAGCCGATCGAACACAGGAGATGACATGGGAAGCGGCATTGACGACATGAAGGGTCGCGCCAAGGAAGCTGCCGGCGACCTCACCGACGACGATGACCTCAAGCGGGAGGGGAAGGCCGATCAGATCGGCGCCACCATCAAGGAGAAGGCTGAGAAGGCCAAGGACATGGTCGATGACGCCGTCGACGACGTGAAGGGCAAGTTGGATCGGGACCGCTGATCCGGCCGGCGGAGCGGCAGGCAGGCGCCTGCCGTTTCGTCGCGTCTAGCGTTGGTTCTCTCCTTTGACGAGGAGCCCAGTGAGGAGGCAGGACAAAGTGGATCTCGGTCTGGACGTCGCCGAACGCAACGGGCATGCAGTGCTCTCGGTCACCGGTGAGGTCGACGTCTACACGGCCCCCCAGTTCCGCGAGCAGCTCATCCAGCTCGTCGATCAAGGGCAGCGAAACATCGTGGTGGACCTGGAAGGCGTCGAGTTCCTCGACTCGACCGGTCTGGGCGTGCTGGTCGGCGGGCTGAAGCGGGTGCGGAGCCACGACGGGGACCTGACCCTGGTCTGCACCCAGCGCCGCATCCTCAAGGTCCTGGAGATCACCGGGCTGACCAAGGTGTTCACCATCCACGACTCGACCGATGCCGCCGTGGGCGGGTGACGCAACTCGTCGAACTCGAGATCCCGGCGCTCCCCGAATTCGTCGGTATCGCCCGCATGGCCGTCGCCGCCCTGGCCGGTGTGCGGCCGGGGCTTGACTACGACCGGGTGGACGATCTGCGCATCGTGGTCTCGGAGGCCTGCACCAGTGCCATCGAGCACTTCGGAACCGCCGGCTCCGAGTCCCCCGGCCGCGTGCGGCTCAGCTGCGAAGACGGACCGGACCGCCTGGCCGTGTCGATCGCCGGGCCGGCGGGCGCCTTCGACGCCGCCCTGGCCGACGGGGGCGACAACGAGGATGCCGGTTTCCGCATCTCGCTCATCCGGGCTCTGGTCGACGAGGCGGACGTACAGACGACGGCGTCGGGCAGTGAACTGCGGCTGATCCTGCACCGCGGGGTGGCCGGCGACGACGGCCCGCTGCCGGCCTGAACTTTCCCGCTCTCCCGCCCGCTCAGACCATCGGCCAGGGATAGGGGTAGTCGGTGGTGGGCGACGGGAACACCCGCCGAGACAGCAGCCACCGCAGGCGACGGCGGGCGGCCTCCACCTCGACCGGGACCAGCAGCGTGGCGAGCTGCCGCCCGAGATCGCCCTCGAAGCTCTCGTCCAGGCGGGCCAGGTCGGAGAGCAGATCATCCCCGATGGGTTCGCCTTCGAAGTCCCAGATGACGGTGCGCAGCTTGACCGAGGCGTGGAAGGTCACGCCGTGGTCGATGCCCCACACGTGGCCCTCGGTGTCGAGCAGGCAGTGCCCTGACTTCCGGTCGGCGTTGTTGGCCACCACGTCGAAGAGGGCGAACTGGCGGAAGCGGTCAGCGGCCGTCTCCCGCAAGGTGAAGTAGTGGTTCTCCGGGTCATGGTCGACGAAGAGCTGCACCATGCCCTCCCCCATCGGGCCGGACCGCAGCAGGGTGGGGGGGACGATGGCCCAGCCGAGCTCCTCCGACACCAGCCGGGAAGCCACCTCCCGCTGGCAGAGCGTGCCGGTGGGGAAGTCCCACAGAGGCCGCTCCCCCCGGCGAGGCTTGTAGATGGCCAACGCCTCCTGTTTCTCCTGGACACCCCCGACTCCGGGCACATCCAGGCACAGCCGCCCGAGATAGGTCTGGTTCGACGCCCACGGCATCCGCCCGAGGACCTCGAGCTCGCCCCGTTCCAGCACCGGGAAGGTCACGTCGGCGACTGGGCGTGACCGTTCAGCTTGGGACACACGTGGCCCTCGGGGTCAAGCGGACCGCCACACAGCGGGCAGGGCGGGCGTCCGGCCACGACGGCCTCGATGCCCCGACTGGCCATGACCCGGGCCTGCCCGGGGGTGATGTAGAGGCGGGCCAGATAGGTGTCCTCCTCCACGTCCGCCGCCACCGGAGGCGCCTCGGCCGCCGCCGCGGCTTCCTCGCCCTCTTCCTCACCGTCTTCGTCGTCCTCGACCGCGCGCTCGTGCAGCTCGAGGACCACCATGCCGCGGGCCGGGTCGAAACCGATCCCGATGGCGACGGCCCGGAAGAGCGGGACGGGGTCACCGTCGATCAGCCCGGCCGTCGGGTCGATGGGCGTGTCCTCGATGGGGAACTGCTCGGCGACCTGGTCCAGGAGGTGGCCCATCCTCTCCGCCAGGATGGCCACCTGTTCCTTTTCCACCAGCACGGAGAGGACCTGGCCGCCCCGCTGCGCCTGGATGAAGAAGGTGCGGTGACCGGGCTCGCCCACCGCCCCGGCGGCGATGCGCTCGACCGGGTCGAAGTTGATCTCAGGCATCGGTGGTCGCCCCCGCCTGCTCCCGCTTCTCCTCCAACAGGTCCTGCATGGTCCCCGTGTCGTTCAGCTTGACCAGGGCCGCGCCGGCGGACCCGAAGCGCAGCACCGTACAGCTGGCCGGCGAGACGAACAGGCGCTGGAACAGGTCGAGGTGGACCCCGGTGAAGTGGGCCACCGCCGCCTTGATCGGATCGGCGTGAGAGCAGACGACCACCACCTCGCCGGCGTGATCGGCTACCACCTCCTCGAGGGCGGTCACGATCCGGGACTGCATCTCCCGCACCGACTCGCCCTGCGGGAAGCGCACCGCCGAAGGGGTGACCTGAACCAGCTTCCAGAGATCACTGCTCCGCAGCTCGTCGATCTTGCGGCCCGTCCAGTCGCCATAGTCGGCCTCGGCCAGGCCCGGCAGTTCGGTGACGGGCAGGCCGTGCCGCGCCGCGATCGCCTCCGCCGTCTGGCGGCAGCGCTCCAGCGGGCTGCTGTACACCGCGGCCACCGGCAGCCCGGCCAGGCGCTCGGCGGCGGCCTCCGCCTGGGACCGGCCCTCGTCCGACAGGTCGATGCCCGTCCGGCGCCCGGACAGGACCGGGCCCGTCTCCGCGGTCACGCCGTGGCGGACGAGCACCACCCGGGTGGCGGATGGCGGCGGAGCGGGCTGGGCGCCGTCGGCGGCGGGAGGCTCGGGCACCGCCGAGATGCTAGTGGTCCGCCGAGGACATCAATCTCAAGTCGTAGGCCCTGAGCTGAGCGCTCCGGGTCAGCCCGTTGCCTGACCCACCCGGATGATGCTGGCCACCGAGGGAACAGGGCCTTTCGGCGTGTCCTTGTTGATGAACAGGTAGTAGTAGCCGGGGGGCGCCACCGCTCCGTCGGGCGGCGCGGTGACCTTCAGCCGGCCGCTGGCCCGGGTGAAGGCCAACCTCAGAGTGCGCACATCGCTGTCGGTGCTGTGCTGAGGCGACGCCAGTCGCATGAGCACGACCGAATGGATGCTCAATGCCTGGGCCGTTCCGACGTCGAACTGCTCGCCCCAGCCGATCGCTTCGGGGACCGAACGGATCGTGGGCCGGGCCCGGCTCCGGTACAGGTAGTGGGGCGTGAAGATCTCGAAGCTGGCGTCGGGCTGGTAGCCGGTGACACCGGACAACAGGTTTCCATCCGGCGCGGGACCTCCCAGCAGAACCCGGGCGTCGGGCAGCAGGACGGCCGAATGGTGCCGGGTCCGGTGGAGGTTGGGCGTCGCCATCTTGTACCAGCGACCCAGCGCCGACGCCTGCGTCTCGGGGTAGGCGCCGGGCACGAACAGCTCGGCGTCGGCCTCTTCCGGCCCGGCACCGACACCGCTGCCGCCCAGCGCCAGCACGGTGCCGTCAGGGAGGAGGACGGCGTCGGACGACGCGCGGGCGCGGTGCATAGCCCCGGTCACCGCGTTTTCGACGTTGCCCGCCCGGTCCACCGTGGCCAGCGTGGACATCGACATGAGCGACGAGCCGGTCCCTGAGTTTCCTCCGAAGGTGAGGACCGTGGCCCGGTGATACGGCGGGGCGAGCGGCAGCATCACCGACGTGGCGTTCTGCCGTGCCCCCCACGGCGACGGTCCGACCACCTGCCAGGTGCTAGCGGTGGGATCGAAGAACTGCTGGATCCCGGCCAGGGCGGCCGCCGGTTCGCTCTCCGGCGTCCTGGTCTGGCCGGCACCGCCGAAGAAGACTTCGTCGTTAGGCATGAGGAAGAGCTGGGGCAGCGCGGGCAGCGCCGCTCTCGGAAGCCGGCCCGGCGTAGTTCTCCGTCCAGCTTCCGGCCTCCGGGTCAAACGTCTCGGTGCGGACGGCGGCCACGGTCCGACCGGTGGGAGCCGACGTGATCGAGCCACCGGCGGCCAGGAGCCTGCCGTCGGACAGGGTCACCAGGCTCGAGTGCCGGCGGTCGCCCCGCAGGGGTGCGGCCCGTCGGAGGGAGGAGCTGGCGGGGTCGAGGATCCAGCTGCTGGAGGCGCTCCGGGTCGATCCGCCGTCCATGGGTGCGGCGAGATCGATGGCGGCGCCGCCGACCACCAGCAACCGGCCGTCGGCCAGCTGGGCGATGTCGGCGCAGGGCAGCGTCGGAGGAAGCTTGGTGTCGGGAATCGACCAGCGGGGGGCGCCGGCTCCGAGCTCGAGCAAGCGGGTCGAGCCTTCCGGGCCGCTCTCAGAGGTCCTGCCCCCGTCCTCCACCCCCTGGAAGTAGAAGACACGGCCGTCCCCGAGCGCGGCCATCGCCTGGGGGGCCGGTGCGCATCGGGTGTCGTTGCCCTCCCGACAAGCGGCTTCCGCGAAGGCCGGATCCCAGTGACCGATCCTGTCGGCGTGCCCGACCGTGAATGCCTGCGCCGGAGGCAGCGCCCATACGGCCAGGGCAGCCATGAGGAGCCCGACCAGGCCGGCCCGCCCCTCGACTCCCATGTCCGACTCCCTGGGTCATCCAAAGGTGGATCGCCACCAGGGGTCTGGAGCAGCGCTGTCGTCGCCGACCAACTTAGCAGAATTCTGTTGCTAGTGTTCTATCTCTAGAGTAGTTCTTCGTGCGAACGCTCGCCTCCGGCCGGCTAGCGCGGAAGATGCAGCAGTTCCGGGGCGACGGGACAGTCCGCCGGGACCGCACCGCCGGCGCCGGGTTCGGCCCGGCCGGCGGGGCCCGCCACCTCCTCGACCACGTCGAAGGAGAGCACCTCGGTGCGCCCGGATTCGACGTCGAGCTGGGCGACGAGGGCGTCGTAGAGGACGCCGGGCAGGCGACGCCCGACCCCGGCCACCAGCCACACCGGTGCTGACGCCTCCCGGGCCGCCCGGGCCAGGGCGCGGGACCCGGCGGCGGCCACGAAACCGGACGGGCCGGCGGCGTGGGCCTCGAGGAGCACCAGGGCGGCCCGGCGGGCTGCCGCTTCCGGGCCGAGGAGGCGGGCGGCGATGCCCATGTCCTCGAGGTGGTGGACGAGCCGGCGTCCGTCCCGACCCGCTTCCACCACGGCCACCCGCTCGGCGGAACGCAGGGCCTGCGAGGCCTGCTCCGGCCAACCCACGACCGCGATGGTGCCTCCGGGCAGTTCCACCGACAGGAGGGCGGCGGTGGGGTCCCGCTCGAGGTCGGCCATGGCCGCGTAGGCCTCGGCCACGGGATCGAGGGCGCAGAGCACCCGCGACGCCAGCCACCACAGCGGCCCGGCCGACGGGCGGCGCTCGATCAGGCGCCGGCAGGCGATGACGAGGCCGGCCGGGTCACGACCGAAGGCGGCCAGGGCCTCAGCCGCTTCCACCGCGGCCAGGCCGACGTCGCCCTCGGGGGCCCGGGCCACCCACCGCAGCCGCTCGATCGGATGCATCAGGACCTGCGCAGCAGGGATTGGCGGCTGGGGCAGGGGCCCCCGGCCGCATCGTGATGAGCCGCCAGGCGAAGAACCGTAGTCACAGCCTGACGGTAGCGTCAGGTCACCTTGGATCACAGATGGCGCAGGGCGGCTCGTGCTGCCCACAGGCCGCACATGCCGTGGACACCGGCCCCCGGGGGCGTGGATGCCGAACACAGGAACCAATGCTCAGGGCCCTCGGTCACCACCCGGTACGGGTCGAGGCGGGTGACCGGGCGCAGCAGCAGTTGCCGTCCGCCGTGGGAGCCACCGGCGATGTCGCCTCCCACGTAATTGGCGTTGTGTCGTTCGAGCTCCGCAGTGCCCATGACGTGGCGGGCCACGACCCGCTCCCGGAAGCCCGGGGCGAACCGCTCGATCTGGGCCTCGATCGCCGCGGTCATGTCCAGCGCCGAGGCGTGGGGCACGTGGCAGTACGCCCAGAACGTGTGCCTGCCCGCCGGGGCCCGTGAGGGGTCGAACAGGCTCGGCTGGGCACCCAGCACGAAGGGACGTTCTGGGTGACGGCCCGCGGCCACCTCCCGCTCGGCCAGGGCGATCTCGTCGAGACCGCCGCCGAGATGAACGGTGGCCGCCCGGCCAGAACCTTCCGCGGTCCAGGGCACCGGCGCGTCGAGGGCGTAGTCGATTTTGAACGCCCCGGGGCCATAGCGGTAGCGGCCCAGTTGGCGGCGATAGCGCGGGTCCAACCGGTCCCCGCAGATGGCGAGCAACTGGCGGGGTGTCACGTCGAACAATGCCACCCGATGGGCGGGCAGTTCCTCAACCGAGGTGACGGCGCAGCCCGTCTCCACCTCGCCCCCCAGCGACCGCAGGTACGACACGAGAGCATCCGCGATCCGCTGGGAGCCACCGCGGGCCACGGGCCAGCCCACGGCGTGCGCGCTGGCCGCCAGCGTGAGGCCGAAGGACGACGTGAGGGGGCGGCCCAGGTCCAGGAAGGAGTGGGCGGCCATCCCCGCAAAGACGGCTCGCGCCGCTTCGTGGCGGAACACCCGTCGGGCCAGCGTGGTGGCCGGCCACAGGGCCCGGGTACCGAAGCGGGACATGACCAGCGGGTGGGCAGGCGGACGTACCAGCGGCGCCAGGATCGAGTCGCACAAAGGCTCCCAGCGCCTGACGAGGGGCCCGAGCAGCCGTCGCCAGGCGCGGGCGTCGGAACCCAGGGCCGAGGCGGTGGCCGGGAGCGAGCGCTCCACGACCACGACGGTGCCGTCGGGCATGGGGTGGGCCAAGGGAGCGTCGGAGTGGACCCACTCGAGGCCGTGGTCGGCCAAGGGCAGCGGAGCGAAGAAGGGAGACGAGGCAGCCAGCGGGTGGATGGCCGAGCAGACGTCGTGGACGAAGCCTTCCTGGGTCAGCTCCGCCGATCGGGTGCCCCCACCCACGGTGTCGGCCGCCTCCAGCACCAGGACCGACGCGCCGGCACGGGCCAGGGTGACCGCGGCGGCCAGGCCGTTGGGACCGGCCCCCACCACCACGGCGTCATGCAGTGCCGTCCTGTTCCTCCCGCCGCCGACCACAGCTCAGATTGTCCGAAGTCACAGGTCCACCACCATCCCTTCGGACCGCCCGCGACGGTACCGTGTCGGGGGTGAAGGTCCTCGGCTGCATCCACGAGTTGATGTTCGCCACCCGGCTACGCGACGCCGCCGCCGGCCTGGGCCACGACTGCCGCATGGTGCGGAAGGCAGCGGACGTCCCCGGTGAGCTGGACGGCACCGACCTGCTCATCATCGACCTGATGGTGGCGGGCGGCGGGGCTCTGGAGGCGGTGACCGCGGCCCGGGCGGCGGGCGTGGTCGTGGTCGCCTACGGCGAGCACGTGGCCGTGGACGTGCTCCAGGCGGCCCGGGATGCGGGCGCCGACCAGGTGCTCAAACGCAGCGACTTCGCCCGGGCGCTGCCCACGCTCCTCGGCGCCTCCTGAGCGGAGCACGCTCCATGTCACCCGGCCTCGACGAGATGGTGGCTGCCACCCCGGCCAGCCGGGACCGCTACGTCGACTTCCTGCGGGCGGCCAGCATCGTGGTCGTGGTCCTGGGGCATTGGACCATCTCGATCATCGCCTGGGACGGGGGTGTGATCCGCTCCACCAGCGCCCTCGGGCTCGGCGCCGGCCTGTGGCTCGCCACCTGGGTCTTCCAGGTCATGCCTGTCTTCTTCTTCGTCGGCGGCTACGCCAACCTGGTGGCCTACGAATCGGCTCGCCGCCAGGGCCTGTCGGCCAGCGCCTTCATCCGGAGCCGGCTCCGCCGCCTGCTGGTGCCCTCGCTCGTCCTGCTCGGCGTGTGGGCGGTCGTGCAAGTGGTGTTGCACCTGACCGGCACGGGCACGCCCACCGGACCCCGGATCGGCGACGTCGTCCTCCTCCGGGGGGTGCGGCCCCCGGGCCAGACGATCCCCTTCGGACCCTTGTGGTTCCTGGGTGTGTACCTCCTCGTGGTCTGCCTCAGCCCGGTCACGGTCGCCCTCCACCGCCGCTTCGGCGGGTGGGTGGTGGCGGTGATGGCCGCCGGGGCGGTGGTCTGCGACCTGCTCGGCTTCATCGGGGGCCAGGACGGGTTGCGCTACCTCAACGTCGTCTTCGTCCTGCTCCTCCCCCACCAGCTGGGTCACTTCTACGGCGACGGCAGCATCCTGCGCTGGTCACGCCGCCGCCTGTGGGCCATGGTGGTCACCGGCCTGGGTGGGCTCATCGTGCTCACCAACCCGTGGCTGTTCCGCCTCGCCGGCGGCGACGACCGGTTCCGGTGGTTCCCCGGCATCGGCCACTATCCCCGCAGCCTGCTCGGTACCGACGTGGAGCGGATCTCCAACGCCTACCCGCCCACCCTGTGCTACCTGCTGGTGGGCATCTGGCTGATCGGCCTCGTCATGTTGGCCCGGCCGGCGCTGTCCCGGTGGCTGGAGCGGCCCGGGGTGTGGAAGGCCACGATCGCCGTCAACGGGTCGATCATGACCCTGTTCCTGTGGCACATGACCGCCTTCCTGCTGGCCGTCCTCCTGTTGTGGCCGCTCGGCTTCGGCCACGACCGCACGCCGTCGTTGCGCTGGTGGGCGGAACGACCGCTGTGGCTGGGGGTGTCCGGGGCCATCCTGGCCGTGCTGGTGGCCCTGTTCTCCCGCTTCGAGGCCCGGGGCCGCCGTCCTCGGCCCGCGCCAGGACAGGAGAAGGCGAAGGCGCCTGCTACCAGTCGGCGATCGTGAAGCCGGGGGCGACGAGGGCCGGCTCACCACCCCGGCTGCGCCGGTAGAGGCTGCCCCCGTCGACGTAGAGCAGGTGCTCGCCGGTCAGGTCGAAGTCGAGCCAGCCCGGAACCATGCCTTCGGGGAGGAGGTCGAGGCCGGTGCGGTTCTCCACGTCCATCAACCGCGTCCGGGGCGGGCCCGTGTAGGCGTCGTCGTAACAGCAGGAGAAGGCCGAGTTGACCACGGCCAGGTGCCCGCTGGCCGCCTGCCAGGTGGGGTGGCGCGATTCCCCACCACCGTCGGGCACGACCACCTCGGTGGTTTCGCTCAGGTCCCGGGCGGCCACCGTGTCGAGTACCGACACCGAATCACCCTCGAAGGAGTGGGTGATGGCCAGGCGCACGGAGTCCGGCGCCCACGAGAGCCGGGTGAAGGCGGCGTCGGCGAAGAACCCGCTGCGGTGCACCTCGTCGTCGGGGAAGCGGATGCGCCGGACCTCCTGACCGGAGCGGAGGTCGTGGATCACCACCACGTTGTGGCAGCCCGGCTTGCCGTCCGGCGCCGTCCGGCCCGGGGCGGCGAAGGCCAGCCAGCGGCCGTCGGGGCTCACGGCCGGCGAGATCCCCGAGCCGATCCGGTGGGGGCTGGCCCGCCGGCCGGTCGGGACCCGGTAGATGGAACCCTCACCGCAGCCGCCGACCAGCGAGTAAAAGGCCTGGCGGCCGTCGGGCGTGAGCGCCGCACCCTGGAGGACGAGGCCACCGGCCGGTGGGTGGGTGGCGAGCACCCGCACCGGAACGCCGGTGGCGGGGTTGAGGAGGGCGACAACTCCGGTGTCGGGTGACAGGGCCAGGATGGCCGGCGGAGTCCCCACTGGCAGGGTCACGTCGTCGACGGGCACGACCGGCAGCGCAGGCGACTGGGACCCGGTGACGATGCGGGTGTGGCCGCCGCGGTCGAAGGCCCCGAGGGTCACGCCGGCGACGACGACGGCGGCGGACACGGCCAGGGCGCGGACGGCCGCCCGCCGGCGCGTTCCCGGCATCCGGGGACCCTCGTCCGCTTCGCCCTTCATCCCCGGGTCGCCTCCGCTCCGCCCCTGCTCCAAGTCGTCGGGGGAAGTCAAGGATTCAGTTCCCATTTCGCGACATCCTCACACGCTCCCGTCCGAGGTGGGCGGACCCCTGGCTGCGGCGTCGGTGAGGACCGTGGGAGTGATCGCTCCTAGAATGTCCACTCGTGCGGATGCGGGTGGAGGAGCTGGCCGGGCGGAGCGGGGTGTCGGTCGACACCGTGCGCTTCTACCAGAAGCAACAGTTGTTGCCGGCGCCGGAACGCGAGGGGCGGGTGGCCTGGTACACGGCCGCCCATCTGGAGCGCATGGACCGGGTCAAGGAGCTGCGCCGGCAAGGGTTCACGCTGGCCGTCATCCGCCGCTTCCTCTCCGGTGAGCTCGACGCCGCCGACGAGCCCCTGGCCGCGGCCGTGGCCGAGGCCAGCTCGGGCGACGAGGAGTTCCTCACGGTCGCCGAACTGGCCGAGCGCTCCGGCGTGCCCCTGCCCCTGATCGAAGCCGTGTCCCGGGAGGGGCTGCTGGTCCCCCGTCTCCATGAGGGCGAGCCCCGCTACACCGCCGACGACGTGCGCATCGTCTCGGCCGGCCTGCGACTCCTGCAGGCGGGACTGCCGCTGCCCGGCCTGCTCGACCTCGCCCGCCAGCACCACGGCGCCATGCGGGCGGTGGCGGCCCAGGCGGTGGACCTCTTCGACGTGTCGGTGCGCCAGCCCCTACGGGCCTCGGCGCTGGCCGAGGACGAGAAGGCGGACCAGCTGGTGGAGGCCTTCCGGGCCCTGCTGCCCGCCGTCAGCGAACTGGTGGCCCACCACTTCCGGCGCGTGCTCCTCCAGGTGGCCCAGGAGCATCTCGAGTCGGTGGGGGCGCCCTCCGAACTGGCCGCCGCCGGTGCCGAGGCGGTGCGGACCCGATGAGATCCGGCTCCGTGCTGCCCACGGGCGAGGCCAAGGTGGCGGCCGTCGACGCCATGTTCGACGCCATCGCCCCCCGCTACGACCTCTGCAACCGGGTGATCAGCCTGGGCCTCGACACCGGATGGCGCCGGCGCACGGTGCGGGCCCTGGGCCTGAACTCCGGCGCCACCGTGCTCGACCTGGCCTGCGGGACGGGCGACCTGTGCCGCGAGCTGCGCCGGGTCGGGCTCGTCCCCGTCGGCGTGGACCGTTCGGCCGGCATGCTGGCCGCCGCCACCGGGGTGCGGGGTGCCCCGACAATGCCGGGGCGCGGGGTGTCCCCGACGAAGCTGCCGCTCCGGCTCCGTTGGTGCGGGGCGACGCCGTGGCGCTGTCCCTCCGCCCCGGCGCCGTCGACGGCCTGGTGTGCGGCTTCGCCCTGCGCAACTTCGCCTCCCTGCCGCCCGTGTTCGCCGAATGCGCCCGGGTGGTGCGCCCCGGCGGCGTGGTGGCCTTCCTGGAGGTGGACACTCCGCCCTCGGCCGTGCTGCGGGCCGGCCACCGGGTCTGGTTCGGTGGCGTGGTGCCGCTCATCGGCGGCCTCCTCTCCGACGGCGCCGCCTACCGCTACCTCCCCCGCTCGGTGGCCTACCTGCCCCCGCCCGCCGAACTGGCCGGGATGCTCGCCGGAGCTGGGTTCACCTCGGTGGCCCGCACCCGCCTCTCGGGTGGGCTCGCCCAACTGGTCACGGCGGTGCGCGGATGAGGCTCCTGACCAGCCGGACCTGCCCGCTGGACAGCGGCATCGACGACCTGCTCTCCCGCCTCGGCCCCGACGGCTTCGCCTGGCTGCGCAACGGCTGCGGCTTCGTCACCGCCGGGGTGGCGGCCCGCATCCCCGTGGGTCCCGGAGCGGGACGCTTCGAGCGGGCGGCCGCCGATCTGGCCGCCTTCTTCGGAACCATCGAGATCGACGACGCGCTGGGCGTTCCCGGCACCGGCCCGCTGGCCGTGGGGGCGATCCCCTTCTCCGACTCGATGCCGGGCGAGCTGGTGGTGCCCGCCATGGTGGTGGGCCGCAGCGCCGACGGCTCGGCCTGGATCACCGAGACCGAGCCGGTCCACGCCCCCGCGACCGCGTCGGCCGCCGCCGGCACCAACGGCATCTCCTTCTCGGCCAAGGAACATCCCGACAAGGACGAGTGGACGGCCAACGTACGCCGGGTGCTGGGCGCCATCGGGGCGGGCCACGTCCGCAAGGTCGTGCTGGCCCGCGAGCTCGTCCTCGAAGCCGACAAGCCCTTCGACCGCCGGGCGCTGCTGGAGCGCCTGACCCGGAGAAACCCCACCTGCTTCACCTACGCCGCCGGTGGCTTCGTGGGCGCCAGCCCCGAGTTACTCGTGCGCCGCCGGGGCGACGAGGTCGAGTCGTGCCCCATGGCCGGTACCGTGGCCCGGGGTTCGACCCAGCCCGAGGACGACGCCCTGGTCGACGCCCTGTCCCATTCGGCCAAGGACGCCGAGGAGCACTCGCTGCTGGTGGACGCCGTCCTCGCCGCCCTGGCCCCCCTGTGCGCCGAGGGCCCCGAGGCCGCCGCCGCCGAGGTGGTGCGGCTCGCCACCGTGTCCCACCTGGCCACCCGGGTCCGGGGCCGCCTCCTGGAGCCGGCGCCGTCCGTCCTGGCCCTGGCCGGCAAGCTCCACCCCACCCCGGCCGTCGGCGGGCTCCCCCGCCCGGCCGCCCTGGCCGCCATCGCCACCCTGGAAGGCTTCGAGCGCGGCCTCTACGCCGGCCCTGTCGGCTGGGTCGACGCCTCCGGCGAAGGCGAGTGGGCCGTCGCCCTGCGGGGCGCCGAGCTCGACGGCTCCCGGGCCCGCCTGGTGGCCGGCGCCGGCATCGTGGCCGGCTCCGACCCGGACGCCGAGTGGGCCGAGACCGAAGCGAAGCTCCAGGCCATGCTCTCCGCCGTCAAAGCCTGAGCGAGGCCGGGGCCGGCGACGGGTGACCGTCGCCGGCGCCTGGCGCTCTGCTTACCCGATCCAGTCGAGATTGTGGACCTCGAACTCGGTGATCGTCGGCTCGGGAATCTGAGCCTCCCCCATCGCCTTACCTAAACCCGCCTCCATGTACCGATCGATGTGCTCTTGCGAGTCCCACACCTCGATGACCATGAGGCCACGATCGGTCTTTCCCGCGATATGGACGTGGGCACCTTCAGGCTTCTGCATGTCGATCATGGCGCCGACTTCGTCGTACTGCTGGAGGGTGGCACCCGGGACGTCGTAGATGCGACAGATCATGTCTTCTCCTTGAGCGGGCAGCGGTGGGTCGACCCGGCGGGCCCGCTTCGAGGGCGCGCGCCGGGCCGGTGGAGGTTGCGGGTGGGTCAGGGACGCTTGGCGTAGTCGGCGCTGCCTTGCCAGTCGATGACCACGCAGTCCTCGTCGCCAACGATCCAGGCATCGTGCCCGGGGGGACACGCCATGAAGTCCCCGGGTCCGAATTCGGCTTCCTCGCCGTCGTCCATGACGACCTTCATGCGCCCGGAGATGAAGTAGCCCATGTGAGCTGCTTCACAGCTGTCGGTGCCGGCGATGGGCTTGACATGCTTGGACCACTGCCACCCGGGCTGGAAGGTGGCCCGTCCAACGGCGCCGCCCTCCAGGTTGACCAACTCGAGCTTGCCCTGTTCGAAGGAACGTACCTCTTCGGGCTTGTCGAACGTCTTTTGAATGAGGCCAGCCATCGGGTTCTCCTTACCTGGGCCATCCACGTGTGGTCCGCCACCAGGGTCCGGAGCAGCGCCGTCGTCACCGGCAATCATCGCCGTGTGAACGGACCCGCACCCTACACCGGCGCGCGGCCCCCACATTCCCGACGCCGGCCGGGGTCGACCCCAGAGCCTGCGGGAAGCAGGGCCGGCCGAGACCCGGCATCATGCGCGTGTGCCCCACCGACCGGGCGACCTCGAAGCGATCACCGCCGATGCTCAAGACCGACCCGTGGGGTCGACACGGCGTCTCCGCTTGGCGGTCGCCGTCATCGCGTCCGTCGTGCTGTCGGGAGGCATCGGCTACTACGCGGGGACCTCGTCTCAGGAAGGTGCCGTCGTTACACCGCCCACGACGCCGCCGACCTCGGTCACGAGCGCACCACCTGGGGACGTCAGCCACGTCTCCCTGGTGCTGGGCCAAGGAAACACCGGCGCGGCTGAGTGGGAGTTCCCCGCCACTGATCCCAAGAAATACGCCTTGACCGTCACGGCCAACCTGACCCCCTCCGACGCCGACATCACCTTCGCCGTTCGTGTCACGGGCGGCCGCACCCTCAACATCGGCCGAACGACGGGCGATCAGAGTTGCCAGGGCGGGACAGCCCACGAAATCTGCACGTTCAAGTTGGGCCTCCTCGATGCGGAAGCGCCGGGCACCTGGGTTCTCCGGCTCGAGAAGAGCTCCTCCGGCGACGCCGAGGTGTCGACCACGATTTCCTTCGACGAGCCGTAGTCAGCCAAGCGCGGCGATGAGGCGCTCGAAGACGGAACCGGAGTCTTCGATCGGCCGGCACCCGTCACGCACAACGCTCGCGGTGCCGGGATCCACTGGATCGGTGGCGGCCCACGACAGCGGGACGAAGCCAAACTCCACTTCGAGCCCGGAGGAGAGACGAACACGGCGCTCGGTCAGCGGGCCCCAGTCCTGCCTCCTGACGATCTCGCCTGGTTCCCCCAGTGCCATGGCGACCCAGGCGTCGTCCTCGAGGTAGCGGCCCTTCTCGTTGGTCACCACGACGATGTCGAGATCAGAGTCCATCCGAGCTGCGCCGCGTGCCCAGGAACCAACCACCGCCACGCCCACGACGTCGTCCTGCGCCCGGGCCCACCTGGCGATCAGAGTGGTGACGGTCGCGTACTCATGCATTCGATCGTCGGTGACCATCGGCTGGAAGTCTTGCGCGAGTGAGGAGCTCACGCCACCGCTTCCTGGTCGGCCCCCGAAAGTTCCGCAATGTTGAGTCCATCGTCACCGGGATGTCGACAGAAATTGAGTGAAAGACTCTCCAAAAATTTCTGTATTTGGATTGCTAGGACGTCCTAGCTTTTTGATGTTTACAAAGGGGATGACGGGCCGAGAAGGACTGCCTAGAATCTCCGCCGAGAGATCGGGACGGGCCTGCGTTCGTAAGCATTTGCTGCATCTGGGTCGAACGTTGGCCGCTCGCGGCGGAGAGGGCGAATGGACCAGCGGGCGGAGCATGTCGTTCCCGAAGCCCGCATCCGCATGCCCGTCGTCCGAGCCCATTCCCGGCGCCGGCTCAACGAGAAACTCGCCCGCCTCTGGGACCATCGACTCGGCCTCGTCGTCGCCCCGCCCGGCTCGGGCAAGAGCACGCTGCTCATGCAGTTCGCCGCCGGAGCCGGGGTGCCGGTGGCCTGGTACCGGGCCGAGGCGTCCGACGCCGACGCCGCCGTCCTGCTCGCCGGGCTGGAACGGGCCGCCCGTGCCGCCTTCGAGCCGCTCCCCGGTGGAGCCTGGCTGTCCCCCGAGGCGGCCGCCGCCGCCCTCGAATCCTGGCCCGGGCCCCGGGGCCTGCTCGTCCTCGACGACCTCCACCTCCTCTTCGCCACCGAAGCGGAAGCCGCCCTGGAGCGGCTGGTGGACTACCTCCCGCCCCAGGTCACGGTTCTGGCCGCGGCGCGGCGGGTTCCCGGCTTCGACCTGTCCCGGCTGCGGGTGGCGGGCTCCCTCTTCGAAATTGGCCCCGACGACCTCCGCTTCCGCTCCTGGGAGGTGGAGACCCTTTTCAACGAGTTCTACGCCGAGCCCCTGCCCCCCGAGGACCTGGCCGAGCTGGCCCGGCGCACGGAGGGCTGGGCCGCGGGGCTCCAGCTCTTCCACCTGGCCACCAAGGGCAAGCCGCCCAGCGAGCGCCGCCGGGTCCTGGCCGGGCTGCGCTCCGCCTCCCGCCTGGTTCGGGAATACCTGGCCAACAACGTGCTCGGCGAGCTGCCCGAGGATCTGCGCCACTTCCTGGTTCGCACCAGCGTGCTGGGCCGCCTCACGGGCCCCCTCTGCGACCAGGTGATGGGCCGGCGGGGCAGCCGGGAGGTCCTCGAGGACCTGGAGCGGCGCCAGATCTTCACCAACGCCATCGACGACGCCGGCACCTTCCGCTACCACGAGGTGCTCCGGACCCACCTCGAGGCCACCCTGGTGGAACAGCACGGGGAGGTGGCCGCCTCGGCCCTGTACCGCCGGGCCGGCGGCCTCCTGGAAGCGGCCGGAGCCCCGCCCGAGGCGCTGCGGGCCTACTGCCGGGCGGGCGACTGGGCCGCGGCCGGGCGGCTGCTGGGCCGGGAAGGCGAGCAGCTGGCCGGCGACCCCGGCGCCTGGGTGGAGCATCTCCCCCCGGCCCTGGGGGCCGAGAGCGACCCGTGGCTGAACCTGGCCACCGCCCGGCGCTATCTGGCCGCCGGCCGCCTGCAGCCGGCCCGCGACGCCTACCACCGGGCTGAGCATGCCTTCGGCGCCTCGGCCCCGGCCGAGACCTGCCGGCGGGAGCGGCTGGCCCTGGCCGAATGGCTCGAACCCGGCTCGGCGCCCGGCACCGGCTGGGTGCATCTCGCCCGGGCCGCCGTCCAGCGCCAGCCCCTGGCCGCCATGGACCGGGCCGCTCGCCTGGCCGGCGCCGAGGCCCGGGCCGTCGAGGGACTGGCCGCGTGCCTGGCCGGCCGGGTCCGGGCCGGACGGCGGCTGCTGAAGACGGCGGCCGAGGCGGCGGGAGACGCCGTGCTGGCCACCGCCGCCCAACTGGCCGCGGCCGTGGCCGCCACCTGTTTCCTGGGCGACGAGGCCGACGACGACCTCGAATGGGTCATCGACGAGACGGAGCGCCTCGGCCTGCCCTGGCTGACCCGGGTGGCCCGGGCGGTGACCGCCGTCCTCACCGACGGTCCGGCCAGCGAAGCGGCCACCATCCTGCGCCGGACGGCCGAAGACGAGGACGACCTGTGGGCCGTCGGCCTCATCGGTTTGACCCAGGGCCTGTCCGGCCTGCTCGGCGGCCTGGCCCCGGCGGCCGTCACCGAGGAGGCGCTGGAGGCGGCGGCGGACGCCTTCTCCCGCCTCGACGCCGGCACCCTGGAGGTCTGGGCCCGCGCCGCCCTGGCCCTGGTGCGGGCCGACCGGTCCCACCCCCGGGCCCGGGACGCGGCCCGGGAGGCGGAGGCCATGGCCCGCTCCACCGGCGTACCCGGCGCCCTGGCCCTGGCCTACCTGGCCCGCTCGGTGGCCGAGCCGGAACGGGCCGCCGACCTGGGCACGATGGCCCGCTCAGTTGACCTCGACGCCGGCCTGGGCGCCCCCGGCCTGGCCGGCGTCCTCTCCCGGGCCGACTCGCTTCGGGTCTCCCCGCCCGTCCCGGCCGCCCTCGCCCCACCGGCCTCCACCGGTCCGCACCGGCCGGCCGCTGGTCCCCGCCTCCGGTTGCGCTGCCTGGGTGGGTTCTCGCTCACCGTCGACGGGCACCCCATCGATCTCGGCGCCGTCCGGCCGAGGGCCCGAGCCGCGCTGCGGCTCCTGGCCATGCGGGCCGACCGGGCCGTCCACCGGGAGACGATCATCGAAGCGCTGTGGCCCGAGATCGACGCCGGCACCGGGGCCCACAACCTCCAGGTCGTCGTGTCGTCCCTCCGCCGGCTCCTCGAACCCGACGCCCCGCGGGGCGCGTCGTCGCTCCTGGTCCGGGAAGGCGACGCCTACCGCCTGGCGCTGCCCGCCGGGGCCGAGGTCGACGTGATCGCCTTCGAGACGGCCGCCGCCGACGCCCGCGGCGCCCGCAGCCGGAGCGACCGGGACGGCGGCCGCCGCCGCCCTGGCCCGGGCCCAGGCGGCCTACACCGGCGACCTGCTGCCCGAGGACGGCCCGGCCGAGTGGGCGGTGAAGGAACGGGAGCGCCTGCGCCTGGTGGCCGCCGAGGTGGCCCAGACCCGGGCCGAACTCGCCCTGGAAGCCGACGACACCGAGGCGGCGGCCGTCGCCTGCGAGTGGGGCCTGGCCGTCGACCGCTACCACGACCCGCTCTGGCGCCTGCTGGCCGAGGCCCGGGAACGGTCCGGCGACCACGCCGCCGCCCACCGGGCCCGCCGGGCCTACGACGACGCCCTGGCGGAGTTGGGGTTGCCGGCTCAAGGTGAGATCCTGGGTGGTAGCGACATCACCGCTGGGAGGACGAGATGACGCGACTGGGGAAGAAGCGGGCGGTGGCCCTCACCGCCGGGCTGGCGCTGCTGGTGGGCCTGCTGGGCAATCCGGGCCTGCCCACGGAGAGCCGGGCCGCACCCCCCGTCGAGGGGGAGGCCTCGGCGGGGACGTCGACGGCCGGATCCGAGGCCCCGGGCGGGACCAACGACCCCATCGGCTGCGGCACCGACCCGGCCATCGGCGGGGCCTACTGGATCGCCTTCCTCTGCGACTCCTACGTCTGGATCTACGACCACGGCACGGCCCGGAAGATCGAGTGTGCGCCCGACGGGTTCGAGCTCGTGGAGGCCACCTCGGAGCCCGACGTGTCCGACAACGGGCGCCTCGTCGCCTTCGCCGCCCGGTTCCTGGTCAGCGGCAGCACCGTCACCGTGGTGCGGATCGCCCTCTACGACGTGAGCAGCGGCGTTTGCACCCTGGCGCCGCCCCCACCCGGTCCCGAGCGCCCCGTCGTCGACCCCGGCCGGCCCGACCTCGATCCCGGTGGCCGGTGGGTGGTCTGGGCCCAGTACTGCCAGGTGTGGGCCTGGATCATCGGGTCCGACGGACCCCCGATCCTCGTGTCCGGTACCGGGGGCAACCCGGCGTCGGGCTGCTCGTCGGAGCCGGTGGTGGGCAAGTGCGCGCTGGTGGCCTTCGTCTCCACCTCCCCCGACCTGGTGGCGGCCGACACCAACGGCTACCAGGACGTGTTCGTCGTCTTCGGCCTGTTCACCCCGGAGCCGGAGGACGACGAGATCCGCCGCATCTCCCTCGACGCCAACGGCGCCCAACGCGACGGCCCCAGCGGGTCGCCGGCCTGGTCGCCGAACTGCAAGATCGCCTACATCACCTTCCCGCCGCCTCCGACCGAGGCGACCCGCTCAAGCCGGTGGTCATCGTCGACCCTCCGCCCACGCAGAATCCCCCGCCCGTGATCGAGCCGGTCATCGTCATCACCGACACCTGCGTGGCCGGCGGGAAACTGGTCATCACCGACGAGACCGTGGTCTGCGAGACGGGCACGCCCACACCTCCGGGGAAGACCCCCACCAACTTCTCCGTCATCCACAAGGACGGCTCCCGGTGGTGGGGGATCCGGATCATCTTCTGGATCGGCAACCGGGTCCGGGTGGCCTTCCCCGACGACACGGACCTGGACAAGGCCACCTGCGGCGCGGTCCGCCAGGGGGCCGTCATCGACAACCAGGTCCTCCCCGTCGACCTGCCCGACGGCCGCTCCAACACCAACCCGCCCGCCTGCGTCGGGCCCTCCGACGACGTCACCGACGGACCCGACCTGAAGGACGGAACGGTGGTGCGGGACGACGCCGGCACCCCCACCGATCCCGGCGACGACCGCTCGGTGGTCCGCCTGTGCTTCGACGAGGCGCTGGGGACATTGATCAACCCCGAAGGCTTCGGCCTCTCCGGCTACAACTCGGCCGTGCGGACCGCTTCGGTGGCCGCCGCCCTCGACCCCGACGACCCGGCCTGCGTCAAGGCGTTCTTCCCCGATGGCACCGACGTGTCCCGGGCCACGCTGGTCACGGTGACCGACGCCGTGGTGTTCGATCCCGACGGCCATCCGCAACCCGGAGGGGTCCCGGCCCCTGTCCGGCACCACCCTCGACCCCCGCCCGGGCGACATCACCGGGCCCAACCTGCTCTCGGCCGTTCCCGACCTGGGCACGGGCACCGTGGCCTACACCTTCGACGCCATCGCCACGGCCAGCCCCGACGCCCGCTTCGTCTTCGTGGACGACCAGGGTGAGGTCCACGGCGGGGGCTTGGTCTCCGCGGTGGACGCCGGCACCGGGAAGGTGATCGTCGCCTTCCCCGACAACCTGGCCACCGCCCGGCGCCTGGTGGCCCTGCCCGACGCCGTGCGCAACGCCGGCGGCGAGCCGAACGTGGAGCAGTCCACCGACTTCAACGTGGCCGGACCCGAGCTGACCGCCGTGACCCGGGTGGAGCCGGCCGCCGGCGACGCGCCCGGGCCGCCCGGGTTCGACTTCACCTTCAACGAGCCGGTGCGGGCCGAGGACATCGGACGCCTGTTCCTCTACACGGCGGACGGCACCCGCTTCCCGGTGACCGCCGCCACCCGACCGGCGCCGGACGTGGTGCGGGTCACCGCCCCGGCCCTCACTGGCCTGGAGCCCTCGGTCGTGCTCGGCGTGGCCGACGCCCGGGCCGTGTTCACCCGGATCCTGACTCCCACCGGCACCGAGGTCTCGGGCGCCCCCAACCCCCTCGGCGTGCAACCGGTGGGCAAGCTCGGCTTCTCGCCCACGTCCCCCACCGACGGGCCCGACCTGACCGGGGTGGAGTTCATCCCCGGCGAGCACGCCGTCGACTACCTCTTCGACCAGCCGGTGCGTGACCCGCACCTCCTGCCCCAGCCGCCCTCTTGAGCCTCCCGGGGGACCACCGAGCCCACCGGGGTGGTGGTCATCGACCAGCAGACCGGCGAGCGCCAGGAGACGGGCGGCGCCTCGAACCCGGCCACCTCCTCCGACGGGCGTTTCGTGGCCTACGACAACGGGTCCGAGGTGCTCCGGGCCGACACCCTCGTGTCCCAGGTGAACCCCGACCGGGTCGACTTCGGGCGCCTACCCCTCGGGGCGCCCGAAGCCACCAGGGACGTGACCGTGACCAACCGCGGCTTCTCGTCGCTCGTCCTCTCCGGTGCGTCGCTGGCCGGCGCGGCCGATTACCGGGTGGCGGGCGACAGCTGCTCGGGTCGCTCCTTGGCGCCGGGAGAAACCTGCGCCGTCACGGTGGCCTTCTCCCCCGACACCGTCGGGGCCCGGGACGGGTCCCTCCTGGTGACGGACAACGCCCCCGGCAGCCCCCATGCCGTGGCCCTGGCCGGGGCCGGGCCGTCGCCCACCGTCTCCGCCGTTCCCCCGCTGGGCTCACCGGGGACGCCGGTGACCGTGCGGGGCACCGGGTTCCCCGCCGGGGCCACCGTCGAGCTGCGCTGGATCCGCAGCCCCGACCGGCCCCGTGACCCCACCCCCCTGGCCGCCACCAAGGTGGTCCGGGCCGACGGGGCCGGGAACCTGGGGCCCGTCCCCCTGCTCATCCTGCGGGGCGACGTGCTCGGCCCCCGGCGGCTGTCGGCCACCGTCCGGGGGACGCCGCTGTCCGCCTCCGCTCCCTTCCTGGTCGTTCCGGGGACCGCCCAGCCATCGGGCATGGGCAGCTCCCGGACGTTCGGACGGGACTGAGGGGAGGCGACGATGATCCGCACCCGATCTTTCGTGGCCACCGCCGTGGCGCTGCTGGTCCCGTCCCTGGTCGCCGTCCCCAGCGGAGGCCAGGCGGTCCCCCCGGGCGGGGCGGGCTTCTCGGCCTCGGCCGCCGCCACCGCCCTCTACGCCGGGGGAATGTCCGGCCCCGCCGGCCCGCTGTCCGTGCGGGCGGGCTTCTCCGCCGCCGCCGTGGACGCCTCCGGCCTGGTCACCCCCCGCCTCGACGAGCTGGGCGCAACCGTGGCCTCCGGCGCCGGAACGGCCCGGCGGGCCGAGGCCCGGGGTCGGGGCCTCGAGGTCGGCGACCTGATGACGGCCGGCGCCGCCGAAGCCGGCGCGCCCCCCACCAGCGACCTGGTGGCCGACCAGTCCGGCGCGGTGGATGCCCCGTCGGTGGCGTCCGCCTCCCTGGCCCGGGGCGAAGCCGCGCCCGCTTGGAGCAACCGCACGTGCGTCGCCGGCCGACCGATGGGCTTCGGTTCCGGACGGGCCGACCAGGTCGTCCTCCCCGTGGCCCGCGCCGACAGCGCCCGGTCCGACACGACCATCGAGCTGCAGCCGGCCGACGACGGCACCTTCACCCTGGTGGCGGAGACGCGCCAGCTACCGGCCGCCGTCCGGGTGCTGGCCGGCACGCCGGAGGAAACGCTGATCCAGGTGCTGGGGGAGACCGTGCTGCGGGCCCGGGCCGACGGTCAACCGGGAGGCGCCGGGGTGGACTACGGGCCCGGCGCCGGCGCCGGAACCGATACGCCGTTCCTGCGCATCACCCGGGGTACCGGCGTCACCCAGCTCACCACCCAGGAGGTCTTCGGCCCCGACGGGCTCTCGCTCGATCTGTCCCCCCTGGTCGAGGTCCACATCGGCGGGGCGGCACGGGGGCCGGGCGGTGGTCCCACCGTCGCCGCCGACGGCACCGAGGCCGTGGCGGTGGCCGATCTCATCCGCCTCACCGTGCTGCCCAACGGGGGTGGCGCTGTCGACCTGCGCATGGGCCACCTGGAAGCGGCCGTGGCCGTCCCCGACGGTGGCGTGCGCTGTCCCGTTCCCGTCTCCAAGGTCGTCGACCACGACCCCGTCGACCCGGGCCAGGAGTTCACCTTCACCATCACCGTGCCGGACCAGACCGACGCCCTCGACGGGCTGGCCTGCGACCTGGCCCACCTGTCCGCCGTCGACGTGGTCAGCGCCGACCCCGGCGTGGACTTCACCCTGCTGTCCACGACGGGCGGCGGGATCATCGACGGGACCACCGTGACCTGGCCCGACCTGGGTGATTACCACCCGGGCGACCCGCCCCTGGTCATCACCCTGACCGGGATGATGGCCGCCGACTCGGACGCCGGTGCGCTGTCCGACACCGTACGGGTCAACGCCGGTCTGACCCGCTGCGAGGGCCTCCCCGGCGGCCGGACCGCGCCCACGGGTGGCGTGCAGCTTCAGGGCCGGGCGACCCTGGTCGGTCCGGCGATTCGTTAGGCCGGCTTGATGTTGGCGCTGCGGCGAAAGACGTTCTCGGGGTCGTACCGGCGCTTGATGCTCGCCAGCCGCTCGTACTTGGCCGGCCCGTACGAGGCGCGCACCCGGTCATCCTCGAACTCGAACATGGCGTTGACGTAGCTGCCGACACCGATGGTGTGCGGGCTGAGCGCCTCCCACACCGACCGGACCCAGACGCGCTCGGCGGGCAGGAGCTCGGGTACGGGGCACACCCCGATGATGAAGACCGCATAGCGCGGCGAGCGGCCACCGCTGAAGGCCGTCTCGTCCTCCCCCACCTCGGAGTAGGCCCCATCCAACCGGTAGAACAGCAGGATCGACAGCGGTGAGCTCTTGCGGGGAAAGTGCTCCATGACCGCCTGGATCGCCTCGTCGGAAAGATCCGCCAGGTAGGCACCCTTGTCGTAGCCGTGGAAGCCCCACGCGTTGGCCTCGTCGAGCAGTTGCTGCAGGGCCACGTAGGGCATCGAATCCACGAGCTCGAAGAGCGGTGGCAGCGTCTCGCGGATGCGCGCCACTGCCTCGACGTGCTCCTCGGCTGACCCGAAGCCGGTCACCATCAGGGCGATGCCGGGCTGATGGTGGTACGGCTCGGGCACGAACGGCGCCGGCGGAGCGTTCAGGCCGCCGAATATGACGCCGAACTCCCGGGGGAGCGTCGGGATGACGTCCCGGGCCAGCCGGAGCGCCGCAGGTCCGTCCTCGAGCCCCCAGAAGAGGAGCCCGAGGTGCACGATGGGGCCCACCTCGTGGAGGCGGAACTCGAACTCGGTCACGACTCCAAAATTGCTCCCGGCGCCCCGGATAGCCCAGAACAGGTCCGGGTGCTCGTTCTCGTCGGTCCGCAGGACCTGGCCATCCGCGGTGACGACCTCGGCGGACACGAGGTTGTCGATGCTCAGGCCCGCCAGCCGGGTCAGCCAGCCCATCCCACCGCCCAGGGTGAGCCCCCCCACCCCGGTATGGCTGACGACCCCGGCAGGCACGGCGAGGCCGTGGGCCTGAGTGGCGGCGTCCATATCGCCCAACAAGGCCCCGCCACCGACCCGAACCCTCTTCGCCGTGGGATCGACCGTGACGTCATTCATCAAGCTCAGGTCGATCACCAGCCCGTCGTCCACCGTCGACGCGCCGGGCATGCTGTGGGCGCCCCCGCGCACGGCGATCTCCAGTCCCTGCTCCCGGGCGAACGCCAAGGCGACCGCGAACATCGGCCGGTGACTCGCATCGGGCGATCACCGCCGGACGACGGTCGATGTCCGCGTTCCAGACCTTCCGTGCGTCGTCGTAGACCGGATCGTCCGGATCGATGACCGAGCCCTTCATGGACGCTCGGAGCGCCTCGAGATCAACGCTGCCCGTCATGGCCATGTCCAACCTCCGTCCGGGGTGAGGGGGCCTTGGACCGCGACTCACACGGCCGGGAACAGTACAGAAAGCGGCTCCGGCCTGCGACCATGAATTTCCAGGGTTTTCCGGCTGACGCGGCCCCCGGGCGCATGAGAGACTCCCGCTCGAGAGAGGGGTCGACCGCATGCGCGAACCGAACCGGCAGCTGCCCGTCGCGGGCGCCCGGATGGTGGCCGGCACGCTGTGCCTGCTGGCGGCAACGCTCATTCCGGCGGAGGTGGGTGCTTCCGCGGGCGAGGGCGCCGGTCCCTGCGGTGACCTGGAGGCGATCACGCTGCCGTCGGGCCTGGTGACCTGCACGCACGGTCCCGACCCGCTCGAGGCGCTGGCCGCCCACCATCACCCCCACGGCGCCGACCCGGCCCACTCCGACGGCGACCTCCTCCCGGTGGGCCCGGACGGCCCCGGCGCCCATGCCGGCGCCCCGGAAGGGATCCGCTGCTACGGGAACGGCCGGGACGGCAAGCGGGTGCAGGCCATCTACGCCGTGCCCTCCGACCACCCCGACCGCTACGAGGAGGTCGTGGCCGACATCCGGCGCTGGGCGGCGGAGACCGACTCGGTGTTCGCCTCCTCGGCCGCCCGCTACGGTGCCACCCGCCACGTCCGCTTCGTCACCGACGGCAATTGCCGGCTGGTGGTGGACCGGGTGGTGCTCTCCCCCGTGGCCGACGAGAACTTCCGGGCCACCGTGGCCGAGCTGGCCGCCCATGGCTACCACCAGACCGACCGGCGCTACCTGGTGTGGATGGACTCCGACGTCCTCTGCGGCATCGGCCAGCTCAACCGGGACGAGCGGAGCACGGACAACCTCAGCGACGGTGCCGGGGCGGGGCTCGTGGCCCGGGTCGACACCGGATGCTGGGGCCTGCTGGAAGGTCGGGGCACCTCGGTGGAGGCCCACGAGCTGGTTCACACCCTGGGCGGGGTCAACCTCAACGCCCCCCACGCCACTCCCCTCGGGCACTGCACCGACGACGGCGACCTCATGTGCTACAAGGATGGTCCCCTCACCCGCCTCGACGAGGTGTGCCCACCGGAGGGCGACGCCCTGCTGGACTGCAACGGGGACGACTACTTCCACCCCCACCCCGATCCCGGCAGCTACCTGGCCACCCACTGGAACGTCGCCGACAGCTCGTTCCTGGCCACCACCGCCGGCACCGCCGAGGGCGTCATCGCCGGGCGCTGAACGGGCAGGCGTCAGCGCACGGCGAAAACCCGAACGCTGACCGGGGTCGTCGGTCGCTACGGTGGAGGGGTCACCTCGAGCAGGAGGTTCGACCATGGAGCCCTTCCACACCCTCTCTTCCATCGTCCTGAGCGCCCCCGGCGGGGGCCGAGGTGGCTTCGGCGGTGGTGGCGGAGGGGGCGGCGGTGGCGGCGGCTTCGGTGGTGGCGGCGGGGGCGGCTACGGCGGGGGCGGCGGCGGTTTCGGCGGGGGCTACATGGCCGGTGGCGATGTGATGTTCCTCCTCGTCATCCTCGTCGTCGGCTTCATGATCATGATGGCCTTCAACGCCTGGCGGAACACGGTGAAGGGGACGGGGGCCAGCGGGTGGCGGCGGGCGACTCCGGCCACGCTTCAGCAGCGCCGGCAGCGGGCCCAGCAGGTGGAACTCGCCGCCGAGGAGGCCCTCAGCGACGACCCGGCCTTCGCCCCGGACGTGGTCAAAGGCGGTGCGGCCGAACTGCACAAGGACATCGTGGCGGCATGGAACGCCGGCGACCGGGACAAGCTCGGGACGCTGATCGGCCCCGACCTGCTGGTCGAATGGGCCCGCCGGCTCGACGAGTACGACCGCTTCGGCTGGCACAACGTCACCGAGGTGCGGGCCGAACCCGACGTGGAGTACGTCGGGCTCGTCAACCGCACCGAGGACGGCGAGGACCGGGTGACGGTGCGCATCGAGGTACCGCTGCGCGACATCGTCCTCGACCGGGTCGGGAACGTGGTGACCCGTAACGACGACACCAACGCCGACGGGCTCGTCACCCTGGCCGAGTACTGGACGCTGGGGAAGCGCCCTGGCGAAGACGGCACCGCGCGCTGGACCCTGGTGTCCATCGAGCAGGACGCCGAAGGGGCCCACAACCTGGACGCCCCCATCATCGCCTCTCCCTGGTCCGACGACCGCCTACGGGACCAGGCCGTGACCGAGCGGGGCGTGGCCGCCGCCGTGGCCGGCGAAAGGATCCGGGAGGTGGCCGACCTCGACTTCGATGGCGACGCCCGCACCGCCGCCCTCGACCTGGCCAACATGGACGGCCGCTTCGCCCCCGACGTCCTGGAGGCGGCGGCCCGCCGGGCCCTGGCGGGGTGGGCCGAGGCGGTCGACGGCGACGACACCATCCTTGAAGGAATCGCCACGCCCGAGGCCGTCCTGGCCATGTTGCATCCCGGAGACCCGTCAGCTCAGACCCGCCTGGTGGTCCGGGGCCCGAAGCTACGGGCCCTGCGCATCGTGGACCTCGACGCCGGCGCCGACCCGCCGGCCATGTTCGTGGAAGCCGAGGTGGCCGGGCGACGCTACGTCGAGGACCGCGACACCACCATCGTGGTGTCGGGCCGCAACGACGCCGAAGTCGTCTTCACCGAACGCTGGCGGATGGCCCTCTCCGACGACCCCGCCACCCCGTGGCGGATCGTCGAGACGGACGCTTCCCCGCCGGCCGGGCGCGCGCCGGGAAGCACCCACCGGAGGCTGACCCGCCGGGCCGCTCAGGATCACCCGGGGAGGAACCCGTCCTCGTCTTCGTCGCCCTCGAGGAGCTGGCGCACCTCGTCGAGCGTGGAGTCAGGGGCGGGGAGGAACAGCTCGGAGGGCCCGAGGTGGTCCTCGGGAACGGGCGTGCCCAGCTCCCGCACCCGGGCCAGCAGAGCCTCGAGCGAGGCCCGGAAACTGGCCTCGTCCCCTGCCTCCACCGCCACCACCAGCTTGTCGTCGAGCTCGTTCAGCTCGTCAAGGACGCCGTCCGGCACCTCGAGCTGACCCTCCTCCAGGATGCGCAGGATCACTGTCCCTCCTTCACCGGGGGCGACTCGATGGCCTTCGGGGCCGCGCCGGCACCCAGCTCCGCCTTCAGCCGAGCCAGGTCCGATTCCACCGCCGCGCCGGCCGAGAGCTTGTTCAGCTCGGCCTGGATGTCGCCGCCGGGCTCGGCGGTGACGTCGTCGAGGGCCCCGGAGGCGATCAGCTCGTCGACCGCACCGGCCCGGGCCTGGAGCTGGGCCGTCTTGTCCTCAGCCCGCTGGATGGCCAATCCCACGTCGCCCATCTCCTCGGAGATGCCCGACACGGCCTCGCCGATCTTGGAGGTCGCCTCGGCGGCGGTGTAGGTCGCCTTGATGGTCTCCTTCTTGGTCCGGAACGCCTCGACCTTGCCCTGGAGTCGCTGGAGGGCGATGGTGAGCTTGGTCTCCTCGGCCATCAGCTGGTCGTGCTGGACCTTGAGGCCCTCCAGCTGGCCGCCGATCCCCGCCTTGCGGGACAGGGCCTCGGTGGCCAGGTCCTCCTTCCCGGCGGCCAGGGCCTGCTTGGCCTGTTGCTCGAGCTTGGCCGCCGCCGTCTGCAGCTGGGTCGCCTGGAGCTCGATCCGCTTGCGGGAGGTGGCCACGTCGGCCAGGCCCCGCCGGACCTGCTGGACCATCTCCAGCTGGCGCTCGTAGCTGTAGTCGAGGGTCTCCCGGGGGTCTTCGGCCTTGTCCAGAGCCTTGGACGTCTTGGCTCTCATGATGTCGGTGAAGCGCTTCATCAATCCCATGGCGCGAGACCTTAGATCAGCTGGCGGTGAAGAACTGCAGGTCGGTGATGGAGGCTTCCTGACCGGACTGGCCGGGGTAGACGGAGCGGATCTCGATCCGCACGGCGGACACGCCGTCGCCCGACACGTCGATCAGCTGGAGGTCCTCCTTGTCCTCCAGGGTGGCGTCCCGGCCGCCGAGGGAGGCGCCGGCGCCGTCCAGCGCCTCGATGTGGACGTCCTTGGGCCGGGGATGGGCCAGGAACTCCGCCCCGCTCCGCCCCGGGAAGATCCCGACCTTGGCCAGGCTGAAGGCGGCGGGGAACCGGATGGTGATGGCCTGACCGGTGCCGTCGCCTTCAGCGGCCTCGGCCCAGAAGGTGTTCGAACCCTTGTCGGTGGCGGCGAGCGCCTCATGACCGGGCACTGCGGAGGTGGCCTCGGCGGCGTTGGGATTCACCGGGTCGAACCCTCCGGGGACCACGGTCTGGCGGATGTCGCTCGCCTTGTCGGTGAGGGCGCCCCGGAACAGCAGGGCGGCCGCGCCGAGGACGACGACGGCCCCGATGACCAGCGGCTTGGTCAGGTTCGACTTGGACTTCTTCGGCGGCGGGCGCTCCCCGGCCGCCATCGGCCCCAGCTCCTTCTTGCCCGTGACCTTGTCCGAGACCTTCTCGATCAGCTTCGGCGCAGGCTTCTCCTCCACGACAGGCGGGGGCGCGGCCGCCACCAGGGAGGTGCCGCAGCTCCGGCAGAACTTCCGTTGCGGCGTGTTGCCCGCGCCGCACTCGGCGCACACCTTGTCGCCGGGCTGGGGTTTGGCCGGTTCGGTGGCCGCCGCCGGTCAGGGGCCGGGCCGCCGGCTTCGGCGGCGGGGCGGCGGTGGGGGCCGACGGGCCGGGCGTGGACGGCTTGGCCGGCGCCGGTGTGCTCGGCGGCGGCGCGGCCGCCGTGGGCTCGCCCGGTGCCGCCGTGGTAGGTGCCGGCGTGGGCGCAGCCGGCTTCGGCGGGGCCTCGGGCGGCGCGACACTCGCCGCCGGGGCCGGCGTGGTGCCGCCCGCGGTCGTGGCCGGAGCCGGGAGCCGGACGATCACGGAGAGACGGCGTGGCCGGGGTCACCGTCGGCTCGGCCGGCGCCGGGCCGCCCGCCGCCGGGGCGGGCGTGGACCCGCCCGCCGTCGTGGCCGGAGCCGGCGCCGGGCGGTCCCGCAGAGACGGGGTGGCCGGAACCACCTCGGGCTCGGCCGGGGGAGGCGGAGGCGCGGCGGTGGCCGCGGGCACGGAGCCGGCGGCGACGGGGGCCTCGTCCATCTCGACCATGGTCTCGACGGGCTCCTCGGCTGCGGCCTCCTCGGCCACCAGGTCGAGGTCGGCCGCGGCTTCGGTAGGTGCGTCCGCCTCCACCTTCTGGCCGACGAACTCGAGAAACTCACCGCAGTCTCCGCAGAAGGCGTCGGAGTCCTCGTTGCTGAAGCCGCACTGGGTGCACACGATCATGGCTTCGACACCTCCACCTGATGAGGGACGTGCGCCGGCTTGGCTTCGGCCACCAGGGCCTCCAGCCGGCGCGTGTCGACCGATGTCGGGATCTGGGACCCGGACCCGCACCACCAGCCGGGGATCGCCCGTCCCCGGCATGGTGCCGCCGGGCGTCGGCGACGAGGCTACTCCGCCACTGTCCTCGATTTCCGGTGTGCTCCCCGTGTACAGGGCGATCTGCTCGGCCAGGGCGAAGACGGTGCCCCGCCGGCGGTACAGGTCGGCGGCCCGGGACACCAGCTCCCGCTGGCGGGCCTCGGGCCAGTTCTCGTCCAGGCCCACCCCCACCCACCCCGCCAGCCAGCACAGGAAGTCCACGGGGGCCAGGTCGGGATCGAGATAGGCGGGGAAGTTGTCGAGGGAGACGAACACGGGGGCCAGCACCCCATCCAGCGCCGAGGTGAGCTGCTGGACGAAGTCGTCCTCCCGGAACAGAGCGGGCAGCTGCTCCCCCAGCGGATGCGGGCTGTCCAGCTCCAGCACCAGGCCGCGCATCAGCCCTCCACCCGGACCTGGTGCTGGAAGGAGAACACCAGCGTGTCGGGCGCCAACTCCAGGCGCTGGACGGCTTCGCCCCGCTTGCTGGTGGCGACGTCGGCGCCGAAGAGGCGGGCGTCCTCCACGAACTCGGTGCCGTCCAGACGCTGGAGGACGGAGTACACCTCGCCCACGTGCAGGGGCCGCCCGAAGGGCCAGCCACGTCCATCGGGCCCGCCCGTGATCGGGTGGAGGTAGGCGTAGAGCGCCCGCCGGGCCTCCTCCTGGAGGCGGGTGGCGCTGGTCCGGGGCCGGGCCCGGATCTTGGCCACCACCGTGACCCCCTGGTACAGCGGCGGCTCGACCAGCACCCGGGCACCGATCATGCGCCGCTCGTCGAGGTAGGCCACCAGGCGGGAGAGCGTCTCCTCCGAGGGAACGAGCTGCTCGAACGCCAGCGCCCCCGTCTCGTCGTCGGCCGCCGCCGGGACGAGCAGCACCCGGACCGACCCGGCGTCGGCGCCGTCACCGGCGGCCAGGGCCTTGACCCGGGCGATCTCCGGGGCCGCCTGGCGGACCAGGTGCTCGTAGTCCTCGGCCGTCACCGCCCGGTCCCGGCTGCGCAGCAGGAGCGGGCCGCGCACCTTGGCGTTGGCCACGTCCTCGCCGTCCACCCCGCCCGCCGCCGGCCGGCGGTTCTCCACCCGGGACACGTAGGGGATGGAGCTCTTGAGCACGCTGATGGCGCCCCGGGCCACGTTGCCGGCGCTGCCGCCGCCGGTGCGGTAGACGGGCACCCGGACCCGCGATCCCTTCGGCGGGACGGCGCCGTGGCGCCGCACCGACCCGTCGGGCTCGCGTACCGCCGGCCCGAAGATGACGAGGCCGTCGGCGTCGTCGAGGACGAAGTGCCGGTCGGCCGGGCCGCTGCGGGCGAAGCCGTCGACCCGTTCCCAGCGCTCCCAGCCCTCGGGCGAGGACGTCTCCACCACCACCGGTTCGGGGGAGGGCACCACCGGGCGGCGCTTGAGCGCCAGGGTCTGGCCCGGCGTGCCTTCCGAGATGCCCAGGTGCTCGCCCTCGACGATCTCGGCGTGGACCGCGGTGGTGGTGCCGCCGATGGTGGCCGCGGTGAGGCTCCGGATCACGGGCGAGGCGGAGTAGGTGGGCTGGCCTTCCTCCACCTCCGTGACCCGGGCCCGCAGCCATCCGGCCCGGTGCTTGTTGATGACGGAGGCGGCGTGGACGGCGGGCACGTGGACCACCACGTCGCCGTCCTGGTTGAGCCCGCCGGTGCCGTCGCGCTCCAGGGCCGCCGGCACCCACGTCTCGCCGTCGAAGGCCTCCCAGGTGATCGGCGGGTGCTGGGGATCGACCCCGACGCCCTCGATGTCGCAGTCCACCCGGAGGACCACCGCCCCGCCGGGCACCGGATCCGAGAGGCCGACGTAGAGGGCGTCGCCGGGTTGGGGTACCTGGTTGAAGCAGGCGAAGGGCCGCTCCGCCCCCACCGCCTCGTCGTGGGCGATGACCTCGTCGGGGTTGAGCGACGCCCCCAGGTGGGCCAGCTGGCACGGCACGATGGCCAGGTCGGTGTCGACGGTGAAGGCCACCGCCTCTTCCGTCTCCGTGCGCAGGGTCGCCACCTGGGTGCCGGCCGCCACCGTGATCACATCGGGCTGGGGGGCGGAGAGCCAGAAGGTCACGTCAGCCCGGGCCGCGGTGGGCGGGAAGAGGCGCACGCCGATCAGGTCGAGGAACTTGAGGTAGTTGCGGTCCGGCACCCGGTTGAGGCGGTAGAGCAGCTGATCGACCATGTAGGCGAACGTCTCGATGAGGGTGACGCCGGGGTCGGAGACGTTGTGGTCGGTCCACGCCGGGCAGCGCTGGGCGACGAGGCGTTTGGCGTCGTCGACCAGGTCCTGGAACCGCCGGTCGTCGAGGTTGGGAGCTGCGAGAGGCATGGCGCGCTATCCCTCCGCCTGGATCAGGTAGAACGGGAACACCAGGTTGCGGGGGTCGTTGGAGCCCCGCCGCGTGTAGCGGACGTCGATGTAGAGGGTCGAGGGCTCGTCGACGTCGAAGGTGGTCTCCACGTCGCCCACCTCGATGCGGGGCTCCCACCGCTCGAGGGAGGCCCGCACCTCGTAGGAGATGCGTCCGGCGGTGGTGGCGTCGGCCGGGGCGAAGACGAAATCGTGGATGGCGCAGCCGAACTCGGGGCGCATGGGGCGCTCCCCGGGGGCGGTGCCCAGCACCAGGCGGATGGCCTCCTCCAGCTCCCGGTCCCCCGAGGCCAGGGCGATGCCGCCGGTGGCGTCGGTGCGTAGCGGGAAGGCCCAGCCCGATCCGATGAACTCCTCTGCCATCTTCAGCCTCCGATGAGCACGTCGGGCGCTCCGCTGGTGATGGGGGCGCCGCAGCCGGACACGTCGCCGAGGCGCAGCGCCTGGCGGCCGCCGATGATGACGTTCTGACAGCCCATGGCGAACGGGCCCGGCGGGTGCATGGCCGAGCAGGTGTGGGTGTCGCCCACCACCGCGGCGGGCTTCCCGCCGATGAGCACGCTGGCCACGCCGGGGCCGGTGATGACCCCGGGGTGTCCCGTCTGGTCCCCCACCCTCGCCGCCGGCGGCATCTCCCCTATTCCCCCTGGCTCTCTCAGTTGATCTTGACCAGCGGGGCGGCCACGGTGACCGTGTTGCCGCCCTTGATCGCGGTGGCGTCGCCCGCCACCTCGACGCTGGCTCCCTTGAGGGACACCGTTCCCGTCCCTTCCAGGTCGAGACCGCTGCCCTTCACCTCCACCCCGCCGCCGCCCCCGTCGATGGTCGCCCCCTGGGCGCCCTTGATGGCCACCTTCTGACCGGCCAGCTCCAGGTCGCCGTCCATGTGGATCTTCAACGCCCCCTTGGCTTCGATGACGACATCACCTGAGCTGGTGAGCTTGACCGTGCGGGTCGTCTGGTTGAGCGACAGGCGCAGTTGGCGATCGCCGGAGAGGACGGCGACCCCTTCGTCGCCGTCGCCGTCGAGGAACACCAGCCCGTGACCCTTGCGGGAGAGGATGCCGCGGCGGGTCACCCCGCCGGTGGCGGCGTCGATGAGCCCCTCGCCCAGGTTCGGCTTGTCCATGCCGTTGTAGAGGCCGCCCAGGACATAGGGGTTGGCCAGGTCGCCGCCCTCGAACGCCACCAGCACCTCGTCGTTGACCTCGGGCAGGGTGACCGAGCCCCGGTCCTTGCCCGCCCCGGGCTGAAGGGTGCGGACCCAGTCGCTCTCGTAGGAGTCCGACATCCACGGGAAGCGCAGCTTCACCCGGCACAGCCCGTCGGGATCCCGGACGTCGGTGACCAGGGCGCTGGCGACGCCCGACCGCCCCTGCCCGTTGCCGGTGCCGTTCATGTGGGTGCCGCCGGTGACGAGCCCGAGCAGCGAGCGCTCGTTGCGGCCGCTGGCCGTGAAGAGGGTGGTGTAGCCCTCGTCGGGGTCGTAGAGGTGGCGGGTGGTGGTGAGCGTGTAGCGCCCGTCGAAGGGATCGCCGGCCAGGCCCAGGCTGACGGGGGTCCCGGCCCGCAGCTTGGGGTTGCCCCGGGACACGCCCTCCAGTTCGGCGAAGGCGCCGGCGATCTGGTCGGCGATGGCCTTGGCCATGGCGTCCACGTCGGCCTGGCGGGACAGGGAGGGGGCCGGGGCGGTGTAGGTGGCGGCGCCGAACTTCCCGGCCAGTTCCTCGGGCTTGACCGACAGCTCGGTGGAGGTGGTGGCCGCCGGGGCGGCGCCGATCATGGCCTGCTTGGCCGCGCTGTCCCAGCCCCGGACCCGGACCTCCTTCACCTGCTCGGCCGAGGTGAGGGTGGAGCGGAAGCGGATGAGCCCTTTGCCCGGCACCAGTTGGAGCGGGTCGGCGGAGCGCAGGTCGCCGCTGCCGGGGGCTCCGGTGGCCTCCGCCGGCTGGCGGAAGTCGAGCTTCCCGTCGACCACGGCCACCTCGTAGCCGATCTCCCGGGCCAGGCGGGAGAGGAACTCCCAGTCCGAGGAGTTCCCCTGGGTCACCTGGGGGAAGACGGTGGTGGTGGCGTCGATGCGTCCGGTGGGCAGGCCCACCCGTTCTGCCACCGCCTTGGCCACGTCGGCGTAGGTGACGTTGCGGTACGACTCGGCCACCCGGCCCCGGAACAGGCGGTGGGCGTGGTCGAAGCCGCGCACCACGGTGAAGCTGCCCCCGGGACCGAACTCGGCTTCGAGGGCGGTGACCTCGCCGGTGAGGAGCTTGACCGGTGCCGGCTCGGCGTCGGCCACCACCGACACCACCACCGGGGCGCCGACCTCGATGCCGGCGTCCTTGAGGACGGTGCGATCCGGGTCCCGGAAGGTGAGGACGAACAGGTCGGGCAGATGCAGGTTGTCGTCCACGTAGGCCGTCACCAGGCGCTGGGTGACGTTGGGCGGCAACGGCGAGCCGGCCACCTCCACCATCAGCGGGCTCGGGTGCTGGGCGGCCATGGGCGGCCTACCGGTAGCCCGCCGCTTCGCCCGGCGACGGCACCAGCAGGGCCGTACCCGGGGGAAGCCGCATGGGGTCGTCGAGGTTGTTGGCCTCGGCCAGGGCCCGCCACAGGCGGGCGTCCTCATACTCGGAGTAGGCGATGGAGGCGAGGGTGTCGCCTGCCACCACCCGGTGGGTGCGCAGGGCGTGGAGCGAACCCGAGGTGGGGTTCTGGCGGGGCGCCTCGGTGGGGACCTCCTCCAGGGACACGTTGCACACGGCCCGGATGGGGGTCCCGTCGGGGCGGAAGAGCGTGAAGCGGGCCGACACCGACTTGACGATGGCCACGATCGACACCGTCGAGCCCCAACCGAACACCACCCACGGCGGGGAGGGCTTGTTGGCGCTCAGCGACTTGGCCGTGGGGGCCAGGCAGTCGAAGAGCGCCTCGACGTCGGAGGCCACGTTGCCCGAGCCGTCGGAGTGGTCGAGGAACATCTCCAGGTCGAGGCTGCGGGGTTCGGGGCCCATGAACTCGGGCACCGCCGTCTGCTCGGCGCCCTTCTCCGCCTTGCGTTCCCACTTGGCCGTCTTCTTGATCGTGTACTCGCGGGGGTTGAACTGGAAGGTGATCTGGCGGCCGCCACCGCGCAGTGACGGCGGTTTGGTAGCCGGCGACGGCGGTTCCACCACCTCCAGGCGGGCCTTCTCCAGCTTGGCGCCCCCGGTGGCCATCAGGCCCCTCTCACACCGGGGACACCCCGGACCCCGGGCTCCTGCACGGGCCTCATGAGCCCAGGAACCCGTGGTGGGCCAGTTCGAGCGTCTCCGTGGCCACCTTGGGGGAGTCAGCCGAGAACGACGGCCCGGTCCAGCGCACGGGGATGACCCCGTCGAGGCCCCAGCTGGCCACCTTGGTGCCGTCCATGGTCATGGCCGTGATCTCGGCCGTGGTGCGCCGGATCTGGCCGGTCATGGACGCCAGCCAGGACCGGACCTTGGCCGAGTCGCCGTTGATGGGCCGGGTGAACTTCACGTTGGAGTACTTGATCCGCCCCGGGAGCATGTGCACGAAGGAGTTGTTGCCGCCCTCCTCGCGCTGCTCGACCTGCACCTCGAGGGCCAGTCCGTCGCAGGTCATGAAGGCGCCGAGCTCATGGCCGTCGATGGCGACCGAGAAGCAGACGGTGATGGCGGGATCGCTGGTCGGGTCGGCCATGGCGTCAGGTCTCCTGGTGGGTGGCAGTCATCGGCCGAGGTCACTGAGGAAGCCGGACCGCTCCCGGTCCAGGCGCAGCTCGGCCCGCAGCTGGGAGGAGAGCCGCCCGTAGAGGCGCTTGGCCAGCTCGTCGAGGTTCACGCCTCCCGGTCCCACCGCCACCGCTCCGGGGGTGGTCGGGGTCGGGCCGGGTTCGGGACCGGGGCCCGGGGTCGTCTCCGCTTCCCGCTGCACGGCAGGGAGCGACGCCGGCGCCGGGGTCACCGGCTCGGCGGGCGGCGGGGCCGGTGGGACGGGCGGTTCCACCGGGACCGACGGCTCGGCCGAGCGGGACACCGTCGTGTCCGCGGCCGGAGGGCGACTGGAAGATGAAGATCTCGGCGCTCCGGGGCGCCGGCTCCGGGGTCCGGGGTGTGGCTGGCGGCGCCGGCGGTCGGTCGGCCTGGCGCTGGAGGGATGGGAGGCCGGAAAGGGGGGCGCCGAGCCGCGGGACGGGGGACGGGCCAGCCGTGTCACCGTGCGGCTGGACCGTCGGGCTCGGCGCCGCCGGGGGGACGAATCCTGATTCAGTCTCGATGCGGCCTAGGAGCCGCTGGATCGGCGAGGGGACAGAGCCCAAAGGCTCGCCCAGGCCGAGGCGCCGGGGGCGTCCGTCGCCGGGGTCGGACGACGCGATGGAGGCGGCGTCGGGGGTCGGGCCGGCACCAGGAGTGGGCTCGTCGACGGTCGGGGGCGTGTCGGGCAGCGCCGGCTCCCACGACGCCTGCAACGGCATGCCCGACTCCGGGCCGCCCAGGAGGTCGGCCAATGACGCCCCCGTGGCATCGGCCGACCCGGCCGGTGCCGTAGCCTCCCCACCCGGTGCGCCGTCGTCCACCACCGCCAGCGTGCGCAACGGCAGGTCCGGGTCCGGGGCGAGGGTCGACCGTTGCGTGACCAGCGGCTCCGGCGCACCGAAGCGGGCCTCCGGGGCAGGGGACGGCGCGGCCGACGGCGCGACGGGCGCATCGGGCACGAGGACCCCGAAGCGGGTCGGGGGCGGCACCTCGAAACGCTGCGCGACCAGGGAAACGACGCCGCCCACCGATCCCGTGGGAGCGTCTGTCGACACCTCGTGGCCGAGCGGAGCGAGGAAGGGCTGCGGGGCCTGCCTGGTGACCAGGCTGTCCTCGAAGGGCCGGGCCCCGAGGGTGAGCCCCATCGGCTCGAAGGTCGGCTGGACGGCGGGCAGAGTGGCCCACTCCCCATGGGATTCCGGGGGATTTGCACCTGGGAGGTACAAATCCCCCGTCTCCGTGCCGACCTGCCCGGCATCGGCGGGCGAGCCGCCGTCGCCCTCCGGGCTCGACCTGCGGGAGAAGGGCCAGATGCCCACCGGCGCTCAGCCCCGCCGGTTCTCGAGCCGCCCGATCTCGGCCACGAACCGCTGCCGCATCGGATGCTCGAGGTCGAGGATGTCGTCCAGGGCCCAGTGGAAGTGGAAGGCGACGTACGCAACCTCCTCGTAGAGGACCTCGGCTGCGTACGTCACGATTCCCCCGGGCGGCTGCCACCTGCCTTCACGCCCGGCGCGCTGCCGGCCACGTCGACCGTGAACTCGTGCTGGCAGGCCGGACAGGCCACTGCCGCCCTGGTGTGGCCCTCGGAGTTGATGCGGCGGTAGAGGTCCTGGAGGAAGGCCACGTCGGCGGCGAACATGTTCTCCACCACCCCGGCGTGGATATCGTCCACCGAACCCAGCCGGGTGATGACCCGTCCGAGGAGCACGACGGTGAGGTAGGCGGGGTTGTCCCGCACCCGGTCGTCGTGGAGGGGCACCAGCTCGTCCCGGGCCGTGGCCAGGCGCATGGTGCCGTGGCGGTGGACCGTGCCGGCCCGGTCGACGTAGCCCCGGGGCAGGACGAAGTCGAACTCCGTGCGCAGCGGCTCACGGCGCTCGTCGTCGTCCTCGCGCAGGTCCGCCGCCTCGGCGGCGGTGAGCCCACGCCTCATTCGGGTTCGCAGCCTTCGTGGGTGATGACCAGCTTCTCGGTCAGCACCGTGGTGTCACCGGCCTTGAGGGCACCGATCTCCAGGCTCTTGGGCCAGCAGTTGGACAGCTTGTAGCGCTTGAGGGGGATGCCCATGAAGTCGTAGACGATGACCGACCCGCCTTTGCGGGCCCGGGCCATGTCCCCGAACATCGACTGCTTCATCCAGGTCTGGAAGCTGTTGTCCTCCGAAATGCCCCGGGTCATGGTGACCTCGCCCGCCTTCGGGCGCCCGGGCAGCTTCTTGTTGACGTACTTGCCGTTGGAGGTGTTGTGCTTCAGCTCGATGACGTCGTTCTCCATCTTCAGACCCGACACTTCCTGGATCTGACGAATCATGACCCCGTCGAACTCGAAGCCGAACGACCAGCCAACCGAGGTGTCCATCTCGGGAAGACCCATGCCGGGAGCCCCTCCTTAGGTGTGCCTGTTCTGGGCGTTTGCCATCGATAGGTGTGTCAGCCGGGCGGCTACTCGTTGAGGGCCGACCCACCCGAGTACTGGGACAGCTTGAAGACCACGAACTCGGCCGGCTTCACGGGGGCCACGCCGATCTCACAGGTGACGATGCCGGCGTCGATGCCCTCCGACGGGTTCGTCTCCTCGTCGCACTTCACGTAGAAGGCCTGCTCGGTGGTGAGCCCGAAGAGAGACCCCTTGCGCCACTCATTGGTGAGGAAGGCGGAAATGGTCCGGCGGAGCTTGGCCCACAGGGCGTCGTCGTTCGGTTCGAACACGGCCCATTGGGTGCCGTCGAGGATCGACTCCTCCAGGTAGTTGAACAGCCGGCGCACGTTGAGGTAGCGCCAGGCGGCGTCGGAGGAGAGGGTGCGGGCCCCCCACACCCGGATGCCCCGGCCCGGGAACGCCCGGAGGCAGTTGACGCCGTGGGGATTGAGCAGGTCCTGCTCCGCCTTGGTGATCTGCAGCTCGAGGGCCACCGCTCCCCGGATGACCTCGTTGGCCGGCGCCTTGTGCACGCCCCGGGTGTCGTCGTTGCGGCCCCAGATGCCGGCGATGTGGCCCGACGGGGGTACGAGGATCTCCTGGCCCGACGGCGGGTCGAACACGGACACCCACGGCCAGTACAGGGCGGCGTAGCGGGAGTCGTAGGCCGCCTTGTACATGCGCCACTCGAGCAGCTGGTGGGCGTTGAGGCCGGGCGGCGGGTCGAGGACCGCCACCCGGTCCCCCATGGACTCGCAGTGGGCGATGATCGCTCCCTGGACGGCCTGGACGCCGTCGAGGTCGATCATCCCCATCTGGTAGGCGGCCATCAGGTCGGGGGCGCACACCATGGTGACGGCGTCGACGGCCTCGAGGGCCCCGAGCCCGGTGCGCTGGGAGGCGTCGCCCACATAGTCCTCAGGCGCCAGGGCGGACGGTCCGCCGCCTCCGGCGAGCTGGACCGATCCCTTGGCCGGGGCGGCCAGCGCCCCGCCGGAGGACGCCTTCTCCAGGCGGATGAGCTTGGAGTTGGCGTTGACCACGGTCATGACGTTGGTCTTGCCCGCCTTGGCCGTGACCTTGTCGTGCTCCTCGACCACGGTGCCGGCCTTCTTGACGACCAGCTTGAAGGTGTCCTCGGAAGCACCCTCTCCGGGATCGGTCACCTCCACGGTGATGTCGTTGCCCGCCGATCCGGCTTCCAGGGAGACGATCTGGAACGCCCCCACGGCGGTGTCGTCGCCGGCGGTGAGCTCGGCTTTGGCCGCCGGTCCGCCACCGTTGCCGCCCACCCGCACGACGTAGCAGGCGCCGCCGCCGTTGAGCAGGTAGCCGTAGACGGCGTGGGCCAGGTAGGAGCCGTCCATCGACTCCCCGAAGGTGGAGGTGAACTGGCTCCAGTTGGTGACGAGCGTCGGGGTGTTCGTCGGGCCCCGGTTGGCCAGGCCGAGGAAGGCGGCCACGGCCGTGCCGACCCCCTCGATCGGGCGGGAGCCGGCCTCGATCTCCTCGACGTAGACGCCCGGTGACAGGTAGGTGGGCATGCAGGCCTCCTCGGCTCGGACTGAGCGACGAGGTCAGCCTTACGCCTGGGGCCGGAGCGGGGAACGTCTGTGAGGTCCTAACTGGGGACCGGATTCCGCGACCCCAGGGGCAATGCGCGGCCGACCGCTCAGTCCTCGGCCCAGTCCTCTTCCTCTTCCTCGTAGCCACCCGAGCCGGCACCGGGGGCGCGCTGGACGAAGAGGCCCTGAAGCTCCTCCTCGTCGTCCTCCTGGCGCTGGGCGGTCGCTTCGGCGACCGGCGCCGGCGACGGGGCGGACTCCCCGGCCATGAAGGCGTCGGCCGAACGCTCGGCTTCGAGCTCGAAGCGGTCGGAGGGGTCCGAGACCTTGATCCCGCCCGGCATCGGAGTGCCGTCGACGGGGCCCGAGCGCTGCTGGACGACGTGGGTCAGCTCGTGGGCCAGCATCCGCTGGCCGGTCTGGCTGTCGGGCGAGTAGTTGCCGGACCGGAAGGCGATGTCGGAGCCCACCGTGTAGGCCTGGGCGTGGAGGGACCGGGCCGAGTCGTCGGCCCGGGAATCGGTGTGAACCCGCACGTCAGAGAAGTCCTCACCTCCGAAATGGCCTTCCATGAGCGTGCGGACGGAGTCGTCGAGGGGCCGGCCGTTGGCCGAGCCGACCACGTGACCGACGGGCGACTCAGTCTCCTCTTCCCCTTCCGCGCCGAGCAGCTGGGCCACGGCGGCGTTGCCCGCGGTGCGCTGCAGGTAGGAGACGGCGCCGGCGTCGAGGGTGTCGGGCTGGTTGGTTTCCAAAGCCTTGGCCGCCACCAGGCCCGACTCCTCCTCTTCCTTGCGCTGGAGGGTGGCGCGGGCGTCGGTCACCACCGGTTCCTGGTCGTGGATTCGCATGGGCCTGGTCCTCCTCGCGGGCGCGGATCAGGTGCCAGCCTGCGCCTTGTGGGCACGCCAGGCAAGGCTTCGTCAGCCATCGTGCAGCCGGGAACTGACCAGAAGTGCAGCGCCAGACGACCAGACGGGCGGGGGACTGGAGCGGCGCGACGCGCTGGACGCGGCGACGCCTCGGGAAGGGGGTGTTCGGCAACCTCCGGGTGCGAGAGGATCAGCCGAGCATCGACGAGGGAGCCCGTTCATGGCCCCACCCGGGTCCGGCGGCGGTCGCCGGAACGCCAGTCCCAAGCAGGCTGCGAAGACGCCCCAGCCGACGGCGGCACGCGCCGCCGCGCCCGAGTCGCCGGCCCTGGCCACTCCCGCCGACGCCGGCCTGTGGGGCGACTCCATGGCCGACCACGTGCAGTTGCTCATGGACCCCCGCCATCAGGGCCATTCCGAGACGGCCCGCATCGTCGTCCAGCTCCAGGCCAGCCACGGCAACTCCTACGTGGAACAGGTGGTGGGCGAGGTCCGGCGGCGGGAGTCGGCCGAGCCCGGAGCCGCGGATGTCCAGGCGATCGCGGACTCTCCGCCGGTGGCCGACGTCCCGGCGGTGGAGCCGCCAGCTCCCACGGTGCAGCGCAAGGCGGCGGCCCCGGCCAAGAAGCCGGCCCGCAAGCCGAAGAAGGCCACCGGGCCGCAGGGCCCGCTGTCGGGCCTCAAGCCGGGGGAGGTCGCCGACCGGCGCAAGGCGGAGTTCGCCGAGAAGAGCGGCGAGTTCAAGGGCTCGGCCAAGAAGACTCTGGGAGTCGCCGTTGGGGTCAAGGGCATCGACTGGGCCGCCGAAGCAGGCAAGGCCGCGGAGCCGCCCAAGAACGACGCCAAGAGCCAGGGCAAGGCCATCCACATTGCCGACATGGCCGGCGCCAAGCCCGGGGTGTTCGACGAGGCGTCGTTCATAGCCGCCGTCAAGCAGGCGGTGGCGGCGTCGTCCCCCAAGAACCTGGGTGAGGCCGACGACTTCGCCGACAAGGGCGGCGGCAAGAAGATGGCGGGCAAGGTCGAAGGCGAGCTGAAGGACTCCAAGCTGGCCGCCGAGCGCGATCTCAAGGACACGGCGAAGAAGGCGCCCGATCCCACCAAGGCCAAGAAGAAGCCGGTGATCCCGTTGCCGGGGCACAATCCCGGTGTTTCGTTGCCCCCTCCCGGCGCCCAGGGGGCGATGCCCGGTCCGGTGGCACCCGGCGAGATCGACCTTTCCGCCGCCGGGGCCGAGACCGACGCCCTCCTGGCCGGCGAGGAGGTAACGGACCAGATGCTCCTCGACTCCGAGGAGCCGCAGTTCATCGCCGCGGCTGGCGACAAGCACGCCGCCGCCGCCCATTCCGTCGCCGCCCCCGGTCAGCTCCGGGGCCACGAGCGGGGCGTCCTGGCCGACGCCCGGAAAGACGTCGCCGGGAACCAGAAGACGACGCTGGCGGGGATGCTCGGCCTGCGGGGCGCCGCCTTCACCGACGCCGGGGGCGAGCAGAAGGGCGCCAAGTCTGGTGACGAGGCCCGCCGGCTGGAGGTCGCCACCCGGGTGGAGGGCATCTACGACAAGACCAAGACCGACGTGAAGAAGGTGTTCGCCGACCTCGACAAGAAGGTCGAGTCCTCCTTCGACGGCGGCGAAAAAGGCGCCCGGGACGAGTTCGACACCAAGCTGAAGAAGGACTTCAAGGACTGGAAGAAGGACCGCTACGGCGGGTTCCTCGGCAAGGGCCGGTGGATCAAGGACAAGCTCAGCGGCCTCCCCAAGGAGGTCAACGGGATCTTCGAGGCGGCCCGGGACTTCTACGTCATGCGGATGGACAAGGTCATCAAGACCGTGGCCAAGGTGGTGACGTCGGGGCTGAACGCCGCCACCCAGCGGATCGCGGCCGGCCGGGAGGAGGTCCACCGCTACGTCACGTCGCTGCCCGTCGACCTCCGGGCGGTGGGAGCGGAGGCGGAGAAGGCCATCACCGGTCGCTTTGCCCAACTCGACGAGGACGTGGCCGCCAAGGGCGACGAGCTGGTGGCCGACGTGTCGCGGCGCTACACGGAGGCGGCCAACGCCGTCGACAGCGCGATCGAGGAGATGAAGGAGAAGAACCGGGGCCTGTGGCAGAAGGCCAAGGACGCGGTGGTCGGCGTCATTCTCATCATCAAGCAGCTGAAGGAGCTGGTCTCGGAGATATTGGAGGGCGCCACCGAGACCATCAAGGCGATCATCCGCAGTCCGCGGGACTACCTCCGGAACCTCCTCGGCGCCATCGTCGGCGGGGCGTGGGAGTGGCTCTCAGAGTTCCCGAGCAACTTCATGGACACGCTCTTCCAGCTCCTGACCAAGATCCGGGAAGGCGCCGCCATCGTCATCCCCAAGTCGCTGGACCTGAAGGAGCTCTTCGGCTTCGTGGTCTCGGCCGTCGGCCTGTCCTACGACCGCATCCGCAACCGCCTCGTCATCTTGTTGGGCAAGGGCGGCGAGACGATCGTCTCCTGGCTGGAGAAGGGCTTCGACAAGGTCCAGGCCGCGTCGGAGAAGGTGAAATCCAAGGGTGGGGGCGGGTCTCCGGCCGCCGCCGAAGCGGGGGACGCGGCCCAGACGCTGCTCGCCCCCGGCGAGAAGCCGGCGGTGCAGCGTGAGGAAACCGAGGGCGAAGCGGGCGGGGGCGGAGGCGGGGGCGGCGAGCTCGACGCCGCGACCGCGTCCTTCGAGAACTCCCCCGTCGAGGAAGAGGAGGAAGGCGCCGACGAGGGTTCCGCCGAGGCCGCGCTCGGGTTCTTCCCCGCCCTGACCCAGGGCGCCGGCGGGTTGCTGAGTTGGGCCGCCGGCGCCGCGGCCACGGCCGGTGCCGTCGCCATGGCGCTGTTCTCCGACCTTTGGCACTCGTTCCTGGACAAGGCCAAGGACTTCATCGTCCACAAGGTGGCGGCCGCCGCCGTCCAGTGGATCGCCGCCGCCTTCACCCCCGTGGGCTCCTTCATCAAGGCAGCCAAGGTCATCTACGACGTCGGCAAGTGGCTGTGGGCCAACCTCAACAAGGGTCTCGCCGTCGCCACCAACTTCCTCACGGCCTTCAAGCTCGTGGCCACCGCCGGCATCGCCGTGGCCAAGGCCTGGATCATCACCACCCTCAAGCGCTTCGCCCCCGTCTTCCTCGACATGATGGCCGCCCTCGTCGGCGTCGGCGAGATCATCGGCCGCATCCGCGGCCTCTTCGCCGCCGTCGCCGCCCCCGTCCAGAAGGTCGTCGACAAGATCCTCAAGTCCGTCGCCAAGATGGCGAGGCGCCTGTACGGCCGGAAAGGCACAGGCGAGGAGGAGGTCGGGCCGAAGGAGATGCAGGGGGGCACCCAGAACCGGGGTTCAATCTCGATCACGGGGGATGACATCCCCGAAGGTAAGAAGTGGACGTGGGCGGTGGACGGGCCCATCAGCGCCGACGACGCCCTCGCAGCTTTGTCGTCAATGCGTTCCGGCCTGTCAATGGACCAGGAACGGGTACGAGATGAGGCATTCGTCAAGGCCGAGCAGTGGATCAAGGAGCAGCAGGCGAAAGGCGGCCTAGAAGCAGTTGACGATGAATTCGTCGTCAAGCGATTCTTCAACGACTACCTGCCCAAGCAATGGCAGACGGCACGGATCCAGATCCAAGTCGATCGAGGAAAGGCGTTCACGTAGATGGATTACAGCACCCCCGACGAGTTGATCGCCGCTGTCGAAGAGATCGAACAGAAGGCGCCACGAACACTCTCTGAGGAGTGGGAAACGTCTGCTGACGTCATGCAAAAAGCGATACCGCTTGCAGGAGGACTGCAAGCTTTGGTGGACCGCTTCGCGTCGTCGTCCACTCGGTCGATTACCAGCAACCTTGCCGGCGTCCTCGCCTTGGCAGCCGACAATCCGTCGCCCGAGACAGCTCCGCTGATCTTTCAACTGCTCGATCAGGCTCCGAGCTGGGACTACACCCGCTTCATCAATCACGCTCTTCTAACTTTGCGCGAGCAGGCTATCCGGGGGATCGCATGGGAACCCCCCGGTCAGACACCGCCGGCACTTGCTCGATTTCTGCTGCATTCAATCGAGCAAGAAACCGATGACGAAAACGACAACGCCGACACCGCCCTGAACGTCCTCTGGTCAATTCACAACTGGGCCGAGGGTCGTGGTGGCCTTCGAGCCGTATTCAGCGCTGATGAGCGCCAGGCGTTTCGAGACAAGTTCGATGAAGTCGGGTTGGAGCCCAAGCAGATCTTGGAGGCGCTCGGGGACAACTAACCACCGGCAGGAGAGCGGCGAGCTAGACGGAAGCTATGGAACGCGAGGAAGTTTTCAGGGAGCTTGACGCGATCGACCAGGGCGGATCTGGCACTCGGGCCTCCACAGGCGAGACGTCAGGACAGTTAATGCGGCGTGCCCTCTCTGCGGACCAAGGCCTCGCACAAGCGCTCGTCGACCGTTACGCGTCGTCTGGTAACAAGTCGATCGTTAATAACCTTGCCTCGAACCTCGTCGATTTGGCAGAGAAGCCTCAGCCCGACACAGTGAATCTGATCTACCAGCTGGTCGATCAGACCTCCATATGGGATTACGGCAAGGCTGTCAACAATATGCTCGTCGCCATCCGTAGCCAGATCGTCAACGGGGTGGCTTGGGACCCTCCGGAACCGACCCCACCGGTCGTTAGTCGATTCCTTCTTCATTGCATTGAACTTGAGCCCGACGACGAAAACGATAACGCCGACACCGCTACGAATATCCTCTGGAACCTGCATCTGTGGGCGGAGGACCGCGGGGGTCTTCGCTCAATGTTCAACGCCGGGGAGCGGCAGGCGTTCCGCAACAAGTTCGATGAGGTGGGGCTCGACCCGGGCCCGATCCTGGAGGCGCTCGGGGAGGACTAACTGCGTCGGCAGGGCGGCAGCGCGCCGGTTCTGGTGACGTGGATTGGCCGTTTTGGGCCACTGGGTGTCACCAGATCGCGGGCCCCCTGATCTGGGCATGCGGATTGGGCGGTAACCCCCAAACGGCGTGTCCGGAATGGCCGAGGCGGGCGGCTGGGCGGGTCGCAGAGGTGAGGTGGACGCGATTCGCCCCCTACTAGGTGGTCAAGTGCGTCCAGCTCGAGCGGCGACCCCGGCCCGCGGGCGGCGGGGTCAGCGGGGGGTGGCGACGAGGGGGTAGTAGGGGCCGAACTCGGCTTCGACGCAGAGGTGGCCGAGTTTGCGGTACTCGCCTTCGGTGGCGCGGATGAGGTCGGCCATCTCGACGGGGCGGTCGGCGGCGGCGGCGCGGAAGGAGGCGGCCAGGGCGATGTTCCGGATGTTGCCGCCGGAGATGCGGAATCGCTGGGCCAGGAAGGGGAGGTCGACCTCGTCGGCCCGGGGGACGCGCGGGCGGAGGTGGAGTTCCCAGAGGCGGAGGCGGTCGGTCTCGTCGGGCATGGGGAAGTCGACGATGGCGTCGAGGCGGCGGGTGAAGGCGTCGTCGAGGTTGGAGCGGAGGTTCGTGGTGAGGAAGGCCAGGCCGTCGAAGCGTTCCATGCGCTGGAGGAGGTAGGCGACCTCCACGTTGGCGTAACGGTCGTGGGAGTCACGCACGTCGGAGCGCTTGCCGAAGAGGGCGTCTGCCTCGTCGAAGAGGAGCACGCCGTTGACCCGGTCGGCTTCGGCGAAGATGCGGTCGAGGTGCTTCTCCGTCTCGCCGATGTACTTGTCGACCACGGTGGACAGGTCGATGACGTAGAGATCGAGGCCGAGCTGGCCGGCCAGGACCTCGGCGGAGAGGGTCTTGCCCGTCCCCGACTCGCCGGCGAAGAGGGCGGTGATGCCCCGGCCCCGGCTCGAGTGCTCCCCCATCCCCCACCCGTCGAGCACCCGCTCCCGGAACCGGGTGCGGTCCACCAGGTCGGAGAGCTGACCCACCACCACCGGCGGGAGGACGAGGTCGGACCAACTGGCCCGGGGCTCCACCCGACGGGCCAGGCGTTCCAGGCCGGCAGCGTTCTGGGCCCGGGCGCCGGCCTGGAGGTCGGCCGCGGCCACGGGACGTTCGTCGGCGCCGGCCTGGCGCTGGGCCGACATCGCCGCCCGCACCACCTGCTCCGGATTCAGGCGGAAGCCGACAGTGGCCGTGGTGGCCTCGAGCGGCGTATCGCCGTTCAGCGCCGCCGACCACACCGCCTCCCGCTGGGCTCCGCTCGGCTGGGGAGCCTCCAGGAGCAGCGGCACCTCTTTGGACCACAAGGGATCCCAGGCCCGGGCGCCGTAGAGCACAACGGGACAGGGCGCCTCGGCGAAGGCCCGCACGTCGGCGGGGCTCCGCTCGGCCAGGACCTCGACGGGCCCGGCGACCAGGGCGCCGCCGCACAGGCGTGCTTCGCGGACGGCCACCGCAGCCAGGACGGCGGCGTCGTCGCCCCGGTCCAGGCGACCCAGGTCGAGGACCACCGGCGGGCGGCCGGCGCTGGCCAAGGCCGACGCCGCCGCCGCCTGGGCGGCCGCGCCCGGCTGCTCACGCAGGTACGACAGGCGGGCGGTGAGGACCTGGGGGGTGACGGTGTCGATCTGCACCCAGCCGGCAGACATCTCGGTCACCGCCCGGTCGGGCGTGTCGTCGCCGAGAAGAAACGCCGCCACCCGGTCGGGCACCCGGAGCGACCGGGTAAGGAAGGGACGATCGGATTCCTCCACACACACCAGGCCGCCCGTCGCCAGCGGCCCTTCGGAGCCGAGCCGCCAGCGCTGGTCGGACGCTCCGAAACCGGCGCCGCAGAGATCGAAGGCGAGCCCGGTGCTGGCCCGCTTCCGGTGCACCTCGTCGTGGAGGTAGGCGTAGAACCGCTCGAAGCGGGGGTCGAGGTCGGGCGCCAGCGCCACGAGGAGCACCTCGGTGTCGTAGGCGTCGAGCCCGAAGGCGCGGGCCAGGCGGCGCAGGCGCAGGTCGGCGCCGGCGGCCTCGGCCCCGTCGGCCTCAGCTTCCACCCGGGTCAGGAAGTCCTCCACTTCGGGCTCGACCTCGCCTGTCCCGGAGCGGCGGACCGCCAGGAGGCGGTCAAGACTCACCGAGGAGAGGAACAGGCCCTGGAAGCGATCCAGTGCTCCGGGGTCGCCGCCCCGGCAGCGGGCCACGGCGGCGGCCACCCGGGCCTCCACCACCGACAGGCGGCCGCTCAGGTGGCGCAGCGACGGGTCGGACGGCTCCGTCACGGGCGATCGATGGTCTTGATCCGCAGCCTGCGACCCGATGCGGTGCGGCCGCCCCGCACCTCCTCGACCGGGTCGCCGCCATCCTCCGGGCGGGCCGCCACCGGTACCGGGGCACGGCGCCGGCGCACGACGTGCTCGACGGCCTCGGTGTCCGCCGCCGACAGGCCCAGCCTCGGCTCCTCCAGCACTGGCGGGCCGTATGGCCGTTCCCGCCCGCTCTGGAAGGGGGCGGTGACGATCAGATCGAGGGACGGCTTGAGCTCGCCGCCCAGGGCCGACCACACGTCGGAGATGGAACGCTCGGCGGGCAGGGGCAGGCCCACGGTGACCCGCACCGGGTACGGCTGGGTGGCCAGCTCACCCCGCAGCACGTCGGCCGGCAGGGCGTCGAAGCCGATGAAGCAGGAGATGACCGAGCTCAGCAGCCGGTGCTCGTCTTCCGGGCGCTGGGTCCAGGCCGTCACCAGATACGACAGCTTGAACCTCCGGGGCGGCAGGCGTCGCTCGGCCACCAGCCCCTCGTCGTCCCGGCGCTCCTCGTACTGAGCGGTGCGCCGTTCCAGGTCCTCTTTGATGTCGTAGAGGTAGAAGTTGAGCGTCGGCGTGTTCCGCCGCGTGGCCCAGTCCCGGGTCGGGGCGTCGAAGGCCACCTCGACCCCGGCGCCGTTGAGCACGTCCCGTTCCGCCAGAGCCCTGAGCGACTCGTCGACGTCGTGGATCACGGCCCCTCCTTGCTTCCCGGGATCCCCCGGGAGTTGCACCCTCCGGACACGATCCGCCGTCCGGACGGGCACCCACTCGGACTAGATGAACCCTTCGCGCATGGCGTAGGCCACGGCGTGGCTGCGGTTCTTCAGCTGGTGACGGGACAGCAGCTCGTGGATCGTGCTCTTCACCGTCCGTTCCGAATACGAGAGCTGGCGGGCGATCTCGGCGATCTCGAGGCCGTCGGCCAGGCCGCGCAGCACCCGGATCTCCCGCTCCGACAAGCCGGTGAAGGACAGGCCCCGGGGGGCGAGGACCTGGCGCTGCAGGCGCCCGACCCCGACCAGCAGCCGCCCGAGCAGATCGGGCGGCACGGCGCCCTCGCCGGCAGCCGCGCCCTGAACCGCCGTGGTCAGGCGCTCCGGGGTCGCCTCCGTGCGGCGCAACAGGTTGCAGGCGCCGGCCTGGATGGCGGCCAGGAGACCCTTGTCGTCCAGGCGGGTGGCCACCAGCACGATCTTGGGACACCCGTTGCGCTGCAAGGCGGTCATCACCCGGACCGTCTCCTCGTCGACCTCGTCGGCCACCACCAGGGCGACCGAGGCGGCGTCGGGAGATTCCTCCACCACCGCCAGTTCGGGCCGGGGCCGCAACTGGGCCACGATGCCGGTCTGGGAGATCGGGTCACGGGCGTAGACGAACACCGGAGTGCGGTCGCTCAACGGACACCTCCTCGGGACCGCCGAATGGTGCATCGCGCACGTCACCAAGGACTCCACGGGCACTCCACATTGCCTCAACGGGCAATGCCTTCATGCCCTTTCGGTCGTAAGACGCCGTCGACACAGCCCGCCACCTGCGGATATGCCGTTGTGCACAGCAGTACCCGGGGCTACCTTCGCAACATGGGAGCCAGCGTGGTGCTGTCGTCGGACACGATCACCGTCGACCCGGGCGGAGTCGTGACCTGTGAAGTGTCGGTCCGCAACACCGGAAACGTGGTCGACGAGTTCTCCATGACCGTCCTGGGCGACGCCGAAGGGTGGGCCTCGATCGAGCCACCTCTCCTGTCGTTGTTCCCGGGGGCGGAGGAGAAGGCGCAGGTACGGTTCCGTCCTCCCCGCTCCGCCGACACGCCGGCCGGCGAGGTGCCCTTCGGCGTCCGCGTCCGGTCCCGCGAGGATCCCCAGGGCTCCGTCGTCGAAGAGGGGACGCTGGAGGTCGGCAGCTTCAGCGACGTGTTCGCCGAGCTGGTGCCCCGGGCGTCCCGGGGACGGCGGTCCTCCACCCACACTCTGGCCCTCGACAACCGGGGCAACGCGCCGGTCAACGCCACCTTGAAGGCGAAGGACCCCAACGACCTGCTGATCTTCGACTTCGAAGACCCCTCCGTGATCGCCGAGCCCAATACGGCGGCGTTCGCCAAGGTGAAGGTCAAGCCCCGCAAGGGTTTCCTGCGGGGGCCGGCGCGGAACCACTCCTTCCAGGTCTTCGTCGAATCCAACGGGGCCGGACCGTCCAGCGCCGAGGCGAGCATGCTGCAGGAGCCACTGATGCCCAAGTGGTTGCCGAAGGCGCTTCTCGCCGTGCTCCTGCTCGTGCTCTTCTGGTACGTCATGTTCAAGCCCGAGGTTCGGGAGGTGGCGCGATCGGCGGTGGCCGCGGAGAACGAGGAGCAGAACCAGCAGCTGGCCGCGACCAACGCCAAGCTGGACCAGGTGGCCTCCACCCAGGCGGCCCAGGCCGCGGGGGGTGGCGCCGCGGCCGGAGCCGGAGCGACCACCGACACCACCGTGCCGCCGGCGGCCGCGGCCGGCGGAGCCGGGGCCGGCTCGGCCGCCGGACAGGGAACCCCCTTCGACGTGCGGTTGGTCTCCGACGCCGCGCCCGGCGCCACCGACCGCAAGGTCTACAAGGTCCCCAAGGGCCAGCAGCTGTCCGTGACCGACGTCGTGCTCCAGAACCCCGCCGGTGACGCCGGCGACCTCGAGATCCGCCGGGGCGACGCCGTGATCCTGCGGGTCAACCTGTCCAACTTCCGGGACCTGGACTACCACTTCGTCTCGCCCCTCTCCTTTAAGGAGGGCCAGGAGCTGGTCATGGCGGTGAGCTGTGCCAACCCGGCCGAGGGCCCCCGCTGCTCCCCCGCCGCCTACTTCAATGGCTTCACCGAGGAAGCCCCCACGGGTTAGCGGGCCGGCTCGCCCCTCACCCGCCCGGAGGACCCAGCGCGGCGGCCACCGCCTCCCACGCCCGGCGATGGCGCTCCACGTTGGCGGCCCGGTCGCCGGTGTCCACCACGACCACCCGCACGCCCCCGGCCGTCACGGCCTTCTCCACCGTGGGGATCACGTCGCCCGCTCGCTCCACCCGTTCGGCGGCCAGGCCGTAAGACCGGGCCACGCTGACCAGGTCGAGCCCGTGGGGGGTGCCGAAGAGGGCCTCGAAATCCTCGGGGCTGACCGCCGGGGCACCCGCCTGGGGCAGGAAGGAGAAGATGCCGCCGCCGTCGTTGTCCACCACCACGAGGACGGCGTCGAGTCCTGAGCGGGCGGCGAAGGTGAGGCCGGCGGCGTCGTGGAGGAAAGCCAGGTCGCCCATGAGCCCGGCCACCGGGGCACCCTCCGCGCCGGCGGCGGCGGCCACGCCGAGCACGGTGGAGGTGAACCCGTCGATGCCGTTGACGCCCCGGTTGGCCAGCACCCGCAGGCCGGGCCGGGGTCGGGCGAAGGCCTCCAGGTCACGCACCGGCATGCTGGAGGCGACCACCAGGGTGGCGCCGGCGGGCAGGCAGTCGTGGACGTCGCGGGCCACCCGGCCCTCGAAGGGCTCGTCGTCGCGGTCCAGGAAGGCGTCGAGGGCCTGCCGGGCGACGGCCTCCGAACGCCGCCAGCCGTCGAGCCAGCTCGCGGAAGACTCTTCCGACGCGCCCCGTGATGGCGACCCCGGTGCCCGGCCGAGGCGTTGGGCCAGGCCGTCGAGCACCAGTGCCGAATCGGCGGCCAGGCGCCAGCCGGCCGAGCGGCCGGGATCGAGCCAGGCGGCATCGGGGTCGACGAGGATCTGCGGAACGGAGGCGTCGAGCCAGGCGCCGGCCGCCTTCGACGTCAAGGCCGCACCCAGGCGCAGCACCAGGTCCGGGCGGTGCGCGCCGGCGAACCCGGGCGCCCGCAGGAGGGCCTCGTAGATGGAGACGGTGTGCTCGGCGGGCTGCCGCAGGCCGGAGAGCGGGTCAGCCAGGATGGGCCAACCGGCCGTGTGGGCGAACCGCTCGACGACGGCGAAGTCGCAACCGGCACCCCATCCCGCCACCACCACGCCCCGCTCGGCACTCCGCACGGCGCCGGCCAGGTCATCCAGCTCGCCGGCTCCGGGAGCCAGGCGACCCGGGAGGTTCGCCGTCCATGGTCGACCCTCCGGCCGTCCGGGCACCTCGGGGATCTCGGAGCCGTCGGGCACCAGCGGTTCACGGAACGCGAGGTTCAGGTGCACCGGCCCCGCCGGTGGGCCGGCCGCCTCGGCCAGGGCCCGGGCGGCCACCGGGCGCCAGGCCGCGATGGCCTGCGGGTGGTCCTCGGGGGCGAGGTCGGCGAAGAAGCGGACGGCCGAGCCGTAGAGCTTGACCTGGTCGGTGGTCTGGGGGGCACCGGTGTCGCGTAGCTCCGCCGGCCGGTCGGCGGTGCACACGAGCAGCGGCACCCGGGAATGGCTCGCTTCCAGGACCGCGCCGTGAAGGTGGGCGGCGGCCGTGCCCGAGGTGCAGAGCACGGCGACGGGGCGCCCACTCGCCTTGGCCGCACCGAGGGCGAAGAAGGCTGCGGAACGCTCGTCCAGGAACACGTGCACCCGCACCCGGGGGTCGATGGCCAGGGCCAGGGCCATCGGCGTGGAGCGCGACCCGGGCGCGACGGCAGCGTCGGTCAGCCCGGCCCGGGCCCATTCGTCGATCAGGGCCAGGGCGAAGGCGGTGTTCACGTCCCGGGTCACGTCCGGCGTCCTCTCGAGAGGCCCGGGGATGACAGGATCGCCCCGTGCGTGTCGTGCTGCTCCACGGTTTCACCCAGGGCCCGGGCTCTTGGGATGCGCTGGCCGAGCGTCTCGCCGCCCACCATGACGTGGTGACGCCGACCCTGTCCGGCCACGGCGGTGCCGGCGCCGTCAAGGGAAGCTTCGAGGAGGAAGCGGCCGCCCTGGCCGAGGCGGTCGGCCCGCCGCCGGCGGTGTGGGTGGGCTATTCGATGGGCGCTCGCCTGGCCCTGCGCGTCGCCCTGGACCGGCCGGACCTGGTGCAGCGGCTCGTGCTCCTCGGTGGCACCGCCGGCCTGACCGACCCCTCCCAGCGGGAGGCCCGCCGCCAGGTGGACGAAACCCTGGCCTCGGGCCTGGAACGTAAGGGCCTCGACCGGTTCCTCACCGGCTGGCTGTCCCAGGCGCTGTTCAAGCGGCTCCCGCCGGAGGCCGCCGGCCTGGAGGAGCGTCGGGCCAACACGGTGGAAGGCCTCGCCTCCGCCTTGCGCCGGCTGGGGACCGGCAGCCAGGAACCGTTGTGGGACCGCCTGGGTGAGCTGCACATGCCGGTACTGATCCTGGCCGGCGAGCACGACAGCAAATTCGTCTCGATCGCCTTCCGGCTGGCTGCGGCCATCGGTGACAGAGCCGGAATCTCGTTCGTCCCCGGCGCCGGCCACGCCGCCCACCTGGAGCGCCCGGACTCCGTCGCCACCATCCTGGAACGCTTCCTGGACCGGGAGCCGCCTCACGTCCCGGGCTCCTCTTCCTCCAACGGGGCGCCGTAGGCGGCCAGCAGATCGGGGTCGGGTACCGGGCGGCGCACCGTCAGCATGCCCGCCTCGGGCAGGAGCGGCTCCGCCACCACGTCGGCGGCCAGGAGCGAGGCCGTCCCCAGCCCGCAGGCGTAGGGCAGGTCGGGCAGGCAGGCGGCCAGGGCCAGCCCGGCGGCGAGGCCCACCGACGTCTCGTAGAGCGACGAGACGATCGCCGGCACCCCCGCCACCTCCACGATGGCCAGAGCCGGTCGCACCCCGCCCAGGGGCTGGGTCTTCACCACCAGGACGTCGGCGGCCCGCAGCTTGTGGAGGTGGTGGGCGTCCTCCAGGGTGCGCACCGCCTCGTCGGCGGCGAGGGGGACGGGCACCCGGCGCCGCAACCGGGCCAGGTCCTCCAGGCTGGCCACGGGCTGCTCGGCCAACTCGATGTCGTACTTGTCGAAGCGGAACAGCGCGACGGCGGCATCGTCGAGATCCCACCAGGCGTTGGCATCAATGCGGACGTGGCCATCGGGCCCGAGGGCGTCGCGCACCGCCGCCACCCGGTCCAGGTCGGCCCCGGCGGGGTCCGCTCCCACCTTCACCTTCACCGTCGTGATCCCCACCGCCTTCGCCTCGGCCGCCAGCCGGCCCGCCTGCTCGGGATTCACCGCCGGCACCAGGGCGTTGACGGGGACCTGATGGCGCAACGGCACGGGCCAGGGCTCGGAGGCCGCCTCCTGGCAGGCGGCCCAGCAGCTGACCGGGTCCGCCGGATAGCCGGGCAGGGGCGACCATTCCCCCCAGCCGGCGGGGCCCTCGATGAGGACGGCGTCGCGGTGCTCCAGCCCGCCGAGCGGGGTACGCAGCGGGAGCCGGACGTGGAAGCCCCTGGTCACGAGATCCACAGGCCGGCGGCCAGCAGCACCGAAGCGACGAGCTGGAGGCGGGCGGTCGCCACGAGGGCGGCCACCAGGGAGGGCGGGTCGGACCGGGTGGAGACGATGCGCATCGGGGCCACCGCCAGGGGCATGGCCAGCAGGGCGAGCGCCGCCGGAGGACGGGTGAGCGCCAGGGCGATCACGGTCGCGAAGGCGGCGCCCACACAGGCCCCGTAGAGCCTCCGGGTGCGGGCGGGCCCGAGGCGGACGGCCAGGGTACGCTTGCCGGCCTCGGCGTCGGTGCCGATGTCACGCAGGTTGTTGGCCACCAGGATGGCGCAGGCCAGCAGCCCGACGGGGACGGCCGCCACCAGGGCGGCGGCGGGGAGGCGCTCCAGCTGCACGTAGGCGGACCCGGCGGTGGCCACGAACCCGAAGAAGACCAGGACGGCCACTTCCCCGAACCCCGAATACCCGTAAGGGCGCGGACCGCCGGTGTAGAGGGCGGCGGCGGCGATACAGGCGACTCCGACCAGGATCAGGCGCAGATCGACGGCCACGGCCAGGGCGAGCCCGGCGACGGCGGCGACCAGGAAGGCGACGAGCGCCGCGGTGCGCACCGCCTCCGGGGCCACCACCCCCGAAGCGGTGAGGCGCACGGGTCCCTGGCGGTGGGCGTCGGTCCCCCGGCGCCCGTCCGAATAATCGTTGGCGTAGTTGACGCCGACCTGCAGCGCGAGGGCGACGATCAGGGCGGCACCCGCCCGCCACAGCACCACCTGACCCTCGGAGGAGGCCGCGGCAGCCGTGCCCACCAGCACAGGGGACACCGAGGCGGGCAGCGTGCGGGGCCGGGCGCCGGCCACCCAGGGGTTCATCCGTGCCTCGGCCGGTGACGTTGGTGGGCTTCACGGCGAGTCAGGGGCGTCGCTGGCAAGGACCGACGACGAAGCGGAGCTTTTTCTCCGCTGAGGAGGAGGACGCAGCCAGCGGCGTCCCTGGCCGTCGTGAACCCGCCGAACGTTGCCGGTCGAGGCACTATGGCCGGCGCGGGAACTTCCCGAAGTCCGGAGGCCGCTTCTCCACATAAGCGTCGCGCCCCTCCTGGGCCTCCTCGCTCATGTAGTAGAGCAGGGTGGCGTCCCCGGCCAGCTGCTGGATGCCGGCCAGGCCGTCGGTGTCGGCGTTGAAGGCGGCCTTGAGGAGCCGCAGGGCCAGCGGGCTCTTGGCCAGCATCTTGCGGCACCAGGCCACCGTCTCCGCTTCCAGGTCCTCGAGGGGGACGACCTTGTTGACCAGCCCCATGCGCTCGGCCTCGATGGCGTCGTACTGCTCGCACAGGTACCAGATCTCCCGGGCCTTCTTGTGCCCCACCATGCGGGCCAACAGGCCGGCGCCGTAGCCGCCGTCGAAGGAGCCGACCTTCGGGCCGGTCTGGCCGAAGCGGGCGTTGTCGGCGCAGATGGTGAGGTCGCACACCACGTGCAGCACATGACCGCCGCCGATGGCGTAGCCCGCCACCATGGCCACCACCGGCTTGGGCAGGCGCCGGATCTGGACCTGGAGGTCGAGCACGTTGAGGCGGCCAACGCCGTCGCCGTCCACGTAGCCGTCGTCGCCCCGGATGCGCTGGTCGCCACCGGAACAGAAGGCGTCGGGCCCCTCGCCGGTCAGGATGATCACGCCGACCGTTCGGTCGTTGCGGGCCCGTTCGAAGGCGTCCGAGAGCTCGAAGAGCGTCTGGGGCCGGAAGGCGTTGCGCACCTCGGGCCGGCAGATGGTCAGCTTGGCGATGCCCTCGGCCGTCTCGTAGCGGATGTCGGTGTAGTCCCCGTCCGGTTTCCAGTCAGGGATTGCTGCCATTTCAACCATGGGTGTCATCACTCCCAGAATGGTTACTTCCAGCAAACACCGTAGCAACGGCGGCCCCGTCGCTCCCCAACCGGTGGCCGGTGGCGCATAACTGACACAGGCGCGGTTTATGATCTCTTTGTAACGAACGCACGTTCGATGAAGGGAGATCGTTGTGACCTGGATCCTGGCCGGAGCCACCGTCATGGTGTTGAGCGTGATCGCCGTCGGCTACCGGCGCGCCGATCGGGACCGGTGCCGCGCCACCCACCCCACCGCCCTCCGGCTGGCCTATCCCCTGCCGGTGGCGGCCAACGGCGACACGTCGGGAGCGGTGCCCCCCAGCCTTCGGCGCCGGGAGCGCCACCTCGAGGTCGTCCGCACGGGCCCCGAGGACGTCAGCTGTCGCCGATGAGGGCCCGGGCCCGCTCGGCTACCGCCGTCTGGCCGGCCGCCTCGGCCGGGCGCAGGGCCGACTCCGCCAGCTCGCCGGCCCGGTCGGTGTCTCCCGGCGCGGCCCGGAGGACGAGGGTCTCGGCCCACTCCACCATGGTCCGGGCCAGCCAGGTGGGCGATCCCATCCGCTGGCAGAGGTCGGCGGAAGCTTCGAAATGGCGCGTGGCGTCGTCGTAGGCCCCCAGCGCCCGGGCCAGCACGCCCAGGGCGAGGTCGACGGGTCCGAACGACCCGGGGCCGTCCCCCCAGGCGCTGCGCCCGGCATAGGGGGCCAGACGCTCCGAGAGGATGGCGGCGTTGGGACGGTCCCCAAAGGCGGCGGCCAGGCCGGCCAGCACGACCATGGGGGCCAGCCAGGCCGCCCCCCGCAGTACCAGAGCGAAGTCGTCGGTCACCAGCAGGTCGAACTGGGCCCGGGCGTCGGCCTCGCGGCCCTGCTCCAGCCAGGCCCGGGCCAGCAGCGCCCGCCACGACGACAGCCCGGGCTGGGACTCGACCAGGTCGGCGAGGGCGGCCGCGGCGGCATCGAAGGATCCCTGCTCGTAGCCGAGGAGGAACAGCTGGCAGCCGAACACGCCTTCCACCCCCGACACCGCCACCCCGCCGTCGCGGCCCATGGCCCGGGCCGCGGCGGCCAGCTCCTCGGCCTCGCGGCACCGCCCAGCGAGAAGGGCGTGGGCCGCACGGCGGAAGGCGACGTGCCAGCGGAACACCGGGTGGCGCAGCTCGACGGCGAGCCGTTCGGCGGCGTCGAGGGCGGCCCGGGCCCCGTCGACGTCGCCCTGCTCGATGAGATCCTCGTGCCGGGACAGATGGCCGAGGAAGACGGCTTCGGCGTCGCCCAGGTCCTCGCCCAGTGCCACCAGCTCGCCGGCCACGGCCAGGCGCTCCTCGAGGTTGTCGGGGTCGAAGGCAGCGTGATGATGCGTGCCGAGAACCCGGGCCAGCGTGGCCGGGTCATCGAGCCGGCGAGCCATCTCCAGGGCCTCCCGACTGAGGGCGGCCCGCCGCTCGTGCTGGCGGGTCCAGGTCAGCTCCACGGCCAGCACCCCGAGGAGGCGGGCCCGCAGGACGGAGTCGTCCTTCCCCAACCCGGCCAGGGCTTCCTCCACCTGGCTGACGATGTCCTCCCGCACGGCGCCGGTGGTGCTCACGTGACCCATGACGTTGCGGGCCAGGGCGACCTCGGCCAGGCGCCGGGGATCACCCAGGGCTCGGGCGGTGTCGGCGGCGGCGGCGAAGGCGGTGCCCCGGCGCTTGTCTCCCGCCCGGGTGAGGGCGTCACCCAGGCCGATCTGAAGCTCGCACTGCAGGGCGGCGTCGGGCTGTGCCTCCAGCGCCAGGCAGGACAACGCCCGGTCGTAGTAGGCGGCAGCCTCTTCGAAGGCGAGACCGGCCCGGGCCCGGTCCCCGGCCCGGCGGGCGTAGTCGACCGCCCGCACCACCTCGCCGAGGCTGGCCGCCTCGCTGAAGTGGCGGGCGAGCTCGGTGATGTGGGCGTCGGCGTCGGGCCGGGCCTCGAGGACCTCGCCGATGCGCCGGTGGAGGCGCAGGCGCCGCGTGCTCGGGATGTCCTCGTAGAGGGCGGAACGGACCAGAGCGTGGGCGAAGGCGTAGTGCTCGGCCCGTCCGCTGGTCGCCGCCACCAGACGGGCCTCCTCCGCCTCCTCCAGCGAGTCCAGGACGACGTCGCGGGTCACGTCCCCGGCGGCGGCCAGAAGCCCGACGTCGAACTCACGCCCGATGACGGCGGCCAGGGACAGCACCTCGTTGGCCGCCGGCCGCAGCCGGGCGAGGCGCCGGCCGACGATGTCCCGGACCCCTTCGGGGATGCCGAGCTCGGCGACGGGGCGGGACATGATCCAGCGGGGCTCTTGGCGGATCACGGCGCCGGTCTCGGCCAGGTGACGGAGCAGCTCACCCACGAAGAACGGGTTGCCGTCCGTCTCGCTGTAGACGGCGTGGGCGAAGGCCAGGTCCCCCGCCTCCAGGGGGTGACCGGCGGCCGCCTCGATGAAGGCGGTCGTCTCCCCCTCGTCCAGGCCGACCAGAGTCAGGCGCTCGACTTCGGATTCGCGCCGCAGGTCGGCCAGCGTCTGGGCCAGCGGCGAACCGCGGGGAACGTCGGAGTCGCGATAGGTGACCACCACCATCATGCGGTTCCCGTTCCCGGCCCGCAGCAGATGGCGCAAGAGCAGCAGCGCCGGTTTCCCGGCCCAGTGCAGGTCGTCGAGGAGGAGCAGGACGGGCGAGGACCGCGAGATCCCCACCATGAAGTCACGGACGGCCTCGAGCAACCGGTAGCGCTCGGTCTCGGGCTCGGCCCGCAGCGGCTCGTCGAGCCCCGGCACCCGGAACGGCAGCCCGGGCACCAGCCGGCTCACCTCGCCCCCCAGTGGCCCCAGCTGCTCTCGCAGCTCGGCCGCCGGGCAGGCCGCGGCATAGCGGCCGAGCGCCTCGGCGAAGGGCTGGTAGGGCAGGCCGGGCTCCTCGTCGCAGCGCCCGTAGAGCACGACCGCCCCCTGCGGATGCACGGCCCGGGCGGTCTCGGCCATGAGCCGGGTCTTGCCGATGCCGGGCTCGCCTCCGACCAGGACGACGGTCCGCCCGCCGGACAGGGCCCGCTTCCATGCCGCCGTCAGCCGTTCCAGCTCGGGCCGGCGACCCACGAAGGGGAAGGCCGCCGCCCGGACGATCCCAGCCGGGAGGGGAATGGACAGCCCGACCTCGGGCGCCCAGTCCACTTCCGAGGCCTCCACGGGGACGGGCAACCCCTTCAGGTCCAGAGAACCGACGCCCGAGAAGCGGTAGCCGGCCTGGGTGCCGACCAGTAGGCGCACCACCTGGCTGACCAGGATCTGGCCGCCGTTGGCGGCCTGGCACAGGCGCGCCGCTTCCACCACCGGGGCGCCGAAGCAGTCGCCCTCCTCGAAGCTCAGATCCCCCGAGCTGATACCGAGGCGGGCGTCGAGACGGGACGGTTCCGGAGCCGAGCGGTTGTGCCGGTCGAGGGCCCGCTGGATGGCGACCGCGGCGTCGACGGCGTCTGCCGCGCCGGCGAAGGTGGCCATGATCCCGTCGCCGAGGCCTTTGACCACCCGGCCCTGGTGGAGCGACACCGCTTCGGCCAGGAGCCGGTCGTGGGTGTGGCGGAGAGTGTCGGCCGCCTCTCCGCTCAGGCGCGACCAGCGTTCAGTCGACGCCACGAGGTCGGTGAAGAGCACCGTGGCGGTTGATCGGCCCCCGCCTCCCCCTCCTGTCACCGCGGCAATCGTACGCACCGATGACGGCATCAGGTCGGCCCCGATGATCCCGCGCTCTCCCCGGCCCGGCGCAGATGGTCGACCAGCTCGTCCCGGGAGGTGCGGGCGTTGAGCCCGCTGGTGGAGGGCATGACGTAGGCGGGCACCCCGGCGAAGCCACCCGGTTGGAGGCCGGGCCCGGCCCGGCGGTCGACGGCGGCCCGCCAGCCGGCCAGGCCGACGAAGGCGACCGCTCCCGGCCGGAGCCACTCCACCATCCGGCGCACCCGGGCGACACCGGCGGTGTACTCCGACGGGCCGAGAAGATCGGCCCGGGGGTGGCCCGCTTCACCAGATCGGTCATACCGATGCGATCGACGGCCAGGGCGTGGACGGGGTCGCGGGCCCGGGTGAGGAGACCGGCGGCCAGCGCCGTGGACCAAAACCGGTTGGTGGCGCCGGCGTAGCCGAAGCCGGCGTCGGCCGCCACCAGGGACGGGTTGAGCCCGCACACCAGCAGGCGCATGTCCGGACCGACGAAGTCGGGCAGCGTCCGCGCCCGCCGCGCCCGCACCCAGGCGGCGTCCCCCACCACCTCGGTCCGCTCCACGGCGAAGCCGGCGCCCGTCACCACCTCGGCGAAGCGTTCCGGCGGCCAGCGGGCGAAGAACCGCCCCGCCCCGGGGCGCGGGGTGTCCCCGAGGACGAGGTCGTCGTCCGGCAATGAGCCTTCGTCGTCGCCCACGAGGGCGGTGATCTCCAGCGGCGCATCCAGGGCCATGGCCCGGTGGAGATGGGCCAGGGCCAGGGGGAGGCGGGCCTTGGCCACATGCACGTAGGTGTTGCGGGCCCACGCGCCGCCCAGGGCCCCGGCACGGAAGGGCAGCGTCTCCAGGTCGCCTTGGACCACAACGGTCTCCGGCGACCGGCGCCGGGCCCGATCCACCATGGCGTAGGCGGCGTCGATCCCGACCACCGGGCCCGCGCCGACCAGCGCGCCCAGGTACACACCCGGCCCGCAGCCGAGGTCGGCGCACGGCAACCCAGGCAGCATGTCGGCGGCCAGGTCGGCGGCCCGGGCGGTGTGGCGGGCCGGGCGGCGGGCCTCGTACTCCCCGGCCCGCACCTCGTAGATCTCGACCGTGTGCCGGTCCACCGGACCTACCAGCCCGCCGTTCCCGGTCCCCGGGGATAGTCCCACACCGACTCGGGCCGGTCCTGGCTCATCGCCCGAGGCTAGACAGCTAGAGCGCCCGGGGTGGCGGCGGCAGGAGAGGAACCGCCGCTACCCCGGACGCTCGGGGGAGTACTCCTATTCAAACGCCTCCACCTGGGAACCAGCTGGGAACCACCTGGGAGGTTTCTGGCGACTGCGGCGCCAGGGGCAGCTCGACCACGAACCAGGCTCCGGGACCGGGGGCGGCCTCCAGCCGGGCCCCGCCTCCGTGGGCTTCGGCCACCGCGGCAACGATGGACAGCCCCAGGCCGGAACCCCCGGTGGCCCGGCTGCGGGCGGCATCAGCGCGGAAGAACCGCTCGAAGACACGGTCCCCCACCCCGGGCGGCAACCCCGGGCCCTCGTCGCGCACGTCGAGGCGGGCCTGGCCGTCCTCGGCCAGCACCCGCACGTGGACCGGCGTGCCCGGCGGGGTGTGGACGGCGGCATTGCCCAGCAGGTTGGCCGCCACCTGGCGCAGGCGGGCCTCGTCGCCCGTCACCACCACGGGCCCGTCGCCGGTGAGAGTGATCGTCCGGTCCGGCGACACGGCCCGGGCGTCGGCCACGGCGTCGGTGGCGAGCCGGAACAGGTCGACGGGGGCCTGTTCCAGGGGGCGGCCCTGGTCGAGCCGGGCCAGGAGCAGGAGATCCTCGACCAGGCCCCCCATGCGGGTGGCCTCCTCCTCGATGCGCCGCATGGCGTTGGCCAGATCCTCGGGTCGCTCCGAGGCGCCCTGGCGGAAGAGCTCGGCGTAGCCCCGGATGGAGGTGAGCGGGGTGCGCAGCTCGTGACTGGCGTCGGCCACGAAGCGCCGGAGCCGCTCCTCGGAGGCCGCCCGGCGGGAGAAGGCGTCCTCGATCTGGCCCAGCATGGCGTTGAGGGCCAACCCGAGGCGGCCCACCTCGGTCTCGGGCTCGGCCCGCTCCACCCGGCGGGAGAGGTCACCGGCGGCGATGGCCTCGGCCGTGGCGCCGATCTCACCCAGGGGCCGGAGCCCGAGGCGCACCACCCAGGCGGAGAGGGCGGCCAGGCCGCCGAGCACGATGGCACTGACGACGATCATGATGCCGACCAGCCGGCGCAGGGTGGCCTGGTTGGCTTCCAGCGGCAGCGCCACCACCAGCGACCCGCCGTCGGTCAGGGGCGTGGTCAGGATCCGCCAGGTGAAGTTGGAGTTCCCCGCCGAGGCCACCTCGTCGAACGCCTCCCGGCCGGGCAGGTCGCCGGGAACGTCGGGGCGGGGCTGGCCCGGGCTCACGTAGCGCACAATGGGCCCGAAGGCTTGGCGCAGCTCGGCGTAGGTCCCCGAGAGGATGACCGTGCGCCCCGACGGCCGGGAGCCGGGGAAGACCCCGCCCCGGGACAGCTCGGAGAACACCGGCGCCCGGGAGTCGCGCAGCTGGCCGTCGACCCGCTGCTCGAGGAAGGTGGACAGGGCCCGGTAGGTGGCCAGGTTGGCGCCGGCCAGGCCGGCCGCCACCACCAGCAGGATCCCGGCCAGCAGGCGGGCCTTCAGCGACATCGTGCGGACGTTCAGGATCAGTTCGGCAGCCGGAGGGTGTAGCCGACCCCCCGGACGGTATGGATCAGTCTCGGCTCGACCCGGTCGACCTTCTTGCGCAGGTAGGAGATGTAGGTCTCCACCACGTTGGCGTCGCCGCCGAAGTCGTACTCCCAGACATGATCGAGGATCTGCGCCTTGGACAGCACCCGGCGGGCGTTGACCATGAGGTAGCGCAGCAGCTTGAACTCGGTCGGGGTCATGGGCAGCACCTCACCGGCCCGGAAGACCTCGTGAGTGTCTTCGTCGAGCTCCAGGTCGGCGAAGACCAGGCGACCGGCGGGTTCCTCGCCCCCGGTGCGCCGCAGGACGGCGCGCACCCGGGCGACCAGCTCCTCCAGGGAGAAGGGCTTCGTGACGTAGTCGTCGCCCCCGAGCGTCAGCCCGGCCACCTTGTCCTCGGTGGCGTCCCGGGCGGTGAGGAACAGCACGGGGATCCGCAGGCCTTCGCCCCGCAGCCGGCGGGTGACCTCGAAGCCGTCGAGGTCGGGGAGCATCACGTCGAGGACGATGAGCTCGGGGCGGAAGGCGCGGGCCCGCTCGATGGCCTCCCGGCCGGTGGCGGCGGTGGCCACCTCGAAGCCGACATAGCGCAGGGCGGTGCCGACCAGGTCGGTGATGTTCGCCTCGTCATCGACGACCAGGACGCGCGCCTCGGCCACGGGGACCATTCTTTCTCTTTCCCACCCACCCACCCGCCGCTGCCAGGCCTCAGGCGTCCGGGCGTTCGCCCAGGGTCACGGTGAGGGCCAGCTCCGACCCGTCCCGCACCACCGTGACGGGCACCTGCTGGCCCGGGGCGAGCTGCTGGCGCAGGATGCCTACGAGTTCCGATGAGCCTACGACCGGCGTCCCGGCGATGGTGACGATGCGGTCGCCGGCCCGCAGGCCGGCTTTGTCGGCGGGGCCACCGGCCGTGATCTCGACCACCTGGGCACCCCGGCTCCCGTCTTCGGTGTCGGAGGTGGTGATACCGAGGAAGGCGGCGGCCCGGGCGGGCGCGCCGGTGCGCAGCCGCTCGATGACCGGGCGGGCGCCGTCGATGGGGATGGCGAAACCGATGTTCTGACCGACGCGCCCGGCCACCGCGGTGTTGATGCCCACCACCCGGCCGCCGGCGTCGACCAGCGGGCCGCCGGAGTTGCCCGGGTTGATGGCGGCGTCGGTCTGGATCAGCCCGCTGAGGGAATCGAGGGAGCGGCCCAGGCCCGAGACGATGCCCCGGGTGACGCTGGGGTCGCCTCGCAGGCCGAGGGCGTTGCCCACCGCCACCACGTCGTCGCCTACGGCCAGCGAGGCCGACGAGCCGAGCTCGGCGGCCGGGAGACCGCTGGCGTTCTGGATGCGCACCAGGGCCAGGTCGTTGGCCGAGTCGAGGCCGATGACCTCGGCGGACCGGGCGTCGTTCTCGCCGAAGAGGGTCACCCGGATGGTGCGGGCGCCCTCGACCACGTGGGCGTTGGTCAGCACCTCGCCGTCGGGGGTGAGGATGACGCCGGAGCCCGCGCCGCCTCCCTGGCGGCCGGTGACGGCGATGGCCACCACCGAGGGCTCCACCTTGGCCAGGACGGCCCGGACATCGGTGCCGCCGGTGGACCTGGGGACCTCGGCGCCGGAGCCGGGGGCGACGACGGGCCGGCCGGCGAGGGCGGGGGCGACGGCCGGGCTGTCCTCGGCCAGGTTGGCGCCCACCACGCCTCCCACCATCCCGGCCAGCACCAGGGCAGCCAGACCAGCGGCGCCCAGAGCCGCCCGGCGGGGCCACCCGGGAAGGCCGGAAGCTTCCGCGGGCGGAGGCGGGGGCGGAGGCTCGGGGAGCAGGAATTCGGGCGGGCCGGGCGTCTCGGACTCCGGCGGGTCGGGCGGAATCGGGTCGGGCGGGCTCCAGTTCCAGTCGCTCATGGCTCTACTGAAGCGCCGCCGGCTGTGAGGACGCTGTGGGTCGCCTGGGAGCTCCCGTAAACCATGGGTGAACCGCGGGCGACAGAAAAGAGGAGAGAGACCGGATCGTCACGAATTCACCGTAGTCGGCAGCCCCCGCGCCGCCAGGAGGATTCATGTTCCGGAGCACCGCCCCCCGGTGGGTCATGGCCGTGTCGGTCGTCGCCGCCCTGGTGCCGCTCGTCCTGCCTGCCAGCGGCGCGGTCGCCGCGCCCCCGGACCGGACGATACGCGTCTTCGATTTCGGCTTCGACCCGGCCTCCCTGGACGTCGAGGCGGCGGACACCGTCGTCTGGGTGCTCGACCAGGCCGCCACCGGCCCGCACCAGATCACCCTCGACGCCGACGGCAACGGCGACTTCGACGACGACAACAACGGCGAGTTCGACCTCTCCTCCGCCGACCTGGCGCCCAACTCGACGCTGCGCCACACCTTCGACCAGGCCGGGAAATACTCCTACTTCTGCAAGTACCACCTCGTCTCGCAGGGCATGGCCGGCACCGTCCAGGTGGCGCCACCGCCCACCACGACCACCACCGAACCGCCCACCACCACGACGACGACGCCGCCCGACACCACCACCACCACGGCGCCGGCACCCCCGCCGCCGCCGCCTCCGACCACGACCACGACCCGGCCGCGCTCCACCACCACCACCGCCCCGGCCTCGACGCCCACAACGCAGCCGCCCGCCTCGGCCAGCAACGACAAGCCGGCCACCACTGACACCACCGCCCGGGCCACGACGACGACGACGGGCAAGGCGACGACCACCACGGCCAAGAAGAAGCCGGGCACCACCACCACCAAGCCGCCGGAGACCACCACCACTTCGGCTCCTCCGGCGCTCCCGGCCGAGTGGATCCCGACGCCCGACATGGTCCCCGGCGATTCGCCCACCACGACGACGACCGCCGCTCCGCTCCAGGCCGCGGCCAACCACCAACCCAAGAACCCGAAGGGTGGCGGGAGCGGGTTGCCGATCGCGGCCGGCGGCGCCGCCGGGGTGCTGCTCCTGGGTGCTCTCGGATGGGCCTGGTACCACCGCTCCAGCCGGTATCTGCCCGCTTAGACATCTCCCGGTTTAGCTAGCGTGGGCGTGTGACCGGGTGCCCCACGCTCACCACCGACCGCCTCGTCCTGCGGCCGTTCCGGGACGACGACCTCGGGCCCTTCACCGACGTGCTCCGGGCCGAACCCGTGCGCGCCGCGCTCAACATCCCGGCCGACATCGGACCGGGGCGGGTCTTCAGCGAGATGGCAGCCTGGGTCGGGCAGTGGGAACTGCGGGGGACGGGTCACTGGGCCGTCGAGGAGCGCGCCACCGGCGTCCTCATCGGCCGGGCCGGCCTGCACCGCCCCGGGTGGGAGGACTGGCCGGGGGTCGAGGTGGGGTGGACCCTCCACCCCGACCACTGGGGCAAGGGCTACGCCACCGAGGCCGGAGCCCAGGCCGTCACCTACGCCTTTTCGACCCTGCGCCTGCCCGAGGTGTTCAGCGTCATCGCCCCGACCAACCATCGCTCCCAGGCCGTCGCCCGACGCCTCGGCTTCACCCTGATGGAGGAACGGGTGCTGTCCTTCTTCCCCGCCCGGGCCCACGGGATCTGGCACCTCCCGGCGGACACCTGGCCGGCGACGGGTTGAGCCAGACTGGGCGGGTGCGCCCCGTCCACGTCGTCCCCACCACCTCCCTTGACGGCCTGGCGGCCGCCCTGGCCGCACTGGACCCGGCCGACGACGACCTCGTCCTGGTCCACCCCGAGGCCAACAGCCTGATCGCGGGCGGCCCCGAGGACATTGCCGCCGCCCACTCGGTGTTCGGAGACTCCGTGGCGGTGGCCGCCTCGGCGCTGCCGTTGAGTGCCGGCGAGGCCGCCGTGCGGCTCACCGTGGTGCTTCTCAAGGGTCTGGGGACGCTGCCGTACCGCCACCACCCGTTCCCCCTCGGGCTGTGCGGGCCGGCGGCCACCCTCCGGCGGGTCCTGGCCGCGTTGCCCAAGGGCACCGACGATGCCGACCGGCTCGCCGGCGCCCTCCTGGCGGGAGACACCGAGCTGGCCCTGGACAGCGGCGGCCAGGTGTTCCGGGTCCTCGACGGGTCGGGCACCGACGTGGCCGCCGTGGGCGGGCGCCTCCATGCCGGCAACGAACGGCCCGTGGTGGCCATCGATCCCGCGCCCCCGACCGGGGTCCGGAGCGTCCCCGGACAGGAGCCGTCCCCGACCGCCCTGGCCGGCCTGGCCGCCGCCCTGGCCGACCCCGGGACCCGGGATCTTGCCGCCCTCCTGCGCTACGACGGCGCCGTCGACCCCGCTCCGGACAAGGCGGTGGAGGCGGCGCCCGAGATCCTGGTCATGCCGTTCTGGAAGCCGGAGTTCTGCGCCACCCTCGTGCGGGCGGCCGAGGTGGCCGACATGTGGTCGTCGGATCCGGACGACCCCGTTCCCGGGTCCGAGGTGTCCCTGTTCGCCCTCTCCCCCCGCCTGGCCGGCCTCCTGGAGGAGGACCTGATGGCACGGGTCTGGCCCCGGCTGCTCGAGCACTGGCCAGAGGTGGCCGTCACCGACGTCCATGACATCTTCGTCATCCGCTACGAACCGGCCCGGGGCCCGGGCGGCGATCCCGGCAAGATCGGCCCCACCGAGGGTCTGCCCCTGCACCACGACGTCGCCCAGGTGAGTGCCACCGTCCGCCTCAACGCCGGCTACCGGGGCGGCGGACTTGCCTTCCCCCGCCAGGGCTGGGACACCGCCGGCGTGCCCGTGGGTCATCTGGTGGCCTGGCCGTCGCTCGTCACCCATCCCCACCGGGCCGAGCCCGTCCACCACGGGGTCCGCTACGGCCTCACCATCTGGTTCGCGCTACCGGGCGCCGGAGCCTGAGGCGTCTTCTTCGGGAACACCCCGCGCCCCGTCTACATCGGGGACACCCCGCGCCCCGGGCTTCGGGGCCCGGTTCTGGACGTGGGAGAAACCGAACCGGCCCTTGATGCACAGGTTGCCCCGGGTCACGAACTGGTCGTGGGGTGAGGTGACCCGCACGATCTCGTTGTCCTGGACGTGGAGGGTCAGTGTGCAGCCCACGCCGCAGTAGGGGCAGATGGTGTCGGTGCGGGTCTGGCGCTCCGGGTCCCAGTCCCCCGCCTCCCGGAGGCGGTGCTCGGCGACGAAGGACAGGGCGCCGGTCGGACACACCTCCACGCAGTTGCCGCAGTACACGCAGGCCGAGTCGGGCAGGGGCGTGTCCCACTCGGTGGAGATGTGCGACGCGAACCCCCGGCCGGCTACGGCGATGGCGAAGGTCTGCTGCCACTGGTCACCGCAGGCGTCGACGCACTTGTAGCAGAGGATGCAGCGGGCGTAGTCCCGCACGTAGAGACCGTTGTCGACCTTGGCCGGCTGGGCCGCTACCGTGGCCGCTTCGGCCCCGTAACGGTCCGGCTCGGCGCCGTAGTCGACCATCCACTTCTCCAGCTCGGGGCCGGCGGCGGAGAGGTCCACGGAACTGGCCAGGAACTCGAGCACGAGGCGCCGGGCGGACCGGGCGCGAGGAGTGTCGGTGTGGATCACCATCCCGGCTTCGACCTTGCGGGAGCAGGCCGGGGCCAGCACCCGGGCGCCCTCCACCTCCACCATGCACACCCGGCAGGCGTTCTTGGGGGTGAGGGTGTCGCCGTAGCACAGGGTCGGGATGTCGGCGCCCGCGGACCGGGCCACCTCCAGGATGGTGGCCCCCTCCGGTGCTTGGCGGGCCACTCCGTCGATGGTGACGTCGACCATCCGCCGGGGCGGGCCGAACGACACCGGGACCGGTCCTGCGCTCATACCGGGAACACCTCCAGGCGCTTGACGGCCGAGGCGATGGCGGAGGCCGCGGTCTGGCCCAGGCCGCAGATGGAGGCGTCGCGCATGACCGTGCCCACGTCGGCCAGGAGGGCCAGCTCGTCGGCCACGCTCGACAGGGGCGCGCCGGCCACCAGGCGCTCGAGGATCTCCTCCTGGCGGACGGTGCCGACCCGACAGGGAACGCACTGCCCGCAGGACTCGTCCCGGAAGAAGGCGGCGATGCGCAGCAGGAACCCGGCCAGGTTGACGGAGTCGTCGACCACCATGACCACCCCGGAGCCCAGTGTCGTCCCCGCCTCCGACGCTCCCTCGAAGGTCAGGGGCACGTCAAGGCCATCGGGGGTGACGAAGGAGCCGGCCGCCCCACCCAGCAGCACCCCCTGGAGCGCCCGACCCGCAGGGAGGCCGCCAGCGAGTTCCAGCAGGTGCCGGAGCGTGACGCCGAAGGGCACCTCGTAGACCCCGGGGGCCCGCACCGATCCGGAGACGGCGAAGAGCTTGGTCCCGGTGGAACGCTCGGTGCCGGTGGCGGCGAAGGCGGCCGCCCCGTGCTCCAGGATGGGGAGCACGTTCACCAGGGTCTCGACATTGTTGACCACGGTGGGCTTTCCGAAGAGCCCCACCTCCACCGGGAAGGGCGGCTTGTTGCGGGGTTCGCCCCGGTAGCCCTCGATGGAGTTGAAGATGGCGGTTTCCTCTCCGCAGATGTACGCCCCCGCCCCCCGACGCACCTCGACGTCGAACCGGAACCGGAGTCCCATCACGTCGGCGCCCAGGAAGCCCCGGTCGTAGGCGGCGGCGATGGCCCGCTCCAGGGTCTGGAGCGCCCTCGGATACTCACCCCGCAGATACACGTAACCCAGTTCGCAGCCGGTGGCGTAGCCGGCGATGGTCATCGCCTCCAGCACGGCGAAGGGATCGCCCTCCAGGAGCAGCCGGTCCTTGAACGTGCCCGGTTCGGACTCGTCGGCGTTGCACACCAGCAGGTGGGGCCGGACGGGCTGGGCGGCCACCGCCGCCCATTTCCGCCCCGCAGGGAAGGCGGCACCGCCCCGTCCCACGAGCTTGGAGTCGGTCACCTCCCGGATCACGGCCGTGGGGCCCAGGTCCACCGCCCGGCGCAACGCGCCGTAGCCACCCTGGGACCGGTAGTCGTCGAGGCTGGTGGGGTCCACCACCCCGACCCGGCGCAGCAGAACGAGCGCGGGGTCCCCCCGCTGGGGGACGGCGGCCGCCACCTCAGGTTCCTCGGGGGCGGCGACGGCGCCGGCATCGATCGCGGCGGCCACTGCTCCGGGCGTGGCCGGAGCCAATACGGCCTCGTGACGCTGCGGCCCGTAGTCGACCACCAGGGCCGCCGGGGCCCGTTCGCACAACCCCAGGCAGGGACTCTCCTCCCAGATCCCCGGGGCCACCCCGGACCCCGGGACTTTCTCCTCGCCCGACGGCAGGCCCTCGACCAGCTCGCCGGCCCCGGCCATCCGGCAAGCCAGGTCGACGCACACATGGACCACGCGGGGCGGGCGGGGCTCCATCGAGAACAGGCCGTAGAAGGACGCCACCCCGTAGGCCTCGGCGGGCGCCACCCCGAGGCGCCGGCAGATCTCGTCCAGCCCGCCCGGGGTGATCCACCCGGTCACGTCGTGGATGGCGTGGAGGGCGGGAAGCAGCAGGTGGCGCATCCCTTCCGGGCCGGGGACCACCGAGCCGAGCAGGGCGTCGAGAGCCGTCGCCTCGGCCGGGCTGGGCACCTGGCCCCGGAACCGGAGATCGCTCAAGAAGCCGCCGCCGTGTCCTCCGGCGAGCCGTTCGACCCGCACGGCTGCCGCCTTGAACTCGGCGGTGCCCGACTTGGGGTCGGTGGCGTCGATGGTGAGCTGGTTGATGTCCACCTCGTCGGGGAAGTGCAGGGTCATGAACACGAGTCCCGGTGGAAGACCGGAATCGATCCGGGCCGGCGCCACCAGCGATCCCCGGCGGGACGTCACCCGGACGCGGTCCCCGTCGACCAGGCCGAGGTTGACGGCGTCCTCCGGGCTCACGTCGAGGGTCTCGGGCCGGCGCAGCGGCGAGGCGTAGCTGCCGGACTGCACACCGGTGTTGTAGGAGTCGAGGCGGCGCCCGGTGGTGAGGCGCAGCGGGTACTCCTCGGACAGGGACTCGACCGGCAGCTCGTGGACCACGGCGTTGAAGGGCGCCAGCCGGCCCCGGCGGGCCGGGTCCTCCTCCCACAGCCGGCCGTGGAGGAACGAAGGCTCCAGACGGTCCTCCGAGTAGCACGGCCACTGGATCCCGCCCAGTTCCTCCAGGCGCCGATAGCTCATGCCGGCGTGCATGGGTGACAGCGAGCGCAACTCGTCCCAGATCGCCTCAGCCGAGTCGTACGACCATTCGTGGCCGAGGCGCGCCGCGATCGCCAACAGGATCTCGATGTCGTCCCGAGCCCCCGGCGGCGGTTCGAGTGCCTTGCGGACCCGCTGGACCCGGCGCTCCGAGTTGGTGACCGTGCCTTCCGACTCGCACCACGCCGCGCTGGCGGGGAGCACGACGTCGGCCATCTCGGCCGTCTTCGTCATGAAGATGTCCTGGACGACGAGGTGGTCGAGGCCCTCGAGCAGCTTGATGGCATGGCCGACGTCGGCCTCCGACTGGGCGGGGTTCTCCCCCAGCACGTAGAGGCCCCGCAGCCTGCCTTGACCCATGGCTTCGAACATCTGGGTGAGGTGCATGCCGTAGGCCGGGGGAATGTCACTGCCCCACGCCGTGTCGAAACGGGCCCGCGCCTCGGGGTCGAGGATGTCGGCGAAGCCGGGGAGGCGGTTGGGGATGGCGCCCATGTCGCCCCCGCCCTGGACGTTGTTCTGGCCCCGCAGCGGGTTGAGCCCGGCCCCGTAGCGCCCGACGTGGCCGCAGAGCAGGGCCAGGTTGATGAGGGCGAAGACGTTGTCGACGGCGTTGTGGTGCTCGGTGATCCCCAGCGTCCAGCACATCTGGGCCCGGTCCGCCCGGGCGTAGGTGTGGGCCAGCTCGGCGATCAGGGCAGCGGGGACCCCGGTCTCCGCTTCCGCCCGGGGCAGCGTCCACTCCTCCACCGAGGCGGCGAACTCCTCGAAGCCGCTCGTGGCCCGGGTCGATGAAACTGCGGTTCTCCAGACCGGCACGGAGGATCTCCCGGGCCACGGCGTTGGCCAGGGCGATGTCGGTCCCCACGTGCAGCGGCAACCAGGAGTCGGCGAAGCGCGCCGTCGACGTGCGGCGGGGGTCGACCACGAACAGCTTCGCTCCCCGCCGCTGCGCCTGGATGACATGGTGGAAGAAGATCGGGTGCGTCTCGCGGGCGTTGGAGCCCCACAGGACGACCACGTCGGCGTCCTCGACCTCCTTATAGGAACTGGTGCCGCCTCCGGCCCCGAATACCGTCGCCAGACCGACGACGCTGGGCGCGTGTCAGGTGCGGTTACAGGAGTCGATGTTGTTGGTGCCGATGGCCACCCGCATGAGCTTCTGGGCCATGAAGTTGACCTCGTTGGTGGCCTTCGAACACGAGAACATCCCCACCGCCCCGGGGCCGGCCTCGTCCCGCACCCGTGCGAGTCCGCTGGCGGCGGCGTCGAGGGCCTCGTCCCAGGACGCCTCCCGCAGGATCCCGTCCCGGCGCACCATCGGTTGGGTCACACGCTCGTAGGTTCGCATTGTTACAACATATCGCAGTCGCCCTGCCCCGTATCCCTCCAACGGCGCCTTAGGCGCGCCGAACACTGGGAGGAAACCGGGCATCCGGCACGAATTCCTTAAACACGGCTTTACGTTCCCCCCGGTCCGATCCGCCCAAAGCAACCAGTTAGGACCTGTAAGGAGTTAACGGGCAGTGAAATCACGACCGGGGATCGGACATCGGGCGGCGCTCGCCGTCGCCTTGGCTCTGCTGATCCCGACCGCGGGCATCGGGCTCTCCGGCGCGGCCGGCACCGCCCCGGGCGATCCGGCGGCGAACGTCTACCCCGGGCAGGGCTACTGGTTGGCAGGCGCGGACGGCGCGGTCTACGGCTTCGGGGCGGCCGGCACCTTCGGCGTGCTGCCGGCCCGGCCCCGCCAGCCCATCGCCGGGGTGGCGGCCACGCCCACTGGCGCGGGCTACTGGCTGGTGGGCGCCGACGGCGGCCTGTTCAGCTTCGGCGACGCCTCCTTCTACGGCTCCACCGGCGGCCTCAACCTCAACCGCCCCGTGGTCGGCATGGCGCCCTCCCCCACCGGCGCCGGCTACTGGTTCGTGGCCGCCGACGGCGGCATCTTCAGCTTCGGCGACGCCGCCTTCTACGGCTCCACCGGCGCCCTCCGGCTCAACCGCCCCGTGGTCGGTATGGCCGCTACTCCCACGGGCCGGGGTTACTGGTTCGTGGCCGCCGACGGCGGCATCTTCAGCTTCGGCGACGCCGCCTTCTACGGCTCGACCGGGTCCGTACGGCTCAACAAGCCGATCGTGGGGATGGCCCCCACGCCGACCGGGGCCGGCTACTGGCTGGTTGCCTCGGACGGCGGGGTCTTCACCTTCGGCGACGCCGCCTACTACGGCTCGACCGGGGACCAGCGCCTCAACGCTCCTGTCGTGGGCCTGTCCCCGACACCCAGCGGGCGGGGCTACTGGTTCGTGGCCGCCGACGGGGGCGTGTTCAACTTCGGCGACGCCGGCTTCGTGGGCTCAACGGGCGGGAAGTCCGGGCCTCGAATCACCGCCATGACCGCGGTGCCGGCCCGCGCCACCCAGTCCTCCCCCCGGAGTCCCACCGGCGCTCCATCCGCCCCGGCCCCGGCTCCCGGGCCCGCTCCCGGTCCCAGTGGCGACCCGACGACCACCACTCCGGACACCGTCCCCGACCAGCCGGCCCCGGATGCGCCGCCGGTGCCGCTGACGCCGTCCGAACGCGGGGGGCCCTTCGACGTCGGACTGATCGGCGATACGGGCTACAGCGAGAGCCAGAAGGAGGAACTCCTCGAGGAGCGGGCCGACATGAACCTGGCCGGGCTGGGCCTCACCATGCACGTCGGTGACGTCTGGAGCGAGGCCGACGCCCGGTGCCAGGTGGAGGACTACCTGGAGGTGTACAGGGTCTTCGACGCCTTCGCCGCTCCCTTCGTGTACACGCCGGGCGACAACGAATGGACCGACTGCCCGGGGAGCACGAGCGGAGCCCTGAACCGCATCCGGGACATCTTCTTCTCCACCAACGAGACGCTCGGACAGCGCAAGATGACGGTCGATCGCCAGGCCGGAATGCCGGAGAACGCCCGCTTCGTCGTGGGCGGCGTGGTCTTCGTCACCAACAACGAGCCGGGGGCCAGCGGCCGGGGGGGCACGCACCGGGACCGCAACATCGAATGGCTCAACGGCGCCTTCGACCAGGCGGAAGCCATCGGCGCCGCGGGCGTCGTCGTCGCCTGGCAGGACAACCCCTTCGAGCCCTCCGGCGGGCGCCTGGTCAAGACGCTCCAGGACCGCACACGGATCTTCGGGAAGCCCGTGGTCCTCGTCCACGGCGACACCCACCACGCCCACATCGACCACCCCTGGAGGGACCTCCCCAACTTCACCCGGGTCGAGGTCGAAGGCGACAGCTCCTCGGGCCGGTGGTACCGCATGACGATCGACCCGAGCAGCCCCAACGTCTTCACCTTCAAGCAGGAACGGGGCTGAGCCTGAGCCGCTTCGTCCCCTTCCCCGGACCCCGGGGGAAGGGAATGAGCGGCCGCGCCGTGGAACCAGCACAGGGTCAAAGTCGTACGCTTGACAGAACCCCCATGACACACATCTCCCTCGTAGCCACCATCTCCCTCAGTGAACACGAGCTCACCCGGTTCTTCGTGGCCGTGGTGGCGCTCATGGCCTGCGCCCATCTGATGGGGAGCTTGTTCGGGCGGCTCAAGATGCCGCGGGTCATCGGCGAGATCGCCGGCGGCCTGCTGCTGGGCCCCACCGTCCTGGGCGCCATCTCCCCTTCGGCTCAGAGCTGGGTCTTCGACGCCTTCCCCGAGGAGGGGAAGCTCCTGGCCATGATGTCGTCCTTCGGCGTGGTCCTCCTCATGTTCTTCTCGGGCATGGAGACGCGGGCCCGCTTCGCCAAGGCGGACCGCAAGGTCGCCATTCCCGTCCTCATCGGAGCCACCGCCCTGCCCTTCCTGGCCGGGCTGGCCGCTCCGCTCCTGTTCGACTTCAGCCCCTACATGGGCGCCCGGGGCAACGACGCCTCGCTGGTCATCATCATCGGCATCGCGGTGGCCATCACGTCGATCCCGGTGATCTCGAAGATCTTCCTCGACCTCGGGATGATGAACACCCGCTTCGCCCGGATCGTGCTCACCGTAGCCACCGTGGAGGACATCGCCCTCTGGGGCCTGGTCGGGGTGGCCACCGCCCTGGCCGAGTCCCAGTCGCCGTCGGTCGCTGAGCTGGTACTCACGCCGGTGCTGACGGTGGCCTTCTTCGGCGCCGCCATGTGGACGCTCCCCCGGCTGCTGCGGGCCGCCCTGCGCTCACCCGCCCGCGGCCTGGTCGAGCACCGCCCAGCCCGCTTCGCCCTGCTGGCCTGCTTCTCCATGGTGGCCCTGGCCAGCCTGGCCGGCGTCAACCTCATCTTCGGGGCGCTGCTGGCCGGGATGGCCATCTGCAAGCTGCCCGAGCCCATCGTCGAGACGGTCCGGACCAAGGTGAAGGCCTTCGCCCTGGTGTTCTTCACCCCCGTCTACTTCGCCATCGTCGGGCTCAAGCTGGATCTCGGCCACCACTTCGACCCCGCCTTCTTCTTCGGCTTCCTGGCCTTCTGCACGGTGATGAAGACCATCGGGACGTTCGCCGCCGGCTGGTACGCCACCCGGGACCGGCGCTCCACCATCAACCTGGCCGCCGCCCTCAACGCCCGGGGCGGGCCCGGCATCGTGCTCGCCACCGTGGCCTTCGACGCCCAGATCATCGACGAGCGGTTCTTCGTCACCCTGGTCCTCGTGGCCGTGATCACGTCGCTGGCGGCGGGGAGCTGGTTCCGCTACGTGCTCGCCCAGGGCTGGGAGCTGCTGGTGGTGCGGGGCGAACAGCCGGACGCATCCGATTCCCCGGTGGCCAACGGGCGGGTCAAGGAGCCGGTGTAGATGCTCACGGCAAGTAAGTCGACCGCCCCTGGGACACCCCGAACCCCGGGTGCCCGCGCCACCGGTCCGGTGCTGATCGCGGGTATGGCCCGAGCCGGTACCAGCTGGGTGGCCGAGATGGTCAAGGCGGCCGGCGGGTTCGTCCACCTCAACGAGCCGTTCAACCCCAAGCACCCGCCCGGTCTCTCGCCGGGCATCCTGCGGGCGCCGGTGCCCGTCGGCTACGTCTACGTGAACGACCACAACGCCGCCACTTACGAGCGGGCCGTGGCCGACATGCTCCGCTTCCGCTACCACCACCTGGCCGAGGTGCGGGCCAACCGGAGGCTCTTCGACCTGGCCAAGATGGCCAAATACTCCGGGTCCTTCGCCCTGGGCGCCCTCCGCCACAAGCGGGCCCTGCTGGACGACCCGTACGCCTCTCTGGCCGCGGAGTGGATCGCCGAGCGCTTCGACGGGCAGGTGTGCCTCCTGGTGCGCCACCCGGCGGCCATGGTGGCCAGCTACCGCAAGCTCTCCTACTCGGCCCACTTCCGCCACTTCCTGTCCCAGCCGCAGCTCATGGCGGACTGGCTGGAGCCATGGCGGGCGGAGATGGAGGCCCTCGTCGACACAGACGACAAGGTGGCCCAGGTCGGCTTCTTCTGGCGGATGCTCCACCATCCCCTGGCCGAGATGGCCGAGCGCTCCGAGCGCATCCACGTGGTGCGCTACGAGGACCTGTGCCTCGACCCCGAAGGCGGCTACGAGCGGCTCTTCGCCCTGCTGGGGGTGGAGTACAGCAACTACGCCCGGGAACAGGTGGTGGCCGGGACCTCGGGCTCGTCGAAAGCCAAGTCCCATTCGTGGCAGCTGTCCCGGCGGGGCTTCCTGTCCCGCACCGCCTTCCGGCCCATGGATTCCAAGGCCATGGTGGGCGCCTGGCGCAAGACCGTGACCCCCGACGAGGCCGCCCGCCTCCGGGAGCTCACCGGCCCCGTGGCCGACCGCTTCTACACCGACTCTGACTGGTAACAGGCAGGCGCCGACTGGTAACACCGGCCTTGCGGCCGGCCGCTGGTAGACATCGGTGATGGCTGCCGATCCCGACCCGAACGTGGCCGGACTGTTGCTGACCGGCGGCGCCAGCCGCCGCATGGGGACGGACAAGTCCCTCCTGGAGATCGACGGCCGCCGGCTGGCCGAACGGGGCGCCTCGGTGCTGTCCGCCGTCTGCCGGCCCGTCCTCGAGGTCGGTCCCGGCGTCTCCGGCCTTCCGGCGGTGCGGGAGGACCCGCCCGGGGAAGGCCCCCTGGCCGCCCTGGGGGCCGGGCTGGCCGAGCTGGACCGGCTGGGGCATGCCGGCGCCGTCGTAGCCCTGGCCGTCGACATGCCCTTCGTCGGCGCCGGGTTACTCCGCCTCCTGGCCGAGCGTCCGGGACCGCCGACCGCCGTCCCGGTGGCCGGCGGGCAGCCCCAGCCCCTGTGTGCCCGCTACGGCCCTGGGACTCTGGCCACCGTCGTCCGGCTCCTCGGCGCCGGCGAACGGTCGCTACGGGCCCTCCTGGGGGCCGTGGAGGTCGGCTGGGTGCAGCCGGACGAGTGGGAACCCACCGGGGGCCCGGACGCCTTCCGCGACCTCGACACGCCGGAGGATCTGGCCCGCCTGCGCCATGATGGAGAGGATGCCTGAGACCCGACGTCCCCGGAGAGGGCCTGTGACTGACTCCTCTCCCGCCCCGCCGCCCGAACCGGATTCCACCCGGCGGACGGTGACGCGGGCGCGGGCGCTGGCCGTCCGGGAGGCCCGCGCCTGGGAACGCCCCGAGCGGCTGGCCACCGAGGAGCCCATGGAGATCAGGGCCGGCGGCCCGGGCCAGGAACCGGTCCCGGTGGCCGTCACCATGCGCACCCCCGGCCACGACTTCGAGCTGGCGGTGGGCTTTCTGGCCGGCGAGGGCGTGATCACCTCCCGCCAGGAGGTGGCCTCGGTGCGCTACTGCGAGCTTCCTCCCGACGAACCCCAGCACTACAACGTGGTGTCGGTGGGGCTCACCCATCCCTTCGACGAGGAGGCCCTCAAGCGCCACTTCTACGCCACGTCGTCGTGCGGCATCTGCGGGAAGGCCTCGCTGGAGCAGGTGCAGGTCCGTTGCGGCCCGTTGCCCCCCGGCCCACCCGTCGCCGCCTCCGTGATCCTCGGGCTGCCCGGCGCCCTGCGGGCAGCCCAGCGCATCTTCGAGCAGACGGGTGGCCTCCACGCCGCCGGGATGTTCGATCGCCAGGGCCGGGTGATGACGGTCCGGGAGGACGTGGGCCGCCACAACGCCCTCGACAAGCTGGTCGGCCGGGCCCTGCTGACCGACGAACTGCCCCTGTCCGACGGGGTCCTCATGCTCTCCGGACGGGTCAGCTTCGAGCTGGTCCAGAAAGCGGCGGTGGCCGGCGTGCCCGTCGTCTGTGCCGTGTCGGCCCCCTCCAGCCTGGCCGTGGCCACGGCCGAGGCCATGGGCATGGCCGTGGTCGGCTTCGTGCGGGGGTCGGGGTTCAACGTCTACTCCCACGCCGAGCGCATCGACCTCGACACCTGAGCGCGGCGAGGCCGGGCCGGCATCGTGGACACCGGCCCGGCCCGCCTCCCCCCACTACTGGGCCGGGGCGTCCTCCACGGTGACCACCGGCGCCGGCGCCTTGGAGCCGGCATCGCCGTTCCACTTCATCGTCTTGCCGTCGGAGTAGTGCTGCTCCACCGGGAAGCTGTAGCTGCCCGGTGCAACGGCGGTGTGGACGCCGAAGTGGAACATGTCCGCCTCCTCCGCCGGGCCCGGGGCGGGCTCGTCCGGGGGCGGCGGTGGGGCCGGTTCCCCATGGTCGGTCGGCACCGCCGTGGCGTGGTGCTCGCCCTCCTCCTGGAGGGTGTACGTCACCCGGGCGGCGTGGTCACCCACGGCCGGCTCGGCCAGGCAGCTCCAGCCCTCCGGCACCTCACAGGAGTGGAGATCGAACTCGGCGGGCAGCTCCACCACCACCATGACGTTGTGGGCATCCGGTCGTTCGCCGGGCACGTGGACCGCCAGATCCTGGTGGGTGTCCGGCGGTACGGTCGCCGTTTCGAACTCGGCGTGCGCCCAGGCTGGACCGGCTGTGGCCAGCATCAGAAGCGACGCCACCGCCGCTCCCTTCGTCATCATTCCCGCCCTGCTCATGTCCCAGCCTCCCCTGGTGGTGTCGGGCGACACCCACCGTTGGTTAGGAAGTCGTGACAAAAGGGACAAAAGTTCCCGGTCCAGGGGACACCCCCGGGCCCCCGGGGGCGGGTCAGCTGCCGGCGCCTCTGGCGGCCAGGACGCAGAACTCGTTGCCCTCGGGGTCGGCCAGGACGACCCAGGACACGTCGTCACTCTGGCCGACATCGGCCCGGGTGGCGCCCAGCTCGAGGAGGCGCTTCACCTCCTGGTCCTGGTCGTCGGGGCGCAGATCCAGATGGAGGCGGTTCTTCACCACCTTGTCGTCAGGGACAACCAGGAAGTCGAGGGTCCAGCCCGTGCCGTCCGGTGACGAGATGGAGACCCCGGACTCGTCGGAGTCCGTGACCTGGTAGCCGAGCGCCTCGCACCAGAAGCCGGCCAACCGCTCCGGCTGCCTGCAGTCGAAGGCCACGATGCCCACGTTCAACGTCATCCCGATCCCCTTTCCGCCCCGCCTGCCGGGCCCGGCGCCGGCCCGCGGCTTCCGCCAGCAGCTCCTGGTGACGGGCCCGGGCCAGTTCCTCCACGACCAGCGGATGCATACTCAACACCACCATTCCTCTTTTACCGGTGTCTTCACTCTAACACACCAGTCAACCCGTTACAGTGGTGTCGGACGAGAGAGCTGGAGGTCGAGGTGGGAACGGTGCCCGCAGAGCTGGGACTCGTCGAGTCGTTCCTCAACTCCCTCGACGTCGAGTCCGGCGAGGACCACTTCGACAGCCTCCCCCGCTTCCGCCGCTGGCTGGCCACCCACGGGCGGGAGTCCGCCGGGCGACGAGCGGGCGAGGCCGACTTGGCGCTCGCCCGCAAGGTACGCGGAGTCCTCCGCGACGAAGTGCGCCGCCACCATCCCGGCGCCGAATCGCCCGCCGGCCACCATCGCCGCCTCAATGCCCTCGCGGGCGACATCGGCCTGCGGGCGGGCTTCACCGAGGAGGGCGACGTCGTGCTCCGGCCGGCAGCGACGGGGGTGGCCGGAATGCTGGGCGAGATCCTGGCCGCGATCGTCACCGCGGGGACGGCCGGCACCTGGGAGCGCTTGAAGATCTGCACAGCCGACGACTGCGCCTACGTCTACTACGACGCCTCCAAGAACGCCTCGGGCCGCTGGTGTTCGATGGCCGTCTGCGGCAACCGGGCCAAGACCCGGGCCTACCGGCGCCGGCTCACCGGGCCCGCCCCCTGACGTGGGCGCGATCGGCGCCCGGGGAGGGCGCGGATCGCGCCCACCGCAGGAGGACTCCTAGCGCACGGCGGCGCAGACGGCGGAGACCTCGAACTCCGTCTCGCCCTCCTCTTCGGGAGCCGGCCGGCCGGGGATGACCGGACCCGAACCCGAACCCTCCGGGTGGCGGACGAACACCGCGCTCCAGCTCGACGGTCCGGCCGGGTCGCTGGCCACGATGGCGTAGAGCCGCGCCCCGTCATCGAGCACCCGTCCCCCTCCGCCCATCACCAGCTTGCCCTCCGAGCAGCGGGCCGAGCCCTCGGCCGACGGCCCGGTGCCGGAGAAGGTGGCGCGCACGATCTCGTAGTCCGACACCGGTGGCCCGGCCGCCGAACCGGTCGCTCCGGCACTCACCGCCACGCCGGCGAACAATCCGCCGAGCAGCCCCAAGGCAATCCCGAGAGACGGGCCGATCCGCAACCGCATGGCGGGCGCTCCTTTCCTGCGAACACCACGCCCGCCTCCCGGACGCAGCCCTTCTCACGCTCCGTCAGGGTATGCCAGCCGGGTGCCGGCACCGGCGACCGTCACACGGTGACCCCCCGACGACGAGCCGATGAGGTAGAAACGAACGGCGACAACAACACGCGAGCGTGGCGGAACTGGAAGACGCGCCGGGTTTAGGTCCCGCGGAACGGCGTGTTACCTCGTATCGACTCGTGTCGTTTCATGCCGCTGAGCTGCGGTTTTGTCCTGCGCAGATCCCCCTGGGTACCGCCTGATCCGACCCGGTCCGGCGCAGTTGGTTTGCAAATGGTTTGCAGGGATGCCCGGGGGGTCGTGGACGGGTCCGGTCGAGGAGCGCCGCCTCGTCGCCCTCTACGGCCGGGGGCGGGCGTCTCGTCGGTGCCCTCGCCTTCAACCGTCCCCGGCCGCTCATGGGCTGCCGCAAGCTGATCGCCGCCTTCGTCTCCTGGGGGATGCCCTGTCCCAAAGCGGCCACCCAGTAGGGAGCGGGCCTGCCTCCTGGCTCCACCGCGCTGCCGATCAGCGCAGGGCCCCTCCTCCCCTCCCCACAGCATCGCGGAAAGGTTTCCTCACGCAGTCCTCGTCGGGGGACCATTTCCCGGGGTTGGGGTAGTACACCCAGACCATTTCGAGCTGGAAGGGTCCCGAGCGCGCCGTGGAGCACGGAGAAGGTGAAGACGTACTCGAAGTCGAAGGCGCCGCCATAGGCCAGTGCAGAGCCGTCTGCGGTGGGCAGGGTGGCCTCCCATGTGCCACTGCCCGAGCCGGCCAGGCACGTGTCCCCGACGAGCGGCGCGCTCATCCCGGCCATGCGGCCGTCATAAGAACCTCGGTAGGCCATCGGCCCAGGCTGGCCCGTGAGCCGCTTCCCATCAACCGTCCCGACGCAAGTCATGGTTCCAACTCCGGAGATGGTGATTTCGCCCGGCGTGATCAGCCAGAAGCCTGGGTCCGCCGTCTCCTCCACCTCGCCGCTGCACAACGCCGCGGTCCGCCCGACCTGCTTCGGATTCTCGGCCGCCGCCGCGGGTGAGACCCCCGCGGTCGCCGCCACCAGTGCGAGCAGAATACCGAGCCTGGAGCGCATGGTCCTCCCCCGTCGTAAACCCATCTGAGGGAAGGGTGGGCCGTCCTGATTGCTGGACCCGCAACAATCCGGTTACAGGGCGGATCAGGGTCACCGGTGATCGGCCGGATGGGTGCGCCTACGCTCTTGGGAGTCGGGGGAGGGCGGAGGGGCACATGCCGGTGGAGTTCCGCATTCTCGGTCCCTTGGAGGTGGTCCACCAGGGGCGGGTCGTAGCCCTCGGGGGGAGCCGGGAGCGGGCCCTGCTCGCCCTGCTGCTGCTCTCCGCCAACCGGGTGGTGTCCTCCGAGCGCCTGGCCGAGGACCTGTGGGCCGGCCGGCCCCCCGAGGGGGCGAACCAGGCCCTCCGGGTTTACATGTCCCGCCTGCGCAAGTCGCTGCGGGAGGCGGATGGGGACGGGCTCCTGGTCACCCAGCCCCCGGGCTACCTGGCCCGGGTGGAGACCGACGCCCTGGACGCCGCCCGCTTCGAGTCGCTCCTGTCCGAGGGGCGGGAGCAGGCGGGGAAGGGCGACCACCAGCAGGCGGCGGCCACGCTGTCCGAGGCGCTGTCCCTGTGGCGGGGCCCGGCCCTGGCCGACGTGGCCGACGCCCCCTTCGCCCGGGCCGAGGCGGCCCGGCTGGAGGAGGCCCGGCTGTCCGCCACCGAGGAGCGCATCCAGGCCGACCTGGCCTGCGGGCGCCACGGAGAGCTCGTCGCCGAACTCGACGCCCTCACCCGGGCCCACCCGTTGCGGGAGCGCCTGTGGGCCCAGCGGATGCTCGCCCTCTACCGGTCGGGCCGCCAGGCCGACGCCCTGCGCTCCTACCAGGAGCTGCGGGCTCTCCTCGGCGAGGAGCTCGGCCTCGAGCCCAGCGCCGCCCTGGCCCGCCTGGAAGGCGCCATCCTGCGCCACGAGCCCGAGCTGGACTGGCCGACGGCCGCCGGGCCGCGGGATCGTCGCCACGCCCCGGGGCGGCCGCCGCCCTGGAGGGCGTCGTCACCTTCCTCTTCACCGACCTCGTGGGATCCACCGAGTGGCTCGATCGCCTGGGCGAGGACGCCGCCGAGGAACTGCGCCGCACCCACTTCTCCCTGTTACGGGATGCGGTGGCCGAAGCCGGCGGCCAGGAGGTGAAGAACCTGGGTGACGGCCTCATGGTGGCCTTCGCCAGCCCCCTGGCCGCTCTGGGCTGCGCCCTGGCCATGCAGCGGGGCATCGGCCGAACACAACCGGGCCCATCCCGAGCGTCGCCTCGGCGTGCGGGTGGGACTCCACTCCGGGGAGGCGGTGCGGGCCGAGGACGACTTCTTCGGGACGGCCGTGGTGGTGGCCAAGCGTCTCTGCGACCGGGCCGAGGGGGGCCAGATCCTGGCCGGTGAGCTCGTGGCCTCCCTGGTCGGCTCCCGGGGCGACTTCCGCTTCCGGCCCCTCGGCCCGCTCGCCCTCAAAGGGTTGGCCACCCCGGTCCCGGCCGTGGCGGTGAGCTGGCAGCGGCCCGAGGACGCCGAAGCCGAGGGAGGCGAGACGAGCCAGCTTCCCCCGATCCCCCTGCCCCCCTTCCTCACCGGCACGGGGCGCATCTTCGTGGGCCGGGAGGACGAGCTCGACCGCCTGCGGGTCGCCTGGAAGGAGGCGCGGGCGGGCCAGCGGCGGGTGGCGGTGCTGGGGGGCGAGCCAGGGGTGGGCAAGACCCGCCTGGCGGCCGTCCTGGCCGCGAGCTCCACGCCGACGGGGCGACGGTGCTGGCCGGGCGCTGCGACGAGGACCTGGGCGTCCCCTACCAGCCCGTGGTCGAGGCCCTCCGCCACCTGGTCGACCACACGCCCGACTCCCACCTGGTTCCTCGCCTGGGTCGCTTCGGCGGCGAGCTGGCCCGTCTGGTCCCCGAGCTTCCGGAGCGGGCCCCGGGGCTCGAACGCCCCGCTGCGTTCCGACCCCGAGACCGAGCGCTACCGCCTCTTCGACGCCGTGGCCGCCTGGCTGGGCGCCGTCTCCGCCGACCAGCCCGTCCTGCTCGTCCTCGACGACCTGCAGTGGGCCGCCAAGCCGACCCTCCTCCTGCTCCGCCACGTCGTCCGTTCGGCGGCGCCCTTGCGGCTCCTCGTGCTGGCCACCTACCGCGACACCGAGCTCGGGCCCGGCCACGCCCTCGTCGAGCTGCTGGCCGACCTGCGCCGGGACGAGGCGGTGGAGCGCCTCTCCCTCTCCGGCCTCGACGAGGGCGAGGTGCTGGCCGTGGTGGAACAGGCCGCCGGCCATGACTTGGACGAGGAGGAACGGGCCCTGGTCCGCACCATCCACCAGGAGACCGAGGGCAACCCCTTCTTCGTGTGGGAGGTCGTCCGCCATCTGGCCGAGACGGGCGCCGTCGTCCGGCGGCAGGGTCGCTGGGTGGCGCAGCGGTCCGAGCTGGGCATCCCCGAGGGGGTGCGCGACGTGGTGGGGCGGCGGCTGTCGCGGCTGTCGGAGGCCGCCAACCGGGTGCTGACTCGGGCGGCCGTGGTGGGAGCCGACTTCGAGGTCGCCGTCCTGCGGGCGGTCTGCGACATCGACGACGGAGAGCTCGTCGTCGCCCTCGACGAGGCCGCCGGCGCCCGCCTGGTGGAGGAGACGGGCGCCGGTGCTCTACCGCTTCGTCCACGCCCTCGTCCGCTCCGCGCTGTACGACACGCTGTCGGCCACCCGGCGCGCCCAGCTCCATCTGCGGGTGGCGGACGCCTTCCAACCAGAGATCGGCGAAGCCGCCCCCCGTCTCGCCCATCACCTGCTCGCCTGCGCGCCCTCGGGTGGAAGCACCCGGACAGCCAGTGCCTGCCTGGCGGCCGGGGACTGGGCGCTCTCGGTGCTGGCCGACGCCGAGGCCGGGGACTGGTACGCCCAGGGCCTCGGCTTCGTCAGCGACGAGGACGACCCGGACCTCCGCATCGACCTGCTCACCGGCCTGGGCGAAGCGCAACGCCGCACCGGCGACGCCGCCTCCCGCCAGACCCTCCTCGACGCTTCCCGCCTCGCCGCCGGCGGCGGCGACGTCCGCCCGCCTGGTGCGGGCGGTGGTGGCCAACAGCCACGGGACCGTCAGTCGTCCTCGGCGACATCGAGCGCCGTCGGGCTCATCGACACCGCCCTCGACCTCGTCGGTCCAGCTGCGAGCGCCGAGCGGGCCGAGCTCCTCTCCCTCCAGGCCGCCGCGCTGGCGGTGGGCGGTGACCACGAGCGCGTGCTGCGGGTCGCCGACGAGGCCGCCGCCATCGCCGCTCGCCTCGACGACGTCGCCCTTCGGGCCCGGATCGGCGTGCGGCATGTCCTGGCCTGCCTGGTGCCCGACCGCGTCACCGCTCAGGCCTCCGAAAGCACCGACCTCGTGGGCTGGGCCGACGCCACCGGCGACCCGAAGCTCCGCGTCTTGTCCCGGCGGCCACCTGCCCTGCTGGCGGCGGGCGCCCTCGCCGAGGCGCGACGCCGGACCGCGGAGGCGATGGCGATCGCCGACGAGACCGGCCAACTCGGAACTGCGCGCCGTGGCCACCATCTACTACGCCACCGCGATCGACGCCCTGGGTGAGCACCAGGAAGCCGAGCGCCTCATCCAGGCGGGTTTCGAGCTCGGCCAACAGGCAGACTTCCCCGAGGCCATGCTGTGGTACGTCGGCCAGATGTTCCTGCATTGGACTTTCGAGGGTCAGCCGGAGATGGCCGCCGGCGTCGCCGCCTCGGCTTCGGACGCATACTCCAGGGTGCCGGCCGTGCGGCGATGTTGGCCCTGGGTCTGGCCCTTGCCGGGCAGGACGAAGAGCTGACCGCTCTCCTGGCCGGGCACCCTTCCGTCCTCCCCGGGATACCGGTCGATTCTTGTGGCTCTCCAACCACTTCCTCTTCGCCGCCGCCCAGGGCTTCGGGGTGGAAAACCCGAAGGCGGCCGCCGCTGTCTACGACCGCCTCCTGCCCTACCGATCGCTGCACGCCGCCTACGCCGTCGGCTACCTGGGCCCGGTCGAGGTGGCCCTCGCCATCGCCGCCCGGGTGATGGGCGACAACGAGGGCGCCCTGGCCCACCACCAGGCGGCGGCGGTCACCATCGAAGCCTGCGGGGCCGCCCGCGCCCGGGCCCTCAACGGCTACCAGTGGGCGGTGACCCTCCTCGCCCGGGACGCCCCCGGCGACCGCCAGCAGGCAGCCGACATGCTCCAAGAGACGCTGGCCTTCTGCCGCACCAAGGGCTACGCCACCTTCGAGGGCAAGACCGAGGAACTTCTGACAACGATCCGCTGAATCGACCCTACGTTGTCGCCTTCGAGCCCGTATCGCGTTCCATTGGTGGTCAAACCAGTGGTCAGCATTCAGGACGGCTCCCCAAGATCAAAAAGGCTCCCCAATATCAAGAAATGGCCGCTGACCTACACCTGGACTCGAAGCTCACCCTTCTGACCCACAGTTTGAGGGCGTGGCCGCCGTGGATGATGAAGGCTTCGCCTTGGTGGAGGCGGCGGATGTCGTCGGGATGGACGACATAGCGGTTCCCGGCTCGTTGGCTGCCGAGGCCGGTGTGGTCGAGGCTGTGGGTCTGCTCGGTCCGTTCGAGTGTCCATTCGGTGCCGGCCAGGGCGGCGACGTCATCGGGTTGCTTGAGTTGGTGGACGACGACGGTGCCGACCGTGCCAGCGAGGCGGTTACGGATGGTGTCGTCGGGTCCGAGGCTGGCCCAGGTCTGGGCGACCAGGACCACGGCGACCCCAAAGCTGCGGACGCGTTCGACAAGGTCGACGGCGGCACCGGGTCGGTCGGAGAGCTTCGAGAACTCGTCCACGATTACCAGGGCTTGGCGATCCGAGCTCTTGCGGGCGAGAGCCCAGTGGAGGAGGTCCTCGAGGATGAAGGCCCCGACTTCGGCGGCCTGGTGGCGGTTCTCGGGCCGACCGACGGGGACGTAGGCGGCCCGGATGTCCTCGTAGGACCAGGCGCCGTCGAGAGTGGCGCCAACGGCCCAGGCGATTCCTTCATAGCGGGCCCGGACCCCGGCGACGTCCTTGTCGGGGAGCTGGCGGATGGCCTCGACGGCGTCGGGGTCATCGCGCCAGGCCCGCTGCAGGGCCCGCTTGTCGAGGCGGGTCACGAGCTCGCCGAAGGAGCCCGGTACACGGTCACCGACGGCTCGGCGCAGGACGGTTCGGGCGATGCCTTCGTAGTACGGCTCCGTGAAGACCTGAGTGGCCAGGAGCCGGTTGACGACCGCTTCCCCGTCCCCCCGCCAACCGTCGAGCGGCTCTCGAGTGCCGTCGCGGGCTTCGATCCCGGCGGCCTCCGCTAGTGCGAGGAACTGGGAGGCGCTGGTCGGGTCGGCCTTCCCGTCGATCCAGTAGACGTCCCACCCGCCCCGCAGGGCTTCGGCGGCGACGGTGAGGGCGGTGACGGTCTTGCCCGTGCCGGTCTCCCCCACGATGAGGGCTTGGCGGCGCCAGGCGTCCAGCGGCGGGGCCACCACCGGACGGGCCCGAGATGATATCCGCCAGCCGGGGACGGCACCGGCGAGGGGCAGGCCGAGAATGGTCCGACCCTCGTGTTCCGGCCACGTGGTGGTGCGCCCGATGGTCCGCTTCGCCTGGGTACGGGTGCGGCGGCCATGGCTGAGCTCGCGGTAGTGGCGGGTGACTTCGTGCTCGTTGCGGTAATGCATGAACGCCTGGAGGAGCGGGGCGAACAGGATCCCGCCGGACAGGCCGAGGGGGGCGAGGGCGACAAGCTCGATAGGCCGAAACGGCTGTTGGGCACGGAGGCGGAGCCAGAACGAGACCACGGTGTGGCGGTAGGCATCCCACCCCCCGACCACCACGACCAGGCCGGTGAGGACGACGCCGGCGGCGAGAGCGGGCCAGCGCCGCCACCCCCGACTCTCGATGGTCATGGCGAGCGGGACGGCCACCACCAGCGCGGGTAGGCAGCCCACTACCGCGGCCACCGCCAGGACGGCGAGGATCACGAGTTCGATCTCGTCCAGGCCCGGATCGGCCGGCCGGGTATCGCGAGGCCGGTTCACGACGACTCCTTGGGAAGGGCGAAGCCGGTCAGATCCACCAGCTCGACCCGACCGTCTTCTCGCAGGGCCTTCACTGCGCCTCGGACGGCGGTGGCCACCCGGGCGTCGCCGGTGACATAGAGGACGCGGTCGTACTCGAGGGTGAGACCTCCGACGATGCGCCGCAGCCGCTCGGCGGCCTTGACGGTCAGTTCGACCTCGACCGCGGTCCGCCGGCCGTCCCGATCGATGTACTCGCCGTCGGCGACGTGGACGTCCGGGGCTGCACGGGCCCGGTACAGCGCCCGCTCCGGGACCCAGCATCGACCCGAGCTGCGCCGTTCGACCCCGAGGCGGACAAGGGAGACTGCATGCAGGTGGGCAAGCATGCTCAGCGCCGGGGTTCGGCAGCGATAACCGTCAAGGACGAGACGGAGCCCTTCCCGGGTCGGCCACACCACCGTCTCGGCGCCAACGAAGAAGCGGCGCTGATGCACGAGGCCGGCGCGGCGCCACCGGTCGATGACCTGACGGGTCCGCCCCTCGCTCAGCGGCCGGTTTCCGCCGAGGAGCCACCGGATCACGTCGGCCCGCACGGCGAACTGCTCGCCGACCCAGCGGAGCACGGTCACATCCCGTTCCGTAACCAGAACGCCTTTGGGCCCAACCCGTCCCTTCTTAACCCCGCCCTCGTTCTTTGCCGTTCCTCCATCGTCCTCGTCCCACAACGACGGAACACCCGTCACCGCCATCTGTCTTTTTCCTTCCTGTCTCGGGAACGCCGTCTTTCACACCCCTCTTTTGCCTTTGCCTCCGCACCCCCGCCTGCCCCTTCACCCCAACTCAAGCCACCGCCCGCCGCCACCCATTCGCCCCGTAGCAGCGCTGACCACCGGACCACGAAGTGGGGGGGTGGTCAGCGCTGCGGAGGGGCGAACCCCCATATGGCGGCGGGCGGGGCGCTGACCAGGGAAAACGAGGCCGCGACCCCATACAGCAACCCGTACTGAAACCCGGCCGGCAACCAGGGCCGCCCAAGATGGCCCGGCACCCCACCTGTCGCGTGCCCTTGCCGGCCTCAATGCGAGGACGCCTCCCGGTCGGGACGGTCAAGGAACTGAATCCCGGCGACGTCGAGCCGGAGCCGATAGGTCGGCACCCGGAAGGCATGCTGCGGCTCCTCGTCCTGTATCCGTTCCAGCACTCCGGCCCGCACCAACTCGCCGACCCGCCGGCCGACGGTGTCCTTGGACAGGCCCACCCGGCGAGCCACCGTCCGGTACCCGACGGTGATCACCGTTCCCGCGGGAACCGACTCGCTGTGGGCGAGCAGGTCGAGGAGCACGAGAAAGCCTTCGGCGCCGAGCCGGTAGGCGAGCCCCTGGGCCCGGGGGCCGAGCGCGATGGCGTCCCCTCGTCGGGGACCCGGCAACATCACCACGCCTCCTTTCCGGGCGGCTCGGCGAGCGAGCTGAGCCGAACGAGCGCCGTCTTCGGCACCCGCAGGCGCCGACCCAGCATCACCACCGGCAGGCCCTGGCGCCCGCCAGTGGCGCGGTATACCCTCGTCAACTCGTAGGCCTGGCTGCGGCCCAACCGCAGCACCGTGGCTGCCTCCTCTACCGTCAAGAAATCAGGAAGCTCGGCGAGCAGCACTGGCATCACGCTCCCGCTAGAATGACATTTACACGATTCTGATTCGCATGTAGTATGGGTCCGGTTGAGGGCGAAGCGCAAGCGTGTAATTCACAGGCGCTGTCCCGGAGTTGCGACAGGAGGCCCACATGGCGAGAGGCAAACCCCGCGACGGGCTGCCCACCTGGACCCCCAACCAGATCGTCGCCGCCAACCTGGCCCGGATCCGGCAACGCCGGGACTGGACCCAGGCCCAGACCGCCCGGGAACTCTCGGCCGTGTCCCCCAAGCCGTGGAGCGAAGCCACCGTGGCCCACGCCGAGCGGTCCGTGACGGGCAACCGCATCCGCGAGTTCACCGCCGACGATCTGATCGCCTTCGCCCGCACGTTCGACGTCCCCGTCCTCTACTTCCTCACCCCGCCGCCCCGGCTCTTCGTCAGCGTTCCCGACTCACCACGCTTCGGCGTCACCGCCGCCGAGATGCTCCACGCCGTCCTGGGCCGGCCCGACAATCTCGCCGAATGGGAGACCCTCCTCGACGAATGGACCGTCGAGCCCGACGACCAGATGCCCTTCCCCCTCAACGCCGCCAAACGCGAGGAGGTCCGGGCCACCGCCCAGGAGATCGCCCTCATCCGCGCCCACCACCTCGTCCGCAAATACTTCGAAGGCACCGACCTCCTCCAGCTCCGCGCGACCCTCCTCGGCCTCGCCGACCTCGCCCTCGCCGTCGAGCAGCACGAAGCCCTCACCGAGCTCGACGAAGAGGACTACGTCGCTCGCCTGGAGCAGAACAGGGCCCGGAGCGCGAAGGGCCGCCGCCTCCCGGACGGGCGGCGCGGCGAGCGAGCAGGGGACGAGTCAACGCACACAGACCAGGAAACCGTGAGGCCCGGGCGTGGGCGAGGAGCGAGTACGCGCCGTTCCCTCGGCCTGAGCCCCGGCAAGCTCCACCGGCGAACACGTCCCACCGAAGGAGGGTCGTCATGCGGGGTCACATCCGGAAGCACGGCAGCGGGTGGGCGGTGGTCATCGACCTCGGCCGCCACGTGGCCTGCCAGGTATGCGAGCACTGCAGCCATCGGTTCTGGCTCGGCCGGAAGCCGCTGTCCGGTTGCCCGGACTGCGGCGGCTCCCTCTTCGACAGCGAGGCGCGCCGGCAGCAGTGGTACCGGGGTTTCGCGACGCGGCGGGAGGCGGAACGGGCCCGCACCGAGCTGCTCGGCCGGCTGGACGCCGGCGCCTACGTGTCGCCCACGAAACAGACCCTCGCCCGCTTCCTGCTCGACGACTGGCTCCCGGCCAAGGAGGCCACTCTGAAGCCGAGCACCCTGGCCGCCTACCGCATGTACTGCCGGGTCTACATCAAGGGGAGCGGGATCGGCTCGGTTCCCCTGGCGCAGGTGGACGGACCCCGGATGACCGCCTTCTACGCCGATCTCCTCGCCAACGGCCGGCGCCAGACCGAGGGCGGCCTGAGCGCCAAGACCGTGCGCAACATCCACGGCATGCTCCACAAGGCGCTGGCCGACGCCGTCCGGTGGGGACGGGCGGTGCGCAACGCCGCCGACGCGGCCGACCAGCCGAGGAAGCCATCCCCGGAGATGAAGGTGTGGACCCCTGAGGAGATGCGCTCCTTCCTCCAGCATGTGTGTGACGACCGCTATTTCGCCGCCTGGCAGCTGCTCGCCACGACGGGGATGCGCCGGGGCGAGCTCCTCGGCCTGCGCTGGGCCGACGTCGATCTCGAGCGCGGCTCGCTCACCATCCTGCAGGTCCGCACCGCCGTCAATTACGCCGTCGAGACCGGCACTCCCAAGACCGACAAGGGAAGCCGGACGATCGCCCTCGACCCCGCGACCCTCACTGCCCTGCGCACACATCGGCTGCGCCAGAACGAGGAGCGCCTGGCCTGGGGCGGCGCCTGGACGGAAACAGGCCTCGTCTTCGTCGGGTCCAACGGCTCCGCCATCCACCCCCAGCGGCTCTCCCAGTGGTTCGCCCAACACGTCCGCCGCTCCGGACTCCCCCGAGTCAGGCTTCACGATGTCCGGCATTCCTACGCGACCGCGGTGATCCGGGCCGGGGTTCCCATCAAGGTGGTGAGCCAACGGATCGGCCATGCCAACCCGACGATCACGCTGACCACCTACCAGCACGTCCTCCCCGGCGACGACGAGCAAGCCGCCATCATCGGGGCCCGGGCGATTCTCGGGTACTGAACAACTTTCCGAACCGCGGCGAGCCACCGGATCGATCACGCTCGACTGGGGACCCGGTTGGTCCAAGGGGTGTGGCGCTGTCGACCCCGACGAAGGAGGGCGCATCGCCGGTATCATTGAGCACACAATGCCCAACGCTCGGAACCGAACGATCGTCATCAAAGACGCCCACGCGGAGGTCACGCGCCTGCGCGGCATCCTCGACGCTTTCGAGGCCCGGTACGACCGAGCTTCCGAGGACCTCGCAGGTGCGTTCCTAGACGACGACGGGAACCTCGTCGAGAGCCCTGAGTTCCACGAGTGGGACACCGCCTACGCCACCTGGCGGGCCCTCACGCGCGTCTGAAGCGGTGCTTCCTCCGCACATCCGGCGTCCCGCCGACGCCGTGTTTTGGATCGATGCCTGGCTCGTGAGCCTCGGCGGTGAGATCGTTCCGGGGGAGTACGAAGGCGTCTCTGTCATCGAGTCCGCCCCCGCTGTGGTCATCGCAGTTCAGGTTGGCGAGCTTCGCCTCCGATTCAACGACGGGTCGGAGCTGGCCGTCAACGTGCGCCTCGATTCCAACCTCGGCGTGATCAAGTACACCTTCGACCTCATCGAGTCGGGCGGCTTGCGCAGATGGGGATGGCACGGCCATCAGGAACCCAAGGCCGGCTTCCACCACCTCCACCTTCCTGGGCGCCACCCCGAACCCGCTCCCCCGGCGACCTTCGAAGCCGTGCGGGAGCGGCTCGTCGGCCCATGAACCGGGTCCAGATGCAAGCGCAACGGTCGCCTGATCCGCTGCGGCGCGGCGCATCCTCCGAGGGGCTCCGGTGATTTTGGTTTGCAGATGGTTTGCAAACGGCGGGAAGTGCGACGCCGGCAAGGCACCGAGATGAGGTAAAACAGCAGGTCACAGAGACCAGCGAGCGTGGCGGAACTGGAAGACGCGCCGGGTTTAGGTCCCGGTACCCGAAAGGGTGTGGGAGTTCGAGTCTCCCCGCTCGCACCGGCGTTGGCCTCGTTACTGTCACACCTAGTCGGGATGATGGGTGTCGATGGTCACGGTCACTCAGGCATACCGGTTTGCACTGGATCCCTCACCGGCTCAGGTCCGGGCGTTGGCCAGTCACGTCGGAGCGGCCCGGTTCTGTTTCAACTGGGGCCTGTCGCTAGTGAAGAGCCGCCTCGACGAAACGGCCGGTGGAGCCGACCTCGTGGTGCCATGGTCCTTGCCGGCGTTGCGCCGGGAGTGGAATCAGGCCAAGACGGAGGTAGCCCCGTGGTGGGCTGAGAATTCCAAGGAGGCGTACTCGTCGGGCTTGGATGCACTGGCTAGGGCGCTGGCGAACTTTTCGGACGGCAGGGCGGGTCGCCGACGTGGACGCCCTGCCGGCTTTCCGAGGTTCAAGAAGCGCGACCGGGGCGGCGAGTCGGTCCGATTCACGACCGGAGCGATCCGAGTCGAGGCCGACCGCCACCACGTCACTCTCCCAAGGCTGGGAGCGATCCGCACCCACGAGTCCACCCGCAAGCTTGCCCGGCGGCTCGAGTCGGGCCAGGCCAGGATCCTTTCCGCCACCGTTCGACGAGTCGCCGGCCGGTGGTTCTGCTCCTTCACCGTCGAGGTCCACCGGGCTGAGCGACGCCCGGCCCATATCGGCGCCGGGGCAGCCCGGGTCGGGATCGACGTCGGTATCACCCGGCTGGCAGTGGTCGCAACACCGCAGGGGGAAATGGTGGCGGAGGTTACCAACCCCCGGGCGTTACGGAGAGCGCAAGTTCGGCTACGGCGAGCGGGTCGGAGACTGGCACGTTCCCAGCCCGGCTCGAAGCGCCGCTCCCGTAGACGGTCGCGGCTGGTCCACCTCCACAGCCGAGTGAACAATGTCCGCCGTGACAGTCTGGCCAAGCTCACCACCACGCTTGCCTGCCGCCACGACATCATTGTCGTTGAGCACCTTCATGCCGAGGCCATGCGCCGAAGGGGAGGTGCCTACAAGAGGGGACTGAACCGGTCCCTGGCCGACGCCTCTCTCGCCGAGATCCGCCGGCTTCTCACCTATAAGTGCCTCTGGTACGGCTCCACCCTGGTCGAAGCCGAACCCTTCTACCTCTCCTCGAAGACCTGCTCAGCCTGCGGCACAGTCAGAACCACGCTGCGCCTCGACGAACGACACTGGGTCTGCGACACGTGCAACACACGGCATGACCGCGACGTCAATGCGGCGATCAATCTGGCCCGGCTCTCAGCAGGCCACGGTACCGGGAGTGGCCCGGGAACCGGCCGGTTCCAACCGGCGAACGGACGGGGACACAACCATAAGACCCGGCGGCGCCGGGCAGGTGTGGAAGAACCGTCAACCCCGCAGCCCTCCCGGCATCAGACGGGGACCGCCAATCCGCAAGGAACGGCTGCCTAATGGAGGTACAACTCCGCGAACTCTTGGGCAACGGTTCGAGTCCCTTCGCTCGGGTTTCGCGCGCGCAGCTGAGCACCCGATCCGCCGCCATGTGGGTGCCCGCACCGGCGTTGACAAGCATTGTTATGGAAGAGCCCTTCACGAAATCGGGTCGGGGCCCCGATCCCGCGCATGTCACATCGACCGGGCGGGCTGCCGGTCACCTAGGGCGTAGCGCATGGTCACCACCGTCTCCGGCGGGCCCCGGGTGATCTCCACTTCGTCCATGAGTGGTTCGATGATGGCCAGTCCCGGGACTCCATCACCAAGGCGGGAGCCATTCCGCCACGGGCCGCGGTTCCGAACGGTGATGGAGATGTCGCCATCGCGGCGGCCGTTGAGTTCGAGGATCGTCGGGTCGCCAGCGGGGGCGTGGCGGACCACGTTGGCGCAGGCCTCACCGGTGGCGATGAGAACGTCGGAGATTTCCTCCTCGTTGGCGCCGCCTTCACGGAGCCAGCGGCGAACGACGTTCAGGAGGGGCTTCAGTGTCCCGGGCTGGGCCGGCAGCGAAAGCTGGAGCTCGTTTCCCAGGGCCAGATAGCGCACGGCGAGCAGGGCGGTGTCGTCCCGGCTGGTGCCCCCCAGCATCGCCCCGTCGAGGACGACATCGCAGACCTTGTCGCAGTCGAGGTGGCCGATCATGCAGCTCCGCAGCCTCTCCAGGCCGTCATCGAGCGGGAGCTGCCGTCCTTCGACGAGGCCGTCGGTGTAGAGCAGCAGAGTCGAGCCTGGTTCGATGGTGACGGTCGTGTTCGTGTAGCCGGCATCGGGAAAGGCGCCGAGGGGGAGGCCGGAGCCACCCTGGAGGAAATCCGCCCGTCCGTCGGGCCGACAAAGCAGCGGCGGAAGATGGCCGGCGTTGGCCATGGTCAGCTCGCCGGTGCCGGGATCGAAGACCCCGAAAACGAGCGTGGCCATATGGTCGGGGTTGTCGACTTCCGTGAGGAGTTCGTTGAGCTTTTCCAGGATGGCAGCCGGTTGCCGGCCGTCCCGGGCGTAGGCCCGGAGGGAATTGCGCAGCTGCCCCATGAGCGAAGCGGCGCGGATTCCCTTGCCGACGACGTCGCCCATGGCCAGACCCACCGTGCCGTCGGGGAGGGCGATGACGTCGTACCAGTCTCCGCCGATGTCGACCCCCGCGCCGCCCGGGAGGTAACGGGCGGTCATGTCCATGCCCGGGACGAGTGGCAGGCGATCGGGGAGGAGGCTGTGCTGGAGCATCTGGGCCGCGGCCTGCTGGGCGGCGAACACTTCGGCGTTCTCCGCCGCGGTGGCGATCCGCCGGGCGAGGACTTCGGCGAGGTCGAGGTCATCGCGATCGAGGTGACGGCCGGAGGAGCGCTGCATGATCAAGGTCATCGCCCCCACGATCCGGTCCTGGCCCGGCAGGGGGACGATGACGGCACTCGTCACGAGCGGCTGCTCCGAAGGTGACGCCGAAGGGTGGAGAGCGGGGGCGAGGCAGTCGAGGTCGGCGCTGCCCGGTTCGAGGAGCTCCGGGCGGCCGGTCCGTATCACCCGGAGGATCGGGTGATCCGACTCCTCCGGATCGAGGGCTGGCCCCTGGTCGTCGCCCGAGCACGACGTCGGCTGTCCCCGCAGGACGGCCGCTGCCCGTCGTACCGACCCGCCGTCCTCCACGATATGGATGCAGCAGCCGTCGGCCAGGCGCGGTACCACCAGCTCCGGTACCTCGGTCAGCAAGGCAGCGAGGTCGAGGGACGTGGAGAGGAGCCGGCGCCCTGCCTCGGCCAGGATGGCGAGCCGCTGCCGCGCTTGCTCCTCTTGCTCCCGGGCCCGGCGTTCGGCGGCGTAGAGGCGGGCGTTCTGGACGGCCACGGCGGCGTGGGCGGCGATCCCGACGGCGATGCGTTCGTCCGATTCGCTGAAGCGCCCCACCTCGGCGTGTCCGAAGAAGAGCCCGCCGATGACGGTGCCCCGGGACACCACGGGCACAGCAAGGAAGCTGCCAAAGGTGTCGACCGGTACCCCCGACTGGCTGGAGCGAAGGTAGGAGTCCCCCGACTCATCCGAGACGTTGTAGAAGAAGGCCCCCAACTGGGCCGACGTCAGTTCCGTGGCCACGTCGGTGGCTCGCTGCACGACATGGTCGAGTTCGAGGTCGGCGGCCAGCATCCGGCCCACCTCGTCCAACCGTTCGACGATTCGGGTCTCCTCCCGCAGGCGGGCTTCGGCCCGGCGGCGTTGGGCCAGGTGGGCCTCGTTGAGGCGCCAGTTGACCAGGCTGGCGAGGCTGATGCCGGTGATGAAGAAGGCGTGGATCCCCGCCCACTTCCACGGGTGGCTGATTGCCGCCGGGTGGTTGAAGACGGAACCGGGATCGAGGGCGCCGAAGATCCCGTGGTGGACGAAGACATAGCCGACGGCGGCGAGAAAGGGCAGCCAATCCTGGTAGAGGGAGACGACGACCACCATGACAAAGAAGTGGAAATGCATCTCGATCAGTCCGCCGGAGAGATGCACGAGCACCGCCGACGACGACAGCAGGCCAAGCGCCGCCGCCACGGTGCGCATCCGGCGCCGAAGCCCGGGAATGCTGGCGATGACGGCGGCCGTCGGAACAACCAGGCTTTCGGCCAGGCTGTGGACCAGCGAGAAGCCCATGGTCAGGGCGACGATCGGGATCACGGCCGAGTGGAGCCAGAGCAGCACCACCACGCCCCGATGCCGACGGACCCACGACGCCTCCGGCAGGGTACCGCCCTGTGGCAGGAGGCCAAGGAGGCTTCGCCGCATACCGCTCTCTCCTATCGACATACGGCAGTGCAGACGGGTCCTGGGGTTCAGGTACGCTACCGTACGGCGAGCGTACGTTAGCGTACGAAGAGTGTACGATAGCGTACATGACTTGGCAAGGGAGCTGAAACGGTGAGGATCATGCTCGCACTCGAGCCCAAGGAGCGTGAGCGACTCCTCGCCGCCACCTCACCGGTCTCGCTGGAGTCCAAGCAGATCCTCCTCAACGGTGGCGAACACATCGACACCGTCTACTTTCCCGACAACGCCGTCGTGTCGGTCCTCATCACCATGGACGACGGCGCCACCGTCGAAGTGGCCAATATCGGCAACGAGGGGATCGTCGGCGTCTCCGCCTTCCTGGGCGTCGACACCCTCGGCCCCCGGGAGTCCTATCAGGTCGAGGTCCCCGGTCAGGCCCGAGCCATGGACGTCGCCACCTTCCTCAAGGCCGCCGGACGGGACCCGCTGCGGAGCCTCGTCGAGCATTACGTCCAGGCGCAGTTCATCCAGGTCGCCCAGCGGATGGCCTGCGTCGCCCTCCACTCCATCCCCGAACGGTGCAGCCGCTGGCTGCTCCTGACCCACGACCGCGTGGGCGACCGCGAGTTTCCCTTGACGCAGGAGTTCCTCGCTCAGATGCTCGGCGTCCGCCGCGCCTCGGTGTCGGTGGCGGCCGGCTCCCTCCAACACGCCGGGCTCATCAGCTACTCCCGGGGCCGGGTGACCATCATCGATCGGGAGGGTCTGGAGAACGCCGCCTGCGAGTGCTACGGCACCATCCGCACCGAGTTCGAACGGCTCCTCCCCCTACCCGGGGGACGTGGGCGCTCGTGAGCGCCCGTCCCAACCATCGCCGGCTTGATATCCGTCAACTGCTGGAGGCCGTGGAAGGCTCACCCCCGATCGATTCGGTGGACGTGCTCGCCGCCGAGCTTCGGCAGCTGATCGATGCCCGCCACGTGAGCCTGCTCATCGCCAACCTCAGCGGAAACGCCGTCATGCGCCTCTCCCATGTGACGGCTGACAGCGGGAGGGATGGCCGGAACGAGCGGGCCGAGTCGCTTCCTCTTCCCGGCTCGATCTATGAGCAGGTCCTGTTCTCCCAGGAGTTGGCGGTCATCGGGGAAGCTGGTAGCTGGCTCGTGCTGTTGCCCGTCACCGAGCGGGGGGACGCCATCGGGCTCCTGGAACTCTCCCTGCCCCACCCACCGGACCCCGAGACCGTCGCCTACCTGGTGTCCGCGGCCCATGCCCTGGCCTACGTCCTCATCGCATCACGCCGCCACACCGACGTCTTCGAGTGGGGCCAGCGCGACCGTCCGTTCTCTCTCTCGGCGGAGATCCAACGCCGGCTGCTCCCTTCCTCCTACACCGTGGAGGGGGGAGCGTTCACGCTCGCCGGCTGGCTCGAGCCCGCCAGCACGGTGGGCGGCGACACCTTCGACTACTCGCTCGAGCGGGAGTACCTGTACGCGTCGATCACCGACGCCATGGGCCATTCAAACGAAGCCGCAATGCTCGCCACGCTGACCGTCGGCAGCCTCCGTAACAGTCGGCGGGGTCGGGCATCGCCAGCGCAACAGGCCAACGACGCCAACGCCGCCCTGCTGGCTGGGGCACGGCCCGACCAGTTCGTGACCGGACAGCTGATCCGCGTCCGTCTGGCGGACGGCGTCATCGAGTTCGTGAACGCCGGCCACCCGCCGCCCTACCGGATCCGAGGGGCGCAGGCCGCCGCGCTCGACGTCCTCATCGCACCTCCCCTCGGCATCACCGAGATCCCGTACGAGACACAAGAGTTCCGCCTGGAGCCGGGCGACCGCCTCCTGCTCCTGACCGACGGATTCATCGAACGCAACGCAGTCGTCGATCTCCCCGGGATCCTGACCGGCACTGAAACCCGCCACCCTCGCGAAGTGGTCCGCGAACTCGCCGCCAGCATCCTTCAGGTCACGGGCGGCAAGCTCCAGGACGACGCCACCGTGGTCTGCATCGACTGGTACGGCCCCGACCGCGAGCGCAAGGCGATCGGCGGCGCCAGCCGGGAACGAGCGACCGACACCTGATTCAGACCCCGGCTATCGGCGGCGTCAGCCCCGCAGGACGGCGGCGACCTCCGGGAAGGTGATCCACTCGGGGATGTCGTCGCCCGAGGCGAGCAGGGCGCGCAGGTCGGTTCCGCTGACGGTGCGGGTCTCCGCCCCCGGAGGGACCTCGGTGGCGGGCACGTAGCGGTCGAGGCCCGGGACGTAGGTCAGCGCCGGGAAAGCGACGGTGGTGATACCTGTCTCAGCCTCGTGGCGGAAGAGGATGTCCTGGGCCTCGTAGGGCTCGTAGAACGGCTTGCCGTCGCGGTCGGGGCCGGGGCTGGCGTGGTCGCGCCCGACGATGTAGTGGGTGCAGCCGAAGGTGCGCCGCAGGAGGGCGTTCCAGAGGGAGTCGCGGGGGCCGGACATGCGCATGGCCATCGGGATGGTGGCCAGCATGGCGCTGCCGGCCGGGTAGCGGTGCATGAGCGCTTGGTAGCAACGCACCCGGGTCACGGGATCGACGTCGCCCGGCTTGGTCATGCCGACCACGGGGTGGAGCAGCAGCTTGGAGCCGGCCGATTCGGCCGCCTGACGGGTCAGCTCGAAATGGGCCCGGTGCATCGGGTTGCGGGTGTGGAAGGCGACGACACGGTCCCAGCCCCGGCGGGCGAACTCGGCCCGCACCTCGAGCGGCCCCGGCCGCAGCCCGCCGAAGTCGGGAGAGGACGGACGGCGGACCCCTTCGAGCCGGCCGCCGACGAAGAAGGGGTGGGTCTGCTCCAACAGATGGGCGACGCCCGGATGGAAGTCACTGGTCGTCCCGAAGACCGCTTCCGCCTCCACCCGGTGGTCGGGCGCCCAGACGTCGTCGACCCACAGCACGGCGAGGAGCGAACCGTCGTGGTCCCGGAGGGCGAGGCCGACGCCGGGCCGGAGGCGGCGGGCGACTCCAGCGGGGACGTCGAGCGTGATCGGCATGGGCCACAGCGTCCCGTCGGCCAGGCGCATGGTGGCGCACACCGACTCGTGGTCGGCCCGGCCGAGAAACCCGGTCAGGGGAGACATGGCGCCGGTGATGAGCAGGTCGAGGTCGCAGCGGGGCCGCGCCGTGATCTGCCACTCGACCATGTGACGGGCCCGGGCTCGCAACTCGCGGCGCCGGGCGGGGGAGGCCAGCAGCGGTACCGGGAGCGGGATCGGAACGGCAGGTTGGAGGGTCATCGCCCGCGCTGAGGCCTTCCCGTTCAGGACGGATGTCGGTGACGACTTCTGCGGCGGCCGGGAGATGTCCTGCGGGAGCGACCGGTGTTACTGCACCGCGATGAGATCGACCACGAAGACCAGCGTCTCGTTGGGCTTGATGACGCCGCCGGCACCCTGGCTGCCGTAGCCGAGGGCGGGCGGGATGACCAGGCGCCGGCGGCCGCCGACTTTCATGCCGGCCACGCCCTGGTCCCAGCCGCCGATGACCCGTCCGGCGCCGAGCTGGAACTTGAAGGTGTCGCCCCGATCCCAGGAGGCGTCGAACTGCGCCCGGGTGCTCCAGGCGTTGCCGGCGTAGTGGACTTCCACCGTCGACCCGGGGGTGGCCTCCGGTCCCTCGCCGACCTCGACGTCCTCGATGACAAGCTCTGCCGGCGGGGTTTCCCCCGGCGGCACGTATACGTGCGGTTTCTCGGTTCCCATGGACCCGCACCCTAACAACCCCCTCCCGGTTGCCGGCGTTGCGGGAACGGGCCGGGCCTGCTCGAATGGGCTGCGCATGGGGCGGTGAACGTCCTCCTGGGGTGAAAGGACGGTCGTCATGAAACGATCGCTACTGGGGCTACTGCTTGCTCTCGTTCTCGGTGTCGCAGCCGTCGGCGCGGACGCGGGGCCGGCCCCCGCCGGCGCGTCCGAGGTGAGCGTGTCGCAGGTGCAGCCTGCGCACAACCACGGCGACGACGACGACAAGGACAAGGACAAGGGCAAGGGCAAGAAGAAGGACGGCGACGAGGACAAGGACGGCGACAAGGACAAGGACAAGGGGAAGGGCGGTCACCACGGCGACAAGGACGGCGACAAGGACCGCGACCGCGACGGTGACGGCCGCCGGTGCGTCGGCCTGATCGTCGTCTGCATCGGTTGAGCTTTGGGCGCAGAGATGCCGGGTGACCGGTAGATCTGCGCCCCGCTCGGTCAGACGGTGCGGACCACCAGTACGGCGCAGGGGGCGTGGTGGGTGACGTGGTTGGGCACGCTGCCCAACAGCCGGCGGGCTCCCTGCATCCCCCGGTTGCCCACCACCAGCAGGTCGGCGTCGACCGCGTTGGCCGTCTGGCACAGGGCGGGACCGGGCGCCTCGGCGGTGACGTAGGTGTGCACCTTGAGCCCGGTGGCGGTCAGCTCCTCGGCCAGCTGCGCCAGGTTGTCCTTGGCGTCCTGGCGCATGGCGTCGATCACGTCCGCGGGCAGGGCGGCGGCCCCCACCTCGGGCACCGCCGCCATGGCCAGGGCGGGCGGCTGGCAGGCCCGGACGAGGTGCAACTCGGCCGAAGCCATCCGAGCCAGTCCGATCGCCACCCGCACCGCCTCGGCGGCGGTGGCGGACCCGTCGGTCCCTACGACGATGCGGGCGAACACACCGCCACCGTACAACGAGTGGGTCCGCTACAGCCGGGAGGCTTCGTCGGGCGGACCACTGGGAATGCCGGCAGCGGCGATGGCGTCCACCGTGGCCGGCGGCAGCTCGATGGTTCCCACCTCGGCCAGCCGCCAGTTCCCATCGTGGCGCCGCAGCACGAAGCGGACGGCGAAGTTGGGCAATCCCTGGCCCTGACTGTTGATGAGAGCGCCAGTGCGGGTGACCACGCGTTCGGGGGGCCGGCCGACCACCGCTTCCAGCACGACCTCGTCGGCTCCGGGACGGTTGGCCACCCGCGCTCCCCGCAGCTCGAGCTGGGGGCTGTCCCAGTGCCGGAACCTCTCGGCCAGATCGACCAGGCTCTTCCTGTCCTCCTCGGCGCAGGGGCACTCGGCCAGGGCGTACTCCGCCACCCGGTTCCCGTCCGGCGACGAGAAGATCTGGTTGCGCAGCACCAGCAGCCGGGCCAGGACCTGCTCCACCCGGATCGGATCGGCGGTGGGGACGGTGCTGACCGTCGACACCGCCGCCGCTGTGGTGGTGGTGGACCCGGTGGCCTGATCTCCCTTACCGTCGCCGCCGCAGGCGGCGCCGAGAGCGGCGACGATCGCCGCCGCCGCCAGAGCCCGAAGGGGTTGTCGCCGCATTCCCACTATGTACCAGACCCACCGGCGAGGACGGGGTCAGGGGACGGGCCGGCGGGCTGGCCATGATGGCCAGGCCGCCGAGGGCGAGAGCGACTCCGGCCAGGGGCAGAGCGTCGTCGCCGGCCCCGGTGAAGGGCAGGCGGACGGGCGCCGGGCGGACCGGTGGCGCCGGGAGCGGCGGGTCGGTCACCGCCCCGGCGAAGACGCGGGACTTTTCCTCTTCCGGAGCTTCGACGTCCTCGACCGGCGGGGGCTCGGGCGGGACCGGCGTGAGCACAGGCGTCTCGGGAGCGGCCGGCGGCGACGCCGCCTCCGAGGGCGGAGACACTGATTCGGGCGGCGCCGGGAGATCCGGCGGCACCTCGTCCGCCGGCGGGGGGCTCGTCGGGGGGACCTTCGGAGGTGACGTGCCCCGGTTGGCGATGGCTCCCGATGCCGACAGGCAGGTCCCCAACACCACGCAACCAGCTCCAATGACCAGCTTCTTCAACATGCGCCGCTCCCAGCTCGCGCCACCGATTCCGCGGCCGCGTGAGGGTTCGAGGGGATGCTTCGTCTGCGGCCACTTACTGAACGTCCGACTTGCGCCGGTATGACGGGTACCGGCGAGAAAGTGCAGATCGTCCCTTAGGGGGCGTCCGGGCCCAGCCGGCCCCAGGCGAAGTAACGCCCCAGGAGCTCCTGACGCTCGACCGTCAGTCCGGGGACCCGGGCGCTGAGGTGGCTCCACGGCTCGTCGAAACCCTCGTAGGTGGTCACGTAGTCGCTGGTGCAGTACCAGATGAGCAGGTTCATCCCCGGCGCCCACCACGGTGCCCACATCGGGCCCACGGCCGCCACCCGGCCCCCGGGACGCAGGTGGGACACGACGTTGTCCACCGCCGCCCGGGTGCGCAGCACATCGTGGGTGAAACAGAACAGGGCCGCGTCCCCCACCCACGGGAGGCCGACCTCCTCCACCGATCCCAGTACCAGGTCAATGTTGTTCCAGCCGGCGGCGTCCACCCGCTCCTGGGCGGCTTTGAGCATGTCGACGCTCTGCTCGATGCCCACCACCCGGCCGGCGCCGCCCACCGCCTCTGCCAGTTGGGCGAAGCACAGTCCGGTGCCGCAGCCGACGTCGAAGACGACATCACCGGGCCGGAGGTCGAGAAGCTCGACGGCACGGGTCCGGTCCGGCCCGGCCCATTCGGTGTCCTCGTCGTAGGCGGCGGCGTGGCCGGCGTAGAGGTCGAGAGCGGCGTCCCGGTCGGGACGCTCCACACCTTGGCGACCCTCGTCCGAACCCATGGGCCTCCATGCACTCCCGAATGGAAACAACCGTTTACGCTGGTCAGAGCAATGGGAAATCCCACCGATGAGCCTGTGAAGCGAAAGCATAAGCCCGTGCTGGACGAGGCCGCACCGAGGTTGTGGCCCGGGGCGGCCACCGAACCGGCCCTCACCATCCCCGCCACCCGCCTGGCCACGGCCAACCTGCGCCTGTCCGACGGACAACGGGTCGGGGTGGCGGTCGGAGGCCGGGGCATCCCCCTGGTGGTGGCCCACGGCTTCTCCTTCGCCGGGATGGTCTACGTGCAGTCTCTGTCCCGGCTGGCTTCCATGGGCTTCAAGGTCATCGCCGTCGACCTGGCCGGCCACGGCGCGTCCGCCGGCCTCGGCGGCCGGGGCTACGGGCTCGACGAGTACCGCCAGTTCCTGGGTGGGGTGCTCGACGAGCTGGGCGTGGATCGGGCCGTCCTGGCCGGGCACTCGCTGGGGGGGCGGGTGGTGGCCGAGCTGGGTGCGGCCGAGCCGGAGCGGGCCGTCGCCCTGCTCCTCATCGGCTCGGCCACGGGCCAGGCGTGGGACGACCTGGCCGCCTTCTCGGGCTGGTCGCCCCCCGTGCTGGGCCTGGTCGGCGCCACGCTGCTGGCCGACACGCTCGGGCACGCTCTTCCTCTCCGGGGACCAGGGGGCCAAGCTCCAGGCTCTGGCCCTGCCCCAGACCATGGCCAACGTCATGGCTCCCTGGCGACTGATGGCTCCCGCCTGCTCGGTGCTCCTGGCCCCGCGCAGCGTCCCCACCCTGAACCGCCTCCGGGCGTCCCGGCTGCCCGTGATCGTGCTCCACGGCGACCAGGATCCGGTGGTGCCCATGGCCGCCGCCCAGGACACCGCCGCCCGCACGGCCGGCGAGCTGGTGATCGTCCACGACGCCGGGCACTCCTGGCTGCTCCAGGACCCCGAGAGCGTGCGCGCCATCGTGGCCGATCTCCTCGGCGACGGCCTCGGGCAGGCCTGCGGCGACGCCGTGGCCGCCGCTGGGCTCGATCCCGGCACCGTCAGCCTGGCCGAGGTGGAGCGGGCCTTCTACGCCCCCGGGGCCCTCGTCCACCGCCTCACCCCCCGGCCCGGTCGGTTCGAGGAACACGCGGCCGCGGTCCCCCGCTTTCGCTGGACCCGCATCCCCGCCCCCGTCCGCGATCAGGACCAGGTCGCCTGACCGGAGCCAGGTGGTTGCGCTTGACCCCCTGCTAGGGGGTGGATCGCGTTCGCCTCAGCGCGGGCAGAGGGCGCGCAGCTGGTCGGCCACCGCCTTGGCCTCCCGGTCGCCGAGCAGGAGCTGGTAGTGGTTGGTGTCGGGCACGACCACGTCGACGAGGTGGGGCAGCGCCACCTTGGCCTCGGCTACCGCCGCTTCGGACAGCAGGGGGTTGGGCTCGTCGAGGAGGCCCCGGGGGGCACGCACCACCACAGTGGGACAGGCCAGGGCCACGAAGGCCCGGCGCACCGCCTCCACGTCGAGCAGGTCGGCGCCGTCGGCTCGCACGGCCTCCTCCGACACCCGGGAGCGCAGCTGGCCCGGCTCGCCGGCCAGGTCGTAGTCGACGTAGTCCTCGACGTCGGCGCTCCACATCCCCGGCCCGGCGAAGGCGGGGTGGGCCCGCCAGAAGTCCCGGTAGGCCTCCCGGCTCTCGAAGGTCATGCGCAGGCGGGCCAGGGCGGGGCCGAGGACCAGCTCCAGCACCTTGTCGGGTTCGAGGTCGGGGGGGACGGCCAGCACCAGCCCCCCGTCCACCAGGGCGACGGCATGCACCCGGGCGGGGTGGGCGGCGGCCAGACGGGCCACCACGTAGGCGCCCATGGAGTGGCCGGCGAGGATGACTGCACCCGGGGCCTGGGGTGTCCCCAGAATCGAGGCCGCGCCGGCGTGGTCCAGGACCGCCACCAGGTCCTCGACGTGGGCGGCCATCCCGTAGGGGCCGGGAGTGCGCCGCTGGCGCCCCGGCCTCTCAGGTCGGGGGCCAGCAAGGTGACGTCGTCACCCAGGTGGCGGGCTACCGACGCCCACGAGCGGTGGGACCCGGTGATGCCGTGCACCGCCAGCACCACGGGAGCTCCGCTGGCCGGCCCGGACAAGCCGACGGCGAGGTTCCCACCGGTGACGGGGACGTCGAGGACGGTGTGGAAGGGCTGGTCCATGACGGACCAGCCTAAAACGAAGGATTCAACTGCGGCGCTCGATGGCGGAGCGGCGCACGGCGGCCGAACGGGCCGGCGTGGACAGCTCCAGGTTCTCGACGGCGAGGTCGGCGACGACTTCGGCGCCGAGCTCGGTGCGCAGGGTCTCGTCCCGCAGGGTCTGGAGGAAGGTCGTTCGCATACCGCAGATGTCGGCCGATTCCGCCTGGCGACTTGAGCCTTTCTTAAGGTTCTCTTCACGCTTCGCCCAGTCAGGCGTTCGGCCGAGCGCCCGGAAGGCCCGGCCCCGGTGCGAGAGGTCGTGCTTCTCGCCCGGCCGCCATCTCGGCGAAGCTGCGCCCGTCACCCTCGAGGGGCACGAAGACCGGGTCGTAGCCGAAGCCGCCCTCGCCTCGGGGACGGGCGCTGATGCGACCCTCCACCGCGCCCGTGGCCACCACCTCGGAGCCGTCCGGGAAGCGGGCCAGGGCCACCGTCTCGAACCGGGCCGTGCGCCGGTCGTCCGGGACCCCGTCCAAGGACCTGGAGGAGCTTGGCCACGTTGTCGGCGTAGGTGGCGGCCGGGCCGGCGTAGCGGGACGACCACACGCCCGGGGCACCGTCGAGGGCGTCGACGGCCAGGCCGGTGTCGTCGGCCACTGCGGGCAGGCCGGTGGCGTCGACCAGGGCGGCGGCCTTGAGCCGGGCGTTGTCCAGCAGGGTCGTCGCCCGTCTCGTCCACCTCGGGCACATCGGCGGGGCGGGGCACGAGGGCGATGCCGGCGCGGCGGCCAGGATGGCTTCGATCTCCGCCGCCTTGTCGGGATTGGCGCTGGCCAGGACGAAGCGCATCGCTCACTTCACCCGGGGCGGCGGCGGGGTGGCCAGGACGGCGGCCTGGGCCTCGAGGATCTCGGCGATGCCGTGCTCGGCCAGGGACAGCAGGTCGTCGAGCTCCGCCTTGGAGAAGGCGGCGCCCTCGGCCGTGCCCTGCACCTCCACGAAGCGGCCCGCCCTCGGTCATGACCACGTTCATGTCCACCTCGGCCCGCACATCCTCGACGTAGGCCAGGTCGAGGAGGGCGACGGCGTCCACGATGCCGACCGACACGGCCGCCACCGCCTCCTTCAGCGGGATGGGCGGGGATGCGCTTGGACCGCCACCAGCCGGGTGCAGGCGTCGTGGAGGGCCACGTAGGCGCCGGAGATGGCGGCGGTGCGGGTGCCCCCGTCGGCCTGGAGGACGTCGCAGTCCACCGTGATCTGGGTCTCGCCGAGGACCGGCAGGTCGGTGACCGCCCGCAGGGAACGGCCGATGAGGCGCTGGATCTCCTGGGTGCGGCCCGACAGCTTGCCCCGGGCCGCCTCCCGGTCGGTGCGCTCGCTGGTGGAGCCGGGGAGCATGGAGTACTCGGCCGTGACCCAGCCCTGGCCCTTGCCCCGCAGCCAGGGCGGGATCCGCTCCTCGACCGAGGCGGTGCACAGCACCTTGGTCCGGCCCATCTCCACCAGGACCGAGCCGGCGGCGAAGACCGTGTAGTCGCGGTGGAAGGTGAGGGGCCGCAGCTCCTCGGGACTGCGGCCGTCGGCCGCGTGTCAGCCATAGGTTCAGATCCTCAATCGCTGGTGGGGGGCGGCCAGGGTGACCTCCTGGCCGAAAGCCTCCGAGCCTTCCACGGCGGAGGCGGCCGGGTCGAGGCCGGGCCAGATGTGGGTGAGGACCAGGCGGCGGGCGCCGGCCGCCCGGGCCGCCGCCCCCGCCTGGCGGGCGGAGAGGTGGCCGGCGCTTGCCTTCGCCGTCCCGCTGGAAGGTGGCTTCGGAGAGGACGAGGTCGGCGCCGGGGCCGAAGGCGTCCACCGACCAGCCCGGGCCGGTGTCGGCGGTGTAGACGAGCCGGCGCCCGCCGGCCGTCACCTCCACGGCCAGGGTGGGCGGCGGGTGGTCGGTGCGGGAGAACCGCAGGGTCGCCTCACCGATCGGCACCTCGTCGCCGTCGGCCAGTCCCGTCCAGGCGAAGGCGCCGCCCCAGTCGCCGTCACCAGCGTGCCCAGGTGCTGCTCGAGGCCCTCGGGGGCGTAGACGGGAAGCCCCTGGCGCTCGAGGCCGTACTTGAGCAGGACGTGGAGGCTGTAGAGGTCGACGCAGTGGTCGGGGTGCTGGTGGGTGATGACGACGGCGGTGAGGTCCTCGACGGCCAGGTGGCGCTGGAGGTTGGCGAAGCTGCCGTTGCCGCAGTCGAGCCAGATGGCGGCCCCGCCGGCCCGGACCAGGTAGCCGCTGCACGCGCCGCCGGCCGGCGCGCCGCATAGGAGCCGCTGCCCCGAGGACGGTCAGCTCCACCGCCACGCCTCCACCGAGTCCACCTCGGGGCCGAGGAAGCGGGCGCCGAGGCGGGCGAAGGTGGCCGGGTCGCCGCTGGTGAGGAAGGTCCGCCGGGCGGGTTCCCGCCCGGGTTCCGCCGGCGCAGGCCGGCGGGCGCCGACGGCGTCGAGGACGGCCCGCACCTCGAAGGCGGTCTCCTCCCCGGAGGAGACGAGCACCACGTCCGCGGCCCATCACCTCGCAGATGGTGCGGGCCAGGAGCGGATAGTGGGTGCAGCCCAGCACCAGCGTGTCGACCCCGGCCGCCCGCACCGGGGCCAGGAGCCGTTCGGCCAGCACGAAGACCTGGTCGGAGTCGACGTCGCCGGCCTCGACGAACTCCACGAAGCCCGGGCAGGCGGCGCAGGTCAGCGCCAGGCCGGGGGCGATGGTGGCGGCGGCCCGCTGGTAGGCGCCCGAGGCGATGGTGCCCACGGTGCCGATGACCCCCACCCGGCCGGTGCGGGTGGCCTTGGCCGCCGCCCGCAGGCCCGGCTCGATCACGCCGGTGAGGGGCACGTCGTAGTGGCCCGCAGCTCGGTGAGGGCGGCGGCGGCGGCCGAGTTGCATCCCACCACCACCAGCTTGACGTCCTGGGCCACGAGCAGCTCGGTGATCTCGTGAAGGCGTACTTGATGAGCTCGTCCCGGGGCTTGGGCCCGTACGGGAAGCGGCCGGTGTCGCCGAAGTAGATCAGGTGCTCGTCGGGGAGCAGGTCGATGAGCGCCCGGACGACGGTGAGGCCCCCCAGCCCGCTGTCGAAGACCCCGATGGGCCGGCCATCCACGAACGTGCAGGTATCCAGCCGCGTTCTAGCCCGGCGGCACGCGGTACCCGCCGCCCGCCGCAGCCGGTCGGCGACCGCCGCGCCGACCCCGGTTTCCGGCGGCGGCACGGCCAGGAGGACCTCGACGCCGCGCCGGTCGGCCTCCCGGAGCCGCTGGTAGAGGCACTGGGCGTAGGCCACCGGGCTCACCGGTGGGCGGGAGGGCTTCCACCCCGGCGGGCAGGCCCGGCATCCGGCCGGGAGCCAGGATCCCGACCCGCTGGCCCGGGCCACCAGCTCGCCCGCCCGGGTCGGCGACGGCCATCGGCGGTCAACACCTCGACCCGGGCCGCGGGGGCGTAGTGGGAGGCCAGCATCCCGGGGGCGACGCACCGACCCGTCGATGACCATGATCGAGCTTGTACCCCAGAACCCCCTCCAATGACTCCACCGGTACGCCGCCGGGGCGCAGCACCCGGGGTCGATCCCCGAACAGTCGACGATGGTGGACTCGACGCCCACGGCGACAGGGGCCGCCGTCGAGGATGAGGTCGACGTCGGTGCCCAGGTCGGCCCGGACGTGGTCCGGCCGGGTGGGGCTCACCCGCCCGAAGCGGTTGGCCGACGGGGCCGCCACCCCGCCGCCGAACGCCTCGAGCAGCTCCAGGGCCAGGGGCTGGGCCGGCACCCGCAGGCCCACGGTGGGCAGCCCGCCGGTGACGGCGTCGGGGACGAGGTCGGAGCGGGGCAGGACCAGGGTGAGCGGGCCGGGCCAGAAGGCGTCGGCCAGGGCCAGGCGGCGAAGTCGGGCACCTCGGCCGCCCACTCCTTGATGGCCGCCGGCTCCGCCAGGTGGACGATGACCGGGTGGGCCCGGGGCCGGCCCTTGGCCACGAAGATGCGGTCCACCGCCTCGGGGTTGGAGGCGTCGGCGCCCAGCCCGTAGACGGTCTCGGTGGGGAAGGCGACCAGGCCGCCGGCGCGGAGCACGTCGACCGCGGCGGCGATGTCGCCCTCGGGAACCATCAGAGAGATTTTAGAAGTAGATGAGATGGCGGGCCCGTTCGACGACGACGTCGATGTCGTCGGTCCAGGCCCCGGTGGAGAGGTACTTCCAGCCTCCGTCGGGCAGCAGGGCCACCATCGTGCCCTCTCCATGGTGCTCGGCCGTCTTGGCCGCGCCGGCCAGGACCGCCCCCGACGACAGGCCGGCGAAGATGCCGCACTCCTCGACCAGGCGCCGGGCGCAGACGATCGACTCCCGAGGCGGACGATGAAGCGCCGGTCGAGCACGTCGGGGTCGAAGATGGGCGGGATGTAGCCCTCCTCCATGCGACCGCAGGCCCTGGAACGTCCTCCCCCGCCGGGGGTTCGACGGCCACGATCTGGACCGCCGGGCTTGCGCTCCTTCAGGTAGCGGCCGACGCCCATCAGCGTGCCGGTGGTGCCGAGGCCGGCCACGAAGACGTCGACCTCGGGGCAGTCGGCCCAGATCTCGGGGCCCGGTCCCCTCGGTAGTGGGCGTCGGGGTTGGCCGGCGTTGCCGTACTGGTAGAGGAGGACGACGCCGCCCTCCTTGGCGAGTTCCTGGGCCACCCGGATGGCGCCGTTGCAGCCCTCCTCGGCCGGCGAGGGGATGACCTCGGCGCCGAAGATCTCGAGCAGCTGGCGGCGCTCGAGCGAGACGTTCTCGGGCAGGACCACCCGCAGCTGGTAGCCCTTCACCCGGCACACCAGGGCCAGGCCGATGCCGGTGTTGCCCGACGACTGGGCTCGAGGATGGTGTCGCCGGGCTGCAGCCGCCCGTCCCGCTCGGCGTCCTCCACCATCGGCTTGGCGATGCGGTCCTTCACCGAGCCGCCCGGGTTCTGCCCTTCCAGCTTGGCGAACAGGCGGACGCCCGGGTTGGGGGAGAGCTCGTGGGTCGCGACCAGCGGCGTGTTGCCGATGAGGTCGAGGATGGTGTCGACGCGCATGGCGACGGGAGCCGGGTGCCCGGCTCAGCCGCCGGCGACGGCGGGGATGATGGAGACCACGTCGTTCTCGTTCGACGGGCGTGTCGAGGCGGCCAGTGTACCGGATGTCGTCGTCGTTGCGGTAGACGTTGACGAACTTGTGCAGGTCGCCGGCCTCGGTGATCGAGCTGGCCCTTGAGGCGCGGGTAACTGCTCCACCAGGCCGTCGAAGAGCTCGCCCACCGTGGTGCCGTCGGCCGTGACGGAGGGAGCCCCGCCGACGTGGGGACGCAGGATGGTGGGCAAGCGAACTTCGACGGTCATCAGATCGTCGAACCTCCGCCCTCCAGGATACCAGAACATAATTCTGTACAGTTCAGTCAGCTTTCGAGAACGACCGGGGTCTCCTGAATGTTCCCGTCGGTGATCCGGAACGACCGCAGGACCGGATCGCCGTCCTTCAGGCTGACGATCACGTAGAGCCAGGACGGGCTCCATCGGCCTGGCGGACGTCGGTCGGCGACGGCCAGGCCTCGGTGTGGGTGTGGGAGTGGAAGACGCCCACCAGTTCGAGGCCGCGGGCCTCGGCGGCCCGGATGGCTGCAGATGAGGTCGCGGGAGTCGACCGAGTAGGTGCGGGCCGAGGCGTCGGCGTTGGCCGTCGGGTAGACGACCTCGACCCGGCCCTCGGGGACGTGCGAGCCCGGACTGGAGCCGCCCGGCCAGCAACCCGCAGGCCTCGTCGGGCAGGCCGTCGTAGCAGTGGCCGATGATGTTGAGGTACTCGCCCTCGGGGCAGCCGCAGGGTCGGCTCGGCGAACATGCCGACGGCGGTCAGCGCCGTCTCCGGGCTTCCTGGATGGCCCGCCACACCCGCTCCGGCGTGAGGGGCATGTCGATGTGGCGCACCCCGAGGTGGGCGACGGCGTCGACGACCGCGTTCTGCACCGCCGGCGTCGACCCGATGGTGCCCGACTCGCCGATCCCCTTGGCCCCGAGGGGGTTGAGGGGGGTGGGCGTCTCGGTGTGGGCCGTCTCGTAGCTGGGCAGCTCGGCGGCGCTGGGGATGAGGTAGTCGGCCAGCGTGGAGGTGAGCGGCGTGCCGTCGGCGTCGTAGGCGAACTCCTCGAACAGGGCCTGGGCGATGCCCTGGGCCAGCCCGCCGTGGACCTGCCCTTCGGCCAGCATCGGGTTGAGGATCCGGCCGCAGTCGTCGACGGCCACCATGCGCTGCAGCGTTCACGGCGCCGGTCTCGGTGTCGACCTCGACCACGGCGATGTGGGCGCCGAACGGGTAGGTGTTGGCCCCCTGCTGGTGCTTGGCCTCGGCCCGGAGCGGCTCGTCGCCGCCGGCGGCCAGCTCCGTCCCAGCCGAGGGACCGGGCCGGGGTGCCGGCCACGCCGACCCGGCCGTCGTCGAAGAGGACGACGTCGTCCGGGATTGGCCTCCAGGAGGTTGGCGGCCCGCTGCCTTGGCCATGCTCGAGCACGGCCTCGGCGGCCAGCGAAGATGGAGCTGCCGCCGAGCTGGAGGGAACGGGAGCCGTAGGTGCCCTGCCCCTCGGGGACGGCGGCGGTGTCGGAGTGGACGAGCCGCACCGCCTCCATCGGCACCCCCAGGGTGGCGGAGACGATCTGGGCGAAGGCCGTCTCGTGGCCCTGGCCGTGGGGAGACGGTGCCGACCTGGGCGGTGACGGTCCCGTCGGCATGGACCTCGACCGACCCGAACTCGGGCGTCGGGCCCGGCCCCCGGTGATCTCGACGTAGACGCTCACGCCGATGCCGAGGGCGAGCCGGTCGCCCCGCTCTCGGCGGGCTTCTGCTCGGCCCGGAGCTCCTCGTAGCCGGCCAGGCGGACGACCTCGTCGAGGGCCCGGCCGTAGTCGCCGACGTCGTAGGTGGAGCCGGTGGCGGTGGTGTGCGGGGTCGTCGAAGGGCGGGATCAGGTTCGCCGGCGCCGAACCTCGACGGGGTCGAGGCCGAGCTCGGCGGCCACCATGTCCATGGCCCGCTCGACCAGGGCGGCGGCCTCCGGCCGGCCGGCTCCCCGGTAGGCGCCGACGGTGGTGGTGTTGGTCACCGCCGTCGTCGCCCGCACGTCGATCTTGGGGATGGCGGTAGACGCCGGCGGACATGTTCCGGGTGAAGCATCGGAGGATGGCCACGCCGATCGCCGGGTAGGCGCCGACGTCGGCGATGATGTCGAGCCCCGCAGGCCGACGATCGTGCCGTCGGACTTGGCGCCGATCTCGACGTCCTGGATCTGGGCCCGGCCATGCGACCATCGAGATCATCGACTCCGACCGGGTCTCCACCCACCGCACCGGCCGGCCGAGCCGCCGGGCGGCGGCGGCGATCACGGGGTACTCGGCGATAGACGCCGATCTTGGCCCCGAAGCCCCCGCCGACCGCCGGGCACACCACCCGCACCTTCTCCGGCGGGCAGGCCGAGGGCGCTGGCCAGCGGATCCCGGACGGCGAAGGGGTGTTGGTTCGACACCCACAGCGTGAGGCCCGGGTGCCATCGTCGTCTTCCGGCACGGCGGCGGCGGCGTGGACCTCGAGGGGGACGGGCGCCAGCCGCTGGTTGCGGATCCGGCCGCTCACGACCGTGTCGGCACCGTCGAAGACGTCGGGGTGACGGCCGAAATCGAACTCCGCGGCCAGGTTGCTGCCGTGGTCGGGGAAGAGGACGGGGCTGCCCCGTCGGCCAGCGCCGCCTCGGCGTCGACCACGACCGGGAGCGGGTCGTAGTCGACGATGACCTCGCCGGCGGCGTCGACCGCCTGCTCGGCCGTCTCGGCCACCACCACGGCGATCGCGTCTGCCCCACGAAGCGGACCGTGCCGTCGGCCAGCGGCGGGCGGCTCATGACCGGCGGGGCCATGGCGAAGGCGGGGATGTCGGGCGAGGCCGAGGTCGGCGGCGGTGTAACACGCCCACCACTCCGGGCATCTTGGCCGCCGCCTCGGTGTCGACCGACTCGAGGCGGGCGTGGGCCATGGTCGAGCGCACGAAGACGGCGTGAGGGCGCCGGGCAGGTCGAGGTCGGCGACGTAGCGGGCGCTCCCCGAGGAGGATGCGTGGGGTCCTCGGTGCGCCGGACGGGATGTCCGAGGATGGAAGTGCCGGTCACGCCGGGCGAGGTCTAACGGCGGCCAGTACCTTGCTTCCTATGCCGAAGTCTCATCGGAGCGGGAGCCCGACGGGAAGCCCGGGACCGGGTGGCCATCGCCAACCGCCGCGCCCGGCACGAGTACTTCATCCTCGACAGCTACGAGTGCGGGATCGTGCTGGTGGGCTCCGAGGTGAAGTCGATCCGGGACGGCCGGGCCAACCTGGCCGACGCCTACGCCCGCATCGAGAGCGGCGAGGTGTGGCTGCTACGGCATGCACGTCTCGCCCTACCCCTTCGCCCGCATCGGCCACGACCCCACCCGCCGGCGCAAGCTGCTGCTCCACCGGGGGGAGATCGACCGTCTGGCGGCAAGCTGACCGAGGCCGGCCTCACGCTGGTGCCCCTCAAGGTCTACTTCAAGGACGGCCTGGCCAAGATCGAGCTGGCCGTGGCCCGGGGCAAGCGCCAGTGGGACAAGCGCCAGGCGATGGCCGAGCGCGACGCCAAGCGGGAGACCGACCGGGTGCTGAAGGACCGTTCCCGGAGCGACCACTGAGGGCTGACCCACCCCGGCCCAGGCCCTCGGCAGCGATGCCGGATGTCACACCTCGCCGGTACACTGACCAGGCGACAACACAAGGGGGTGCTTGGTTTCGATTCTGAGGATCAAGGCAGGTGAAGCGAGCCGAGGGACCCCGGGGTCCTCGTTAAAAATCCGGGAAAACAAATAAACGACAACTGACATACGCAATCGCTGCCTAGTTTCGGCTAGGTAGCGCGTCTCCACCGGCTCTAGTCGCTCGGCCGGTGATCGGACGTCATTCAGAGCGACTTACCGGAGGGGCCGGCCCGGGGCCCCGATGGGACACTTACCGGGCTGGAGCGGCGGCCGAGGGCCGGTGATCGGCCGATCGCTCGAGATCTTCTCGCCGGCTGCGCTCGGAGAAGCCCTGTTGAGAGCTTGGAAGACGCGGGTTCGACTCCCGCCACCTCCACTCGATTTTCGCAGTATCACCGCAGGTCAGAGCGGGTGAACACCTCTCCGGGGTGGCGCCCGCGACACAGATTGGACACAGCAGATCCGCCTCCGGGCGGATCTGCTTTGCTGTGGAGCCGCCCGGGCCGGCCACTCAGCGCTGCCGGCGATCGGCGATGAACGACAGCGACTCGTTGACCGCGGCCAAGTCGAAGTGCTCGGCGTCGAAGCCGCCTCCCACCCACTCGAGCATGCTCTCGTGCTCCTCGTGCTCGGGATCGGCGAGTACCTCGAGGAGCTCGGCGAAGCCGGAGGTCCCGCCACAGTCCTCCGGCGGGCACGCCCCCGCCCCGGCCACGCACATGGGGTAGAGCTTCCCTGCCTCCTTCGGCAGGAGCGCCTCGACCTCGATGTCGTGATCCCAGCAGTCCCCGAAGTCGTACTGGTAGGCGAAGCTGATCCCCACCGGCGCGACCCGGTCAAGCGTCGCCCGGCGCTCGTCCTTGGGCGGGTCGCCCCAGTCCTCTCCGTCGTCGATGCCGTAGCGGACGCCGGCGATCTCGAATTCGTGGAGGTGGTAGTCCTGCCACCCCATCGCCCGCTGGATCACGTCGTGGAGCCGGCCCAGTGTGGCGGTGCTCGGCACGTGGACACGGCGCCAGACCTCGGTGTCCCGGAGGGCGATCTTCAGCTGGTGGACGGTGGCAGGTCGAGCTGGGGGCACGCGGGAACCGTAGCCACCACGAGGTGACCTCTCGGCTGCCGTGGTGGTTCGGGACGCCCCGATGACGCCAAGGGTGTGCCCGGACGCTTGCCCGGCGCAGCGCCGATCAACACCGGCCGCGACGAGATCAGCGTGACCGGCCTGCGTCCCGATCAGGCCGCCGACATTCACGCCATCCTGTGCGTCCTGGCCTCAGGAGCCGACGCGGTCGTGCCTAGGCATCGGGCGGGGTCCTCGCGAGCGGACATGACAGGCTGGCTGTGCCGCCCAGCGGCGGTTCTCGCTCGGCGGACCCGGCACAGTTGAACGCCCTCGTGACGGGTCACCAGCCCCGGCGCAAAATGGAGCTTGAGTCCGTCCATCGGTCCTGACGCGACAGATCCCGAAAGAGGCCGACGATTTGGGCGCCTGCCGCGGAGGTCATCGGGTGTCGCCGACCGGGGTGACGCGCCAGCCGCTTCCGAGGCGGGCCCGTCTGGCCGCGAGCGCGCTGTGGCTTGTCGGCGCCGGCCTGGCCGCCGTGACCGGCGTGGTGTCACTCACGCACTCGATGGCCGGCTATGCGGCCGTGTACGCCGTGGTCGCCGTCAGTCTGGCTGTCCTGGCGGCCGCCACCTACCGGGCGCTACGGGCGGCCGAGACCGTGAGCCTGGTGTTGCTCGGGAGCCAGGTCCTGGGCGTGGTCGGCGCCGCCTGGGAGCTGGTCCGGGCCGACGACACCGGCTTCAAGGCGCGTCATCTCGAGGATCTGGGGATCGACTTCCACCTGGCCGTCCTCGGGAACCTGGTCTACTCGGCGGCTGCCTCCGCTGTGTTCGTATGGGCCTGGAGGGAAAAGCGGCGGAATCGACAGGCCCACAGCTGACCGGGGGCTGGGCCCCCGGCGCGGCAGGCTCAACGGCGGGGGCGGCCCACTCGCGTCAGCCGTTCTTCGAGGGCGCCCAGGGCTTGGTCGATGTGGGCGGCGAGCGAGCCACCGGCTTGTGCCCAGTGCTCGACGCCGACCACGAGGCCGGCCACGATGGCGGCGGCGACGGCACGCACCTCGATGTCGGCGGGGGCAGCTCCCATGCGGGGGGCGAGCTCGTGGGCGAGCACCGCCTCCGTGGCCCGGGTCTGCTCGGAACGCCGGGCTCGGAGCGCCGGCGCCGACAGCACGAGCTGGAGGCGCTCCCGGACGGTCTGGAGGTCGCTGTCGTCGAGGGTGCCCAGGGCGGCGGCCAGGGCCCGGCGGACGGCGCGGATGGGTGCCTCGTCGGCGGGCCGGCTGCGGGTGAGGGTGACGAGGAGCTGGTCGTAGTCGTCGACCAGGACAACGTCTTCCTTCGTGGGGAAGTACCGGTAGAAGGTGGCTGGTGAGATCTCGGCGGCGACGGCTATCTGCTCGCAGGTGGTCCGCTCGTAGCCCTGCTCGGCGAACAGCCGGAGCCCGGCCGCCTGGATGGCCGCCCTGGTCCGCTGCTGCTTGAGGGCCCGGAGCCCGCTGGGCGGGGTGCCCTGCTCTCGAGGTGCGGCCCCTCGGTCCAGGCCCGGCCGTCGGGTCATGCTTCGATCAGGTCGCGTCGGCGGAGCGCAGCTGCGCCGAGCGCCGCGCCGGCCGCACCGACCGAGCAGACGGCCAGCGCCGCCACCGGTCGGAACGGCCCGGCGGGCAGGAGGCCGGCGTGGTGGAACAGTGAAAGGTCGGCCAGAGCTCCGCCCCCGGGGCCTACCGCGCCGACCAAGCTCACGACGAACGACCATCCGACCAGGCCGTAGGCCACGGCAGACGCCCGGTGGGGGATGAGGCCGTGGGTGAGGGTGCCGAGGCCCAGCACGGCGATGGCGGCGGGCAGCCGGTTGGCGGCGGCGCCGACCATCCGGGCTAGGTCGATGTCGGCTTGCTGGCTGGTGGCGCCGGCCCACGCACCGACACCGGCGAGGAGCGCCAGGACGGACAGCGCCGCGACGGAGAGGAAGAGGCGGCCGGTCAGCCATCGGGCGCGGCTGAGGGGGCCGACCAGGAGGGTGTTCAGCCGCCCGGCGGCCTCTTCGTCGCGGGTGGCGGCCACCTGCCCGGCGGCGGCGATCGCCAATGCGGCGCCCAGCACGAGGTAGAACATCCCCATGTAGGCGTCGACGCCGCTCTGGCGGGCGCCGAGGCGGGCGAAGACGTCGTCGAGCGCGTCGGACGAGGTGTCGGCGGCCGCCGAGGCGACCATTCCGAAGAAGAAGCCCATCACGGCGAGCCCGGCGGCCCAGCCCAGCCAGGTGGGGCGCTCCAGCCGCAGGGCCAGGCGAGCCGGGCCGCCGAGCAGCCCCGTCCTGGCCGGCGCCGCGCCCCGGGTGGGGAACATCCCGGCGCCGAGGTCCCGGGCCCCGGCGAGCGCCATGGCCGCCGCCGCCAGCAGAACGACGAGGGCCGCCAACGGCACGAGGGGAGCGGCCGAGCTGCCGGTCAGGGGATGGAGGTGCTGTGCCCAGCCGAGCGGTGAGAGCCACAGGGCCCAGTGCCAGGCGGGGTCGCTGTTGCCCACCACCTGGAGGAGGAAGGCCAGCCCGAAGCCCGCGCCGGCCAGCTGCGCCGCCTGGCGCCGGGTGGGCGCCAGCTGGCTGGCCACGGCGCCGACCGCCATGAACACGGCCGTCGGCGCGACCAGCGCCGCCGAGAAGAAGAGGCTTGCCGTGATCCCGAAATCCGGGTCCGGCACCCGACCGACGAGCACGGTGGCCGCCGCTGCCGTCGCCCACAAGGCGACCAGGCCCAGCGCCAGGGCGGCCAGCGCCGCGCCGGTCGCCCCCCGCCGGGTGGTCGGGCCGGTGAGCACGAGATCCCAACGGCCCGAGTCCTCCTCGCCGCGAAGCCATCGGGTGGCGGCCAGCAACGCCCAGACCGGGCCCACGATGCTCAAGATCCCGAGGCTCCGCCAGGCCGTCCAGCCCGGCACCGTCTCGAGCGCGTGACCGACACCGAAGAGCGACCGCAGCGCGCCGTTCGTGCCGATCGTGGTGGCGATCTGGCGCCGGGCCTCGTCGGTGGAGTAGGCGGCGGTGAACTGCTCGACCGAGGAGGCAACCACCAAGGCGAACACCATCCCCCAGATAACCCCGCTGCGGACCGCCCGGCGGGCCAGCAGCCCAGCCACGACCAGCTCGGGCCGGTCAGTGGTCACCGGAACCCCCGTAGTGCGCCAGGAACAACTCCTCCAGGGAGGGCTCGCGGATCAGCAGCTTGTCGACGCCCACCCCCGTGAGCGCTCGGAGCAGCGGCTCGACCGGGCCGGCCACCTGACACTGCAACCGGCACCCCTCGAGGTGAGCGGCGGCGACGCCGGGCACCTGAGAGAGATCGGGGGGCGCTCCCTTCAGCACCGCGTCGACCGAGACGGAGCCGAGATGGCGGAGCTCGGCGAGCGTCCCCGTCTCCACCAGACGGCCCCGGCGCAGGATGGCGACCCGGTCGCAGACCGCTTCCACCTCGGACAGGATGTGCGACGACAGCAGCACGGCCTGGCCCCGGCCCTTCGCCTCCAACACGCAGGAGCGGAACACCTGCTCCATCAACGGGTCGAGACCCGAGGTGGGCTCATCCAGGATCAGCAGCTCGGCCCGGGTCATCAACGCCGCCACCAGGCACAGCTTCTGCCGGTTGCCTTTCGAATAGGCCCTGACCCGCTTCCCGGGATCGACCTCGAAGTCGTCGATCAGCCGATCCCGGTAGCCGGCGTCGAAGGAGCCGTGGAGGCGGCCGAGGAGATGCAGCGTCTCCGCTCCGGTCAGCGACGGCCACAGGGCCGCCTCCCCCGGGACGAAAGCGACCCGCCGGTGCGCCTCCACCGCCTGGCGCTGCACGTCCAAGCCGAAGATCGCGGCCCGGCCGGAGCTCGGACGGGCCAGCCCCAGCAGAATGCGGATGGTCGTGGTCTTCCCCGCCCCGTTGGGGCCCAGATACCCGAGGACCTCCCCCGGCTCCACCTCAAGGTCGAGGTCCGCGAGGGCCTCGACCTTCCCGAACCGCTTTGAGAGCCCTTCGGCCCGGACCGCAGCGTTTGCCATCTCGCCCACCAGTGCGCTGTCTTGAGAGTTGCTCTCATACGAGAGTAGCTCTCAAACACGGTCGTGCCACCGTCCTGGCCGCCGGCCTGGGTGGCGTAAGCTGGTGGTTGGTGTGCCGGGAAGCCTGGTCGGCGGTCCTCCTTCCGCCTGCTCCCAGGAGCCCCCATGCCGCACGGCCCACGCCTCCCGACCTGGCAGCACAGCGACCGGTTCCTGGCCCGCAACCTCGGCCGCCCGGCCCTGCGCTTCCTTCATGTGGAAGCGGCCAGCGGCCTGCTGCTCCTCGCCAGCACCGTCGTTGCCCTCGCCTGGGCCAACTCGCCGTGGTCGTCCTCGTACCACGCGCTCTGGGACACCAAGCTCGTCTTCAACCTCGGCGGCCATGCCCTGGAAGACGACCTCCGCCACTGGGTCAACGATGCCCTGATGGTGGTCTTTTTCTTCGTCGTCGGCTTGGAGATCAAGCAGGAGCTCGTGACCGGGCACCTGTCCAAGTGGCGTGACGCACTCCTGCCGGCCATAGCTGCCTTCGGCGGCATGGCGGTGCCGGCCCTGATCTTCGCCGCCGTCAATGCCGGCGGGTCGGGAAGCGCCGGCTGGGGGATCCCGATGGCAACCGACATCGCCTTCGCCGTCGGCGTCCTGGCCCTCTTCGGCGACCGCGTGCCGACCCCGCTCAAGATCCTCTTGTTGGCCCTGGCCATCGTCGACGACATCGGCGCCATCGCCGTGATCGCCCTCTTCTACACCGACGAGATCCAAGCCCCATGGGCGCTGGCGGCCGTCGCCGGCCTGCTCCTCATCGTCACCCTGAAACGCCTGCGGGTCTGGTACGTCCCCATCTTCGCCGTGGTCGGCACCGCCGTGTGGCTGGCCACCTTCGAGAGCGGGATCCACGCCACCATCGCCGGGGTCGCCCTCGGGCTGCTCTGCCCGGCGAAGCCGTTGCTGCCCGAGACGGAGGCCGCCGCCATCGCCGACGAGCTCTCGGCTGACTCCCAGGTGACCGTCACCGACGTTCGGGCCACCACCTTTCGGCTGCGAGAGTCGGTGCCGGTCGCCGAAAGGCTCCAGGACCTGCTGCACCCCTGGACCAGCTTCGTCGTCATCCCGATCTTCGCCCTCGCCAACGCCGGCGTCGACCTGTCTGCCCGGCTCGTCGGCGACGCCGCCACATCCCCAGTCACCGGCGGAGTGGTCGCTGGCCTGGTCGTGGGGAAGTTCGTCGGCATTATCGGCGCCGTCTACGCCGCCACCCGCCTGCGCCTCGTCCGGCTCCCGGACGGAATCACCATGCACCAGGTCGCCGGCATAGCGCTCCTCGCCGGGATCGGCTTCACCGTCTCGCTCTTCATCGCCGGCCTGGCCTACACCGACCCCATCCTCGACACCCAGGCCAAGATCGGCATCCTCGCCGCCTCCGCCCTCGCCGGCCTGCTCGGGAGCGCAGTCCTGAGCGCCGCCCTCAGAACAGGGCGTCGCCAATGACCGCTGCGCCCGGGGCCGCCCGCACTCGTTCCCTCGTCCTCGTGGTCGACGACCACCCGGCCGTGCGCGCACTGATGGAGCAGCTGTTGTACGCCGGAGGCTACGACGTCGTCGCCGTCGACCGCTATGACGCGGTCGTGGCCACGGTCGGCGACCGGCAACCCGACATTGTCCTGCTCGGCGTGATGCCGCCCACCCGCAAAGGGATCGAGGCGCTGGCCGAGCTGCGTGAGCACAGTGACGTCCCTGTCATTCTGGTCAGCGGGTTCGCTGACGAAAGGGACAAGGCCCTCGGCCGTCGTGCTGGAGCCCAGGACTACATCGTCAAACCCTTCTCCGCCGGGGAGCTAGCGGCCCGGCCGGCCTCCCCGAGGACTTCCGCACCTACGATCTCCGCCACGCCCACGCCTCGCAGCTCATCGACATGGGCGCCAGCCCGCTCGCCATCAAGGAGCGCCTTGGCCACGCCGACGTGCTCACCACCTTCCGCAAGTACGGGCACCTGTTCCAGGGCGTGCAGGAGCGCCTGACCGCGCAGCTCGAGGAAGCCCACCGGCAAGCCGTGGAGGCGATGCCATCGGGTCAGGTCGTCGAGCTCACCCGGTCGGTACACTGAAGCCATGAGGGAGCTCGGCGCCCAGGAACGCTTCGTGTTGTCCAACGCGGCGGCAAGCGCACGCCTCGAAGGACAGGAACTCCCGGCAGAGGACGAGGAACTCGCCGCTGCCTACCTCGCCGGCGAGATCGACGCCGCTGCGTACCAACAGCGCATCCGAGAGCTCGTCACCGGCAGCACCACCGGTCGCGCTCGTACTGCCTGATCGGGCGGAACGGCCCGGGTGTCGACTGACCCCTACGTCGATCCCCGCACCGGTGTCCTTCGGAACCTGCTCGGAATCAGGGACGCCCGTGAGCTGGCCGCGGCCGAGGCCCGCCTAGCCGCCGCTGCCGAGCGCGTGCTCTTCGCCGAGGGCCTGGTTCTCGGCAGGTTCGACCTCGACCATCTCCGGGCGGTGCATCGTCACCTCTTCGGTGAGGTGTACGACTGGGCCGGCGAACTGCGGACCGTCAACATGGCAAAGGGCGAGACGCTCTTCGCTCTCGCCGAGTGGATCGAACCCCAGGCGCGCCAACTGTTCGCCCGACTGGCCGACGACGGCTTCTTCCAGCAGCTCAATCGGGATGAATTCGTCGTGGCCGGCGGCCGCTTCCTCTCCGACCTCAACGCCCTGCACCCATTCCGGGACGGAAACGGCCGGGTCCAGCGGGTCTTCCTTCAACTCCTCGCCAACAATGCGGGTTGGCAACTGGACTGGGCGCTCGTCGATCGCGTCGAGAACGACGCGCTCTCCCTTGCCGCCATGGCCAACCGCGACGCCTTCGTTCCGATGCTTCACCGGATTCTGAGCCCGGCCGGCCAAGGAGAAGACGACCCCGTCGTGAACTGAATCACCTCACGGGGGCCGCTCTTCCTGAGCCGTCAGTACGCTGATGGTGGAGGCACCAGCCATGGACTACGACCTCTGGGTCGACTTCCAACGCATGCACGACGACGGACGTCTCCTGGGTCGCGCTCGGAACGCTCGCCCCGACTTGACCATCACCGCTGGGATGCACCTTGTCGTCGGCTGCGAGGACGCCCGGCCGGCTGTCGCTCGCGTGCTCACCGTCACCGCCGAAGGCTCCTTGGAGCTCCAAGTGCTTCCCGGGGCTGTCGACCTGCATCGGGATCTGCTGCCGGCTTCGACGCCACCGACCGCCGGCTGACGATTGCCACTCTCCGTCGAGAATGATCACCCGCCCGAGCGGCTAATCGAAAGCCCCGCCGCGACACGGGGAGGACACACAAGACACGAAAAAGACACGAAATCGGGGTCACCAGCGGTCACGGGCGGATACTCACAGGTATGGTGTTTGCCCACGTCAGCGCTACTTTCTCGCCCCTGACCAGCCCGGTCGGGAAGCCACCGACGCGGGTTCGACTCCCGCCACCTCCACCGAGATTCAGAGCACGAACACCGCAGGCCAGGGGCCACCAACCTCTGGCCTGCGGCGCGTCCGTTCGATTCTGGTGACACCCAGGAGCCCATAAGGGCCAATCGGTGTCACCAGAAGCTGGGCGACCCGTGGGTTACTTCTTCTTCATGAAGTGTCGGGCGACGAAGAAGCCGATGATCAGCACCACGATCAGCGAGCCTCCGGTGAGGAGGTTGTCGTCGCCTTCGTTGCCTTGGTCCTCGCACGCGGTGAGCAGCATCGAACACCACAGGATCAGCTGGATGCGCTTCATGATCTCCTTCGCTCCGGTCGGATCGGGTAGCCACTGGATCTTGTACCCAGTTCACGTGGCCTTGGCTTCGCCAGGCGGACCGGAGCTTGCGGTGGGCACCGGCGCGGTTTGCCATAAACGGCTCTATCAGGCACTTCTCGTACGAAAAGGAACGGCGTGATCCAATCCGTCTTCTTTGGTGAAAACGGGTGGGATTCCGACATCTCGGGACAGTATGGGGCAAGTCGTCGTGGCCTTATCGGCCGAAATCGTCTGCAAGAGCGCGACCAGTATCATTTGCCACCAAATCGGACAGATGGCACAAGCTGTATCAAATTCTCGGGCGAAGCGTCCCGGCTGGGTGTCTGATCCCGATTTGGAGCCCCAAGGTGGAGGAATCGGACGAAGCAAGCCGAATTCAAGGACCGAATCCACGCGATTCTGCCAAGCTCCACCAAGAAGGAGAATGTATGAATAAGCCCCGCAAGCTCGCGGCCCTCGCGTTGGGCTTGAGTCTCGGATTGGCCGGGTTCGGCCCCGCGGCGCTGGCCCAGCGGCATGAGGAGCCGGCGGAAAGCGCTGACAGCTGTTCCACGTCCATGTCCAACGACTCGACCAACTCGACCGGCGACTCCAGCCAGTCTGGTCTGATCAACATCAACAACGTGGCCGTTCAGGGCAACAACCTGGACGTCCTCGGCAACCTGCTCTGTCAAGGCGTGTTCCTCAACGACATCGTTGGCGGCGTCCTCGGCTTCGCCGAGGGTGGCGACAGCGGCGGAGGCCACGGCGGCGACGACGGGTGCTCGTCGTCCATGGACAACGACTCCGACAACTCGACCGGCGACAGTGAGCAGAACGGCCTCGTCAATGGAAACAACGTTGCCGTGCAGGGCAACAACATCGGCGTCGGCGGCAACGCACTGTGTGGCAGCAACTTCCTCAACGATGTCGTGGCCGGGATTCTCGGCACCGCCATCGGCGGTGACGGCGACCACGACGGTCACGGTGCAGACGGTTGCACCACCGAAGCGGACAACGACTCCGACAACTCGACCGGCGACAGCGTTCAGGGCGGCACGGTGGCCAACGTGAACAACGTCGGCGTCCAGGGCAACAACATCGACGTACTGGGCAACGGTCTGTGCAACAGCAGCTTCCTGAACGGTCTGACCGCTGGCATTCTCGGCGGCGCCTTCCAGGGCGACGACGACCGCCACGACCGCGACCACGACGGCTTCCGCAAGAGCGGCCGCGACCACGATGCGGCGAACTGCAGCGTCGATATGGACAACGGGAGCGACAACGAGACCGGCGACAGCCTGCTCGGTGGCCTCCTCAACCTGAACAACCTTGCGGTTCAGGGCAACAACGTCGAGGTGCTCGGTAACGGCCTCTGCGGCAGCATCTTCCTCAACGACGTCCTGGTGTCGGTCCTCGGCATCCTGTAAGAAAGGTTCCTGCAGCATTAGCGCATTCGGCCCTGCCCCTTCGGGGGTGGGGCCGAAACGCGTTTGGAGCACATAAGCCACGAAACGACAGGGCGAGCTACAAACTCCCCCCCGACACCGTTAACTGGGCGTACATGACGGGGATTTAAACCGTTGCCTTGGAGGATTCGCACATTTCTAATCGAATCTGAGGATCGAATCCGAACGATTCAGTTCGTGTCCCCCAAGAACGGAGAGAGGATGAAGAAGTCCCGCCGCTTCGCCACCTTGGCGCTGGGCTTGAGCCTCGGTTTGGCCGGCTTCGGCCCCGCGGCGCTCGCCATGCGCGATACCGACGAGCCGGACGAGCCGGACGAGCCGCCCGTCGTCGTGGTCGAGTCCGCCAACACCTGCTCGACCGAGATGGAGAACAGCTCCGACAACTCCACTGGGAGTTCCCAGCAGTCGGGCCTGATCAACGTCAACAACATCGCCCTCCAGGGCCTGAACATCGACCTGCTCGGCAACCTGCTTTGCCAGGGCGTCTTCCTCAACGACGTCGTCGGCAGCGTGCTCGGTGTTGTCGGCCTCGGCGGCGACGACAACGACGCTCCCGCCGGCGATGGCAGTTGCAACACCGTGATGGACAACTCCAGTACGAACAGCACTGGAAACAGCGCCCAGGACGGTCTGATCAACGTCAACAACGTCGCCCTTCAGGGCATCAACCTCGACGTGCTCGGCAACGCGCTCTGTCAGGCGGACTTCCTGAACGACCTGAACGTGGCCGTCCTCAGCAGCATCCTGCACCTGGATGGTGACGACGACGACGCCGCCGCCAGCGGTGACAGCGACGATGACGGCAGTTGCAACACCAGCATGAGCAACGACAGCGACAACAGCACTGGAAACAGTGTCATGGGCGGTTTGCTCAACATCAACAACATCGCTCTGCAGGGGCTCAACGTGCCTGTGCTCAGCAACGGTCTGTGCGGGAGCATCTTCCTCAACGACCTGCTGGTCTCGGTCCTCGGCATCCTGTAGCAGTCAACTCTGCATTTCCCCGTCCCACTCGACGGTGCGGCCCTGCTCCCGATGGAGCAGGGCCGCACCGCGTCGGAGTCCGACCAACGTCGCCGATCTCGGGACTCCAGCAGGACAGCTGAGGTTCACCCCAACCGGGGGCGACGCCGCACCGCGGCGCGGACGGCCACACCGGCACTCAGGAGGATAAGAGCGAACGGCCCCTGGAACAGCGTTCCGGGTCCCGTCCTCGGCAAGGGGCTACGGGAGATCGGAACTACCGAGGGTGGGTCGACCGACGGGGGGGAAGCCACGAGGTCGGACGCCGGCAGCAGCAATGGAGAAACGCCGATCCTGCCGGTCGCCGGTTGGCTGAGCCCCGCTGGCAGCACGCTCGGGCTGGTTGCGGGCCTGGTCCCGGGCGATGCGTCATCGGGACCGTCCCCCAGTGCATGGGGCACGAGGTCAGGCAGACGGTTCAGCGGGTTGTCGGTCAGCCCGATGGGCACTCCGACAATGCTCAAACCGTCCGGAGTCCGCGGGAGGTCGGTGCCGGGGTCCTCGTTCGTTCCGTCGTCGCCGAGCAGGGAGCCGGCGAGGTCGCCCAGGTTCCCGAGCGATCCGGGGCTGGGGTCCTGCGGCCCTCCTTGGACAGGGTCGCCCACGGCGGCGGCGACGGCTTCCACCTCGGCGACGCCGTCCGCTCCGGCACCGTCCGCGGTGCCCTCCACCACGGCGGCACCGTCCGCGGTGCCCTCCACCACGGCGGCACCGTCCGCGGTGCCCTCCACCACGGCGGCACCGTCTGCGGCGCCGTCTACCGCGGCGCCGCCTTCGTCACTGGCGGGCCCATCCAGCGTCCCGCCGATGGTCGCGCCCGCTTCGAGCCCGACCTCGACCTCCTGCTCGAAACCTCCGTCCACACCGGACGCGAACGGGGCCGCTCGGACCGGTGTGACCGTCATCACGCCGCCTGCCACCAGCAACGCCAGGAGGGAGCGCCGGACGGAGGCACGAAGGAAACCTGGGGAGGACATATGGCGTTCTCCATACGGACCGGGCTCGTCTCCCCTGCACCGAACGACGAACGTCCGGTGGTCCGAGATATCGAGCAGTTGCCTCCCTGGCACTGGAATGGTTCGAACCACATGCGCCGGCGTCCTTCTGGCCCCCGGCAGACAAGCGCCCCTTGGCCGGGCAACGGCCGGACGGTCCGGATGGGGGCGAAGGGACCGGTTCGGGTCCGAGGCGATCAGAGGTAGAGCATCGGGTCGGCGGGGGTGCCGAGCTCCCGGGTCTCGAAATGCAGATGAGGCCCGGTGGAGAACCCCGTCGACCCCACCAGGCCGACCACGTCGCCGGTGTCCACCTTCTGACCGATGGTGACGTCGATCCGGGACTGGTGGGCGTAGAGGGTGGCCAGGCCGTTGCCGTGATCGATGGCCACGAGGTTGCCATAGCCGCCCCGCGGCCCGGACCACACGACCCGGCCGGCACCGGCGGCGCGGATCGGGTTTCCCGCCCCGGCGGCGAAGTCGAGTCCGGTGTGCAGGCGGGTGTCGCCGAAGATGGGATGCACCCGGTATCCGAACCTGGATGACATGGGGGCGTTGACGGGCAGCTTGAAGGTGCCCTTGCGGCGGGGGGCGAGACGCTGCCCCGCCTGGATCTCCCGCAGCATCTGACCGATGGCACTCGACTCGGCCTGGAGCAGGGCCAGTTCCCGGAGGAAGTCCGCCTTGCGGTCCTGCACCTCGGCCAGGAGCTCCTGTTCCCGATCCTCCTCCGCCTTGGCTGCGGCGCGGGCCGCCACCGCCTCGGCCCGGGCGCTCTCCACCCGGACCCGTTCGGCCTCCATCTCGTCCCGAGCGACGCGGGCGGCTTCCTCCCGCTGCTTGGCCTGCCGGCTGAGGACCTCGACCTCGTGCTGGAGGGCCAGGAACCGGTCCAGGTCCTCCCGCTGGTCCCCGAACGTGCCCTTCAGGTAGCGCAGGGCACTGAACACCTCATGCGGGCTGGAGGAGGTCTGGACCACGGCGGCGTAGAGCGCCTGCTGGTCACTCTGCCCCCGTTGGTAGAGGGCGCTGATGGTGAGGTTCATGGCCTGGCGGCCGGCCTCCACCTCGGCCTGCGCCTGGACCAGCTTGAAGGCCACCTCGAGGCGCTCAGCCTCGGCCCGGTCGAGATCCCGCTCGGCCCGGCGCAGGTGCCGTTTGGCCACGCTCACCTCGCCGTTCAGGCGGCGGACGGCATCGCTGAGCTCGTCGAGCTTCTCCCGGATGCCGGCGATCTCGCTGAGGAGGGCGCCCTCCTGCTCCGACACGTCGGAGATCTGCTCCCGGAGCTCGTTGACCCGGACCTGCTTGGCTGTCGGCTCCTTGTCCGCGGCCCGGCCGCCCGAGGCGGTGGGCCCCGCGATCAGGGCAAGGGCGACGAAGGGCGCGAGATGCCGGAGTTGCACATGAGAGATGTTACGCAACACGTGTCACAACAACAACGACCCTCAGACGCTTCGCCCGTTGTGCGTCAGACCTCGAGGAAGCGGCGTAGGCCGATGGCGGAGCCCAGAGCGCCCACCACCGCCCCCACCATGACGATCATCACGCCGATGGTGATGGCGTCTCCCGCGGTGACGTAGAACGCCTCGAAGAGGCTTCTCGTCTTGCCCGTCAGGTCCGTGAGGATCACCCGCAGGGCGTAGACGCCGGCGAAAGCCAGCGCCGCCCCGATGGCCCCCTGCACCAGGCCCTCGAACATGAACGGCACCCGGATGAACCAGTTGGTCGCCCCCACCAGCTTCATGACCTGGATCTCGCGCCGGCGGGCGAAGGTGGCCATCCGGATGGTGTTCACGATGAGGAACAGGGAGGAGGCCAGGAGCACCCCGGCGATGGCGAAGAACAGGCCCCGGATCCAGCGGATACCGGCCAGGAGCCGGCGGACCTGCTCTTTGGCCGTCAGGACGTCGTCGATCCCGTCCGAAGCCGCGGCCGTCGAAGCGGGCGGCCACCTTCTCGGTGAGCTCGGCCTCCCTGGGCGCCACCCGGAAGGACACCGGCAACCCCTCGGGGTCGATGTTGGCCAGCAGTTCGGGATCCCCGGCGAAGATCCGCTTGGCCTCCTCGAAGGCGTCCGCCTTCGACAGGAAGCGGAAGCTGCGCACGTCCTTGGACTTCTCCAACTCGGCCCGTACCGCCGCCACCTGGGCCTCCGTGGCCTCGGTCTGGCATTTCTCGGTCGCCCCGGGCTGGGAGGTGGAGCGGGAGCACAGGAAGACCTCCAGCTCGACGCCGTGCTTCCAGCGAGCGGTGCCGTGGTCCACCATCCGGGACAGCAGGAGGACCCCGCCGAAGAGGAACAGGGACACGGCCACGGTCATGACCCCGGCCAGGGTCATGAGCAGGTTGCGGCGCAGGGAGATCGCCGTCTCCCGGGTGACGTAGCCGACTTTTCTCAACTGCCGTACCCGTAGGCGCCCCGGGCCTCGTCGCGCACCAGCTGGCCCTTGTCGAGCTCGATGACCCGCCGGCGCATGACGTCGACGATGCCGTAGTCGTGGGTGCACATGAGCACGGTGGTGCCCGTCCGGTTGATCCGGTCGAGGAGGCGCATGATCCCGGCTGAGGTGGTCGGGTCCAGGTTGCCGGTCGGCTCGTCGGCCAGCAGGAGAATGGGCCGGTTGACGAAGGCCCGGGCGATGGACACCCGCTGTTGCTCGCCCCCGGACAGCTCGTTGGGCAGGTTGTCGGCCTTCTTCGTCAGCCCGACCAGGTCGAGCATCTGAGGGACCTGGCCCTCGATGACCGAGCGGGGCCGGCCGATGACCTCGAGGGCGAAGGCCACGTTCTCGTAGACGGTCTTGTAGGGCAGCAGCTTGAAGTCCTGGAAGATGCAGCCCATGTTCCGGCGCAGGTAGGGCACCTTCCACGACGTGAGCTGGGAAATGTCCCGGTCGGCCACGAGGATGCGCCCCGCGTCGGGGAGCTCCTCGCGCAGCAGCATCCGCAGGCAGGTCGACTTCCCCGAGCCGGAGGGCCCGACCAGGAAGACGAACTCGCCCTTGTCGATCTCGAGGCTGAGCTCCTTGACAGCGGTGACGCCGCCCTTGTAGCTCTTTGTGACCCCTTCAAACCGGATCATGACCGCAGCGAGGCTACCAGTCGCCGCTGTCCGGAAAGGGGAACAGGCCCCACTTTGTAACCGAGGGCTAAACCAGCAACAATGGGCCCAAACTGGGGGAACCGGGGACCATCAATGGGGCGCGATGGGAGCTATCAACACTCTCCGTGGCAGGAGCACGCGTGATTAGGCCGAAACAACTAGTCACAGGGAGGGAGTGCCCCGTGCGGAAGTTGTTTCTGGTAGTCGTCGTGGTCCTGATGTCGGGACTGGTCGAGCGCGGCGTGGGCCGCCGAGGACCTCACCTCGATGACCAACGCCGACCGCACGGCCCGGGGCCTGCCGGCCCTGAGGACCGCCCCCGATCTGCAGTCCTTCGCCCAGCGCCGGGCCGAGGAGATGGCCCGGGCCAACAAGCTGTGGCACACCTCGAATTTGGGTACCCAGGTGGCGAACTGGCAGCGGGTGGGCGAGAACGTGGGCCGTGGCCCCACGCTCCGGGACATCCAGACCGCCTTCATGAATTCCGCCAGTCACAAGGAGAACATCCTCCACCCGTCGTTCTCGGAGCTCGGCGTGGGCGTCGCCTCCGATGGCAGGGAACTGATCTACGTGGCGGTCGTCTTCCGCCAGCCCAAGGCCGGCACGGCGGCGGCGCCCGCTCCCGCCCCCGCCCCCGCCGCCGCCCCCGCCCCGGCGCCAGCGCCCGCGCCGGCGCCCAAGCCCCGGCCGAAGCCGGTGGTGGCGGCCGCCGCTCCCGCGCCGACCACGACCACCACCACCGCCCCTCCTCCCCCGCCGGTGGTCGAGCCCGTCCCGGCGCCCGAGCCGGTCCCCGCCCCGGTTGAGCCGTTCGTCCCGCCGCCCACCGCCCCGCTCGTCCAGCAGCGCACGTTCCTGGCCGCCAACGCCTGGGACTCCGATCTCCCCGGGCAGGAGACGATTCCCGGACCGTTCCATCCCCTCATGGCGGGTGCGTTCGTGGGCCTCGTCGGCGTGTGCAGTGGTGTGCGGGCCCGGCTGCGTCGCCGGCCCAAGCACATCTGGCGCTAGGGGGTCGGCTCACCCTCCCGGCGCCGCCACTGGAGGAAGGCCTCCATGAAGGCGTCGATCTCACCGTCGAGCACGGCGGAGACGTTGCCCGTCTCGTAGTCGGAGCGCAGATCCTTCACCAGCTGGTAGGGCGCCAGCACGTAGGAGCGGATCTGGCTCCCCCAGGTCACGTCGCGCTTCTCTCCGGAGAGCTTCTCCATCTCCGCCCGGCGTTCGTCCCGGGCCACGTCGGCCAGGCGGGCGGCGAGGATCTGCATGGCCCGGGCCCGGTTCTGGTGTTGGGAGCGCTCGTTCTGACAGGAGACCACGATCCCGGTGGGCAGGTGGGTGATGCGCACCGCCGAGTCGGTCACGTTGACGTGCTGGCCCCCGGCCCCCGACGACCGGTAGGTGTCGATCCGGAGGTCCTCAGGGTCGATCTCAGGCTCCTCGGCCTCGTCCAGGGCCGGCACCCCCTCGAAGGAGGCGAAGGCGGTATGGCGCCGGGACTGGGCGTCGAAGGGTGAGATCCGCACCAGGCGGTGGACCCCCTTCTCCCCCGAGAGCATCCCGTAGGCATAGCGGCCCTTGATGGTGAAGGTGGCCGAGCTGATGCCGGCCTCCTCCGCCGGTGACACCTCGTCCAGCTCGAAGGCGAAGCCCCGGCGTTGGGCCCAGCGCTGGTACATCCGCAGCAACATCTCGGCCCAGTCGGCGGCGTCAGTGCCACCCGCCCCGGAATGCACGGCACAGATGGCGTCGCGCTCGTCGTGCTCGCCGGTGAAGAGCGCCTGCAGCTCCAGCTCGGAAAGGTCGGCGACGAGACCCGAGAGGCCGGCGGCGATCTCGCCCGCCAGGGACTCGTCGCCCTCCTCCCGGGCCAACTGGTCGAGGGTCTCCATGTCCGAGAGCCGGCCCTCCAGGCCGTCGACCCGGTCGATGTCGTCCTTCACCCGGGCGAGCTCGGTGGTCACCCGACGGGCGGCATCGGGGTCGTCCCACAGCGAGGGGTCGGACGCCTCTTTCTCCAGTTCGACCAGCCGGCCCCGGGCCGCCTCGAGGCGTAGGTAGGCCTTGGCGTCGTCGAGACGGCGGCGCAGGTCAGCCAGGTCGTCGGTGAAATCCTGCACCCGTTCGAGGCTACACGGCCGGCCCGGTCGCTTCGCATGGTCGCGAGCGGCGTCAAAGACGTCGCCCGTCAGGCGATAAACCGGCTCGTGGCCACCAACACCGTGAGCACGCCGAGCAGCATGAGGCTCACCATCGTGAGTGCCTGATGGACCAGCTGGCGGCGGCCGAAAATGGCCAGCACCCAGAACACTGGCACGGCCGCGACCATGTACCGCAACGTGCCGAGTGCGAGGTTCTCGCTCGAATTCGACACCGTGACGTAGAGCAACCCATAGAGGGCGATGGAGGCAGGGAGCTTCCAGAAGGCAATGACCGCGATCACCAAGAAGACGACGGCGATCATCAGCGCGATAGCCGAGGCTCGGCCGATGGTGGACCAATTCAAAAGGTCGCGACTGAGAGGGCGCCAGAAGGGAAGAAAGGAGCCCTTCCAGCCTGGGCGGGTCTGCACGGTGATGGGCCAGAAGAAATCGCCGGTCTGGGACCGAACGTAGAGGAGCCAGCCGCCGAGAGTGACACACGGCATGGCTAGGGCCGCGAGCCGCTCGCCGCTCAGCCACCGGCCGTCGCTCCGGCAGCGCCAGAACACCTCCAGCGCGAGGGGTGCCAACAGGAGGACACCCTGCAGCCGGCAGAGCACCGCCAGCGCGGCGAACAACCCCGCCCAGCCGAACGCGCCCCTCCGCGCCGCCCACATGGTGGCGATCGAGAGAAAGAGGAACGTTCCCTCGCTGTAGGTCATGGCGAGCACAAACGCGCCGGGAAAGATCGCCAGGTAGAACGCACCCCGATCGGCCAGCTGGGCGTCGCCAGTTTCCTCTCGCAGCCACGAGCGCAGGCAGAGGGCAGCGGCAAGGCCCGCGGCCAGGTTGACCGCCAGCAGCGCGACGCGAATGCTCACCAGCCCGAGGCTGAGACGCGACAGCGCGACGCCGCTGAAGGGGTAGAGCGGGAAAAAGGCGAACGCATCCCCGCCTGGGTGCGCTTGCTGGTACCCGACGTCGGCGATCCGCTGGTACCAAGAGCCATCCCAGTTACTCGCGAACGCGAGAACAGACTCCCGTACGCCCCCGCCAAGCGTTCCCCCGGCGGCGGTTGGGACGTCACGGGCCGTCCATGCGACGAGCCAGGTGAACACGCGAGCGGCAAGATACATCCCCACGATATCGCCATAACCGTGCTCGCGACTTCGGACGGTGCTGAGGTGCGACAGGGTCCGTTGAAGCCGTGTGGGAACCTCCGGCGCAATCACCGCCTCGGCCGCGCCATTGGACCTTTTCAGCGCGGCGATGAGGCGGCGGTTTTTCACAATCTGTGAAGTCTAAGGGTCCGGTTCGAGTTAAGGCGGCTTCAAGTTTCGTTCGTCACAGGTCGAGCACTCTTAGTGACCGGTAGGCTCCTCCGAGGATGAAGTGCTCGATGAAGCTCCATCGCCTGGGCGTCGTTGTCGCCCTCCTGACTCTGGCTGCCGCCCTGGTGCCATCCGGCGGGGTCGGGGCCACGCCCGGGCTGCCCGAGCGGTGGCCGGCGCGCCGGGTGCCGGGTGCCTGGTTCGTCCACTCGTCGCCCGTCATCGCCGACGTGGATGGTGTGGGCGGTAACGACATCGTGGTCGGGGGCCTGGACGGCCGGCTCTACGCCTGGGACGCGGCGGGCAACCCGCTTCGGGGCTGGCCGGCCCAAGCCACCGCCGCGGTGGCGTCGAGCCCGGCGGTCGGGGACCTCGACGGCGACGGGACGAATGAAGTGGCCGTCGGGGTGGGCAGCCTGGAGATGCGCAGCGAGCAGGGCGCCATCAACATCTTCAACCGGGACGGGACGCTGCGCTGCCGCCTCGCCATGCAGGGCGGGAGAGAGGACGACGCCGTCTTCAACGCTCCCGCCATCGGCGACGTGAACGGTGATGGCCTGAACGACGTCGTCTTCGGATCCTTCGACCACTGGATCTACGTGGTGGACCACCACTGCGGGGTCCTCGGTTCCTTCGACAACCGGGACTCGGTCTGGTCCGCCCCCGCCCTCTACGACACCGACGGCGACGGCGCCCAGGAGATCTTCATCGGCGGCGACGCCACGGCCAATCCCGACGTGCCCGGAGACTCGCACAACGGCGGGTACTTCCGTTCGCTCAGCTTCTCCGGCGGGAGGCTGGTGCAGCGTTGGCAGCGCATCAGCCGCGAGACCTTCCAGAGCGCGCCGGCCATCGGCAACCTCGATGGCGACCCGGGCCTCGAGGTGGTCACCGGCCAAGGCACCTCCAACTGCCGCGGCGCCGGTGTGTGCATCGACTCCAACAAGGTGTGGGCCTTCAACGTGGAGGACGGCTCCGACGTGGCCGGGTGGCCCAAGACCGCCAGCCGCTCCATCACCTTGACGCCGGCCCTGGGCGACCTCGACGGCGACGGCCTCACCGACGTGGTGGTGGGTAGCAACGATTACGTCAACCTCAATCCGGCCGGCGGTGTCCTCGATGCCTTCTACGGAAACGGCCAGCGGCGCACGTGGCGCAACAATGACGAGCTGACGGCCCCGCCCGTGATCGCCGACATCGACGGCTCCGGAGCGCCCGAGGTGATGATCGGAGACGGGGCCCAGCTCCATATCCTTGACGCCAACCTGGCATCGCGCATGTCGGTGGCCGTGGGGCAGAGCGGGCTGGCCCACAAGGCGGCGGCCGCAGTGGGTGAGTTGGGCCCCGGACGCTGGGCCCTGGTCAGCGCCGGCTTCGACGCCGGCTCGGGACGGGGGAATGAGGGCTGGGTCTACGCCTACGACATCCCCACTCCCCGCAGTATCCCCTGGCCGATGCATCGGAAGAATTCCCGGCGCCTGGGCGCCGACGCGTTCGAGGCCCTGCCCATCACGTGCGACACCGGCTACCGGCTGGTGGCGGCCGACGGGGGGGTGTTCACCTTCGGCGACGCTGCCTTCCACGGCTCGACCGGGCATCTCCGGCTCAACCTGCCGATCGTGGGGATGGCGGAGAACCCCGTGGCCGACGGGTACTGGTTCGTGGCCCGGGACGGGGGGATCTTCTCGTTCGGGAACGCCCCCTTCCACGGCTCCACCGGCGGGACGACCCTGAACCAGCCCATCGTGGGCATGGCCGCCCATCCCAAGGGCAAGGGCTACTGGCTGGTGGCGGCCGACGGCGGGATCTTCACCTTCGGCGGTGCCCCCTTCCTGGGGTCGACGGGCGCCATGCGCCTCAACTCGCCCATCGTGGGGATGGCATCAACGCCCACCGGTGCCGGCTACTGGCTGGTGGCCGCCGATGGCGGCATCTTCTCCTTCGGCGACGCCCCCTTCCTGGGCTCCATGGGCGGGATGCCCCTGAACCAGCCCATCGTGGGCATGGCCGCCCATCCCACCCGGCCGGGCTACTGGTTCGTGGCCCGGGACGGCGGCATCTTCACCTTCGGAGCCGCCGGCTTCCACGGCTCCACCGGCGCGATGACCCTGAACCGCCCGGTGGTGGGGATGGCTGCCACCACTTCGAGCAAGGGCTACTGGTTCGTGGCCTCCGATGGTGGGATCTTCTCCTTCGGCGACGCCCAGTTCTGCGGCTCCACCGGGCGGCTGCGGCTCAATTCCCCCATCGTCGGGATGGCCTGAGAGGAATCTCCGCGGCTCAGGGCGTGGCTTTGAGGCTCGCCACGGAGAGGATGGTCAGTGCCGCCAGCAGCAGGGCCGACGAGGCCAGGACGACGGTGAAGAGCAGGCCCCGGATGCGTACAGCGACGGCGACGATCAGGGGAAAGGCGGTGAGCAGGAAGCGGGGTCGGGACCCCCCGACTTCCGAGGCGAAAGCCATGAAGACGACGACGGCGGTGTAGACCGTCAGCACCGCCGGCAGTTTCGAACACAAGAGGAGCACGCCAGAGACGACAAGGAAGGCGAGGCTCGCCACCGCGATCAGCTTGTTGAGGTCGGCGATCGGGTGTTGGGCGACTCGCCAGACGTCGGATACGGTGCTGCGTCCGAAGTCCACTTTCTGCTCCCAACCGTCTTGTTGGGTCCGGAGCCAGGCCGACGCCTCGCCGGTTCGGGACCAGAGGAAGCCGAAGAAGGCCAGGACTCCGACGGGGGCCAGCAGGGGGGCGGCCACCGCCCGCCACTCCCTTCGGCGCAGCGCCCGGCCGGCTTCCCAGGCGCAGGCGGCCACCAGGGCCACGGCGTTGGGCCGCACGGCGGTGGCCAGGGCGGCGGCGATTCCCGCCGCCAGCCACCGCCGGCTGATCAGAGCCAGGAGGCACCCGGCGGCGAGGGCGAGCATCAGCGCCTCGGAGTAGGCGAGGGAGAGGACGAAGGACCCCGGGAAGAAGCAGAACAGCGCCGTGGCCCGGTCGGCGGCGGCGGCGTCGGCCACCCGGCGGACGAGGCACCACAGCAACACGGCGGCGGCGGCCCCGAAGATGAAGACGATGACGATGGCGGCGGGCTTGGCGGGGAGGCCCGTGACCCGCTGCAGGCCGCGGATGGCGAGGGGGAATCCCGGGAAGAACGCGATCGTGCTCTGGGCGGCCTCGCCGCCCGCCACCACCGGGACCCCGTGCGGGTAGCCCTGGTCGACCAGGGCGAGGTACCACGCGCCGTCCCAGCGGAAGAACATGTCGGCGAAGTGATCGGGGCTCAGCACCCCTGCCACCGCCAGGGCGACCACGGTCACGACCCGGGAGGCGGCATAGATCCCGAGTGGGTGGGCCAGCCACGTCATCCCCCCGCCCAGCTGACGTCGAAGACCACCACGCCCGCTGCCGCGGTCAGCGGGCATAGACGCCGAGAGCGAAGGCGGCCACCCAGGCGGCGCCGAGGGTCGGAAGGGTCCGGTCGGAGAGCCACCCGGTCTGGACGACCGGTGGGTCCTCCGGTAGGGGAAGGGGCCGCGACGGCGCTGCGGTCTCTCCGGGCGCCACCTCCGGCGGACCGGACGTCAGTGGCTCATTGCTCACGCAGGGAAGGTCTCCTCGATGGGCGAAAAGACCAGGCTACTTACTGCGCGCCCCGGACCGGTTTCGGTCGCGCCGTCCCGAGCCGACCGGTGAGGCGGACGCTATGACAGGCCGCCGCCAGCCGACGGCCGCAGCCTGCTCATACGGACGAGGGCCGATGGGCTGCGGTGCAGCGCTACCACCGCGCCCAGCACGGAAAGGAGCATCAGGACGGCGACCACCAGGAAGGGCAGCCGGGAGGAGGCCGGCAGGTCGTCGGCCGCCGAACCGGCCGCGCTCTCTCCGGCCCCGGCACCCACGCCGTCCCCGGCGTGGTCGGCCTGGCCAGACGTCGTGCTGGTGGAGCCGGGAGTTTCACCCGAGACCGCTCCCGCCCCTAGGGCGTCGGCGGCCGCCTTGGCCTTGAGCAGGGTGAAGATCTTGTACAGCGCCGAAGCGGAGCCGAGTGGTGTCGACGACAGCGGGCTCGGGGCGAACAGGGAGGTGGAGCCGCCCGCCCCACCCGCACCGGCCGAGCCCGAGCCGAACAGGGCCAGGTCGCCGGGGTTGGTCGGCGCGAAGAGCCCGCCGCCGGGTACCAGGCCGCCGGGTGCCAGGCCGCCGGGCCCATCGGCGCCACCGGGCTGGCTGCCCGATCCCGGACCACCGCCGCCGCCGGGGACGGAGGCCCCGCGGGGCACGATCGCGAGCATGTTCACTGCCGTCCGCTCGAACCGGCCGGGGGAGTACTCGTTGGGGGGGACGGGGCCGTCGGACTCCGACGCCGGGCTGCCAGGCCCGTCGGTGGGCGTGTTGCCGACCTTGCCCTGCACGACGAAGGTAGACCCGCCGCCGCCGTCCAGGTTTCCGCCCTCCACCACTCCGAGGGCGACGAGCAGCTGTGCCGCCTCCAGCATGGGGACACCGGCTGACTCCGTGCGCCTGGCGTCGATGGTGGCCAGGACCATGGTGCCGTCGGCCGTCGAGCCCATCAGGGTCCGCCCGTGCTTGCCGGTGGTCAGGTCCTCGGCGACGGTGGGAGGCACCACGCGGCCGCCGGTGACCAGAACCGGGTAGATGCCGACCGTCTCGACCACGTCCGCTTCGAGGCGCAAGGTGATGGCCCCGGTCTGGTTCCGACGGTTCCACAGGTCGCGCAGGGCGTCGGCCGCCCCCCCTACGCCGGTGAGGACGGCGCCATCGGCGGGAATCTGGGTGAAGCCATCGCCCATCCTGACCGGGGTGGCGGACACGGTCTGGCCCAGGGCGGGAGTGCCGCTCAACCGCACCACCAGCTCCGTGCTGCCTCCCGGGGCCCGGGTCACCGGGCCGTAGTCGGGCGTATAGAGCACCAGGCCGTTGGGCACCGGGTTGACGTTGATCCCGGCGATAGAGATCGTCGCGCCATTGGCCGGAGTGACGCTCCCCGACCAGGGAAAGCCCCCCACGGAGAAGCGCCCGTCGCGGGCCTTCCATCCCTGACCCCGGCCCGGGGCGGGCGAGCGCAGCAGGCGGCCACCGGTGGCCACGGCGCCGTAGGGCTCCTCCGTGTCCGGGTGGTAGAAGTCGCCGTTCACCCCCACCAGGCACCCGACGCGGGCGCACATGGCGGTGGGGTGTTCCAGGGACTCCTCGTTCTTGCGGGGCCCGACCTTGTCGAAGGCGGACACGACTCGCAGGTCGACGGGAGCGGACGGAGCGATCCGGGCCACGTTCATGACCAGCGGCGGCTGCCGGCGCGTGAGGGTCAGGTACTCCACCCCGGGGGCGAGGTCCCGGCGGGCGGAGACCTCGAAACCAGGGGGAATCGGCAGCGTGGCCGCGCCCGCCGCCGCGCCCCAACTGGGAACGACGATGGACAACGCAACCACGACCGCGACGAGAACGCGCGACCGAGAAGTCTTCAACGGGGGGTTGGTTCCTTCACTCGACCCAGACACGAGCGGGACAGTTGAAGGGTTCGGCGGCAAACGAGACAATCCTGCGCGGTGGAGCCTTTAGCGCGAAAGGGACCGAAGCGCCCTCGTCGACGTCGGCCTGCCCGACGGCAGCGGCTACGAGCTGCTGCGCCGCGTGCGCAGCGCCGACGGGGTCGCCAGCCGCGTGAACCCCGACATGCCGCTCATGGTCATCAGCGGCCGCGCGACCGAGCTCGACCGCGTGCGCGGCTTCGACCGCGGCGCCGACGACTACGTCTGCAAGCCGTTCTCCTACCCGGAGCTGCGCGGGCGCGTCGCGGCGCTGCTGCGCCGCGCCGACCGCCGCCCGTCGCACGGCCGGCTGCGCGCCGGGCCGCTCGAGGTCGACCCGCCGTCGCGCGAGGTGCGCCTGCACGGCGAGCGCGTCGCGCTGTCGCAGAAGGAGTTCGCGCTGCTGCGCACGCTCGTCGTCCGACCCCACGCCGGGTCTTCACGAAGGAGGAGCTGCTGCGCACGATCTGGGGCTACCGCTCGATCGGCTCGACGCGGACGCTGGACTCGCACGCCTGCCGGCTGCGCCACAAGCTCGGCGCGCACGGCGACCGCTACGTCATCAACGTGTGGGGCGTGGGCTACCGGCTCGTGGACGCGCCGATGGCGGGGCGCGGGCGCCGCTCGCGCAGCTGCGGCTCACCGCTGAGCGTCAGCATCCGCCGCCGCCGCCGTCGCCGCCGCCGCCACCGCCGCCGTCGCCGCCGCCGAACCGCCGGTTCCGTAGAACAGTCGGCCGGCGTGCGGATAGGTGCTGGAGCTGCCGTACAGGCCGCCGTGCTCGCCGGCCTTCTCGCGCTCGAACATCTGGCTCTCGAGGGCCTGCTGGCGCCGGGCGCGGCGGTGCTCGCGCCAGCTGCTGAACCATCCGCGCTGGGACTGCTGTGACTCGGTCATGGTGCGGTCCTCCTGGTCGGCGTGCAGTGCTTCGCATGATCCGACTGGGGTGGTCTCGCCGCTACGCCGCCCGGACGGCGGCGGGGCGACGGCTGGCGACGCAGGCGTCCGCGATCCGACGCGGGCGCGCGCGGACCGGGCGTCCGCATCGTGACGCCGCGCGAGGGCCCGGATGCACGCCGCCGACGACAGCCATCGCCAGGAAGGCCGTCAGAGTTCCCGCCGGCCCCAGCAACGTTCCCAGGGCGCCGAGCAGCTTCACGTCTCCACCACCGGTTCCGCCGAGATGTGTCCCGGCAGCATGAGAAGCAGGCCGACGATGCATCCGCCGACTGCCGCTGCCACGGCGACCCGCCCCATCCCCGCCGCAGCCAGGA
>CAWBJP010000011.1:0-131635 GCA_963789165.1 uncultured Actinomycetes bacterium
GGGGCCGCAGCCCTCATCCCCTCCCTCTCCGGCTCCATCTTCACCGACAACGCCTGGAGCACCCTGGGCCTGGGCTGGCTGGGTGCCTGCATCGTGCTCTCTGGCTCGCCGGTCGCCGCCTCGTCGCTCACCCTGCTCGACGGTGGCGCCATCGACCGCTCTCAGGCTTTCACCATGTTGACCGGCTCCCGGCTCGGGGCGTCTTTCGTGGTGCTGGTGGTCGGCGCCATCTACGCCGTACGGCGCAAGAGCGGCCGGAAGGCTCCGCTCTCCATCGGGATCATGTCCCTCACCATGACGGTCTTCGCCTACCTGCCGGGGGCGGCCATCGGCTTCGCCCTGCTGCGGAGCGGCAGCCTCGACGGCCTACGGCTCTCCGCCCCGCCCCAACTCCTGTCGGTGACGGACACGCTCTTCGGCTGGATCATCGACGCGGCCACGTCGACGGTTCCCGGCTGGGGTCTCTTCCCCCTCGGCCTCGGCGTTCTGCTCGTGGCCTTCAAGGTCTTCGACAAGGTCCTGCCCGACCTCTCCGGAGAGAGTCTCCAGGAGCGGGGGACCGCCTGGTACCGCAAGCCGTGGGCCATGTTCGCCCTCGGGTGCGCGGTGGCGTTCATGACGCTGTCGGTGTCGGTGGCGCTCACGCTCCTCGTCCCCCTGGTGGCCAAGGGCTACCTGAAGCGGGAGGAAGCCCTGCCCTACATTGCCGGGGCGAACATCACGACCCTGGCCGACACCCTGGTCGCCGCCATCCTCCTCGACAACCCGGACGCCGCCCGTGTCGTGCTCGCCGAGGTGATCGGCGTCACGGCCTGGACCCTGGTGCTCATCGGCCTCATGTACCCCGCCGTGCGGTCGGCGGCCATGCGCATCGCCCGGGAGACGGTGTCCTCCAAGCAGCGGATGGCCCTGTTCCTGGCCGTCCTCTTCGCCGTCCCTGTCAGCCTCATCCTGATCTAGGGAGGCCGGGGCCAGGTCAGCGGCCCGGCCCGGAGCGGTGGACGGCCGCGGCCGAGGGGCCGAGGTAGGACTCGATCACCCGGGGGTGCTCGAGGACTTCGGTGGGCGTACCCCGGGCGATGACCTGGCCGAGTTCGAGGGCCACGACCTCGTCGGACACGGCGGCGATGAGCGGCATGTCGTGCTCGATGACCAGCATGGAGCAGCCCGTGTGGGCCTGCACCCGGCGCAGCAGCGGCCCGAGCGCCTCCGTCTCCCGCTGGGCCACACCGGCGGAGGGCTCGTCGAGGAGCACCACGGTGGGGTCCTGGGCCAGGATGCAGGCCAGCTCGACGATGCGCCGGCTGCCGCTGCTCAGCTCGCCCAGGAGCTTGTCCCGGAAGGCACCCAGTCCCATCAGCTCGATGAGGCCCTCGACGCGGGCGGCCACGTCGGCCTCCGACTCGTAGGAGGCGGGCAGGCGCAGGGCGGCGGCCACCATCTCCTTGGAGGCCAGGTGGCGCTCGAAGGCCACCGCGATCGTCTCCCAGGTGGTGAGGGACGGGTAGAGGAGCGCCTCCTGGAACGACCGGCCCAGCCCCGCCCGGGCCCGCTCGTGGGGCGCCCAGCGGCTCACGTCCCGGCCCCGCAGCATCACCGCACCCGCTTCGGTGGGCAGAAACCCCGAGATGCAGTCGAAGAGGGTCGTCTTGCCCGCCCCGTTCTGGCCGATGAGGCCGAGGATCTCGCCCTGGCGCAGGGTGAGGTCGACGCCGTCCACCGCCCGGATGCCTCCGAAGCGTTTCACCACTCCCCGGCATTCGAGCACGGGATCCCCCGAGAGGTCGCGGGGCTCGGGCGGCGTCGCGTCCCCATCGACGTGCTTTCCGTTCGGGGCCCGCAACGCGGGGGCGTCGGACCGGGTGATTCCCGGGATGAACACCGAGCGGAGCAGGTCGGGACGGTCGAGGAGCTCGGCGGTGGGGCCACTGAAGCGCACCTCGCCCTTCTCCATGAACACGGCCCGCTTGGCCAGGTTGAGGGCCACGTTCACGGACTGCTCCACCACCACCACCGTGACCCCGGACCGGTGGACGTCCCGCAGGACGTCGAGGAGATGGGCCACGACCGTGGGAGCGAGACCGAGGGAGAGCTCGTCGACGAGGAGGAGCCGGGGCCGGCCCATCAGCGTCTGGGCCAGGGCCAGCATCTGCTGCTCGCCGCCGGAGAGGTTGGCCGCCGGTTGGTCCAGGCGCACGGCCAGCAGGGGGAACATGTCGAGCACCTCGGCCCGGGCCGCGGCCAGACGGTCCCGATCGCCCCGGTAGAGCCAGCCGGCCAGCCGCAGGTGATCGTCCACGCTGAGCCCGGGAAAGACGCCCCGCCCGCCGGGCATGAGGGCCATCCCGGCCCGGGCCAGCGACTCCGCCGATCGCCCGGTGACGTTGCCGCCGGCGAACTCCACCGTCCCGGCCATGGGCGTGACGAGGCCGGCCACGGCCTTGAGGAGCGTGGACTTGCCCGCGCCGTTGGTGCCGAGGAGGGCGACCAGCTCGCCTTCGGCCACCTCGAAGTCCACCCCGAAGAGGACCTGCACCGGCCCGTAGCCGACGTCCAGGGCGCGACAGGACAGGATCGGGGTCACCGCCGCAGCGCTCCGGCCAGGAGGTCCACCTCGTCCTCGGGATGGTCGTCCTCCGAGCCCGGTTCGGGGCGGCGGTCGGCCACCAGGGACGGCACCAGGATTCCCCGGCGCCGCGCCACGGCCCGCAGGTAGGCGTCGCGCAGGCGCGTGGCGGCCTGACCCAGCCCGCCGGGCAGGATGAGCAGCACGACGAGCAGGCCACCGCCCGTCACCAGCAGGCGGTAGGCGGGACTCACCACCTGCTCGAGACCCCTGAGGGCGAACACCCCGAGGAGCACGCCGCCCACTGAGGACAGGCCGCCGATCACGGCCATGGAGAAGATCTCCAGGCTCTGGACCGGTTGGTAGCTGCCGACCCGGGCGCCGTGGAGGACCACCACATGCAGCGCCCCGGCGATCCCCGCCAGCACCCCGGAGAAGACGAAGCCGGAGAGGATCACGGCCGTGGTGGGGACCGAGGCGGCTTCGGCGGCCCGGCGGTTGTCCCGCGCCGCCAGCAGGACCCGCCCCGCTCGGGACCGGCGGACCCCCCGGGCGGCGAGCACGAACAGGCCCAGGAAGACGAGGCAGACGAAGTACATGGTGCGGGCGTTCTCGAGCGGGAAGCGTTGCCACAGGACGCCGCGGTTGATGTTCTGGGGGATCCAGGCATCGAAGTAGGTCGGGTTCAGGAAGTAGCTGTCCAGGGCGATGGCGAAGGCCAGGGTGGTCACGGCCAGGAACAGGCCCCGGATCCGCAGCGCGGGGAGGCCCACCAGCAGGGCGACGACGCCGCCCACCACGCCGGCGGCCAGCATGGCCACGAAGAAGTCGATGTCCCAGCGCGACACCAGGTTGCCGGCGGCCACCGCGCCCACGCCCACGATGGCGAACTGACCCAGGCTGATGTGGCCGCCCCAGCCGGTCAGCACCACCAGCGAGATGCCCACCATCCCCCACACCAGACCGAGGGCCAGGAGGGTGGTGGTGCTCGGCCCGTACACGAAGGGGGCAAAGAAGGCGACGGCCACCCCCACCGCCACCAGGGCGGCCCGCACCCAGCGCACCTCGGGGAGCCGGCGCAGCTCGGTGGGGACGGGCCGGGCCACGGCCACCTCGGACCAGGCCGCCTGCTCCTCGGTGCCCCGCCCCACCCGCTCCCGCCCGGCCAGGAGGCCGAGGAGGATCACGATGAGGAAGACGAGGTCGGCGGCGGAGGGGACGTTGCCGTTCCACAGCACGAGCTGTTCGATCACGCCGAGCGCGGCGCCGGCCAGGAAGGCGACCGGCAGTGACTCCATGCGGGCCAGCACGGCGGCGGCCAGGGCGGGCAGGAGCAGGGTCGGGCCGGCCAGCCCTCCGGGGGTCGAACCGGCGAAGGGCGCCTTGAGGATGAAGGTGAGGGCCGACAGGCCCCCGGCCACCACCCACACCAGGGTGGAAAGGCGCCGGACGGGGATGCCGAGGAGGCGGGCCCGGTCGTTGTTCTCGGCCGCCGCTCGCATGGCCACGCCGGCGTCGGTCCGGTTGAGGAACCAGGCCAGGACGGCGATCACGATGGGGACCGAGACCATGATGAGGACGTGGCTGCCGGTGAGTTTCACCGGTTCCACCGTGATGCTGATGTCGTTGTCGATGGGGGTCACGAAGCCACCGAGCGGCGTCGCCCGGCCGCCGAACCAGGTGGGCAGGAACAGCTCCACCCCGGAGAGGACCTGGGCCAGGCCGATGGTGGCCACGGTGAGGACCAGGCGGGAGGAGCGGGCGAAGCGGCGGATGACGGCCACCTCGACCAGGCCGCCGACGGCCATCCCGCACACCACCCCGGCGACCATGGCGGCGAAGTAGTTCCAGTCCTTCTGGAGGAACAGGTTGACAGCCACCAGGCCCGCCACGCCCCCGATGGAGCCGTAGGCGAAGTTCACGATCCGGTTGGTGCGGTAGATGAGCACGAGCCCGATGGCCAGCAGGCCGGTGGCGTCGCCCAGCACCAGGCCGGTGAGGACCACACCCAGGGGTGCTCCCTTGGGCAGGATCAGGCCGGCCAGACCCCAGGCGGCGACGACGGCCACGGCCAGCAGGCTCCACCGGGCGGGGCGGCTATCCGGCCAGAACCGCCTCACCGTGACGTCACGGTGAGAAGACGGCCGGATCGCCCGCCGGCCACTGGCCGGGGCGGTAGCGCTTGCCCGGCTCGGACTCCACGTAGGCGCCCTTCTCCCCGTTCTGCGCCGACGTCTTGTCGGGGTCCCACCAGATCTCGCGGGCGTCGACGGTGGGGGTGTAACGGCCGGGGGTGAAGTCCCAGGTCCCCGCCAGGCCGGTGCCACCGGGGTAGGCGAGCATGCCCGCCTCGAAAGTGTCCGGGGTCAGGCCGGGGCCGGCCATGTGGAGCCCCAGCGCCAGCAGGTACATCTGGTAGTAGAGGACGTCGACCAGGGGCGACGGCTCTTCGCTCGGCCTCATGACCTTGAAGGCGGAGTAGCCCAGCGTGCTCCGTAGTGGCTGCGTCGGGCCGAGGAAGCTGACGCCGAAGGCCCGGGACCATTGGTCCTGCTGGTACAGCTGGCCGAGGACGTCGATATCGACCAGCGCCGCTCCGGTGATGATCCACTCGGGCTGGTAACCCTGCTCCTCGGCCTTGGCGGTGAGGAAGATGGGAAAGGCCGGGTCGCATCCGCAGATGACCGACGTGATGCCCTCGGAGCGGAGCTTGGCGATGACGCTGGCCGCCTGGTTGGAGAGCGTGCCGAAGTCGAGCTTGTACTTGATGTTGACCTGGGTGGGGTTGCCCGCGGCCCGGGCCACCCGCTCGCCCGCCTCCACGCACTGCTGGTACCAGGGGTTCTCGGGGGCGATGACAGCGAAGGTCCGGGGCTTGCCGTTCAAGGTGCCGCCCGCGTGGGCCGCCGGCCGGCCCGTGAGGCGCTTCAGCCGGTAGTCGGTGACCGACTGCTGGATGAAGGTGCAGTCGGTGGCCGGGCTCCACACGTAGGGGCGGCGTTCCGCCATCCACTCCTGGGACATGTAGGGGGCCCCGAAGTTCACGACGCCCCGGCGGGCCAGCGCGTCGCCGAAGGGAGCGGTGAAGCCGTTGAGTTCGGCGAAGGCCTTGAGCTCCTCGGCCACGGTGATGGCGTCGGCCTCGACCTCCTCCTGGCCACCGCCCTGGATCTCGTTGGTGAAGGAGCCCTTCCCGTCGAAGAAGGCGAGCTTGAGCTTGCGCCCGTAGAGCTGGAAGCGGGAGTTGAAGTAGTCGGCCAGGCCGGCCATGGTCCGCTTGACCTCCTCCGGGTCGATCCGGAAGGTGGATGCGGGGCCCTTGTCGGAGGGGGCCTGGGAGAAGTCGGGGAGGCCGCCGATGCGGGCCGAGACCAGGATGTCGGTGGCGCTCACGCCGCGGGTGGTGGCGCCACCGTTGTCACCCGAGAAGGTCAGGCAGGGCGGCGAGTAGGGATCGTTGGGGACCTGGAGCGCACGGTTGGCGCAGGGCTGCACGCCGGGCCCGACATTGGTTGCCGCGGTGCCTCCGCCCCGTCCCGGGACCGGGGCGGCTGAGCCCGGTCCGGCGGCCGACGGACCGGTGGCGGCTCCAGTCCGCGCGCTCCCGGCCGGACGGGCCTGGCCCGCGGTGCCGGTGGCGCCGGCGGGGCTGGTCGCCGCTCCGGTGGTGGAGCCGTCAGGGGTGGGAGCGGCTCCCTCCGGGGCTTGGGTGGCGCCGGGCTGGTCGATCCGCCCGGCGGCGGGGACGGTCCGGACCTCGGTGCCCACGGTGGGGACGAAGGCGGCCATGAGGCAGAACAGGAGGGCGAAGGCGAGGAGCGGCCCGTAACCCCGCAGGAGCCGTGTCCTCAAGGGATGCTCCGGGCGGCGCGCCGGAGGTGGAGGGCGTCCGCCGCCGCCAGGGCCAGGACGGCCAGCAGTCCGATGGCGCCCACGGCCAGGGCGGCACCGCCCGTGTCACCGGCCAGCCGCCGGGACGTCGGGCCTCCGGCCGGTTGGACGAAGGCGATCTCGGGCGCGGCCGGCCCCGGGGCCGTAGCCGGGGCCGCCGACTGGAGTGGGGGCGCGAACCCGTAGGCGGGCAGGACCGAGGGCTCGGCGGGGAGCGGGGCGGCCAGAAGGTCCCTGGGAAGCGCCGGGAGCGGCTCGGCGCTCGCCGGGAACTCCGGTGCCGGCGCCCCGAACGGATCGCCCAGCGGACCGTCGAAGGGATTGTCGTACCGGGTGCCCTCGGTGGTGGCCGACACGCCGCCGACGTCGAAGCTGATGCCGCCCGACCCCGAGGCGATGGAGGCGGCGACGTCGGCCACCAGGATGGCGGCGCCGAGATCGCAGGAGAAGGACAGGAGCGCGTCGACCAGGGGGTCACGGACGGGTTGGAACGCACCCAGGGCTGGACCGAGGGTGGCGCGACCCAACGGTGAGTCGGAGAGGCGCAACGTCAGGGGGCTGACCCGTACGACGCCGTCCTCCTTCTCCACCGTGGGGGCCACCAGGGCCAGGCCGGTGGGCGCCAGAGCGGTGTTGACGGCGGCGAAGGGATCGCCGTCGCCGGCGCCCGGGGGCAGCCCGGGGAGCGGCGTCTCGCCCACCCTCACCCGTCCAAAGGAGAACGTCCCCTCGGCCTCGGCGCCCTCGCCGCTGCGCTGGGTCGCCTCCCAGCGCACGCCTTCGAAGACGACCAGCCCCTTCAGGATGTCCAGGGTGCCCATGGTCACGACGGCGTGGGCGAGACGGGTCTTACCGTCCACGACCCCGGCCCGGGACTCGGCCCGGGCCGCGGTGACGTCCACCAGATCAACGGCCCCGAGGCGGCCCTCGACGGTGGTGGCCCGGGCGGAGGGGTCGTCGGTGGCGACCACTTCCTGCTCGGACCCGGCGGCGTGTACGGGGCTGCCCGCGGGCGAGGCGAACTGCTGCGCCTGCCGGCCCGCTTCGCTGTCCTTGTCGTCGGAGTTGATTTTGATGGTGGAGATGAACGGGTTCTGGGTGATGGGATTGGGCGGGCTGGCGCCGCCGCCCCCTCCTCCTCCGCCGCCGCCGCCTCCTCCGCCGCCGGGGGCCCGCCCTCCGCAATCGGCGGTGGGGGAGGGGGCGTCGGTCGGGATGTGACCGGCGACGGACGAGGCCTCGGCCCGCAGCCCCTGGTAGCTGGCGCTGGCCCGCCCGATGCTCACCGGCAGCGTGAGGCCACCGGTGCGGGGCACGACCTCGAAGATGTTGGCCCGGGCCCGGCCGCTCCCGGCGACGAAGTCTTCGCCCGCCCCGGCCCGGACGGGGAGCAGGCTCACGGCCAGCACGGCGAAGAGGCCGAGACCCGTGAGGCGCCGGCGCCGCCAGGTGGTGGATGTCGTCAAGAGTGGCTGCCCCCAGGCTCGGTTTGGGGCGTTTTGCACCGAGCGTGAACCCATCGTACCGACGCAAGTTACCGCTCGGAAAGGCAGGCGCCCCTCGGGCGTCCCCCGTGGGTACCCCCCGACGGGGGATGTTGCTCGCGGGCCCTGTCTCTACCGTTTCGTCGATGCCGGACAAGCAGATTGCCATCGAGCGCGCGTGGCGCCGACCAGAGCAGAGCACCCGCCCGATCATGCTCGCCATCGCGGGCGACTCGGCGTCGGGGAAGACCACGTTGACCAAGGGGCTCGTCGAGGCCCTGGGGTCGGACCGCATCACGGCCATCTGTGTGGACGACTACCACCGCTACGACCGCGCCGAACGCAAGGGACTGTCCTTCACTCCGTTGCACCCGTCGTGCAACTACATCGAGGTGATGGAGCAGCATCTCCAGCTCCTCGCCCTCGGCCAACCCATCCTCAAACCCGTCTACAACCACAAGCACGGGACCCTCGATCGTCCAGTCCTGGTGGAACCTCGGGAATTCGTCATCGCGGAGGGTCTGCTGCCGCTGCACAGCCGGCTGGCCCGGGCGTGCTTCGACGTGACCGTGTATCTCGATCCGCCCGAGGCCATCCGCCAGGACTGGAAGATCTCCCGGGACACGGGGAAGCGGGGCTACACCCCCGAGCAGGTGATGGAGGAGATGGGCCGGCGGGAGCCGGAGTCGGCGGCCTTCATCCGGCCCCAGCGGTCCCACGCCGACATCGTGGTGCGGTTCTCGCCTATCGAGGAGCGGGGCGAGACGGCGGCCGACCCGCTCTCGGCCTACGTCCTGCTGCGCCCCACCATCGGCCACCCCGACCTGGCCTCCGTGCTCTCCGACGACACCCGGTCGGCCATCCACCTCAAGCTCATGCGCGACGAGGACTCCAAGCCGGTCGACGCGCTCCACGTCCACGCCTACGCCGACCGGCCCATGACCACCCGGGTGGAGGAGGCCATCTGGCGGGAGCTGCCCACCGGCGACCCGCTGCCCTGCGGTCTCGGCCGGCTGAACGACGGCGAGGCGCGCAGCGACCCGCTGGCCATCGTGCAGCTCCTGTTGCTCTTCCATCTCTTCGCCGCCCGCGGCCAGTCCGTCCCCGACGCCGTCGTGGCCGCGAGCACCAGCTGAGCGTCACCGGAACGGAGACGCGCCGGCAGTAGCCTCCAGGGGGATGGCTGCCCCCTCCGAGGCCGAGGTCCAGGCGCTGGCCCGCCGCATCGCCGAGGCCGGCGATTCGGAAAAGTCGCGCATCTTCCGCGGGACCTGGTGGAGCGAGCAACTGCTGGAGTGGGCCATGGCCCACCCGGGGTTCAAGACCCAGCTGTTCCGCTTTGTCGACGTGTTTCCCGCCTGCCGGGACGACAACGACGTCATGCGCCACCTGGAGGAGTACCTCGCCGGTGGCGAGACGCCGGCTCCCCTCCAGCTGGGCCTCGGCCTGGCCGGGTGGGTGCCGTTCGGAGCCGGGGTGTCGGCGGCCACCGCTCGCCGCAACATCAGGCGCCTGGCCCGCCAGTTCATCGCCGGAGAGACGGCCAGCCAGGCCCTGCCCCGCCTGCGGAGGCTCTGGGAGGCGGGGGAGGCCGCCACCGTCGATCTGCTCGGCGAGAAGACGATCACCTCGGTCGAGGCCGACCGCTACGCCGACCGGGTGGCCATCGTGCTCGAGACGCTGGCCACGGCCAGCGCCGCCTGGCCCCGCCGTCCCCGTCTGGAAGCGGACCCCTGGGGGGACCTGCCCCGGGTCAACATCTCCATCAAGGCCACCGCCCTGGCCCCCAAGTTCGCTCCCCTCACCCGGGCCGAGGGCATCGACGAGGCGCTGAGCCGGCTGCGGCCCATCCTCCTGCGGGCCCGCCAGGTGCCGGCCACCATCCACATCGACACCGAGCACGACGACGTCAAGGACGTGACCTTCGAGCTCCTGCGGGCCATCGGGGCGGAGTTCCCCGGCGGCCCGGCGCTGGGCTGCGTGGTGCAGGCCTACCGCAAGGACTCCTTCGCCGACCTGCGTGACCTGGTGGCCTGGTCCGGACAGGCGCTGGCCACTCCGCTGCAGATCCGGCTGGTGAAGGGCGCCTACTGGGACTTCGAGACGGTGGTGGCGAAAGCCGAGGGCTGGCCCGTCCCCGTCTTCGAGCGCAAGGCGGAGACCGACGCCAACTACGAGCGCTGCGCCCGCTACCTGGTGGAGCACGCCGGGAAGGTCCGCCCCGCCTTCGCCAGCCACAACCTGCGCTCCCTGGCCTACGGCCTGGCCGCCTCCCGGGCCGCCGGGCTGCCCGAGGGAGCGGTCGAGCTCCAGCTGCTCTACGGGATGGCCGAGCCGGTCCACGCCGCCCTGCGCCGCCTCGGCGAGCGCGTCCGGGTCTACGCCCCGGTCGGAGAGCTGGTCCCGGGCATGGCCTACCTGGTGCGCCGCCTGCTGGAGAACACCTCCAACGAGTCGTTCCTCCGGCACCGGTTCGCCGAGGGCCGTGAGCTCACCGAGCTGCTGGCGCCGCCCGCCCTTCCCGGGGTTCGGGGTGCCCCCGAGGACATGGAGCGGGCCCTGCCCGATCCCGAGCCGGGACCGGCGCCCCGTCCGCCCACCGATCCCGCCCGCCCGACGCCCTTCTTCAACGAGCCTTCGGCCGAGCTGCGCCGGCCCGGGCCCCGGGCCCGCCTCACCGCGGCCGTGACCAAGATGGGCGAAGAGCTGGGTTTCGAGGCGCCGGTGGTGGTGGACGGCCGGCCCCGGGCCACGCCCGGTTCGATCGTCTCGGTCGATCCCGGGGCGTACGACACCGTGGTGTGCACCAGCGGGCGGGCCGGCGCGGCGGAGGTCGAGGCGGCCGTGAGCGCGGCGGCCCGGGCGGCGCCCGACTGGCGCCGGGCCGGATGGGAGCGGCGGGCCGGCGTGCTCTTCCGGGCCGCCGACCTGATGCGCCACCGACGAGGCGGAGCTGACCGCCCTCATGGTCTTCGAGGCGGGCAAGCCCATCCGGGAGGCCGACGCCGACGTGGTCGAGGCCATCGACTTCTGCGAGTACTACGGCCGGGAGGCGCTGCGCCTGGGCGCCGGGGTCCCCATCCTCCAGGCGCCCGGCGAGTCCAACACCTACCGGTACCAGCCCCGGGGGATCGGGGTGGTCATCGCGCCCTGGAACTTCCCCCTGGCCATCCCCACCGGCATGGTGGTGGCGGGCCTGGTGACGGGCAACGCCGTCCTGTTCAAGCCGGCGGAGCAGACACCGGGCATCGCCTACCGCCTCGTCCAGCTGCTCCTGGAGGCGGGGGTGCCGCCCGGCGTCCTGGCCTTCCTGCCCGGGGTGGGGGAGGAGGTGGGGGCCGAGCTGGTGGCCCGTCCGGAGGTCTCGTTCGTGACCTTCACCGGCTCGCTGGCGGTGGGCCTCCAGATCATCGAGCGGGCCGCCGTGCACCAGCCCGGCCAGGGCCACGTCAAGCGGGTGGTGGCCGAGATGGGGGGCAAGAACGCCATCGTGGTCGACACGGACGCCGACCTGGACCAGGCGGTGCCCGCCGTCGTGGCCAGCGCCTTCGGCTACGCCGGCCAGAAGTGCTCGGCCGCGGCCCGGGTCATCGGTGTGGGACCCATCTTCGACGAGCTGGTGGAGCGGCTCGTGGGGGCGGTGGAGCTGATCGGGCTCGGCCATCCCCGGGAGTTGCGATCGGCGGTGGGACCGGTCATCGACGAGGACGCCTGGAAGCGGGTCCGCCGTTACCAGGAGGCCGCCAAGGTGGAGGGGGAGGTGCTGCTCCAGCGCACGGACCTCCCCGAGGGCGGCTGGTACGTCGGACCCACGGTGGTGGTCACCGACCAGCCCGGCTGCAAGGTGGCCACCGAGGAGATCTTCGGACCGTTGCTGGTGTGCATGCGGGCGGGCAGCTACGAGGAGGCGGTGGCCATGGCCGGCGCCAACGACTATGCCCTCACGGGCGGGTTGTTCTCCCGCTCCCCGGCCCACATCCGACATGCCGCCGAGGAGTTCCGGGCCGGCAACCTCTACATCAACCGGGGGATCACCGGGGCCCTGGTCGGCCGCCAGCCCTTCGGCGGCTACGGCCTGTCGGGGGTGGGATCCAAGGCCGGCGGCCCCGACTACCTCCTGCAGTTCGTCGAACCCCGGGTCATCACCGAGAACACCATCCGCCAGGGCTTCGCCCCGGTGGAGGAGTGAGTGGACCTGAGCCGAACGCGCTGAGGCCCCGGGGAAGGGGATTACCCGGGGCCTCAGTCCGTGGGCGGTAGGTGAGTGACGCCTCACCCGGTTTGGTTCCTACAACCAGAGAAACGCCCCACCCGGGCACTTATGACGCCATTTGCGCACTTTTTTCCGTAGGCCGGCTCGGTCGCAGCCCCGGGGCCCGTGACCTAGGATGAGGGTCACGGGCGCTTAGCTCAGGGGGAGAGCACTTCCTTGACACGGAAGGGGTCAGAGGTTCAAATCCTCTAGTGCCCACACCACTCAGGCTCGGCTCATCGCCGGGCCTGAGTCGCGTCAGAGCCCGAGGAAGTCCTTGAGGGCGTCGGTGAGGGGCCGGGATGCTCCGCCGACGTACAGGAAGGCCCGCATGAGCTCGGGATGCATCCGGCAGGTGATGAGGTAGTCACCCTGCTTCAGGTCCCTGATGCCGGGAACTTCGATGACCGATCCGAAGGGGACCACCCCGCTGTCGAACAGGGGTCGCTCGCCGGGCGCGATCTCGTGGGTGACGGTGTGGCCCTGCCCACTGAACGGGTCGGTGTTGGCGAACATCACGGTGTCGCCTTCGTTGATGGTGACTGTTTGCGGCACGTAATCGATGAAGAACGCCGCCAGCTGGCGATCGTCGGCGCTCGCCGGGTTGCCGGGCAGGGACGAGCCCAAGGCGATGACCACCAAGGCGAAACTGACGTAGGTGCTACGACGCAATGCGGACATACTGCTCCTTATTCGCTCCCGTACCCATTGTCCCCTTTGTCCACCCCAGAGGTAGGTCGCCCCTAGCGCTTGCGCTTGGGCGTGGACCGGCTCCGGTGGCGACCGGCCTGGGTCTCCTTCACCGTCGCCGCGGCCCTCGCGGCCCGCTTGGCCTTGTTGGGCCGGAGCACCACGTAGCCGACGGCCAGCGTGGCCAGCCCGATCCCGCCCAGCAGCGGGAGGGCCCTGTTGCTGCTCTCGTCGCTTGACGACCGGGCCCGTTGCTCGAGGTTGGCGATGGGGATGAACTGGGTGATGCCGGTGACCTCGTGGCGGTTCTCGCCGATGAGGAGCGGAACCGTCCACGTCTTGACCGTTGTCGGGTCCTGGCGCTCGGTCAGCTTCTTCGGGGGATCCCCCGGGGGCGGCGCGGCCCGGAATTCCAGCCAGCTCCACTGCGGCGACTTCTGAACCTCCTTCCAGTCGGGCGGGGACTGGGCGTCGGCCTCGACCTGGCCGACTCCCTCGGCGGCCTCGGCCGTCTTGCTCATGGCCTGTTGCATCTTGATGTAGCTCAGGCTGTGGCGGTTGACCTCCACGGTGGGCCCGATGCGGACGAACGGCTCACCCTCCTCCCCGAGCACGGTCACGGGCTGGGCCGAGTCGTTCTTCAGGTAGAGGGCGGGCACCTGGGCGGAGACCACCTCGACGATCACGCCCTCCGCCGGTGTCTTCGACGACCGCAACTTGGCCTCGTAGCTGCCCAGCTGCGGCTTGTACTCGACGCGGCCCTTGATCTTGGCGGCCTTGTCGCCGTAGCGGACGGGCACCTCCCACTGGTCCAGCGTCACCGGCACCCGGGACTTCAGGACCTCCTTCTGGACGTAGCGCTCGACCGGGTGGAGGCGGTGGTCGTACCAGCCCCAGGACCCATCCTTGGAGATCTTCCTCCATTCCGGCTCCACGTTCGCGCCGGGCTTGGCCCGCTTGGGGATCTGGTTGGGGAGGAGGCCGTCGGGGACGTTGGAGTTGAACCAGGACGGGGAATTGAAATTGGCGAAGGCGCCTTCGGGTCCGATGCGGAGGAACGGCTCGCCGGTGCTGGCCATCACCGTCAGCTCGGTCGGGGTCGGATTGGTCACCAGGAACTGGTAATTGGCCGTGTAGACGACCTGGACTTCGATGCCGGGGATGTCAGGCTCGAAGCCCTCGAAGACGGGCCGGGACAGCTGGTCGCCGGTGTGGGCACCCGCCGGCACCGGGCCGACCATCAGGGCCAGACAGGCGGCGAGTGTCAGGACGACACGGGCCATCTTCACCTTCACAACCTCCCCCGCGGAAAGATTTCCTCAAACAAAAGAGTACGGGCAAAAACGGCTACGGCGGCCCCGGGGGGCCGCCGTAGCCAAAGGTGCTTCAGCTGAGTCGGGCGATTAACGCCTGAACCAGCGTCTCACCGTGGTACCGACAACTACCGCTACTCCCATGGCGGCCGCAGGAAGGGCCGGAGAGGAGAAGGGCGTCGTGGCGTTGATCGGGGCAGCAGACAGGCTGGTGTAAGCAGTGGCAGCCGTCTCGGTCGCCTGGGTGGCCGGGCCCGCGATGGGGGCCGGCATGCCCTTGGCAGCCTCGTTGGCCTGCTTGGTGCTCTTCGTAGCCTGGCTGGTGTCCTCGTCAGGAGTGGCAGAGCCGCCGGTCGGCGCCGAGACGTCGTCGGGCATCGGCTTCAGAGCCACTGAGTTGTCCACAGAGCCCACGTTGACGATGCTCGCCACGGAGGGCACGGGACCCTGGAGGGTCTTCTTGTTGACCACCAGGTAGTACGGGCCCGGAGGAGCGACCTTCCCGCTGGGCGGGGCAACCGCTGTCAGGGTGTTGCTGTGGGTCCGCTCGAAGGTGAGCTTCATGCCACGGCCGTCACTGTCGTTCACGTGCTGAGCCGACGGCGTCTTCATGAGGACGACGCTCTCGATCTCATCCGCGTTCGGCGTGATGATGTCGAACTTCTCGCCGTAGGGCAGTCCGGACTGAACCTTGGTGACCGTGGGACGAGCACCGCGGAACAGGTAGGACGGGCTCCAGACCTCGAAGCTCGGGTCGTTGTCGTTGTTGGCGAAGGCCTCGCCCTGGTCCTGGTTCGCACCGCCGTAGTGGCTGGCGATGGGAGCGTTGCCACCGAAGAGCACCCGCATGTCCGGCAGAAGGATCGCCGAGTTGTGGTAGGTGCGCTTCCGGGCGTGCTCCGCAACGTCGGTCCACTTGCCGGTGGCCGGGTCGAAGGTCTCCGCGACCGTGACCGCGACTTCCATACCGGGGTCGATGACCTCGTCCTTGTCGCCGCCACCAACGGTCAGGATCTTGCCGTCGGGAAGCAGGACGCCGGACGGGAACCAACGCGGGTGGTTGAGCTCGCCAACCATCTTGTTGGTCACGTTGTCGTTGGCGTCAATGGTCGCCACCGTGGTGATGCCGGTGGCCGGAACCCAGCTGCCCGGAGGCGGGCCGAGGGTTCCACCGAAGACGGTGAGGCTGATCTTGTCGTAGGGCGGCTCCATGAGCTGCGAGACGACCTGGGTACCAGAGCGGCCACCGTGCGGCTCGAGGCCAACGATGGACCACGTCTTGGAACTGGGGTCCCACATCTGCTGGAACATCATGATGACCTCGTCGGCCGCCTGCCCGAACGGACCCCACATCTGGCCCACACCGGTGTAGAAGGTCTTACCGGAAGGAACCAGGAACTGACGGGGCTGCATGGGCAGCGACGTCTCAGAGGCGTCACCGCTGTACTGCTCGGTCCACTGGTTCGTTGCGGGGTCGAACAGCTCACCCCGGCGGACCTGGCCGAACTGGTACTTGTTCGTCATCTGCGAGGCACCACTGGTGATGAGTACCTTGCCGTCGGGCTGGACAACCATGCCCGGGTACCAACGGCCGTACTTCATGGCGCCCTGCTGGGTGAAGGTGTTGGTCTTGTAGTCGAACGTGCTGGCGCTACGGAGACCTTCGAGCTCCACCACACCGGCGTCCTGAGCGTCGCCCTGGTCCCGGTCCGTGAACCGAGGCTCGTTGTACCAGTCGGTACCACCGGCGATCAGGATCCGGCCGTCGGCGAGGGTGGTGACGTCGGCGCAGAACATGTCGCCGTCGTTGTCCCCGTCGTCGGGCGGAGAGTCAGGAGCGTTCTCCGGAACCCCGAGCTTGCCCGCCAGGCTGCCGGTGAAACCGTCACCGGGGCGCCCGTGGGGCGGGAAGATGCCCAGCGGCGCGTTGCCGTTGTTGCCTTCCTTCACGTCCGGGTTCTTGTGAGCGCCCCGCTCAGGTGACGGGACGACCCAGTCAGGCCTGCCGGACCGGAGGTCGAGCACCCGGGACTGGCTGTCACGGGCGGAAGGAGACAGCGACATGGCAGACGGGCCACGGGCGTTCTCCTGGCTCTCAATTCCGTTCCAGTACAGGACCCGGCCGTCGGGCAGCATGGCGGACGCCTGAGCGGCCGGCTTGCAAACCAGGAAGCCAGGAGTGTCGTTCTCGGCGGGGACACAACGCGGCGTGCCCGACCCGCCTTCTTCGAACGGCTCGGTCCACTGACCAACGAGGTCAGGGCCGCCGATTACCTGAGCGGAAGAGCCGGATACGACCCCTCCTACCAGCAGCACCGCCGCTACCGCGACAAGTGCACATCTACGAAGCCCATGCATGGGCATCTCCTCCCCTTTGAGTGCGAATCGTGGTGTGGTGACGTGGAGTAATTGATCCGTGTTGCTAGATGCTGCATAGGGAACGGCTGGGCAGATATGTGAAGTTTAGGCCCACCCACGCCGGGGGGGCACGCTTTCTTTTGTTTCTTTTGTGCGACGTGAGTGTCGGCGACTCTGCGGAATCGACTGCTCCTCCCTCCGGTTGCGGCCGGTCCGGCTCGTGCCTCACACAGACAGCCGAACCGACGATCACCGCGTTGTGGCCGTGCCGAACCAGCCCACCGGGTGGGGAGGCGAATCCCACGTTTCCAGTCTTGCGGGTCGGCGAACTCGGGGAATCAGGGTGATTCCCTACGTTTTGTCCGGTTGGGACGTATTTGGGCCGGGATCCGGAGGCGGACCGGGACCGGCCGAATCGGCCCTCGGGAGGGCGTCGGCCCAGGCGCGGTCGAGGCGGGCCAGCTCCCGGCGGGAGGCGACGCCGAGCTTGCGGTAGATCTGGCGCAGGTTGCTCTCGACGGTCTTCACGCTCATGAACAGGGCGGTGGCCACCTCCCGGTTCGTCCAGCCGGCGGCGACGAGGGAGGCGACGCGCTCCTCGGTGGCGGTCAGGGCGTGGGGGGCGGCCGGCCGGCCGCCGATGCGCAGCAACTCCCCGCGGGTGCGCTCCGCCCACAGGCGGGCTCCCAGAGACTCGAAGACGGCCAGCGCCGCCTCGAGCGCCTCGCGCGCGGCCCGCTTCTGCCGGGCCCGCCGCCGGATCGTGCCCTCGACGAGCAGGGAGCGGCCCCGGTCGAAGGGCTGGCCCAGCGCGGCCAGTTCCTTCTGCGACCGGTCCAGGTCGGACAGGGCGCCCGCCCAGTCGCCCCGAGCCGCCCGCAGCAGGCCACGGCACCGGGCGGCGGCGGCCAGCGCCCACGCCCTCCCGGTGACGGTGGCCTGCTCGGTCAGCCCGTCGAGGAGCGCCTCCGCCTCGTCGACGTGGCCGAGGGCGAGATGGGCTTCGATCTCGTCGGGCAGACAGCGGACGACGCCGGGATCGGCCAGGCCCATGGCTTCCAGCGCCTCCCGGACGGGAACGAGATGGGCCAGGGCTCCGTGGTGGTCGCCCTGGGTCAGGGCGAGGAAGCCGAGCACGGACCGGCAGAGGACGGCGGCGGTGACCGTGCCCGTCTCCTCCGAGGCGGCCAGACCCTCGGTGGCGTCGCGCCGCGCATCGTCCACCTCACCCCGGTGGGCCGCCACCAGGGCCCGGGAGTAGAGCACGTAGCCCCGGACTCCCCGCTGCCCGGTCCGCTCCACCGATTCGCAGGCCGTTGCGGCCAGGTCCGTCGCCAGGTCCCAGTGGCCGGCCCAGCACTCCAGCTCACTCATCTGGTAGAGGAGCCAGGGCCGCCAGCTCTCCTCGCCCAGGCCGGTGCGGTGGGAAGCCAGCGCGTAGCGGGCACGGGCGGCGTCGAGGTCGCCGGACCACTTGAGGATTGCCGCCGGGATGTGGGGGAGGTGGAGGTAGCCAGGGTGCGGCGCGACCGTTTCTCGCGCCGCCGACTCCTCGATGCCGATGGCCCGCTCGAGGAGATCGGCTCGGACTCCGCGGCCGAGGAGGAAATCACAAAGGGCCACGCTGACCAAGGGAGCGAGGAGTACGAGGGGAGGGACCTCGACCGGCCCGCCGGCCAGATCCAGGGCGGCGGCCGCCCGCTCGGCGGCGGCGGGGATGTCGCCGGCCAGAAGCCGGGCGAAGGCCAGGTCGCAGAGCAGCTCGATGCGGAGCGGCCGATCGTCACCGGCTTCAGCCAGCGCCCCGGCGAAGAGGCTCTCGGCGGCCGGGAAGCCCACCGCCTGGGCCCGGACGTCTCCCAGCCGGTGCAGGGCCCGGGCCCGGACCGGCCCTGGGGGGGCCGAGCCGACAACTTCGTCGAGCAGCTGGCGGGCACGGACCATGTGGCCCGCGGCGAAGTGGAGGTCGGCCGCGTCGAAGCGGCGGCGGAGGAGGGCGTCGCCGGCCCCGGTGGGCGTGCACCCGAGGGCCTGGTCGGCCAGGGCGGCGGCCACCTCGGGGGCACCCCGGGCCCGGGCGCGCTGGGCGGCGACGTCGAGGGCGGCGGCGACGGTTTCATCAGGCCGGCGCGCCGCCCGGGCGAGGTGGTGGGCCCGCTCCTCAGGGTCCGTCACCCTGGCCGCCAGCCGGGCGTGGAGCTCACGGCGCCGCTCGGGAGACATCTCGTCGTAGATCACCGCCGCCACCAGCGGATGGGCGAGCTTGACCCGCTCCCCGTCCAGCGCCACCAGCCCGGCCCGGAGCAGCTCGGCCAGGCCGTCCGACCGGCCGTCGGGACCCGCCCCTGCGGTATCGACCAGCGCCCGCGTGGGACTGGACAGGACCGAGGCGGTCAGGAGGGCGTGGCGGGCTTCAGGGCTGAGATCGGCGAGACGGTCCCCCAGGGCCATCCGCAGCGGGGCCGACAGGGGCAGGGGCTCTCCCGGCTGGAGGGGAGTGTCACGGCGCAGGATCGCCGACCCCAGCTCGAGGGCGAAGAACGGGTTGCCGTCGGCGGCGGCGCACAACCGGGCGAGAACCTCGGGGGCGAGGCCGGCCGCCAGTCGCGCCTCCAGGATCGCCTGCAACGGAGCCGGCGCCAGCGGTCCGATCTCGAGGTGGGTCACGCGGTCCTCGTCGAGGGCCCGGTCGAGACCGAGCGGGAGCGGAAAGGCGCGGTCCGTCCGCACCGCCACGAGCACCCCGACGGGCCGTGACCCGAGCCGGCGGACGGCGAAGGAGAGGGCCCGGGCGGAGGCGGGATCGAGCCAGTGGGCGTCGTCCACCGCCAGCAGTACCGGGCCGGCCTCGGCGGCGGTGACAAGAAGGTGGCGGACCGCGGTGGCCACGGCCCGGGGCTCGAGCGCGTGGCCGCTCGGCTCGGCCCGCAGGAGGGCGACGTCGAAAGCGCGCCGGGGTGCGCCGGTCAAGGTCGAAACTGCGTCGTCACCGACGGCGCCGAGCAGGTCGGCCAGAGCGGCGTAGGGGTCGTTGGCCTCAACCGGGGCCGGGTCGGCGGCCAGCACCTGATAGGAGCGACGCCGGGCGGTGCCCACGGTCTCGTCCCACAGGGTGGTCTTCCCCGCCCCTGTGTCGCCACTGATGACCAGGGCGGCCGGCCCGCCGGCGAGATCACGGACGAAGCGCCGGAGGATGGCGACCTCCTCATCCCGCCCGACGATCGGAGGTCGCCCCTTCCTGCCCACCGGGCCCCCTCTGCACGGCGATTGGGTGTTCGACCCACCCTACCTGGGGTACGCGAGGAGGAAGACGGACCGACGACCGAGGAGGACGAGATGGAACTCAAGGGCAAGCGCATCGCCTTCCTGATGGCCAACGACGGCGTGGAGCAGGTGGAGCTGACCGAACCCTGGAAGGCCGTGGAGGACGCCGGCGGTCAGCCGGTTCTCGTCGCCCCCGAAGCCGGCCGGATCCAGGCCTTCAACCACCTCGACCGGGCCGACACGTTTCCGGTGGACGAGACGCTGGCCGAGGCCGACCCCCAGACCTTCGACGGTCTGATGCTTCCTGGTGGAGTGGCCAACCCCGACCACCTCCGGACGATCCCTGAGGCCGTCGATTTCGTGCAGTCGTTCTTTGCCTCGGGGAAGACGGTGGCGGCCATCTGCCACGCCCCGTGGATGCTGGTGGAGGCGGGTCAGGCGAAGGGACGGACGCTCACGTCATGGCCGAGCCTCAGGACCGACATCCGCAACGCCGGAGGCACCTGGGTCGACGAGGAGGTTCACACCGACAACGGGATCGTCACCAGCCGCAAGCCCGACGACCTGCCCGCCTTCTGCAAGAAGATGATCGAGGAGTTCGCCGAAGGGCGTCACGCACGCTGACGAGCGGCGTGCCAGCATGGCCGGGTGAGCGTCGAGGATGACGTACTCGAAGCCAACCGCAGCTTCTATGCCGCCTTCGAGGCCCGGGATCTGGACGCTATGGGCGAGGTGTGGGAGCGCAGTGAGCGGGCCACCGTGACCCATCCGGGGTGGCCGACACTGCGCTCCTGGCCCACGGTGGCCGAGTCCTGGCGGCGCATCTTCGCCAACACCCCCTACATCCAGTTCTTCCTCACGGAGGAGGAAGTGGTGGTGGCGGGTGACGCGGCCTGGGTCACCCTCTACGAGAACATCCTCCAGGAGCGGAGTGGTTCCGAAGGCGCGGCTCTGGGTGACTCCCGGGTGGCGACCACCAACGTGTTCCTACGGGGCGACGGAGGCTGGAGGATGGTCGTCCACCACGGGTCACCGGTGGCCGGGTGAGGGATCAGCCGGCGGCGTCGGAGGCGTCCGCGGCGGCCGCGAACTGGGTGGCGAAGAGCTCGGCGTAGAGGCCCCGGGCCCGGAGCAGCTCCGGGTGGGTGCCCCGCTCGACGATGCGGCCGCGGTCGAGAACCAGGATCTGGTCGGCGGCGGCGATGGTCGAGAGCCGGTGGGCGATCACCACCGCCGTTCGGTCTTTGAGGGCCTCGCCCAGGGCGCCCTGGATGGCAGCCTCGTTCTCTGAGTCGAGGTGGCTGGTGGCCTCGTCGAGGACGACCACGGCCGGGGCCTTGAGGAGCAGGCGGGCGATGGACAGGCGCTGCTTCTCGCCTCCGGACAGGCGGTAGCCCCGCTCGCCCACCACGGTGTCGTAGCCCTCGGGAAGGGCGGCGATGACGTCGTGGATGCGGGCCGCCCGGCAGGCTGTCACGAGGTCGTCGTCCGTGGCCTCGGGCCGGGCGTAGCGCAGGTTGGCCGCCACCGTGTCGTGGAACATGTGGGGGTCCTGACTGACCACGCCGATGGCTTCCGCCAGGCTCTCCAGGGTGATGTCGCGCACGTCGAATCCGTCGATCCGCACCGCACCCGAGGTGACGTCGTAGAGGCGGGGCACAAGTGAGGCCAGGGTCGTCTTGCCCGCCCCCGACGGGCCGACCAGGGCGACCACCGTGCCGGGATCGGCCGTGAAGGAAACTCCCCGCAGGATGGGCTCGGAGGGCTCGTGGCGCCGGTCCCGGGTCCCTTCGCCCTCGAGCGACTCGATGGACACGGTGGCGGCCGAGGGGTAGCGGAACCACACGTCGTCCACGTCGATCCGACCTGTGATGTGGGGGGCACCCCCCGCCCCGGGGGGCGGCGCCGGGAGGGGCTGGGCGCCGGGAGCGTCGGCCACCGCCGGTTGGGTGTCCAGGACCTCGAAGACGCGCTCGAAGCTGACCAGGGCGGTGAGGAGGTCGACGCGGGCGCCGGCCAGGTCGGTGAGCGGCGAGTAGAGCCGGGCCACGTAGGCGGCCAGGGCGGTGAGAGTGCCGATCTGCATGGCCCCCGAGGCCAGCTCCCGGCCGCCGACCCAGTACACGGCGGCGGTGCCGACGGCCCCCACGAGCGCCAGGCTGCCGTAGTAGAGGCGGCTGGTGATGGCCAGCTTGATGCCCGAGGCGCGCACCGCGTCGGCCCGCTCGGCGAACTCCGCCGCCTCGGCCCGGGGTCGCCCGAAGAGCTTGACGAGCAGGGCGCCGGCCACGTTGAAGCGCTCGGCCAGATTCGATGACATGTGGGCGTTGCTGACCATGCGGGTCCGGGACAAGGCGGCCAGACGTTTGGCCATGCGGCGGTCGAGCACGACGAAGCCGGGGATGACCAGGAGAGCCAGCAGGGTCACCTTCCAGCTGAGGATGAGCATGGCCGTCAAGGTGGTGATCAGGGTGAAGACGTCGGAGGTGACGGTGGCCAGGGTCCCCACCACCTGCTGGGCTCCGAGCACGTCGTTGGACAGGCGGGAGAGGAGCGAGCCGGTCTGGGTGTGGGTGAAGAACGCCACCGGCATGCGCTGGACGTGCTCGAACAGGGCGACACGCAGGTCGTAGATGAGGCCCTCGCCGATGCGGGAGCCGAGCCAGCGGTTGAGGAGCCCGAAGCCGGTGGTGAGGAGGGCCACGGACACGGCCGCCGCCACCAGCCAGTTGATGGCACCGGCGGTGAGGGTGCCGGCGTCGGCGCGATCGACGAGCGCTTTGAGCACCAACGGGGGGAGCACGAGGGCCAGGGACGTGGCGGCCAGGGCGGCCAGGTGGAGGACGAGCAGCCCCCGGTAGGGGCGGGCGAAGCGGATCGCCCGGCGCAGGGTCGCCCGGTCCACGCCGCGTTCAAGGTCGGCGGCGGTCAGATCAGAGGGAGGGCGCCAGCGGCTCATGTGGCTCGTGCAACGGGTGGGCGACCCCCTGGATTCCCCCGGCTGGGGGCAAAGGCGCTGGGCTGCCCGGTGGGCCCCGGGCCCGCTCGCAGACGGACCCGAAGCCCCGGGCAGTTTCCCAGCGTGACGAGGATATCGCTCTTCGTGAGCGTTAGGAAGTCGCGACCAATCGACCGGACCGATCCGCCACCGGAATGTGGTCGGTCTCGGTGGCCGGAATCGAGACCACGGCGGTCTTCGTGCCGGCCCGGCGTTCGTAGACCACCACGTTGACGACGGCGGAGTAGACGACCAGCCGTCCGAAGAACGCCAGCCAGGCGAGGACGGCGAAGACGACGCCCAGCGAGCCGTAGAGCGCCGACGACGACGCCACCATCTTGGGGACGTAATAGGCGCCGACCAGCTTGAGGATCTCGAGCCCGACGGCGCCGACGAGGGCACCGGGGACCAGATCCCGCCAGGGCACGGCCTTGTTGGGCAGGACCCGGGCCGTCCACAGCCACAGGAGGAAGCTGACGCCGAAGCCGACCACGATGCCGAGGGGGGCGACCGGACCCGGCAGCCAGCGCAGGACGGTGGTGACGGCAGCGGAGGCGACGAAGAGCAGGGCGGCGCCGACCAGCCAGGCCAGGCCGACGGCCTTGTCCTTGAGGCCCCGGTCGTTCACCTGCCACGCCGAGTTGTAGATGTACTGGAGGGCGCCGACGAGACCGAGCCCGGACCACAACAGGCCGGCGAGACCGACGACGCTGGCCGCCTGCCGGCTGTCCTCGGCGGCATGGATGGTGTCGGTGAGCATCTCCGCCGCCTGGCCCGTGAGACCCAGATCGGTGACGATCTTCTGGGCCAGGTCGGTGTCGGAGCCGGCGGCGACGTACCCGAGCACCGCCACGCCGACGAGCATGAGCGGGAAGAGCGACAGGAAGGCGTTGAAGGTGAAGGCGGCGGCCAGGAAGTTGCCGCCCACCTCGCCGAAGCGGCGCTGGACGGCGGCGATCGGCTTCAGCCAGGTGAACCGCTGGGCCAGACGGTCCAGCAGCCCGCCCTGCGTCGCCTGGTCCGGATCGGGCAGCTGCTCCTCCCGCTCGCATCCGTTCTCATGGCGCCGGTCGAGGATCGAGTGGACGGCCGCCGTGCCCAGCACCACGGTGCTCCCCAACGGAACCACGACCCGGTCCACCAACCCACGCTTCTTCTGCTTCTTCTTGCCGCTTGCTCCCATGGCCATCGCATACCCTCGAACGGTGACCGTCTACCTCGTGGGGGCCGGGCCAGGAGACCCGGGGCTGCTCACCGTGCGGGGCGCCGAGGTCCTCCGGCGAGCCGAGGTGGTCGTCTACGACCGCCTCTCGGTGGCCACGCTGCTGGACCTGGCCCCGGCGGTGGCGGAGCGGATCAGCGTCGGCAAGGCGCCGGGGCAGGCCAGCTGGGCCCAGGATGACATCAACGCCCTGCTCGTCGAGCGGGGCAAGGCGGGCCAGGAGGTGGTCCGGCTCAAGGGCGGCGACCCCTTCGTCTTCGCCCGGGGTGGCGAGGAGGCCGCCGCCCTCCTCGACGCGGGGGTGCCCTTCGAGGTGGTGCCGGGCATCTCGTCGGCGCTGGCCGTTCCCGCCTACGCGGGGGTCCCGATGACGCAGCGGGGCATCTCCACGTCGTTCACGGTCGTGACCGGCCGGGAGGGGGCTGACTTTCCCAAGCGCACCGACTGGGAGGCGATCGCCCGGGTCGGTGGCACCATCGTGGTGCTGATGGGGGTGGCGCAGCGGGGCAAGATCGCCGATCAGCTCATGGCCGGCGGGCTGCCCCCCGACACGCCCGTCGCCGCCGTGACCTGGGGGACCCGCCCCGAGCAGCGCACGCAGCGCACCACTCTGGGCCGGCTGGGCGCCACCCCCGTCGAGTCGCCCGCCACCATGGTGGTGGGGGGCGTGGCCGCACTGGACCTGCGCTGGTTCGAGGACAGGCCGCTCTTCGGGCGCACGGTGGTGGTCACCCGGGCCCGGGAGCAGGCCTCCGACCTGGTGGAGCAGCTCCACCACCTGGGCGCCGCCACGGTGGAGCTGCCTGTCATCGAGATCGGGGACGCCGCCGACGGCGGCGCCGCCCTGACCGCGGCGGCCGGGGCGGTGGGGGCCTACGACTGGTTGGCGTTCACGTCGGCCAACGCCGTGGAGCGGTTCTTCTCCGCCCTCAGGGGCCTGGGGCAGGACAGCAGGTCCCTGGCCGGGGTGGCGGTGGCCGCCATCGGACCGGGAACGGCGGCGACCCTGGCCCGGGCCGGGATCCAGGCGGATCTGATGCCCGACCGCTTCGTCGCCGAAGCCGTGGTGGAGGCGTTTCCTCCCGGGCCCGGCCGGGTGCTGCTCCCCCGGGCGGCCGTGGCCCGCGACGCCCTGCCGGAGGGACTGGCGGCCAAGGGCTGGACGGTGGACGTGGTCGAGGCCTACCGCACCGCCCTGGCCCAGCCGTCACCGGCGGCACTGGCGGCCGCCCGCCGGGCGGACGCCGTCACGTTCACGTCGTCGTCCACGGTCACGAACTACCTGGCGGCGGTGGGGGAGGGACCGCACCCGCCCGTGGTGGCCTGCATCGGGCCGGTGACGGCGGACACGGCGCGGGCCGCCGGCCTGGCCGTCACCGTGGAGGCCGCCGAGCACACCATCGATGGGTTGGTCGTCTCCCTGGTGGAGGCGTTGGGCTCGACCGACGGCGCCTAACGGTCCCGGTGAGCCACGTAGTTGGCCAACTCGCCCAGCGCGTAGCGGGCTTCCGGATTGAGGGGAGACTTCTCGAGGCCGCCGAGAGCCTCGGCCAGGAGCGCTTCCACCCGGAGCTCGGTGTCGGCCCTGGCCCCCGTTTCGACCAGCAGGGCCTGGAGGTCGGCCACCTCCGAATCGGTCAGGTCCTCGGCGCCGACCCGGCCGAGCAGGGCCCGCCCGGTGGCACCGGCCCGGGCGGTGGCGATGGCCAGTAACGGGGTGGGTTTGCCGTCGCGCAGGTCTTCGCCCACGGGCTTTCCGGTGACGGCCGGCTCCCCGAAGGCACCCAGGATGTCGTCGCGCAACTGGAACGCCTCGCCCAGGGGCAGGCCGTAGCCGGACAGCGTCGGGCCGAGGTCGTCGAGCCGGCCGGCCAGGGCGGCGCCCAGGTGGAGCGGCCGTTCCACGGTGTACTTGCCCGACTTGTAGCAGGCGATGAGGCGGGCCGTGGCTTCGTCGGAGCGGCTCGCCGCCGTCCCCACCATGTCGAGGTACTGGCCGATGTTGAGCTCGAGCCGGAGCTGGTTGAACACCTCGGCGGCCTCGGCCGGGACCCCGGCCATGAGGATGTCGGCGTACACGAAGGCCAGGTCACCCACGAGGATGGCGACGCCTTCGCCGAAGCGCCGGGCCTCCCCCCGCCAGCCGGCCATCAGGTGCCGGGAGGCGAAGTCGAGGTGGACGGTGGTCCGGCCCCGGCGCAGGGGGGAACCGTCCATCACGTCGTCGTGGACCAGAGCGAAGGTGTGGAGGAGCTCCAGAGCCGCCCCGGCGTCGATCACCGCCGGGTCGTCGGGGTCGCCGCCCGCACCGACGTAGGCCCAGTGGCAGAAGGCCGGCCGCAGCCGTTTGCCGCCGGCCAGGACGAAGTCGCACAGGGCGGCGAGGGGCTGGAGGAGGTCGTCGTCAACCATCGACCAGCGCAGCGCCTCGGCATCGAGCAGCGCCTGGATCCGGGTCTCCACGGGTGCGACCACCGCGGCCAGGCTGTCGGGCACCGGCGCGCCGGCGGCCAGGGCCGGGCCGTTCATGTTCGCCGGCCCAGCCGGCGGACGGGACGTCGAGGGCATGGCCGGACACCTTACGGCTTGTGTCCGCCGGGGGCGGGCCGGACTGGCGGCCCAGGCATGTTGGCGGTCGGGCCATATTCTGGGGTGGTGGACTTTCTCGGTCCGGACTGGTTGGACGCTCTGGGCCGGGCCGCCGGCCAGGTGGCGCTGCCCCCGGAACTGCGCCTCACCCTCCAGCAGGTCGTCACCGGCGTCGATCGTCACCCCGGGAAGAGCGAGGTGCGCTATCACCTGGTGGTGGAGGACGGGCGCCTGCTGGTGCGGCCGGGCCAGGCGCCGGCGCCCGATCTCACCCTGACCCAGTCCTACGACCTGGCCGTCGCCCTGTCCCGGGGCGAGACCAACGCTCAGCAGGCCCTGTCCGCCGGCCACCTGAGGGTGTCGGGCAACGTGGAGCTGCTCGTCCGCCACGCCCGGGACCTGACCGGTCTGGCCGACGTCTACGCCCAGCTGCGGGAGGCCACGGTCTACTGACCGGGGGCGGAGAAGGGCGAAAAGAACCCGGGGTTCGGGGTGTCCCCGGAAAAAAAGAAAGCCCCGGGGCTCCCGGGGCCCGCCGGCGGAAGGGGAGGTTTCGCCGACGGACACCCGGGAGTCTCTCCGGGGGAGGCTGGGGGACCTCCATTGACCAGAACGCCGCAAACCGGCATTCATGACGCGGACCGCTCGAACCGGAGGGCAGGCCGCACCGGCCTGAGCGAAGCCCGTGCCGAAGGTGCATGATGTTGCCCTTTCGCCGAGCCCCGGGGGGTGGTCTCATGCGGGTGTCCATGACCGTCAACGGTCAGACGGGCGATCACGAAGTCGAACCTCGCCTGTTGCTGGTGTTCTACCTGAGAGAAGTTCTGGGCCTGACCGGAACGAAGATCGGATGTGACACCACCTCCTGCGGTGCGTGCACCGTGCTCATCGACGGGGAGTCGGTGAAGAGCTGCACCATGTTCGCCGTCCAGGCCGACGGCGCCGACATCACCACCATCGAGGGTCTGGCCACCAACGGCACCCTGCATCCCATGCAGCAGGCCTTCCATGAGAACCACGGACTGCAGTGCGGCTACTGCACGGCCGGGATGGTGCTGGCCGCGGTGTCCCTGCTCGAAGAGCAGCCCAACCCGTCGGAGAGCGACGTGCGGGAAGGCCTGGAAGGCAATCTGTGCCGCTGCACCGGCTACCACAACATCGTCAAGTCGGTGCTGGCGGCTGCCGGTTCCGGGAGCCCCGGGGTGCGGGGTGTCCCCGCAGGTGCAGCATGACCGCCGTCGGGGAGCGCATGCTGCGCCGGGAGGACGCGCCCATCCTCACCGGTGAGTCCCGCTATGTGGACGACCTCGACATTCCCGGTGCCCTCCACGTCGCCCTGGTCCGCAGTCCTCACGCCCACGCCCGGATCACCTCCATCGACTCCACGGCGGCCAAGGCCATGCCGGGGGTGGTGGCGGTCTTCACCGCTGCCGACCTCTCCTTTGCCGGACCGCTGCCCTGCGCCTGGCCCGTCACCGCCGATATGAAGAACCCGCCCCATTACCCGCTCGCCTCGGGCAAGGCCGCCCACGTGGGCGACGCCGTCGCCGCGGTCGTGGCCACGTCGAAGTCCGCGGCCAAGGACGCCGCCGGCGAGGTGGTGGTGGACTACGAGGTGTTGCCCGCCGTCATCGACCTGGAGGACGCCCTCTCGGACCGGGTCGTCGTCCACGACGACCTGGGCACCAACGCCTCCTACACCTGGGCGCTGCCCGAGCCCGAGGGCATCGACGACGCCTTCGCCAACGCCACCCACGTGGTCAAGGAGCGCTACATCCAGCAGCGCCTCATCCCCGTCGCCATGGAGCCCCGGGGGGTGTGCGTGGTGCCCGCGCCGGCGGGCGGCGACTACACCGTCTATTCCTCCACCCAGATCCCCCACATCGCCAAGATCATGATGGCTCTGACTACGGGGGTGGCCGAGAACAAGATCCGAGTCATCGCCCCCGCGGTGGGCGGCGGCTTCGGCTCCAAGCTCGAGTTCTACGCCGAAGAGGCCCTGTGCTTCGCCCTGGCCGCCAAGCTGCGCAAGCCCGTCCGCTGGACGGAGGAGCGGTCCGAGGCCTCCACGGCCACCATCCAGGGCCGGGGCCAGATCCAGGACATCGAGCTGGCCGCCGACGAGTCGGGCAAGCTCAAAGCCATCCGGGTCCGGCTCATCGCCGACATGGGGGCCTACCTGCAGCTGGTCACCCCGGGCATCCCCATCCTGGGGGCCTTCCTCTACCACGGCGTCTACCACGCCGACATGTACTCCTTCAGCTGCACGGGGGTGTTCACCACCAAGACGCCCACCGACGCCTACCGGGGGGCGGGCCGGCCCGAGGCGACGTATGCCATCGAGCGGGCCATGGACACGCTGGCCGCCCAGGTCGGGGTGGACCCGGCCGAGATCCGCCGGCGCAACTACATCGCCCCCTTCGTGTTCCCCGACTACACCTCGCCGGCGGGCCTGGCCTTCGACTCGGGCAACTACGAGGGTTCCCTCGACAAGGCCCTCGACCTGGTCGACTACGACGGCCTGCGCAAGCAGCAGTCGGAGCGGCGGGGCGAGAGGTCCTCGAAGCATCTGGGCATCGGACTGTCGAGCTACGTGGAGATGTGCGGCCTGGCCCCCTCCCGGGTGCTGGGGGCGCTCAGCTTCGGCTCCGGAGGTTGGGAGTCGGCCACGGTCCGCATGCAGCCCACCGGCAAGGTGGAGCTGGTCACGGGGACCGTACCCCACGGCCAGGCCCACGAGACCTGCTGGAGCCAGATCGTCGGCGACCGGCTGGGCATCGCGCCCGGCGATATCGAGGTGCTCCACTCCGACACGGCCATCTCGCCGCACGGGCTCGACACCTACGGGTCCCGTTCCCTGGCGGTGGGCGGTACGGCGGCGGCCCTGGCCGCCGACAAGGTGGTGGCCAAGGCCCGCACCATCGCAGCCCACCAACTGGAGGCGGCCGAGGACGACCTGGAGTTCTCCGGCGGCGTGTTCACGGTGAAGGGTTCTCCGGACAAGGCCCTGCCCATCCAGGCCGTGGCCTTCGGGGCCTTCACCGGCCACAACCTGCCCGACGGGATGGAACCGACCCTGGCCGCGACGGCCACGTTCGACCCGCCCAACTTCGTGTTCCCCTTCGGCACGCACGTGTGCGTGGTGGAGGTGGACGAGGAGACGGGCGCTGTCGACGTGTTGAAGTACGTGGCCGTCGACGACTGCGGCAACCAGATCAATCCCATGGTGGTGGAGGGTCAGATCCACGGGGGCATCACCCAGGGCCTGGCCCAGGCCCTCTTCGAGGAGGCGGTGTACGACTCCGACGGGAACCTGCTGTCGGCCACCCTGACCGACTACCTGGTGCCGTCGGCGCCCGAGCTGCCCAACTTCCAGCTCGGATCGACGTGCACGCCCTCGCCCACCAACGTGCTCGGCGTCAAGGGAATCGGGGAGGCGGGCACCATCGCCGCCACCCCGGCGGTCATCAACGCCATCGTCGACGCCCTTGCCCCACTCGGAGTCAAAGACGTGGCCATGCCCGCCTCGCCCATGCGGGTGTGGCAGACGATCCAGACGGCAAAGGAGGGGGCAAGATGATCCCGGCGGCATTCGATTACGTCCGGGCGTCCTCGGCCGAGGAGGCCGTGTCGCTGCTGACGGAACACGGTGAGGACGCCAAGCTCCTGGCCGGTGGCCACTCCCTCATCCCGCTCATGAAGCTCCGCCTGGCCTCCCCGTCGGTGCTGGTCGACGTGGGCCGGCTCACCGACCTGTCCTACGTGCGGGACGATGGGGACCAGGTCGCCATCGGCGCCCTCACCCGGCACCGGGACATCGAGACCAGCGACCTGCTCAAGAGCCAGGTGCCGATCCTGGCCCACGTGGCCGGCCTGGTGGGTGACCCCCAGGTCCGCCACCGGGGCACCATCGGTGGATCCCTGGCCCACGGCGATCCGGCCTCGGACCTCCCTGCGGCCGTTCTCGCCCTGGGCGGCACGCTGGTGGCCCGGGGTCCGTCCGGGGAGCGATCGATTCCGGCCGGGGAGTTCTTCACCGGGTTCCTGGAGACGGCCCTCGCTCCCGACGAGCTCCTCACCGAGATCCGGGTCCCCAAAGTGGCGGGCGCCGGCTGGTCGTACCAGAAGTTCAACCGGCGGGCGCTGGACTGGGCCATCGTGGGAGTGGCGGCGGTCCGCAACGGCACCACCGGCGTGGCCCTGGTCAACATGGGGTCCACGCCGATCCGGGCCGGGGCGGTGGAGCAGGCCCTGGCCTCGGGCGCCTCGGCGGCCGATGCGGCCCGGGCCGCGGCCGAAGGGACCGAGCCGCCCACCGACCTCAACGCCAGCCCCGAGTACCGCCGGCACCTGGCCCAGGTGCTGGTGCGCCGGGCCCTCGAGGAGGCCGGCGCCTGACATCCCGTTGGCCGGCCGCCGTTCCGGGCGTTTTGCACCTCCCATGTGCAAAACGCCCGGGCGGTCCGGCTATTCATGAATCATGAACTCCATGCCCGTCGCCAGCGTCGAGGAGGTGCAGCAGGCCCTCGCCCGCCACGACTACCTGGCGGACGAGGGTCTCGCCACCGCCGTCTTCCTGGCCCTGAAGCTGCGCCGGCCCCTCCTCCTGGAGGGCGAGGCGGGCGTGGGCAAGACCGAGGTGGCCAAAGTGCTGTCCCGCTGGACGGGCGGGGAGCTCCTGCGGCTGCAGTGTTATGAGGGCATCGACGCGGCCCAGGCCGTCTACGAGTGGGACTACTCCCGCCAGTTGCTCCACCTGCGGGCCGTCGAGGCGGCCCACGCCGAGGACCTCGGCCGGAGTGACGCCCTGGAGAAGATCGAGGACGAGCTGTACTCCGAGCGGTTCCTGGTCCGCCGGCCGCTGCTGCGGGCCATCGCCTACGACGGTGATGTCGCCCCCGTGCTGCTCGTGGACGAGGTGGACCGGGCCGACGACGAGTTCGAGGCCTTCCTGCTGGAGATCCTGTCCGACTACTCGGTGACCGTCCCCGAGCTGCGGACCTTCACCGCCGAGGTGCCGCCCGTGGTGGTGGTCACGTCCAACCGCACCCGGGACCTCCACGATGCGTTGAAGCGCCGCTGTCTCTACCACTGGATCGGTCATCCCGACTTCGACCGGGAATTGGCCATCCTGCGGGTCCGGGCGCCGGACGTGCCCGACGCCCTGGCCCGCCAGGTGGCGGCGGCCACCCAGTCGCTGCGGGGCATGGAGCTCTACAAGCCCCCGGGTGTGGCCGAGACCATCGACTGGGCGCTGTCGCTCGCCGCGCTGGGCCGTTCCACCCTCGACGAGGGATCCGTGTCGGCCACCCTGGGCAGCGTCCTCAAGTACCGCGAGGACCAGGAGCGGGTTGCGGGGCAAGGAATCGGCGAGGTCGTCCGGGCGGCGCTGCTCCGTGGCGCCAGGTGATCGCGATCGAGGTTACGGCGCAATGTCGATCGCGATCACCTGACGCCGTCGTGTCGCCGGAGTGGCCCAAGTGAGTGGTGGGGCCGACCGGATGGCGGTGGGGTTCGCCCGGTTGTTGCGGCGGGCCGGGCTGGACGTGCCGGTGGGTTCGGGCGTCGTCTTCGCCCAGGCCCTGGCCGCGGTGGGGATGCAGCGGCGGGCGGGCGTGTACTGGGCGGGCCGGGCCACGCTGGTGCGCCGGCCCGAGGACGCCGGCGTCTACGACCGGGCCTTCTCCGCCTGGTGGGAGCAGCGGGTCCCCGTCGACCTGGCCGTGGACGTGCCCGCGCCTTCGGTCACGATCGCGCTCGACTCCGAGGACGACAGCGGCGTCGCCGGCGAGGAGGACCGCGAGCCGGCGGGGCCGACCCTGGTGGTCCGCTGGAGTCCGACCGAGGTGTTGCGGCGCAAGGACTTCGCCGCCTACACCCACGCCGAGTTCGCCGAGGCCCGCCGCCTCATGGCCGACCTGCGCCTCCACGGGGCCCTGCGGCGGTCGCGGCGCCGGCGGCCGTCCGTCCGGGACGAGGGCCGCCCCGACCTGCGCCGCACGGTGCGGCGGGCGCTGCGCTCGGGGGGCGAGCCGATCCGCCGGGCGTTCCTGGAACCGGGAAGGCGGCCCCGGCGGGTGGTGCTCCTGTGCGACGTCTCCGGATCCATGGAGCCGTACTCCCGGGCCCTGCTGCGGTTCCTGCACGCGGCGGTGGTGGGCCGCGGGCAGATCGAGGCCTTCTCGTTGGGGACCCGCCTGACCCGCCTCACCCGGGAACTGGCGTCCCGGGACCCCGACGCCGCCCTGGCCAAGGCGGCCCGCGCCGTACCGGACTGGTCGGGCGGCACCCGCCTCGGCGAGGGCCTGCGGGCCTTCAACGACGGGTGGGGGGTGCGGGGGATGGCGCGGGGCGCGGTGGTGGTCATCCTCTCCGACGGCTGGGACCGGGGCGACCCGGCCGTCCTCCGGGAGCAGATGGAGCGCCTGTCCCGGGTGGCCTGGAAGGTGGTGTGGGTCAATCCCCTCAAAGCCTCACCGGGTTACGCCCCGCTGGCGGCCGGGATGGCCGCGGCCCTCCCGTACGTTGACGAGTTCGTGGAAGGCCACTCGCTCGATTCCCTGGAACGCCTGGCCGAGGTGATCAGCCGGTGAGAGAGCTGCTCGACGACCTCGCCCGCTGGCGGGCGGCGGGCAAGCGGGCGGCCCTCGCCCGCGTGGTCGACATCGAAGGCTCCGGTCCCCGCGACCCGGGGGCGGCCATGGCCGTCAACGAGGACGGGGAGGTCATCGGGTCCGTGTCCGGCGGCTGCGTGGAGGGTGCGGTCCTCACCGAGGGACTGTCCGTCCTGCGCCGGGGGGAACCCAGGCTCGTCACCTACGGCATCGCCGACGAGGACGCCTTCGCCGTCGGGCTCACCTGCGGCGGCACCATCCACATCTTCATCGACCCGCCCGACGCCACCAGCGAGGCCATCGAGGCGGCGCTGCGCACCGGTGAGCCCGCCGCCCTGGCCACCATCATCGAAGGGTCCGGCCCCGGGGGCGGGGGTGTCCCCGTGAAGCCCGGGGCCAAGCTGCTGGTGCGACCGGGCGCCGGGTCCATCGGCGGCCTGGGGGACGCTGACCTCGACCGGGTGGTGACCCGCGATGCCCTGGGCGAACTGGAGGCGGGGCGCACCGGCGTCCGCCACTACGGACTCCACGGCGAGGCTCGGCGGGAGGAGGGCGTGGCCGTGTTCATCGAGTCGTTCGCCCCGCCACCGCGGATGGTGATCTTCGGGGCCATCGACTTCACCGCCGCCCTGGCCCGCCTGGGCAAGGTGCTCGGCTACCACGTCACGGTGTGCGACGCCCGTCCCGTCTTCGCCACCCCCGCCCGCTTCCCCATGGCCGACGAGGTCGTCGTGGACTGGCCCGACCGCTACCTGGCCCGGGCGGGTGGCGATCTGGGGCCCCGGGACGCGGTGTGCGTCCTCACCCACGACCCGAAGTTCGACGTGCCTGCCATCCTGGCCGCGCTCGATACCCAGGTTGGCTACCTCGGCGCCATGGGCTCACGCCGGACCCACGCCCAGCGGGTGGACCGGCTGCGGGAGGCGGGCGTGGACGAGGCCGGCATCGTCCGGGTGATGGCCCCGGTCGGTCTCGATATCGGATCCCGCACGCCGGAGGAGACGGCCGTGGCCATCTGTGCGGAGATCATCGCCCTGCGCACCGGCCGCCAGGCGCCGTCCCTGCGCGACGCCGAAGGTCCGCTCCACGCCTGAGGCAGCCGCGGCCACGGCCACCATCTACGCTGCCCACCGACCTGGTTTCGACCCCTGCGACGGGAGGATCGCCATGCCCGAGCTGGTCCACGAGTTCAGCTACCACGCCGACCTGGAAGGCTCCATGGTCGGCCCCGGGCCCTTCGGGACGCGGGTGTTCGCTCACGTCGTTTCGGGCACCGTGGAAGGTGACCGGCTCAAGGGCACGCTCGCCCCCACCGGTGGCGACTGGCTCCTTATCGGTTCGGACGGCTGGGGTCGGGCCGATGTCCGGATCCAGATGCTCACTCACGACGGAGCCGTCATCTACGCGCAGTACCTCGGCCTGCTGGAGATCACGCCCGCCATCGGCGCGATCCTGGGCGGCGGCGGGGAGGCGACGGAGTTCGAGGACCAGTACTTCCGCACCGCCCCCCGGCTGGAGACGGGCGACGAGCGTTACGCGTGGGTGAATACATCCCTGTTCGTAGCCGAGGGCCGTCTCACCCCCGGCCCCGCCGTCGACTACCGCGTCTATCGCGTGACCTGACCTCCCGGAGGCACAAGTAAGCTCGGCGCCCCACCCGGAGCTGCTCAGAGGAGGCCGGCATGGAGCTGAGCAACGAGTTCACCGTCGACGTTCCGGTCAAAGAGGCGTGGGTGCTCCTCACCGACGTGGAGCGCATCGCCCCGTGCATGCCCGGCGCCCAGCTGACCGACGTCGAAGGCGACGAGTACCGGGGCGTGGTGAAGGTCAAGGTCGGCCCCATCACCGCCCAGTACAAGGGCAAGGCCACCTTCGTGGAGCGCGACGAGGGGGCCTACCGGGCCGTCCTGCGCGCTGAGGGCCGGGAGACCAAGGGTCAGGGCAACGCCGCCGCCACGATCACGGCCACGCTTGTCGCGGACGGGGACCGCACGAAGGTGAGCGTCGTGACCGACCTCACCATCACCGGCCGGGCGGCGCAGTTCGGCCGGGGCGTGCTGGCCGACGTCTCCAGCAAGCTGCTCGGTCAGTTCGTTTCCTGTCTGGAGACGAACGTGCTCGCCGCAGGCGGGCCGGTGGAGAGCGAGGCCGCAGCTCCGTCCGGGGCCAGCGACGCCGCCGGAGCGGCCACCCCGGCCCCCAGCGAGGCACCCGCCGACGAACTGACCGTCACCGACTCGAGTCCCGGACACACGGGCAACGGACAGGAGGCCGCCGAAGCCACCGCCACCCGGGCGCCGGCCGAGCCCCGGCGCTTCGAGCCCTACGAGGCTGAACCCGTCGACCTGCTCGACGCCGCCGGGATGCCGGTGCTCAAGCGCCTGGCTCCCGTGGTGGCCGGCGCCGCCGCCGTCGCGATCGTCGTGTGGCTCCGCCTGCGCCGCCGAGGGGCCGGCTCCTGAACCGTCGCACCCGCCTGGCGGCCGCCGTCGCCTCCACCGCCGCCGTCGCCGCTGGCGGTGCCGCGGCGGTGGTGGTGGGCCGGGAGGTCCGCCGGTCCGGGGCCAAGGTGCTGGTGGAACGGGGCCGGCGCAGCCGCCGGGTCGCCCACCTGGCCCTGCGGCGCACGTTCGCCTTCGCCCGCCTGCGGGGCATGCGGGGGGGTCAGGAGGAGCTCGACGAGTTCCACATCCACACCGCCGAGCAGGTCTTCGAGCTCCTGGGGGGCATGAAGGGCGCCATCATGAAGCTCGGCCAGATGATGTCGATCGTGGCCGAGGGCCTCCCCGAGGCCTACCAGCAGGCGCTGCGGGGCCTGCAGCAGAACGCCCCGCCCATGGCCGCCCACCTGGTGGCCGAGGTCATCAGCGCCGAACTCGGCCAGGAGCCGGAGCGGGCCTTCTTCGAGTTCTCCCCCGATCCGGTGGCCGCCGCCTCCATCGGCCAGGTCCACAAGGCCAAGCTCTTCGACGGCACCCCGGTGGCCGTCAAGGTGCAGTACCCGGGGGTGGACGTCGCCATCAAGGCCGATCTCGACAACGCCTTCCTGCTCTACTCGGCGGCGAGGGCCATCGCCCCGGGGATCGATCCCGAACCGGTCGTCTCCGAGATCCGGGAGCGGATGGGGGACGAGCTCGACTACCGGATCGAGGCGGCCAACCAGGAGGAGTTCCGGGCCGCCTACGACGGCCATCCCTGGATCCACATCCCCCGGGTCCACCCCGAGTGCTCGACCCGGCGGGTACTGGTCACGGAGTGGGTTTCCGGCCGCAGCTTCTACGACCTCCTCGACGAGCCCCAGGCCGTCCGGGACCGGGCCGCCGAGCAGCTGTTCCGGTTCTTCTGCGGGTCGATCACCCGCCTCCTGCTGTTCAACGCCGATCCCCACCCCGGCAACTACTTCTTCACCGACGACGGCGGCATCTGGTTCCTGGACTTCGGGCTGGTCAAACGGTTCGGCGCCTCCGAGGTGGACGACCTCAGGGACCGGGTGGCGGCCATGCGCGAGGGCGACGACGACGCCGTCCTCGACGCCATCATCCGTCACGGCTGGCTCCGGCGCGATGCCCCCGTCGACCGCCGCCGGGTGGTGGAGCTGGCCCGGCTCACCGCCCTGCCCCTGGTCGAGCACCGCCCCTTCACCTACACCCGGGAGTACATGGCGAAGACGATCGAGGCGATGTTCGCCATCGACGGTCCCTACGGCGACGTCATCCGCCAGATGACCCTGCCCAAGGACCAGGTCATCCTCTCCCGGATCCAGATCGGCCTCGGCGGGCTCTTCGCCCGGTTGGGCGCCACCAACGACTGGGCGTCCATCCTCGACGAATACCTCTTCGACGCACCGCCGGCCACGCCGCTGGGCAAGGAGACGGCCGGGTGGCCCGGGCCCCCCGGGGTCTAGTGTGATTGGTTCATGTCCAGGTCCATCCTCCAGCGGCGTCTCGTCGACGTGACCGAACGTCTGAAGCGCGTGCGCCACGAGCTGTCCGTGGCCATGGAACAGCAGCAGTTCCTGGAGGAGGAATGTGAAGAGGCACGCCTGCGGGCGCTGGTCTCCGAAACCCCCCTGGCCGAAGCCGATGCCCGCGAGGCCCGCCGCCACGCCGAAGCCATGGCCCGCCACCGCCAGTCGCTGGAAGCGGCCCTCGCCGAACTGGTCGGCGAGCAGGACGCCCTGCTCGACCGCATGGCCAACGACCTGTCCTCGCAGCCCTGAGCCCCCGGAGTACTGAGCATCGTGAAGACACCGACGCGCGTCGTGATCGCCGAGGACGAGGCCATCATCCGCCTCGACCTCAAAGAGCTGTTGGAAGAAGAGGGCTACGACGTGGTGGGCGAGACGGGCCGGGGCGACGAAGCCGTCGACCTGGTCCGGGACCTCGACCCTGACCTGGCCATCCTGGACATCAAGATGCCGGGCATGGACGGGCTCACCGCCGCCCGCCACATCGCCGCCGAACGCCGGGCCGCGGTCCTGATCCTCACCGCCTTCTCCCAGCGCGACCTGATCGAGCAGGCCCGGGACGCCGGGGCGCTGGCCTACCTCGTCAAGCCGTTCCAGAAGTCCGACCTCATCCCCGCCATCGAGGTGGCCCTCGGCCGCTTCGCCGAGCTGGTGGCGCTGGAGAAGGAGGTCGGCGATCTGGCCGAGCGTCTGGAGGCCCGCCGGATCATCGACCGGGCCAAGGGCGCCCTGATGGACAACCACGGCCTGACCGAGCAGCAGGCCTGGCGGTTCATCCAGACCCAGGCCATGAACCGCCGGCTCAAGGTCCACCAGATCGCCCAGCAGATCATCGACGGAGAGCTCGGGCCGCCGTAACCGCCCCTCTTGCCGCTAGAGGGAGTGGAGGAGGTGGGTGGCGGCTTCGACGCGGGTGGTGACTTTGGCGGGCCAGTCTTTGGCGAGGGCGCGGAACGGGCCGGGGGCCAGGAGGAGCATGGCGTAGGCCTCGCGCCAGCGGAGGGAACGTTCGGGAGCGCCGAGATGGTCGAGGAAGGCGCGACGGAGCTCGGCCCGGTAGGCGAGGATGCGGGCGGTGGCGGGGCCGGGGAGCAGGGCCAGGGCCACCAGGTGGGCGGAGAAGGTGGCGGCGTCGAGGAGGGGGTCGCCCCGGCCGAGATCGTCGAGGTCGACGAGGCCGAGCGCGCCGTCATCACCCACCAGGACCTGGGCTTCGTAGAGGTCGCCGTGCACGGGGCGCCGGTCGGCCGGATCCGAGTCGATGCCCCGGGCCACGGCCGCCACCAACCCGTCCAGAACATGGCGCAGGGACGGGAGAAGATGGGCGGTGAGACCGGCGGCCTCGCCGGCGGCGGTGACCCGGGCCGCGGCCGGACTGTCGGGCAGCGGGTGGCGGTGGCCGGGGCGGGTCATGGCGGCCAGCTCTTCTGAGAGGCGGGCCAGGCGAGTGGGGGCGGGGAGGGCGTGGCCGGCCAGGAGGAGGTCACGCAAGGGCCGGCCGGCGACGGGGGCGACCACCAGAGCACCCGGCGCGGGGCCGGGCGCGGGCAGGGCGAGGCGGAGACCGGCATCGGGTTCGGGAGCAAGGGCCTGCGTCGCCTGCAGGGCCCGGCGGGCCCGGGCGGGCGAGAGGACCTTGCCGTACAGGGTCCCGTCGTCCGGTAGGCGGTAGCGGAGGACCGCCCGGCGCCGCGGCCGGTAGCGGAGCATCTCGGTGCTGCACCCGCCGTCGGTGCCCGGAAGTTCCAGCGAGGCGGGAAGACCCGGGAGCGACGGGTCCTCCGGGAAGGCCCACACCCGCACCGGGTCTCCCGCCCGGCACTCGGCGGCGATGGCGAGGGTGTCCACCCGCCCGCTCCGGTGCCGGGCTCGGACGTCGTAGCGGACGGTCATGGAGCGGCCGGGGCGGTAGAAGACCTGAACCGGGGCGATGCTGGAGGGTGACCATCCCGAGCCGGCCAGGAACCGGTCGATCATCGCCCGTCCACCGGTGCCCAGCAGCGCGACCGCCCCCGGGAGGGTCGGGTCAGGGGGAAGCGGCGGCCCCACACCCAGACGCTACCTCCAGCGTGAGGCGGCGGTGGCGATGAATCCGGTGATGGTGCTGGCTTCGGCCGGTTTCACGATATGGAAGCCCTGGGCCAGGTCACAGTCGAGCGTCCGGAGTTGCTCGAGCTGCCCGGCGGTTTCGACCCCCTCGGCGATGGTCTGGATGTCGAGGGCGTGGGCCAGCCCGACCAGGGCGGCCACGATCGCCTCCGCCTCGGCGTCGCGTCCCAACCCGGCCACGAACATCGGGGCGATCTTCACGGCGTCGATGCGGAAACGGCACAGGTCGGCGATCGACGAGCCGGCGGTGCCGAAGTCGTCGATGAGCAGGTGGACGCCCTGGCTCTTGAGGTTGCGGAGCTCGGCCCAGGCCGCCACCGGGTCGTGGAGGTCGGCGGTGGTGGTCAGCTCGAGGCAGAGCTGCTCGGGCGGGAATCCGGTGGACTCCAGGGTGTGCAGGACCCCGTCGGCATAGCCGGGTTCCACCTGTTCGGCCGCCACGTTGACGGTCAGCCACAATTCGTCGGCGGCCCACGGCAAGGTCTGCCGGCACGCCTGGTCCAGCACCCAGCCCCCCACCTCGGGCCACATCCGGCCGGAGTCCACCAGGGGTAGGAAGGCCTCGGGTCGCACCCGACCCACCAGCGAGGTCAGGCGGAGCAGCGCTTCGACGCCCACCACCTCACCGCGGGCCACCGAAACGATGGGCTGGTAGTGAAGATGGAAGTGCCGGGCTTCCACCGCTTCCCGGACCCGGTCCTCCATCGCCTGGTCCTCCCAGCGCCGGCTCAGGTCCGCCTCGAAGGGCGGGGCGGGGTCCGGCTCGGGCTCGGGCTCCGGTTCGGCGCTGGCGACGGCGGGATCCAACCACGGCTTCGGGGCTGACTTGCGGAGCATGGTCCCTGTCCTTGGAAGAAAGCGGTAGGACCGACGGTAGGGACCGGGGGGTGGTCGGACAACTACACCACTCTGGAGATGCGCTCTTCGACCCATTCGGCAACGGAACAAACGGCCCGTTGCCGGGACAACCGTCAGTTCGGAGCGACGGAGACGAAGAGCTGGCCGGCCAGGGCGAGGCCCACGGCGATGGTGGAATCGTCCAGGGCCACGAGGCGGGTCTGGTCGGGGGCGACGGTGGTCACCTTCCCGTCGGCGCCGGGCACGAAGCCGTGGTGGTCGAGGTAGATCAGCGAGTCGTGGTCCATCTCCAGTTCCTCGCTCACCCGCTCCAGCCGGATGGAATCGCCCGCCTGGGTCTCGGACAGCGGAACCACGTCGAGGTCGGGGGCGCCGGCGCCGGGAATGGGGTTGCCGTGGGGACAGGTCAGCGGGTTCTCCAGCTTGGCCACGATCAGCGCCTCCACCTCGGAGGAGATGACGTGCTCCCAGCGGCAGGCCTCGATGTGGGCCTTGTGCCAGGGAAGGCCCAGCAGGTCGGTGAGCAGCCGCTCGGCCAGACGGTGGCGGCGCACGATGGTGGTGGCCCAGTCCCGCCCCTTGCCGGTGAGGGTCAGCGTCCGGTCGTCGGTCACCTCGAGGTAGCCCTCGGCCCGGAGCCGGCGCACCATCTCCGACACCGACGGGGCCGACACTCCGAGCCGGTCGGCCAGCCGGGCCTGGATGACGTGGGTGCCCTCCTCCTCCAATTCGAGGATCGCCTCGAGGTATTCGTCTACCGGAGGATGCAGCACGTCAGGCATGCGTCTCATGGTATCGGGCGGATACGGACCCGGGCCTTGACATGGGTCTTAGGGCACCCTAAGATAAATCAATAGGTGCTCCTGACACTCGCTGTGCTCTAGAGGGCATCCTAATCGAGGCGGGTCCCAGCGCCTCATGTAGCTGCATAACTGAAGGTCCTTCGCCGTCGGGGCGCCCCCCGCTCTTCGGTGAAGGGCCTTCAGTGTCTGTGCCGCCGCCGGCGGCTTCGCCCTCCGCTGGCGCACCCTACGATGCGCAGAACATGGCGACCCTCGTTCTGCTCGATGGTCACTCGCTGGCCTACCGGGCCTTCTACGCCCTGCCCACCGACCTGGCCACCAAGGCGGGGACGGTGACCAATGCGGTGTACGGCTTCACCTCCATGCTGGTGAAGCTGCTCACCGACGAACAGCCCGACTACATCGCCGTGGCCTTCGACACGCCGGTCCGCACCTTCCGGGACGACCTCGACCCCGACTACAAGGCGAACCGCAAGGAGACGCCGTCCCTCTTCTCCGCCCAGCTGCCGCTGATCCGGGAGGTGCTCGAGACCCTGCGGGTCCCCATGCTGTCGGTCGAGGGGGTGGAGGCCGACGACGTCATCGCCACCCTCGCCACCCAGGGCGCGGCTGAGGGCATCGACGTGATCGTCGTCACCGGCGACCGGGACGCCTTCCAGCTGGTGGCCGACCCCCACATCAAGGTCCTCTACAACCGCCGGGGGGTTTCGGACTACGTCCTCTACGACGAGGCCGGGATCGCCGAGCGATACCTGGGCGTGACCCCGACCCAGTACCCGCAGTACGCCGCCCTGCGCGGCGACACCTCGGACAACCTGCCCGGCGTCCCCGGCATCGGCGAGAAGACGGCCGCCGCCCTGATCACCCGCTACGGCAACCTGGAGGAGATCTTCGCCCACCTCGACGACCTGCCCCCCAAGCAGCGCCAGAACCTGGGGGAGGCCCAGGAACGGGTGCTCCTCAACCGGACGATGACCATCCTGCGCCGGGACGTGGACGTGGGCGTCGTCGCCGCCGACCTGCGCCAGGGGGCGTGGGACGCCGAAGCGGTCCGGACCCTGTTCGACCAGCTGGAGTTCCGCTCCCTCCTCTCCCGCCTGCCCGACGCCATGGGCGCCACGGCGGCGGCGGCCGAGTCCGACGCCCTGGTGTGCGCCGTCGAGATCGTTGAGGAGCCGGCGGCGGCCCGGGAACTGCTGGAGGAGGTCCGGGCCCAGGGCGGCCGCTACGTCCTCGAGGCGCGCTTCGCTGGCGCGGCCGGACGCAGCGATCTCATCGGCCTCGCCCTGGCCCGCCCCGGCAGCGACGCCGAGGGAGACGGTTGCGTCCCCGTGGCCTACCTGGCGGCGGAGGTGCTGGCCGATCCGGCCGTGGCCGGGGCGCTGGCCGCGCTGGTGGCGGAGGGCGGACCGCCGCTGGTGGCCCACCGGGCCAAGGAGCTGATGCGCGGCTTGTGGCGGCTGTCCGGCGGCCGCGGTGGGGGCGGCACGGTTGATCAGGCGGGGATCGAGGTGGGCTCGCTCGACCTGGACACGGCGGTGGGCGCCTACCTCCTCGACCCGGCCGAGGGCCGCTACGTCCTGGAGGAGCTGGCCCGGCGCTACCTGTCGCTGGAGCTGGCGGGGCCCGCCGCCGCCCAGGAGGGCACCTTCGATTTCGACGGGCGGGCCGGGATCGACGAGACGGGCCGGCGGGCCGCGGCGGTGCTGCTCCTGGCCGGCGCCGTGGAGGAAGGCCTGGCCGCCCGGGAGCTGACCGACCTCTATGCCCGCATCGAGCGCCCCCTGGTGCGGGTCCTGGCCCGCATGGAGGAGGCCGGGGTCCGGGTCGACCTCGAGTTCCTCCGGGAGCTGGCCATCACCCTGACCAAGGAGTGCGGCGAGCTGGAGGCCCGCATCCACGAGGCCGCCGGCGAGCACTTCAACGTCAACTCCACTCCCCAGCTGCGCCGCGTGCTCTACGAGAAGCTGGGACTGACGCCGGTCAAGAAGACCAAGACGGGGGCGTCGACCGACGCCGACTCCCTTCAGAAGATGGTGGGGATGCACCCCATCGTGGAGGAGCTGCTGCGCTACCGGGAGGTGGAGAAGCTCCGCAACACCTACGCCGAGGCGCTGCCGCCGCTGGTGGGGCCGGACGGGCGCATCCACGCCGTGCTCAACCAGACCATCGCCTCCACTGGGCGGATCTCCTCGGAGGCACCCAACCTGCAGAACATCCCGCTGCGGACCCCCGACGGGCGGGAGTTCCGCCGGGCCTTCTTGCCCGCCGACGGCTGTCTGCTGGTGGTGGCCGACTACTCCCAGATCGAGCTGCGCCTCCTGGCCCACCTGGCCGCCGACCCCGGCCTGATCGAGGCCTTCCAGCGCGACGCCGACGTGCACGCCACCACCGCGGCCCGGGTCTTCGGGGTGGAGGAGTCGGCCGTGGCGCCCTTCCAGCGCCGCTTCGCCAAGGTGGTGAACTACGGCTTGGCCTACGGGATGGAGGCCTACGGCCTGGCCCAGCGCATGGACATCCCCACCGACCAGGCCCGGGAGATCCTCGACGCCTACTTCGCCTCCTTCCCCAACGTGCGGGCCTTCATGGAGGGAACGGTGCGTGACGCCCGGTCCCGGGGCTACACCACCACCCTGTTCGGCCGCCGGCGCCTGCTGCCCGAGCTGTCGTCGGACAACTTCCGGATCCGTCAGATGGGGGAGCGGATGGCCCAGAACGCCCCCGTGCAGGGCGGGGCGGCGGACATCTTCAAGCTGGCCATGGTCAACCTCGACGCCGAGCTCGAACGGTTGGGCATGGCGGCCCGGATGGTGCTCACCGTCCACGACGAGGTCGTGCTGGAAGCGCCCGTGGCGGAGGTGGACGACGTCGTTGCGCTGGTGCGGGAAGTGATGGAGTGGGTGTGCGAGCTGGCGGTTCCGCTCAAGGTGGACATCGCCACGGGGTCCACGTGGGCCGACGCCAAGGGATGAGCGCCGCCGGAGGACTACCCGGCGGCCAAGAACGCTCCTCGCCGCTGTGGCTCTCGCACCATTATCCGGCCGATTACGGGCGCTGCGTCCTGATCGGAGGCAAGCGGGTGTGTCGGCGCTGCCTCGTCCTCTATCCGATCGCCTTCGTGGCGCTCGCCCTGGCTCTCGCGGGCGTCCGTTGGCCGACGTCGCTCGATGCCGTACTCCTGGTGCTGCTTCCGTTGCCGGCCGTGGCAGAGTTCCTGGCCGAGCACCTGGGCAGCGGGGGCTACCGGCCACAACTCCAGGTGCCCGCCACCGTCCCCCTCGGTATCGCTCTCGGGGTGGGTTTCGACCGGTACCTCGACCGCCAAACAGATCCCTTGTTCTGGGGTGTTGTCGTGGTCTACGGCGGCGCCTGTTTCGCCGCCCTTCTGGTGGGGGCGCGACGGCGCCAACAGCCACAAGACCGCCTGCCTTAGTAGGGCCAATGTCGGGAGGAATACGCCCCCGAAACCGTCCCCCTTCCCGGTTCCCGGCGAAGCTGTACGCTTACCGTCGGCGACCTTCCGGTCGCAACTCCCCGCGCGCGCGTGCGGGGGTTCACAAGTTCACAGTCCGGTCCCCAAGGAGTACACGATTCCGATGTTCGAGCAGGAAAATACAGGCACCACTCCCGACCCCGATCCCACCCCGTCCGAGCCGGTCGCGCCCACCCCGGAGGCGCCGGTTGCCGAGACGGCTCCGGAGCCGGTGTCGGTCGAAGCCCAGGCGGAGCCGACCGTATCCACCCCGGCGCCCGAGCCGGCGGCAGTGGAGGTCGAAGCGCCGGGCCCGGGGCCGCTCCCCGCCCCCGAGGTGGCTGCTGAAACCGCCCCTCCCATGGTGGCGGAGCCCGCCCGCTCCCGCGATGCCTGAGCCCGCCGCTCCCGCGATGCCTGAGCCCGCCGCTCCCGCGATGCCTGAGCCCGCCGCTCCCGCGGTGCCTGAGCCGACCGCTCCGCGCGACGGCTCTGAGCCGCCGCCGCTCCCGTGGCCTCCGAATCGGTCCCCCGACCGACGCTGGCCGAGCGCGATCAGGCCATGGGGATGGCGGAGTACGAGCCGCAACAGGTGACGCACGACGACCTCGGCGGCCAGTCGCTGGAGGACGCCATCTCCGGGACCATCGTCGAGTTCGACGAGGGCGACATCGTCAACGGCACGGTGGTCAAGGTCGACAAGGACGAGGTGCTGCTCGACATCGGCTACAAGTCGGAGGGGGTCATCCCCAACCGCGAACTGTCCATCCGCCACGACGTCGACCCCAACGAGGTCGTGACCGTCGGGGAGAAGATCGAGGCGCTCGTCCTCCAGAAGGAGGACAAGGAGGGGCGGCTTATCCTGTCCAAGAAGCGGGCCCAGTACGAGCGGGCCTGGGGCACGATCGAGCAGATCAAGCAGGCCGAGGGTGTGGTCGAGGGTCCGGTCATCGAGGTGGTCAAGGGTGGCCTCATCCTCGACATCGGGCTGCGGGGCTTCCTGCCCGCCTCCCTGGTGGAGCTGCGCCGGGTGCGCGACCTCCAGCCCTACGTGGGCCGGACGCTGCAGGCCAAGATCATCGAGCTGGACAAGAACCGCAACAACGTGGTGCTGTCCCGGCGGGCCCACCTGGAGGAGACCCAGCGGGAGGCGAGGGACGAGTTCCTGGCCAACCTCAAGCCCGGCGAGGTGCGCCGCGGCGTGGTGTCCTCGGTGGTGAACTTCGGTGCCTTCGTGGACCTGGGCGGGATGGACGGCCTGGTGCACGTGTCCGAGCTGTCCTGGAAGCACGTCGACCACCCCTCCTCGGTGGTGCAGGTGGGTGACGAGGTGACCGTCCAGGTGCTGGACGTGGACCTGTCCCGGGAGCGGATCTCGCTGTCGCTCAAGGCCACCCAGCAGGACCCGTGGCAGCAGTTCGCCGGCGGCCACCGGGTGGGCGAGCTGGTCTACGGCCGGGTCACCAAGCTGGTGCCCTTCGGAGCCTTCGTCCAGGTGGGGGAGGGCATCGAGGGCCTCGTCCACATCTCCGAGATGGCCGCCCACCACGTCGACCTGCCCGACCAGGTCGTCTCCCCGGGCGAGGAGCTGTGGGTCAAGATCATCGATCTCGACCTGGAGCGCCGGCGGATCTCACTGTCCATCAAGCAGGCCGCCGAAGGCGGCACGGTGGCGGCCGAGTACCAGGAGATCTACGGCGAGCACGCCTACGACGAGGAGGGCAACTACATCGGTCCCGCCTTCGAGGAGCACGCCGAAGGTGCCGAGGGCGCCGCAGGTGAGGCAGCGGCCGCCGGTGGAGCCGAGGCGGCATCCGAGGCCGCGGCGGCTCCGGCTGACGCGGAGGCGACACCGGACCCGGTCGAGGCACCCGCGGCCCCGGTCGAGGAGGCTCCGGCGCAGTTCGAGGCGGCCCCGCCCGCGCCCGCCGAGTCCGGAGCGGCTCCGGCGCAGGTTGAGGCGGCTCCCGCCGAAGAGCCGGCCTCTCCCGACGTGGGGCCGACCGTCTGAGGCGGCCGGCACCCGGAAATTGAAGAACCCCCCGGCGGGCCGGGGGGTTCTGTCGTCCGCCGAGACGAGCATCACCTGACGAGGGTTGACCCCTCGAAGAAGGGATACGGGATGGCGTCGTTGGCGTTCGGCTTCATCCTCATGAACGAGTTCCCGCTGACCCTGAGCTTGCGCACGATGAACTGCGCGTTCTCACCGATGTCCTGGTTCCCGTTGCCGCCGATGTTGAAAGCGTCGGCGTTGGGCAGGAAGAACACTCCGTGCATGACGATGGCGCCGTTCCGCCGATCGTCGCTCGAGGCACTGGCCTCGGTCCACAGGGCCAGGTCCTCGAAGCGGTAGAAGAGGTCGTTCAGCTGGGCGATGGTCGGGGTGTTGACGAGCTGGTTGGGGGCGGTCCAGTCGACGCCCCGCCACCACCGGTGATGGAGAGCGTGCCGTTGGAGCGCTCGTGCCCGGGGCGTCTCCCGTGGCCGTCGGGGAGCCCGATGCCGCCCGCCAGGTAGAGCATGGTCTGGCACATGCGGATCCCGCCGTTGCCGCTGGCACCGAGGGTGCCGTTCATGATCACGAACTCCAGCTTCTTCTGGGTCTCGGCCGCCGTTGTAGCGGGCGTCGCAGTTGGGAACCCGCCCTTGTTGATCTGGAAGCCGTTGGCCGACCCGACGGAGATTCCGGTCCCACCGTCGCCGCGGACGAACAGCTTCCTTGGGTCTCTGATCACGAGCTGCGGCGATCCTCCGGTGATGTTGATCTTGTTGTTCACGACGATCTCGGAGTTGGCGGCGGTGAAGCTCACGTTGTTGGGGCTGAAGCCGTTCGCGCCTGGGCAGTTGACGAAGATCTTCTTGTGCGTCACAGGGTCGCCGAAGGTGCCGTTGTTGGGGCACCCGACGGGGGTGAAACCGGCGGCGATGGCCTGGGCGTCGGTGGTCCAAGCGCTCTTGACGGCGGCTTCGTTGTCGCGGAGGGCTCCGCAATTGCTCGAGGTACCGGCGGTCGACGGAGCTTCGGCCGAGCAGGTCGCCGGCCGTCGGGCCCGCCGCCCGGAGTCCCGGGCTGGCCTTCGGCGTAGACCGAGTTCGGCCAGGCGTCAGAGGCGTTCTCGGGGTGGGTGCCGGGCAATCCGGAGAGTGCATAGACGCTCACGATGCCGGGGGTACCCGAGGCGGTCTGGTGGGCGATGACGCGTGCCGGCGGCCCGGCCGGGTTCACGTTCAGCACGTTGTTGTCACTAGAGCAGTTGTCGATCCCGGCGCTGTCGGAGTGGATGATCCCCTGGCGGGGCCCCTGGGACAGCACCTCAACGTAGGCGCCGGAGTTGCCGTTGATGTCGAGGGCGGCACACTCCCGCCGCTCGAGCAGGAGCAGGGCGATGATGTGGTCGGTGCGGGAGCCGAATGCGGCCCGTCCCACCGAGCGGATCCGGCTCGTCAGGTCGCCTCCGTGGACCACCCGGCCCAGGCCCGGCCGCTCCGTTTCGCGGATGATGACGGCGAGATTGTCGCAGCCGCCCTGGTCGGCGGCTCCGTCGTCGTCGTGGTACGCCTCGTCGCTGAAGCTGGTGTCGTTCACGTCGTAGCCCGAACGGATCTCGACCTCGACGCCCTTCACGGGACCGCCCTTGAAAACCGCCCATGTGGTCTCATGGCCCGGGACGAGCGAGGGCAGGCACGCCCGCCGTCGCAGAGCGACGCTGGCGGGGTTGGTCGGGTGGCAGGGGTCGACGCCAACGGGGCCGACATTGTTGGGATGTGTCCACGTCCCGCTGAGACCCCCGAGGTCCGGATGGTTGGCCCGGACATAATCGAGAGCCGCACAGGCACCCCGGAAGGGCGCCGGGATGCCGGTGCCGGGCACCTCGAGGGCCCGCATGCCGGCCGCGGCCGCGATGTCGGCGACGCTCTTATTGCGTTCCCTGTCGAAGCGGACCAGCCCGAAGTCGAGGACCAGGCCCGAGATTCCCATGAGGGCGACAAGCAGGAGAGTGAAGAGAACGAGCGTGACACCTTGTTCGTCACTCATCCGTGCCCGTAGTGCCGTCAGTCGGGCGTCGGGCGCGGCCATCCAGCCCTTACGGCGCATGGGAGACCTCGTCTTTCTCTTTGAGCCTTCGGGAACCCGGCTACCTCTCGAAAGAGGCCCGTGGCTTTGCGGCCCCGCCTCGCGACGGGTGTGCCTTTGTCGGGTCGGAAGAGACCGACCTGGTCTGGCCGGCGCTCACGACGAACCAGCCAACCCGTGAATCGCCGCCACGGGGCCGGTTGTTTCACCCAGAGGCGGAGAGGGCACGCCAGGGCGGTGGTTCGCCGGGTTGTTCCGGCGCTGCTTCATTTGACGCGAGAAAGGCCCCCGGGTCCTCCCGGGGGCCTTTCAACAACTGCGGGCGAAGCCGTCCTAGCGGACGAGGCTGAAATCGCTGAAGAACTTGATGGGGATGGAGTTGTAGGGATCGGCCGTGATGGTCAGCTGACCGCCACCCTGGACGTTCAGCTTCCGTGTGATGAACTGGGCGTCGGCGGTGATGCCGCCCCCACCGGCGTTGATGTCGAATGAATTGGCGTTGGGGGTGAAAAAGATGCCCCTCAAGGTCATCGTCGCGTTGCTGCCGCCGATGACGTTGCCATCCGAGGTCTCGGTCCAGAACGCCAGGTCTTCGAAATTCTCCAAGTCAGCCGCGGTCGCTGTTGTCGAGGTTCTATTGGGGGCGGTCCAGTCCGTCAACCCGGTGGACGCGACGTTGATGTTGCCGTTGTCGCTGTTGTTGGCCGGCGTCGTCCCCCACGAGGTGGGGAGGGTGCCGGTCCCCGAGCCGTCGATCCCCATGAGGTAGAGCGTCGTGGAGCAGATCTGCAGGGCGCTCGAAGAACCGACCTCGACTTGCCCGCTCTTCACTACGATCCGGGTGGTCTCCATGCGGCCCGCGGAGTAGTTCGCAGGGTCGGCTGCCTCGCGGAGGGCGCAGCTCGCAAACCCTTTCCTGTTCACGGAGAGCGTGCCTCCGCTGTTCAAGTCAATGCCCTTGCCGTTGCTTCCCGTCGTGCCGCCGATGATGAGGTTCCGGACGTTGGGCATGGTGACCGTCTTGCCGTTCAGGCTCACCTTGCCTGTGACGATCACGTCGGTGACCGTCGAGGCGAAGGCCACGTTCTTGTCGAGGTCGCACCGTATGAAGACCTTCGTCTTGCCCGCCGGCGGGGTGTAGCTGCCCCCCCCGAAGTTGCAGGGGCCCGCGCCCGAAACGACGTCATAGTTGGCGGCGAGGGCGGTGGTGTCCGACCAGCTGAGCATGGCGAGGGCGTCAGCGCGGAGATCGGTCATGCCATAGGTCGAGTCGAGGCCGAGGAAGCGTTCGTCGACGGGGCTACGCCCCTTGGGGTCGTTGTTCTCGGGGGCCCCACCTTGGGCGACGACTCTGGTCACGCCGTCGTGTGCCGTGGTGGTCAGGGGCGCAGTCACGCTGACGATGCCAGCCGCGAACGGCGACGCCGGGGCCTGCTCGGCAATGATCCCGCCGTCGTGATGACCGACGAGCACCTTGGCGCTTCCCCCGCAGCCGGAGCTGCCGGTGCTGTCGGCGTGGATGATGCCGGGGCGTGAGAGCGTCCCCTTGACCCGTACGCCGGACCCGGCGCCACCGATCTTGAGTGCGTCGCACTGCGCCGGCTCGATGAGGAGGAGGGCGACAGCGGCATCGCTGTCGTCCTCGATGGACACCCGTCCCACCGTCCGGATGCGGGAGGAGAGCTCGCCGGCCCCCGCGACCTTCCCGAAGCCGGCGCTCTCCGCGTTCAGTCACGATGACGGCCAACTGGTCGCAGCCGTGGTAGCCGAACGCGCCGGTGTCGGTGTGGTAGCTGTCGTCCGCGAAGGTGTCGGCGGTCATGTCGGTGGCGGCATAGCCCGCCTTGACCTCGACATCGACCGAACCGGTGGTGCCGGTGAACCAGGCGAAGCTGTTCCGGGCATTGGTTGAGGTGGAGGTGTCGCAGATCCGGTTGTGATTGTTTGTGTATGCGGTCGAGGTCGGGTCGCAGGGATTCCCGCTCCCGCTGATGGCCGTGTTGTCCCCGGTCTCCCACCCGCTGCTGAGGGAGAGCGAGGAGAGCTCGGGGTGGTTGGCCTTCAGGTAGTCGAGGGCCTCGCACGCGCCCCGGAAGGTGGCGATCCGGCCATTGCCGGCGTCGAAGGCTTGCATCCCAGCCGTGACGGCCACGTCCGCGACGCTCTTGTTGCGCTGGCGGTCGGCCCGCACGAGCCCGATGTTGACGACCATGCCCGCGGAGACGAGGAGCAGGATCATGAAAAGGACCACGAGGATGAGCGTCGCTCCACGCTCGTCACTCAGGCGGCGGCGGAGGAGGCTCAGGAGCATGAGTCGGCCACCGTTGCACCGGGCGCGGTTCCCTCGTAGCGGGACACAGAGTCGGTGGTGAGTGTGATGTCGACCGAGAAGAACAAGGCCTGGAGCTTGTTGCCGGGCTGTCTCACCCAGACCTTGACGAGGCAGTCCCGCCGTGGCCGCGGTGGAGGGGTTGGACCGCGCGGCGTGGCCGCCGAGCAGTCCGAGCCGAGCCTGGTGTAGAGGTCGGGACTTCCGACCTTGACGAGTTTCACGCAGATGTTGGAGAAGCTCCACGTCGGAACTCAGACTCGTCGGTGCGCTTCTGGACGTCCACGGCCCACCCGGAGCGTGGTGGGCCCGTCGAGCGTGGCCCCGAACCGGGAACCTTCCCGGGAGGCGTTCGTCATGGCGAAATCTTACTTGTTGTAGGCGATGCCGCCGGTGACCGTCCCGAGGAGGAGGCACATCAGGAGGGGCAGGAGCAGGGCGAACTCGACCAGAGCGGCGCCACGTTCGTCCCGCGGGCGGCACTTTCGTCTGATGGTCTGCAACATCGCGCTCCTCACGGACAGGCTTGGCCTTCGCTTACGGGGGAGATATCGGCCAACGCGCCGACCCGCTGAAGGACATTCGGGAAAATCCAGCCGGGTTATGAGAGTACATTGAGGCGGCAGGCCAGCTTTCCCGCCCGAGTCGAAGACGAGAAAACCTGGCCCGACATCTTGTCTGCTATTGCACCGCTTCGTTCTCCGGGTTTTTTCCCCCAAGAAACCCAAGCCAGAATCCGGCGAAACCGGACAAACCGACTGTTCGCAGGGTTGTGCGGTGGGTCGTATCGGCCGAAGAGGTGTGTGTACATCGCGGGCCGATCGGCCCAAGCCGTCCCCCCACTGGCCCGGTCAGCCCGAGGCTTCAGCCCAAGTAAACGAGGTTCACTGTGAGTAGTCGACGTGTCCTGATCTTGATCGTGGCCGTGGCCCTGGCCGGCGTGACCGCCTTCGCCACCTTCAACTACGTCAGTACCGCGGACCAGCGGGCCCTCGGCGACGCCGAGCTCGTCGAGGTCTTCGTCGTCAAGACCGACATCGCCAAGGGCTTCCCCGGCGAGCGGGCCCTCGACGAGGGGATGATCGGCAAGGAGCGGATCCCCCGCAAGTTCTACCCGGCCACGGCGCTGGTCAACGCGCAGACCCTCCGGGGCAAGGTCGCCCTGGGTCCCCTGGCCGCCGGGCTGCCCTTGGTCGACGGCGCCTTCGTGGAGCCCCGGATCGCCCATGAGTCCTTCGCCCAGCGCATCGACAAGGGCATGGAGGCCATCACCATCTCCGTCGACGACGTGCACGGTGTGGCCCGCCTCGTCGTCCCCGGTGACAAGGTCAACATGATGGTCACGCTGGACGACCAGACCCAGTTCATGCTCCAGGCGCTCGAGGTCCTGGCCATCGGCAACGCCACCGAGCTCCAGCCCGGCGAGGCGGCTCCCGTCCCCACTGCCGCCGCCGGTGTTGCGCACGCACGTCCGCCTCGGGCCTCATCACCTTCTCGGTCCCGGCCGCGCACGCAGCCAAGATCGCCCTGGCGTCGCAGGTCGGTCAGATCTACCTGACGCTCGTCCCGCCGGACTTCACCCCGGCCCCAGTGCCCCCGGTCAACCGTGGCAACCTCTTCACCTAAGATCAACCCCCGTGCCATCGACGTGGAGGTGGAGGTCATGAGCGCCGACACCCCGCGGGTTCCCTTCGAGCTCGCGGTCGTCGATCCGGACCCGAAACTCCGGACCCGGCTGGCCATGCAGCTGGGCGAGGCGACCACGGTGGCCACCTATCCCGAGGTGGCTGCGCTGGCCGAGCGGCTCCGACCGGGTCAGCCGGTGGTGGTGGTGTTCGGGCCGGGCCTGTCGGATGGGCCCGGCCTGGCGGAAATCGAAAAGCTGACCGGGGCTCGGCCGGAGCTCGCCGGCATCCTGGTGGCGTCCGAGCTTTCGACCGGGCTCCTCCAGCAGGCGCTGCGCTCGGGTGTGAAGGACGTCCTCGGATCGCCGACGGAGGCCCACGCCCTCCAGGAGTCGGTCGACCGGGTGGTCCGGACGCTCAACGTGGTCGCGACCCCGCCGCCAACGGCGGGCCAGCTGCCCGAGCGGGGCCGCGTGATCACCGTCTCGTCCCCCAAGGGCGGGTCGGGCAAGAGCGTCGTCGCCACCAACCTGGCCGTCGTGCTCGCCCAGCGGTCGGACCGGCCGGTGGTGCTCGTCGACGCCGACCTCCAGTTCGGCGACGTGGCCGTGATGATGCGGCTCACCACCTCCCACACGGTCATGGACGCCGTCTCCGCCGTGGACCGCCTGGATGCCCAGTACCTCCAGAGCCTCCTGGTCCGCCACGAGGCGAGCGGCCTGCTGGTGCTGGCCGCGCCCATCGAGCCCTCCTACGCCGAGCGCGTGTCGGGCGCCGACATGGTGCAGGATCGTCGAGATCCTCCAGACGTTCTGCAGCTATGTGGTGATCGACACGCCGGCGCAGTTCAACGACGTCGTCCTCGCCCTGATCGAGCACTCCGACGAGATCGTTCTGGTGGCCGGGATGGACATCCCCAACATCAAGAACACGAAGTTGGGGCTCCAGACGTTGCGGCTGCTGGCCGTGCCGGACTCGAAGCTGACGCTCCTGCTCAACCGGGCCAACTCGAAGGTGAAGCTCGACGTCGGCGAGGTCGAGCGCACGCTGGGCCTCAAAGCCAGCTGCCTCGTCCCGAGCGACATCGTCGTTCCGCAAACCGTGAACAAGGGTGTACCGGTCGTTCTCGACCAGCCTCGCTCGGATGTCTCGAAGTCTTTCGAGCGATTGGCGGATCTCTTCTTGAGTGGAGCCGCCGCCGTGCCGATGAATAAGGCACGCGGTCGGTTCGGCCTCTTCTAGCCCGGTCCGCACCCTCTTCGCCCGAATCACCGAGGAAGGAACCAAGGGTGTCTCTCTACAAGCGGCTGCACGAAGTCCAGCGCGAGGTGAACGGCAACGTCGGCGGGCGCGATCCCGTCATGGACGAACTTCGCTCGAAGATCCACCACCTCCTCATCGACGAGGTCGGCCCGATGCTCTACGACCGTCGGGTCAGCGAGGACGAGCTGCGGCGGGAGGTCCAGGGGCACCTCCAGGTGATCCTGACCCGGGAGGTCAAGGTGCCGCTGTCCGGCGCCGACCGGGCCCAGCTCATCCAGGACGTGTCCGACGACGTCCTCGGCTACGGGCCCATCGACGCCCTCCTGCGGGACGACGAGGTCACCGAGGTCATGGTGAACGGGCCCAACCGGGTCTACGTCGAGCGCGCCGGGAAGATCACCTTGTCGCGGCGCCGCCTTCGTCGACGAGACCCACCTGAAGCGGATCATCGAGAAGATCGTGGCCCAGGTCGGCCGCCGGGTGGACGAGGCGACTCCGATGGTGGACGCCCGCCTCCCCGACGGCTCCCGGGTGAACGCCATCATCTCGCCCCTCGCCATCGGCGGGCCCTTCCTCACCATCCGGAAGTTCTCCCGGGATCCCCTCACGGTCGAGGACCTCATCAACTTCAAGTCCTTCACCCCGAACGTGGCGTCGTTCCTCGACGCCTGCGTGAAGGGCCGGCTGAACGTCATCGTGAGCGGCGGGACGGGCACCGGGAAGACGACCGCCCTCAACGTGCTGTCGTCGTTCATCCCGGCCGACGAGCGGGTCGTCACGGTGGAGGACGCCAAGGAGCTCCAGCTCAAGCAGGACCACGTGCTGCCGCTCGAGTCCCGCCCGCCGAACATCGAGGGCAAGGGCGAGGTGCGCATCCGCGACCTGGTCCGCAACGCCCTGCGCATGCGTCCCGACCGGATCGTGGTCGGGGAATGCCGTGGCGGCGAAGCGCTCGACATGCTCCAGGCCATGAACACCGGCCACGACGGGTCGCTCACCACCATCCACTCCAACTCTCCCCGGGACACCATCGCCCGAATCGAGACCATGGTCCTCATGGCCGGCATGGATCTGCCGGTGCGGGCCATCCGGGAGCAGATGGCCTCGGCCATCGACCTGATCGTCCACCTCACCCGCCTCCGGGACGGCTCCCGCCGGGTGACCCACATCAGCGAGGTGCAGGGCATGGAGGGCGACGTCATCGTCCTCCAGGACGTCTTCCTGTTCGACTACGGGATGGGCGTCGACGAGCACGGCCGGTTCCTCGGGCACCTCAAGAGCACCGGGATCCGACCGAAGTTCGCCGAGAAGCTGGCCGACTACGGCATCCGCCTGCGGCGGCGAAGTCTTCGCCGCCGAGCCCTTCGCCCGGCGGGCGGGTGCCCGATGAAGCGCCTCCGCCTCGCCGCTGCGGTCGGTCTGATCGCCTTCCTCGCCCTGCCGGGCACGCCGGCCCAGGCGGCGGAAGGGGTCACGGTCCGCAACGTCGACACCCGGGACTACCCGACCGTCCGCCTCGAGGTGCTGGTCAGCGGGGACGCCCCCAAGACCACCGACTTCCACCTCCGGGAGAACGGCAAGGTCGTCACCGATTCCGCCATTCAGGTCCGGCCCCTCAAGCAGACGACCAAGCCGGTCGGGACCGTCCTGGTCATGGACACGTCGGGATCCATGAAGACCCGCGGTGCCATCGACCAGGCCAAGGCCGCCGCCCGGACGTTCATCGCCGCCAAGGGGCCCAACGACTGGATCGCCCTGGTCGCCTTCTCCAGCCAGGCCGTGACCTCGAGTGACTTCACCCAGGACGCCAACGCCCTCAACACGGCGGTCGACAGCCTCGTCGCCACCGGTGAGACCGCCCTGTGGGACGGCGTCATCATGGGAGCCCGCCTCTTCGAGAAGCGGCCCGACCTCCAGCCGAACGTCGTGCTGCTCTCGGACGGGGCCGACACCGTCTCCGCCGGGACCGAGCAGCAGGCGACAGCCGCCCTCAACGGCAGCCACGCCGCCGTCTTCGCGGTGGGCATCGCCTCCGACGAGTTCGACCCCGCCAGCCTCTCCAACCTGGTGGGGACCACGGGCGGATCGCTCAGCACGAGCGCCAACCCGGCCGACCTCTCCGGGCAGTTCACCCGGATCCGGGCCGCCATCGAGAACCAGTACGAAGTCATCTACACCTCCAAGGGTCAGGGGGGCGCCCTCGCCCTCGACCTGAGCGTGGGTGCGGTGACCACCCAGGTGCAGACCCGGGCCGGCACGGTCGGTGCGGCGGCCCAGCCGACCGTCGTCTCCTCCGATGGTGGACTGCTCGGGTCCAGCGGGAAGTTCGTGATCCCCCTCCTGGCCATGCTGACCGCCGGGCTCCTGGGCCTCGGGCTCCTGCTCATCTTCACCCGCAACGACCAGAGCATCGAGGGTCGGCTCGGCCACGTGGCTGCCGGCCCGGAGGCGGCAGCCGCCGGGGCCCAACCTTGCCCGGACCATGATCGTCCAGCGGGCCGTCGCCCTCACCTCGAAGCTGGCCCAACGCGGGAAGCTCCTCGACAAGGTCGGGGCTCTCCTGGAGCAGGCCGACGTCTCGTTGCGGCCAGCCGAGGCGCTCTTCTTCTACGGCGCCGGCGTCATCCTGCTCGGCGCCCTGGCCCTGCTCGGGGCACCGAGCCTCGCCGTCGGCCTCATGTTCGCGGTCATCGTCGCTATTGCACCGATCGCGGTGCTGAAGTTCCTGACCAGACGCCGCCTCAAGGCCTTCGAGGATCAGCTGCCCGACACCCTCAACCTGCTCTCGGGCTCGCTGAGGTCCGGGTATTCCTTCATGCAGGGCGTGGAGGCCGTGGCTCAGGAGACCATCGACCCGATGGCCCGCGAGCTCCGGCGGGTTCTCGCCGAGGCCCGTCTCGGCCGCCCGCTCGAAGACGCCCTGTCTGACGTCGCCACCCGGATGCAGAGCCGTGACTTCGAGTGGTCGGTGCTCGCCATCCGCATCCAGCGGGAGGTCGGTGGGAACCTGGCCGAGCTTCTCCAGACGGTGGCCGACACCATGATTCAGCGTGGCCGCCTGCGGGGAGAGGTCAAGGCCCTCACGGCCGAGGGTCGCCTCTCGGCCATCATCATGGGGCTCATGCCGGTGGCCATCGGGGGTTTCCTCTTCATGTCCAACCCCGAGTACATCGGCGAGCTCTTTGCCGGGGCCATCGGATGGGCGATGGTCGTCGCCTCGGTCATCGCCGGCCTCGTCGGTTTCGCCTGGCTCCAGAAAATCATCAAGATCGAGGTCTGACCAATGCTCATCTTCGTTGTCCTCGGGGCCTTCGCGGCCGTCCTCACTGCCATCGTGGCTGTCGTCTTCGCCGGAGAGGAGCGCCGCGAGGTGCGCCTCGCCCTGCGGAGCCTGGAGGACTACGAGGTCTCCTCGAACCTGCGCGAGCAGGAGATGCTCAAGCCGCTCCGGGAGCGGGTCCTCCTTCCGGCCACCGCTCAGCTGATCCGGCTGGCGACAGCGCTTCACTCCCGCCGGTTACGTGGCCCAGACCCGGGAGAAGCTCATCCACGCCGGTGCGCCGGCCGGTCTCGACGCCGAGCGGTTCCTGGCCATCAAGATCCTCGGGGCCGTGTCGATCGTCTTCTGGGCCTGGTTCTTCCTCAAGTTCGCTGGAATGGGCGGGTTCTACGGAGTCATCATCACCGGCGTCACGTGGGCGATCTCGTTCTTCGGCCCGGACGTCTACCTTCGGCGCAAGACCGAGGAGCGCCAGCACGACATCGCCATCAAGCTCCCGGACATCCTCGACCTCCTGGTGATCTCCGTGGAGGCCGGTCTCGGGTTCGAGCAGGCCGTCGACCGGACGGTGAACGCCGTTCCGGGTCCGCTCGCCGAGGAGTTCCAGCGGATGCTCCAGGAGACGCGGGTCGGGTCAACCCGGGCTGACGCGCTGCGGGCCATGGACGAGCGGACGAACGTCCCCGAGCTGCGCTCGTTCATCCTGGCCATGCTCCAGGCCGACACCTTCGGCGTCTCCATCGGGCGCATCCTGCGGGCGCAGGCCGACGAGATGCGGGTCCGCCGCCGGCAGCGGGCCCAGGAGGCGGCCATGAAGACCCCGGTGAAGATGCTCTTCCCGCTGATCTTCTGCATCTTCCCGTCGCTGTTCGTGGTGATCCTGGGCCCGGCGGCCATCCAGATCATGCGGGGTTTGTAGACCGCAGCCTTCAAGCGAGAGCACCGGCACTGGGCCGGGGGAGCCGACCGGCGCCCCCGGCCCGAGCTGTAGATTCCCCCCGGATGGCTACCTCCCTCCGGCGGCCTGCCGGCCCGACCATGGCGACGTTGTTCACTCTCGCCTTCGCCCTGGGGGGCTGGAGGAGCGGCCTCAGCCGTCTCTCGGACAACTCGTTCTTCTGGCACCTGCAGACCGGACGGCGCATCCTCGAGGATTGGGTCCCGCGCCACGACCCCTACTCGTTCACCGCTGCCGGTTCTCCATGGGTGGCGCAGTCCTGGCTGGCTGAGGCGCTCTACGGGGCGCTCGATCGGGCTGGTGGGCCCCTTCGGTATCCGCCTGCTGGGCGCCCTGACCGGGGCCCTGGTGGCCGCCCTCACCTACCGGTTGGCCCTCCTGCTGGCGGCGGACCGCCTGCGGGCCGCCGGGCTCACCTTCGCCGCCGTCGGCGCCTCGTTCTCGCTCTGGTCTGAGCGTCCCCTCTTCCTCGGGATCCTCGCCCTTGTCGGCCTCCTCTGGATCGTCGAGGTCCCGGGATCCGCAGTCGGTCGCCGCCCGCTCGTCGCCATCCCGGTTCTCATGTGGCTGTGGGCCAACATCCACGGGACCTTCGCCCTCGGCTTCTTCTATCTCGGACTTCACCTTGCTGGTCGCTGGCTCGACGGCTCGCCTCCCTGGCGGGGCCGTGAAGGCACCTTGACCCGCGCCGCCGCCGTGGCCGTCCTCGCCTGTGTCGTCAATCCATACGGCCCGGCCCTTCTCCTGTTTCCGATCGACCTGCTCGAGCGAGGGGACATCCTTCGCCAGGTGTCGGAATGGCAGTCGCCCGACTTCCGGAAGCTGCAGGGGGTGACCTTCGCCCTCTGGCTGGTGGTGTTCGTCGCCTGTCTGGCGCGCGGCCGGGCGCGCCCCTCTCGGCGCGACCTCGTCGTCTCCCTCCCCTTCCTGCTCCTCGCCCTGTGGGCTCAGCGCAACATCGCGCTCGCCCCGCTCGTGGCCGCTCCCGGTGGCCGCCAGGGCGGTCGCCAGCGCCACGAGCCGGCCAGAGCTGACCGGGCGCCTCAACCGGCCCCTGGGGGCGATGCTGCTGGGCCTCGGCCTCCTGTGGACGGGCGAGGCGGTGGTGACGCCGGACTTCGCGTTCGACAGGTATCCCGTGAAGGCAATGCGGTTCCTGGAAGGACAGGACCTGCTCGGCCGGCGGCTCATGACTAACGACGCATGGGGCGGCTATCTCATCCTTCGGTGGCCGCGCCAGCGTGTGTTCATCGACGACCGGTACGACATGTACCCGCCGGAGATCACGTACGACTACATCCGGTTCAGCAAGGCAAACCCGCGCTGGAAGAAGATCCTCGACCAATACCGGATCGACACCATCGTTTGGGAGCGGGGAGCGCCGATCGTGCAGCTCCTCGACGCGGACCCTGACTGGGAGCGGGTTCATCGCGACAAGCTGGCTGTCGTCTACATCCGGCGGGGATCGGCACCACCGAAATGAAGATGCTCTCGTTGCGGCGCCGCTCTCGCGACGAAAGGGGCCGGCGCAGGTTTCCCTGCGCCGGCCCCTTCATGTCGCTGTGCTGTTAGCCGAGCTCGCTGCCGATCTCGTTGAACTTGCTCTCCGCGCTCGTCGCCGAGGAAGGTGATGGCGAGGATACAGACGACGGCGATGAGGGCGACGAGGAGGGCGTACTCCACCAGGGCCGCACCACGCTCGTCGGAGCTGAACTTGGCCTGCAGCCACGCCTTGAGGATGGTCAGGTTCATGTCTTGCCTTCCGTTTTGCGGGGCGCTGGTCATGCGCCTGGCCTTTCGATTCATGTCGGCGGTGCTGCGCCTGCTGAATAGGCCGTTCGGCCCATTCTCGGAGAGTGATGGTTAGGCCGTTCGGATCGGTCGATCGTCTCCGCGACGAAAAAGGGGCCGGCGCAGGTTTCCCTGGGCCGGCCCTTTCATGTTGCTGTTGCTAGTTTGAGCTCGCTGCCGATCTCGTTGAACTTGCTCTCGCGCTCGTCGCCGAGGAAGGTGATGGCGAGGATACAGACGACGGCGATGAGGGCCACGAGGAGGGCGTACTCCACCAGGGCCGCACCAGGCTCGTCGGAGCTGAACTTGGCCTGCAGCCACGCCTTGAGGATGGTCAGGTTCATGTCTTGCCTCCGTTTCGGGGCGCTGGTCGCGCCTGCTTTCGATGTTCGGCGCTGCTGCGCCTGCTTGATTCAGTTATCGGCGCGTGCGGAGAGTGACTGGATAGGCCGTTCGGCTCATTGCCACGAAAGGGGCCGGCGCAGGTTTCCCTGGGCCGGCCCTTCTGTCGCTGTTCGAGTCGAGCTCGCTGCCGATCTCGTTGAACTGCTCTCGGCGCGCCGCCGAGGAAGGTGATGGCGACGATACAGACGACGGCGATGAGGGCCACGAGGAGGGCGTACTCCACCAGGGCCGCACCGGTCTCGTCGGAGCTGAACTTGGCCTGCAGCCACGCCTTGAGGATGGTCAGGTTCATGTCTTGCCTCCGTTTGGGGGCGCTGGTCAGCGCCTGGCTTTCGATCTCGGCGCTGCTGCGCCTGTTGATTCAGGTATCGGCGGTTGCGGAGAGCGACTGGATAGGCCGTTCGGCTCATTTCTCGACGGTTGAGTGGGGAGCGTCTCGCGACGAAAGGGCCGGCGCAGGTTTCCCTGGGCCGGCCCCTTTGATGTCGCTGGTGCTAGTTAGTCGAGCTCGCTACCGATCTCGTTGAACTTGCTCTCGCGCCTGTCGCCGAGGAAGGTGATGGCGAGGATACAGACGACGGCGATGAGGGCCACGAGGAGGGCGTACTCCACCAGGGCCGCACCACGCTCGTCGGAGCTGAACTTGGCCTGCAGCCACGCCTTGAGGATGGTCAGGTTCATGTCTTGCCTCCGTTTTGGGGCGCTGGTCAGCGCCTGCTTTCGATGTTCGGCGCTGCTGCGCCTGTTGATTCAGATATCGGCGCGTGCGGAGAGTCGAGCTGGATAGGCCGTTCGGCTCATCCTCGGGAGGGTGCTTCGGTGAGTCGCCGGCGTCCAGCGACGGCGAGGGGCCGGCGAACTCAGGTTGCCCTGTCGGATGGCCCCTTCATGCGCTACTGCGGTACGCGCCGCTGACCGAGGTCGCTGAACTTTGCAGCTGCCGCTCTCGCGCCGAGGAAGGGGATGGCGAGTTTCGATGCAGGCCACGGCGATGTCGCTGGTGCTAGCTGTGGAGCTCGCTACCGATCTCGTTGAACTCGCACTCGCGTCTCGCCGAGGAAGGTGATGGCGAGGCATACAGACGACGGCGATGAGGGCCACGAGGAGGGCGTACTCCACCAGGGCCGCACCCGCTCGTCGGTGCTGAACTTGGCCTGGAGCCACGCCTTGAGGATGGTCAGGTTCATGTCTTGCCTCCTTGTCGGCGCTGCTGCGCCTTGCTTGATTCAGATATCGGCGGGTGCGGAGAGCGAGCTGAATAGGCCGTTCGGCTCATCCTCGGGAGGGTGCTTCGGTGAGTCGCCGGCGTCCGGCGGCGGCGAGCCGACGGGCGACACGCAGGTCAGCCCAGTCGGATGATCCCCATGCGCACGGCGGTGAGGACGGCCTGCGTGCGGTCGCGGGCGTCGAGCTTCTCGTAGATCGACGCGAGGTGGTTCTTCACCGTCTTGGCGCTGATGTAGAGGCGCTCCGCCACCTCGATGGTCGAGCACCCGTCGGCGAAGAGCTGGAGGACCTCCTCCTCGCGATGGCTGAGCACCGGCGCATTTCCCTCGTTGGCGCGCTGGGGGCCCGGCAGCTCGGTCAGCATCGAACGGGCCAAGCCGGGCGAGAGGGCGGTCTCACCGTCCAGGGCGGACCGAAGCGTCTCGGCGACCTGCACCATCGTGCAGTCCTTGACGAGATAGCCGACGGCCCCGGCCCGCAGAGCCTGGTCGACGATCTCCTCCTCGCCGTGCATGGTCAGGATGACCACACGCGTTTCCGGGACGCGGGCGCGCATGAGACGGGTTGCCTCGATCCCGTCGAGGACGGGCATGGTGACATCCATGAGCACGAGGTCGGGACGCAGCTTCTCGGCCAGGCGCACGGCCTCCTGCCCGTCTCCAGCCTCGCCGACAACCTCGAAGCCGGCCTCTTCCACCGCTCGGCGCAGGCCCTGGCGAAGCAGCTGATGATCGTCCACCAGGAGCAGGCTGTTCACGCCCCCACCTCCACGTCGGCGACCACGATGGTCCCACGCCCAGGTTCAGAGTCGATCGACGAGCCGCGCCCCGATGGCGTTGGCCCGCTCGCGCATGGCCACCAGGCCCGACGCGCCTCCGGACTCGACTCCCGTGAGATCGAACCCGGAGCCATCGTCACGGACCTCCAGCCGGCCACGGTGGCCGTCGGCCGTCCATTTCACCTCGACGGTGGACGCCTGGGAGTGGCGCTCGACGTTCGAGAGTGCCTCCAGAAGGATCCGCCACAGCTCCTGCTCGACGGGCACCGGCAGGCGGGCCTCCTCGGAAGCGCCGGCGAAACGGGCGGCGATCCCGGTGCGCTCGGTGAAGCGGGCGAGGTGGGCTTCGGCCACCGTGGCCAGCCCGGCCGCGTCCGTCACTCGGGTCCGGAGCTGGCGCAGCGTCTCGCGCACCTCGCCGAGCAGCCCTCCCACGTCCTGGCGGAGGCGGGCGAGGTCGGCGCCCGGATCGGGGAGGTGGGCCAGGCGATCGAGTTCGAGGCCCACGTAGGCCAGACCCTGGCCGATCCGGTCGTGGAGGTTACGAGCCAGGCGGTCCCGCTCGCCGTCGGCCCCGAGCATGCGGAGCCGGTCGAACCACAGCGCGTTGTCGATGGCCAGGGCGAGGGGCTCGGCCAGCCCGGCCAGCAGCTCGACCTCCCGGACGCCGAAGCTCTCGGGCTCGGTGTGCTCGATGGCCACCAGGGCCACCAGGTGGTCCCGGGCGACGAGCGGTCCATACAGGCCGCTTCGCGAGCCCGGCCAGATGCCGTGATCCCCGGCGGTTGAATCGAGCTCACAGGAGGCCATCCCCGGCCGATTCACCGCCGCCCGGACAGGTGGCGGGAGGCCGGTGGTCGGGACCGGCGGGGGTGCACTCCGCCCGGCGGCGGCCTCCGTCCGCCAAGTACCGGTGGCGGGATCGAAGACGAGGATCGCCGCGCCGGTGAAGTCGAAGAGCTGACGGAGGTGGCCCATGGCCGCCGCCAGGGTGTCGCCGAGGTCGAGCGACGAGGGGAGCTTCTGGGCCACACGGGTGAGCTGGGAAAGCAGACTGTTGGCCTCGGTGAGTCGGTGGACGCGGTCGGAGAAGACCGCCTGAAGTGCCTCCCCTTCGAGGAAGAGCCGCCGGGCGTATCCGGCCACCACGGCGGTGGCGGCGTAGACGAGGGCGACCTGCGCGGCGCTCTGGGGTTCAGCCCGCGCCGAGGGAAAGGCGAGCGGCGGCGAGGGCCAGCCCAGAGCCAGCGAATCCGGCGGCAGCGAGGCCACCGGCGTAGCCGCGGGTGAAGCCGGCGACGACGAAGCCCACGAGGAGCGTGAAAACGAAGGGGCTGTCCCAACCCCCACTCGCCACCACCGCGCCGAGCGCGATGGCGAGGTCGACGAGCAGGCCGGTGGTGCCGATCGGGGCGTCGTTGAGGCCGGGGAACGGCCGGAGAGTTCTCCAGAGGTTGTAGGCGAGGAGGATGGCGGTGGCGCCCAGCAGTGCCGAAATCGCGAGAGGGGTTCGCCAGGGTGACCACCGCGCCGGTGGTCGACCGTCGCCCAGCGGAGGGCCAGGACGAGGAACGGGAGCCGTCCACCCGGCGGAGTGCCGGGCGGAACGCCGATCAGAGGTTCTTGGTGATGGAGATGGCGGCGGGCCCGAGGAGCACGACGAAGAGGGGCGGGAGGATGCAGAAGACCAGCGGGACGAGCATCTTGACGGGGAGTTTCCCCGCCTTCTCCCGGGCCCACTGGCGTCGCTTCGAGCGCATCTCCACCGCTTGGGTGCGCAGCACCCGCCCGATCGGCATGCCCAGGGCGTCGGCCTGCACGAGGATCAGGACGAAGTTTGATAGCTCGGGCACCTCCGTCCGGCGTTTCAGGTTCTGGAGGGCCTCCCGGCGGGCGAGGCCCAGTTCCATCTCCCGTAGCGTACGGCCGAACTCGGTGGCCAGGGGCGAATCGAACTGGCGGGTGACGACCTCGACCGCCCCTTCGAAGCCGACACCGGCTTCCACGGAGATGGCGAGCAGGTCGAGCACGTCCGGCAGATCGCGTCGGATGGAGGCCTGGCGTTCGTCGCGTTTCCGGCTGAGCCAGGCCACGGGGGCGAACAGGCCAACGACGGCGGCGAGGGCCACGAGGCGCACCAGGGCCATCCCCGACTGCCCGAGGACGGGGGCGAGGAGGAGGCCGCCGAGGAGGCCGGCGCCCACGCCCACGCCTTGGAGCACGATGAACTCCTCCGGACCCAGTGAAGCCGACACGCCGGCCACGAGCAGCTTGTGCCGGATGCGCTCCGTCCGCTGGCGGGGGAGGAGCCCACTGACCCGGGCGACGAGGGCGCGCCCGATGGGGACGAGGCGGGTGAGGAGCGGCTGGTGGAGCTGCGTGGTGAACTCGTCGAGGACGGGGCCTTCACCGTCGAGCTCGGCCAGGACGGCCTCGGCGTCCAGGGCCGGGCGCCGGATGGCGACGGCCACGACGACGGCGCCGGAGACGGCGGCGGCGAACCCGCTGGTGAGGAGCAGGGAGTTCATCAGATGTCGATCTTGACCATCCGGAGGATGATGACGATGCCGAAGACGGTGGACATGCCGGCGAGGGCGAGGGCGATCAGGCCGGGTCCCTTCAGCATGGGGTCCATGTAGCCGGGGCTCATGACCATCACGGCCCCGAACACGACGACGGGCAGGGCGCCGAGAAACCAGGCGGAGATCTGACCCTCAGCCGTGAGCGTCTTGACTTCACGGCGGATCTCCTCCCGGGCCCGCATGAACTCGGCCAGGGTGTGGAGGAGGTCGGCGAGCTTGCCGCCCACTGTCTGCTGGATGCGGATGGCCTGGACCACCCAGCGGAGATCCGGAAGCTCGAGCCGGTTCGCCAGGCGCTCGAGGGCGTCGACGAGCGGGTCTCCCAGGACCGTTTCGGCCACCACCCGCTCGAACTCCTGGCTGAGGGGAGGTTCGCTCTCCTCGACCATGGTCTGTACCGAGCGCAGGGCGGTGTGCCCCGCCTGGAGCGACGAGGCGATGATGGAGAGAGCTTCGGGCAGCTGGGCCTCGAACGCCCGCCGCCGTCGGCCGGCCCGGAAACGGACGTACTTCCAGGCCACGAAGGGTCCGGCGAGGCCGGCCAGGGCGCCAGAAAGGGCCTGGGCGGTAAGGAGCCAGGTGAGCAGGCCGACGCCGACCCCGACGCCGGCGGCGGCGAGCACGAACTCGCCGGGACGCAGCGGGAGGCGGGCTCGTTCGAGCCCCTCTTTCACCCGGACCATGAGATTGAAGTGCTCGAGCCCCTCGTGGGCGAAGGAGACCCCCCGCTCCAGGAAAGCCCGCGATTCCGTCACGGCCTCGACGGCCACGTCGCGCTCGCCGAAGGGAAGGTGCAGGATGAGGGAGAGCTCGTCGTCGCGCTCGCGGGTCCGCTGGAGGAGGGCCATGGTGAGAAGGGCCAGGCCCAGCCCGACGGAGACGGCGGCGACGAGCGGGATCACTGATTTCTCCGAGGTGCCGCGCTGCGGGCGATGAGCTCGGACGCCGAGGGCACGTCGCGGGTCCGGGCCCGCACCTCCCGCAAGCGGTGCGGGGGACTGGAACATCCCCGCCGGGAGTTCGATCCCGGTGGTCAGCAGCTTCTCGAGGAACTTCGGGCGCAGGCCGGCCGCCTCCACCTCACCGATCTGGCGGCCGTCAACGGTGACCTGAGGGACGAACCGGAAGATCTGCTGGAGGAGGATCACGTCGCCCTCGAGGCCCTGGACCTCTTCGACCGATGTGATCCGGCGGGTGCCGTCGGAGGCCCGCTCGAGCTGGACGATCACGTTGATGGCCGAGGCGATCTGCTCCCGGATGGCGCGCATGGGCAGCTCGAAGCCGGCCATGAGGACCATGGTTTCCAGCCGGGCCAGGGCGTCGCGGGCGGTGTTGGCGTGGACCGTGGTGATGGAGCCGGCGTGGCCGGTGTTCATGGCCTGGAGCATGTCGAGGGCCTCGCCCCCCCGCACCTCGCCGACCACGATCCGGTCGGGGCGCATTCGCAGGGCGTTGCGCACGAGATCCCGGATCCGCACTTCGCCCTTGCCCTCGGAGTTGGCCGGGCGGGACTCGAGGCGTACGACGTGGGGCTGCTGGAGCTGGAGCTCGGCGGCGTCCTCGATGGTGAGGACGCGCTCGTGGTCGGGGATGAAGGACGACAGCACGTTGAGGGTCGTCGTCTTGCCCGTGCCCGTCCCCCCCGAGACCAGGACGTTGAGCTTGCCCCGTACGCAGGCCTCGAGGAACAGGGCGAGGTCCATGCTGAGGGTCCCGAAGCTGATGAGGTCGGCCACCGTGTAGGGGTCCTCGGCGAACTTCCGGATGGTGAGCACGGCACCGTTGAGGGCGAGCGGGGGGACGACGGCGTTCACCCGGGAGCCGTCAGGGAGGCGGGCGTCGACCATCGGGCTCGATTCGTCGACCCGGCGCCCGACGGCGGAGACGATCTTGTCGATGACCTGGCGGTACTGGCCCTCATCGCTGAAGGCGAGGTCCGTCTCTTCGATCACCCCGCGACGCTCGATCCAGATCTGGTTGTAGGCGTTGCACATGATCTCGGTGATGGTCGGGTCAGCCAGGGGCTCGTCGAGCGGGCCGTAGCCGAGGATTTCCGAGAGGACCTCGGCGATGAACTTGCGTCGCTCGACCGGAGAGATCTTGACGTCCTCGCGCTGGAGGGTCCGGTCGAGGGAGGCCTTGACCTCCGTCTCGATCGACTCGCCGGAGGCTCCCTTTCCGAGGCGCGGTCCGACGTCGGTGAGGACGAGCTCGCGCACGTGGCGCTTGGTCTCTTCCCAGTCGGCGCTGGCGCGCTTGGTCCGTGCCGCCGGTCGGCCGCCCAGCGTGGGCTTTACGGCCTCCGGGCGGGCGCGCTCGGCGCACCTCGACCCGGGCGGCCAGGGGTACGTCGGGCTTGGGGGTGGGTTTGGGGCGGGTCGGGTCGTGGGGCCGCATCCGACTCGGGGGTATCGGCTTCGAGGGCGTTCAGACGCTCCGAGAGCTTCACGAGGCATTCCCGACCGGCTGTTACGGCTGAAGAACCGGAGCCGGCTCGGCGCCTTGACCGGTTCGAGCTGCTCGGTGGCCAAGGCCCGATCCTCCTCGGGGAGGAGCTCGACCAGACAAGCGGCGAGCTTGCGGGAGACCTCGGCGCCCGGATCGGAGGCCAGCACGGGCATGCCCATGTTGATCGAGCGGGAGACCTCCCGGGCGTAGGGCAGGATCGCCTTGAAGCCCTGCGGGAAGAGCCGGACGATCTGGCCGATGTCGAGGCCGACGTCACGTTCCGCCTTGTTCAGGATGAGCGAGATGTTGTCCGAAGGGATCCGCAGCTTGTCCAGCATCTGGAGGAACACCCCGAGGTTGCGCACGCTGGGGAGATCGACGGTGGCCAGGGTGAAGAGGTGCTCGGAGAGGTCGAAGGCGGCCAGCACGATCTCGGTGAGGGCGGCGGGGGTGTCGACCACCACGTAGTCGGCCCGGGTCCGCAGCACCTCGAGCACCCGGGTGACGTCGGCGGGGGTGACGCGGTCCGCTTCGGACGGGTCCTTCGGGGCGGCCAGCACGGAGAACCCGCCCTCGTGCTCGACGAGGAACTCCGAGAGGTGCTCGCCGAACTCGAGGCGGTCACCGTCGTCGTCGCGGTGGAGGGCGTCGTAGATCGTGTACTTGGGCCGCAGCCGCAGGGCGGTGCTGACCTCGCCGAACTGGAGGTCGAGGTCGACGAGGACGACCCGCTTGTGGGTCTGGCGAGCCAGGTAGAGGGCCATGTTGGTGGCCAGGAAGGTCTTGCCGCACCCTCCCGTGGCCGAACTGACGGTGAACACGCTGGCCAGCCCGGAAGGCGCCAGAACGGGAACGGCGGTGCCGCTGACCGCCGGGCCGGTGCCCGCCACCACGCGGCGCAGGCGACCGATCTCCAAAGAGCGTTCCAGGGCGATGGCCAGTTCGTCCTGGTCGATGGGGGTGCGCAGAATGTCGTCGGCGCCGGTCTGGACGATCTCCCGCAGGCTGGCGTCGGGCCGGTCGGAGAAGGCGAGGATGATCGAGGTCCAGGGGGCCTCCTCGTGGAAGGCGGCCACCCGGCGCAGCCCCGAACGGCTGGCCAGGGACGGCCCGGCCAGGAGCACCGTGAAGGGGCCCTCCCGGGCGACGATGTCGTTGATGGCGCCGACCCGGTTGCAGGCGACGACCTCAGCCCCGGAGTCGACCTGGGCGGCGGCCTTCTCGACCTCCTCGACGAGGTCGGTGGCCCGCTCGAGGACGAGGATCTTCGGCTTCACGTGCGCTCCTTAGAAGGCGTTCTGGTAGCTACGGCCGGTGGTCGTCGCCGGGGCTTGGCCCTTGGGGACGAGGGTCATCCAGACGGACTCGAACCGGGAGAAGAAGATCATCTGCTCAGCCTGGGCGGCGTCGAGCGCCAACAGGTAGGTGGCGTTCCCGGCTTCGGTGCCCGGGCCGGGCCCGGTGACGGCCAGCACCTCCACGCCGGGGAGGACGAGCTTGACCGAGGGGGGGCCGTCTGCACCGATCTGGCCCTTTTCGACGGTGGCGTAGACGTTGACGAGGTCAGCCCGCCTTGGCGTACCCGGCCAGGCCGGTCACGTAGGGCAGCTGCACGGCGACGGCCTGCTTCCCCTCCGGGATGGTGAAGGTGGTGGGCACCGGCGAGCGCCGGCGGGGACGATCACCGTCCCGGCCTGGGCGATGGTCGTGGTCGTGGTCGCGGTCGCCGAGTTCGGGCTTCCGCCCGAACCGCTCAGGGCGACGACCACCACCCCGGCACCGACCACGAAGACCGCCAGGCCGAGGAGGAGCATCTGCGTTGACCGTTTCATCGTCATGGGCGCTCCGGGAGCAGGGCGGCGCATGCCGCGAGCGGGAGTAATTGGCACGACGGCGCCCGCGCCGTCCGCTCTGTCACATGTTTCGGGTATTGGGCGTGTTCCCTCGATAGTCACGGCGCGCCATTTGCATCGCACCGGCTGGACTAGTGCCTGCAGATTCGTGTCCATCCGAACCCCTGGTCTGGACGCGGCAACGAGCGGAAGCCTTCCCTCGCCAGGGGGGCCTCCGCCCGTTGCGGTCCCATTTGTTCAAGGCGGGATCGTCGCTCGCCCGTGAGGCGGGGCGCGCTCCCGTCCCCGGGCCGGGCCGTGAGGGCGCGTCAAGCCTCGATGTCGCATGGGGCTCGGTCGCTGCCGGCTGGGGCGCGTCAGCGCCCTCTGGGCACGGTGGGGGGGGCGATGGCATGGCCGAGGCGACTTGGGCGACGAGGCGCTCGAGGCCGGCGACGTCAGGCCGGGGGGTCGATGGCCGGCGAGACCTCAGAGGGGGGACCGGGGATGGGTGCCGGGGCGTCGATGGCCGGCGAGACCTCGGAAGGGGGTGCGGGGATGGGTGCCGGGACGACCACGGGAGCAGGGGGCGCCTCTGGGGACGCCACAGCCACCGGCGGGGCGGCCGGCGGCGGCGCGGCGGCAGCTGGGGCGTCGCCTTGCCGTCCGTCCACTGCTTGACGGCGATCCTCTTTCCGGGGGCCGAAGATGCCGGCTCGGCGGGCGGGGATCGGCCTTATCGACGCCGGCGGGCAGGAGCGGGGTCAGGGCGCGGATGAGCTCGGCCGAGACCGGCGAGCGGGATTCGCCCGTGAGGATCGGCACCCCGAGGTTCACCGAGCGGGGGACCTCGCGGTCGTAGGGCAGGACGGCGGCGAACCCGCCGGGGAGATAACCGGCCATCTCGGAGGGGTCGATGCCCATGTCCGGTTCGGCCTTGTTGAGCAGAGCCGTCACGCACTCGACCGGTGGCCCGATGCCATCGATGGCGTGCAGGAAGAGTCCCAGGTTCACGAGGCTGGGCCGGTCCGGGGTGGCCAGGACGTAGAGGTGGTCCGTGGCCTCCAGGGCCGCGACGACGAGCGGGCTCAACCCGGTCGGACTGTCCACGATGACGTAGTCGGCCCGCGTGCGGAGCAGGGCCAGGAGCCGCCGGACGTCGTCCGGTTCGACGGCGTCGGCCTCGGCCGGGTTCCGGGGAGCGGCCAGCACGTGGAACCCGTCCGGGTGCGGGAGGAGGAAGTCGTCGAGGTGCTTCTGGAGGTCGTGGCCGTCGGACTCCGCCGCCAAGGCGTCGACCATGGTCACATGGGCACGGAGCCGCAACGCCGTCGCCACCTCTCCGAACTGGAGGTCGAGGTCGACGAGGACGACCCGCTTCCCGCTCCGCCGGGCGAGGAAGGCGGCAGTGTTCACGCCGAGGAAGGTCTTGCCGCACCCTTCGGAGGCCGAGGCGATGGTCACGACGACCCCATCGGGTCGAGCCGGCTCACGGGCCGGATCGAATCGGCGATGGGTGATCCGATGGCCCCGGGTGAGAGCGGCGGCCAGCGTTGCGTCGCTGGCTTCCAAGGGAACGACGTCGTCCGCGCCGGCCTGGACGATTTCGGCCAGGCTGGCCTCGGTCTCCCCGGCGGTGACGAGAAGGATCGACAACCACGGGGCCCGGGCGTGAAGGCGCGCCAGGCGCTGGAGGCCGCCGGGGTTGACGAAGGTCGGGCCGGCGACCACGACGTCGACCGGAGTCGAGGCGAGGAGTTTTTCCACGCGACCGATCTCGGAGCACGTGATGACCTCACCGCCGTCGGGGAGGAGCGCCAGGGCGCGCCGGACCCGGACGCTGACGTCGGATGACCGGTCGAGGACAAGGGCCCTCGGTCCCCTCGAGGGGCTGTCGGGCGGAATCACGTTCGCGGGTTCGTTTCTCCCCAAGGTGGTGGCATCAGCTCGTCGAGCCCGAGGACCTCCGGAACCGGCTCAAGCGCTGCTCCCGCGGCCCGGACGCGCGCGGCCAGCGCTGGCGACGGATCCAGGACCACGATCCTGGGTCGTTCACTGCTCGTGGATCTCAACCTACGAGTTCGGGGTCGGTGCAGTCGAGCGCGTAGTTGGTGACGTCGCCGCCGCCCAAGCTGACGCCCAGGCTGCCCAGAAGGTTGTTGATCAGGCCGCTGTCAGCCGCGGTGAGGACGGGGTTGATGATGCCGGCGACCGCGCTGAGGAGGCCGCCCAGGTTGAGACCAGCCAAAGAGAGCGCCACGGGTTGCGCCTGGAGAAGGTTGCCGGCGGTGACCCCGTAACCAATCGTCTTGGTATTCGACCAGTTGAACGGTCCGTTGAACGACAGGTTGCCGTTGCTGCTGGCCACGTTGACTTGGGCGAGACCTCTCACGTCAGTCAAGAGGAGGTCGAGGAGGGTGGCCTGGTTGACCGTCACCGTCCCCGAGGCGCTGATGTCGGCGACGTTGCCGACGTAGGCCTTGACCGCCTGGGCGTCGGTGTGGACGACCACCGTGCTGTCGTTCTTGATGGTCTGGCAGGTGATCGACCGCAGGGCGGCCTTGGCCGAGGCGGCCTCGACGTAGATGGGCAGATCAAGGAGGCCCAACCCGAGCGGGTTGCCGAGGGGCCTGAGGTGGATCTGGGCCCGCACCTGGGCGGTCTTGGCCACGGTCAGCCACTGGCCGGCGGCGTTCTTGCCCGGCGGCCCGTAGGCGATCTGAGGGGGCTCGATCACTTTGAGCCGCAGGCTGTTGCCGCCCGTCAGGCTGAGGATGCTGCTGAGACCGCTGCCCATGTTCTGGGTCGTCAGGGCGATGTCAACGGCGTTCTGACCGTTGGCCAAGGCCACCATCGTGGCCAGCTGCAGGGCGTTGAACTCGGCGGTGGCGGCGGACCCTTCGGCGCCCTGAGCCACCTTGAGCATGTCGCCGAGGCGCATGTTCAAGTTGGAATCGGTTGCTAGCGCCACGTTGCGGAGATCGGTGGCGGCCTGGATGCTGGGAGCGTCCCCCTTGTTCTGGAGAACGGTCACCATGGCGAGCAGGAAGTCTCTGGATTTGACCTGAGTGGTGAGCAGTTCATTGACCGTCCCGAAGCCCAGTTCGGCCTGTAAGCGGCCGAGGCTGACGCTGCCGGCAGCGATCCCGGTGTAGCCGACGAGGGTCACGTTGCCGTTGAGAAACTTCCCGAACATGTCCTTCAGGAGCCCGCCGGAAGTGCTCACCCGGGCCAGGAATGACCCGACGGCAATACCGGCCAGACCCTGTCCGTCGGTTTTCGGAACGGTCGTCGTGGTCGTCGGACCGGTCGTCGTTGTCGTCGCACCGGTCGTCGTGGTGGTGCAGTCGCCTTCACACTGCCCCGACGGAAGCCCGGCCCGGCCCACTCCGCTGGCGGTGTAGGTGCGCCCGCCGGGCTGGAAGCTCCAGTCGATCGGGGAGGTCAGCGTGACTTTCACAGCCGTGGCCAGGGACGGGTCAGTCTGGGTGAAGGCCCGGGTGACCGGGTCCACGACCCCGAGCACAAGGCTCCAGTTGTTGCCGGGATCATCGGTGTCGAAGCCGTTGCGCTCGAGCGACTCCTCGGCCAGTTTCACCGCATGCACCTGGGGCGACGAAGCCACCCTCGCCCTTTCGGTTGCCCAGCGCCCGCGCCGCATCAAGGGCGGCGAGGTCGGCGTCCGCCTGGATGTCGCGCTTCAGGGAGACGCCACGGCCGATGTCGACAGCCAACGCGCTGGCCGCCAGGACGGCGACGGTGGCGATGGAGGCTATGACCAGGATCGCGCCCCGGTCAGGACACAGGCGACGGGCAATGGCCTGCACCAGCCTGACACGACGAGTCATACGTTTCTCCTCAACTACGACAGCTCGATGACCGACGTGGACGAGATGGTCTCGGGCAAGAAGGACAGGATCGGCGCCAGCGTCGGGAGAATCGGGTGGTCTTCGTAGGGGTAGCTGACCGTGACCGTGATGCAGTCACGGCTGCTGCCGGCGCAGGTTGCGACCGTCGGGGTAATGACCGGGACATGGACCGCCCGGGCGCCAAGGCTGGCGTTGACGACTGCCTGGGCCTTCGCTTTGGCGGCGGCGATCTCGTTGCAGTACGGGGTAGTGCACCCCGAGTTGAGAGGGGCGCCCACGGCCGCACGGGCACCCTCCGACGCGGCACTGGTCAGCGTGTGCTTGACCCAGAAGGCCACCCCGAAGGTGACCGAGCCGTAGATGAGACCGAGGAACAGCGTGGCGCAGAGGGCGAACTCCACCACGACGGCGCCGCGCTGGTCGCGGAAACGCCCGCGAGCGGGAATGTCGTGGTCGTCCTGAGCCATGCGCGATTTCCTCCCGGATCCTGTTGTGTGTGTCGGACGCCTCGACCCCCCTCTCCATAGCTCGGCCGGGCTATTTCACGACCGCGGGACGGACTAGCCCCGGGGGCGAACGGGGCGGAAGCTGCTCGTAGACTCCGCCCCGTGCCTGTCCCCCAGTCGCCCGCCGTGCTCCTGGTGGGCCTGACGGGGGGCATCGGGTCGGGGAAGTCGACGGTGGCCCAGGCTCTAGCGGCCCGGGGGGCGGTGGTGATCGACGCCGACGCCTTGGCCCGTCAGGTGGTCGAGTCGGGCACGACCGGCTTCGAGGCGGTGGCCTCCCGCTTCGGGCCTTCGGTGGTCGGCCCCGACGGCCAACTCGACCGCCCCGCCCTGGCCCGCCTGGTCTTTGACGACGAGGCGGCCCGGGCCGACCTGAACGGGATCGTCCATCCCCTCGTGGCCGCCGAGACTCAGCGCCGGGTGGCTGCCGCCCCGGCAGGCTCCGTGGTGGTGATGGACGTGCCGCTGCTGGTGGAGGCGGCCAGGGGCGGCTACGACCTCGTCGTCGTGGTCGAGGCTCCCGAGGAGGTCCGCCTCGAGCGCCTCACCGGCCGGGGGATGGACCCGGCCGACGGCCGGCGGCGCATGGCGGCCCAGGCCTCGGACGCCGAGCGCCGGAAGGTGGCCGACGTGGTGCTCGACAACTCCGGAACCGCCGCTGACCTCGAGCGACAGGTCGGGAAGTTGTGGCACGAACTGGAGCATCGCCGAGGCTGACCGGTCCGGGCGAGACGGTCCCACCCCGCCGGTACGATGCGACCGGATGCCGCCTTTCCAGCTTGTCTCCGATTTCGCCCCCGCCGGCGACCAGCCGGCGGCCATCGACGCGCTGTCCCGGGGCGTCGAGGCCGGCGACCGGTTCCAGACTTTGCTGGGCATCACCGGGTCGGGCAAGTCCTTCACCATCGCCGGCACCATCGCCCGGGTGCAGCGGCCGACGCTGGTGCTCGCCCCCAACAAGAGCCTGGCCGCCCAGCTGACCAGCGAGTTCCGGGACTTCTTCCCCAAGAACCGGGTGGAGTACTTCGTCTCCTACTACGACTACTACCAGCCCGAGGCCTACATCCCCTCGTCCGACACCTATATCGAGAAGGACAGCTCGATCAACGACGAGATCGACCGGCTGCGCCACGCCGCCACCTCGGCCCTGTTGTCCCGGCGGGACGTGATCATCGTGGCCTCGGTGTCGGCCATCTACGGCCTGGGTGCCCCCGAGGAGTACGCCACCCAGCTCCTCATGCTGGAGGTGGGGGAGGAGCGCGACCAGCGGGCCATCCTCTCCAAGCTCGTCGACATGGCCTACGAGCGCAACGACATGAACTTCGTCCGCAACAAGTTCCGGGTCCGGGGCGACACCATCGAGCTGTTCCCCGCCTACGAGGAGCGGGCCATCCGGATCCAGCTCTTCGGCGACGAGGTGGAACGGATCGTCTCCGTCGACCCGGTGACGGGCGAGATGGTGGAGGAGCTGGACAAGCTCTGCGTGTTCCCCGCCTCCCACTACGTGGTGTCCAAGGCCCGCATGGAGCGGGCCGTCACCCAGATCGAGGACGAGCTCAAGGACCGCCTGGCCGCCCTGGAGGCGGGCGGCAAGCTCCTCGAGGCCCAGCGTCTGCGGATGCGCACCACCTACGACCTGGAGATGCTCCGCGAGGTGGGGGTGTGCTCGGGTATCGAGAACTACTCCCGGCACCTCGACGGGCGCGACGCCGGCCAGAAGCCCTTCACCCTCCTCGACTACTTCCCCAAAGACTTCCTCATGGTCATCGACGAGTCCCACGTGGCCGTGCCCCAGCTCCACGGCCAGTACGAGGGGGACCGCTCCCGCAAGGAGACGCTGGTCGAACACGGTTTCCGCCTGCCCTCGGCCATGGACAACCGTCCGTTGCGCTTCGACGAGTTCATGGAGGTGGTGGGCCAGGTGGTGTTCATGAGCGCCACCCCCTCCCCCTATGAGCTGAAGGTGTCGACCCAGGTGGTGGAACAGATCGTCCGCCCCACCGGCCTCATCGACCCCCAGGTGATCGTGCGGCCCGACCAAAGGCCAGATCGACGACCTGGTGGCCGAGATCCGCACCCGGGAGGCGGCCGACCAGCGGGTGCTGGTCACCACGCTGACCAAGAAGATGTCCGAGGACCTCTCCGAGTACCTCCTGGAACTGGGGGTCCGGGTGCGCTACCTCCACTCCGACATCGACACCATCCAGCGGGTCGAGATCCTCCGGGCCCTGCGCCTCGGCGAGTACGACGTGCTGGTGGGCATCAACCTCCTGCGGGAGGGCCTCGACCTCCCCGAGGTGTCCCTGGTGGCCATCCTCGACGCCGACAAGGAAGGGTTCCTGCGCTCGGAGACCTCCCTCATCCAGACCATGGGCCGGGCCGCCCGCAACGTCGACGGCCAGGTGGTCATGTACGCCGACCAGGTCACCGACTCCATGCGCCGGGCCATCTCCGAGACCGAACGCCGCCGGGGACTGCAGATGGCCTACAACCTCGAGCACGGCATCGACCCCCAGACCATCCGCAAGAAGGTCTCCGACATCCTGGAGATGATCCGGGGCCGCCAGGACGAGGGCGCCCCCCTCCCCAAGGGGAAGAGCCGGTTGCGGGGTCGCGACGCGGCGCGGCGCAAGGAGCTGCTGGAGCTGCCGGGCGACGAGCTGGCCCGCCTCATCCACTCCCTGGAGGAGGAGATGCACGAAGCCGCCACCGACCTCCGCTTCGAGTACGCCGCCCGCCTCCGGGACGAGATCCACGACTTGAAGCGCGAGCTGCGAGAGGTGGGCTGATGTACGATGACCGTGTGGCGTTACAAGATGAGCAGAGGACGCCGAGGATCGTCGGCGCCTTCAAGGTGTCGGCTCGAGGCCAATTGAGCCTGCCGGCGGAGGTGCGCCGACGTTGGGGAATCGAGCGGGGCGGCTCGGTGGAGATCGTCGATCTCGGCGAGTCCGTTCTCCTTGTCCCCGGCGGGGACGGCGCCATGTGGCGGCATGATCCGTGCAGCCATCCCGCCGGAGGAATACAAGCGCATCGTCGACGAGATCGGCCGGGAAGAACCCGACCTCGCCACCGAGTAGACATTGACCGTCATCGTCGATGATCACGTCTTGATGGCGTGCTTCGCCCTCAGGAGCCGGCGGTCGTGCGACGGGCACGCCGGCGGGGCCGGCTGTTCACGAGTGGCGTACTGGTATCACCGCCTCTGTCGGGCACTGGCTACCTCGGCGACGGCGGGAACGCTGTCCTCGCTCTCTGCCGGCCTTCCGCCTCGACGATGACCAGGCAGCTGCTGGCCAGTTACCGTCCACCTCCCCGAAGCGGTACGGTTTCTCTTCGCTGCGGGAGCTGGCCTGGCCGATGGCCGAGACTGCTGCGAGACCATCGTTTCAACCTCCTGCACCTCGAGGCCCTGGCTGCCGCCCGCCTCCTGGAGGCGACCATCTGCGTCTGGGACGGTGACCAGTCGCCCCAACTCGCAGCGGCCGCCGCACGAATCGGCGTCCCGGTCGTGGTCGGTTCTCCCCTGTGAGTGAGCAGCTGATCGTCCGGGGCGCCCGGGAGCACAACCTCAAGAACGTCAGCCTGGAGCTGCCCCGCGACCAGCTCATCGTCTTCACCGGGATCTCCGGGTCGGGCAAGTCGTCCCTGGCCTTCGACACCATCTACGCCGAGGGCCAGCGCCGCTACGTCGAGTCGCTCTCGGCCTACGCCCGGCAGTTCCTGGGTCAGATGGACAAGCCGGACGTCGATTTCATCGAGGGGCTGTCGCCGGCCATCTCCATCGACCAGAAGTCGGCGTCGCGCAACCCCCGCTCCACGGTCGGGACCATCACCGAGATCTACGACTACCTCCGGCTCCTCTACGCCCGCATCGGCGTTCCCCACTGCCCCAACTGCGGCCGCCAGATCACCCGCCAGACCCCCCAGCAGATCGTCGACCGGATCCTGGAGCTGCCCCAGGGGACCCGCTTCCAGGTCCTCGCCCCGGTGGTCCGGGGCCGCAAGGGCGAGTACGAGAGCCTGCTGGCCGACCTGGGCCGCCAGGGCTACACCCGGGCCCGGGTCGACGGCGAGGTCATCGAGCTGACCGGCACGGAGGCGGCCCGGCCCCGCCTGGCCCGCTACGAGCAGCACACCATCGAGGTGGTCGTCGACCGGCTGGTGCGCCGGCCGGGCATCGAGCGGCGCCTGACCGACTCGCTGGAGACCGCCCTGCGCTTGGCCGAGGGCGTCGCCGAGGTGGAGGTCATCCCCAAGGAGGGCGAGGGCCAGCCCGAGACCCTCACCTTCTCCCAGCACCTGGCCTGCGCCCACTGCGGTCTGTCCTTCGACGAGCTCGCCCCCCGGAACTTCTCCTTCAACTCCCCCTACGGCGCCTGTGAGCGCTGCGACGGGCTCGGCACCCGCTACGAGGTCGACCCCGAGCTCGTCGTCTCCGACGAGGACCTGTCGCTGGCCGAGGGGGTCATCGCCCCCTGGGCCGGCTTCCGGGGCGAGTACTTCAACCGGGTCCTCCAAGCCGTGGCCGAGACCCACGGCCTGGACATGGACAAGCCGTGGAAGAAGCTGAAGAAGGCCGACCGCCAGGTCGTCCTCTTCGGCTCGGGGGACACGCAGGTCCTCGTCCAGTACCGCAACCGCTACGGCCGGGCCCGCTCCTACAAGACCCGCTACGAGGGGGTCGTGCCCTGGCTGGAGCGGCGCCACTCCGAGGCGGAGAGCGACCGGACCCGGGAGCAGATCGAGGGCTACATGCGGGAGGTGCCCTGCCCCCAGTGCGGCGGGTCCCGGCTGCGGCCCGCGTCGCTGTCGGTGCTGGTCGGGGGCAAGAACATCCATGAGGTGACCAGCCTCGCCATCTGCGACACGGCCAAGTTCTTCGCCGAGCTGGAGCTGTCCGAGCGGGACCGGATCATCGCCGAGCGGGTCCTCAAGGAGGTCAACGAGCGGCTGTGCTTCCTGGTCGACGTCGGCCTCGACTACCTGTCCCTGGCCCGGTCGTCGGGGACCCTGGCCGGCGGCGAGGCCCAGCGCATCCGGCTCGCCTCCCAGATCGGCAGCGGCCTCGTCGGGGTCCTCTACGTGCTGGACGAGCCGTCGATCGGGCTCCACCAGCGCGACAACCGCCGCCTCATGGACACCATGATCCGCCTGCGTGACCTGGGCAACACGGTCATCGTGGTGGAACACGACGAGGAGACCATCCGGGTCGCCGACCACATCGTCGACATCGGCCCCGGCGCCGGGCTGCACGGCGGCGAGGTCGTGGTGTCGGGGACCCTCGAGGATCTCCTGGCCGAGCCCCGCTCGCTCACCGGTGCCTACCTGTCGGGCCGGCGTTCCATCGCCGTCCCGGAGATGCGCCGCCCACCGGGCGAGAACTGGGTCGTGGTGCGGGGGGCGCGGGAGCACAACCTGAAGAACATCGACGTGGAGTTCCCCCTCGGCTGCCTGGTGGCGGTGACCGGGGTGAGCGGCAGCGGCAAGTCGACCCTGGTGAACGACATCCTCTACCAGTCGCTCATGCAGAAGGTGTACCGGTCCAAGACCGTCCCTGGGCGCCACAAGACGATCGAGGGCACCGAGCACCTCGACAAGGTCATCAACATCGACCAGTCGCCCATCGGCCGCTCGCCCCCGGTCGAACCCGGCCACCTACACCGGCGTCTTCGACAAGATCCGCAACCTGTTCGCCCAGACCCAGGAGGCCAAGGTCCGCGGCTACCTGCCGGGGCGGTTCTCCTTCAACGTGAAGGGCGGCCGCTGCGAGGCCTGCGCCGGGCGACGGCACCATCAAGATCGAGATGCATTTCCTGCCCGACGTGTACGTCCCGTGCGAGGTGTGCAAGGGCGCCCGCTACAACCGGGACACCCTCGACGTCACCTTCAAGGGCAAGAACATCGCCGAGGTCCTCGACCTGTCCGTGGAGGAGGCCTGCGAGTTCTTCGCCAACCAGCCGTCGATCGTGCGCCACATGCAGACCCTGCGGGACGTCGGCCTCGGCTACATCCGGCTCGGCCAGCCCGCCCCGACCCTCTCCGGCGGCGAGGCCCAGCGGGTCAAGCTGTCCTCCGAGCTGGCCAAGCGGGCCACGGGGCGGACCATCTACATCCTCGACGAGCCCACCACCGGCCTCCACTTCGAGGACGTCCGCCACCTGATCGGCGTGCTGTCACGCCTGGTCGACGCCGGCAACACCGTGCTGGTCATCGAGCACAACCTCGACGTGGTCAAGACCGCCGACTGGATCGTCGACCTCGGTCCCGAGGGCGGCGACGGCGGCGGGCGGGTCGTGGCCGAGGGAACCCCGGAGGTGGTGGCCAAGGTCCCCGAGAGCCACACCGGGCAGTTCCTGGCCGACGTGCTGCGGATAAACACCGGCCGCTCCGCCAATAGTCGCTCAGGGGCCAAGGCCGCGAGTCGGCGGCGTTCGGCTTAATTGGGCGCTGGGCTGGACAGGAGCACCGACAGGGGCGTCTATCAGGGTGGTCCGCCAAAGGGAAGTGCGTGGAGAACCGTGACATACGCCAGGCCTGCGGCGAAGACTCCCACGGTCGCGAATAGAACTCTTCCGCGGGTGACCTTGCCGAGGGCGATGAACAGCGGCACGGCGGTGAGGATGTCACGGGGGCGAATGAAGTCGTTGCGTGAGAAGGCGCTCATCAGCAGGATGGCCATCGTGTAAACGGTGAGGACGCCAGGCCATCCCCGCTTGACGAGGATCCACGTGGCCACCGTGGCGAAGATAAAGGAGAGCCCGAGGACGGTCACCCCGGGGTGGATCAGGGGGGCTCGGAGGAAGTCGAGGAAAAATTCGAAGCCCATCCCTCCGCCGGCCTGGGTCTGCCAAGCTTCCCGCTCGACCCGGAACCAGACACCCGCCTCCCCGGTCCGAAGCCATAGGAAACCGAAGAAGGCCAGGACCCCCACAGGGGCTAGTACTGGGGCAATGAGTGCTCGCCATTCCCGCCGCTCCTTGATCGCGATCCCGGCTTGCCACGCGCAGGCGACCACCAGCACCAGGGCGTTGGGCCGAGTGGCCGTAGCCAGAGCGGCAGCTACCCCCGCCAGGAACCAGCGGTGGCGCAGGAGAGCCCACAGGCAGGCGACGGCAAGCACGATCGCCACGGCTTCCGCGTACGCCATCGACAGAACCAGCGAGCCGGGAAAGAAGCAGAAGAGGGCGGTAGCCCTGATCGCCGTTTGCTCATCAGTGAGCCAGCGGGCGAGAAGGGCGACGAGGACGACGGCGACCGCACCGAAGATGAACGTCGTGACGAGCATGGCCGCGGCGTCGGAACCGGGAAGGACCCAGGCGACAGCTCGGGCGACAAGCGGGAAAACCGGAAAGAAGACGAGGTTCACATAAGTGGCCTGGCCCCCCACCTCGGGTACGACCGACGGGTAGCCGTCGGTCATGACCGACCGGTACCACATACCGTCCCAGGTACCCAGGTAGCTGAGGACGGTCCAACGGGTGTTGAAGAGGGTGGCCGCGTACGCCGCCAGCAGAACGAGCACCCGGGAAGCGGCGTAGAAGGCCAGCGGGCGGCCAGCGAAGCGGACGAAGGCGCCCCACCGGGAGCCGGCGTTGGGGCCAGACCGCTGCTGGGGCGCGGGCGCCGTCCGTTGTGCCTGCAGACTCATGAGGTCGCCTCTAAGAGTGAGGGCGTGCCTTGCTAGTGGACGACGTGCCGGTTGGCGACCACGGTCTCGTCGATGATGTACATCGGTCGATCCTTGGTCTCCTCGTAGATTCTCGCCACATAGGCACCGAGGACCCCGAGCATCATGAGTTGGGCCCCGCCGACCAGCAGGATAATGGCGACGAGCGACGTCCAACCCCCGGGGAAGGCGCCAGACGTCAAGCGGGCGACCACCGCCACCGAGAGATAGAGCAAACCGCCGGCCATGGTGAGGAAGCCGAGGTAGGAAGCCAGGCGCAGGGGCATGCTGGTGAAGGCCATGACGCCGTCGAGGGCGAGCTTGACCATCTTCCGCAGGGTGTACTTGGTTTCACCGGCGTGGCGTCCAGGGCGGTCGTACGGGACGCCCACCTGACGGAAGCCTGCCCAGCTGCGCAGGCCGCGAAGGAAGCGGTTCTTCTCCGGGAGCTGGCGGAGAACGTCCGCCACCTTCCGGTCAATCAAACAGAAGTCCCCGGCGTCGACGGGAATGTCCACGTTGGAGACGGCACGGAGGAGCCGGTAGAAGACCCTGGCGGTGCCCCGCTTGAAGAGGCCCTCGTCGCGCTTCTGCCCGGACGGCGTAGACGACCTGATACCCCGCTTCCCACTGCTTGACAAGCTCGGTCAGGAGTTCAGGGGGATCCTGGAGATCAGCGTCCATGACGACCACCGCGTCACCGCGCGCCTGGTCGATTCCGGCCGAGAGGGCTGCCTGGTGGCCAAAGTTCCGGGAGAAGCGGATGAGCTTCACCTGCGGGTCGCGGGCCTGCAGCTCAAGAATCTTGAGGACCGACAAGTCCCGACTTCCGTCGTCGACGAAGAGGATCTCGCAGCGACCGACCCGTTCGAGGACTGGTGCGAGACGCTCGTGGAGCGCGGAGAGGTTCTCCTGCTCGTCGTAGACCGGGATGACGACCGAGAGCCTCGGTGCTGGTTCGCGCGCCGGAGCCGCCGCTCACCTGGTCGGCGGTCCCGCCATCGGCGTCCAAGTCGACTTCGCCAACCAAGTCAATGAAGGCGGAGTCCGACATGCCGGCCAGTCGGCTTGCGTCAGCCAGCGCCAGGCTGCCACTGAGGAATTCCCGCAACGCCAAGCGGGCTCGGACCGAGGTAGCGGGTGAGGGGCATTGCGAAGGCGACGGTCGGCTCCTGTCCTGTTCGGCTCTCCATGGCCGGGTTATCGGCCCAAACGGGACGAGACTGAAGCCCGATCTGAGCTTCCTCCCGGGTCAACTCCAGCGCCTGGTCATTCTCCCGCCATCGCAGCTACGCGGCTTTTTGGCAGGTGCCGTTCTGTAGGAACTCGAAAACATGGGCCGTGCCCCGATGGAAGGGCTCGCAGATACTCGGGTTCGATCGGAGAGCGGCGAGGTCCAGCTCCCGAGGCGGCCAGCCGTCCCCGATCCACTGTCGCTCATTGAAGTACACGTAACGTACGTTGTACTTCCTCAGCAACTCCTGCACACGCGGATCGCGACCAAAGTCACCGACGTGTTCTAACAACCATTTCCTTTCCTTCCAATGCTGATCCTGCACCTTCGGTTCGAAATCAAAGACAAGCTCCACGCCTTCATAGGTATAGGCCCACAGAGCACCATCGTTATTTCTATCATTGAGGACCCGGTCACCAGAAGCAGTGTTCCGTCGCAAGAATTCGAATGCTCTTTCCGCGGATGGCTCAATGAGGACGTACTCTTGGACGGCTAGCTTCCCGATCCGTCCGTTGCTGAGCGGCCACGTCAGAGCGACACCGGCGACGACGGCCCAAGCAACGGGAACTGCGATCCTTTGGACGGCGGTGTTGTTTCTCAAGAGTTGCTTGAGGAGCGGCATCACTCCGAGGACGGCGAAGGCTCCGAAGAAAGGCAGGATAAGCACAAAGTTGAGGGCGAGGCGGTCGGGTTGGTGATACCAGGGCATGGTGAAGTTCCGGAGCGGTCCCGCCGTTGTCGAGGCGAAAAGGAAAAGCAGGAGGTTCGCCAAGGCGACGAGCGCGAGACTGAGGAGGCTTCTCCGGTAGAGGCACACGGCCAGTCCAGCGACGGCCAACCAGAAGACGACGTCGAGTCCATGCGGAAAAGAGAGGAACGAGATCAATCGGACGAATGCCGAAGGTACCGCACGCAGATTGACATGATCGACCGTTGCTTTTTGGCCTGCGTCGCTGAGGAACTGCGGGATGCTGGGCAGCACGAGCAGGAGGAATGCAGCGCAAACCAAGGTCGCTCGCCCGACATAGAGTTTGAGGTTGTGGACGCTCCGTTGGTCCACGACGGTTTCGAGAACGATGCTCGCCACGAGCATCGCCGTCAGGGCCAACTCACTCGTATGTGTGCCGAACACAGCAACTGACGCCATGGCGGCGATCGCTAGGCTCATCCATCTCGTTTTGCCGTCGATGTACTTAAGAATGGAGAGCGCGACGGCTGGAGTGATGCATGTGCCCACGATGAGGGCGAGGCCGCCCCAGGTCCAAGGGATGAAGGGGAAGAATCCGATACCGGCGAGGAGAAACGCAGCTATCCCCGCAAACAATGGCTGGGCTGGGAGCAATTTACGCGCTAATCCGAAAATCCCCAGCGGTAGCACGACAACGAGAAACAGAACGGTTCCGGCGACCAAGCCGTCGGCGATCGGGACTCCCGCCACACGGTTCGCGAGAGCAACCTCGCCATGGAACGCCATCGGGTAGAAGTCGGCGGGACGACCACCCCCAGGTGTCTGGTAGGCGAGGACCCGTGCGGGGTCCATGGTCTCGAAGCGTGCGATACGGGCGGCGATGACGCCATGGTTGGCTGAGTCGCGTTTCGGCGGGGTCCTGGCGGAGCCGTCGCCAATGGCATGAGCCCAGGTCACGCTGCACAGGAGGATGGCGGCGGCCAGCAAGACGTGTGCTCGGCGGAGCTGGGGTGACGCCTCGCCGGGTGCGGGCATCTCGGATGCGTGAGGGGTCTGACGTCGACCATGGTAGGCGAGCACACCCAACCCGGCGAGAGTGGCTAGGAATGCCACCGGCCCGAAGGGAACGCCCGCCAGCTGGGTTGCTTCCCCGAGGATGAAGACGACAGCCAACGACAGCGCAGGCGCGAGCGTCAGCCGCTTCAGAAGGCCCAATTCCGAGCGGAATGCGCTCAAGACCAGCATTCCCGGGACGAACACGAGAACGGCCATGGCGAGGAATGCGCTCGGGGTCGGGTGCATAGTTATGAGATCGACCTAAATGCCGCAGACCTTGATGTTCGTGCAGGCTACAGGCTGGCGTCTTGCCGGTTAGGCCTGTCGAGAGAGTTGAGCAGTTGGCATGGCCCGGGGCAGAGGGGCCCCATCGGTCAGGTCGGCCTGCGGCTCGGCGCGCTCGGGGCGCATGAGGGCAATCTCTTCAGCGAGCCGGCGGGTTCGCTCCTCGAGACGGGAGATCTCCCAGGAGAGGTGCGTGACAACAGCCAAAAGGAAGACGATTGCCACGACGAAGAGGATGGATGGGCTGTAGGCGATCCCGATGGCACCTGCCAAGTCATCGGTCACCCTCCGCGTCACGCTCAGCACCACCACGGCAATGCCGACGCCGACCCAGAGCAAGATGTACTTCTCCCGGAGCTGGCCCCGGCGGACCAAGCGGGCAAGAAACACTACGTAGGTGAGCGCTATCAACATGGCGGCGATCTCGAGTCGATACATCAGGCGTTCCCAACGGCTTTCGGGATCGGGCCACGGCCACGCAGGGCGATGGCGAACAGGAGGCGCCCGAGGTGGTAGAAGCTTCGGGCGGAGGTGGCGGACGGCGCTCCGCCTTGCCGGGCGTACATCAAGACGTCGATCTCGTCGATCGCGAGGCCGGCTCGGCCTCCGATCAGGAGGGCTTCAACGGTGTCGCTGAGGTAGTCAACGGGGTACTGCTGGCTGAACAAGGCAATGGCTCGGGGGCCCATCGCGCGATGTCCACTTGTGGTGTCGCTGACCAACGCACCGACGCGTCGTGACACGACGCGTGACAAGAGCTTCATTGCTGCACGCCGGCCCGGCGCCACGCGGTATCCCATGGCGAAGCGGCTCCCGACCACGAGGTCGAGATTGCAGCGGTCGAGTTCATCAAGGAGTCGCTGAGCCTCACGAGGGTCGTGTTGGCCGTCGCCGTCCAGTTGGACAACCCGTTCGTAGCCCTGCGCCGCCGCATAGCGGAGCGCAGTACGAATGGCTCCCCCAACACCGAGGTTGTATGGCAGCCTGACCACCGTCGCCCCAGCTGCTTTGGCCACCCCAGCCGTGTTGTCTGAGGAGCCGTCGTCTACGACCAGCACGTCCGCCTCGAGGGCGGATCGGGCTCCCGTTACGACGGCGCCGATGGACTCCGCCTCATTCAGCGCAGGGATGATGACGAGGACCCGTGGTGTCGGAAGCAGAGGATCCGCGCAGCGCGGAGCCGTCAGGGGCGCTCCGACCATTGTAGAGGCGGACACTGACCGCACCCCACCGTCCTTCGCCTCCATCGTGTTCCGCTGCAAGATGCGCTCCTCTAGGCCCTCGCGATGTATTCGTCATGCTTGTCGGCGGGACTGGGGCAAAACTTAAGGGCGCGCAGCCCGCAGGGGGTCGGCTCCTCCGAAGGAGGAGGACCTCCGAGAGTTCATGAGTGCGGCCCGTGCGACGGGGCGGGTGCAATCTCGGCGCTTCTGTCGCCCATGGGGACGTCCTCGCGTTTTAGAACCCAGACGCGGCGAACCGTTAGTGGATGCATGGCCGGGGGATGCGCCGTAGTCTGAGGCCGGTTTGATCCGCTCGTGGCGACCCGGACCCCGAAGGGAGGCCATGCCTCGCAGCCTCGTTTGGTTCGCGGCTGCCGGCGTTTTCGTGGTCGGCTTCTGGACGGCGGCCCGCACTGCGGACGACGCATTGGACACCGCCCGCGAGGTGACGAGCGCCCAGTCTCTTGCCGACGCGCGTGCCGTGTACAGGGAATTCGAATGCATGGAATCCGAGCTTCGCCGGCGACTACCACCGGGCGCGCGGATCCGGGTCTCCGTCCCGGGTAATCAGCTCTGGCGCCAGCGACTCATCGAGGTCGCCTCGCCCTGGTTCGTCGTTGTCGCCCCGCCAGAAACTGCCGCTTATGTCGTCGGCCTGAGTGACCCGGCGCTGCCGAAGGATTGCGGCACCGTCGGGCTTGGCGTCCGTAGGTCGTGATGCGAGCTCTCGGGGTGACGGCCTGGCTCTTCCTTCCAGGCGCGCTCCCGGCCGTCTCGCTGGTCGGCCGTACGGTGCTGTCGATCCCGTTCGCGGCCCTGCTCACCGCCCTCGGATTGTCTGTTGCCAGCATGCTGGCCATCTGGGCCGGAACCTCGGTGCTTCCGTGGTACTTCGCCGTCGTGGTTGCGGGCCAGGCGGAGGCGATACGGCGCCTCCGCCGTCGCCCACCCGTGACGAGGCCGCCCATCAGAGATATCGCCGTCGACGCAGTCCTCCTGCTCGTCGTGGCGTTCCCCCTCGTGGGTCTGCGCCGGGCGGCGATCGACTGGGACGCCCGGTCGATCTGGTTGTTTCACTCCCGATGGTTCTATGCCGGCGGTGACTTCATCCGGGATGCCCTCGTGAATCCCGCCTTTTCCTACTCCCATCCGGACTATCCGCCACTGGCTCCGGCTGCCGCGGGAGGACTGTGGCGACTCACAGCCAACGTCGATGTCGACCTCGGACGCGACGTCATCGCCCTCCTGACTTTCAATGCGGTGGCCGTAATGGCCCTGGCCGTTCGACGCCTTGCCTCAGAGCGGTCTGCGGTTCCTGCGGCCGCGATGGCGGCGCTCGTCGGGCTGGGCGCTTACGGTCTCGCCGGCCCATACGGGACGAACGGCTACGTCGACCTCCTGTGGGCCGCGTCCGCTACCGCAGGAGTCCTGTACCTTCTGGCGGCGCCCATGACTCCTGAGCACATGGCCCTGGGCGCCGCCTGCCTCGCCGTCGCGGGGGTGACGAAGAACGAAGGTTTGGCCGCTGCGGTCCTTGTCCTCGGCCTCTCATTGGCGCGTCACCGGCAGAGTCTGAGAACGGTGGCGGTCCTGGGCACGACCGCCCTCTTTATCCTCGCCTGGCCCGTTCTGATGCGTACGCTCGGAGTCCATTCGGACATCGCCGCAGGCGGACGGGCGTCAGCGCTACTGCACGGAGATCCCGAAGCTACGAGCCGTGTCGGCCCGACCATCGCGGCGATCACGGGCATGGCCCGACCAATCGGTTTCGTCGCCATTGGGTGTGCCGCTTTCGGAGCGCTCATGCTGCGCACGGCGCGCCGACGCTTGGGGCTGGGTTCGGCGGGCTGGACGTGGCTCGCCATCCTGCTCATCACGGCGTCACTCGTCGCCGCCTACGTCCTCAGTCCGTACGACCTGGATTACCATCTGGCCAGCTCTGCGGACCGAACGACGATCGCGCTGCGCTTACTCCTCCTCTCCGAGGTGGCGTGCTGGACTCTGTGTGCGACGGAGGCGCTGCAACGAGGAGATTCGCCGAGCAGGGCGCCGGTGGCGGTCACGGAGTTGCGCCGGTGAGCCCGACCAACATGGCTGACCACTCTTGGGAGCGCCATGCTGGCTGGTGGCAGAAGGAGTTCACCGCCGGCGCTGATCCCGAATACGAAGAGCAGATCCTGCCGATGGCTGATGAGCACCTCGCCGGAGCAGCGCGGGTGCTGGACGTCGGAACCGGGGAAGGGCAGCTTGCCCGCCGGGCGATCAGGGCCGGGTCCCGTTTCGCCGTGGGAATCGACCCGACGCGGAAGCAGTTGGCAACGGCGGTGGAGCGAGCCGGTGGGCCTCGATATCCGCGAGCGGTGGCGGCCGCTCTGCCGTTTCCGGACGCCGTCTTCGACGCCGTGGTTGCCTGCCTGGTCTTCGAGCACATCGAGGATTTCGAGAGGGCCATCGAGGAGGTTGGGCGCGTTCTCCGACCCGGCGGTCGATTCCTGTTCTTCCTCAACCATCCGCTCCTCCAAACGCCCGGCAGCGGATGGATCGATGACCACATCCTGGACGAGCAGTACTGGCGGATCGGGCGATACCTGGTCGAAGACGTCTCGATCGAGGAGGTGGCCTCAGGAGTCGAGCTTCCATTCGTGCACCGCCCCCTGAGTCGATACGTCAACGCCATGGCTGGTGGCGGCTTGTTCATCGAACGCATGGAGGAACCAGCTCCCCCTGAGGGCTTTCTCAGACGAGCTGAGGAGTATCGGGAGGCGGTCACCATCCCCCGGCTGCTGTTCCTGCTCGCCCGCCGAGCTGGTGGTGGTGTGGCGGCGGGAGGCCTTTGTTGAAACCGACCGTTTCCGTCTGCATCCCCGCCTACAACGCGGCCCGATTCGTTGGGGAGACGATTAGCTCTGTACTGGCCCAGACCTTCGATGACTTCGAACTGGTAGTCGTCGATGACGCCAGCCGCGACAGGACGGCCGAGGTGGTGGCGAGCTTCGATGATCCGCGGGTGCGTCTCGAACGCAATGAGGCCGGTCTTGGAGTGGAGGGGAACTGGAACCGATCGGTGAGCCTCGCAAGTGGACGGTACGTGAAGCTGCTCTGCCACGACGACACGTTGCGACCGGACTGTCTGGCTACCCAAGTCGCCTTGCTGGAGGCCCACCCGGATGTCGTTATGGTGGCGGGACGTCGCGACGTCGTCGATGAAGACGGGAGGGTGCTGATTTCCGACCGGGGCCTGGGGCGTCTGGCGGGGGTCGTAGCCGGTCGCGAGGCAGTGCGGGCGACCGTGCGATCGGGCACGAACCTCTTCGGTGAACCGGTTTGCGTGCTTATGAGGGGCGAGCGGCTCCGAGACTGCGGGCCGTTTTCGGGTATTCGCCCTTACATGATCGATCTCGAGTACTGGTGCCGGATGTTGGAGCTCGGCCCTCTCTATGCCCAGCCCGCGACGGTTGGGGCTTTCCGCGTGGCGCTCACATCCCTCAGCTTCCAACTCGTCAGGCGTCAGAATCGCGAGGCTCTCGGACTGTTTCGGAATCTCCGCCAACGTCGCCCCGAGTGGGTGGGCCGGCAGGACCTCGTGCAAGCCGCGGTCCGGTCCGCGGCGTTGGCCATGGGCCGTGCCGTCGCCTACCGGGTGGTGGCGCGACGTGGCGCGTCGAGGAGCGAATGAGGCGCCGGTTGGGACGGTATCGTCGAGACATGGGTCTCTCGGCGCTTGACCGCTACCAGTTTGATCTTGCCGGCTACCTGGTGTTGGAGGACGTCCTGGACCCAGTACAGGTGGGTAGCCTGCGGGAGGTTATCGAGGAAGGCGGCGTTCCTGCCCCTGGCCCTTCCATCAGCGAGCAGCGTTTCGCGGGGAGTTCGGGGCTCCTGGAATTGCACCAATTGTTCCGCGACCTGGTCGACCACCCGCTGGTGCTCGAGATTCTCGGCGCCCTGATCGGGCCGTACGCGCGCCTCGATCACAGCTACGGAATCATCATGGGACGTGGCCATACTGGATTCGGTCTGCATGGACCCTCGTGGCCATTCGATGCGTCGCAGTTCTATCTCCACCGAGGTGGGAGGACGTGGAACGGGCTCCTGGCTTTCTCTTGGGCGCTGACGACTGCCGACCCGGGCGAAGGTGGTTTCGGTTGTATCCCAGGCAGCCATCGCGGCTGAGACGGCACCCCCCAGCGGCGCCAATGCCCTGGTCGTGGAGGTCCCGCAACGGGCAGGTTCGCTCCTGGTCTTCACCGAGGCCTTGGTCCATTGCACCATGCCCTGGAACGGGACTGAGAACCGGCTCAGCCTCCTCTACAAGTACTCACCGGGGAACTCGAGCTGGTCCCGTTATCCGCCGGCTCCGGCCGAGGTCGTCGACCTTCTGACCCCGCGTCAACGCCGCCTCGTCGAGCCGCCCTACGTGGGTGGCCGGGAGCCGTCGTTCAGATGACGGTTCCGAGGTCAGAGTCTCGAGACCTCCGGCCCAGTGCCTATCGGCGCACCCCCGTCGAGCCTACCGTCGCGACCGACCAGTCGAAGGCGGGTGCGTTCGCGCTACGAGCTCGCCGCCTGTTCCAAGCCAGGCCCTTCGAGGCTGCCGTCACGCTCGTGGTCACCGCGTACGTGGCTCTAGCGCTCTCTCCCTCGTCGTATGGCCGCGCCCTTCGCATTCTTGGAGTCGACAGCAGAACGTATCTGGGTTCACCTCGGCTCGATCGGTGGGATGAGTGGGCGGTGCAGACCCCTTTTATCCAGGCGGTCGTGCGCACGGGATTTGCCTCGCACAACGTATCTTCGTTCTACGGCGAGTCTTTCCGCACCACGCTGGCATTGCCGGTCATGGACTGGGGCTTCATGTTCCGTCCCCTCTTCTGGGGTTACGCTTTTTTGCCGCCTGCCTGGGCCTTCTCGTTCTATTTTGCGGCGGCAGCAGGGTTGACGGTCGTGGGATGGGTGGTCCTGCTGCGGCGGATCGGCGTGAGTTATGTTCCCGCCGTGGCCGCGTCCCTGGCCATATTCTTCGCGCCCTTTACCCAGGCGTGGTGGACGGGTATCGCTCCGCTCTGCGCTCTTTTCCCGTGGATCCTCATTCTGTTCACATCCCGAGCTCGTCTGCGTTACCTGGTTTTGCCGTGCGCCTGGTTGACGGGAAGCTGGGTCGTATCCGGGTCATACCTGCCCGGATTGGTGCTCCTTGGATTCGTAGGCGCGGCGTTCCTCGGGGCGTTCGTCGTTCGCCGCGAGGACCTCGGCCGCCTCATGCTCTTGGCCCTTGCCTCTCTAGCCGGAGCGGTGATCGGTCTTCTCTACCTGGCCCCGGTGCTGCGAGAGCTTGCCCAGACGTCGTACCCGGGTCATCGGATTGTGCCTGGCGGGGCGCTTCCCATAGCGCAATGGTTCAGTCAGTTCGCCCCGTTCGGCGTGACGGAGGGATATCGGTCATTGCTTCCCAAAAACCTGCCGGAGTCGGTCGCTCTCGGCTCGTGGCTTCCGATTTTGGCGCTGGTGCTGGTCGACTACCGGCGGCTGCTCCATGGAGAGGCACGCCCCCGCATGCGTCCACTGGCGGTGCTCGGCGGGGCTTTCGTGCTGCTCTCCGGCTGGCAGTTGATAGGGGCCCTGCATTGGCTCGGCTCGGCGTTCCTATGGAATCGGAGTCCCGAGCAGCGATCACTTCTCGCCAGTGGGCTACTGCTTGTGCTGGCATCTGTGTGGGTGATTTCGGAGTTTCCGACCAGAGTGAACAGTCGACGGATCGCTCTATTTGTGGGCGTGACACTGCTGGCGACGGCTGTAGCTGCGGTTCTGGTGAGTGATGGCGACACAGCTTTCCTTGAGAAAGCGCGTGGCAACCTGCTTGCCTTAGCAGTGAGCGGGCTGCTGGCTCTCGGCGTCGTGGTCAGGCCGAGGCGCTGGGTGAACCCAACTGGCGTCATCGTGATGATGATTGCGCTGCCCTCGGCAGCCGCATGGGCCCTCTACAATCCGGTGCAGGACGCGAGGCCCATCTTCGACCCGATTGCGAGCGATATCACCGATGACCTCGACGAGGCCGCGGCTGCGCGTCCCGATGGCGCGATCGCGGTCAACTTCCCGGGTGCGATACTCAACGGCCTTGGCTATCGGTCGGTCATTCACGTCCTGCCGCTTCCGCAGCTCGACGATTTCGCCAGGATGTTTCCTGAGCTGGGGCCCCGCCGTCTCGACGCAATGTTCAACCGATACGTCGAGTTGTACCTCTTCCAGGGGACGGAGCCAAAGCTTGTCGGGCAGGGCTCTGTGGCTCTGCCTGAATCGGTCGTAAGACGCTTCGCCGAAGTCAGACGCCTTGCGTCATTTCGCCCACGGAGCTAGGCGTCCCGCCGAAAACAACGACATGGGAAGCGAGGCTGTCATGTGCCACCCTGGGCGGGAGGGAACTGCTGACGAGTCGTACACAAGGCGGCTCCGGCAAGAGGGCGGCCGATGGTGGAAACGGCTCCTGAATGTGCAGTACCCCTACCGCTGGAATCTACGCCGGTTGAACCCCGGCTTCGTTCTCGACGTTGGTTGCGGTTTGGGACGGCACCTAGGGCATGTCGACGGCAATGGAGTCGGCGTGGATCACAATCCGACCTCCGTCGCGGAATGCCGCGCACGCGGTTTCCAAGCATTCACGCCCGAAGAATTTGAGCGCTCCCAGTGGGCGTCGGCTGGCACTTTCGACTCGGTCCTGCTTTCGCATGTGGCCGAGCACATGCGTAGTGATGATGTGGTTGCTCTAATTTTGAAGTATGCGCCCTACCTCAAGGAAACCAGCAAGCTGATCCTCATCACGCCGCAGGAGAAAGGTTTCGAGTCCGATCCGACCCACGTCGAGTTCATGGACTTCGCAGCTGTCGCTTCGATCTTTCGGCGGGCTGGATTTGTTCCGGAGCGCTCAACGTCCTTCCCATTACCCGAGTGCCCTTTGGGCGATTGTTCACGCACAATGAGTTTGTGTCCGTCGGTGTTATGAGGGCAGGCGGTCAAAGCAGTCTGCGAGCTAACGACCAATAGGCCGCCAATACTCGGTCAGCGGGCTGAAGCAGTCGTGGCAGCCGGAAGTTCTCGGCTCGTAGCCGTCCGGAGAGTCGGACCGCAATGTCTCGGTCGGGGACAGTCCGTTCGGCCTGGAGGTGTTGGCGCCGGGCTATGACCCAGCGCCGATTGCGTGCCAGCCAGATCCAGCCTTCCAGCTTTTGCCGTACCCATCCGTCTCGGAGAGCTAGGGCGACTATGCCGAACTCGAAGATGACGAGCGCGGGGGCCACTAGGAGCAGGGTGCGGGCTTCGAAGAGCGTGGCAACCAGGATCAGGCGGTTGCGCTCCAGGAGATAGAGCTTGGTCGGGTTCCGGAGAACTCGTATCGGTGGACGACCACCGCATCAGGGACGTAGACGACGGCCAGCCCCTGCTCCCAGCAGCGCAGGCTCAACTCGGCATCCTCGTGGTACGCGAAGTATCGGTCTTCAAATCCGCCGATCCGGTCCCAGACGTCGCGCGACATGGCCATTCCAGCGCCGCTTGCAGCGGTGACCTCGACCTCCTCGTCGTATGCGGTGGCTGGCTGGCGAAAACCGCCGGCCCACCCCGCTCCGAGGAAGTGCACCTCGTTCCCACCAGAGTTGAGGAGGTCGGGATCGTCGGCCAGACGAATGCTTCCCGTTGCGATCCCGACGTTCGGTCGTGATGCGACTGCCGCCAATCGAGAGACGGCCTCTGGTGCGATGATGGCGTCCCCGTTCACGAATACGAGCACGTCGCCTCCGGCGACTCCTGCGCCCGCATTGCAACCGCCAGCGAAACCGAGATTCTCAGGTGGACGTACGATCACGACGCCAGGAACCTGAGCAAGCCGGTCAACTGCCCCGTCGGTGCAGCCGTTGTCGACGAGTACGACCTCCATGGCCGGGACGTCCTGGGAAGCGAGGAGAGCGGCAACGCAGTTCTCGAGCCAAGGTTCGCTTCGGTAGGCGAGAACGACCGCGCTAACTGAACCTGTCACAGCTCCTCCGCCGGTGAGAGATGGTGAAGGCTACGTGATCCTCGTAGTTTCAACGCCGCTTCGGACCCGGGTTTCTCGATGTCTGAGCAAGCGGACCGCAGCCATACCCTCGAGATCGACCACGTGGTGATCCTGGCCGGGCGGGACTGCAGGGCGTCCCGGAAAGACACGGATCGGCGCTGGGCCGTCGCCAACGACGTCGAGAAGCTGGCCGCCGTCGTCGCGTCGACCGCGTCGGTGAACCGATTGAATAGCGACTGGGACTCAGCGGCGTGAACGCCGCCCCGGCGAGACGCGTGGTGCGCCTTCGCTGCCGACTGGGCGGCGGTGAAGGTGTGGGTCCTCAGCGCGGACGAGGCGGAGGGTGACGGGCGCGCTGCGGAGACGATGACCGGCTGCCAGGGGACTCAACTCGCTGTTCGTTTCGTCCGATACCGACGGAAGTCGATTCAGAGGAGCCGGCCATGACACTGAACCCCCGCCGAGTGGCCCTCGCTGTCGTCGTCATGTTCGTGCTCTTCAGCGTGAAGTGGGTGTTCGCCGCTAATCCGTCACGAACCTGCGAGACTCCAATGATCGGCGAGGCCTTCAAGGGGAAGGCCGACATCACCTCACGACCCCCGAGCTCCGAGGGCCACTCGGTCGATGCCCACGTCCTCCAGGCTCAGGGGCGCAACGCATGCATCGACCACGCTCGTGGCAAGATCGGGGCCGCCGCCACCCGTCTCGTCTTCCTCAGCTTCTTCGGTGCCAGGGTGGCGATGATGCTTGGGTGGCGAGCACGGGGCAATGGCGACCAGGATCAGGAGCCTCGCATTCCCGACGCCAAGACCGCGGCGTAGCCAACCCCACTCGGTCATAGGTCGCCCCGGCGGGGCGGAGTAGTCAGCCTCGGGGACGAGCGACGCGCCAGCTGGGGTGGTCAGGCGATTTCGAGCATCCGGCTCAGCGCCAGCCTGGCCCCCTCGGCCGTGTCCTCGTCGACGGTGATCCGGTTGACGATCTCGCCTCGGACCAGGGCTTCGAGGCACCAGGCGAGGTGGGGTTCGTCGATGCGGAACATGGTCGAGCAGGGGCAGATCAGGGGGTCGAGGGAGAAGACCGTCTTGTCGGGGTGGTCGGCGGCCATGCGGTTGACCATGTGGATCTCGGTGCCGATGGCGAGGACCGAGCCGGCCGGGGCCCGCTCCACCTCGGCGAGGATGCGTTCGGTGGAGCCGACGAAGTCGGCCAGTTCGACGACCTCGTGGGAGCACTCGGGGTGGACGACGACCTGCACGCCGGGGTGGTCGCGGCGGGCGGCTTCGACGTGTTCGACCTTGAAGCGCTGGTGGACGGAGCAGTGGCCCTTCCAGAGGAGGAACTTGGATTCCTTCACGTCGCGTTCCTGGAGGCCGCCGAGGTCGTGGCGGGGGTCCCACACCCGCATGTCGGCGGCGGCAAAGCCCATGGCGAAGGCGGTGTTGCGGCCCAGGTGCTGGTCGGGGGCGAAGAGGACCCGGTCGCCCCGCTCCAGGGCCCAGGCCACCACCTGGCGGGCATTGGACGACGTGCAACAGGCGCCGCCGTGGCGGCCGACGAAGGCCTTCACCGCGGCGGAGGAGTTCACATACGTAATGGGGATGACCCGGTCGACGTCGATGACGTCCGACAGGGCCTCCCAGCACTCCTCGATCTCGTCGACGTCGGCCATGTCGGCCATGGAACAGCCGGCGTTGAGGTCGGGGAGGATGACCCGCTGGCCGGGGCCGGTGAGCACGTCGGCCGACTCGGCCATGAAGTGCACGCCGCAGAAGACGATGTCGGTGGCCCAGTCGCACTCGGCCGCGTAGCGGGCGAGCTTGAGGGAATCCCCCCGGGCGTCGGCCCAGCGGATGACCTCGTCGCGCTGGTAGTGGTGGCCGAGGATCAACAGCCGGCCGTCCAGCGCCTGCTTGGCCGCGGCGATGCGGGCCTCGAGCGCGGCGGGGGTCGCCAGCGTGTAGTCGTCCGGCAGGGGCGACTGCAGTCGGAGCATGGGGTGGTCTCCTGGTTGAGGCTCCGGTTACTGGCCGGTGGGAGCGACCTGGCCCGTCCCACGGGGATGGCGGCCCCGGAGCGAAATATGCGCCCGCAGTGCCAGGGCGGACGTCACCGGGATTGTAGCCCGGCACCTCTGGGGAACGACGGGACGGGACGGCCTATTCCTGGGCCGGTGGTAGCGTCGCCCGGAAGGTGGTGACCGGTGTCCCAGACGATTCTCGTGGTCGATGACGATGCTTCGGTGCGCAGGCTGGTGGAGTTGCGCTTCCAACTCGACGATTTCGAGGTCGTCACCACCGGAGAGCCGGAAGAGGCCCTGCGTCTCGCCACCGAGTGCCAGCTCGACGCCGTCATCCTCGACGTGATGATGCACGGCATGGACGGCTTCGAGGTGTGCCGGCGGATGCGGGAGGCGCAACAGGGTCGGGGGCCGATCATCGTGATGCTCACGGCCAAGGCGGGGACCGAGGCCATGCTGACCGGGGTGTCCGCCGGAGCCGACGACTATGTGGTCAAGCCACCCAGGCTCGACGACATGGTGGAGCGGGTGCGGTCCCGGCTCCGGCAGGTCACCACCGCAGCGGGGCGTCTCCACGCGCTGCCCAACGGGGCCGCCATCGCGGCCGAACTCGAGCGCCGCCGAGACGCAGAAACCGCCGTGGCCGTCACCAGCCTCGACCTCAACGGCTTCGAGGCCTTCAACATCCGCTACGGCTACGAGCGCGGCGACGCCGTCCTGGACTGGTTCGCCGACCTCCTGGTGGCCGAGGCCGACCGGCGGTCGGATGCGTTCGTGGGCCGCCTGGGCAGCGACGACTTCATCGTGGTCTCCGCCCCGGCCGACGCCGAGCCCATGGCCGAGGCGATCATGGCCGCCTTCGAGGCGGGCATCGCCGGACACCATGATCCCGAGGACGCAGCCCGGGGAACCATCGGGATGCCGGGGGAGGGCCAGACCCCGCCCCGCCATCCCCTCGTGTCCCTGGCCATCGGCATCACCAGCAGCGAGCTGCATCCCGTCCACTACCCGCAGGATCTGCTCCACGCCGCGGTCCAGATGGTGCGCACGGCCAAGCTCATGGCCGGAAGCCGACTCGTCATCGACCGGGCGGCCTGACAGTCCCCTCGGACTACGGGTTAATATCGGGGCTGAAGTGTTTCCTGGGGGCGACGAGAGGGGTGGGGCGCGTGGGAACTGGTCGTGGGCGGTGGTCGCTTCCCGTGCTGGTCGCCGTCCTCCTCGCCAGTATCCAGCCCGCGGCCACGGCGCAGGCCGACGGGGCCACGCTCAAGGTCCTCACCTGGAACATCCACTGGGAGGACCCCGACCGCCTAGCCGAGGTCATCGGGGCCAGCGGCGCCGACGTGGTCGCCCTCCAGGAGGTCGACGTCTACCGGACCCGCTCGGGCTGCCGGGACCAGGCCTCCGACATCGCCGAACACCTCGGGATGCAGGCCCGCTTCGGGGCCAACGTCCGCTCGGGCGAGGAGTGCGGTGACGCCCGGCGGGCCATGTACGGCGATGCCCTCCTGAGCCGCCATCCCATCCTGGAATGGCGCCACGTCCTGCTCCCCAACCAGGGCGGCGAGCAGCGGGGGCTGCTGGAGGCGGTCCTCAACGTCGACGGCCTGCGGGTCCGGGTGGTCTCCACCCACCTGGAGTACGGCTCGGCCTCCGAGCGCAAAGCCCAGGCCGAAGCCGTCGTCGAGCACCTGGAGGGCAGCGCCGAGCCCGTGGTCGTCATGGGCGACCTGAACGGCGAACCGGACGACTCGGGGCTCGCCCCGTTGCGCAGCGTCTTCACCGACGCCTGGGCGGCGGCGGGCGACGGTGACGGGTACACCAACCCGGCGCGCGACCCTCACCGGCGCATCGATTACGTCTTCTTCCGGGCCCTGAGCCCGGCCCGGGTCGAGGTGGTGGACTCCACCGCCTCCGACCATCTCGCCGTGCGGGCCGACCTCGTCCTCTGAAGGTCAGCCCCCGCCTGACCGCTCCTCCCGGAGAGCACCGAGGGTCTCGACCTCGACACGGTCCGAGCTGGGCGCGGCACTTGAGAAGGGGCAGCCTCACGGAGTCTGTGAAACGGAAGCGTAAGGGGCCGAGAAATAGGAGGGTAAAGCAGTGGTGTGCCGGCGCTCGCCGCCCTCCTCGGCCCCTGAGATCGCCGGCCGGCGAGGCTCACCACGCCCCTCGTTTGGCGGCTCGAAGAGCCACGTTGCATACGGTAGGCAACTCCGGTACCATGGAGCCCATGAGGACTTCCAGGACCATCGGGTTTGCCGTCGACGACACGGACCGGGAGCGGCTCGCCCGTTTGAGCGATGTGTTCGGCGGCGGCAACCGCTCGGCGTTCCTCCGCAAGGCGATGGACGTCATGGAGCGCTATGAGCTGGCGCAACGGCTCGTGGAGGTGCAGGCCTACGGGGAGGAGCGCCTGGCCGGGTCGGGGCGGACGTCCTCCGACATCCCCGCCCTGGTCGCCCGGGCCCTCGCCGACCCCGACCCCAACGCCGTGGCACAGGCCAAACTGATCGTCGCCGGGTTGCGCGACCGGCCGTCGGTCCCGGCACGCGACGGCAAGGCCCATCCCGCCGCCGCGGTGTTCGGTGAGCTCCTCGCTGCCCCCACCACTGACTGAGGGTGGCGCCGGTCGAGGTGGTCGTCGCCGCCGATGTCCTGGTCGCCGCCCTGTCCCGGGTGAGCGCCGCGGCGGTCCGGTTCCCGGCCATGCCCCCCAAGACGAACGACCCGCACGCCGACGTCGTCGGAGCGTTCGTCGGCGCCGAGGGGGACTTCGCCCTCATCCTCAGTGAGGAGATCGTCGAGCAGGTCGGCGCCGCGCTCATGGACGAGCGGGGGCTCGGCTGGGGCTTCGCCGCCGCCGACCAGGCGGTCGACGTCCTGGTAGGGATCGCCGAGCACAGCCAGGGCGGACTCGCGGTGGCCGCCGCGCAGGTGGCGCTCCCGCGAGGTGCCAGCGCGGTAGCGGCAGCCGCCCTGCGAGCCGTTGCCGCGCACGGCCTGGGGTTCCCCCGGGTCGTTGTCATCGACGACCCCGGCTTTCAGCGGCTCCGTGCCTGGCAACCGCGGGGGGTCCCCTGGCCGGCGGACCAGGTCGTGACGCTGCTGTCGCCGTCGCGGTTCCGCGACCTGGCCGAGCAGGCTCGCTGGCGGTACCGACGGATGTAGGCGGCGACATCTCGTCCTACAAATCACCCGCCACCGGGCAGAATCAAGGGGCGATGCCTCTCGTCCGCCCGCCGGCCGGCACCATCCCTGACGCTCCCGGGTCCTACCAGTTCAAGGACCGGGACGGCCGCGTCATCTACGTGGGCAAGGCCAAGAGCCTGCGGCACCGCCTGGCGAACTACTTCGTCCACCCCGGGGCGCTCATGCCCCGCACCCGCCAGATGGTGGCCGCCGCCGAGACGGTGGAGTGGATCGAGGTGGACAACGAGGTCGAGGCCCTCTTCCTCGAGTTCAACCTGATCAAGACCCACAAGCCCCGGTTCAACATCCGCCTGAAGGACGACAAGTCCTATCCCTACCTGGCCGTCACCCTCGACCAGGAGTGGCCCCGGGCCCAGGTCATGCGGGGCGCCAAACGCAAGGGGGTTCGCTACTTCGGGCCCTTCGCCCACGCCTACGCCATCCGGGAAACCCTCGACCTGTTGCTGCGGACCTTCCCCATCCGGACCTGCTCGGACAACAAGCTGGAACGCCACCAGAAGCTGGGCCGCCCCTGCCTCTACGCCCACATCGAGAAGTGCTCCGCCCCCTGCGTGAACGCGGTCAGCCCGGAGGACTACCAGCACCTGGTCGACGAGCTCGTCGATTTCCTCGACGGCCGGACCGAGGCCATCGTCACCCGCCTCGACCGCCAGATGCGCGAGGCCGCCACCGATCTGGAGTTCGAGCGGGCCGCCCGGCTGCGGGACCAGCTCACCTCGGTGCGCAAGGCCATCGAGCGCCAGCAGATGGTGGGCGACCCCCACGAGGACTACGACGCCATCGGCCTGGCCGAGGACGAGCTGGAAGCCTCGGTGCAGATCTTCAACGTCCGCAAGGGTCGCATGGTGGGCCGCAAGGGCCTGGTGGTCGACAAGGTGGAGGAGCTGACCCGCCCCGCCTTGGTGGCCCGCATCCTCGAGCAGCTCTACGGCGACGCCGGCCCCGAAGGCGTCCCCAAGGAGGTGCTCGTCCCCGACGACCCCGAGGACCAGGCGCTCTACGAGGAGTTCCTCTCCCACGTCCGGGGATCCAAGGTGCGCATCCGGGTCCCGCAGCGGGGCGGCAAGCGCACCTTCCTGGCCACCGTGACCCGCAACGCCGAGGAGGCCTTCACCCGCCACCGGCTGAAGCGGGCCTCGGACCACAACGCCCGGGCCCGGGCCCTCACCGCCCTCCAGGATGCCCTCGACCTGCCCGAGGCGCCGCTGCGCATCGAGTGCTACGACATCTCCAACCTGGCCGGCACCGAGATCGTCGGGTCCATGGTGGTGATGGAGGACGGCCTCCCCAAGCGGTCCGACTACCGCCGCTTCAAGATCCGGTCCCTGAACCAGCAGGACGACTTCGCCTCCATGGCCGAGGTCCTCACCCGGCGCTTCACCAACTACCTGAAGGAACGGGAGGAGGGGGTCCACGCCGGGAAGCGCTTCGCCTACCCGCCCAACCTGGTGCTGGTCGACGGGGGCAAGGGCCAGCTGGGCGTGGCCGTGGCCGTCCTCGAGGAGCTGGGGCTGGAGGACATCCCCGTCGCCGCCCTGGCCAAGCGCTTCGAGGAGGTCTACCGCCCCGGCGACCCCGAGCCCATCCGCATCCCCCGCGACTCCGAGGCGCTCTACCTCCTCCAGGGCGTGCGGGACGAGGCCCACCGCTTCGCCATCACCTACCACCGCACCTTGCGGGGCAAGGCCATGACCCGCTCCACCCTCGACGACGTCCCCGGCCTGGGACCCACCCGGCGCAAGCGCCTGCTCAAGGAATTCGGCTCGGTCAAACGCCTCCGGGCTCTGACCGAAGAGGAGCTGGTGGCCATCCCGTGGCTCCCGGCCCGGGTGGCGAATGCCCTCTATGCCCAGTTGCACGGCCCGGCGCTGGGGGAACGGCGGCCGCCAGACGTATCCAAAACCACGGCTGGCGTGTCATCGTGGAGGGGCGACGAAACCGGCGGTACCACGGGAGAGGGGTAATTGAGCGAGGAGCCTGACGTCACCATCGTCACGGGACTCTCGGGCGCGGGGCGGTCCGAGGCGGCCAACGTGCTCGAGGACCTCGGCTTCTTCGTCATCGACAACCTCCCGCCCTCCCTCATTTCCAAGGTGGCCGAGCTGGCCATCTCTCCGGGCCGGCCCCCCACCCGCTACGCCCTCGGGGTCGACGTCCGTTCCGGCGCCCTGGAGGACCTCCACCTCGCCCTGGAGGAGCTGCGGGAGCTGGGCGTGCGGACCCGCATCTTCTTCCTCGACGCGGCCGACGACGTGCTCATCCGCCGCTACGAAGCCACCCGGCGCAAGCATCCCCTGGGGTCGCCGGACCGGGTGTCGGAGGCCATCGCCGACGAGCGGGCCATGCTGGAACCGTTGAAGGAGCAGGCCGACATCGTGGTCGACACCTCCGACCTCAACGTCCACCAGCTCCGGGACCGCCTGCGGGACATCTTCGCCAGCGGGGTGGCCGGCCAGGCGCTGCAGACCAGCATCGTGTCCTTCGGCTTCAAGCACGGCCTGCCCATGGACGTCGACCTCGTCTTCGACTGCCGCTTCCTGCCCAACCCCCACTGGGTGGAGGCGCTGCGCCCCCTGCCCGGGACCGATGCGCGGGTGCGCCGCTACGTGATGAAGCAGCCCGAGACCGAGGCCTTCCTGGTCGAGTTGGAACGCCTCTTCGACCTGCTGCTGCCCTCCTACGTCAAGGAAGGCAAGTCCTACCTCTCGATCGGCGTGGGCTGCACGGGCGGGCACCACCGCTCCGTGGTCCTGGCCGAGGAGCTGGCCAAGGTACTGGAACGCCTGGGTTTCCGGGCCAACGTTCACCACAGGGACGTGGAACGTGGATGACAACGACAAGAACGAGAACTCCATGAGCCTGCCGCCGGATGATCCCCGGGCGGGGCCGTCGGCCAAGCCGACCATCGGCGTGGTCCGCTCCCGGCCGGGAGACCGGCGCCGGCCCATGACGCCCATGTCCAAGGGTGACCCGTGGCAGCTGCCCAACACTCCGCCCCAGGGCCCGGCCGTGGTGGCCCTCGGGGGCGGCCACGGCCTGGCCACGGTCCTGTCCGCCGCCCGGCGCTACGCCGGGTCGATCACCGCGGTGGTCTCGGTGGCCGACGACGGCGGGTCGTCGGGCCGTCTCCGCCAGGCCCAGGAGATGCCCGCCCCCGGGGACCTGCGCAGATGCCTGGTGGCCCTGGCCGCCACCGACACCATCTGGGGCGAGGCCTTCGAGCACCGGTTCCGCTCCGGCGAGCTCGACGGCCACGCCCTGGGCAACCTGGTCATCGTCGGCCTGGCCCAGGTGCTGGGCGACTTCGGGCGGGCCCTGGAGGAGGCGGGCCGGCTGCTCAAGTGCGCCGGGAAGGTGCTGCCGGCCACCACCGACGCCGTCGTGCTCAAGGCCGACGCCGGCCCCAACGGGGGCTCCGTGGAGGGTCAGGTGGCGGTGGCCAACAGCTCCGAGCCGATCCGCCGGGTCCACATCGTGCCTGAGGACGCCAAGGCCCACCCCGAGGCCGTCTCGGCCATCGAGCTGGCCGACCAGGTCATCCTCGCCCCCGGTTCCCTGTTCACCAGCCTGGTGCCGGTCCTGTGCGTCCCCGCCATCCGGGAGGCGCTGGCCGCGGCCCGGGGCCGGATCGTCCACGTCTGCAACCTGCGCCCCCAGGTACCCGAGACCGCCGGCCTCACCGCCACCGACCACCTCCGGGCCGTGCTGGCCCACGGCGCCCGGGTCGACGCCTTCCTCTACCACCTGGGCGGCGCCCTGGAAGCCGACGAGATCGCGGTGCGGGCTCTGAACATCGAGCCGGTGGCGGCCGAGGTGGCCGCGCCCAACGGCTTCGTCCACGACCCCGGCCTGCTGGCCAAGGCGCTCGAAGAGCTGGTCTGAAGCCGGAGGCTCGCGGCGACGCACAGGTCAGAGCCCGAGAACCCGTCGGATCACCAGGCGTCGGCCACCGCCCGCCGCTGGGCGCGGGCGACCGCGGGGTCAATGGCGGAGTCGTTGTTGGCATAGACCTCGTCGAGGCGAGCCGTGATGGCATCGTCCGGCTCGTCGGCCAGAAACCGTTCGAGGGCGCGGGCGTAGAGCTGACTCCGAGAGAGCCCGAGGCGGCGAGCGGCGCGCTCCGCGGCATCGAACAAGCGCATCTGGCACTGACACGGCGATCCTCACCGCGAAAGTATGACCGGATATGACTCGGCGGGTCAGGTGCCGGCCAGGAGGTGGGCGAGGCGGGCGGTGAGGTCGTCGATCTCGGCCGCGGTGCGCTCGTAGACGGCGCGGGAGGCCCCCATCGGGTCGTCGACGTCGTCGTCGGCGGAGTAGCCCATCAGGTCGGCCGGGCGGCGCCCGGCATGGAGCTCGGCCAGGTAGTCGGCCAGGGTCTGATCGGCGCGGCGGGAGCCGAGCCGCTCCCCTCGGCGGACGAGCTCCTTGAGGGTGAAGGTCCGGCCCCACGCCGCCGGGTCGGCGGCGACGACTTCAGGGACGTGTTCCCGGGCCATGGCCACGATCAGGTCGGCGGGACCGACCAGCTCGATCGAGAGGCGCCGGCTGCGGTGGCCGGTGGTGTCGAAGCCCCGGGCGGCCATCACGGCCACGCCGTGATCGGGCACCCGTTGGCCGGGGGACAGCAGGCCGGCGGAGTGGACGTGGGCGTCGACGCCCAGCTCCTCCAGGCGGGCCGCGAGCAGCGTGGCGCCGATGGGGGAGCGGCAGATGTTGCCCAGGCAGACGACCAGCACGTCGATGCCGCCCGAGGATATCGACTCCGCCCGGTCAGTCCGGCGCCGGCCGCGGATCCGCCGCGAGGAGGGCGGCGACCCGCTGGGCGACCCGTTCCATCTCGGGCCGGTCCAGGGCGTCGGCGACGGAGACGTCATCGGCCAGGAGGAGCTCGCCCGAGACCCGGTCGGTCACCCCGACGTGGAGGATGCCGTTGGTGTCGTACTCGTAGGTGATGTCGAAGGTCCCGTCGGAACCGGGGATGAGGGGGACGTCCCAGGCCTTGAGGAAGACGTTGTCCTCGTCGTCGAGGGGCTTGTCCGGGTCGCCTTCGATGACCCGGACCCGCACCGACAGGTCCCCCTCGGACTCACGGACGAAGGCGTCACTGCCCCGGGCCGGCAGCTTGTGGTTGCGGGGGATGAGGGTCGAGAAGGTTCGCTTCCCCCCGGCGTCGACACAGACCGTGCCCAGGGCGTGCTCGGTGGAGACGAAGAAGTCGCTGTCGTGCTCGCCGGCCAGGATGGCGGCCGCCACCGCGGCTCCCTCGGCCACGGCGGTGAGCGGCGACACTCCCGAGGCCGGCTCCCGGCCCACCATGTCACTCACGAACTCCCGCACGATCGGCATCATGCACGTCCCCCCCACCACCAGCAGGTGGTCGATGGACCGGGTCGACAGGCCGAGGTCTCGAAGGCAGCGTTGGATGGGCTCGGCGGCGCGCTGGACGAGGGGGGCCACCCACCGGTCGAGCTGCTCCCGGGAGAGCGTGGTCCGCTCCCCGCCGGGGAGGGCCAGGGACACCTCGTCCTGGGTGCTGAGGGCGACCTTGGCCCGCTCCAGCTCGAGGCGGAAGCGGGACCGGGCGAACTCGTCCCACTCGGTGTCGCCGCCGGCCTCGGTCGCCACCTGCTCGTAGATCCGGCGGTCGAAGTCGAGTCCACCGAGGCGCTGGATGCCCTTGGAGGCGTGCTCCAGGAACACCCCGTCGACCAGGCCGAGCACGGTCACGTCGAGGGTCCCGCCCCCCCAGTCGACCACCAGGACGGTCTGGTCGTCGCTCGCCCCCAGGCCGAAGGCCATGGCCGCGGCGGTCGGCTCGTTGATCAGGGCGGCCACCTCCACGCCGGCCAGGCCGGCGCACACCTTGGTCCGGTTGCGGGCCAGGCCGCGGGAGTTGGCCGGCACCGTGACCACCGCCCGGGAGAAGTCGACGCCCTGGGCCAGGGCGGCCCGCCGCAGGTGGGCGAAGAGCAGCGCCCCCACCTCTTCCACCGTGACCTCCTCGCCGCCCAGTTCCACCAGCTCATGCAGGGAGAAGAGACGTTTCACGGCGTCGACCCGGTCGTGGTGCTGCTGCTTGGCCCGCCAGCCGAAGCGGGGCACCCCGTCCGGTCCCAAGGCGACCACGGACGGCAGGACGCGATGCAGGCCCAGCATCTCCCACTCGGCCGGCGCCTCGTCGAGGGGGATGACCTCCACCGTCCCCGCTCCGTACTGGGCCAGGGCGCAGTTGGTGGTGCCGAAGTCGATGCCGACGGCGGTCATGGTCGCCCCGCCCCGTTCCGTTCGTGGCGGCATGCGGCGCGGGGTCGGGGACCGGGGCGGCTCGGCCCTGGCGCACCACGCGCCCGGACTGGGTCTCCACGTAGGCGGGCTCGATCACCCGCAGCCCTTCGCCGTCGTGGCCCGGCGGGATGGCGAAGGCGCCTTCCAGCGTGGGGTTGTCCCAGCGGAGCAGGCCGGCCTGGGCCAGCAGGTCGGTGAGGAGCAGGGCCAGCGACTCGGTCGACTCGCCGGCCTGGACGGCGGCGTCGAGCTGGGCCAGTTGCGCCAGATGGGCGATCCGCTCGGCGGTCGCCCCCACGATCTGGCGGCGCAGCCCCTCGTAGGCCTCGGCGGCCTTGGCCGCGCCGGGGTCCTTGAGCAGGAGCATCCCCTCGATGGCGGCCAGGCGCTCCTCGACGGCGGCGAGCTGCTGGGGTACGCGGCGGGAGATCATCGGACCTGACTTTCCTGAGTCGGGTAAGGATCGGGAGAACCGGTGGCGGTGGCCGAGGCGAGGACCTCCCGGGCGGCCCGGCGCAGCGCGCTGCGGGTCAGGCCGTCGAGATCGTCGCCGGCCGGCGGGAGACTCCGGCGGGGGAGGGGGCGGGGCTCGGGCCGGAAGAGGCCGGGCCGCTCCGGCGGGGGCTGGAGGGGGACCCGGTAGCAGTCGAGACGGGACCAGGGATCGTCCCCCTGGCTCTCGACCTCGTGGAGGGCCCAGGTGAGGTCGGAGAGCGTGAAGGCCACCGGTCCCTCGTTGCGGCGCAGCCGGCGGGCCCGGCGGGTGAAGGCCTGGCGGGCTTCGGCGGTGCCTGTTCCGAAGGGCAGGCCGAGGACGAGCCAGGGGCTGGAGGCGGACACCCGGAGGGGAGGCGGGGGCGCGAGGGCCGCGGTGGGGTCGGCCATCTCGTGGAGGCGGGTCATGAGCTCGTCGAAGCACTCGAACAGGCCGCAGGCCGCGGCCTGGGTCCGGCCGATGGAGGCGCTGATCGTCCGCAACGCCCCCATGACCGCATCGGGGGGCCGGCCCGTCTCGGCGTGGGAGCGGCGGTCGCCGGTGCCCCGGTACCAGACGGCCAGGGCCCGGCGGGTGGCCTCCAGGCGCAGGGGGAGGGAGTCCACCTCGAGGGCCAGCCGGGCCAGGGCGTCGGCCGCCGTGGTCTGGTCCCCGGCGCAGGCCGCCACCAATGACAGGTTGATCAGCAGCGCCGGGCGGGCCGGTCCCGGTGCGAAGTCTTGCGCCTCGGCCAGCAGGTAGGCGGCCGTCTTGGGGTCTCCCGCCTGCCAGGCGGCACAGGCGGCCACGTTGCGGGCCTCGACGGCCAGCTCAGCGGTGGGATCGGGGGCCCGAGGTCGGGACCTTCCGGGGTCGGCCGGGCTGGCCAGGTGGGTCAGGGCTTCCTCGGCGGTGGTCGCCGCCACCTCCCACTCCCCGGCCAGGAGCTGCTCCGTGGCCCGGCGTACCGACCACCAGGCGGCCAGCCGCCGGAGGGTGGGCGACGCCCCGGGCCCGGGAACGGCGAGGGACCCCAGGACCTCCCAGGTGGACGTGTCGGCGAGGGCTTCGGGGTCGATGTCGCCCGTCCGCCGCGATCGGGCCACGGCGCCGGCGACGGCCTGGAGAGGCTCGGGGAGCAGGGCTTCGAGGTCGACCAGGACCTCGGAGTCGCCGCCCCGCAGCCCGCAGAGGAGGGTGAGGACGCGGAGGTCGGGATCGTCGGGGTCGGTGGGACGGCCGGCCAGGAAGTCCCGGCGGGCCCGCTCGAAGGGGTGCCCGGCCAGCTCGGAGTCCGTCAGCTCGCCGGGGGCGAGGCGGGCCCGGAGGTAGGGCGCCGACGGGTGGCCCTGGAGGAGGGCCGCCTCGAGGAGCTCGCGTCCCACGAGCCCGGCGTCAATGACGTCGTCGGCCACGCTCTCGCCGGCGGCGAGCACGGCGGCCGGGCGCACGGGCGCTGTGCCCCGGGCCCAGCACCCGTGAAGGACGGCGAAGCGCAGGGCGGCCGCCTCGTCGAGGCCGGCGGCGGCCTCGGCCGCCTCGGGGTCCTCCGAGCCGGCGGCGGCCAGGAGGCAGTCCAGGTGGGCGGTGGCGGCGGGGTCGAAGCGCAGGCCGGCAGCCGATTCGGGGACTGGGGCGCCCGCCGGTCGCCAGTCGGGGTCGTCGCCCGCGGCCCGGAGGAGTTCGGCCAGGGCATCGTCGGCGTAGCCCGCGAGGTGGGCCGCCACCAGGCGTGCTCCACCGGGTTCGGCCATGAGTCGAGCCCAGCCGGCGGCGATCACCGCCAGCTTGTCGGGATAGCCGGCCGGGGGCAGCGCCGCCAGCTGGGTCAGGACCCCGGCGGGGGAGCCCGTCCGGTGATGGTGCCAGAGGCGCAGCCAGGCGGTCTCCAGCGGAGACAGGCCGGCGTCGCTCAGCCCCTGGTCGTCGGCTTGATCAAGGGCGCAGGCGGCGTAGGCGCGCCGGGCGGCCGTCGAGAGCAGTAGTTCCCGGCTGCGCCCGACCAGCAGGTGGGCGTCCTCCGGCCGGGAGCGGGCGGCGACCGCCAGGCGGTAGGCGGGCGAGATGAGATCGGCCAGCGGATCGGTGCCCGGGTCGTGCAGCTGCTCAGCGGCGACTTCGACCATCCGGTCCCCACCGGCGCCGAGGAGCACGACCATGTCGCCGCGGGTGTCGACGGCGAGTCCGGTCCGGGTCCGCCACGCGGCGCGGTAGGAGAAGGTGCGGCCGATGGGGGACCGGCACTCGTCGGCCGCTGCGCTCAGCTCGGTGGCGCAGGACGGACAGCGGGACGCGCCCTCACCCGCGGTCACCGCACCGGCGGGATGCTGTCCGCAGGACCGGCAGAAGCCGGGCGTGAAGGTGGCCGTCTTCGACGAGGCGAGCGGGGCCGGCGCAGCGCACATGGGTTGGGTTTCTTGTCCTTTTGACGGACGAGACGGGTGCTTCGTTCGTCTGGCCTATCGGTTCAGGCGAGCGGCCGGATTGCCCAAATCGGAGACGCGGGAGGTACGAAACAGGCCATATCTACTGGCCTCGAGGTTTCAGAGCCCGGGGACCCGCCGACCGCGGCTGTCCGCGGCTGTCCGCGGCCGTCCGCAGCGGGGACTACCGTCATCACCGAACGTCCTCCCCGAGACGAGGTGACGACCACATGGCCGAAGAGAACACACCGGCCGCCGGCGGCCACACGACCGACCACGACCGCACCGAATACCGCCACGTCGACGACCACGCCCAGGTGTCGAAGGAGCATCTGGCGGCGCACGAGGCGCTCCTCAACCGCCACGTCGAGGAGCACACCGCCCTTGCCGTCCGCCACGTGGCCGAACACGAGACGGCGACCGAGGCTGGCCTGCCCCAGAAGACGATGCTCAGCACCCGCCATGCTGCCGAGCACGCCATCCTCGAGTTGAAGCACGCGTCCCAGCTCGCCTGGATGGAAGGCCGTCACGCCCTCCAGCGCATCAACATGGACCGGCGCCACGCCATCGAGCTCGTGACCCAGGAGCGCCGCCACGCCCAGGAGGACCGCCAGGCCCAGTCGGGCTGACGACGCCGCAGGCCTTCCCTCCGACGGGCTCCACCGCCGCCGGGGTTACGCCAGCAGCGACGGCGGGCGGCTCCGCAGGATGGCTTCGGCCTCCTCGCAGACGCTCCGGAGAACGTCGGCCGCCGGCCGGACGGCGTGCACGAACCCGGCCCCCTGGCCGTAGAGCACGTCGTCTTGGTCCGGGTCGGGTGGTGACTCGAAGGGATTGGTGCCGGGCGGGCGGGTGAATTCCTCCCGCCGGATGCGGAGTTCACCCTCGCGCTCGCTCCACTCGTCGGTGAAGCGGTTGCGGCGGACGCGCTCGCCGATGCCCGCCGGCCACGGCAGCCCGGAGACGATGTCGTAGGCCCGGGTGAACACGGTGTCGGACCCGTCGCTCTCCACGATCAGGTCCTTGTGGATGTCGTGCACCTCGACGGCCTCGGGCGTGGCCAGGAAGGCGGTGCCCAACCAGGCGCCGTCGGCGCCGGCGGTGAGGGCGGCGGCCAGCGTGCGACCGTCGGCGATCCCACCGGCGGCCAGGACGGGGACGTCGGGGTAGCGGGCCACCACGCCGGCCAGGAAGGGGAGCAGGCTCATGGTCCCGGTGTGGCCGCCGGCCTCGGTGCCCTGAGCCACGAGGATGTCGGCGCCGGCGTCAACAGCCAGAGCGGCGTCCTCGTAGTTCTGGACCTGGCACATGACCCGGGCACCGGCGGCCCGGGCCTGATCGAGCCAGGGCTTGGGGTCGCCGAAGGACAAGGCGACAACAGGGGGTGCGGTGGCCAGCGTGGCCTCGAACAGCGGGCCGAAGAAGGGGAGGAAGGCCGTGATGAACCCCACCGCGAAGGGCCGGTCGGTGGCGGCCCGGATGGCGGCGATCTCGGCCTGGATCCACTCGGGCCCCTTGGCCGGATGCACGCCCCCGAAGGAGCCCAGCCCCCCGGCCGCGGACACGGCGGCGGCCAACGTCCCGCCGCTGTGCAGCGCCATGGGGGCCGACATCACCGGGTGGTCAGGCCGAACATCTCGGTGAACCTGGTTCGCAGCATGAGACGAACGCTACCGAACCCCTCCGGCGGCCGTCCGGCCGGCCGTCAGCTCAAATCTGATAATATGATTCTATGTCCGAAGTCAGCGCCACCGACGCGGCCCGGAAGTTCGCCGATCTGCTGGATGCCGTCGAGCACCGCGGGGAGCGGTTCACCATCGTGAGGCGGGGCAGGGCGGTCGCCCATCTCGAACCGATCCGCGGCGGGAGCGGAGCCGGTGTCAAGGAGATCTTGAGACGCCATCAGCGCGATCGGGATTGGGCAACGGAGCTCACCGCCCTTCGGGATCTCGTCGAGGTCGAGGAGCGCAACTGACACGGCTCCTGTTCGATACGACGTTCCTGATCGACGCCGAACGTTCCGGTGGCGATCTGGATGTGGTCATCGCTGATGATGACGACGTCGCCATCGCCGCCATCACCGTCGCCGAACTCCGGGTTGGTGTCGAGTTGGCGACCGGCAAGAGGCAGACAGCTCGTAGGGCCTTTCTTGATGACATGATCCTTCATGTTCCGGTGCTGGCATTATGACCTCGATGTCGCCGAGGCTCATGCCCACCTGCTGGTTGCCGTTCGTCATCAAGGCGCTCCGAGAGGCGCGCACGATCTGATCATCGCGGCGACCGCCCGAGCGTCCGGGAGGACGGTGGTGACGGCCGACTCCCGCGCCTTCCAGAACCTTCCGGGCGTCGACGTCCGCGGCCCAAGGTGACATCGGGCGCACCTGACGGACGGTTTCACCGCCGGGCCCGGTAAAGGTCGCGCAGGAGGGCGATCTCGGCCAGGTGGTGGATGGCCTCCCGGTGGATGTGGAGGACCAACGCGGCGTACGGATAGGCCGCGAAGGGACCCTCGGCCTCGCCGACGGGCTCGGCCAGGGCCGCCTCGTCGAGGCCTCGCACGCCCTGGATCCAGGTGGCGTAGCACGTCGTCCAGCCGGGCCAGCGCCGATGCGGCGTCTCCGGGCCAGTCGACGGTGAGGTAGTCCATCGGCGGTCCGTCGAAGTGGGACGCGTTGCGGATGCCGAAGACGCCGACGATCAGGTGGCCGAGGCGCCAGGCGATGGTGGTGACCGGCGCCGGCACCGGCTCCGGATGCTCGAAGTCGGCCACGAGGTCGCCGCCGCCGGCGGCCAGGGCCGTGCGGGCCTCGGCCCGGGGCCGGATGTTCCAGGCCCCGGGGGCAGGCTCCCAGAAGTACTCGTCGTCGGTCAGCCCATCGAGGCGGGGGCGCGCCTGGTGGTCCCAGTGGAAGGTCAGCTGGTCCAGCAGCAGAGAGGTCCAGTCCATGCCGCGGTTCTACCCCACCCTGGCCGCTCGCCCCCGGTGGCCATCTGGTCCCGGCCGGTGATATTGGCAACTTTGCGTGGTTTGCCGGTTTCGGAGCGTGGGTATACCGGCCGTCGCACGGCACCGGACTGTGCCGAGCGGGCGACCATCTGAACCCTCCCCGTCACCCGGGACGCTCACCCCTTCGAAACCACGGAGGCCGTCTCGTGCGCCAATCGACCGACATGGCCATGGGCCGGCTGCTGGGCGCCGCCGCCGTCCTGGGTTGCGCCCTGGCGCTGCTGTGGTCGCTGGGCCTGGCCACGCCCGTGTACGTGTCGAAGGCTGAGGTCCTGGTGCAGCCGGTGGTCTCGCTGGCTTTCGAGGAGGCGGGCAGCGGGGAAGGCGTCAACGCCGGCCACGAACGGGAGCTCGTCCGCTCCGACGGCGTGGCCGACCTGGTGAGGAAGCGTCTGGGAACGACCGCTTCGCGCGCTCAGCTCCAAAGCCGGGTGGGTGTGACCGTGGTGGGGAGCACCCGGATCCTCGACCTCACGTACCGGGCCCCGTCAGCGTTGGAGGCCCAGCGGGGCGCCGAGGCCTACGCCGCCTCCTACCTGGAGCTCAAGCGCCGGCAGGTGGAGGCGGTGCAGGAGCAGCGGAAGGACGCCATCCACTCCGCCCTCGAACCCATCGAAGATGACGCCTCCACGGCCCGGCGCCGCTTGGGCACGGTGGGGCCCGCCACGGGCGAGGGCCTCGCCGCCCAGGCTCAGGTCGACGACCTCGCCCAGCAGGCCGCGCCCTACCACCAGAATCTGGCTCAGAACGCCATCGTGAACCCCGCCGACGTCGGATCGGTCGTGAGCCCGGCGAGCCTTCCCGGCCGGCCCGTCCGGCCCCGACCGCTGCTCGACGGCCTCATCGGAGCCGTCGTCGGATTGGCGGCCGGGGCGGCGTTCATCTCCGGCCGGGCCCGGATCGACCGTCGCCTGGTCGGGCGGGCGGATCTGGAGGAGCACCTCAGAGCGCCGGTGCTGGCCACCGTGCCCCGGGTGCGCCGCCGCCGGGGGGCACCTCTCATCACCGTGGAGCAACCCGACAGCCGCGCCTCGGACGCCTACCGGGCGCTGCGGATCCGCATGCTGGCGGTGGCCGCGAGGCAGCCGCTCAGGACCGTCCTGGTGGCCAGTCCCGCGGGGGACAACGGCACGACGGCGGTGGCCGCCAACCTGGCTGCGTCCCTGACCCAGGCGGGCAAAGAGGTTGCCCTCATCTCGGCCGGTCCGGACTCCGAGGCCGCCGGCGGGCTTCCCCCCGATGAGGTGCGGGACCTGCTGGCCCGACGGGGCGAAGGGACCGACTTCGTGGTGGTGGACGCCCCTCCCGTGCTCGACACCGCCGAGTGCCTGGCTCTGGCGGCGCTGGTGGACGGCGTCCTGGTGGTGGCGGGGGCCCGCAGCTCCACCCGGGACGACGTGGCCCTGGCCCGCCAACAGCTCGACGAGGTCGGCGCCGAGGTGGTCGGGGGCGTGCTGTCCAACGCCCGCACCCCCGGGCCGATCTATTGACCGTCCGCCGGACTCCGTACCCCCCGATCCTCCCCCCAGACGGTGAATACCGATCCGCGGCCAGGCTCTAGGGTGAGGACCGCGATGAATCAGGTGACACAGAGGAGGAAGGCATGACTGTACGGGTGGGGATCAACGGCTTCGGGCGGATCGGGCGCAGCTTCTACCGCGCCATCCTGGCCCGGGGAGCGGGCGCCGGGGTCGAGCTGGTGGCCGTGAACGACCCCTTCGGCGACAGCGAGACGATGGCCTTCCTGCTCAAGCACGACTCCGTGGGGGGCATGCTCTCCAACGAGGTCAAGGTCAGCGACGGCGGCTTCTCGGTGGACGGCCAGGAGGTCCGCAAGCTGGAGGAGCGTGACCCGGCCGCCATCCCGTGGGGCGACAACGGCGTTGACGTGGTCATCGAGTCGACCGGCATCTTCACCGCCCGGGACAAGGCCGCCGGCCACCTGGCCGGCGGGGCCAAGCGGGTCATCATCTCCGCCCCCTCGGGCGACGCCGACGTGACGATCTGCATGGGCGTCAACGACGCCACCTTCGATCCGGCCAACCACCAGGTGGTGTCCAACGCCTCGTGCACCACGAACTGCCTGGCGCCCCTGGCCAAGGTGCTCGACGACCGGTTCGGGATCGACTCGGGGTTCATCACCACGGTCCACGCCTACACCTCGGACCAGTCCCTCCAGGACCTGGCCCAGGTGGCCCGCTCGGGCAAGGCCGACCTGCGCCGCATGCGGGCCGCCTCGCTGTCCATCATCCCCAGCAGCACGGGGGCGGCCAAGGCCATCGGTGTCGTCCTGCCCAACCTGAAGGGCCGCCTCGACGGCATGGCCCTGCGGGTGCCCGTCCCCACCGGGTCGATCACCGACCTGGTGGCCGTGGTCAAGAACGACGCCACCAAGGAGGACGTGAACCAGGCCTTCGCCGAGGCCGCCGGCGACGCCTCCTACAAGGGTGTGGTCCAGTACTCCGAGGAGCCCCTGGTGTCGGCCGACATCGTGGGGAACCCGTCGTCCATGATCTTCTCCTCCGTTGACACCATGGTGAACGGCAAGTTCGTGAAGGTCCTCGGCTGGTACGACAACGAGTGGGGCTACTCCAACCGTCTCGTCGACCTGTCGGCCTTCATCGGCGCCAAATAGTGGGGCTACTGCCAGTCCTGGAGGACCTGACCCTGAAGGAAGGGACCCGGGTCCTCCTGAGGGCCGACTTCAACGTGCCGCTTTCCGGAGACGGCCAGATCGATGACGACATGCGCATCCGTGCCGCCCTCCCCACGATCGCGTGGTTGCGGGCGCAGGGAGCGGCTGTGGTGGCGTGCTCCCACATGGGCCGGCCCAAGGGTGCGCCCGACCCGCGGTACTCGCTCGCTCCGGTGGCGCAGCGTCTGGGTGAACTGCTCGGCATCGAGGTGGCGCTGGCCCCCGAGGTCGTGGGCCCGGAAGCGACGGCCATGGCCGAAGCGCTCGGGCCGGGCGATGTTCTGGTCCTCGAGAACCTGCGCTTCCATCCCGGGGAGACCACGGGCGACGACGACCTGGCCGCCGCCCTGGCCGCCCTGGCCGATGCCTACGTCAACGACGCCTTCGGTGCCGCCCACCGGGCCCACGCCTCGGTGGTGGGGCCGCCCCGGCACCTGCCCTCCGCCGCCGGCCGGCTGGTGACGAAGGAGGTTGAGGCCCTGGGCCACCTCCTGGAGGACCCGGCCCGGCCCTTCAGCGCCATCCTGGGCGGGGTCAAGGTGTCGGACAAGATCGGCGTGATCGACTCGCTGCTGGGCCGTTGCGACCGCCTGCTGGTGGGCGGCGCGATGGCCTCCACCTTCCTGGCCGCCCGCGGCTATGGCACCGGCGACAGCCTGGTGGAAGCCGACCAGATCGACGAGTGTGAGGACCGCCTGGCCACCGGCAAGGTGGGCGTTCCCACCGACGTGGTCATCGCCACCGAGATGGCGGAGGACGCCGAGACGCAGGTCGTGGCGGCCGACGCCATCCCCGACGGATGGCGTGTCCTCGACATCGGGCCGGAGTCGGCCGCCGCCTATGCCGCCGAAGTGGCCGCGTCCAACACCGTGTTCTGGAACGGGCCCATGGGCGTCTTCGAGATGGCCCCCTTCGCCGCCGGCACCCGGGCCGTGGCCGAGGCGGTGGCCGCCTGCGACGGCTACACGGTGGTGGGCGGGGGCGACTCGGCGGCGGCGATGGCCCGCTTCGGGCTGGACAAGGAGGTCGGGCACCTCTCGACCGGGGGCGGGGCGTCGCTCGAATACCTGGAGGCCGGTGATCTGCCGGGCCTGGCGGCGTTGAGAGAAGGGAAGGGCCAGTAGATGGCGGACAACCAGCGGAAGCCGATCATGGCCGGAAACTGGAAAATGCACCACACCCACCTGGAGGCCATCGCCGTCGTCCAGAAGCTCGGCTACCGCCTCGACGCATCCGACTACGAGCGCACCGAGGTGGTGGTCTGTCCCGCCTTCACCGCCCTGCGTTCCGTCCAGACCGTGATCGAGGCCGACCACCTCCCGATCCGCCTCGGTGCTCAGAACGTGTTCTGGGAGGAGAAGGGGGCCTACACGGGCGAGGTGTCGCCGGGGATGCTGGTCAAGCTGGGGGTCACCTACGTCATCGTGGGCCACTCCGAGCGGCGCCAGTACTTCTCCGAGACCGACGAAGCCGTCAACCGGAAGGTCAAAGCCGTCCTGGCCCACGACATGGTCCCGATCATGTGCGTGGGTGAGACCCTCGAGGAGCGGGAGGCGGGGGAGACCGAGGCCAAGGTGTCCCGCCAGGTGCAGGGCGGCCTGGAGGGCCTCGCCCCCGAGCAGGTCGGCGGGCTGGTCATCGCCTACGAGCCGATCTGGGCCATCGGCACGGGCCGCAACGCCACCCCGGAGGACGCCAACGAGACCATCGGCGTCATCCGCTCGATGGTGGCCGGTCTGGCCGGCGAGGTGGCCGCCGCCGCCGTACGCATCCAGTACGGTGGCAGCGTCAAGCCGGACAACGTCGCCGCCATCATGGCCATGCCTGAGATCGATGGTGCGCTGGTCGGCGGCGCCTCCCTCGAGGCTGACGACTTCGCCCGGATCGTCCGCTGGAGCTAGGAAGTCCGTTTCCCGACATATCGGTCATCACCGCAAAGTGGGAACGGGTCTGACCTGCACCGATGCTACGATCCCACCTTCAGTGACGCTTGATAAGGAGCGCCTGTCGTGTTGAACGCGTTGATCCTCGGTCTCCATCTGCTTGTCTCCGCGCTGCTGATCGTCTTCATCCTCCTCCACGCCGGCCGCGGTGGCGGTCTGTCCGACATGTTCGGCGGCGGGGCTGGGGGTGGCGGCTCTATGGCCGGATCGACGGTGGTGGAGCGCAACCTCGACCGGATCACGGTCGCGACCGCGGTGGTCTTCACATTCACCACGATCCTCCTTTCGCTCCGCTTGAAATAGAGAGCGCACTGGGTAGTAGCGCACTGGGTAGTGCGGACGTGGGGGCCGTCCAAGAACACGTCCCCTCGACAGGAGGTTCAAGTGAGGATCCACGGCAAGGGCAACGCTGCCCGGCTGTTCCTAACCCTGCTCTGCGTCGCCATGATCGCCGGTGCCTGCGGGAGCGACGACAAGAAGCAGGACGGCGAGGCCGCCCCGAGCGGCGAAGAGAAGTCCGGTGGCACGCTCGTCTTCGGAGCCGACCAGGACTTCGCCGGCTACAACGTCAACACCGTTGAGGACAACTCCCTCGCCGCCGGACAGATCATGAAGCAGGTGTGGTCGGGCTCCTACCGGGTGAAGCCCGACTTCTCCCTGGAGACCGACATCCTGGCCGGCGAGGCCACCGTCACCTCCGAGGACCCGTTCACGGTGGAGTGGAAGATCAAGCCGGAGGCGTCCTGGGACGACGGCACGCCGCTGTCGTCGGATGACTTCGAGCTCTACTGGCAGATGTGCAACGGCAAGAACAAGGAGGCCAGCTGCGCCTCGACCACCGGCTTCGACCTGATCGCCAAGCTGGACAAGGTCGACGGCAAGACGGTGAAGGCCGAGTTCGCCCAGCCGTTCTCGGACTACAAGAGCCTCTTCGACGACATCCCGCCGTCCCACATCATCAAGCAGCGTTCCCCTGACGACCTGGTCAAGGGCTGGAACACCGCCCTCAACGAAGACCCAGGCGCTTCGTCGGGACCCTTCAAGGTGGGTGAGCGGGTCAAGGGTGCCTCCCTCAAGCTGGTCCGCAACGAGAAGTTCTGGGGCACGAAGCCGAAGCTCGACGAGATCATCTTCCGGTTCCTGCCCGAGTCGACCACCCAGCCTGACGCCTTGCGCAACGGCGAAGTGAACATGATCTATCCCCAGCCCCAGCTGGACCAGGTGGCGACGGTCAAGGCGTTCCCGGGAGTGCACTCGGAGATCAACTTCGGGCCCACCTTCGAGCACCTGACGCTCAACACCAAGAACGAGTTCCTCGCCGACAAGGCGGTCCGCCAGGCCCTCGCCTACGGCGTGGACCGGGCTGCCATCGTCGAGCGGCTGATGAAGCCGTTCTCGGACAAGGCCTCCCAGCTCGACAACCACCTCCTGGTGTCGACCCAGAAGGGCTACGAGGCCCACGGTGAGGATTACGCCACGGTCAATGTGGCCAAGGCCGTGGAGCTGCTGGAGGGCGCCGGGTTCAAGAAGGGTGCCACCGGCATCATGGAGAAGGGCGGCAAGAAGCTGTCGCTGCGCCTGTCGACCACCGCCGGCAACAAGCTGCGGGAACAGCAGGGCGTGCTCATCCAGGCCCAGCTGAAGGAGGTCGGCATCGACATCCGCATCGACAACTCGCCGGCGGAGGACCTCTTCGGCAAGCGCCTTCCCGAAGGGAACTTCGACATCGCCAACTTCGCCTGGGTGGGCACCCCCTTCCCGGCGGCCGGCGGGTATCAGATCTACTCCGCGGCCAGCGGGTCGAACTTCGGCAAGTACAGCAACAAGGACGTGGACGCCAAGCTGCTCGCCGCTCTGGCCGAGACCGACGAGGCGACCCGCATCGGCCTTCTCAACGAGATCGACAAGATCATGTGGGAGGACTTGCCCAACATCCCCCTGTACCAGAAGCCGACGTTCCTGGCCTACAACACCAAGTACGTCAACATCTCGGACAACACGACCGAGGAAAGCCCCTTCTGGAACTCGGAGGTCTGGGCCCTCAAGGCGTGAGCCGACGGGTCCTCTGAAGCTGAGCTGAGCGCCCCCCGGGGCCCCGAAATGTGACGGGGCTCCGGGATGGGCTGCACGTAGAATCGGAATCCCATGGCCGGTTTCATCCTGCGCCGGCTGGCCATCTCCATCCCCCTGATCGCCCTGGCCAGCTTCCTGGTGTTCGTGCTGGTCGCCGTGTCGGGCGATCCGCTCGGAGAACTGCGCTCCAATCCGTCCATCACCGAGGCGCAGATCGAGACCCGTCGCCACGCATTGGGCCTCGACCGGCCGCTCATGACCCGCTACGTCGACTGGGCCACCGGCGTCGTCACGGGTGACTTCGGCCGATCGTCCCACGACAACGAGCCCGTGCTGGACAAGCTCGGGCGGGCCATCACGGTGACCCTGCGTCTCCTGGGCGGCGCCCTGTCTCTGGCCGTCCTGTTCGGGGTGGCTATCGGGGTGGCAGCCGCCCTCAAGCAGTATTCCAAGTTCGACTACGCCTCGACGTTCTTCGCCTTCGTCTTCTTCTCCATGCCGGTGTTCTGGTTGGCGGCGGTGCTCAAGGACGTCGGGATCCGCCTCAACGACGTCATCGGCTTCAGGCTGTTCTTCACCATCGGGGAGAAGGACCCGACGGTGGCGGGGGGGTTCCTGACCGTGTTCGGGGATCGCGTCGGGCACATGATCCTGCCCGTCCTGACCCTCATCCTCATCCAGGTGGCGGGCTGGAGCCGTTACCAGCGGGCCACCATGCTCGATGTCCTCTCGGCCGACTATGTCCGCACGGCGCGGGCCAAGGGGCTCTCCCCGGGGAAGGTGATCCTCCGGCACACACTGCGGAACGCCCTGATCCCCATCGTCACCCTGGTGGCCATCGACTTCGGCCTGCTCATGTCGGGGGCGGTGATCACCGAGACGGTCTTCGCCTGGAACGGCATGGGGCGGCTGCTCGTGCGCGGCCTCATCGACCGGGACGCCAACGTGGTCCAGGCCTGGCTGCTGGTGTCGGCCTTCATGGTGGTGCTGTTCAACCTGCTGGCCGACATCGCCTACGGCTATCTGGACCCGAGGATCCGCCGTGGCTGACCCCAAGGCGGTCGTCCCGGAGCCCGGCGCTTTCCATACCCCCACCCCGCCGCCCGCCGGCGGGCCCGCGCCGGCGGAGGACCTCGTCGAATTCGGCGTCGCCGTTCGCAGCCAGTGGCGGCTGGTCCTCGGCCGTTTCCTGCGCCATCGCCTGGCGGTGGCGAGCCTGGCGGTGCTCTTCCTCCTCGTCGTGATCGCCTTCCTGGGCGAGACCCTCTCGGGCTACGACTACGAGCAGCCGTCGGCCGACGCCACTGGCGGCAGCCTGGCCCCGTCCACCGAGCACTGGTTCGGCACCGACGCCATCGGTATCGACGTCTTCGCCCAGGTCCAGCGGGGCGCCCAGCGCTCCATCGAGGTGGCGCTGCTGGTGGCGCTCTTCTCCACCAGCCTGGGGGCGCTGGTGGGATCCCTGGCCGGCTACTACCGGGGCTTCATCGACGCCGCCCTGATGCGGATCACGGACCTGTTCCTCACCATCCCCACCCTGGCCGTGCTCCTGGTGGTGTCCAACCGCTACCGGGGCTCGCAGGCCAACTGGCTGGTGCTGGTGTTCGTGATCTCCGGCCTGGCGTGGATGCCCCTGGCCCGGCTGGTGCGGGGCGTGGCCCTGTCGTTGCGGGAGCGTGAGTTCGTGGAGGCGGCGCGGGCGGTGGGGGCCTCCGACGCCCGCATCATCTTCCGCCACATCCTGCCCAACTGCCTGGGGCCGATCATCGTCAACGGCACGCTGGTGGTGGCCGGCGCCATCCTGACCGAGACGGCCCTGTCCTACCTGGGCTTCGGCATCCAGCCCCCTGACGTCTCCCTTGGCAGCCTGATCGGGAGCGGCGTGCCGGCGGCCAACACGCGATGGTGGCTGTTCTACCCGCCGGGCATGTTCCTCCTGCTGTTCTGCCTGGCCGTCAACTTCGTCGGTGACGGGCTGCGCGATGCCTTTGACCCCCAGCAGAACCGGGTGCGGGCATGAGTGTTCTCGAGGTGAAGGACCTGCACGTGTCCTTCAATACGCCCGACGGCGTGGTGCAGGCGGTGCGTGGCGTCGACTTCTCCGTGGAGGAAGGCGAGGTGCTCGGCATCGTGGGGGAGTCGGGCTCGGGGAAGTCGGTGAGTGTGCTGGCGGCCATGGGCCTGCTGCCCCGCAGCGCCAAGGTGACCGGCTCTATCCGCTACCGGGGCCAGGAGCTGCTGGGCCTGACCGAAGCCGAGCTGCGGACCCTGCGGGGCGGCAAGCTGGCCATGATCTTCCAGGACCCCATGACCTCCCTCAATCCCGTCCTCACCGTGGGCTTCCAGATCGCCGAAGCGGTGGAGACCCACCGGCCCGGAACCAAGCGGGACGCGTCGATGGCCAAAGCCGCCGAGCTGCTCGACCTTGTCGGCATCCCCAACGCCAAGGCGCGGGCCCGCCAGTACCCCCACGAATACTCGGGCGGGATGCGCCAGCGGGCCATGATCGCCATGGCCATCGCCAACGACCCCGACGTCCTCATCGCCGACGAGCCCACCACCGCCCTCGACGTCACCGTCCAGGCCCAGATCCTCGAGGTGCTCGAGACGGCCCAGGAGGCGACCCACTCCGCCGTGATCCTCATCACCCACGATCTGGGCATGGTGGCGGGCGTGGCCGACCGGGTGAGCGTCATGTACGCGGGGCGGGTGGCGGAGACGGGCAGCGTGTTCGACGTCTTCGGGCACCCCCGCCATCCCTACACCCTGGGTCTGCTCGGCTCCCTGCCCCGCCTGGACGAGGCCGGCGACGAGCGGCTCATCCCCATCACCGGGAGCCCCCCCTCCATGGTGCATCCCCCGCCGGCGTGCGCCTTCGAGCCGCGGTGCCGTTTCGCCCAGGCGGTCTGTTCCCAGGACACGCCGCCCCTGCGGCCCATCGAGGGCACCGCGGAGCGCTCCGCCTGCCACTTCGCCGAGTCGCTCGAGGAACTGACCCATTGATCATGGCTCTTCGCCTGGCGGCTCATCGCGGTGCGGCCGGGGGCCCCTGCCCCAGCCGCCGGTCCCTGCTGGCGCAGGTCCCGACGTGACCGCCGAGACCGTGCCGGCGCCGGTCGTGCCCGGGCTGTCGGGTGAGCCCGTGGTCTCGGTGCGGAACCTGGTCAAGCACTTCCCCGTCCACGCCGGCGAGCTCATCCGCCGCAAGGTGGGCGAGGTCCACGCCGTGTGCGACGTGTCCTTCGACCTGTACCCCCGACGCACCCTCGGCCTGGTGGGGGAGTCGGGGTCGGGGAAGTCGACCACCGGGCGTTGCCTCCTGCGCCTCCACGAACCCACCGCCGGAGACATCCTCTTCCGGGGCCAGGACGTGCTGGCCATGTCCCGCCCCGAGATGCGCAAGCTGCGCCGGGAGCTGCAGATCGTCTTCCAGGACCCCTACGCCTCCCTCGACCCCAAGATGACGGTGGGGGGCATCGTGGCCGAGCCACTCCAGGTGCACGGCCTGAAGGGCGAGACCAAGGACCGGGTGCGGGACCTGCTCGCCCTGGTCGGCCTGAACCCCGAGCACGCCAACCGCTACCCCCACGAGTTCTCCGGCGGGCAGCGCCAGCGGGTCGGTATCGCCCGGGCCCTGGCCCTCGAGCCGGACGTGGTCGTCCTGGACGAGCCGGTCTCCGCCCTCGACGTGTCCATCCAGGCCGGGGTGGTGAACCTGCTCTCCGAACTGCAGGACCGCCTGAACCTGGCCTACCTGTTCATCGCCCATGACCTGTCGGTCATCCGCCACATCTCCGACCAGGTGGGGGTCATGTACCTTGGTCGGATCGTGGAGATCGGCACCCGGGAGGACGTCTTCACCCACCCCTCCCACCCCTACACGCAGGCCCTGATGTCGGCCGTGCCCGTGCCCGACCCGGTCCGGGAACGGGCCCGGCGGCGCATCGTCCTCACCGGTGACGTGCCCAGTCCCATCGACCCGCCCAGTGGCTGCCGGTTCCGTACCCGGTGCTGGAAGGCGCAGGAGATCTGCGCCACCGACGTGCCGGAACTGATCGACCGGGGGCAGGGCCACCCCGTGGCCTGCCACTTCGCCGAGGAGCTGAGCGTCCTCCCGGTATGACCGACATCCCCGGCCGCAACCAACCGACCCCTGACCAGTACTCCTCCGGCCCGCCCCGGGGCGACTGGCGCAAGCCGCCCGACCCGCCGCCCCCGCCGTCGCTGCTCAGCCGGTTCCCGTGGGCCGGCGTGGCCCTGGCCGTGGCGCTGGGGTTGGGGGCGGTGGTCGCCTTCGTGCTGGCCGTGCGGGCCGGCGGCGACGACAACAGTGCCGCCGTCCGTACCGGGGGCACCCTGCGGGTGGGAGTCGTTGGTCTTCACAGCCTGGATCCCCTGGACGCCCGGGGACCCGTCGACGTCATGGTGGCTGACCAGGTTTTCGACACCCTGGTGGCCTACGACCCCAGGACAGGCGAGCCCCGGCCGGGCCTGGCCGCGGGCTGGAACGTCAACCCGGAGCAGACCGTCTTCACCTTCCAGCTGGCCGAGACGGCCACCTTCCACGATGGATCGCCGGTGACGGCCGCGGATGTGAAGTTCACCCTGGAGCGGATCGCGGCCAAGGATTCCGATACCCCCCTGCTGGCCCAATTGGAGGCGGTGTCGGGATTCGGCGCCTACCGGGACGGCAGCGCCCCGGGCCTGGCCGGCGTGGAGACCCCCGCCGTCAACCAGGTGGTGGTGCGCCTGGACCGCCCCTTCGCCACCTTCCCCGCCGCCCTCGGCCACCCGGGATTCGGGGTCGTGCCCCAGGCCAAGGTCACGGAGCTGGGCGCCGCGTTCCAGGACGGCCCGGTGGGCTCGGGGCCGTTCAAGGTGTCGGCGGTCTCCCCCCAGGCCGTCGAGCTGGCCCAGGTGCCGCGGGCAAAAGGACGGGCCGCCAACCTGGATGGGATGCGTCTGGTCAAGTTCGAGACGAGCGACGCCGCCTACCAGGCGTTCCTCCAGGGCAAGCTCGACGTCGCTCCGGTCCCCCCAGGGCGCGACGACAAAGAAGCGTCGTCCCGCGGTCAGGTGGAATTCCGGCCCTACCTGGGAGTCGTCTTCTACGCCATGAACCTGAAGAGCGCGGACCTGGCCGACGTCCGGTTGCGCCAGGCCGTGTCCCTGGCCATCGACCGCCGGCGGATCGTGGCCGAGGTCTACAAGGGCGAGGTCAAGGTCGCCACCGGTCTGGTGGCGGAGGGTGTGCCGGGACGGGCCGCCGACTCCTGCGGCGAGCGGTGCGACCACGACCCTGACCGGGCCAAGGTGCTGCTCGCCGAGGCGTTCCCCAACGGTGGCGTCCCGGAGGTGGCCATCGACCACGACGACGACCCCACCCAGGCGGCGGTGGCCGCCTCCATCAAGGCCGATCTCGACGTTGTGGGGATCCCGGCGGTGATCCGGCCCCATCCCTTCGTCGGGTACCCGCAGTTCCTGGTCTCCGGCCAGGCGGAGCTCTTCCGCCTCGGGTGGGTGGCTGACTATCCCAGCCCCGACGGCTTTCTGACCCCGTTGTTCTCCTCCACCTCGCCGGAGAACCTGACCGGTCTGGCCAGCCCCGAGGTGGACCAGGCGCTGGCCGCAGCCCGAGCCGAACCCGACGCGGCCCGACGCCTGGTGCTGTACCGGGATGTCGAGCAGAAGGTCCTCGACCAGTTCGTGGTCGTGCCGGTGGCCCAACTGGAGGTGCGCATGGCGGTGGCCAAGGGGGTGCAGGCCTTCGCCCTCGACCCGCTCGGCAGTTTCAACGGCTCCACCGTGGGCCTGGCGAAAGAGTGATCTGGAAGGCGGCGGGCGTCTTCGCCGCCGTCGTGCTCCTGGGGGCGGGGTGCACCGGAGGTGATGATTCCGCCGCCCCGCCGTCGACCACCCGGCCGTCGCCGGCGGGCGGCCTGAAGGTCGGGGTGCCGGAGGAGGCGTCCAGCCTCAACCCGTTCGACCGGGCCTCGCGGACGCCGGCCGCGCTGGCCGTGCTGGGGGAGATCCTGCCCCAACTCTTCCGGGTCGACCCCGAGGGACGGGTGCGGGGCTATCTGGCCGACGAGGCGACCGTCCGTCAGGAGCCCGGGGCGGTGGGGGCGTCCTTCCGCCTGCGGGGCGATGCCCGCTGGAGCGACGGGACCGGCATCTCGGCGGCCGATGTGCGCTTCACCCTGGAGACGGTGCGTTCCGGCGACTGGCCGGGTCCGCCGGTCGGCTACGACCGGGTGGTGGCGGTGGAAGGCGAGGGTGCCGTGGTGCGGTTCCGCTTCGACGGTCCGTTCCCCGGCTGGAAGCGCCTGTTCTCCGGAGCCGACTTCGTCCTCCCCGCCCACCGGCTCGGTGGCCAGGACCTCGGGGCTGTCTGGGTGAACGGACCCGATGTGGCCGGAGGCCCGTTCCGGCTCGGGGCGGTCACCCCCGGCCTGGAGGTGGTGCTGGAGCGGAACGACACCTGGTGGGGGGAAGGACCCGGAGTGGAGCGGCTGCGGGTGATGGTGGTGCCCGACGTGCGCACCATGGAGCAGCTGCTGGCGCGGGGCGACCTCGATGTGGCCTGGCCCCCGGCCACCATCAACCGGATCCGGCGCTTCAAGGCCCTGGAGAACGTCGACGTGTCGGTGGCTGAGCCCGGCGGCCGGCTGGTGTCGCTGGTGGCCAACACCGAGGCGGTACCCCAGTCCCGGCGCCAGGCGGTCTTTGGCCTCCCCGACCGGGACCGGTTCGTGGAGGCCCTCCTCGGCGACGAGGCCCGGCTCGGGGTCACCCTGGCCGGCGTGGGGGGCGGCGACGAGGACCGCTGGGCCGTCCACGTTCCCATTCCCGACGCCCCGGGCCTGGAGCGAGGGGCGGACGACGTCCTGGTGGCGGCCCAGGAGGACCCCATGGCCCCGCTGCTCGGGCGCCTGCTGGAGTCGGCGGTGCGAGCCGCCGGCGCCACCCTGGAGCTCAAGTTCGCCGAGGCCCCGATGGTCGACGGCCGCCTGCTGCCCGAAGGCAGCTTCGATTTCGCCTTGGTCGACGACGTCGGCTGGCCCCAGGCGTGCTGGCGGTGCTGGTTCGCCGGGGCGGCCCGGGAGCGGGGCAACGTCTCGCGGGTGGGTGGCCTCGACGACCTCGCCGCCGCCGCCGAGCGGGGCGAGGCGCAGGCCGTCTTCGACCTCGAGCGGCGCGTGAAGGACGATGCCGTCCTCCTGCCCCTGTGGCGACCCTCGGCCGTGCTCGCCGGCCGCCACGTGAAGGGCCTGGCGGCCAACTCCTGGTCCCTCGGCCCGTTCTGGAGCGCCGAGAAATGGACCGTGGCCGGGTGAGCTTCGGTCGCGGCCCGACCGGAGCTACTCCGCTAGTCTGGCGACCCACGCGGAAGTGGCGGAATCAGGCAGACGCGCTAGCTTGAGGTGCTAGTGCCCTTAGGGGCGTGGGGGTTCAAATCCCCCCTTCCGCACGGAGGAATCGTGTGGCCGGCAGCTTGACCCTCATTGCCAGCCTGCAAGCGAAGTCAGGACAAGAGGACCGCTTGCGGGCCGAATTGGAAGCGATGGTCGAACCCTCGCTCGCCGAGGAGGGCTGCCTGGCCTACCGGCCCTATGCCGATCCGAACAAGGCGGGGGCCATGGTGATCATCGAGGAGTGGGTCGACAAGGCCGCCCTCGACTTCCACTTCACCACGCCGCACTTTCACAAGGTGGCGGCGGCGCTGGAGGAGATTCTGGCCGAGCCCTTCCAGCTCAAGTTCCTGACCGACGCCGAAGAATCTGGCTGAGCCGGCGTCATCATCCGCACCGTGTTGCGTTTATAGGGCAGAACGGGCGGAAACCCCCCAGCGCCCAGAGGATCGGCCCCCGGGAAACCCACCCCAACGGGGGCCGATTCGCGTGCGGCCCGGATTCAGCTGGGGCTCATTTGGGGCGGCCCCCCCGGCCCGGCCACTTGATGGCGATCGCCAATCCGATTCCCATGATGAAGAAGCAAGCGACCAGCAAGCCGTAGGGCGGAAGGGTGGAACCTGGCGAGTGACAGGGACAGGAGCACATCCGCCATTCAGTACCTCCCCGAGGGAGCGGCGGTCGCCTGAATCCTATGCGATCCTCGGTCGGGGGGCGTCCATGGCCGGAGGGGCGTCAGGCTGACATCTCCACCAGGGTGGTGATGAGACCGACGGCCACCAGGGCCACCGACCCGCCGTAGCGGGCGATGTAGGTCCAGCTGCGGGCCCGCCGGCCGTCGGCGGCGACCACGGTCTGGAGGTCGATCATGGGGCCGGGGGCCCGCCGGTACCAGCCTCGGGCCACCACCTCCTGGCCCATGAACTTCTCCGCCCGGAAGAGCCCGAACAGCTCGGCCAGGAAGGGCACGGGCTGGCGGTAGGCGAGGGGCACGAATCCCGAGTCGTCCTGAACCACCAGGTCCGGCGAGAGCCGGTAGCCGGGGAAGCCCCGGCCGATGATGTGGCCCTTCACCTCCACCGGGATTCCCGCCATCGGACCGGCGTCGAGCCGCTCGAGGAGGGAGGCGACCTCGGTGACGGGCTCGTGCCCGGCGGGGAAGCGCATCTGCTGCTTGATCAGGAACAGGACCCCGGCCGCGGCCAGGGCCAGGCCGATCGACAGGGTGGAGCCGGTGAAGGCGCCGAAGCCGAGGAAGGGCACGGCCACCGCGTACGGGGCGAGCCCGATGGCGAGCTCCTTCCCGAAGCGGGCCCTCGCCGCGGCCAGCTGACCGCCGTGATCCGCGGCCATGGCCCGGAGCACGCCGAAGCGGGTCGGCGCCCCGGGGAGGCCGGACTCCTCCAGGGCCCGGATCCGGTTCACCACCAGCGGATGGGACGACATCTTCTCCAGCACGGCCGCCCACGGGTTGACCGCGTCCCAGCGCATGGCGGCCACGGCCCGCTCGGGGTCGATGCCGGAGGCGAAGGCGTGGGCCATGGCGTCGGCCGTCTTCGGCTCGAAGATGCCCATGGCCCGCATGGACTGGGCCCGGCGGGCCCGGGCGTCGAGCGCCCTGGCGGCCTGCGCGCCCGCCTTGCCCTGGGCCACCAGGGCCGCGGCCTGCTCCTTCTGCTCGGCACTGACCCGGCCCATCCCGTAGGCGATCTTGACCAGGGCGGAAGCGAGGGCGTCGCCGTTGCCGGTGCACTCGCACGACCAGCGGTCGGCGGCGTACTCCCGGGCCCGGGACAGGCCCAGCACCACGAACTGGGAGATGGTGTAGGCCACGTAGGCGCCGATGGCCACGACCCGGGTCTCCTTGTCCGTCCGGGTCATGACGTAGAGCAGGTACAGCGCCATGGGGATGACGGCGGCCACGGTCATGACGGCGAAGTCCCAGTGCTTGATGTGGCCGATCTCGTGGGCCACCACGGCGTCGAGCTCGGTTTCGTCGAGCCGTTCGATGAGGCCCCGGGTCAGCCAGATGCGGGCGTCGCCGGGGGTGTGGCCGAAGGTGAAGGCGTTGGGGGTGCCGTCGTCGACGATGCCCAGCTTGACGAGGGGGATGCCCGCCTCCCGGCAGCGCCGGGCCACGATGCCCGCCACCGGATGGTCGAGGGAGTAGGTCTCGCCGTCGTGGCCGACGATCACGGCGGGGACCAGCCACTCGATGATCCACGGGTTGATGGCGAACTGGACGAGGAGAATGACCACGGCGAACGCCACCGGGAACCACACCGGGGCGCCGACGAAGGCCACGGCCAGGAACCCGACCGCCATGAGCAGTCCGACGAGCGTGCCGATCATCGGCAGCGAGCGGCGCAACACGAAACTCACCGTGGTCTCCTTACTCCCGGCCGGCGCCGGAGTAGCAGGCTTCGGTCAGGGGAAATTCCCGGTCGTCGAACTCGGTGTCGGACATGTCGGCGATGGGCTCGAAGTCGGCGTCGATCACCCCGTCGAACCAGACCACGAAGTCGGCCGCGGGCTGGAGGTCGGGGTCGAGCCGGGCCGCCTCGATGAAGCGGTCAGTGTTGTTCTCGAACCAGGCGATGCCGTCGGCGGCCGGCTGACCGTCATTCTCATTGAGGTCCATCCGGGTGGTGAAGTCCCGATAGCCGGCACAGGCGCCGGCCACCAGGTAGCGGGCCGGCGAATCGACCGCCGTGTTGCGGTCGGCCCGATCTCCGAGGGCGCCGAACAGGGCACCGCCCCCGGCGATGGCGACGACGATGAGGACGCGCAGGTTCAGCTTGCGGGGCGCCCGGCGGGCACGCTCGGGGAGGGCGGCGAAGAAATCGGCGGGGAGGGGCTGGCCGGGAACTCCGCCGGGTCCCGTTCGAGGGGAGGGCCACCGGGCCGGCGCCGGGGCGGCGGCCGGAGGCGGCTCGGAGGGACATCCGCCGGGGCGCGTCCGGGGCCGGTGGTTAGGAAGGCGGGACGCGGTGGGGTCGGCGGCTCGTACGGCCGGTACGGCTGGTCGGGGATGGGGCCGGCGCCGGCGGCGGGGGGTGGACGGTCGGGGCCGGCGGGAGCCCGCCGCCCCAGGTTCGGGCTTGCTCCGCCGCCGGCGCGCCGGAGAGTGCCACGTCGTCGGCCTGCCCGCCACGGCGCGGACGCTTGGCGGCCAGGCTGCGCCCGCAGTGCGGGCAGAAGTCGGTGCACGCCGGGGGCAGCGACGACCAGCATTCCCCGCAGCGATTCGGTTTGGTGGTCACCTGCTCCCTCCTGATCACTCCTCTTTTTCGGCTGCAGGGCTCCCGCCTGAAGGGTTCCGGCGCCCGGCCGGCGGCATGTTTGTGCCAGTTCGTGCCATTGGTCCGGCCCGATTGGGCCGAACGGACTATCAACGGAGTGCAAAGCGGTTCAAGTGGACACTTCGAGGCGGCCGATACCCGAAGAGACGAAGCGGCACGGTTCGGGCCGCGGCAGCGACCCCAGCTGAGGAGGGGGAGCATGACCGACCGGAGCGTGCACGCACTGACCCGACTGCCCGATGGCACGTTTCCCGCCCTCCTCGAGGTCGAGCGGACGGCCCGGATCGAGGCCGAACGGCGCCAGACCGAAGCCGAGCACATCGTCCACGTCCTCCAGCGCAGCCTGCTCCCGCCCTCCCTGCCCGAAATTCCCGGGGTGGAGCTCGCCGCCCGCTACCACCCGGCCGGCGATCACACCGAGGTGGGGGGCGACTTCTACGACGCCTTCCCGCTGGGTGAAGGCCGGTGGGGATTCCTCATCGGCGACGTCGCCGGCAAGGGCCCCGGCGCCGCGGCCATGACGGCCGTCGTGCGGCATACGGCCCGGGCCACGGCCCGGGTCAGTGGGGGCCTCCGGGTTCCCGAAGCGGTCAACGCCGCCCTGCTGGAGTCGGATCAGGACGAGGGCTTCGCCACCATGGCCTATGGCGACCTCCGCCTGGCCGATGGCCACGTGGCCGTCCGCCTCCTGTACTGCGGGCACCCCCCGGCGCTGCTGGTGAGGGCCGGCGGCAAGGTCATCGCCGTGGAGGGCCGCGGCCCGCTCCTGGGCCAGTTTCCCGTCATCAACGTGGTGCCCGTGGCCCTGACCATGTTTCCCGGTGACGTGCTGGTGCTCGTCACTGACGGCGTCCTCGAGGCCCGGACGCCCCGCTCGTCCCTGCCCCGGAGCAACGACTGTTTCCTCGAGGAGCAGGGGCTGGCCGCGGTGCTGGCCGAGACGAGAGGCGAGTCGGCGGCGACCATCGCCCGGCGCATCGAAGAACGCACGGTTGCCTTTTCCGGCGGGGGCCCGGGCGACGATCTCGCCGTGCTCGTGCTGCGCATCTTGACGGGCGGTCAGGCTGCCATATAGTAAACGCCTCACTCACTATCGTAGACACGCCCGAACCGGGGGAGGGTGTCCATGAAGACGGTCATCGTGGGCGGAGGCGCCGGGGGAATCGGGGCCGCGGGTGCGGCCCGGGCGGCCGACCGGCCGGGCCAGGTCGTCGTCTACACCGAGTTCGAGGACGCCGCCTACAGCCCGTGCGGGATCCCGTATGTGCACGGCAAGGAGATCCCCGACTTCGAGCGGCTGTTCCTGGCCGGCAAAGAGGCCTATGTCGAGGCCGGCATCGACATCCACTACTCGACCCGGGTCACGGGAATCGACGTGGCCCGCCGGGTGGTGACGGTGGAGGGCGAGGGCGAGGTGAGCTGGGACCGGCTGATCCTGGCCACCGGCTTCGACTACGCCGACCCGGGCGTCCCTGGCTCCCACCTCGAGGGCCTCTACTACGTGAAGAACATCCGCCGGGCCATGGAGTGGGACAAGGTCCTCGACCAGACCAAGGTGGCCGTGGTCGTGGAGGCCTCGCCGCTCGGTCTGGAGATGGTCACCGCTCTGCCCCACCGGGGCATCGAAACCCACCTGATCGACCCCCACCCCTGGGCCCTGGCCGAAGCCGCTGATCCCGACATCGTCGGCCCGGTGGAGGACTCCTGGGCCGAGGTGGGCGTGAAGATGCACTTCAACACCGAACTCGAAGCCTTCCTGGACGACGGCCGGGGCCACGTCCGGGGCGTGCGCACGTCCGGAGGCGAGCTTCCCGCCGACCTGGTCGTGATCTGCACGAAGAAGGTGCCCCGCAACGACCTGGCCGCGGCCGCCGGGATCCAGATCGGCTCCACCGGCGGCATCGTCGTCGACGAGCGCATGGCCACCTCCGCCCCCGGCGTCTACGCCGCCGGCGACTGCATCGAGGTCCCCCACGGCGTGGCCAACATTCCGCTCCAGGGTCTCTCCGGCAGCCACGCCTACGCCCAGGGGAAGGTGGCCGGGACCAACGCGGGCGGCGGCCGGCGGCACTACCAGCCGGTCTACGTCCCGTGGGGCATGGTGGCGGGCAAGTGGATGATCGGCGGGGTGGCCTTCGGTGAGACGCTGGCCGCCGCCCTCGGGATCCCCCATGTGGTGGGCGTGGCCGAGGGCATCTCCCGGAACCGCTACTACCCCGACACCAAGACGCTGCGGGTCAAGCTCCTGGCCGAGCCGGGCAGCCTGCGCCTCATCGGCGCCCAGATGGTCGGCGGTGAAGGCATCAAGGAACGGGCCGACTTCCTGGCCATGGCGGTGAAGACCGGCGTCACGCTCAACGACATGGCCAACCTGGACAGCGTCTACTCGCCGCCCATCGGGGCCCTGTGCGAACCCATCGTGCTGGCGGCCCAGAACGCCCTGGCCGGGCTGGCCCGCCGAGGGTCGACTGCCCTAGCGCTAGGTTTCGCCGGCCCGCGATGGCTTGACGGCTTCGACGCCGTCGAGCACCGGCTGGCCCAGACCGAAGGTGTCGGCCCGCAGTCCGAGGCGCAGCGACTCCACGGCCAGCAGTTCGCCCGGGGCCACGTTGCCGAGGTTCACGCTGGAGCCGAAGCGGCGCAGGAACCACGCCTGCTGGGCCGCCCGGGGGGCCTCGAACACCAGCCAGCGCAACCCGATGGTGGAAGCCAGCGTCTCGGCCAGTTCCTCCCGCACCCGTCCGTCGGAGTGGTAGAGGCCCACGGTTCCGCTCTCGCGGCCCTCGGCCAGGACCCAGGTGGCTCCGGCGTCGAGGTCCCCGGTCATCTCCTCAGCCCACGAGGCGGGCGAGACGGGCATCGACGGGTCCTTGGACCCCACCTCGGCGATGGCCACGAAGTTGCGGCTGGCGGTGGCGATGAGACGGCGCTTGGCCTCCAGGGGCATCCCGCAACTGCCGTTGGACACCTCGACACAGGAGAACCCGGCTTCGCCGGCCCAGTTCAGGCACTCCTCGGCCCGGCCCTGGGCCCAGGCGACCTCCAGCAGCGTGCCCCCCAGACAGGTGCGGATCCGGCGGCGCTGAGGGCGGCCACCTTCGCCTCCACCGTCGGGTCGAGGTAGGCGGTTCCGAAGCCCAACTTCCAGACGTCGACGTATTC
>CAWBJP010000012.1:0-448419 GCA_963789165.1 uncultured Actinomycetes bacterium
GGGTGCCGGTGCCGGCTTCGGGCACGTGGTCCGCGGTGGGCTCGACGCCACACGCGGGGCCGGCGCGGGCGTGGCGGCCGCGGCTGCCGCTGCCGGCTGGCGGAAAATGACCGCCACGTAGAACAGGTTGGCGCCGTCCCACACGACCCCGACGCCGGCCTCGGAGAACTCGGGGCGGAGGATGTTGGCCCGGTGGGTTGGCGAGGCCATGAAGGCCGTTTCGATGTCCGGGAGGGTCACGCCTCGGCCGACGTTCTCGCCTACGACCCGCCAGTTGGTCACCTCGGTGCCGAGATTCGAGGTGTGCCACAGCTTCCCGGCTCTCATCAGCTCCTCCGCCCGGCGCTGGGCGAAGGCCTGCAGGTCCGGCGTTCCGGTCAGGGGGGCTAGCCCGTTGGTCGACCGGTCGGCGTTGGTGAGCGCAAGGAGATCCTCGGTTGCGAAGGAGATGCCCCCCAGGGCCACCATGATCACCGCCACCAACATTGTGACTAGCGCCCGCACTACGCCCCCGGTTCGATCTGGATAGTCCCGTGACTAGTCCTTGCCTGGCTCTCGACAACTCAGGACCTCTCCCGGAGGGGCGACCCGTTCGGATCGCGGCCTCTGTCGTGTTCGAACCGGAGCGTCGTGGCGTTTGGGCGGATCCGACCGGCCCGCAGGCTTGACCGTTCGGTCAGCCGCCAGGGACGATTCGGTGCTGTTGAGCGGGCAGGAGGGGGAATTGGGCGGTTCACGAGGTGTCGTCGCCCTCCTTTTCACCGACCTGGTCAGCTCCACGGAGCTCCTCGGGCGCTTGGGCGACGACGCCGCTGAAGAGCTGCGGCGGACCCATTTCTCGCTCCTCCGGCGCGCCGTGGCCGAGTCCGGCGGCGAGGAGGTGAAGAGCCTGGGGGACGGGCTCATGGTCGCCTTCACCAGCCCCCTCGACGCCCTGGGTTGCGCGGTGGCGATGCAGCGGGCCATTGCTGATCACAACCAGGTGGACCCCTCCCGGTCGCTCGGGGTGCGGGTCGGCCTCCACGCCGGGGAGCCAGTCCGCGAGGATGAGGACTTCTTCGGGACGGCGGTGGTGGTGGCCAAGCGCCTCTGCGACCGGGCCGAGGGCGGCCAGATCCTGGCCAGCGAGCTCATCGCAAGTCTGGTGGGTCCGCGGGGCGGGTTCCGGTTCCTGCCCCTCGGACGCCTGAACCTGAAGGGCTTTTCCGACCCCACCCCGACGGTCATGCTCGAGTGGGAACCGGCCGATGCCGCCCCACCCGCCCCCGGGCATCCCGAGGCTGGAGTGCCGTGGCCCGAGCTGGCGTTCACCTCCACAGCCTCGGGACCGCCTCTGGTGGGCCGCGCCGGGGAACTGGCCCGACTGGAGGAGGCCCTGGCCGGTGTCGCCGGCGGGCGAGGGCGGATGGCCCTCATCGTGGGGGAGATGGGGGTGGGGAAGACCCGCCTCGCCGAAGAGGCCCTCGGCCTTGCCCGCCGGGACGGGTTCCTTGTCCTCGTCGGGCGGACGGGTCAGGCCAACAGCGGCCTCGCCTATGCCCCGTTCCTCTCCGCCTTCGGCTCGTTCCTCCGCAAGCTGCCGACGACGAGGCGCGACGCCCTGGTCACGGACCTCCCTCATCTTGCCCGTCTCTGGCCCGATCTCGGAGTGGTTCCGCCCGCACCGTTGGCCGACCCCGACCTCGACCGGACCCTGCTCTTCGAGTCGGTGGCTCGGCTCCTCGAGCGTCTGGCCGCCGAGGTGCCGGTGGCGCTCCTCCTGGACGACCTCCACTGGGCCGACGGGGCGTCGCTCTCCCTCCTCGCCTACCTCACCCACGGCTTGGCCGACATGCGCGTCCTCGTGCTGGCCACCTACCGCCCCGAAGGGGTGGCCGAGTCGCGAGCGCTGCGCCAGCTGGTCACGAACTCGGTGCGCTCCTCGCTCGCCACCGAGGTGGTGCTGACAGGCCTGGGAGGCGACGAGATCGTCGCCATGGCTGAAGGCCTTCTGGGCGAGGCGCCCCGCCGCCGCTCTGGTGGTGATGCTGCGGGACCGTGTCGCCGGTACCCCGCTCTTCGTCGACGCCTTCGTCCGGGGACTGCTCGACACCGGGGACCTGGTCCACTCGGATGCCGGCTGGGCTCTGGCCGGCGACCGCCCGAAGTCCATCCCGCGGGGCGTGCGTGACCTCGTCGTGGACCGCCTCGACACCCTCGGCGCCGAGGAGCGGTCGGTGGTGGAGCTCATCGCCCTCGGCGCCTCGGGGTTGCCCCACGTCCTCCTCGACGACGCCAGCGGTCTCGACGCCGACGAACTGCTGGACGTCGTCGGCCGCCTCGTGGCCGCCAGACTCGTCTTCCAGGAGGAGGACGGCGCCGACGTCAGCTACCGGCTCTGCCACCCTCTCGTCCAGGAAGTGGCCGCCGCCGAGCTCCCGGCCGTCGCCGGGCGTCGCACCCACGCCCGCCTGGCTCGCTCGATCGAGCGCCGGCGTCCTCGCGACCTCGACCGCATGGCGTTCCACTACTCGCGGCGGGCAGCGAGGTGGACCCGGAACGGGCTCTGGAGGTACTGCTCGAGGCGGGCGAGCGGGCGCACGGCCTCTCCGCCCACGAGGAAGCTGCCCGCCACTTCGGCGCCGCCCTCCCATTCATCCGCAACGGGCTGCGTCCGGAGCGGCTGGCCGATGTCCTCGAACGGCTCGGGGAATCGTGGGACGCCGTGGGCGAGACGGCAGCGGCTGTCGCGGTGTGGACGGAGGCGATGGACGAACGCAAAGGGGGCGACGCCCTGGGCGCGGCCCGCCTCTGCCGCCGCTTGGGCCTGGCGGCCCGAAACCGGGGCGACGCCGAGTCTGCCCGTCGGCACCTCGAGACGGGTGTCGCCGTTCTCGCCGATCTGCCCCCGTGCGAGGAGCTCGTCGATCTTCACCACGCCCGACTCCTGGTCGACAGCCCCCTGTTCGACCCGGAGCGCGCCACCGACACGGTCACCGCCCTCATCGAGGTCGCCCGCACCCTGTCTTCGCCCCGTGCCGCCGTGGAGAGCCTGAGTGCCGAAGGGCAACTGGCCCTCGGCCGGTGCGACTACGGCTTGGCCCAGGCGAGAGCAGAGGAGGGGTTGCGGATTGCCGAGGAGTCGGGCGACTGGCTGCTCATGCAGCGGTCCCGTCGCGACCTGGTCTGGGTGAGTTGGGCCATGGCCGACCTCGACGCCTTTCATCGCCAGATCGAGGCACAGCTCGAACTCGACCGGCTTCTCGGAACACGGGCTCAGGAGCCGTTGTCGCGCTTCCAGTTCGCCGTCACAGCCCACCTCGACGGCCGCTGGGACGAGGTCGTGCCGCTGGCCGAGGAAGCCATCGCCCAGGCTCGGAGGTATGGCCAGGGACGGGTCCTCTCCATGGCCCACGGGACGCTGTCCTGGTTCTTCACGGACCGGGGGGATCTGGACCTGGCCGCGCAACACCTGGCCGAGGCCCGCCAGACCGTAGACATGCAGGGCAGGGACCGGGCGCTCCACTTCGTCCGAATGGCGGAAGCCGCTCTCGCCCTCGAACGAGGGGACGCTGTCGAGCGCGCAGGCGGCCGTTGCCGGCCTGCCGCTCCCAGCCGCACGGGCGCTTCTCGGTACGGCGCAGGTCCTGGCGGGTGACCTGGACGGAGCGACGGCAACCGGGGAGAGCCTTGCCACCAGCGCCGTCGCCGGCACCTATCCCGCCGCTCTGGCCGACCGTGTTCTCGGTCTCGTAGCCCACGCCCGGGGAGACGCGGATGCCGCCCGGGAGGCCCTCGAGCGCTCAGCCGCCGCCCTCGCCGTCCTGGGCCTGCCCTTCGAAACCGCCGTCTCGCAGTTCCACGCCGGGACCGTGGAGAACGTGCGCACCGCCCTCGCCGCCTTCGACACGCTCGGCGCGGACCGCCACGCCGATCGGGCCCGGCGGGCGCTTCGAACTCTGGGCGTGCGAGTCCCCTCTTCCCGGCGCCGGAGCGGGGGCGACCACGAGCCACTCAGCCCGCGGGAACTGGAGGTGGCCCGCCTGGTGGCCGAGGGCCTCACCAACGCCGAGATCGCCTCGCGGCTGGTGCTTTCCACCCGGACGGTCGAGAGCCACCTCGACCACATCTATGCCCGCCTCGGAATCTCCACCCGGACTGCCCTGGCTCGCTGGGTGACGACCACGGACGCCGGGATTACGTAGCCGGGGGGCCGAGGTTCCGTAGTCCCACGGAAGACACCCCCGGCGCTCTGGTCCACACTCTGGCCATGGCCCCCACCAACGCCCCCACATCCAGCCCGGTCGACGTGCCTCCCGGGTTCTGGCAGCGGGAGGCCAGCCACTGCCCGCGACCCCTGTCCCCGCTCATGCGCTCGCTGCTGCCGATGATCAACGACGGATTCCGGCGGATGTTCCGGGAGATGGGGGTCCTGCCCGAGACCCTGGAGTGGCGGGAGATCGGCGGGTGGGTCTACACGCGGGTGGTGCCTCCCGGAGGCAAGGACCGCAAGGCCCCTCCCGGCTGGCTCATGCCGGTGGTCGTGCGGCTGGTTCCCGCCTTTCGGCGGAGCACCCGGCAAGCCGCCGAGGCCGCCGCGCACCGATCGGCTTCGGCGGGTACCTGGAGCGCTGGCACACCGAATGGCGGCCCAACCTGGTGGCCGGCATCGCCGACCTGCGGGGCGCAGACCTCGCGGCCCTCGACGGGTCCGGCCTCCTCGACCATTCCCGGCAGGTCATGGACCTGACCCGCCGGGCCTGGGACACCCATTTCCTCCTCCATGGGGTGAACGCCTATGTCCTGGCCGATCTGGCCTTCACCTGCAGGGAGTTGCTGGGCTGGCCCGACGAGCGGGCGCTTGAGCTGCTGAGCGGGCTTTCGGGCGCCTCGACCGCACCAGGACAGCGCCTCTCCGAGCTGGCCGTCCTGGCCGCGGGAGCGCCCGGCGGTGCGAAAGCTGCTCGAGAGTGGCGAACTCGCCGAAGCCGCCGGCCGTCTCGCCGACGCAGACCCGGACTTCGCCGCGGCCTTCGCCGCCTACCAGCACGAGTTCGGCTTCCGCACCATCCGCTACGAGGCCGGTGAGCCGACCATCGAGGAGAACCCGGTCGTCACCTTGCGACTCGTGGCGGACCAGCTCCGCTCCGGCTTCGACCCGGCCACGCAGCCGGTCGTGCTGGCCCGGAACCGGGAGGAGGCGCGGGCCCAGGCCCGGACGGAACTTGGCGGGCGTCCGCCGGCGGAGGCCGAACGCTTCGAGCGGGCGCTGGCCCGGGCCGAGCGCTTCTACCCCGTGCGGGAAGACAACGCCCCCATGACCTTCTCCGAACCCCTCGCTCTCATCCGACGAGCCGCCCGGGAGGCCGGCCGCCGCATCGCCGAGCAGTCCGGGCTTGAGGAGCCCGACGACGTGTTCTTTCTGGAGATCGACGAGCTCCAGGCGACGCTTCGCGCCCTGGCCCAAGGGCTGGTCAGTTCCCAACCACCGCGCCCGGGTGGCCCGGCGGAAGGACGAGCGGGCGTCGGCCGAAGCCCACCCCGGCCCCGCCTCCTACGGTGTCGACCCCGGTCCGCCTCCATCCTTCGCGGCGCTGCCGGGCCCGGCCCGCTTCGCCAACGAGGCCCTCGTCTGGCTGGTGGAGCGCGTCTTCGCCGTGGCCGAGAGCGCCCGCATCCAGCCGGCCGGCCCGAAACTGATCGGCATCCCCGCATCGGCGGGAACCTATACGGGGCCGGTGCGGGTGCTGCGGGGCGAGGTGGACTTCCCGAAGCTCGAACCCGGGGACGTGCTCGTGTGCCCGGTCACCTCCCCCGCCTGGTCGGTGCTCTTTCCCAACGTTGGGGGACTGGTCACCGACACCGGGGGACTCCTCTCCCACCCCGCCATCATCGCCCGTGAGTTCCGGATCCCCGCGGTGGTCGCCACGGGCAACGCCACGAAGCTGCTCCAAGACGGCCAGCAGGTCACGGTGGACGGAACGGCCGGCACCATCGAGGTCGTCGCATGACGGTCGTCCCCGTCCGGTCGGCGCAGGTGCAGGCCGAGCAGCTGACCTTCCTCTACGAGGCTCGGGCGGCGGTCTCGATCCTCGAGGCCAGCGTCGAGCTCGGCATTCTTCGCCGGCTCGAAGCGGGCTCGGACGCGGCAACTCTGGCCCGCGACTGCGGGATCGACGAGCGCGCCGCCCTGGCGCTCCTCCCGGTACTGGTCAACCTCGGGCTGGCCGAATCGGACGGTCGGGGGGTCTACCGCTCGGCCCGCAGCGAGCTGGGTGGCTTCCTGGAGCTCCTGCGGTCCTGGGACGGCCTGGCCGACGCGTTACGCCAGGGGCCCGGCGTGGAGCGCGCCGCACAGCGCCCGGCGGACGTCTACCCCCGCATCGTGGCCTCGCTCGCCACCTTGTTCGCTCCGGCGGCGACAGCTGCCGTCGAGCACCTGCGGGGGACCGGCCGGCGCGTCCTCGACCTCGGGGCCGGCGCCGCCCCCTGGACTCTTGCTCTGGTGGCCCAGGACCCGTCCTGCCTGGTCACCGCCGTGGACCTCGAGCCGGTCGTCGAGGTGACCCGGCGGGCGGCTTCCATCGCCGGGTGTGAGCACCGTTTCCGCTTCGTCGGCGGTGACCTCTTCGAGGTCGAAGTCGAAGCGGCCGGTTACGACCTGGTCGTCATGGCCAACCTCTGCCACCTCTTCGACGAGCCGGCCAACCGCAGCCTCCTCCGACGGGTGGCGAGCTGGCTCGCTCCCGGCGGCACGGTGGCGGTGATCGACCTGTTGCCCAACGAGCGGCGGGACGATCCGAGGGCCGTGATCCTCTACGCACTCGGCCTGATGCATCGCACCACTTCAGGTCAGGTGTATCCCTTCAGTACCTATGTCGGGTGGCTCCGGGAGGCGGGGTTCGAGGGCGTCGAACGCATCGAGCTCAGCTCGTATCCTCCGGTCACACTCGTTCGGGCCCGAAAGCAGAAGCAGACCAGCTGATCGTCACGGGCTCCGCCGCGCCACGTCTGCCCCGGCCCGCTCCCGCCATGCTTCGGGAGCACGGCGACTGGATGGAGCGCGGCAGCTTCTGGTGACACCCAGTGGCCGATATGGGCCAATCGGCGTCACCAGAAACGAGGCGGGGCCTCGGCGGAATAGTTGAAGCGTCAAGCTTGTTGGAGCGTGTAGTTGAAACTTCAACAAGAGAGGCGATCTGATGACCATCACGACCACCACCCCCACCATCCAGGACCTGACCGGCGAGTACACGGTCGACGTCGCCCACTCCCGCATCGGGTTCGTGGCCCGCCACGCCATGGTCACCAAGGTCCGGGGCTCGTTCAACGAGTTCGAGGGGCGCGGCTACTTCGACGCCGCCGACCCGTCCCGGTCCAAGCTGGAGGTCACGATCCAGGCGGCCAGCATCGACACCCGCAATGCGGATCGTGATGCCCACCTGCGCGGCAACGACTTCTTCGACATGGAGAACTTCCCGGAGATCCGGTTCGTCAGCACGTCGGTGGAAGGACTCGACGACGACAACTACCGGGTGAGCGGCGACCTGACCATCAAGGGCGTCACCAAGGCCGTCACCATCGACTTCGAGACGACCGGTGCGGCCGTCGACCCGTGGGGCAACCAGCGCCTCGGGCTGGAGGGCAGGGCCACGGTCAACCGCAAGGACTGGGGCGTGAGCTTCAACGCCCCGCTCGAGGCCGGCGGCGTGCTGGTGGGCGAGAAGGTCACCCTCGAGTTCGACGTGTCGGCCATCAGGAGCGCCGCCTGAGGGTGGCGAAAGTCGAGGGGCGGCGCCACCGGCGCCGCCCCTCTTGGATTTCTGGGCCGGGTCAGGCGGCGGGACGTTGGCCGAGCACGAGCTCGACGGGTACCGGGCCGGCGGGCGGCACGGCGTGCACCGCGTCACAGCCGGCTTTCTCGACGAGCTCGATGACGCGCTGGGTGTCCAGGCTGCTGCCCCCGCCGCGGATCGTCCGGAGCGCGGCCGTCGCCTCGGCGAGAGGATCGGGCGGCGTGCGCATGCGGCCGATGACGACCCAGCCCCCCGGACGCAGGGCCCGCACGACGGCCACCAGCCCCTCCTCGAATTCGGTCTCGGTCAGGAAGAAGCTCGGGACCCAGACACAGTCGAAGGTGTCGACGGCATCGAGGGCGGCAAGGTCCTGACCGAGCAGCGTGATGCGGTCCTCGAGCCCGGCGGCGGCGACGTTGACCCGCGCCCGCTCGAGGGACGGCTCCCAGGGGTCGATCCCGACGATGGTGGCCGAAGGCCACACGCCGGCGGCGGCCACGGCGAGCAGACCGACGCCGGTGCCTACGTCGAGGAAGCTGGTGACGCCGGCGAGGTCCGGGTGGGCCGCGGCGATGACGGGCGGGACCATGGCCGAGCCCCGACCCCAGCCGTCGAGGATGACGGGGTCGGTGTACGTCCAGCCCGGCGCCCGGTCGGGGTGCTCCAACAAATCGGTCGACTGACGCAGGTACATGCGGATGATGCTGATGAGCATGGCCTTCTGCTGGGCCGGGAGCTCATCCAGGCCGGTGATGCCCGCCGCGGTCGAGACCGCCTGCAGGGCGGCGACGATCTCGGGAGGGGCCTTCATCTCCGGCTGCTGCACAGCCAGCTGGGCCCCGAGGGCGGCCATGGCTTCGGTGGCGGTCGCCCACCGCATGACAGTGCCCATCGCGTCTTCGAATGCCATCTCGATGCTCCCTTGCTTGACGGCCGGTGCGGCCCCGATGTGCTGATAGTGCACCCCGCCGCCCTCGCCCACATCCGTGGAACCACCAGTCGTAGCGCACCAGAATGACCGCGTGCGCAGCGATCTCGGGCTGACCCGGGCATCGGTCGTTGTCGGCCGGGATGTGGAGCTCGACCTGCTCCGGCGCGCCGTGCACCAGGCCCGGGCCGGTTTGGCCACGTGTGTCCTGCTCCGGGGCGAGGGAGGCATCGGCAAGACCCGGCTCGTCAGCGAGACGGCGGTGGTGGCCGGGCAGCTCGGGCTGGCCGTGCTCTCCGGCCGGGCCCCGATGGCCACGCCCGCCGCCTTCAGTGTCATCACCGATGCCCTCCGGTCCTGGCTGCGGACGCATCCGATGACCGATCCGATGGCTCCGTTCGATCGCGGTCTCGGGCTGGTGCTCCCGGAGTGGCCGGTGACGGCCGCTCCCGCCGATCTCGAACCCGGTCAGCGGCGCCTCCTGGCGCTGGAGGGGGTCGTCCAGCTCCTCCGGACGGTGATCGCCACCACCGACGGCGCGGTGCTGATCGCCGATGACCTGCACGCCGCCGATGCCGAGAGCGTGGAGACCATCCGCTACGTGGCCTCCGCCCGCATCGAAGGCCTCACCGTCGTCGGCGCCCTGCGCCCATCGGAGTCGCGCGAGGCCGACGAGCTCGTGCGCCTCCTCCGGCGCGACGGCGTCGCCGAGGTCGTGGACGTCCCGGCGCTGGGCGAGCGGGCCGTGGGCGACCTGGTCGGCGCGCTCCTCGAGGCCAGCCCACCCTCACCGCTGGTAGCCGACATCCTGGCCCGGACCGACGGCGTGCCGCTGCTGGTGGAGGAGCTCGTCCGGGGCCACGTGCGGGCGGGGACGGTCCTCCTGGACGGGGACGGCGCCACGTGGCGCGGCGGTGCCGCCCAGGTGCCGGGCACGATCCGCGATCTGGTCGACGCCCGGCTGGCCCTGCTCGATCTCGCCCACCGTGAGGTGGTCGTGGCCGGCGCCGTGGCCGGGGACTTCGATCCGGCCGTGATGCGGGCCCTCACCGAGGCGGACGACGGGCAGGTGGCGGCCGCCCTGTCGGCCGGCGTCCGGGCGGGTCTGCTCGAGACGACCGGCGGCGCGATCACCTTCCGCCACGCCATCATCCGCGAGGCGGTGCTCGATGCCACCGTCCCTCACCTCGTCGACACCCTGCACCGGCGGGCCGCCGCCGCCCTCAGCGGGGTGGCCGTCGTCGATGCCGAAGCCCTCGAGCGTCGGGCCCACCATCTGGCCGCAGTGGGCGCGCATGACGACGCCGCCACCGCGCTCGACCGCCGCCGCCGATCGCTGGCTTCACGACCACGCGCTGCTCGCCGCGGAGCGGGCCGCTCGCGCCGCAGGGGAGGCGGCCCGATCGCCGTCGATCCGAGCCGAGGCGGCGGACGCGCTCGCCCGCGCCCTCGCGGCCCAGGGCCGGTGGTCGGACGCCCTCGAACTCGACGACTCCACCGTGGGCGAGCACGGTGACACACCGGAACGACGCCTCCGCCGGGCCGCATGCGCACTCGACACCGGCCGGCCCGAAGTAGCGGAGGCGGTCATCGCCCTCGCCTTCGAGCATGGAGATGGCACGCCCGACCTGGTCCTCACCGCCGGCCGCGTCGCACTTGTGCGCGGCGATGGCAAGGAAGCCCTGGACTGCGCGCAGCGCGTCCTGGGATGGCCGGACGCCGGCATCGACGCCCGGCTGGCGGCCCTCGACCTCGAAGGCCGCGCCTTCGATTTCCTCGGTGACCGTGAGCAGGCCCGGGCCTCATGGTCCCGGCAGGCCCGGGAGGCGGCGACGGCGGGGCGCACCCAGGCCCAGCTCCGGGCCGTGGTCCAGCTCGGCAAAGTGGAGCTGTTCGCCGGCGAGCGGCCCCAGCGCCTCCACGAGGCCGTTGAGCTGGCGCGAGAGGCGGGTTCGCTCGTCGAGCTCGCCTGGGCCGAGGAGAACCTCGCCATCGCCCTCGCCGTCCAGGGCGATCTCCCCGCCGCCGTCGCCGTGCTCGACGACGCCATCGCCCGAATCCGGCCGCTGCGGCTCGACCAGCTCGCCTACCTGGTGGCGTGCCGGGCCATGACCCGCAGCTACCTGGTCGAGTCGGTCGAGGACGGCCTGGCCGAGGCGGAGGCGATCGCCCCGACGCCGGACCTGTTGCTCCACACCGCAGCCATGCGGGGCGACATCGCCCTGCGGGCCGGCCGGTGGGCCGAGGCCATCCATTGGCTGGAACGGAGTGCCGAGCTGGCCCGGGCCATGCCCGGCGTCGTTCCCATGGACAGCATCTGCTGGCTGCCGTGGGTTCTGGCTGCCGCCGGACGGACGGACGACGCGGCCCTCGCCCTGGCCCAGGCCCGGGCCACGCCGGACCTGGCCCGCTTCCACACCCGGCCGGTCATCGTGGCTGCCGCCGCCGCGCTGCTGGCCGGGGACGCCGACGGCATCGACGCCGCCATCGCCACGGCGGCGGGACCGATGGCTTTCGACATCGCCGCCATGCGCGTCATCAGCGCCCTCGTCATCGGAGGCCCGGCCCGGGCGCGGTGGCTCCGGCAGGCCCTCGATATCTTCGAGGCGGGCGGCGCATCCCTGGAGGCCGACCGGGTCCGGCAGTCGTTGCGCGACGCGGGCGGCGCGGTGCCGAGGCGCCGGCGGGTGACGGCGGCGTTGGCGCCCGAGCTGGCCCGGGCCGGCGTCACCGCCCGCGAGGTCGAGGTGCTCCGGCTGATCGGCGAGGGACTCCCCAACGCCGAAATCGCCCAGCGCCTGTACATCTCGGTCCGGACGGTGGAGGCCCATGTGTCCTCGCTGCTGACCAAGCTCGATGCCCGCAACCGGGGCGAGCTCACGCTGCGGGCCGCCTCCGTCGATCTGGAGGCCAACCCTTAGAACCCGTGGTCCCACGGATGTGCCCGACCACCGTCACCCCGGATCATGTCGTCCACGCACCGACCGCAAGGAGACGACATGGACACCGCCCTGACCACCCCCGAGGCCCCCACCCGCAACGGCCATCACGTCGACGTCGACGGGGTCCGCACCTACTACGAGGTGACCGGCACCGGTGAGCCGCTGATCCTGCTCCACGGCGGCCTGTGCCCGGCCGAGACGTTCGACGCCCAGACCGGAGCGCTCGCCGAGAACTACCGCGTGTACGTGCCGGAGCGCTTCGGCCACGGGCGCACCCCCGACGTCGACGGCGCCTTGACCTACGAGCTCATGGCGCAGCACACCATCGGGTTCATGGAGGCGCTCGGCCTCGAGCCCGCCCACCTCGCGGGCTGGAGCGACGGCGCGCTCGTCGGACTGCTGGTGGCGCTGCGGCGGCCGAAGCTGGTGCGCAAGCTCGTGCTCATCGAGCAGTTCGTGACCCTCGACGGCGCCCGTCCCGCCGCCGTGGCGGCCTTGTCCGGGATGACGGTGGACACCCTCCCTCCGTTCCTGGTCGAGATGTACGGCGCCTTCTCGCCCGACGGCCCCGACCATTTCCCAGTGGTGTTCGACAAGCTGTACACGATGTGGACCGGGGAGACGGGCGTCGACCTGGCCGACCTCGAGCACGTCAGCGCTCCGACGCTCGTCCTCATCGCCGACGACGGCGTCCTGACGCTGGAGCACGCTGAGGCGGTGACCCGGACGCTTCCCGGCTCCCAGTTGGCGGTCGTGCCCGGCACCTCGCACGGCCTGCCGTGGGAGAAGCCCCACGTCGTCAACCAGCTGATCCTCGACTTCCTGGCCGACGAGCAGGCCCCCAAGATGTTCGGCACCGACCCCGAATTCGACCGGTAACCCCTCAGTCGAGAACGCCGAAGACTTCCCACTCCCCGTCGACGCCCTTGAGCTCGTGGCGGCCCCGGGGGACGAAGCGCAGGCCCGACCCGGCCACGAGGTCGCGCAGGCCGCCGGTGACGAGGATCTCGCCGGGCTCGGCCAGCGCCATGATCCGGGCCGCGATGTGCACGGCGACGCCGGCGATGTCGGCGCCGACCACCTCGCACTCACCGGTGTGCAGGCCGGCGCGGACCTCGAGGCCCAGCCCGCGCACGCCATCGCGGATGGCCCGGGCGCAGTGCGCCGCCCGGGCCGGGGCATCGAAGGTGGCGAGGAAGCCGTCGCCCGTCGTCTTGACCTCGCGCCCCTTGTAGAGATCCACCTGGCGGCGGACGAGGGTGTGGTGCTCATCGAGCAATTCCCGCCAGCGGGCGTCACCCAGCTCCCCGGCCCGCCGGGTCGATTCGACGATGTCGGTGAAGAGCACGGTGGCGAGGATCCGCGCCCCCGTGCTCCCGACGGACCCCCGCCGGCGCCGTTCGACGATCAACGAGGCCTGATGCCCGACGGCCACCCGGTTGCCTTCGGGGTCGGTGACCTCGGCCTTTGAGATCAGCAGGTCGCCCTCGTGGACCAGGTGGCCCCGGCACACGAGCCGGCCGCCGTCGGCGGGAACCGGTCGTAGGAAGTCGATGGCCTGGTCGACGATCCCGAGGCCCTGGCCGGCAAGGGCGAGCCCGATGGGAGGCGCGGTCAGTCCGCAGTGGACCAGGTTCGCGACCACGCCCGGGGCCACTTCCGGCGTCCGGCTGGACAGCCACCCGCTCGTGTCCAGCGTGAAGCAGGCCGCGCCGGGCGACACCTCGGCCAGGGTGATACCGAAGAGCTCGTAACCGGGGGCTGGGGGGAACTCGCCGGCCACGACCCGGGACTGAAGCGGGAGATAGTCGCCCTCGTCCCAGATCCGAAACGGGAAGGTCTCTGCCGGGAGCGGCCGCAGGTAGGGATCGGGTGTCCCGTAGGTGGGCTCCTCCACCGGTTCGAGGGGACCGGGGAGCGGCGGCGGTGCCGGCTCGAGGGGGCGGAGGAGGAAGGAGCCGGTGGCGTGGGTCACTCCCCGTCCCTGGGCGTCTTCCACCAGGACCTCGGCCAGGGTGAACGCCCGGCCCGTGTTCAGCGTGCGGGCCCGGGCGATGAGGGTCTCCGCTTCGATGGTGGGCGGGCGGAGGAGGTTGACGGACAGGGACACGGTGCGCACCTCGTAGCCGGCGGGGGCCCCGGTCAGGACGGCGGCGGCGAGGGCTTCTTCGGCCGGCACCCGTACGTCGATGTTGGCGGTGTAGTCCTGGAACCAGGGACTGACCGGCATCCTCAGGGTGGCGGTGCCCGAGCCCACCTGCGTGAGGCGGTAGCCGAGCAGATGGCTGAGGGGCGGGCGGGGCACGAGGCCCCGCATCATCGCCCGGACCCGCTCGATGCCTGGGAGCGAAGCCAAAGAACGATCGGGGACCGACCCCCTCACCGCCTCGTTCCGCACCGGCGCAGTCTAGGTTCCGGGCCCGGCTCGGGGGAGTGCTATGCAGGGAGCATGACCGTCACCCGCATTGGGCTCCAGATCCCGAGCTTCGTCTTTCCCGACACCCCGGACGACCAGCTCTTCGAACGCATCGCCGCCACCGCGGTGGCGGCCGAGGAGTCGGGCTTCGACTCCGTGTGGGTCATGGACCATCTGCATCAGATCACGGTGGTCGGCCCCGAGACCGACCCGATGCTCGAGGGCTACACGCTCCTGGCCGGGATCGCCGCCCGCACGCAGCAGGTCAGCCTCGGGACCATGGTGACCGGCGTCACCTACCGGAACCCCGCCCTGCTGGCCAAGATCGTCAGCACGCTCGACGTCGTCTCCGCCGGCCGGGCCATCCTCGGCCTCGGCGCGGCCTGGAACGAGGGTGAGCACCGCGCGTACGGCTACGGCTTCCCGCCGGTGGCGGAGCGCTTCGAGCGCCTGGAGGACGCCCTCCGGATCTGCCGGGCGATGTTCTCCGACGACCCGGCGCCCAGCCACTCGGGCCGGCACCACTCCATCGCCGGCGCCCTCAACAACCCGAAGCCGGTCCGGGGCCGGATCCCCATCCTCATCGGCGGGTCGGGGGAGCGGCGCACGCTACGCCTGGTGGCCCAGCACGCCGACGCCTGCAACCTCTTCGGTGACCTCGACACCGTCCGGCACAAGCTCGACGTGCTCGAACGGCACTGCGCCGACGTCGGCCGGGACCCGGCCGAGATCACGAAGACGAAGCTCGCCTCCCTCGTCGTCGGCCGGACGTACGAGGAGGCCAGGGCCACGGCGGAAGAAGCCAGCCGGGCGCGGGGTGACATGGCGGCCGCTTTCCTGGCCGCGGCCATCATGGGAGACGCCGACACGGTGGGGGAGCAGGTCGCCGCCCACCGGGCCGCCGGTCTTGACGGGCTCATCGTCAACCTGCCCCTCTACGCCGACCTCGACCAGGTCCGCCAGGCCGGTGAGGCCCTGGCCAAGGCCTTCGCCTAACCACCGACCGCTACCCGGCGGGCGACGTCAGCGGCGGTGGGCCCGCCAGTAGCGCTGCAGCGCGTCGCGGACCTCGGCGGCGGAGGTCTGCTGGTTGGTGACCTCGACGAGGGGCAGGCGCTTCTTCCGCTTGTCGTTCAGCACGATGTAGACGTCGCGGTCGTTGCGGCCCCCGATGCCGAAGCTCTTGATCTGCGACCACGGGAACCGGCGGAGGGGCCCGCCCCAGCAGACGGCGAGGTGGTCGGGTTCCGCCCGCACCTGGAAGCGCAGCGCGCCGAAGGCGAGGAAGCCGATGAGCAACGCGACGGCGCTGATGGCGACGGCCTTGAGCGAGAGCCCTCCCGAGCTCAGGACGGCCCACACCACGGCTCCGGCGGCGGCCGCGAGCACGATGCCGGCGACGATGCGGTTGGCGGTGGTCGCCCGATAGACCGGACCGGCGTCTTGGCCCATGGGCTCCATGATGGACTACTCGGGCGTGTGGCAGCAGGCTTCCACGTTGTTGCCGTCGGGGTCGCGGACGAAGGCGCCGTAGTAGTTGTCGTGGTACTCGGGCCAGACCCGGGGTTCGTGGAGGACCTTCAGCTCCGGTGGCCACCGCGGCGTCGAAGAAGGCCCGTACCGTGGCCCGATCCGACGCCTGGAAGCAGACGTGGATCGGGCGGTTGATGCCGTCGGCCAGTTCGCCGATCCAGAAGTTGGGGTGACCCGTTCCGTAGCCGATGGCCACGCCGTAGTCGAGCATGCGCTTGCCCCCCAGGGGGGCGAGGACGGTGTCGTAGAAGGCGGCGGCGGCCGGGACGTCCTGACACTGGATACCGAGGTGATCGATCATGGCGCCCATCTTGGCGCGAGGTATGCCGGAGCTGGGCCTTTCGTCCGCCGGAAATGGTTCGAACGGGTCATGGCCCGGCTTGTCCCCGCTCCTTATCGTTCCGGAGAGAGAGGAGCCGCCCATGCGGCCGCGCCCGTGAACGAGTCTCCGAGCCCGACTGCATGACGGCTTCCGTCGAGGGCGTTCGCGTCTGCGTCCTCCTGCTCTTCTCGGTGCTGGCGCTCAAGTCGTTCCGCTGGAGCCGCCGCAGCCCGGGGCTGGCGGCCCGGTGGCTCACCGCCTCCTTCGCCGTCCTGGCCGTTGTCAGCCTCGCCGGGGTCGTGTCCCCCCACCTGGCGGCGCACCAGGGCAGCGCGCGGTGGAAGCTCACCGTCTGTGTTCTGCTGCTCTTCCCGTACTGCCTGGGCCGGTTCACGGCCAGCTTCGAAGCCTCGAAGTGGTCCCGGCGCCGGCACGCCCTCTCCGCCGGTGTGACCCTGGTGCTCGTCCTCTCGACCCTGGCTCTGCCGGTACTTACCGGCGTGCCCCGGCGGACGGCCCCCTATCAGTTCTACGCCTTGGCCTTCATGGCCGGATGGACGCTGCTGTCCGTCCTCTCCGCCCGGTCCCTGTGGCAGGCGGGCCGGGATCAACCCACGGTGGTGCGCCGCCGGATGCGCACCCTGAGCCTGGGTTCGTCCCTGGTGAACGTCGCCCTGCTGCTCATCGGCACCGCGCCCCCGGCCCGCCCGCCCGTCCAGCTGGTGGTCCAGCTCCTCGGGATGGTCAGCGGCTGGTTGTTCTTCGTCGGCTTCGCCCCACCGGCCGCCCTGCGGGCGTTCTGGCGCCAGCCCGACGTCGATCTGTTCCACGCCGCCGACGGACGGTTGGTGGCGGCCATGGACGCCGAGGCGGTGGCCCGGGTGATCGTCCCCCAGGCGGTCGCCCTCCTGGGCGCCGGAGCCGCCTTCCTGGCCGGCCCCGAGGGCCGGGTGCTCGCCGCGCAGGGGATGGGGCCGGCGGAGGCCGCAGGCGTGGCCGCGGAGTTGGACCGGTGCGGCGGATCCGACCGACCCGGGGTCCAGGAGCTCCTTCCCGGGCTCCTGGCCCTGCGCCTCCGGGGTGGCTGGCTCGTGGTCAGGGGGAGCCCCGTCACCCCGTTCTTCGGCCGTGAAGAGCACCGGTTGTTCGAGGCCTTGGGGCAGTCAGCCGAACTGGCCCTGGAGCGGGTCGAGCTCCACGAGCGGGACCGGGCCGGCCGGAACGCCCTGGAGGAGCGCGAGCGCCAGCTCGCCCAGGGTCAGAGCCTGGCCCATTTCGGGAGCTGGGAGTGGCACTTCTCCACCGGCCGGGTGGTGTGGTCGGAGGAGCTGTACCGCATCTACGAGCTCGATCCAGCGGCGCTGGAAGGGGACGCCGACTACAGCTGGTTCCAGTCCCGCTCCCACCCCGACGACCGGCTGGCCATGGAGGAGGCGGTCAAGGCCGCAATCGCCTCCGGGGAGCCCTTCCAGATCGACCACCGGCTGGTGATGCCCGGCGGGCAGGTCAAGTGGCTGCAGTCCCGGGGCCGGGTCGTCTTCGACGACGCCGGGACGCCTGTCTGGCTCCAGGGGACCGCCCAGGACATCACCGCCGGGAAGCAGGCTCAGGAGCAGCTCAAGACCAGGGCGCACCAGCAGGCCGCGGTTGCTCAACTGGGTCAGCGGGCTCTCGCCGGGCTCGGCATCGACGCGCTCCTCCAGGAGGCCGCCGAGCTGACCCTCGGGGCCACAGACATCGCCTTCCTCACCTCGGTCAGCAACGTGGTCACCGCCGCCATCCAGCGGCACCACGCCGAGGACGAGCTCGCCCACCAGGCGCTGCACGACCCCCTCACCGGGCTTCCCAACCGTGCCCTGCTGATGGACCGGCTCGACCAGGCCGCCGCCCGAGCGCTCCGGCAACCCGTTCCGCTGACCGTCCTCTTCCTGGATCTCGACCGGTTCAAGGTCGTCAACGACGGCCTCGGGCACAGCGCCGGCGACGAGCTGCTGCAGGTGGTGGCCCGCCGTCTGGCCGACGCCGTGCGTCCCGGTGACACGGTGGCCCGCTTCGGCGGGGACGAGTTCGTCGTGCTGTGCGAGGACCTGCCGGGCGAGGGGGCGGCGGCCGCCCTCGCCGGGCGACTCGCCGAAACCCTCTCCGATCCGGTCACCATCGCCGGGCGGGAGGTGGCCATCACGGTCAGCATCGGGATCGTCGTCGCCGACGCCGGCCTCACCTCTCCCGAGGAGCTGCTCCGGGACGCCGACACCGCCATGTACCAGGCCAAGGAGCGGGGCCGGGCCCGGTACGAGGTGTTCGACGCCCCGGCCCGCAAGCGGGTCATGGACCGGCTCGACACGGAGATGGCGCTGCACCGGGCGCTCGAGCGGGGTGAGTTCCGGCTCTGGTACCAGCCCGAAGTGGCGCTGGAGGACGGGAGCATCGTCGGTCTGGAGGCTCTGCTCCGCTGGGAGCATCCCGAGTGGGGCGTGCAGCATCCCGGACAGTTCCTGCAGCTGGCGGAAGAGACGGGCCTCATCCTGCCCATCGGGGAGTGGGTGCTGGGGGAGGCGTGTCGCCAGGCGCAGGCCGTCCGGTCGTTGCAGCCCGACCTCTCATCGGTGGTCGTCTGGGTGAACCTCTCCGCCCGCCAGCTGGCCCAACCCGACCTGGTCGCCACCGTCGCCCGGGTGCTGGCCGACACGGCGACGGAACCCGCGCTCCTCGGGCTCGAGATCACCGAAACGGTCCTCATGGAGGACGTGGAGACCCTGGGCGAAACCCTGCGCCGGCTGAGGCACCTGGGGGTCCGCCTGGCCATCGACGACTTCGGCACCGGATTCTCGTCGCTCAGCTGGCTCAAACAGTTCCCGGTCGACGTCCTCAAGGTGGACCGTTCCTTCGTCGACGGGGTGACCGGCACGGACGGGGACCGCGCCATCGTCGACGCCGTCGTCGGCCTGGCCCGTTCCATGTACATGGTGGCGGTGGCTGAGGGTGTGGAGACCCGGGCTCAGGCCGCGGCCCTGCGGTCCCTCGGCTGCGATGTCGCCCAGGGCTATTACTTCTGCCGGCCGATGGAACACGCCGCGCTGCTGGCCATCCTCACCCGGTACGGCGGGCGGCTGCCGTTCGGTGACGACGCCGATCCGGAGGCGGAGTCTCCCCTGACCGCCATGGCCCGCCCGGCCTGACACACGGTCCCGCGGTGCCCCCAGCGACCATGATGGGGGGATGATCCGCGAGATCGCCACCGTCGGTCATCCCGTGCTGCGCCAGCGGGCCCGCGAGGTCACGCCCGAGGAGCTGGCCTCGCCCGAGCTGCAGCGGCTGATCGACGATCTGATCGACACGATGCGCGACGCCAACGGAGCCGGAATCGCCGCCAACCAGGTGCATGAGCCGGTCCGGGTGGCGGTCATCGAGGTGGACCGGAACCCGCGGTACCCGTACAAGCCGCCGATCCCCCTGACGGTCCTCGTCAACCCGGTGATCGAGCCGGTCGACGATGAGCTGGTCGAGATCAACGAGGGTTGCCTGTCGGTTCCCAACCTGCGGGGCAACGTCATGCGCCACGTCAATATCCGGGTCCGCTGGCTGGATCGCGACGGGAACGGGCACGACGAGATCAAGCGGGGGCTCACCGCCGGGACGTTCCAGCACGAATGCGACCACCTCGACGGCCGGCTGTTCCTCGACCGGGTCGTCGACACGACGACGTTGACGACCTGGGAGCAGTTCGAGCGCCACCACCGGGACGCCTTCGTCGCCCGCATCACCGAGTTCGTCCAGCGCGTCGGCTCGTAGAGCCATGTCCGCCTATCACTGCGAGCTCGCCTGGCTCGGTGGCGAAAAGGCCGAGCGGGACGTCGTGGTCCGGGTGGACGGCGAACGCATCACGGCCGTCGAGACGGCGGTGGCGCAACCACCCGAGGGCGCCATCCGGCTGCCCGGTCTGACGATCCCCGGCCTGGCCAACGCCCACAGCCACGCCTTCCACCGGGCCCTGCGGGGCCGCACCCACACCGGGCCCGGCTCCTTCTGGACGTGGCGGGAACAGATGTACGCGCTGGCCGCGTCGCTCGATCCCGACTCCTACTTCCGACTCGCCCGAGCCACCTTCGCGGAGATGGCGCTGGCCGGGATCAGCGTGGTGGGGGAGTTCCACTACCTCCACCACGGGCCCGGCGGCGTCCCCTACGACGATCCCAACGCCATGGGGGCGGCGCTGCTGGCCGCCGCGGCCGACGCCGGGATCCGGATGACCCTGCTCGACACCTGCTACCTCCAGGGCGGGATCGGCGTCGAGCTCGACGTCACCCAGCGCCGCTTCGCTGACCACGACGCCCTGGCCTGGGAGGCCCGGGCCTCCGCCCTGGCCGACTCTTACTCGTCGGGCGACCCTCCGGGTGTCCGCATCGGAGCGGCCATCCACTCCGTGCGGGCCGTCGACCCGCCGGCCATGGAGATCGTCGGCCCAGTGGGCCGGCGGCCCGGGACGCACCCCTGCACGCCCACGTCTCCGAGCAGCCGGCCGAGAACGAGCGGTGCGTCGAGGCCTACGGGCGTACGCCCACCGAGCTGCTGGCCGAGCACGGCGCGCTCGGCGCCCGTTTCACCGCCGTGCACGCCACCCATCTGACCGACGCCGACGTGGGCCGCCTGGGTGCGTCGTCGTGCTGGTGCTGTTTCTGTCCCACCACCGAGCGGGACCTGGCCGACGGCATCGGCCCGTCGCGGGCGCTGCGCCAGGCCGGCGCCGGGCTGACGCTCGGCAGCGACTCCCACGCCGTGATCGACCTGCTCGAAGAGGCACGCGCCGTCGAGCTCGACGAGCGCCTGGCCCGCGGGGTCCGCGGCAGTCACGACGCCGTCGCCCTGTTGGACATGGCCACCGTGCAGGGTCACGCCAGCCTCGGCTGGGAGGACGCGGGGCGGATCCGCCCCGGCGCCTACGCCGATCTGACGACGATCGGGCTCGACTCGGTGCGCACGGCTGGTACCCGGGCGGAGGACGCCGTCGCCGTGGCCGTCTTCGCCGCCACCGCGGCCGATATCCGCCACGTCGTCATCAGCGGCCGCCAGGTCGTGGCCGACGGCCGGCACACGTCGATCGACGTCGCCGGCGCCCTGCGCCACGCCCTCCGCTGACCGCTGCGCTCAGGCCCCGGGCAGCTCTGGTCCAGGGGATTTCTCCGCCAGGCGCCGGATGTCGCGCTCGAGCGTCAGGATCCCTTCGACCTTCCCCACACAGAGGGCGACTCCGGCCCTCGCCGCCTTCTGCTCGAGGATGTCGTCGAGGTAGGCGGTGTACAGGATCATGGCCTGCTGGGGGCGGTCCTCCCGGATCAGACGAGCGGTCATGAGGCCGTCCAGGCCCGGCATCTTGTAGTCGATGACGACGACATCCGGGTTGGCTGCGTCCATCTCCTTCAGGGCATCGGCACCATTGGCGGCCGAGCCGACCACCTCGAAGTCGTCGAGGGTCAGCATCTGCTCCAGCATCCTGCGCAGCTCGGGCGTGTCGTCGATGACGAAAACTCGGATCACAGCCCCGCATGATGTCACGCCGAACGACGACGGACCCGGGCGCCCCCACCGCTGGACCACGATACGTCTTGATACAGACTATTGATCTGACACAGATAAATTTGTAATGTGTCGATCGACAGTATCGCATCGGAGGGGGAGGGCGGATGGGCGGGATCGACCGCAGAACCGTGCTCAAGATGCTGGGGGCCGGAGCGGCTGGGCTGGGAGGCGGCGGTCTGACGGGCCGGGGACCCTTCGGCAGTCCGGCCGGGGCCACTCCGCGCCTTCCGGCCGCCGACGCGCTCCGGACCCGCCTGACGGAGGCGTACGGCATCGCCTACCCCATCGTCCAAGCGGGAATGGCGTTCTATGCGACTCCGGCGCTGGCGGCGGCGGTGACGAATGCGGGTGGGCTCGGGGTGCTGGGTCCCGTCCCGGAATCACCGGTGGGGCTCCGAGCCCAGATCCAGGAGACGCGGGGGTTGACGCAAGGTCCCTTCGGGGTCGACTTCGTGTACTTCCCCTTCTTCGATACGACCGTGAACACACCCGGCTACGAGGAGGACCCTGAGCACCACAGCCGGAACGCCACCTGGTCGATCAACGACGGCCATGTCGACGTGCTCATCGAGGAGCAGGTGGACTTCGTGGTCTGGTACTGGACGGCGCCCGAGGCCCGCTGGGTGCAGCGCCTGAAGGAGGCCGGCATCCGCCAGTGGGCTCAGGTCGGCAGCGTGGAGGGGGCCCTCGAGGCGGTCGGCTACGGCGCCGAGGTCCTCGTGGTGCAGGGCAAGCAGGCCGGCGGTCACGTTCGAGGCTTCCAGGACGGGAACCCGCTGCACCGGTCCGAGATCGTGCCCCTGGTCAAGCGCGCGGTTCCCGAGGATGTGCTCGTGCTGGGCTCCGGAGGGATCGCCGACGGCCGCACGCTGGTCAACGCCCTCGCCGAGGGGGCCGATGGGGGTTGGGTCGGTACCCGATTCGCCGTCTCCGCCGAGTCCTACGCCCACGAGGAGTACATGCGCCGGGTGATCGCCGTGACCGATGGTTGGGGAGAGACGACGCCCACCGCCATCTTCGGCCCCGAGTTCCCGAGCGCCTACACCCGGTCCATAGTCAACCGGGTTCTGGCCGAGTGGAAGGGCAAGGAGGACGCTATCCCCACCCCGCCGCCGGGGCCGGCGGTGGTCGGCACCGCCCGGCTGATGCCCTGGAGCGTCCCCGGTGGTGTTCCTTACGCCATGGGAAAGTTCAGCGTCATCATCCCCACGAGGGACACCACCGGCGACTTCGACGAGATGTGTCTGCTCGCCGGGGCAGAGAGCTCGCCGCTCATCACATCGGTCAAGCCGGCCGCCGAGATCGTGGCCGATATGGCGGCCGAAGCCGCCGCTCTCCTTCCTCAGCCAGCGGGCTTGGCGTAGGTGGCGACGGCCCCGGGGGCGAAGTCGTAGGCCACGCAAGGCCCGTCGCTGGTCACCCAGGCATCGTGACCGGGTGGGCACACGAAGACGTCACCCTCGTTGAGGTCCATCTCGGCGCCGTCGTCCATGACGACGTGCAGTGACCCCGAGACGATGTAGCCGTTGTGATGGACCAGGCAGCTGTCGGTGCCGGCGATCGGCTTCACGCACTCGGACCACTTCCACCCCGGCTCGAAGATGGCCCGGCCGAAGGCGACCTCCCCCAGGGTCACGACGTCCAGCTGGCCCTTGTCGAACGTCCGGGTCTCGTCGGGCTTGTCGATGGACTTCTTCTGGAACGTGCTCACGCCGCCTCCTTGGGGAACGAACCTCGAGCGACTGATCGTCGACCACCCCCGAATCAACCACGGGCTCGCGGTGCCGTCGATGCCCAACGCGCACACTTGTCTGAAGGCGGACGACATGCCCGGGCAAACCTCCGGCGGCGATCATGGGGCGATAGACGACGCCGTGCGGGACTACATCGACGCCATCGCCCCCGAGCACCGGCCCCTCTTCGACCGGCTCCACCGGCTGATCCTCGAGGTGCGCCCCGACGTTGCGGTGGTGCTCTCGTACCAGATCCCCACCTACAAGGTCGAGGGGCGCCGGCTCGACGGCTGATCAGCGAATCGACGGCGCCAGCCACAGGTGTGTGGCGGCCAGGGCGCGCCACGGCCGCCACCGTTCGGCGGCGCCGGCCAGGGCCTCGGGCGATCCCGGGGCGAGGCGGGCGAAGGCGCGTTCGAGGCCGAGGTCGGTGGCGGGGAAGGCGTCGGGTTCGCCCATCCGCAGGGCGAGGTACTGGGCGGTCCAGGGGCCAAGTCCGGGCAGGTCCGTGATCGAGGTCACGAGGCGGTCGAGGCCGACGCTGCGGTCGAGGCGGACGGCGCCGCCGGCCACCGCGGCGGCGAAGGAGCCGACGGCCCGGGCCCGGGCCGGGGTGAGGCCCAGACCGGTGAGGTCGGCACCGGCGACCGTCTCGGGAGACGGGAACCGGTGGGTCAGCCCCAGCGGCGCGAGTCCGGGGACGGGGTCGCCGAGCCGGCCCACCAGCCGCCCGGTCAGGGTGGTGGCGGCGGCCACCGACACCTGCTGGCCGATGATGGCCCGGACCCCGGTCTCGAACGGGTCCCACGTTCCCGGCACCCGCAGCCCCGGCCGTGCGTCGAGGAGCGGACCGAGGATCGGATCGGCGGCCAGGTGGCGGACGGGTTCGTCGGGATCGGCGTCGAGCCCGGGGATCCGGCGGGCCCGCTCGGCGATGTGGATGAGGCCCTCCCAGTGCGGGAGGTGGGCCCGCAGCACGAGATGGTCAGGGCCGCCGGGGAGCAACTCGATGACGCCCGAGTCGCCGTCGACGGTGATGGTGCGCCGGTAGGAGGAACCGTCGACCGACTCCACCCCGGGGATGGCGCGGGGCGCGAAGTAGGCCAGCAGGGCAGCCCAGTCGAGCGGAGGCGCGAAGGGCAGGCGCAGGCTGAGGCCGCCATCGGCGGCGAGGCGGTCCGTGGCCCGGCGGCGGGCCCGAAGGTCCCGGGGCGAGCTGCCGAACACGTCCAGGCAGGCCCGGTTGAGCTGGCGGACGCTGCCGAAGCCGGCCGCGAAGGCGACGTCGGTGACGGGCAGGTCGGTGTCGTCGAGGAGGCGGCGGGCGAAGTGGGCGCGCCGGGAGCGGGCCAGCCCGTCGGGCGTCAGGCCGAGATGGGCCTGGAACAGGCGCCGCAGGTTGCGGCCGGAGACGCCGAGCCGGGCTCCGAGCTCCGCCTCGCCGGCCTCGTCGAGGGCGCCGTCCACGATGAGACGCACCGCCCGGCACACCAGCTCCGGGCCGGTGACGCTGACCGGCTGGGCCGACCGGTAGGGCCGGCAGCGCAGGCAGGCCCGGTACCCGGCGGCCTCCGCCGCCGCGGCCAGGTCGAAGGGGCGCACATGCTCGGGCTTCGGCCGGGCTGAGCACCCGGGCCGGCAGTAGATGCCGGTGGTGACCACGGCGGAGAACGCTTCCATGGCCATGGTTATACCGGCTCCCGACCGGCTGGACCGGACACATTCGGACAGGCTCTCGATCCTGTCCGGATCCGGCTGAAATCTCGCCCCGCGGGCAGGCAGAATGGCGTCATGCGAACCACAACCATGCACGACGACCGCGTCTACAGCCACCTCGAGACACCAATCGGCCGGGTCCTCCTGGCCGGTCGGCCCGGGGTGCTCACGGGGCTGTTCGTGGCCGGCCATGAGCACTGCCCGGCCGTACCGTCCGCCTGGAAACGGGACGACGACGCCCTCGCTGAAGTCCGCCGACAACTGGACGGCTATTTCGCCGGCACCCGCACCGCCTTCGACCTGCCTCTGGCGCTGGAGGGCACCCCGTTCCAGGTCACGGTCTGGTCGGCCCTACGGGGCATCCCCTACGGCGAGACGATCTCTTACGGGGAACTGGCCCGGCGGGTCGGCCGCCCGTCGGCGTCCCGGGCGGTGGGGGCGGCCAACGGGCGCAACCCCATCTCCATCATCGTCCCCTGCCACCGGGTCATCGGGGCCGACGGCCGCCTCACCGGGTACGGCTGGGGCAACGAGCGCAAGGCATGGCTCCTCGACCACGAACAGTCGGAGGCTTCGCCGGCGTCAGCCTGACGTGAGGTCGAGGTGCTGCAGCAGGTCGTGAGCGGCCAGCTCGATCTCCTTGTGGCGCCACTCGGCAGCCCGGTAGACGCAGGCGATCAGACCGGACCGGTGGACGCGACGGAGGTCTCCGTAGACGAAGGCGTATCTCGCCTTGGTTTCGTCGTTGGCGCCCTCGGTCAGCCCGAGATGCCAGCGGGCGTAGTCGTCCCACGAGTGCGACTTCAGGTAGGCGTTCTCGGTGTCCGCCTTGGGTTGGCGGTCGCCCCAGTCGCTGTCGAGCACGTACTGGCGCCCGTCGATGAGCCGGCGGGCGTGGGCCACGGCCTCTGGGTTGACGGTGTAGGACGCCATCCGATCATTCTGCCCGCCGTCACGTAGGTTTGAACGATGGTCACGCGCCCCGCTCCGAGTCCTGAGATCGCCATCGTGCGGTCGTTCCTGAAGGCACTGGAGGCGCACGACGTCGACCTGGCCCTCACCTACCTGGCGCCCGAGGTCGAATACCAGAACATGCCGTTGCCCGCGCTCCGCGGGCCGGCCGGGGTGGCCCGGTTCCTCCGGCCCGCCCTGAAGATGACCCACAGTTTCGAGGCGAGCATCAAGCACATCGCCGCCAACGGCGCGGTCGTGCTGACCGAGCGGACCGACTCCTTCATGGTCGGTCCGGTTCGGGTGCCCTTCCCGATCTGCGGGACGTTCAGGGTGCAGGACGGTCAGATCGTCTTGTGGCGGGACACCTTCGACTGGACGACCCTCGTGGTGAACACTCTGCTGGCCGGGCCCCTGTACCTGTTGCGGCGGACGGCGATGGTGGTCGCGCTCAAGGCGGCGGCCGGCAAGTAGCCGGGAACACCAGCGTTGTCTCTCAGGCGACGATCTGGAAGTGCGCTCCGGTCGGGTCGGCGACCCCGGCCAGCCGCCCGTAGGGGGTGTCCTCGGCGGGCGTGACGACGGTACCGCCGAGATCCACGGCCGTGGACAGGGCGGCGTCTGCGTCGGCGACCCGGAAGAAGACGGACCAGTGGGCCGGGACGCCCTCGGGGAGGAAGGTGGCGTCCATGATCCCGGCCAGCGCTGCGTCGCCCTCACCGAGGGTCGTGTACCGGAACTCGGGCGTGTCGCTCATGACATGGGTGTCCCACCCAAAGACATCCTGGTAGAACCGCACCGAGGCGTCGTAGTCCCGGGCGTTGAGCTGGAACCAGGCCGGCGAGCCCGGTTCGTTGATGAGGCCGAAGCCCGGGAACAGGCCGGGCTGCCAGAGGCCGACCGCCGCCCCGCCCGCGTCGGTCACCACCGCCATGGTGCCGAGTTCGCCCACGTCCGAGGCTTGGACGATCACCGAGCCGCCGTTGGCCGCGGCCGCGTCGGCGGTGGCCTTGGTGTCAGCGGTGGCCAGGTACACGGACCACAGGTCGGGGATGCCATGCGTGCCGTCGTTGTGCATGGCGCCGGCGACGGGCACCCCGTCCTTGTGGAAGTTGATGTAACCGCCGAACTCCTCGCCGGTGTCCTCCGCCGTCCAGCCCAGTAGCCGGCCGTAGAACGCCTTGCTGGTGTCGGGATCGGAGGTGAACAGGTCGACCCAACAGGGGGCGCCGAGGGGCGCCGAGTCATGCTTGGGCATTGGAGGCTCCTTCACGGGTGTGTGATCGTGGTCAGCAGCTTGGACGGTGGGCAGCGGCGGAATTCATCGGTGGCCCCAGCCTTGAGTCCTCAGGAGGACGGATGGCCGACGGGGACGTGAACGGGGAAGGGGAAGAGCCGCTGGCGGCCGGGGACTTCTCTGCCTGGCTGGCTGGGATGCGACGCGCCCTGCTGGACGACGGTGGTTCCGAGGTGCCCTGCGGGGGCTGCACGGCCTGCTGCACGTCGGCCCAGTTCGTCCACATCGAGCCTGACGAGGCGGCCACGCTGGCGCACATCCCGGCCCAGCTCCTGTTCCCGGCTCCGCGGATGCCGGCCGGCCACGTCCTCCTCGGCTACGACGAGAACGGCCATTGCCCCATGCTCGTCGACGGAGCCTGCTCGATCTACGAGCATCGCCCGAGGACCTGCCGGACCTACGACTGCCGGGTCTTCCCGGCCACGGGGGTCGAGCCCGACGAAAGCCAGGCCGGCATCGCCCGCCAGGCCCGGCGCTGGCGGTTCGGCTTCCCGGCCGAGGTGGACCGGAGCGAGTACGACGCGCTGCGGGCGGCGGCAACCCTCGTGGGCGAGCCCAACGCCACCCAGCGGGCCGTGCTCGCCATCCGGGGGCACGCCGGCCGTCAGCAGTAGGCACAGGAGTTTCTCGGGCGAAAGCTTGTCACAGGGAGCGAAATCGAGCGGGCGAATTCTCCGAGGGCTGGGCGGTCCCGCCGGCCACGCCCGTCAGCTGTTCGCTGAGCTCCCACAGCCGCCGGCGGGCGTCGGGATCGTAGGCCTGCGGATCGGCGCGGGCGTCCTGGAGCCGGTTGAAGTAGCGGCCGGTCACCCCGTCAAGCTCCGGTGAGAGGGCGAGCACCAGGGTCGCCTCGAGGCCGTCGTCGATGGTGCTCATGGGGGCGCCCCCGGCTTCGTGGACCATCTTGGTGTCCATGAACGTGGCCGGGTGCAGGGCGTTGACCGTCACCGCGTCCTCGCCGGCGGCCCCGAGACGCTCGGCGAGCTCGAAGGTGAACATGACCTGGGCCAGCTTGCTCTGCCGGTAGGCCCGGACCCCGTCGTAGCCCGTGTCGAGCATGATGTCGTCGAGAGCGACGGGGACCTGGCCGGCGGAGGCGACATTGACGATCCGGGCCGGGGCCGAGCGCCGGAGCAGCGGCATCAGGAGCATGGTCAGGAGGAACGGTGCCAGGTAGTTCACAGCGAAACGCAGCTCGTAGCCGTCGACGCTGAGCTCGCGGCCGGCGCCCGGCGCTCCGAAGCCGATCCCGGCGTTGTTGATCAGCAGGTCGAGCCGGTCGTGGTCGCGCTCGATGTCCTGCGCCAGGCGGCGCACCTCGGCCAGGGAAGAGAAGTCCGCCCGGTAGGCGCGGGGCGGGTCACCGCCGGTCGCCTGGCGGATCCCGTCGCCGGTGTCCGCCAGACGCGACGGGCTGCGGCCGTGGAGCAGGACGGAGGCGCGGCGCGACGCCAATTCCAAGGCCAGCGCCCGGCCGAGGCCGTCCGTCGCCCCCGTCACGAGGACAGTTCGCTGGTCGATGGCCCGCATCACCGTGCCGGCATCGTCGCACACGGACCACGCCTCGACGGCCGGCGTCCGTCCTGGGAAAGAGTGTTACCTCAAGGTCTACGTGCCTCGGGCAGCCCGGTCGGGATGGGTCTTCGTCAAGGCCCACGGGCTGGAGAGCAACCCGGTCTGGTTGGAGATCACCTGACGGGATCTTTGAGATCAGGCCCGCTCTTGGCATTGTCCTCGAGGCTCAGGACGTCGGCGGGATGGTGGAGATCCCCGGCGGCAGCGACGATCTCGGCGACCTGGGCCAGTGTGAGGTGCAGGGCGTCGACGTCGTGTTGCAGCCGGTCGGCATCATCGACGCGGCCTTCGGTCTCCGCCCGCTTCTGTTGCTCGACCCGCTCGAGGATCTGTTCTTCCAGCCCGCCGACGCTGTCTCTCAGCAAGTTCTCGTCAATTCCAATTTCGCTCTCGTCCATACCTGGGGTGTACCCAGATTCATCCAATCCTCACTGAACGTGAAAAAAAAACACTGTTAGTGATTTGCCCGGGTTGGGTACCCCCGGCACACATCACTCTGGGGGAAACGAAAATGCACAGCTGGGGAAAGCTTTTGGTGGCCGCGGCCGCCCTCATGGCATCACACGCCGGGCTCGGCGCCCAACCTGCGGGGGCTGAGCCCAGCCATCCCGGCGGAGTGCCGGACACCTGCCCGGAGGTTCTCGCCGGCCGGCCGACGGGAGGCCTGGAGAAGTTCACCCAGCCGCCCGCCGGAAGCGAAGTCCAGGCCGGAGACATCGTCGCCGTCACCCTGCGCTGGGATCCGGCCAACTTCGACCGTCCGGTGCTCCACAAGGCGCTCGACTGTGTGACGGTCGACGGCCGGTCCCTTCCCGAGCTCGGCGTCCAGGAACGGGACACCGCCAACGACGGTGTCTTCGAACACGTCTATGTCGTGCCCGACGGGCTGGCTGCAGGCACGCGCCTGTGTGACCGCGGGTTCGTCTCCGGCCCCACCGACTCGGGTGAATTCGACCGGCAGAAGAGCAACGACGTCTGCTTCATGGTCGGGGTCACGTCGGCTGGGGCGCCGGGGACGGTGCCGGCCGCGGGCCTCGAGGCGCCGCCCGCCGCTTTGCCGCCGGCTCCTGAGGTCCAACTCATCCCCCCGGCCGGGATGGACCTGGACTTGGACATGATGGCCAGCCCGGGCGTCGAGACCTTCCCGCCGCCGGCCGGCACCGCCCTCGGGCCGCCGGTTCCCGACGTGGCGGAGGGCGTGCTCCAGGGCACCACCGAGCGGGGCACCTCCACCACGGCTCCGACCCTCCCCGAAGCCCCAACGGCCGAGGCCTCCGGCGACTCCCTCCCCCGGACGGGTGCCGGGGTACGACCGTGGCTTCTCCTCGGCCTCACGTTGCTGGTGGGCGGACAGAGCCTGCGCCGGCTGGCGAACCTCATGGGTTCAGGCCGCCGACCCGTCGTGTCCTGAGCTCCGGCGCCCCCGAGATCGGCTCGGGCACCCGCCCCCCGGGTGCCCGAGTCTGTGCAAACATGTGTTCGTGCTCCGAGAGGCGACGATTCTTCATGCCGACCTCGACGCCTTCTACGCGTCGGTCGAGCAGCGGGACGACCCGCGCCTGCGGGGCCGGCCTGTGATCGTGGGCGGCGGGGTCGTGCTCGCCGCCAGTTACGAGGCCAAGGCCTACGGCGTGCGCACCGCCATGGGCGGAGCGCAGGCTCGGCGGCTCTGCCCCCGGGCGGTCGTGGTCCCGCCCCGGATGCCGGCCTACTCCGAGGCCAGCAAAAAGGTGTTCGAGGTCTTCGAGGACACCTCGCCGCTGGTGGAGGGACTGTCGATCGACGAGGCGTTCATTGACGTCGGTGGACTGAAGCGGGTCTCGGGCACGCCGGTCGAGATCGCCGTGCGGTTGCGGCGGGCCGTCCTCGAGCGGGTCGGCCTGCCCATCACCGTGGGAGTGGCCCCCACCAAGTTCCTGGCCAAGGTGGCCAGCGCCGTGGCCAAGCCCGACGGTCTGCTGGTGGTGCCGGCCGGCGGCGAGCTGGCCTTCCTCCACCCGCTGCCCGTCGAGCGGCTTTGGGGCGTCGGTCCGGTGACGTCAGGCAGGCTGCGCGCCCGGGGGATCACGACGGTGGGGGAGGTGGCCCAGCTCGACGAGGCGGCGCTGACCTCCATGTTGGGCCGGGCCGCGGGCGGGCACCTCCATGCCCTGGCCCACAACCACGATCCCCGGCCGGTGCTGGTCGGCCGGCGGCGCAAGTCGATGGGGTCGCAGTGCGCGTTGGGCCGTTCACGGACCTCGCTTCCCGATGTCGACGCCGTGCTGGTCGCCCTGGTCGATCGGGTCACCCGCCGGATGCGGGCGGCCGGGCGATCCGGCCGCACCGTCGTCCTGCGGTTGCGCTTCGACGACTACACGCGGGCGACCCGCTCGCACACTCTGGACCGGGCGACGTGGGACACCCACACGATCCTGGTCACGGCCCGCGGACTGCTGGGCGCGTCCGTTCCGATGATCAGGCGTCAGGGCCTCACCCTGGTGGGGGTGGCGGTCGGCAACCTCGACGACAGCGGCGCCGTCCAGCAGGCCCTGCCCTTCGACCGGCACCGGGGCCGAGCCCTCGACACCGCCCTCGACGAGGTGCGCGACCGGTTCGGGTCGACCGCCGTCACCCGGGCCGTTCTCCTTGGCCGCGACCCGGGTCTGACGGTGCCGATGCTCCCCGACTGAGCGAGGTTGACGGCCGGTCGTTAGAGCTTGATGCAGGCGATGGCGGCGTCGTCGTTCTCGGTGCCGGCCGTGTCCGCGCCCTTGTAGCCGACGAGCATGACCGACTTGCCGTCGCGGGCCAGCGTCGCGCCGAACCAGGTGTCGGCCGGTCCGCCCAGGTCGGACAGGACGCGCCCGGCGGTGCCGAAGGCCGGCACCGGGATGCCGCTCTCGTCGAGGAGGACCACCATGGCGTCGGAGGCGGCCTCCGCCGGGGTGCCCACGCCGATCCCCAGCACCCGCCCGTCGGGCAGGACCAGGAGGTTGCGGGCCCGGTCGTCCAGGCCGGCGAGGTCGATACGGGTCAGCCCGTCGGTCCCGTAGGTCTTGTCCCATGTCCCGGTGGCGGTGAACCGGTAGGAGATCAGGTCCACCTTCTCTTCGGGGTCGGCGCCGTGGCCGTAACCGCCCATGACGTAGTTGTCGCCCTGCAAGCCGAACTGGTATGACTCGGCCACGCCGCCGGGCAGCACCGTGGCGGTGGCCACGCCGCCGGTTCCGAACGACGTGTCGAGCTTCCCGTCGCTGGAGAACCGGATGAGGACGGGGCTGACCACGTCGGCGGCGTCACGGCTGTAGCCGGTGGCCACGATCTTCCCGTCGGGCTGGAGGTTCATGTTGCGGGGGGTGTCGGCGCCCTTGTTCTGGTCGACGGTGAGGATCCCCTTGGTGCCGAAGGCCGGGTCGAGCGCCCCGGCGCTGGTGATGCCGGCGATGGTGAAGTCGGCGTCCTCGCGCCCCGGCGCGGCGGTCGACCCGAAGAGGACGAGCTTGTTGTCGGGCAACGTGACCAGGCCCCAGGCGTTGTCGGCCAGATAGGACTCGTCGGGCAGTGCCTTGCCCTTGCCGAGGTCGAGCTTGGCGATCCCCTCGGTCCCGAAGGTCGGGTCGGGCTTGCCGGTGGCGTCGAAGCGGACGAGGGCGACGTCGGTGTCCTTGGCGGCCAGGCCGGTGGCCTTGGGGTCCTTCTCGATCGGGCCGGAGATGACGATCTTGCCGTCGGACTGGACGACGACGGCCCGGGCCACTTCGACGACCTTCCCTCCCGGGGTGACGTTGACCGTGGCCACGCCGGCCTGGCCGAAGGTCTGGTCGAGGGCGCCGTCCTCGCCGAACTTGGCCAGCACCATGGCATGGTCCTCGCCGGTCTCGGTCCAGCCGGCGGCGTAGTAGCTGCCTCCGGGCCCGGGGGTGACGGCCAGGAAGCGGTCGTGCTCGGCGGGGGAGAGCGCCGTCGCCAGCACACCGTTCTGGCCGAAGCTGGTGTCCAGCCCGGTCAGCTCGGCCGCCTCTTCTTCGGTGGTCTCACCGCCCGCCTTGCTGGTCTCGTTCGTGGCCTCGTCGTCACCGTCGTCGGCACAGCCGCCCAAGACGAGCAGGCCGATCATCAAACCACCGAGCAACTTCGTGTGCATGGCGCGCTCCCTGCAGTTTAAGGAAATCCTGATGCTAAAAGTTAGGTTACCCTAATAAATGCGAGACGCCATGCCCAGCCCTTGACACTCCTCCGAATATGGAGTCGCCCGCTCCGGAGGAGGTCGACCCTGTGATCTTCATCTGCGTCAAGTTCCCCATCCGCCCCGACAAGGCCGACGAATGGCTCGGACTCGTCGACGAGTTCACCCAGGCGACCCGCGGCGAGGAAGGCAACCTCTTCTTCGAATGGTCCAGGAGCGTCGACGACCCCAACGAGTTCACCCTCGTGGAGGCGTTCGAGTCGCCCGAAGCGGGTGGGGTCCACGTGAACACCGACCACTTCAAGAAGGCGATGAGTTGGATGCCCGACGTGGTGGCGGCGAACCCGAAGATCATCCACTTCGAGGTGCCGCAGGACGGGTGGTCGAAGATGGCGGAGATCGAACCCCGCCAGGGGGCGTCGGCTTAGAGCCGAGCTGAGCCGGCGAGGATCAGCCGGGGGCGGTACCGGTCATCGGCAGCCGGCGTTCCAGCCGGCCCCGGTCCCACCGGCCGGGTTCGGCCGCGGCCTCGTACGTCGTCTGCAGGAAAGCCAGCAGCGTGGCGTCGGGATCGTCGGCCGTCCGCACCATCTCGTAGGGCAGCATGAACTCACCCAGCCCGGCGTCGTAGAAGGCGCCCTTGGGCTCGACCGGCCAGTCCCGGAAGCCGTCCGGTTCGGGATAGGCGTAGGCGTAGAAGATGCCCTCGTCGGCGCCGACGGGCCAGTAGCCGCAGCTGCTGACCTCCTGGCTGTAGGCGTCGTGCATCACCCAGTCGGCGCAGTTGGGGACGCCGCCGGGGTGCCGGGGCGCGTCCCGGCCCGAGAACCGGGTCACGGCCAGGTCGAAGCCACCCCAGAAGAAGTGGACGGGACTCACCTTGCCCACGAACCGGGACCGGAAGGCGGTCAGCACCCGGTGCGCCTGCACCAGCGATTGCCAGAACCGGTGGGCGGAGGCGGCGTCGTAGCTGGCGTGGGTCTCGTCTTCGGGGAACGGGATGGCCACGGGGATCTCGACGGGCCGGGGCAGGATCTCCACAGTCACGTCCAGCTCGGCCAGGCGGGCCATCGTCTCGGCGTAGAAGTCGGCCACCGACCGCGGTTCGAGTCGAACCTGGCGCTCAGCGCCGTCGGTGGTGCGGATCTCCAGCACATGGCGGATGAAGTCGAACTGGATCTCGACGCCGCGCCCGCCGTACGGGCATGAGCGAGGTGGTCAGGCCCCGGGCGTTGACGTACAAGGGGATGTGCCAGGAGTGGTTCATCCAGGGTTCGAGGCCGAGGCGCACCTTCCCCACGATCTGGGTCCACAGGTGCAGCGTGTCCCGGGTGTCCTCCCAGGCCGCCACCGGGAGAGGGGGCCAGGCCCCATCGCCGTCGCTCATCCCATCGCCTCCCCCTGCGCCCGTCCCGCAGGGTCCCCGCGGTCCGATTTGTACGGTAGCGGCGGCCCGCAAATCGGACCGGGGTGAGACCTCACAGATCCGGCGGGTGGGACGTTGACCTGATGTGAGCCTGCGACCGTTCGAGAAGATCGTGGCCGAGCACGGCCCGGTGGTGATGCGGGTGTGCTCCGCCCTGCTGGGACCGGTGGAGGCCCAGGACGCCTGGTCGGAGACGTTCCTCTCGGCGCTGAGGGCCTATCCGGACCTGCGGCCCGGAAGCAGCATCCGGGGCTGGTTGGTGACGATCGCCCACAACAAGGCCATCGACCAGATCCGCCGGGCGGGCCGAGCACCCCGGCCCATCGGGCGTCTCCCCGAGATCCCCGCCGCCGACGACGGGGCCGAACCCGGCGACGACGGACTTGCGGACCGCCCTCGATGCGCTGCCGCCCAAGCAGCGAGGCGCCGTCATCTACCGCTACCTCGCCGACCTGCCCTACGCCGAGGTGGCCGCCCTGCTGGAGAGCAGCGAACCGGCCGCCCGGCGCAGCGCGGCCGACGGGATCGCCGCCCTGCGGAAGACCTACACGAAGGGAACCCACCAATGATCCCGACGCGACCGACGCCACCGACGCCCGCACCGACGACGAGATCCTGGGCCGCCTGGCGGCCGCCTTCCCCGTCGACCGGCCGACCGGCGCCGAGCTCCGCACCCGCCTGGCCGCCGACGCCGAGCGGGAGGGTCTGCTGGACGTGTCCTACCGAACGATGGACAGCCCCTTCGGCCCGCTGCTGCTGGCTGCCAGCCCCGAGGGCCTGGTGCGGGTGGCCTTCGAGGTGGAGGACCACGACGCCGTCCTGACCCGCCTGGCCACCGCCATCAGCCCCCGCATGCTGTGCTCGCCGGCAACGGACCGACGCCGTCGCCCGTCAGCTGGACGAGTACTTCGCCGGCCGGCGCCGCCACTTCGAGGTGCCCCTCGATCTCCAGCTGGTGCGGGGGTTCCGCCGGGCGGTGATCTCCCACCTGAGCCGAGATCGCCTATGGCACCACCGAGAGCTACGCCGCCGTCGCCCGGGCGGCGGGGAACCCGGCGGCCGTCCGGGCGGCGGGGAGCGCCTGTGCCCACAACCCGATTCCCCTGGTGGTGCCCTGCCACCGGGTGGTACGCAGCGACGGCACCATCGGCGGCTACCTCGGCGGGCAGCCGGGATGAAGGCGGCCCTGCTGGCCATGGAGGGAGCCGCGTGAGCGCCGCCCGTCCCGAGCGGGTCGACGGGCTGGCCTGGGACGGGCGTGAGGAACGACCTCGACGAGGTGGGCGTGGCCCTCACCGCCCCGGTGCTCAGCCCGACCGAGTGCGGCTCCCTGAGCGGCCTCTACGACAACGACGAGCGGTTCCGGGCCACCATCGACATGGCCCGGTACCGCTTCGGCGAGGGCCAGTACCGGTATTTCGACCACCCTCTGCCCGATCTGGTGGTCGAGTTGCGGGCCGCCTTCTGGCCGCATCTGCTGCCCGATCGCCCGGGAGTGGGCCGAGCGGCGCGACCAGCCGGCACCGTGGCCCGACCGACTTCGAGGAGTGGCTCGAGCAGTGTCACGCCGCCGGACAGCAGCGGCCCACGCCGCTGGTCCTGCGCTACGGCCCGGGGGGCTGGAACGCCCTGCACCGCGACCTCTACGGGGACCTCGTGTTCCCCCTGCAGGTGGTGATCGGCCTCGACCAGCCCGGCGTCGACTACACAGGCGGCGAGTTCGTGGTGGTCGAGCAGCGGCCCCGGGCCCAGTCCCGGGCCACTTCCACCCTCATCGGCCAGGGTCAGGCGCTGGTGGTCACCACCCGGGACCGGCCCGATCCGGACCCAGCGGGGATGGGCCACCGGGCCCATGCGCCACAGCGTCAGCGTCGTCCGCTCCGGGCGGCGCCACACCCTCGGCCTCATCTTCCACGACGCGGAGTGAGGCCTCTTCGAGGGCGCGTTCCAAGTGAGTTGCATCATGCAACGCAGTTCTGTCATGCTGCGTTTTATGAAACAACGCTCTCGCTCACAGATCCCCTGGCCGGTCTTCGCCGTGACCGTCGCCGCCGCGTTCATGGTCGTCGCTCGACCTCTCGATCGTGAACGTGGCCGTTCCCGTCGATCCGGCGACTCGTTCCCGGAGGTGTCGACGGCCACGCTGTCGTGGGTCCTCGCCGCCTACAGCGTCGTGTTCGGCGCGCTGCTCCTCGGGGCGGGCCGGATCGCCGACCGGTCCGGCCGCCGGCGCATCTTCCTGCTCGGCCTGCTGATCTTCACCGCCGGCTCGCTGCTGTGCGGCGTCGCGCCCTCGGCGTGGCTGCTGATCGGCGGGCGGGTCGTCCAGGCGGTCGGCGCCGCCCTCCTGATGCCGGCGTCGCTCGCCCTGCTGCTGACCGCCACCCCGGCCGGCGGCCCGGGCGCAGGCGGTGGCGATGTGGGGCGGCATCTCCGCGCTGGCGGTCGCCACCGGGCCGTCGCTCGGTTCGGTGCTGATCGACGCCGGCGGGTGGCGGTGGGCGTTCTTCGTCAACCTGCCCGTCGCCCTCGTCGCCGGGTTCGCCACCCGGCGGGTGGTGCCGGAGTCGATCATCGGCGGACCGGTCCCCGACCTCGTCGGGGTGGCCATGCTCTCGGGTGCGGTGGCGGCCGCTCGCGCTGGCCATCACCCAGGGCGGCGACTGGGGCTGGTCGAGCTCCCGCATCATCGGCTCTTCGTGCTCGCCGCCGTGCTCGCCCCGCTCGCCGTCCGCCGTTCCACCCGCCACGAGGCGCCGGCCATCGACCTCGAGGTGTTCCGGTCGCGGACCGTGGCCCTGGCCAACGCGGCGACGTTCCTCTACTCGGTCGGCTTCTTCGGGATGCTGCTGGCCAACGTCCTGTTCCTCACCTCGGTGTGGGACTACTCGACGCTCGCAGGCGGGCCTGGCCATCACGCCGGGGCCGCTGCTCGTCGCCGCGCTCAGCGGCCCGAGCGGACGGCTCGCGGCACGGGTCGGCTACGGGCCGGTGCTCGTCGCCGGCGGCCTGACCTTCGCCGCCGGGCTGCTGTTCTACGTCACCATCGTCGGCGTCGAGGCCAGCTACCTCACGCACTGGCTGCCCGGGGCGCTCCTGGTCGGCGTCGGCGTCGCGCTGTCGTTCCCGGTGCTCAGCGCCGCCGCCGTGGCCGGGCTGCCGCAGGAGCGCTTCGGCACCGGCGGCGCCATCAACCAGACCGCCCGCCAGATCGGCGCCGTGCTCGGCGTCGCCATCCTCATCGCCGTCGTCGGCACGCCGGCCTCGATCGACCAGGCGCTCACCGCTTCCGCATCGCCTGGCTGGTCGGAACGCTGCGCCGCGCTCGGCTCGGCGGCCATCTCCTCGTTCCACCGCCGGCCGGAGGCAGCCGTCGCGCCGGTCGTCGTGCTCGCCCCCGTGGCCGCCGACGCGGCGTGAACGTCGCCGCCTGCGCTCGGCACCGGCGCCTCAGGCGCGCCACACTGACCCGACCGACCGACGGTCCACCCCGACACGGGAGAGGAGAAGCGCCGTGAGCGAAGACGGGCTGGAGCTCGAGCGCATCGGAAGCTGGTCGACGAGGAGCACAAGCTGCGCAGCGCCGGCGAGCCGGTGGATCAGCAGCGGCTTCGGCAGCTGGAAGAGATGCTCGACCAGTGCTGGGACCTGCTGCGCCAGCGGCGGGCGCGACGCGAGTTCGGAGAAGACGACACCGAGGCCGACGCCGCGAGTCTGCAGGAGGGCTATCTGCAGTGACCCGCTGGGGTCAGGTGGACCAGCGCTCGGCGAACCCCACGATGAAGTCCCGGTGCTTCCAGCACGTCGGGGCGGCGTTGTAGCGGGAGAGTGCCGTCTCGCAGCCAGGCGCGCCGCAGACGCGGTCCTCACCGTAGGAACTGACGTGGCCCTTGCCGGTGCGGCGGCGCTCACCGGGCTGCGGACCTGCGGGCGGGGTCTCGGCCATCCGATCGACCCGCTGAGGGGTCGGGTTCGGCTCCATCGCCGTCATTGACGCTCCTTCGCCGGAATGATCCCGCCACTCTAGCTCCGGCATGCCGAGATGACCCTGGACTGCTGCAGGCTGTTCCAGGTTTTGTCAGCTCCGCTACCTGGGGTCGGCCCGGGCGATGTTCCAGTGACGGGTGCTGGAGGGCGCGCCACTGGTCGTCTCCGTGGGCATCGGTACGAACCGGGTGATGACCCGCTGCCGCCCTGGTAGTCGCCGTAGAGGACGTCGACGGTCAGCGGGAGGCCGGCCTCGAAGGCGGTCGGGCGCCGGCGTAGGCCGGGGCGGCCGGATCCCGGATCGCCCCCTGCCAGAACCCGAGGTCGTTCACGGGGAGGTAGAGGTCCCGGGCCAGCCGGCGGAAGTCGTCCAGTGGCGGACGGTCACCCTCGCTGGGGATCCGGTCGGGCTGGAACCGCCAACCGTGGAGCACGGCGATCCCGCTGCCGACGTTGCGCAGCGAGATCGCCAGATACACGGCGTCGCCGGCTTCGGCCGCGCCGGCGCCGCCAGGGACCACCACCCAGTTGCCGTCCACGAAGTGGACCTTCTGGGAGTCGTCCTGGACCCGGGACGGCATCACCAGGGGTCGCAGCCCGGCCAGGAGCGAACGCTCAGCCGCCCGCGCCGCCCGGTTGGCGGAGCGGACCGCCCCGAACGTGGCGATGGCCAGAATCAGGGTCCCGGCGGCGGTGGCCAGGGAAGCGACGGTTACCCAATCCATCGGTCCGGAAGCGTACGGCTCAATCCTCGTTCTGGCCGAGTGGCAGGGTCACGACGAACCGGGGCTTCCGCTCCGGTGCGCTGGTTCAGGCGGCCTTCTCGGCCGTAGCCGCCGCCGGGTAGGCGATGCCGTAGAGGTTCCACAGCCAATCGGCGATGCCGTCGTTGAAGAAGGCCGGCGTCAGCTGCTCCGGCTCCGGCTGACGGACGGGGCTGGGCGCCTCGGGCCGGATTCCGTACATCGTCTCCAGCCAGCCGTAGACGGTGGGCTCCGACAGGGTGATCTCCTCGTTGCGGTTCATTGCGCCTCCCTCTCTCCGTGTCCGGGTTTCTGCGACCCGGGCTGGTGTCCCGATGCTTCCGATCATGGAGGGACGCTCTCGCGCCGATCTGGCGCGCCACTGGCGCGGCGACGCCTCTGCCCGCGCCAGCGCCCGGTGGAGCGAGGTGACGGGATTCTGGAGGGGCCGAGGAGCGTCCCCGGCCGGCGCTCACATGGTGAGGAGCGCCTCCGCCAGGCCGACGTGCCGGGGCATGCCCAGTTGGCGGTACCCGGCGACCGCCTCCGTCACCAGGGCCATGGCCCGGTCCCGATCGCCGGGTGCATCCCGGTCGAGGAGCATGTGCGCATAGAAGCGCCGGGTGTGGAACTGCTCGAGGCGGTGGGGGAGTGCGTCGGCCTGGTGCAGGGCAGTCTCGAAATGCTCCTCGGCGGACTTCCCAGTCCCGGCCGGCCGCCGCCGCGATGCCCGCCACCCGGTGCAGCAGCCGGCCGTCCTGGTAGTTGCCGAGGACGCTTCCCGTGGCCAGCGCCTGTCGGACCTGCGGGTAGTAGCCGGCGGCCCCGTCACGGTCGCCCAGCACCACCAGGCCTTCGATCACGGAGAAGAGCAACTGCCAGGCGCCCCAGGTGGCGGGCCGGCCGGCCTCCGGCAGCATCTCCCGCCTGTCCTCCAGGAGGGCGCGGGCCTCGTCCTCGGCCCCCACGTAGGCCAGGTACTCGAACAGGAAGGCCCAACCGGTCCCATCCAGGACGCCCGGAGGCTCCAGGGCCACACCCTCCTGAAGATGGGCGAGGGTCCCGTCCCAGTTTCCGCGGAGGAACTCCACGACTCCGAGCCAGATCAGGGCCATACCTCCCCAGCCCAGGCCGGAGGTCTCGCCGAGCTCGAAGTCCTGGTGGGCGAATCGTTCGAGTTCGTCGAGGTCGCCACTCTCGAAGAATCTGAGCGTGGCGCCGGCCCGTCCGACCATGATTCTGGCGGGGTAGTGACACAGCCGCTCGGCCAGGGGTGCAAGTTCCTCCCTGACGTCCGCCGCCTCCTGCCAGCGGCCGGCCTGGACGAGCGACATCACGGTCCAACCCAGCGCCATGGCCGCTTGACCGAGGTCTCCCGCCGTGCGGAGGATCTCGGCCGCCTGCAGTCCCGTGTCGGCGGCCGCGGGGTGCTGGAGATAACAGAACTCGTAACAGGTCTGACCCGAGCCCACATGCCCCCGAGCCAGGTCGTCGCCGAGTTCGGCGGTGAGCGCCACCGCTTCCTCGAGTGCCTCCCGGGCCGCCGACTCGAACCCGCCGGCGCCGAAAATGGCGCCGAGCAGTCCCAGGAGCTGGGCACGAGGGCGGCTCGGCTTCCCTTCGAGGGCTTTCAAGCCTCGCTGGGCCATCTCGATGGACTCGCCCCACCGGGTGGCCCAACCCAGCTGCCAGGCGGCCTCGAGGCTGACCCGGCCCGTCGCTTCGGCGTCGCCCAGCATCCCGTACGCCTCGAGCGACTCGTTCCAGGCCTGGAGCGCCCCTTCCAGATCGCCCACGGCCCGGCGGGCCCGGCCCAGATCGGAAAGCAGGTCGGCCCGTTCCGGACCCTCGACTTGGGTCGCCAGGGCCAGCGCCCGCTCGAAGTGGCGGAGCCCGTCCTCGAAGGCTGAGGCAGCCATGGCTTGGCGGCCGGCCAGGAGGAGGTAGGACAGGGTCTTCTCGGGATCGGCGGCGGCCCCTGCCTCCAGGAGGTGATGGGCGAGGTCGGCGGCGTGGTCTTCGGCTCCCCGGCCGAGCACCCGCTCCATGGCCTCCGCCACCGCGACGTGGAGACGTCGTCGTCGGGGAGCGGACAGCTGGCTGAGCAGGGTCTGGCGCACCAACTCATGGACGAAGGCGAATTCCTCGCCGCCGGCATGCCCGCCGGCGGCGACCACCAGTCGGGCCCGCTCCGCCTCGTCGATGGCGTCGAGGGCGACGTCGCCGCCGAGACCGGCGGCCGCTTCCAGCAGCTCGTAGCGGAACGAGCGCCCGACGACGGCCGCGGTGCCGAGCACCTTTCGCGTCTCCTCCGAGAGCCGCTCGAGGCGGCGGCCGACGACGAGGCGGATGTTCTCGGGCACGTCGAGGTCGGCGATGGCCAGGTCGGACCGGAAATGGCCGGTCGAATCGAGCAGCCGGCCCTCCTCGTCGAGGTGCTGGAAGACCTCCTCGACGAAGAACGGGTTCCCGTCCGTCTCCCGGAAGATGGCGTCGACCACGACGTCAGGCGGTTGCTGGCCGCCGGCGAGCGCCCCCAGCATCTCGGCCAGCACGGGCTCCGGCAGGCGGGCGACGTGGAGCAGGCGGACGAGGCGTTGACGGACCAGACCGTCGAGGGTCCGGGCCAGGACGGGCCGCAGGTCGAGCTCCACGTCGCGGTAGGTACCGATGACGAGGAGAGGGAGTTCGGCGAGGTGGGGGGCGAGGTGGTCGACGAAGAGGAGGCTCGCCTCGTCCGCCCAGTGCAGATCCTCGAGGATCACGACGGTGGGGGCGGCCCGGGCGGTGCGGGCGACCATCTCGATGACGCTGTTGAAGAGGTAGCGGCGCTCCTGCTCCGGGGGGAGGGCCAGAGCGGGCCCGATGTCGGGGAAGAGGCGGCGGAGCCTCGGCACGAGCCGCGCGATCTCAGGGGCGCCGTCGCCCGCCGCGGCCCGGAAGGCCTCGGGGCTCGGCGCCTGGGCCAGGGCGCTCTCCATCATCTCGACGATCGGCGCGTAGGGGGGCGACCCCTCGGCTTCCAGGCAGCGCCCCACGAACACGAGCGCCCGGCCCCGTAACGCTTCCGCGGCCAGCTCGGCGGTGAGGCGGGTTTTCCCGATGCCCGGTTCCCCCGCCAGCATGACGAGCGAACCTGACCCGGACATGGCGCCGGCGAGAGCGGCCCGCAGTTCGGCCAGTTCGGCGTCCCGTCCCACGAGCGGCGTTCTCGCCCCTCGCACGGGAGAGGTGGCAGGTCGGGTGTCGGCCCAGACGAGCTCGAAGAGCCGCCACCGTTCGGCGAAGCCCTTCAGCCGGAACCGGCCGGCGTCGCGGAGATTCAAGTCTGGGCCGGAGCCCACCAGCCGGTGGACGAGCTCGGAGACGAGGACCTGGCCGCCCTTGGCTTTGGCGGCCACCCGGGCCGTGGCGTGGACGGCCTGACCGAACACGTCGCCGCCCTCCTCGACCACCTCGCCGGCGTTGATGCCGATCCGCAGGCGGAGTGCCTCCTCGGGTGAAGCCCAGCGCTGGGCGGCGAAGGCCTGCTGGATGGCGGCGGCGCAGGCCAGAGCCCTCCGGGCGGAGGCGAACGTGGCCAGGAACCCGTCGCCGAGAGCCTTCACCTCTCGGCCGCCGTGCTCGGCCAGCATGGCCCGCACGATCTGTTCGTGCTGGTGAAGGAGTTTCTGGGCGGCATCGTCGCCAAGGCGGGTACGAAGGTCGGTCGAGCCCTCCAGATCGGTGAACATGAGCGTGGTCAGCCCGCCCTCGACGATCTCGGGCGGTGGTGTCCCCTGGGGTTGTGTCACCGACGTCGGGATGGGCTCGGATGGCGGCCCGCCAAGGTCGGGGCTCTGGGCCAGGATCTGGCCTTCGAGGTCGCGCAGCGCGGGATTCGGCTCCAGTCCCAGCTCCTCGGCCAGGACCCGTCGCAGCTCCTGGTAGGCCCGGAGCGCCTCGGCCTGGCGCCCGAGGCGGTAGAGGGTGAGCATGAGCCGGCCCCAGGCCGCCTCCCGCAGCGGGTGCGACCGCACGTGGGGCTCGAGCAGGGCCAGTGCCTCCTCGGTCCGGCCCCGGGCCAGTTCGGCTTCGGCCAGCCCTTCCACCGCCAGCAGGCGGGCCTCCTCCAGACGGGCGGCTTCGAGGCGGGCGAAGGGGAGTTCGGTGAGGCCGTCGAGGGCGGGACCCCGCCACAGCCCGAGCCCGTCCCGGTAGGCGCGGGCGGCGCCGTCGGCCGCGCCGGTGGCCGCCACCTCCCGCCCCCGGGCGGCCAGGCGCTCAAAACGCTGCGCATCGACCTGCAGCTCCTCGCCCTCCAGGACGTAGCCCGGGTCACGGCCCCGCAGCGCGACTCCGGCAGCTTCGGCGTCCGCCTCCGAGAGCACCTTGCGGATCCGGTAGACGAGGCTCTGGACCGTCGCCCCCAGACTGGCGGGAGGGCGCCCTTCCCACAGCTCCTCGCCGATCGCATCGAGAGAGACCACCCGGTTGAGATGCGTGACGAGCAGCGCCAGCAGCGCCCGCTGCTTCGAGCTTCCGATGGCCAGCGCCCGGCCACCGGAGACGACCTCGAAGGTCCCGAGCAGGCGGAACTCGAACCCGAGCTGCCCGGCCGGGCTCACGGCGCCCCCGGCCCGAGGAGCGCCTCCGCCAGATCGACGTGCCGGGGCATCCCCAGGCTGCGGTATCCGAGCACCGCTTCCTTCACCAGGGCGACGGCCCGGTCCCGATCCCCGGGCCCGTCCCGCTCGAGGAGCATCTGCCCGTAGAAGCGGCGGGTCTCCAGCGCCTCGATCCGGTGCGGGAGCTCGTCGGCCAGCCGCAGGGCGGCCTCGAAATGGCCCTCCGCCGTGTCCCACGTCCGTCCGGCGGCGGCGGCGATCCCTGCCACCCGCTCGAGGAGCCGGACGTCGTGGTAGCTATCGGTGACAGCACCCGCCTCGATGGCCTCGGCGACGACGGCGTGGAAGCCCGCCGCCTCGTCCCGCTCGCCGAGGACGACGAGCCCCTCGATGGCGGCCACCAGCATCATCCAGGGCCCCCACCACGCCGGGCCGCCCGGGCGGGGGAGATCGTCCCGGTGGACCGGCCAGCAGGGCCAGCGCTCCTTCCCGGTCCCCGGTGTAGGCCTTGTGGAGGAACACCCAGCTCGAGCCCCACCCGATGAACGGACCGTCAGGTTGGAGGCGATGCGCCCTCCTCGAAGTCCGGACCGGCCGCCGACCAGTCTCCCCGCCAGAAGTGGGCCAGGGCACGCCAGGTATGGGACTGGCCGTTCCACGCCCCGCCGATGGCCGTCGTTGATCTCGAAGTCGCGAGCTGCGTCCGCCTCCAGGGCGTCGAGATCGGCGGTGCGGCAGAGGTCGGTGAGCAGCCGGGCCCGGTGGCAGAACAGCAGGGTCGGGTAGCAGCCCAGCCGCTGAGCCGAGCGGCTCGAGTTCCTCTCGCAACTCGTCGGCCTCCTTCGAAACGCCCGAGCTGGGCGAGAGAGAACAACGACGAATCCGAGCGTCATGGCCTGATCCCACAGGTTCCCGGCCAGCGCGATGGCCCTCCGCCGCCCGTCCGACCGGTCTCGACGGCCTCCCGGTGGCGCAGGTGGTACCACTCGATGTGCATCCAGCTGCTCGTCCACATGGGCGGCCAGGCGCTCGGTCGCCCAGCCGTTCGGCCAGCGCCGCCGCTTCGTCGATGAGGTCTCTGCCCGGCCGGCGTAGGAAGCCGGTGCAGCGGCGGTGGTCATCGCCGAGCGTGGCCAGGAGATAGCCCCGGTCGGAGGTCTGGCGGCCGGCGACGGCGGAGAGGCCCCGCTTGGCCAATCAGGTGTCTCTTCGAAGCGGGCCAGCCAGCACAGGGCCCACGAAGCGTCGGCAGAGATGCGGCCGACGGCGTCGTTGTCGCCGAGCGCCGCGTAGGCGTCGATGGCCGCCCGGCTGGTGGCCGCCGACGTCATCCCAGCGCCCCACGCTGCGCTGGGCTCGGGCCAGGTCGACCAGCAGGCCGGCTCGCCCGGCCGGATCGGCCGCTTCGAGACCGAGGGCCTGCTCGAAGGCGCGCAGGGCGTCCTCGAAGGCGGAGACGTCCATGGCCCGGCGTCCGGCCAGGACGAGCCAGCGCATCGTGCCGCCGCGGGGTCGGCGGCGGCGCCGGCCTCCAGGAGGTGGTGGGCGAGGTCGGCGGCGTGGTCTTCGGCGGCGCCGCCCGAGCGTCCGTTCCATCGCTTCGGCCACGGCGAGATGCAGCCGTCGCCGGCGAGGGGCGGAGAGGCGGGTCAGGAGCGTCTGGCGGACGAGCTCGTGGACGAAGCCGAACTCCTCGCCGCCCCGGCCGGGGTCGGCGATCACGAAGCCGGGCGCGCTCGGCGTCGTCGATGGCGTCGAGGACGGTGTCGCCGTCGGGACCGGCGGCCGTCTCGAGCAGCTCGTAGCGGAACGTGCGTCCGATGACGGCGGCGACGCCAAGCACCCGTCGGGCGTCGTCCGGCAGGCGGTCGAGGCGACGGCCTACGACCAGGCGGACGTTCTCGGGCACGTCGAACTCGCCGATGGCCGCATCGGGCCGGAACCGGCCGTCGGCGTCGAGGAGGCGGCCTTCTTCGGCCAGGTGCCGGAAGACCTCCTCGACGAAGAACGGGTTGCCTTCCGTCTCCTTGAAGACGAGGTCGACGACCGCGTCGGGCGCTTCGTGGCCGGCCAGGGCGCCGAGCATCTCGGCCAGGGCCGATTCCGGTAGGCGGGCCAGCGGGAGCTGACGGACCAGACGTTCCCGGATCAGACCGTCGAGGGTCCGGGCCAGGGCCGGCCGGATGTCGAGCTCGACGTCGCGGTAGGTCCCGACGATCAGCACGGGGACGGCGACCAGGTGGCGGGCGAGGTGGTCGAGCAGGAGCAGGGTCGCCTCGTCGGCCCAGTGCAGGTCCTCGAGGATCGAGGACGGTGGGAATGGCCCGGCCCGAGCGGGCGAGCATCTCGGCGGAGCTGTTGAACAGGTAGCGGCGTTCCTGTTCGGGTGGGAGGTCAGGGCGGGCCCGATATCGGGGAACAGGCGGCGGAGCCGGGGTACGAGCCGAGCGATCTCGGGGGCGCCGTCACCCGCCATGGCGCGGAAGGCCTCCGGGCTCGGCGCCTGGGCCAGGGCGCTCTCGAGGATCTCCACGAAGGGGGCGTAGGGGGGTGCCCCTTCGGCTTCGAGACAGCGGCCCGACGAACACCAGTGCCCGGCGCCGCAGCGCCTCGGCAGCGAGCTCCTCGGTGAGACGCGTCTTGCCGATGCCCGGTTCGCCGGCCAGCATGACGAGCCGGCCCGAACCCGCCATCGCCTCGCCGAGGGCCGTCCTCAACTCCGCCAGCTCGGCGTCCCGCCCGACGAGCGGCGTTCTCACCGTCCGTACCAGGGAGCCCGCCGGTCGGTTGTCGGCCGAGACCAGCTCGAAGAGCCGCCACCGCTCGGCAAAGCCCTTGAGGCGGAACCGACCGGCGTCACGGAGGTCCAGATCGGGAGCGGAGCCGACCAGCCGCCGGACGAGCTCCGACACGAGCACCTGCCCGCCTTTGGCTTTGGCGGCCACCCGGGCGGCGACATGGACGGCCTGGCCGAACACGTCGCCGCCCTCCTCCACCACCTCGCCCGCATTCACGCCGATCCGCACGCGCAGGGCCTCATCGGGCGACGCCCAACGCTGGGCTTCGAAGGCCTGCTGGATCGCCGCCGCACAGGCGAGGGCTCGCCGGGCGGAGCCGAACGTGGCCAGGAACCCGTCGCCGAGGGCCTTCACCTCCCGGCCGCCGTGCTCGGCCAGCATCGCCCGCACGATCTGCTCGTGCTGGTGGAGGAGCTGCTGGGCGGCATCGTCGCCGAGACGGGTGCGGAGGTCCGTCGAGCCCTCCACGTCCGTGAACATCAGCGTGGTGAGCGCACCCTCGAACGCCTCCGGCGGTGGTGTCTGCCACTTCGGCGGCGCGGGCCCCGGTGGGGGTCCGGACGGCCGGGACCATGGCCAGTGTGCGGGCTGGTCGGCGTCAGGCGGGGATGGCGCCCCGACGTGTGGTTCCGCCCTGGCGGTGGACTCGGGTGGCGCTGGGCGGCCGAGCTCGGGGCTCTGGGCGAGGATCTGGCCCTCGAGGTCCCGCAGTGCCGGATTCGGTTCCAGGCCCAGTTCCTCGGCCAGTACCCGGCGCAGCTCCTGATAGGCCCGGAGCGCCTCGGCCTGGCGCCCGAGCGCGGTAGAGCGTGAGCATGAGCTGGCCCCAGGCCGCCTCCCGGAGCGGGTTCGCCGCCACGTGGGGCTCGAGCAGGGTGAGTGCCTCGCCGGGCCGGCCGCGGGCGAGTTCCGATTCGGCGAGCCCTTCCACGCGCGAGCAGGCGGGCTCCCTCCAACCGGGCTGCTTCGAGCCGGGCGAAGGGGAGCTCGGCGAGGCCGTCGAGGGCGGGGCCTCGCCAGAGCCCGACGGCGTCCCGGAAGGCCCGTGCCGCGGTGTCGAAGGCGCCCGTCGCCGCCAACTCCCGCCCTCGGGAGGCGAGGCGCTCGAAGCGGTGGGCGTCGAGTTGGAGCTCCTCACCCTCCAGCAGGTAGCCGGACCCCCGGCCCCGCAGCCCGACCCCGGCGGCCTCGGCGTCGGGACCCAGCAGCTTGCGGATCCGGTAGACGAGGCTCTGGACCGTCGCCCCCAAGCTGGCCGGCGGGTTCCCTTCCCACAGTTCCTCGCCGATCGCATCGAGGGAGACCGGCCGGTTGAGATGGATGAGGAGCAGAGCCAGCAGGGCCCGCTGCTTGGCGCTGCCGATCTCGAGCACCCGCCCGCCCGAGACGACCTCGAAGGGCCCCAGCACGCGGAACTCGAACCGCAGGCTCCCGGTGCTGCCCATACCGCCCCTTCCTCGCGAATGCGAAGGGTAGTGGGCGGGACTGCGCTCACGCCTGGGGTGTTTCACCTCCCTTGGGGGGTGGACGGGCGGGCATGAAGGGTCCGGTTCAGGTTCGGCCCGCCATGATGGGCCTACCTGAAATCGGTGCACGCCAAGGAGACGACATGCAGCGCAGGGCGAAGATCATCATCGGAGCCACGGCGGTGGTGGCTGCCGTCTTGGGCACCGGCATCGCCATCGCCGGAAGCGACGATGACGCCACCGAGCGGCCCATCACCGGCGAGGCCCGGGAGAAGGCCGAAGCGGCCGCGCTGGAGTACACCCACGGTGGCCGGGTCACCGCCACTGAGCTGGAGGACGAGGACAGTCTCTACGAGGTTGAGGTCACCCGGGCCGACGGCTCTCAGGTCGATGTCCAGCTCGACGAGGACTTCAAGGTCGTCGGCGACAAGGCGGACGAAGCAAGCAACTAGGCATAGAGACGCGTGGACCTGGGAAAGGTTGGGAGCGATGAGCAAGCTCCGACTGGTCGAACTCCGAGCTCTCGAGGGCCGGCAGGTGTCATTGGCCCTCGCCGACGGTTCCCGAATCGACGACAGCCAACTGGTCTCGGCGGGGCGCTCCCGGCCGCGGACCATCTGGGTCTTCAACAACGGCACGGACACGTTCCTCCCGCTCGAGAAGATCATCGACGTGTGGGAGGCCGGACCCGTGCGGAGCAGCGCGGCGTAGGAGCGCATGATCAGAGTCGGAGTGACCAGCGTCTTCGTCGACGACCAGAGCAAGGCGCTGGCCTTCTACACGGAGGTCCTGGGGTTCCACAAGAAGCGGGACATCCCGCTGGGAGAAGCCCGCTGGCTGAGCGTGATGTCGCCCGCGGACCCCGACGGCGTGGAACTGCTCCTCGAACCCAACGGCAACCCGATCGCCAGCACCTACCAGTCGGCGCTCCGCGAGGTCGGGCTTCCCGCCCACACGGTGTTCGTGGTCGACGACCTCGAGGCTGAGCACAAGCGGATGTCTGAGCTCGGCGTGGTCTTCACCATGGCTCCGACCCGGATGGGTGAGGCGACCCAGGCCGTCCTCGACGACACCTGCGGCAACCTCATCCTCCTCCTCCAGCTCCACTGAGCAAAAAAAGCGGCGAAGTGTCGATTTGCCGCGGGCCCGTTCGATGTAGGGGTGGAACCGGGATCACCCGGTCCTCGAACGAGACGGAAAAGTCGCGATGAGTCCCGAGGTGTTTCTTCGTCTGAAGAGGCATGGGTACGAATCCAGCGGCGGCTCTCGTCTCCACTCACCCAGGAGGGACCCCGATGACCGCACCGGCCCGCACCTTCGCCAGTACCACCGACACCACCACCGACCGGACGGCCACCAGGACGACGGCCGTCGACCGTGACGCGCTGACCCGGGACCTCGGACTGCTGGCCCTGCGCCTGACCACCGGCCTGCTCATCGCCGGTCACGGCGCCCAGAAGCTCTTCGGCTGGTGGGGCGGCCCGGACTTCGACTTCATCGTCAACGGCTTCGCCCAGGCCGGTTACACGCCGGCGACCTTCTTCGCCTTCCTGGCCGGCGGCGCCGAGCTGCTGGGCGGCCTGTTCCTGGCCCTGGGTTTCCTCACCCCCCTCGGGAGCGCCGCCGTCATCGGCGTGATGTTCAACGCCGTCGTCGCCGTGCACTGGCACAGCGGGGTGTGGGCCGCCAACGGCGGCTACGAGCTGCCGCTGCTCATCGGCGGGGCCGCCCTCGCCCTCGGCTTCACCGGTCCCGGCCGGCTCTCGCTCGACCGGGGCTGGAGCTGGGCCGCCGGGCGGGGCTCGCCTCCGGACTGGTGAGCCTGGGCCTCGGACTGGTCGGGGCGCTCATCGTCATGGCCGTGAAGGCGGCCTGACCGAATCTCGAAAAGGAGTGTGCAATGAGTCTTCCCCAGATCGCTTCACGCCAGGAATGGTTGGTGGCCCGCAAGGAGCTGCTGGCCAAGGAGAAGGAGCTCACCCGGCGCCGGGACGCCCTGAACGTCGAGCGCCGCAACCTGCCGATGGTCAAGATCGACAAGGACTACGTGTTCGAGGGCCCCGACGGCAAGGCCAGCCTGTTCGATCTGTTCGACGGGCGCCGCCAGCTTCTCGTCAGCCACTTCATGTTCGACCCCAGCTGGGACGAGGGCTGCTCCAGCTGCTCGGCCGGGGCGGACGAGATGTCCGAAGGGCTCATCCGCCACCTGCACACCCGGGACACGACCCTGGTCTACGTCTCCCGGGCGCCGCTGGAGAAGATCGAGCGGTACAAGGCCAGCAAGGGCTGGACCTTCCCGTGGTACTCCTCCTTCGGCAGCGACTTCAACTACGACTTCCACGTCAGCCTGGACGAATCCGTGGCCCCGGTTGAGTACAACTACCGCAGCCAGGCCGAGCAGGAGCAGGCCGGGGCGCCCACCGCCGCCGAACCCATGGAAGGTCCGGGCCTGAGCGCCTTCCTGCGCGACGGCGACGACGTCTTCCACACCTACTCGACCTACGCCCGCGGCCTGGAGTCGCTCGGCGGCTCCTACTACTTCCTCGACACCACCGCCCTCGGCCGCCAGGAGGACTGGGAGGAGCCCAAGGGTCGCTCCGGCAACGTGCGGGGAAACATTCCGAACTTCTCGGCGTGAAACGGACAAGGGCGGACGGAGGGGAAAGACGGTGACCGTAGACTGCCCCTCCGTGGCCGTCCGCCCCGATGCCGCTCGAGCCGCAGATCGAGCCGGAGGACCTGGAGCAGCACCGCCGGGAGCTCACCGGCTACTGCTACCGGATGCTCGGCTCGCTCTTCGAGGCCGAGGACGCCGTCCAGGAGACGCTGGTGCGGGCCTGGAAGGCCAGCGACAGCTTCGAGGGCCGCGCCGCGCTGCGGTCCTGGCTGTACCGCATCGCCACCAACGTCTGCCTCGACATGTTGCGGGGCCGCCAGCGCCGGGCCCTGCCGCTGGACCTCGGCCCGGCCGGGACGGCGGACGGCTTCACCGGCGCCACCCGCCCCGAGCACGCCTGGGTCGGGCCGGTGCCCGACGACCGTGTCCTGCCCGACGACGGTGACCCGGCCGAGCTGGCCGCGGCGAGAGAGAGCATCCGGCTGGCCTTCGTCACCGCCCTCCAGCACCTGCCCGCCCGCCAGCGGGCGGTGCTGATCCTGCGCGAAGTGCTGCGCTGGCAGGCGACGGAGGTGGCCGAGCTGCTCGACACCAGCGTGGCCTCGGTCAACAGCGCGCTCCAGCGGGCCCGGGCCACGCTGGCCGCCCACCACGTCGACGACGCGCGCTCGCCGGCCATGGACGCCGAGCCAACAGGCGCTCCTGGCCCGTTACGTGGACGCCTTCGAGCGCTACGACATCTCCTCGCTGGTGACGCTCCTCCACGACGACGCCGTCATGTCGATGCCGCCCTACGACTTCTGGCTGCGCGGCCCGGTGGAGATGGGCCGGTGGTTCCTGGGCGAGGGCTCCGTGCTGCCGGGGCTCCCGGCTGGTGGCGACGTCGGCCAACGGCTGCGCCGCCTTCGGTTCCTACCACCCCGACCCCGAGGGTGGGCATGCGCCCTGGGCCCTCCAGGTCATCGAGGTCTCAGGCGACCGGATCGTCGGGCATCACAACTTCCTCGACACCACCCTCTTCGCCGCCTTCGGCCTGCCCGCCCACCTTCCCTAGGCCGAGCACCTCAGCCAGGCCGGCCAGGTCGATCAGCTCCGTCAGCTCCGACCCGGCGTTCCGCACCCGGATCGAGCAGCCGGCGCGCTGGGCGGCCAGCTGCAACCGGGCCAGGCTGTCCACCACGCAGAGGTCGGGCCGGCGGCAGGCGGCCAGCGGCCAGCTCGCCACCTCGGTGTCACCGAGGATGAGCACCACCACCGCGTCGATCTCTCGCCGCCCCATGCCGGTTACGACGACGGCCGAGCCCCGGACTCATCGCCGTGACCCGTCTCGCGTTAGCCAAACCCACCCCACAGGTCGGTTTCGCTAACGCGAGACGGGTGAGGGCTTGACAATAAAACTTGTCAAGAGGATGATGGCGTCATGCTCGACGTCGAAGTCATCGAGGACCCGGCCGCCGCCGCGGTGGCGTTGGACCCGGTCCGGACCCGGCTCCTGGCCGAACTCGTCGAGCCCGGCTCCGCCGCCTCGCTCTCGGCGAGGGTCGGCATCACCCGCCAGAAGCTCAACTACCACCTCAAGGCTCTGGAAGCCCACGGCCTGGTGGAACTGGCCGAGGAGCGCCGGTGGGGCGGCATCACCGAACGGGTGCTGCGGGCCACCGCCGCCAGCTACGTCGTCTCGCCCGCCGCCCTCGCCGCCAGTGGCGCCGATCCCGACCAGACCGCCGACCGGCTCTCGGCCCGCTACCTCGTCGCTCTCGCCGGCCGGGTGGTGCGCGAGGTCGGGAGCCTGGCCCGCCGGGCCGAGGCGGCAGGCCGGCGCCTGCCCACCATGGCCATCGACACCGAGATCCGATTCCGCTCCGCCGCCGACCGGGCCGCCTTCGCCGACGACCTCACCAACGCGGTGATCAGCCTCGTCGCCCGATACCACCATGACGACGGGCGGCCCTACCGCCTCGTGGTCGCCGCCCATCCCACATCCGAGGAGACCCCATGACCACGACCAAGAACGTCCCGCTGCGCGTCGCCTTCTCCGTCGAGGTGCCCGGCACTCCCGAGCAGGTGTGGGCGGCCATCGCCACCGCCGACGGGATCAGCTCCTGGTTCCTGCCCACCGACGTCGAGGAGCGCGAAGGCGGAGCCATCGTCGTCCACATGGGCGAGACCGACTCGCCCGGCATCATCACCGGCTGGGACCCGCCCCACCGCCTCGAATATGCCGAACCGGAGTGGGCCGCCCTCACCGGCCAGGACGTCGACAGCGTCACCCCCCTCGTGTCCGAGTTCCTCGTCGAGGCGCAGTCAGGTGGCACCTGTGTCGTGCGCGTCGTGAGCAGCGCCTTCGGTACGGGGGCCGACTGGGAGCAGGAGTTCATGACCGACATGGAGAGGCACTGGCGGCCGTTCTTCGACAACCTTCGCCTCTATCTGGGCCATTTCCCGGGCCAGCGGGCCACCACGATGGAGATCTCGGCGGACCTCGCCGGCCCGCCCGGCTCGGTGATGTCAGCCATGCGCGAGGCGCTCGGAGCCGAAGCGGTCGGGAAGCCCGTCGAAGCCTGCGGGGCCACCGGGGAGGTCGGACGTGTCGATGATCACCACGTGTTCGTCCGCCTCACCGATCCCGTCCCCGGACTCCTGGGCTTCGCCGCCTTCGACAAGGGCGACGGCACGTCCATGGCCGCCATCCAGGGCTGGCTGTTCTCCGCCGACGCCCCCGCCTACGTCGAGCGGGAGCAGGGCGCCTGGACGGCCTGGCTCGAGAACCTCGCCGCCCGATAGCCGCTCGGCCGACCAACCGGCGTGACTCACTGCCGCGTATGGGCGGTGAACAGCGCCGGTTGGAGGAGCGAGCGGCTTACCGACGAACCGGCGTGTCTCAGCCCCGCATATAGGGACTGAACAGCGCCGGTTCGAGCGGTCCAGGCGCCAACGCTCCAGGCGCCGCGGCGGGCCGGCCCCCCGCCCCGTTTCAATGCGCCTTTCGTCTTTCGCTTAGGCAGACGGACGGGTCCTCTCGGTAGCCTGGGTGGATGACCCAGTTCCCAGACGCATCGGCCGAGATCGACTTCGACGTCCTGCGGGAGGTCGAGCGCCGGGTGCTGTGGCTGGCGGTACGGATCGTCGACCACGCCAACCGGCGGGAGTCCGACGGAGATCAAGGTGGGGGGCCACCAGGCATCGTCGGCGTCGATGGTGTCGATGATGACGGCGCTGTGGTTCGCCCACATCGGCGGCGCCGACAAGGTCGCGGTCAAACCCCACGCCTCGCCCGTCTACCACGCCATCAAGTACCTGACCGGCGAACTCGATCGGTCGTACCTCACGACGCTCCGCCAGCGGGGCGGACTCCAGGCCTACCCGTCGCGCACTAAGGACCCCGACGTCCGGGACTTTTCCACCGGCTCGGTCGGCCTCGGTGCGGTGGCGCCGATGTTCAGCTCCCTGGTGCGCCGCTACACCGATGCCCACTTCGGGGAGGGGCCCCCGGCCCGGTTCATCGCCACGCTGGGCGATGCCGAGCTCGACGAGGGCAATGTGTGGGAGGCCATCTCGGAGCCGGGTGCCCAGGGCCTCGGGAATGTGACCCTCATCGTCGACCTCAACCGCCAGAGCCTGGACCGGGTCGTCCCCGAGATCCAGGCCGTGCGCCTGCAGCGGTTCTTTGCCAACGCCGGCTGGCACGTGGCCGAAGCCAAGTACGGCCGGCAGCTCACCAAGGCCTTCGCCCAGCCCGGGGGCGAGGCCCTCCGGGCCCATATCGACGCCATGTCCAACGAGGCCTACCAGTCGCTCTTCGGCCTCGACGGGCCGGCACTGCGGACCAAGTTCCTGGCCGGCGCCGATCCGGCCGTGCACACCCTGGCCGGCGAATACGACGACGCCGGGCTCGCGTCGCTCGTCACCGACCTCGGCGGCCACGACCTCGAGCTCCTCATCGACACCTTCCGGGCCTGCGACCAGGAAGCCGACCGGCCCAGCGTGGTGTTCGCCTACACGGTCAAGGGCTGGGGACTCCCCATGGCCGGCAACCCCCTCAACCACTCCGCCATGCTCAGTCCCGAGCAGATCGACGACCTCCGCACCGCCACCGGGCTCACCCCGGAGACGGAGTGGGACCGCATCGACCCCGACAGCCCCGCCGGGAAGCTCTGCGCCCGGGCCGGCTTCGAGATCAACAACCCGGCGCCCGTGCCCCGGCCCCGGCTCCCGATCCCCACCTCGTCCACCGGCCCGGTCACCTCGGGGAACAGCTCCACCCAGGAGGCCTTCGGGCGGGTCCTGACCCGACTGGCCGACGTCGAGGAGGTGGGCCAGCGGATCGTCACCACCGCCCCCGACGTGGCCATCTCCACCAACCTCGGCGGCTGGATCAACAAGACGGGCGTGTTCTCCCACGACGAGCGGGACGACCACGGCGGCCGGGACCGGCTTGCTCAAGTGGGCTCCGTCGCCCAAGGGCCGCCACATCGAGCTGGGCATCTCGGAGATGAACCTGTTCTTGCTCCTCGGCCAGCTGGGGCTGAGCCACGACCACCACGGCCAGCACCTGCTGCCCATCGGCACCGTCTACGACCCCTTCGTCCTGCGGGGCCTCGACGCCTTGATCTACGGGCTTTACAACGGGTCCCGGTTCATCATCGTCGGCACCCCCTCGGGGGTCACGCTGGCGCCCGAGGGCGGCGCCCACCAGTCGACGATCACCCCGTCGGTCGGCCTCGAGCTCCCCGGGCTGGTGGCCTGCGAGCCGGCCTACGCCACCGAGGTGGACTGGCTGCTGTGCGCCGGGCTCACCTCGCTCGGAGCCCCCGACGGCGAGAGCCTCTACCTCCGGCTGTCCACCCGGCCCGTCGACCAGGCCCCCTTCGCCGCCGCCCTCGAACGCCACGGCGAGGACGTGCTCCGCCAGCTGGTGCTGGCCGGCGGCTACCGGCTGCGGGACGCCCCGCCCACCGACCGGCCCGGCGCCACCATCGTCACCACCGGGGCCATGGTGCCTGAAGCGCTCTCGGCCGCCGACCAGCTCGACGCGGAAGGCGTCGACGCCACCGTGGTCCACCTGACGAGCCCGGACCGGGCCTACCGCAGCTTCCAGCGTGGCTTCGCCCGGGCTGCGGCCAGCGCCACGGTCATCCGGGCCCCGAGCCTCATGCACCGGCTGATCCCGCCGGAGGAGCGCCGCCGGCCCGTGGTCAGCGTCCACGACGGTGCCAGCCACTCGCTGAGCTGGATCGGCTCCGCTCTGGCCGCCCGCCAGTACCCGCTCGGTGTGGACCGCTTCGGGGAGTCCGGCACCATCGCCGACCTCCACCAGATCACCGGCATCTCGGCCGCCAGCATCGTCAACGCCGCCCTCATCGGCGTCTACGAACACGACACCCCGCCCGGCTGATCGCCGCGGGCCTGAACCGTTCTGGTGACACCGTTTGGCCCAACGCGGCCACTGGGTGTCACCAGAATCTGAGAACGCCTTCCTTTACGGTGAGCCGGCGCCGGCGAGGTGGTCGGCGAGGAGTCGGTTCACCTCCCCGGCCGCCTCCAGGTGGATCATGTGGCCTTTGCCGGGCAGGACGTGGACGGCCGCTTTTCCGCCCAGGGCGGCGCCGTGGCCGGCCGGGATGACCTGGTCCTCGGCCCCGGCCACCACCAGGACCGGGATCCCGAGGGCGGCCACCGGCTCGGCCAGGACTGAGGCCTGGCTGTCGCCGGAGAGGAAGCCGTCGAGCACGGCGCTGAGCGCGGCCTGGGCCCCGTCGAGCCGTTTGAACTTCAGCAGGTTCTCGAGCATGTCCCGGGTGACCAGGGCCGGGTCGGCGAAGAGCTTCTCCACGTGGGGCTTGAGCTCCCGGCGGCTCTGGGCGGCGACGAAGCCGCGCAGGTAGCCGGCGTTCGCCTCCTGACCCAGTCCGGCCGGAGCCATCAGGGCCAGGGAGCGCACCCGCCCGGGCGCCGCCACCGCCACCGCCATGGCCACCGCGGCACCCATCGAATGCCCGACCAGGTCGACGGTGTCGATCCCGAGGGCGTCGAGGAAACCGGCCACGGTGGCGGCCAGACCGGCGACGGAGCCGTCGGTCACCCGCTTGTCCGACTCGCCGTGGCCGGGGAAGTCGAGGGCGTAGACGGTACGGCCCTCGGCCAGGGTGTCGAGGTTGAACAGCCAGTTGTCCTTGTTGCCGCCGAAGCCGTGGAGGGCCACCACCCGCCGGTCGCCCTCCCCGACGGCCACGTAACGCAGGCGGATACCCCCGACCTCGACATCCTGGCCCACCGGCCCCTCTTCGGCCGCCGCTTCGGGGACGAAGGTCGACTGGAACTCGGCGATCAGCGCCTCGATCTCCTCCTCCGGCACGTCGGCGTCGGCCACCACGCCGAGGAGCGCGCCGACGGGCAGCACGTCGCCCGTCCGGCCCACCTGCCGGCGCAGGATGCCCGTCACGCCCGGCGGGACCTCGACCGAGCCCGAGATCTTGTCGGTGTCGACGTCGGCCACCTCCATCCCGGGCTCGATCTCACCCCCCTCCTCCACCAGCCACGCCTCGACCTTCCCCTCGGTCATGGAGAGGCCCCACTTCGGCATGGTCAGCTTGTGGATCTGGCTCATGTGCTGCTCACTTCCCGATCACTTCCCATATTCCACAACGGTCTTCACCGCATTGGTGACCTTCTGGGCGTCGGGGATGTAGAGGTCCTCGAGGGCGCCGGTGAAGGGCACCGGGGTGTGGGGCGGGGTCACCATCTGGATGGGAGCCCGCAGCGCGCCGAACGCCTCCTGGGCCACCAGGGCGGAGATGTCGGTGGCCAGGCCGCAGCGGGGACTGGCCTCGTCGACCACCACCAGCCGGCCCGTCCGCTCCACCGACTCCAGGATCGTCTCGGTGTCGAGGGGGCTGGAGGTGCGCAGGTCGATGACCTCGCATTCGACGCCGGAGCCGGCCAGCTCGTCGGCCGCCTCGGTGGCGGTATGGACCATCCGGCCGACGGCCACCAGGGTGGCGTCGTCGCCGTCGCGCACCACGTTGGCCTCGCCGAAGGGGATGGTGTAGCTCTCCTCGGGCACGTCGCCCGTCATCTCGTAGAGCATCTTGTGCTCGCAGAAGATCACCGGGTCGTCGTCGCGGATCGACTGGATCAGCAGCCCCTTGGCGTCGTAGGGCGTCGAGGGGATCACCACTTTCAGCCCGGGGATGTGGGTGAAGATGGGGTAGAGGCCCTGGCTGTGCTGGGCCGCGGCCCGGAGTCCCGCCCCGTACATGGTGCGGATGACGACCGGGGTGACCGCCTTGCCCCCGAACATGTACCGGAACTTGGCCGCCTGGTTGAAGATCTGGTCGAAGCAGACCCCCATGAAGTCGATGAACATCAGCTCGGCCACGGGCCGCATCCCGCAGGCGGCCGCCCCGATGGCGGCGCCGATGAAGGCCGACTCGGTGATGGGGGTGTCCATCACCCGGTCGCCGAAGGTGGGGTAGAGGCCCTTGGTGACGCCGAGCACGCCGCCCCAGGCGTCGCGCTCACCGTCGGCGCCCTGGCCGCCGGCGTTGTCCTCGCCCATCACGATGACGGTGTCGTCGCGCTCCATCTCCTGGCGGAGCGCCTCGTTGATCGCCTGCCGGTAACTGATCGTGCGTGCCATCTGATGACTCTCCCTTTCTCGGGCGGCTTCGCCGGGCCTCTCAGTAGGAGACGTAGACGTCGGTGAGCAGGTCCTCGGCGCCGGGGACGGGGGCGGCCACGGCGGCCTCGACCGCCTGGTCGATGAGCTGGCCCACCTCCTTGTCGATGAGGTCGAGCTCGTCGCCGCTCACCCCCATCTGGGACGTGACCCGCTCCCGGAACTGCTTGAGCACGTCCTTGGACTCCTTGATCCGGGCCACCTCGTTCTCGCCCCGGTAGGTCTGCCCGTCACCCTCGAAGTGCCCGTAGTAGCGCATGAACTTGACCTCGATGAGGGAAGGGCCCCCGCCCTGGCGGGCCCGTTCGATGGCCTCGCCGGCCGCTTCGTGGACGGCGAAGAAGTCGAACCCGTCCACGGTGGCGCCGGGCATCCCGAAGGCGGCGGCCCGATCGCCGATGCTCTCGCCCGCCACGGACCACTTGGGCGCGGTCGACTCGGCGTAGCCGTTGTTTTCGGCCACGAAAACGGCGGGGAGGTCCCATACGGTGGCCAGGTTGAGCGACTCGAGCGTGGTTCCCTGGTTGGAGGCACCGTCGCCGAAGAAGGCCACCGCCACACCACCCGTGCCCCGGTGCTTGGCCGCCAGCGCCGCCCCGCAGATGAGCGGCGGGCCGCCGCCCACGATGCCGTTGGCGCCCATCATCCCGAGGCTGAGATCGGCGATGTGCATCGACCCGCCCTTGCCCCGGCAGGCACCGGTCACCTTGCCGTAGATCTCGGCCATCATGGCCATGACGTCGACGCCCTTGGCGATGCAGTGGCCGTGACCCCGGTGCGTGCTGCCGATACGGTCCTCGGGGCCCAGATGCATGCACACGCCGGTGGCCGACGCCTCCTCGCCGGCGTAGAGGTGGACGAAGCCGGGGATCGTCCCGGTGGCGAACTCGGTATGGATCCGGTCCTCGAACTCCCGGATCGTTCTCATCGTCCTGTAGGCCTCGAACAGCTGATCCTTGGTCAGTTGAGCAGCCAAGAGTCCTCCTCCTTAGCGGGAAGTTGAGTGTGGGCGAAGGGTGGGGCGAGGAGGGCTCCGTCGCGGAGCAGGCCCTCCTCGGCCGCCAGGCGCAGGGTGCGGCGGACATCGATGGTGCGGGGGCCGGCGAGGTCGAGCCGGACGGTGGGCCGGGACCCGTGGGGCTCGATCTCCCGCTCGCCGTCGAGGGCGATCACGCCGATGCCGGCGGGGAGGGGCCAGGGTTCTCCGGGCGCCATGGGGGTGACGCGGTCGACTCCGACGTCGACCACGAGGCCGGGCGCGATGGGGGCGCGGACCCGGAAGCGGGCCCGACCGGGCGGAGCGAGGTCGAGGGCGAGGCCGAAGGGCTCGTCGCGGCTGACGGGCTGGACGAGGCCGGCGATGGCCGACAGACCGATGGCGTCCGGCTCGGCGAAGCTCACGAACAGCGCCCGGAGCGTGTCGGCCTCCCACAGGGCCCGGGCGGCCACCGCCGCGTGGGTGGTGGCGCACACGTCGACCAGGGCGAGCTCGCGCCGCCCACCGTCCTCCACCACCAGCATCTTGTTGGGCCGGCAGGCCGCCTCGGCTGTCACGCGACCGGCGGCCACCAGGCCGGCCGCGAGCCCGGCCACCGTCGCCTCCCGCAGTTCGGGGAAGACGTTGTTGGTGCCGGTGGACAGGGACACGATGGGGGTCTGGCCGCAGGCTCCGGCCACCACCCGGTTGGTGCCGTCGCCGCCTAAGACCACGATGGCCCCCACCCCCCGCTCCACCATGGCGCGGACCGCGACGGTGGTGTCGAAGGCCGTTTCGGTCAGTGGCAGGTCCAGGAACTCGACCTCGGGCCACCCGGCGGTGTCGCTCATCCCGCGCTCCCGGGCCCGGAGGACGCCGGCGGCGATGCCGCCCAGGTCAGTCATGGTCAGGACCCGCTCGACCCCCACGGCGCCGAGGGCGGCCAGCGTCCGCTGCACCATGGCCGACTTCTCCGCGTTGGGAAAGACCGAGGCCCGCGTAACGATGCGGCGGATGTCCCGCCCCGACGCCGAGTTGGTGACGATCCCCGCGAGCGCAGTCACATGTGCTCCCTCGCTTGCGACGGTGTGCCTAGCACAGCGCTTCCCCGTCGGGCCAGGGTCCCTGCCCGCTGATTTTGGCGTTCCTGCACAACGCCGTGTGGGCGGAGGAACGCCGGAAGGAGAGCTCAGCCGGGGTCGGTGCCGTTGTCCCGGGCGAACCACTCCCGGGTCCGTCCCCGGGCGGTGATGGCGCGGCCGACGCCCGCCGCGGCCGCCGCCACCGCCCGGGGCGGGCCCGGGGCGGCGCCTTCGAGGAGGTCGTTCCAGAAGATCGACCAGCCGCCGGCGATGGCGCGGCCCAGCCCCGGGGCCGTCACCAGGCGGCTGACGGCGGCCACCGCCTTCGGCCGGGTCAGGAGGGCGGCATGCACGGGGCCGGTGATCGACTGGTAGGGGCCGTAGGTGGTGGCGAGCAGTCGCCGGTACCGGCCGGCGGCGTCGGAGGGTCCGGCCAGCACGGCCTCGGCCGCGGCCCGGCCGCTCCCGAGGGCCTGGGAGATGCCCTCGCCCTGGAGGGGGTTGACCAGCCCGGCCGCGTCGCCGGTCAGCAGCACCCGGCCCCGGGCGGGAGTGGTGCCCACCATGCCCATCTTGAGCCAGCCCCCGAGGCGGCTCCCCTGTCCCGCCGGCGGGACGGGAGCCTCGAGGACATCGAGGCGGCGCAGATGCTCCATGAAGGCGGTGAAACGCTGGGTGGCGGCGCCGCTGGCCGAGCGGTCCGAGAGCATGCCGAGCCCCAGGCCGATGTTGGCCCGCCCCCCCACCCCGGGGAAGAGCCATCCGTAGCCCGGGAAGCCCCGCCAGGCGCTCGGTTCCCAGAGCACGATGTGGGGCATCGTCACGGGGTCGTCGACGTAGGCCCGCACCGCGAACCCCCACAGCACCCGGGTGGGATCGACCAGCCCGGCCACGTCGGCCACCCGGCTGGTGGCACCGTCGGCGCCGATCACCACGTCGGCGGTCAGGTGGTCACCGCCGGCGAGCACGAAGCCTTCCAGCGTCCCGTCCTCCCGGAGGAGCGGCTCTCCCGCCCGACCGACGAAGGGCTCGGCGCCGGCCGACAGCGCCGCCTCCCGCAGCGTCTGGTCGAAAACGGTGCGGGGCGCGGCGAAGCCGTAGCCCGGATAGGTGAGCCCGGGCCGGCACGGCAGCCGGACCCGCCGCCCGGAGGGACCGACGACGACCATGTCGCCGACCCGCTCGGCCCCGGGCACCTCGATGCCGAGGTCGTCGAGGTGCTGCACGGCCCGGGGCCCGACGAGGTCACCGCAGGCCTTCTCGCGGGGGAAGCGGGCCTTGTCGATGAGGGCCACCCGGGCCCCGCCCCGGGCCAGCACCAGGGCGGCCACGCTGCCGGCCGGACCCGACCCGACCACCAGGACGTCGAAACGCGTCTCCAAGCCCCCTCCTTGTGGAAGGGCCTACTGTACGGGCGTGCCACAGGCAGGGGCCGCCAGCGGAGGGACGGCTCGGGTCGAACCGGAGAACCGCTTCGCCCAGGAGCTGTTCACCGGCCTGCCCGCCCGTTACGACCTGCTGGCCGAGCTGCTCTCCTTCGGTCAGAACGGCCGCTGGCGCCGGGCCATGGTCGACCGGGTCGTCCCGGCCGGCTCCGGGCGGATCCTCGATGTCGCCACCGGCACGGCCGGCGTCGCCCTCCAGATGGCCCGCCGGTCCTCGGGTCAGGTCGTGGGGATCGACCTGACCGAACCGATGTTGCGGCGGGGGCAGGAGAACGTGGCCCGGGCCGGCGCCGGAGACCGGGTGCAGCTCGTCGCCGGGCGGGCCGAGACGCTGCCCTTTGCCGACGGGACCTTCGACGGGCTGACCTTCACCTACCTCCTGCGCTACGTGTCCGACCCGGCGGCGACGCTGCGGGAACTGGCCCGGGTAGTGAAGCCGGGTGCGCCGGTGGCCAACCTCGAGTTCCACGTCCCGCCCCAGCGGTTCTGGTGGGCCTGGTGGTGGCTCTACACCCGCGGCGTGCTGCCCGCCGCCGGAGGGCTGGCCGGACGCTCCTGGTTCGAGGTGGGCCGCTTCCTGGGTCCGAGCATCTCCGGCCACTACCGCCGCTACCCGCTGACCTGGACGGTCGACGCCTGGCAGGACGCCGGGCTCGTTGACGTCGGGGTCCGGATCATGAGCCTCGGTGGCGGCCTGGTGATGTGGGGCCGGAAGCGTGACTGAGCCCGAGCGCCGCCCCGCCTTCTACGCCGCCCGGGCCGGGGGCTGGCGTGACTGGTGGACCATCCTGCATCCCCCCTACACGGCCTGGCACCTGTCCTACGTCGTGCTCGGCGCCTGCCTGGCCCCCCACCCCGACGCAATTCGACTGCTGGCCACGGTCCTGGCGTTCTTCTTTGCCGTGGGCATCTCCGCCCATGCCCTCGACGAGATCCACGGCCACCCGCTGCGGACCCGCATCCCCGACCGGGTCCTATGGCTGGCCGCCGGGGTTGGTCTGATCGCGGCGATGGCCCTGGGTCTGGCCGGCGTGCCCCGGGTCGGAGTCGGGCTGGTCGCCTTCATCATCATCGGGCCCGTCCTGGTGGCCGGCTACAACCTCGAACTCCTCGGCGGGCGGCTCCACTCCGACGTCGGCTTCGCCGCCTCCTGGGGCGCCTTCCCCGCCCTCACCGGCTACTTCGCCCAGGCCGAGCGGGTTGACCTCGTCGCCCTCGCCGGCGCCGGCGCCGCCTTCGGCCTCTCCTACGCTCAACGCAGCCTCAGCACCCCGGCCCGCCTCCTGCGCCGCCGTGTCACCCGCGTCGAGGGCTCGATGACCATGGAGGACGGCACGCTCCGCCCCATCGACGACCGCACCCTGCTCGCCCCTCTGGAGCAGGCCTTGCGGGCCCTTTCCTGGAGCATGGTCGCCCTCGCCGTCGCCCTGGCGCTGGCCCGGCTGGCTTGAACCGACCGCGTCGGTCAACGGGCCCGGGAACGATCGGCGGCGTTCGTGGCGTACGGTGGGCGTCATGAAGGAGCGGGGTTATGAGACACCGGAAGAGGCGGCGCTGGCGTCGTACTCGCAGTCAGCCGGCGTCTTCGTCGTGCGCGTGGTCAGGGATGGTGACTGTGCCGAGGTCGATATCGACACCGACCCGTCCCTCCCTTACCTCATCGAGTGCATGAGGCGGAGAGACGGCCTCTGGTACGAACGCGGCGGTTACTGACGACGGTTCAGCCCGGTCCAGGTGTCGGGCAGGCGGACATGTACCTCGCCCACCGGGAGCGCCGTGCACGTGAGACACACGCCGGCGGCCCGCTCCTCGTCGGAGAAGAGCACGCGGGCCACGGTGCTGGTGTAGACGACCTGCCCTGAGATCAGTTCGACCTTGCAGGCGGCGCAACGGCCCCGGCGGCAGGCGTAGGGGAAGCGGAAGCCGGCCCGCAGGATGGCATCGAGGACAGTCTCACCCGCCCGGGCGGGGACGGCCACTCCGTCGGCGACCACCGTCGCCCGACCGTTGCTCATGTCCCCAGCGTACCGATCGACCTGACCGGGCCGGGAGGGGGTTCGCCTCACGTGAGCGCCACAAAGTCCCCGTTCCGGACGGTTCCGGCCGACGACACGGCGGCGTACACCCCGGCACACGGGTACCGCCCGCCGGCCACCTCCAAGCGGTTCTCCCGGGCGAGCGTCCGGAGCACCTCGGGGTCCTTCGGAAGTCCCTCCTGGGCCAGCGTGGTCATGACACACCGGGGATCGGGCATGACCACATCCAGCCGCGCCGAGTCACCGAGCCGCAGCCCGTGACCCGTCCACCCGTTCTCCACGAACCCGGTCTTTCCGGTGCTCACGATGACGTTCATGCGAAAACGCCGCACGTCGAAACGGCTCCCGGGACGGAGCTCGCTGAGCCGGTCGAGGGTGGAGCTCGTCAGCACGGACACAGGGAAGAGATCGAAGAAGGGCGCGACGACGCCTTGTGGTGAAGGACCGGCCCGCTCCAGCGTGACCGAGCGACCCAGGTAGCCCGAGAGGGTGGCGTGGAGATCGGGGTCGTCGCTCCGCACCGAAGTGCCGTTCGGAAACGTGATGCACACGGGCGGAGGCGCGTCGCCCAGCCCCGGGGTCTCGACGAACGCGGCCCGGCACCCGAAGAGCTTCGGTCCTACCCGCGGGGTCTTCCCGGTCATCACCTTGCCGGTGTCCGACTCGATGAGCGCGTAGGCGCGGTCGCCGAGGAAACCGGCTTCGGTCAGGGCGGCGGTCTCGATCTGCTCGCCCCGCATGGACTTGACGGGGAATCGCCACAGGGCTCTGACGGTACCGACAGCCTCGCTCATGCGAGCCGCCCCCTCTCCGGTCGAATGTGACGCTAACCCGCACCGTCTGCCTCAATGGAGTGTGAGCACAGGAGCGAGCCCTTGAGTCGTCAGCACGGCACGGTCAGGCGGGCCGGCGTGGTGCGCTACCGCTTCGGCCGCCACCAACTGGACCGCGAGCCCGGGACGGCCACGACACCGACCGACGTCGGGCTCCTCGACTACGGCGTGCAGGACACGGGAACCATCGGAGCGGCCTGGGCGCTGGGCAATCGGGGTGCGCCGCCCGCCGGCCCGGATGACGTGTCCTTCGCCTGGACGGTACGGGGGGCTCCCCACGCCTACCGCCGGTCTGACATGGAGGCCGTGGCGGTGGCCACCGCGCCATGGTCGGAGGCCGACGCGGCCAAGCGGATTTTCGACGCCGCCAAGCCGCTGAAGGAGGCCGGGATCGCCACGCTCGATGCGTTGCGGGTCATCGCCGGTCACCTGCGGACCATCGTCGCCGAGCCCACAGTCAAGGGCGACGTCTCCGGCCGCCTCACCGGGTTGGTGGACGCGCCCTGACCTGCGCTTCTGCCGGCCGTGCGACGCTACCCACATCTACGAGCAGCCCTTCCGCCTCGCCGCCCTCCAGGCCGGCCTCGAGCTGGAGCCGGGGACCTCCCCGCCCGTGCTGCGCCGCATCCCCGGGCTGCGTCCCCCCCGGTACCGCCACCTGGCCGGCGGGGCCGAGGCTCGATTCGACGTGGTCCGCAACCACCTGCGGTTCTACGGCCCGGCCCGCATCCGCGACGTGGCCACCTTTCTCGACTCGCCGGTGAAGGAGGTCAAGGCGCACTGGCCCGACGACGCGGTGGAGGTGGTCGTCAGCGACCTCCCTCCCGCCCCCCGTCCGGAGCCCCGCTTCGTCCTGGCCGGTGATCTCGACGCCCTCACCGGCGGCGGGCCAGGCGGCCGGGCACGGACCGTGCGGCTCCTCGGCCCCCACGACCCCTACCTCCAGCTCCGGGACCGGGAGCTGCTGGTGGCGGACGAGGCGCGCCAGAAGCACCTGTGGCGGATGCTCGGACGTCCGGCGGGATCGCCGCCGACGGCGAGCTCATCGGGACCTGGCGACCCCGGACCTCGGGGAAGAAGCTCACGGTACGGATCGAGCCTCTGGGAGGCGCTCTCCGCCCGGGACCGTGCCCTCGTCGAGGAAGAGGCCGAGCGTCTCGCCGCCCACCGGGGCGATGTCCTCACCGGCATCGTGGAGGAGTGAGTCGCCCGGGATGGCGCTAGCCCGCACCGCCCGGGCGGCTGCGCAGATGGCGGCGGAAGCCGGCGACGGTGGCGTCCACCACCCGGTCATGGCCCCACCGCAACAGGGGAGACGCCACCCGGGCGGCCATGCGCATGGGGCGCTGCATCATCTCGATGGTCCAGTCCACGCTGGCCCGGGTGCCGGCCCCTTCGGGGTCGAGGACGATCCGGGCGTGGCCCACCAGGTCGCCCTCGACCGAGGCGTCGATGCGCCGGGGCGGGTCACAGTCCAGGAGCACGACCCGCAAGCGCATCCGGTAGGGGAGCGGCGGGGCCACGACCCCGTGCAGGACGGAGCCCGCCACCAGTCCGGGTCCTTCCACCCGCAGCTCCCCGAGCCAGCCCCACCAGGATTCGAAACGATCGAAGCGCTCGACGGCCGTCCAGACCTCGTCGGGAGGGGCCGGGAGGCTGAACCGCCCCTCGTACTCCACGACATAGGGCGAACCGGCCACCGCCGCCGCCCGCTCTAGCGTCGACGTCGTGGAGTCCGCACCTGACTGACGGTGAGGAACGATTCGATCATGACGGCGATCAGCAGCAGGAAGGCGAGTTGCCGGAAGCCGGCGATGAGCGTGGCCAGGCCGAGTCCGAGCCCGAGGACCGAGATCCCGGCCCAGTCGCTCAAGGGCCGCCCGTAGGCGGGTCGCTTCCCCAGGATGGGCCGGGTGCGCCGGCGCGCCTCGGCCGCCGCGAGCAGGGCCAGCACCACCACCAACAGGACCACGAGGGGACGCACGGGCCCAGTATTCCATCCCGGAACCCCGGACCCGGCCGGCGTTCAGGCTTGAGCGTTACTCCAGGGCGGCTCGGGCCAGGGCAGGGGGTTCCCGCCCGGCCAGGAGCCAACCGGCCGCCGTGGCCAGCACGGGCACGCCGACGGCGGTGGCGGCCAGGTGGGCGAATGGCACCGTAGCCAGATCGCCCAGGTTGCCGATGTAGGCGCCGAGCATGACCAGATAGGCCCCGGCGATCCCGAGCACCACGCCGAGGACGGCGAGCGCCCCGGCCGTGGCCGCGGTGAGGTTGCGCCGGACCGTGCTCGTGGCCCCGGTGGCGGTGAGGGTGCGGAGGTCGCCGGCGCCCTCGCTGCGGATGAGGCCCACGGTCATGGCCAGGACGCCGAGGGCCAGGAGCATGCCGGCCGCCGTGGCCCCGGTGCGCAGCGTCGACAGCGACGCCTGGTGCTGGGCCGTCTCGACGGTAAACCCGGCGGCGACGGCCAGGTCGCGGGCCGCGGCCTTCTGCTCGCCGGTGAGGACACCGGCGCTGTCGATCAGCCATCCGGCCCGGACCGGTTCCCAACCCCGGCGCTGGACGGCCGCCGGGCTGATGAAGGTGTTGGGGAGGGAGGAATACCCGGAGTCGGGGATGGTGGCGCGGTCGCTGATCGTCATGTGGTCGCTCTTCGTGCTGAAGAGCTTGAAGTCACCTTCGGTCGCCACGGTCTGGATCTCGTGGGCGTCGAGGGTCCCGGGGTCGGCCCCCACCGCGTCGAGGAGCTGCGGTGACGCCACATGGAGCAGGAGCAGCGCGGCACGATCCTCGCCGGGGAACTGTTGGATCACCCCGAACGCCGGGCGTCCCTGGCCGGCGAAGGGGTCGGGCCGGAGACCCTGGTTCGGGTCGACGACCATGTCCAGGGGGATCACCGTGGCGTGGTCGAGCGTCGCCGCCAGTTCGCCGACGCGGGCGTCGAGCGCCGCGGTCTCGGCCGGCGCCCGCACCGGGGTCAGGAGCGGGTCGAACCGCTTGTCGCCCTGGATGAGGATCAGGACCTGGCCATCGGCCAGGTTGCTCTGGCTCTGGGCCTCGGAGGCGCTGGCGATGATGACCACGGACACGGGGACGCCCAGGGCCAGGATGATGGCGGCCAGGGCGGCGCCGGAGCGGGCCTGGTAGCGGCCCAGGTCGCGCAGGGCGAGACGGGCGGCGATGGGCAGGCGGGACGCCGACGTGGCGGCGGCCCGGATGGCCAGCGGGGCGACGAAGAGCACGCCGATGGGTGTGGCCAGCATGCCGGCGATGATGAGGAAGGGGTTCTGCTGGTCGGCGAGGGCGAAGCAGCCCACGCCCGCCACCATCAGGAGTACGGCCACCAGCGCCGAGCGGTGCGCCGGCTTCGGCCGGGGCGGTCGCATCGACAGCGCCGACATGATCGGGATACGGGCCACCGCCCGGGCCGGCCACCACGCCGCCGCCGTTGCCGTCAGGACCGCCAGCACCACACTGGTGGCCAGCAACCACCAGGGCGCCGCCAGGCCACCGATCCGGTGCCCGGCCGCTTCCTCCACCCGCCCGGTCGCCGCCACCCAGCCCACGAGGCCGGCGCTGGTGCCGATCGCCGCCGCGATCAACCCGACGAGGACGCCGTTGATCAGGGTCACGAGCCGGACCTGGCGTTCCGTGGCCCCCACCGCGGCCAGCATGCCGAGCTCCCGCAGCCGCCGCTGGGCCATCACCACGAATCCGGCGGCGGCGATGAGGGCGACGAGGAGGAGGCCCACCGTGGCCATGCCGAAGGTGAGTACCGCCGCCACCGCCTGCTCGTTGGGCCGGCTCTCCCGATCGACGTTGCCCTCCACGGTCATCAGGGAGCGGAAGGCGTCAATGTCGCCGTGGACCAGGATGGTCACCCGGTCGGAACTCGGGTGAGCCCTGGACCAGGATGGTCACCCGGTCCGGAACCTCGGTGTGGAGCGGGGACACGAGGACGAATTCGTCGTCGAGGTCGCCCGGGTTCTCGATGAGGCCGACGACCCGGCGGCTCCGGTCTTCGAGCGCGAAGGTGCCGCCGACGGCGACCTCGAGGGTCTGGGCCGCGGCGTCCGTGACCGCCACCTCGCCGGCGGCCGTCGGGTAGCGGCCCTGGCGCAGCGCCAGCATCGGTGCGCTGTAGGCGCCCTGGGGGTCCTGGGCCCGGAACTCGATGTCATCGGCCAGGCCGGGGACGGGGACGGTCCGGGTGGTGATCACGTCGATGGTGCCGAAGTACCGCTCGGCGGCGGCGAGGTCGGTGGCGGTGGCTGCGGGGTCCGAGCCGGCGAAGGTGATGCGCTGGTCGGCGGCCCCGAAAATCCCCGAGCCGTCGGACCCCATGTTGTAGCTGAAGGTGGCGGCGAAGGTGGTGGTGGTGACGGCCACGCTGAGCAGGGCCAGCACCAGGATCTGCTGGCGCCACTCGGCCCGGAACAGCCTCCACCCCCAGCGCAGTACGGCCCGCCGGGCCGCGGCCGACTTCACGGGGTCAGTCCGGAGGCGAGGAGCGACTCCGGCCCGGCCGGAGGTGCGGTCTGGTCGATGATCCGACCGTCGCGGATGAAGACGACCCGGTCGGCCCACGACGCCAGCTGGGCGTCATGGGTCACGATCACGCCGGCCACGCCGCGCTGGCAGGCGGCCTTCACCAGGCGCATCACGGCTTCGCCGTTGACCGAGTCGAGGGCGCCGGTGGGCTCGTCGGCCAGGAGCAGGTGGCGCTCGCCGGCCACGGCCCGGGCGATGGCGACCCGCTGGCGCTCACCGCCGGAGAGCTCGTCGGGATAGCGCCCCGCCTTGCCCGCCAGGTCGAAGCGGTCCAGCGCCTCGAGGCCCGCCGCCCGAGCGGCCTTGGTGCCGACGCCGTCGAGTTCCAGGGGCAGGGTGACGTTCTCCAGGGCGGTGAGCCCGGCCAGGAGGTTGAAGTCCTGGAAGACATAGCCGATGGCGCGCCGGCGCAGCCGGGCCCGGTCGTTCTTCGACAGCTGGGAGACGTCGGACCCGCTGATCAGGACCTGGCCGCTGGTCGCCTCCTCCAGGGTTCCGGCGATGGTCAGCAGCGTGCTCTTGCCCGAACCGCTGGGGCCCATGATGGCCACCAGCTCGCCGGCTTTGACGATCAGGTCGACGGCGCGCAGGGCGTGGACCTCGGTGGGTCCCGAGCCGTAGATCTTCGACACCTGGCGCAGTTCCAGGGCGGCGGTCATCGCCGGGCCCCCATGGCGCGGCGGGACTTGCGGAACGTGGGTGCGGAGCCCGGGGTGGCGGGTGTCTCCGGCGTGCCGGTCGCCGGGATGGCGGCGGGGAACCGCTTCAGGCGGACGTCGGCGGAGTCGAGCCAGCGGATCACCGCCTCCAGGCGGAAGATCTCGGCATCGGCCACCAGGGCCAGGCCGACGTCGTCGGCGTCGGCGTGCTCCTTGAGTCGGGTGTAGCGCTGCATGGTCTGGACGAGGTGGCGGCGGTGGACCTGCAACAGCTCCTCGACGTCGACCCCGGGCAGGCTCAGGGCGACGAGCACCTTGATGACGAGCTCGTCGCGGGGCGGGACGCTCTCGTCGGGCGGCGTGCGCAGCCAGGCGATGAGCTCGCTCGAGCCGGCGTCCGTGATCCGGAAGCCCTTCTGGGGGCCGTCCGGCTCGGCGTCGTCGGATTCGACGAGCCCGTCGCGCTCGAGCCGCTGCAGGGTCGTGTACACCTGCCCGACGTTCAGGGGCCACACCTCGCCGGTGCGAGCCTCGAACTCGAGGCGCAGCTGCAGGCCGTACTTGGGGCCCTCACTGAGGAGCGCCAGCAGGGCGTGCTTGACGCTCATGACTTCATTCCGTGGGTCAGCATACTGAGTATCATACGAGATATACTCCTGCCCTGGAATGGGGTGCCGGGAGCTTTGTCCCTTTCTCCGTCCGGCCTGTCGCCCGACGCATGATGGGCGCTCCCACCGACCAAGGGAGATCGACATGCCGGGACAAGCGCCCCAGTTGGACGACGAGCGCGACCTCCTGGTCGCCTATATCACCCAGCAGCGCGACGGGCTGCGTAACGCCGCCTACGGCCTGACCGACGCGCAGGCCCGCCTGACCCCGACCGCCAGCTCGCTCAGCATCGGGGGGCTCATCAAGCACTGCACCGAGATGGAGCGGAGCTGGATCGACCTGGTCCTGCAGCGCCCGCGCCATGGTGGCCAGGAGGCGCAGGAGTCCAATTACGAGGACGGCTTCCGCCTCGGGCCCGACGAAACGCTGGCCGGCGTTCTCGCTCTCTACGACGAGGTCGCCGCGGAGACCGAGGCGGCCATCAAAGGGATTGACCTCGGCCAGGACGTCCCCGTTCCCAAAGGCGTGCCCTGGTTCCCCGCCGACCTCGACGCCTGGTCCGTCCGGTGGGTGCTCCTCCATCTCGTCGAGGAGACCGCCCGCCACGCCGGCCACGCCGACATCATCCGGGAGGCGATCGACGGCGCCACCATGTATGCCCTCATGGCCGCAGCCGAAGGCTGGCCCGCCACCGAATGGCTCCAGCCCTGGGAGCCGGCGTCGTAGAACTGCGATCCGAGGCACCGCACTTGGTAGAATCGCGATTTACCAAGTGAGGTGCCAATGGCGACGCCAGCTGAGTTCCTGGTTTCCACGAGTGGACAGATGTCAGTGCCGGCTGCCGTGCGCCGTCGCTGGGGTCTTGATCATGGCGGGCCGGTGATCGTCATCGACCTCGGCGACGCGGTAGTGCTCCTACCAGCCGGAGGCAGGCAGCGCCTCCTGGCGAGCGTCCTGTCGGCCGAGGATCACGCTCGATTCGTCAGCGCCCTCGAGGACCCCGACCTGGCGACGACGTAATTGGCCCGCATCGTCCTCGACGATCATTTGTTGCGTGACGTCCTCGTCGGTGACCGCCTCCCGGACCTCGACGGGCTCGGCGCCGACGGCATCGCAACCACGGGCCTGTGGCTTTTCCGCCTGTGTTCGTCCTTTGCGGACCCGACCGTGGCTGGAAAGCTATCGGCACCAGTGGCGGCCCTTCCCGCCGATCTACAGGCCGCCTTCCGCTCGCAGCTGACCGCTCTCCCCGCGGAAATCGTGGTCCTCCCGCTGAGCGAGCTCGCCTGGTCGATGGCTGAGCTCCGGCACCGTCACCGCGCCGAAGGCCGGGCCCTTTCGGCGGCGATGGTCGAAGCGCTTGCCGCTGCCCATCGCCTCGCGGGGGGCATTGCCGTCTCGACGCACGACGTCGGACCCAACCTCCGGGCCGCGGCGGAGGCCGACGGCGTGGTTTTCCACATCGTGGAGTCGACCCGGCCCCGTTGATGCCCGCGGAGGTGGCTCCGTCCGTCAGGGCGACGCCCGAGTGGCCCGCCACGCCACCCAGATCATGGGGAGCTGGAAGGGGACCCGGGCCCACATGAGGACCGGGCTGTCGAAGACGCCGGGGTTGCGGCCCGTCCCGGCGTCGAGCGCCAACTGGACGTTGGCCGGCCAGATGGCGAGCAGCACGGCGACGCTGAGCGGGCCGGCCCACCGCTTCCGGCGGGCCAGGCCCACGGCGCACAGCACCTCGAGGGCGCCACTGGCGTAGACCACGGCCCGCTTGGCCGGGATCCAGTGGGGAATGGCCTGCACGTACTCGTCCCGCACGAAGTGGAGCGAGCCGCCGAGACCGAGGACCGCGGCCAGGGCGAGAGTGGCGCGGTCCCGGGTCACGAGCACCGGGCGACCGTAAAGCCGAGCCCCCGGCCTGTCCAGGCCGGGGGCGGGGCTACAGGGCTGGGGCTACAGGGCTGGAACTACAGGCCCAAGATGCCGAGCAGGTCGCCCAACAACGGCAGGTCGGAGGTGGAACTGGTCCCGAGCAGGCTGCCGACCACGGGCAGGCCGCCGCTCGTGAGACCGAGGAGCGAGCCCACCAGGGGGAGGCTGCTGGTGCTGTTGGCCGAACCGATCAGCGTGCCGACGAGGGGAAGGCCGGTGGGCCCTGCCGCCCCCAGTACCTGGCCGAGGATGGGGAGGACGGCGTCGGGCAGCCCGGTGAGGAGCTGGCCGGTGTCCCGGGCCTGGCTGGTGGAGAGCGGGGTGATCAGCTTGCCGACCAAGGGCAGGCTGGACGTGGGCAGGCCCCCGAGGAGCGAGGTGACCGTGGACAGCCCGGAAGCCGACAGCGGGCTCGTGGACCCGCCGAGGAGGCCTCCGAGCAGCCCGCCGATGAGCCCGGTCGGGCTGCCGACCAGGCTGGTCAACGAGGCCGTCCCGTTGGAGGCGGCCAGCAGATTCCCGAGGGTGGTGAGATCGGCGGCCGAGAGGGTGTTGAGCAGGGTCCCGATGGCGTCGATCTGTCCGACGGGAAGCGAGGTGAGCAGGCCGTTGAGGGGCAGCGCACTCGCCACCGGCAGCCCACCGAGCACGCTGCCGGTCAGCCCGGCGTTGCCCGCCGGGAGGATGTTGAGGAGGGAGCCGACCGGCCCGAGGGCTTCGAGCGGGAGGCCGCCGAGCAGCGCGGTCAGGTCGGGCACGACGCCTGCCGGCAACGTCCCGAGGATTCCGTCCAGGGCGAGGAGGTCACCGCCCGAGACCGTGCCGAGCAGCTGGTTGACCAGGGCGAGCACTTCGGGGGTCAGGCCGTTGAGCAGATCGGTGACCACCGGCACGTTGCCGAGATCGAGGACGCCCAGGAGGTCGTCGAGCGCCCCCACGTCGAGACCGGGGACGGAGAGGGTGCCTTCGGGACTGACAGTGGCGTTCGGGGCGGAGGCCGGCTTGCTGGTCGGCGCCGTGGTCCCGGAGGGCAGCACCGGCCTGACCGCCCGCAGGACGGTGGTCACGGTGGTGCCCAGAGGCCCGGCGACCGGAGCGGGGAGTGCCACCTGCGCACCTGCGGTGGGAGCAGCCAGGACGCCGCCCAGGGTCGTCGGGGAGGATTTCCGGGTCGTCGTCTTGCGGGCGGCAGAAGAGCCGATGTCCTCGAATCCCTCGGTGCTGGCGTTCGCCGAAGCGCCGACGCCGGGGGCGGCGGCCTGGACGTTGACGCCGCCCGCGCCGCCGGGTCCCGACATGGCGAAGGCGCTGACGACGCCGGCCACGAACACCATGACGGCGCCTGCCGCTACGGCCCGGGTGAGCCCGTCGCGGGGCTGGGGTCGGTACGTCGTCACACTGGTCACTAAGGGCCTCCGTTCGCGCCGCCGCGCTGAGTATCTAGAGGAAGGTGTCGGCACCCCGTGGTGCCGGCCGGAGGCGTTCTGGAAACTGTTGCCGGGTTAAGCCCGAATTGAGGATTCCCCGCTCCGGGGACCGGCCATGACCTGGACGTCCGCTTTTTACCCTAGGGCGCGCTAAGCTGATTTCATGACACAGAGCGCCGCCCCCATCTTTCACGACACCAAGAGCCCCCTGAGCTGTTGCGCCCGGTGCCACAAGGCGGAGCTCCTGGGGCGGGCCCTGCGGCGCCCCGTCTTCCGTTACGACAAGGTCGAGGTGGAGAGCGGACCCGCCCGCTACCGCGTCTTCCACGGTGGGGCCCACGTGGCCACGCTGGCCCGGGAACCGGCCCGGGGGCCGGCCCGCTACGAGGTCCTCCCGGAGTGGGACAGCGAAGGCGCCGAGATCCGGGCCACCTCACTGCAGGACGCCCGGGCCCAGGCCGAGGAGGCCTACACCGCCGTCTGGCGGGAGGGGAAGTACGTGGCCCGGGGGCCGGTCCAGGCCCTGTAGGAGGAAGGGATGCCGTCCTCCGATCCGTGGCTCCGGGCGCGCCGGGCCACGGACGAGATGGAATCGCATCTCGACGCCCTCGCCCACCTGGCCGATGAGCGGGCCATGGCCGTGCGGGAGCTGCTGGGACACGGGCTCACCCGCTCCGAGATCGCCCGCGGGCTCGGAGTCACGCCCTCGGTCATCACCAAGATCCTCAAGCGACCGGCGGTCTCCCGCCTCGACGGTCAGGAAGCGGCGGTCGCCCGGTCGTCGTGACCGGTGCCGGTCCTCATTCGGACCGCTCGTCGTCCTCTTCCTCGGCGAGGAGGCCACTGGCGGCGGCCAGCGCGGTACCGGCCCGGACCGCCTCCTCGTAGATCACGGCCAGATGATGTGCGGCGGCCGCCGGGTTCGGTCCCAGCGGCGGGTCGCCTAACGAGCGGGGGAGCGGCCGCCGGGTCCGCGGTGGGCGTGATCCTGGTCACCGGCGGCGGGACGTCGTCAGGCCGGCCCCAGAAGTCCACCTCGGACGTGCGCCGCTGGGCGGGAGCGCCGCGGCCTCCGGACGACGAACGCCCCCCGGACGATCGCCCTCCGGACGACGAACGCCCACCGGACGAGGTTCGGTTGGGCGCGGGGACTGGCCGGTGCCGGAGCGGCCCTTGGCCGGGCGACGCCGGCGGTTCCCGCTGCCGCTTCCCCCGCCGCCGCCGCCGCCGCCGCCGCTACCGCCGCCGCCGCTCCCGTCGCTCATGCTGCGGCCTCGTCTCCCGAGCGGGGCTTCTGCCCGGCCACCTCGTCCACCAGGGCGTTCGGACCCAGGCCGAGGGCGAGGCGCAACTGGTCGGCGCCGAGGTCCCCGAGCGAGCTGCTGGCGGGCAGGACGAGGTCGGCGATGTGCCGCTTGCCGGCCACCACCTCCTCGACCCGCTCGTCCACCGTGCCCGGGCAGATCAGGCGATGGGAGACGACGGTGTGCGACTGGCCGATCCGCCACGCCCGGTCACGGGCCTGGTCCTCCACCGCCGGGTTCCACCAGCGGTCGTAGAGGACCACGTGGCTGGCGGCGGTGAGGTTGAGGCCGGTGCCCCCGGCCTTGATGGACAGCACCAGCGCCCCGGGGCCGGTGCCTTCCTGGAACTCCTTGACCATGCGGTCCCGGGCGCCCCGGGACATCCCGCCGTGGTAGCAGCCGATGGGCAGGCCGGTGCGTTCCGTGAGATGGGCGGCCAGTCGTTCCCCCCAGCGAGCGAAGTGGGTGAACACGAGCATGCGCTCGCCGGCCTCGAAGACGGCTTCGATCAGCTCCTCGAGCCGGGCCAGCTTCCCCGACCGTCCGTCGAGCGGTCCCTGGTCGTCGTCGAGGTAGGCGGCGGGATGGTCGCAGATCTGCTTCAGGTGGGTGATGGCGGCCAGCACGTGGCCCTTGCGCGCCTTCTGGTCCACCTCGGGTCCCTGGTCCAGGAGGTTGTCCAGCACCGCCTGGTAGAGCCCGACCTGCTCGGGCGTCATGGCACAGCGGTCGAGCTCGTCGATCTTGTCGGGAAGCTCGGCGGCGATCTCGGGCTCCAACTTGGTGCGCCGGAACACGAGCAGGCCGTTCAGGGCCCGCAGGGCCGCCTCGCCCGCCCGGCCCTTCCCCTCCCCGCTGCGGGAGAGCGCCTCCACGAAGGTGTTCCGGGGTCCGACCAGGCCCGGATTGGTGAAGTCGAGAATGGCCCACAGGTCGCCCAGCCCGTTCTCCACCGGCGTGCCGGTGAGGGCCAACCGGCTGCGGGCCGAGATGCGGCGGAGTTCCTGGGCCGTGTCGCTGGCCGGGTTCTTGATGGCCTGGGCCTCGTCCACCACCAGCCGGTCCCACTTGATCTCGGCCAGGGCATCCACGTCGCGCACGGCGGTGGCGTAGGTCGTGATGAGGACATCGGCTCCGGCGACCTCGGCGGCGACGTCCTCGGCGCCGGCCCGGTCGGCGCCGTGGTGGATCCGTACGTCCAGGTCGGGGGCGAAGCGCTCGGCCTCCGCCGCCCAGTTGCTGAGGACGGCGGCCGGGGCGATGACCAGCGTCGGCCCTTCCTTCCGGCCTTCCAGCACGTGGGCCAGGACGGTCGGCGTCTTGCCCAGACCCATGTCCATGGCCAGGCAGCCCCCGAGACCGGCCCGGTCGAGGAACCCCAGCCAGCCCCGGGCCTCAGTCTGGTAGTGACGGAGCTCGCCGGCGAATCCCTCCGGCGCCGGGAGCGGACGGGCGGCACCGGCGGCCGCGCCCCGCACCAGGTCGACGGCCCACCCATGCCCTTCGACCAACGTGGGGCCGCCCATGGGGCCACCCTCGAGGCCGACGGCGTGACGGAGGATGGCCGCCCCGGAGAGCTCGGTGGTGCCGGCCCGGTCGGCCAGCGCGGCGGCCGCGGCCTCGAGGTCGGCCTTGTCGAGCTCGACCCAGCCTCCCTTGACCTTCACCAGCGGCCGGGCCTGGGCGGCGAGGCGGGCGATGGCGCCGGCGTCGAGCTCGACGTCGTCGACCAGCACCGACCAGCGCACCTTGGACAGCTGCTGGGCACCGACCAGGGACGGCCCGGAGAGAGCCTCGGCGGTGAGCTGGAGGCGGGTGGAGGCCTTGCGCCGGGACAGGGCGGGGACCCGCACCCGGAACCCGGCCGCCTCCAGGACCGGTCCGGTGGTGGTCATGAGGTCCCAGGCCTCGCCGCCGTCGAGGACGACGCGCCCCCGGCGCCGGCCCGGACGCATCAGGGCGGGGAGGAGGCGTTCGAGGCGGCGCAGCTCGGCTTCCACCGCCGTCGCCCAGGCGCGGCGGTCGCCACCCAGGGCGTCCTCGACGTGCTGGCGGCCGTCAGGACCCTCGACCTCGACGGTCAGGAGCCAGCCGCCGTCGTCCTCGGGGGCGGCCAGGCGGACGGTGAGCGGCGCCGTCCGGTCGCCGGTCACGGGTGCCGTCCAGCGGGAGAGCTCGTCGGCCAGCTCCGCCGCGGGGCGCACGGCGGCGCTGAAGGGTGTCCCGTCGAGGCCGGCGAGGACGGCTTCGCGGACCTCGGAACGGGAGCGGGCCACGGGCACGGTGGCGGCGGTGACGAGCCGGGCGGCGCCGGCCCGGCACACGGCGTCGACCACGGCGCCCAGCGCCGACCGGCACAGCTGGCTGGGGCGGCTCCGCGGCTGTTCGGCGGCGGACACGGCCCCGGGCATGCGGGCCGAGAGATTCCGGAGCCGGTCGGCGTCGACCAGGCCGGGAAGCCAGCGCACGCTGTGCTCGCCCGTACCCGGCCGGCCGGACCGGCCGCCGCCGGGGGGCACACCAGGCTGGGGATCATCTGGCCCCGGGCCACCAGCTCGGTTCCCCAGGCCGCCACCTCTCCCAGCCAGCGCAGGCTGGGGGCGGCCCCGGGCGCCAGCTGACCGGTGCCGACCCCGACCAGCCAGCCGAGCGTTTCGGCGACCGGTGCGGAGACCGCCGGCGTCCGCCCGCCACCGGGGACGGAGATGCCGGGGTGCGCGTCCCACGAGATCGATCCGGCTCCGGCCTCAGCCATCAGGCGGTCGCGCTCTTCAGCCGGGGGGCGGGCGACGGACGAGCTGGCCGCCCACAGCACGACGCGCCCGTCCTGGAAGGAGGCCTGGAGGGCGGGGGGCGACGGGGGCAGGCTCGGTCCCTCGTCGGCCGGCGGGCGCTCCCGCGCGGGGCGGCGCTCAGCCTCGGCCCGCGGCGCGGGCCTCGGGTCGCCCACCAGGCGGCTGAGGGCGCTCCGCAGCCGGTCGCGCTCTTCGGTGAAGTCGGCCACCACCATGTCGCGCTCCGGGCCCGTGATGCGGCGGGCGGCGGGGAGGGCGGCCTCGGTTTCGGCCAGCAGGCGTCGCAGGGTAGCGGCCCACTCCGCAGGAGCGGCCCGAAGCGTGGCCAGCTCCTCGGGTGTGGCGCAACCAGCCGCCTCCGAGGAGGCGAGCGCCTCGAAGTTGATGTTCAGTTCGTTCTCCGTCAGCTATCGGGCGCATCTATGGCCATGCAGCTCTCGGGACGCATGGCGGGCGCCTATGGCTGGCCGTCTACCCAAGGGGACAACCAACGCCATCATTCTACGGTGCGGGCGATCGATTATCGACCCGGCGGTCCGAGAGAGGGCCTGGGACACTCCCCGGGTCAGTGGCTGTCGCTGGTGGAGGCGTCCGGCTGCTTGTTGTGCAAGAGGGTGTTCCCGGCGGCTTCCCACGCCTTCATGCCACCCTCGAGATGGGACACGTTGGTGTATCCGGCTCCGGTCAGGGCGTTCCCCGCCGTATCCGACATCCGGCCCGACATGCAGTAGAGGAGGATCTCGGAGCCCTTGTCGGCCGGCAGTTGGGCGTCGCCCAGGATGCGGTCGAAGGGAATGAAGGCGTCAGTGTCCGCCAGTTCGCCCTCGTAGGGGATGTGGACGTTGATGACCTCCGCATCGGCGTCGCTCATCCGGTCCGAGAACTGAGCGGGATCGAGGCGACCGAGTGAGACGGTCGAGGAGGCTCCGCTCTCGTCGGAGCCGCCCTCGTCGGAGCCGCAGGACACCAGACCGACGGACACGGCGGCGACCGACAGACAGAGGACCAGGCGTTTCATCGACATGGAATGCACATTCCCACCCTAGGTCCGGATCGAACCCTCGGTGCGACCCGGCCGGTCAGAAAGGGCTCAGTCCGGGTTGGCAACCGGCTTGGAATGAGGGCCCGGATTGGGGGGTATGCGGTCCGAAACGGCCCTGGGACCTCTATGGTGGTTACCTGGGGTGTGTTCGGCGACGGGTGAGGTTGTCATGGGAGTACAACGAACGAGCTTCGAGAAGCTCCAGCGGGAGCGGGCGAAGAAGGCCAAGGCGGCCGCCAAGCGCGAGCGCCGCGAGGAGCGCGCCAACGGCACCACCAACGAGGAGGGAGACGAGGACGTCCTGGCCGATGCCACGCCGGACGACGACCTGACTCCACTTTCCGCCTCTGAACTGCTCCGGATGGTGGCCCTCGTGCACGAGCGGTTCGAGGCCAAGCTGATCGACTTCGAGGAGTTCGAGGAGAAGAAGACCGAGCTCCTGGCCCGCCTGCCCACCGACTAGCCGTGGCTGTTCAGCTCAATCACACGATCGTCGCCGCCCGGGACAAGAAGGTTTCAGCCACCTTCATGGCCGAGATCCTGGGGCTCCCCGAGCCCGCTCCCTTCGGTCCCTTTCTGGGCGTCGCCGTGGACAACGGCGTCACGCTCGATTTCATCGACACCGACGCCGACATCACCCCCCAGCACTACGCCTTCCTGATCAGCGACGCCGAGTTCGACGAGATCTTCGGCCGGATCACCGAACGCCGGCTCGACTACTGGGCCGACCCCCACCGCAATGAACCGGGTGTGATCAACACCCGGGATGGCGGGCGCGGGGTCTACTTCGAGGACCCCGACGGCCACTTCCTGGAGATCCTCACCCGCCCCTACGGCAGCGGGGGTTGACCGGCCTCTCTAGGCAGGGTTCGGCGGTCCGAGCATCAGCTCCATGTCCAGGAACTCGACGTGCTGGTTCATGTGGGCTCCGACGATGCGAAACCCGTAGCGCCGGTAGAGACGGGCCGCGGCCGCCATGCTGACCGGATCGGTCGTCAAGCGGAGCCGTCGAGTCCCTCGCCGGAGCGCTTCGTCGCGCAGTCGGTCCAGAAGCGCAATCGCGACGCCCCGGCCTCGGTACTGCGGACGCACGTACATCCGGACCACCTCGGCGGTGTCGCCATGCAGGTGGAGACCGGCGATGCCAACCGGTTCGCCCTCGCCGCGGGCGACCAGCAGGAGGCTCCCCGGGCTGCCGTAGCGGGCCGACGGGTCCCCCACTTCCAGCCAAACGTGGGGGCTGACGTCGGCAATCCCGATTCCGAACCCGGCTGTCGCACACTCCAGGTACTCGAGCATGAGATGGCGAGCGTCGGACCAGTGCTCCTGGCTCCGGGCCGTCTCAATCGTGATCGCCGGCACCTCCCGGCTCCCTTGAAGGCGATCGAAGGTTGCGGTCACGCCACGAGCACCACATCGCCGAGGGCGGCGGAGCAGCCCCGCTGGCGCCAGACGAGGCCGAGTTCGGCCACGTTGACCTGCACGTCGACGCGTGCCCGGGACCACCCGCCCACGGCTGGGAGTCGCCAGCCGGAGACGAGCGGAGTCACCTCGGCCGTTCGTGCCCGCCGGTCCGGCGGGACCTGCAGGCGCAGGCGACCGCTCACGACCACGACCCCGTCGTCCTCGACGATGGGGAGTTGGTAGAACGCGAACTCCACCGGGTGGGGTCCGGCCAGTGGGCCCTCCAACCGCCCGCCGAAACAGTCGACGAGCGCCTGAACCTGGTCGGGTGCGGCCCGCTCGTCGAGGAACAGCGCCCGCTGGGGCGACCGGGCCCCGCCCGGCGAGTGGCTCACGTCGAGCAGCCACAGGTCGGCCACGTCCACACCGGCGATCACGCCCGCCGAAAGAGACCACGCCGCCACCGACCACGACGCCCGCCTCCCATGGTCGGCCGGCCCGCTGCCCGTCACCCACACGACGCTCGCCTCCAGCCGGTATGTCCCCGAAGGCTGGGCCGTGGGTGTCACCTGGGCACCTCTCCGAAGGTTGATCACGTTGTGGGCCATGAGCCGAACCTACGCCTCCCCGGGACTCGGGCCATCCGCACAGTTACGGATGGCGCGCTACGGAGCCGATCACCACTTCCTCGCCTGACCGGCCAAGAGCCAGCGCCGGCCCGACAGGGTGGCCGCGGCCGCCACCGCACCGGCGACCACCGGGAGGAGGGGCCCCGGCTCCGGGCCTCGGCTGGTCGCCGCCAGCGCCACCGACACGGTGTCCGCCGACCCGGCCGGCGGCGAGATCGAGTCGTCGACCGTGGCCGCGGCTCCGTCCATGGGCTGCTGGGCCGGGGCCGGGTCGGAGACATTCCCCACGTGGACCATACGGGCCACCGAGGGAATCGGGCCCTGGGGCGAGCGCCGGTTGACGAAGAGGTAGTACCAGCCGGGCGGGGCGACCACCCCGTTGGGAGGGGCCACCGCGCGGAGCCGATCGCCGTCACCGGAGGCGAAGGCGAGGTTGAGCGAACGGGCGTCGCTGTCCACGACGTGCTCCGGGGAGGGTGTCCGCATCAACACCACCGATTCGATGTCTCCAGCTTCGGGGCTTTCGATGTCGAACTCCTGGCCCCATCGGATTCCGGCCTGGGCCGAGGTGATGGTGGGACGGTCACCGCGGAACAGGTAGGGCGGGCTCCAGATCTCGAAGCTCGGGTCCCGCTCCGTGCTGGCGAATCCCGGAGCGACCGGTTCCCGGGGTGGTCCGAAGAGGAACCCGAGGGGGGCGTGACCGCCGAGGAGCACCCGCCCGTCGGGCAGCAGAAGGGCGGCGTTGTGGTAGGCCCGGTCCCGGGATTGGGCGGCAACCTCGGTCCAGCGTCCCGTGGCCGGGTCGTAGACCTCAGGGGTGCGCACGGCGATCTCGGTCCCCGGAAGGGAAACCGCGTCCTTGTCCGCACCGCCGACGGCGAGCACGGTGCCGTCGGGCAACAGCATCCCGGAGGCGAACCAGCGGGCGTTGTGCAGGCTGGCGGTGGCGGTGTTGGTGACCTGACCGGCGGCGTCGACCGTGGTGAGGGCGGCGAGGGGTACCGCCAGCTCCCCGCTCGGGTGAAACCCGACCGTGCCCCCGAAGGTGAGGAGCGTGGCGGTGTCGTAGGGCGGCGAGAGGGGGAGGATGAGCTGCTGGGCTCCGTTGCGGGAGGTGAGCAACCCCGGGCCGACGGTCTCCCACTGACTGGTTTCGATGTCGAAGAACTGCTGCACGGAGTAGAGGGCCTCGTCCGGACCGAGGGCGAAGGGGACGCTCGACGTGCCCACTCCGCCGTAGAAGATCTTGCCGTTGGGTAGGAGGTGGAGACGGGGCTGGAGGGGCAGGGCGGTCTCCGACGCGGGGCCGGTGTAGTTCTCGGTCCAGGAGTTCGTGGCCGGATCGAAGGTCTCGGTGCGGCGCACCTGCCCGCCCTGGGCGTTCTTGACGGTCTTCGTGCCGCCCCCGACCACCAGCACCCGGCCGTCGGCCATGGTTACCGTGGCCGGATACCAGCGGTTGAACTTCATCGACCCGGTCTGGGTGAACCGGTCCGTGGCCGGATCGAAGATCCGGGAGGCACGAATCCCCTGGAGCTCGAAGACGCCGGCGTCGGCCGGCGCGCCCTCGTCCCGGTCCAGTAGTGCCGGCTCGTTGTAGAAGTCGGACCCGCCGGCGATCAGGAGCCGCCCGTCGTCCAGCTGGCTCACGTCGCCGCAGAAGAGATCGCCGTCGTTGGCCTGCACGTCGTCGGGACTCGACGTCGGGTCGTGGGCCGGCCCCCCGAGGCGGCCCCAGGTGCTGCCGACGAAGCCGTCACCGGGCCGGCCGGGGACGCCGGCCATGCCGAGCGGGTCGTCGGTGCCCCGGTGGCCCGGGCGGATGTTCGGATCGGTCCCGCCGCCGGTGGCCGGGCTGGGGGTGCTCCAAGCCGGCGTTCCCCGCCGCAGGTCGAGCAGGCGCGCCGTGCTGTCGCGGCCCCGGGCGCCGAAATCGGTGAGCACGCCCGTCCTCACGTTCTCCTGGCCTTCGAAGCCGTTGTAGTAGAAGACGCGCCCGTCGGGCAGCATGGCCATGGCCTGGGCCGCCGGCTTGCAGACCATCTCTCCGCTCTCCAGGGTGACGCAGCGGGGTGAAGCGGCCCCGCCCTCTTCGAAGGGAACCGTCCATTGGCCGATGAGATCGGCGGCGAGAGGTGGGACGGGAACTGGGGCGCCCACTGCGGATCCGGCTCCAAGGATCAGCGCGACGACAACGAGCACGAGGACTGGCGAGCGGCGAACCATCGTCTCCCCCTTTGGTTCTGTCCTCTCGAATGTAGAAAAGAAGACGAGCCGGCGCCTCCGTGAACTTACGGATTGCGCGGTCGAGCCGGGGGGAGCGCAGCCGGACGGGTCACAGCCCGAATTCGGGAGCCCGCCGGACGAGCTCCATCTTCGAGGTCACACCCAGCTTGGCGTAGGCGTTGGCCAGGTGGGTCTCCACCGTGCGCCGGCCGATGAAGAGGCGCTCGCCGATCTCCCGGGCGGTGTGGCCCTCGGCGGTGAGGCGGGCCACCTCCCGCTCCCTGGTGGTGAGGGATTCGGGGCCCAGGATGGCGCCGGCTGCTCGCCGCCCCCGACCGCCGAGGTCGCGCAGGGCCTCGAGAGCCTGGTCCCGGCGGCGCAGCGCGCCGCAGGCCTCGTACCCGGCCGCCGCCCGCTCCAGCGCCTCGACGGCTCCGCCCATCCCGGCCGCCGCCCGGACGAGGCCCAGAGCCTCTGCGGCCCGGCCGGCGAAAGCCCGCCACTCCGATCCCGAGAGGAGCCGGTCGGCCGTCTCCGCCGCCTCCAGGGCATCGCTCCCCTGGCCGGCGGAAAGGCCCGCCCAGGCTTGGGCCAACGCCACCAGGCCGGGGAACAGGTCCCCGTCGACCCGCCCGCCCACCTCGGCCATGCGGGCCGCGGCCTGTTCTGCGGCCGTGGCGTCGCCCGCCCGGCCCGCCGCTTCGGCGTGCTCCAGGAGGACGAACGCCGCCAGTGTCCAGGACCCGGTGGCCACTGCCAGGTCGCTGGCACGCGCGAAGGCGGCCAGCGCGGCCTCTTCCCGTCCCTTGCTCCCGGACAGGGCGGCCTCCGCCATGTACCCGAACAGGCTGGACAATCCGATCTCGAAGCCGGCACAGGCGGCTTTGGCCCGGTCCAGATATTCGGCGGCGCCGTCCGGCCGTCCGACTTCGAGGGCCGAGAGAGCGGCCAGGGCGATCCCGAGGGCCCGGCGGACCGGGAGCCGGCCCGGGTTCCAGCGCACGATCTCGTCGGCGCTCTCCAGGACGCCTTCGAAATCGCCTCCGAGCCAGCGGGTCACGATCTCCCACTCCAGGCACACCTTGCCCTGGTAGGCAGGGTCGGCCACCTTCGTCTCCTCGAGGACCCGCGTCGCCTCGGCCACCCGTCCCTGGAATGCCAGGGCCAGGGCGAGGTGGGCTCGGAGGGCGGTCAGGCGCTGACCCGCCCCCACCCGCTGGGCGAGATCGATGCCGGCGCGGAGGGCCTCCACGCTCTTCTGCAAGTGCCCTCGGTGAAGGCAACGCCACGAGTCGGTGTAGTGGGCCCAGTGGATCAGGAAGGGATCACCGGTGGCCACCATCTCATCGATCACTTCGTCGATGTCGAGGCTGGCGACGTCGCCGCGGATTCCCCGCAGCCAGGCCAGGTGGACCTCGGTCTGCAGCACCCCCTTCCGGTCTCCTGCCTCCTCGAAGAGCCGGGCCGCCGCCGCCCCGAGTCGATCGGCCTCGTCGGTCTCGCCCGTTCCCCAGGCGAGGAAGCTGTGGAGCCGGAACTTGACGGCCGCACGCCGGCCCGGATCGGTGGTGCCCTCCAGCACGGCATCGATGGCCCGCATGGCCCGGACGGCCTGGGCTTCGTCGACATCGCTGCGCTCCTCGATGAACCACTCGAGCGAGGTGGACATGGCATCGAGCACCCCGAGCCAGCGGTCGTCACCCGGTGGCAACAGCTCGACCAGCGCGCCCTGGATGGCCAGCATCTCCCGGTAGGCACGCCGGCTCTCGGCCTGGCGCATGGCGTGGCTCAGGGCCTCGATGGCCTCGGCGTCGCCCACTTCGGCTGACGCGGCGAAGTGAGGGGCGGCCTCGGCCAGTTCGTCCAGGCCCAGCAGCGCCCGGCCCACCAGGCGGTGCAGAGCCCGGCGCCGGGCCGTCCCGATTCCCTGGTACACGGCCTCCTGGATGAGCGGGTGGTCGACCTCGTAGCCGAGTTCCCGGCCTCGCTGGACCTCCGCCACGAGCCGGGCCCGGACGAGCCCGTCGAGGATCTCGCCGAGGCGGTCCACGGGTCGGGCGCTGATCCGGGCCAACTCGCCGAGCTCCACCCTCCGGCCCAGGACGGCCAGCACCTCGAGGGTGGCCAGGACCGGTTCGTCGAGGAGACGCAGGCCGGTCCCGATCCGCTCCATGAGGCCTTCCGGGAGGGCCCGCAGGCAAGGCTCGGTCAGGTCGGCCCCCTCGTCGAGCAGCGCCTGGAGCAGACCGAGGGCGAAGAGCGGGTTTCCCCGGGAGCGCTCGTCCAGGAAGCGGACCAACGCCGCCGGCGGCGGCGAGGACAGCACCGCCGCGGCCAACTCGGCGACACCTTCGGGGCCGAGCGAGGGCACCGACAGCCGGCGCAACAACCCTTCCTGCTCGAGTCCGAGCAGGACCTGGGTCGCCACCCTGTTCCCGGCCAACTCGGCCGGGCGAGCGGCCGCCAGCACCAAGAGACGGGAACCGGCGAGATTCCGAGCCACGTAGGCCAGGGTCTCCCACGAGGAGGCGTCGGCCAGGTGGACGTCGTCGAGCACGGCCACCACCGGCGCCTGGCCCGCCAGCCTCTCCAGCAGGGCGGCCAGGCCCTCCATGAGCCCGGGGCGGGCCGTCTCGTGGCCGGGGGCGGCACCCCGGGCCGCGGCCACCGAACGCAGAAGACCGGCGAGGTCGTCGAGAAAACCGCCGCAGAGATCGGAGACGTCCTCGGGCGCGAGCGTGCGGAGGTGCCCTTCCAGCGCCTCGGCCCACAAGGCGAAGGGTGTGTTGCCCCCGAGCGGATAGGCCCGGGCCGACAAGGTGACCGCCGCTCGCCGGTGCCGGGAGAGGACCTCGCCGGCCAGGCGGGTCTTGCCGACGCCGGCATCACCGACGAGGAGGACACACCGGAACTCGCCGCGCTCCGACTGGCGGCGCTCGCCTTCCAGTTCGGTCAGCTCGACAGCTCGCCCCACCAGGCTGGGTCCCCGGGGCCGGGGAGCGGGGGCGGGCCGAGGTGGCGGTCGCGGCGACGGCGAGGCGGCGGTTTCCCGCCACTCGAGAGCCACCACGGCCATGGGCTCGGCGAGGCCCTTCAACTGGTACCGGCCACTGGTCCGGAACCGGAACCCGCCCCGGGAACCCACGAGGGCCCGGACCAGCTCGCTGGCGAGGATCTGGCCGCCCTGGGCGGCATCGCAGAGTCGTTTCGCCACCACCACCGGCGTCCCGAAGAGATCCCCGTCCTCCTGGGCCGGCTCCCCGGCGTGGATCCCCACCCGCACCGCCAGGGCCCGGTCCGGGTTCAGGAGATTGGCGGCGTCGACCGCCCGCTGGATGGCCACGGCCGACCGCAGTGCGGCCTGTGGACTGTCGAAGGTGGCCATGAGCCCGTCGCCCAGGGTCTTCACCTCCCGGCCGCCAGCCTCGGCGACGGACCGGCGGAGCAGGGCGAAGTGGTCCCGCCGGAGCTCGTCGGCGGCGTCGTCGCCTAGGCGGCCCAGCAACTCGGTCGACCCCACCAGGTCGGTGAAGAGCAAGGCGACGACGCCTTCTTTGCCCGTGTCTGCTTTCGGTTTCGCCGGGGACATGGCCGCTCCATCCTGCTCCAGCGGCGGCTACTTCGGGTCGAGCTCGATCAGCCACACGTCGTCGAAGGTGGCGAAGCCTGGCATCTCCCGGGTGTCGTGGAGGCCGGCCATCTGCGCTCGTCCGGTCCGGCCCGCGAAGATCCCGGTCCCCGAGACGATGCTCTTCCCGGGCGGGTGGATACCGACCAGGAACTGCCCCGGGTCGGCCGGCGAGGGAGCGACGCTCTCCGGCGCCCGGTTCACGATCTGACCCTGGGGGAAGTTGAACGTGTCGGTGGAATCGAACACCGCGCATGGGGGCGGAGTGCTCGTCGAGCACACGATGTCGTGCGTGAGGCTCCCGACGACGTCGCCTTGCGGTGAGAGAAGGTCAACCGTCCAGGTGAGATGCCCGGGAGCACTCGAGTGCGTCTCGAGCCGGTCCTCATAGCGGACGATCATGACCTCGGCCGCTGGGGCCGCGGTCGTCTCACCGGCGAGTGAGGTGCTGAACAGGGCGAGTGCGGCGCATGCGAGTCCGCGATGGGAGCGGCGGCGAGAACTGCGGCTCATCGGTCGTTCCTTTCGTCAGGATGCGATGAGCCCAACCTGACGGAACCGGCACCGGGCGCCCTCCGCAAGCTTACGGATCGCGGGTTACGGAATCCCCGGGGTGGCCAGGGTGCTGAGCTGCCGGTACTCGGCGTCCGTCAGCTCCACGTCGGCCGAGACGATGTTCTCCTCGAGGTGCGAGATGTTCTGCGTCCCGGGGATGGGCAACGTGACCGGCGAGCGCCGCAGCAGCCAGGCGAGGGCGAGCTGGGCGGGGGTGACGGCGTGCTCGGCGGCGGCGGAGTCGAGCACGCCTCCTGGCCGGGCCAGGCGGCCCCCACCGACGGGGAAGAACGCCATGAAGCCGATGCCCTCGGTAGAGGCATAGTCGACTACCTCCTCGTGGTGGCGGTCGGCCAGGCTGTACTGGTTCTGCACGGTGGCGATGGCTGCGGTCTTCCTCGCCGCCTCGATCGTCGGGACGCTCACCTCGGAGAGGCCGATGAAGCGGATCTTGCCGGCGTCCTGTTGCTGTTTCAGGGCGCCGATCTGGTCGTCCAGCGGGACCTCGGGATCGACGCGGTGGAGCTGGTACAGGCCGATCTGCTCCAGGCCAAGCCGCCGCAGGCTCATCTCCACCTGCTGTCGGAGATAGGCGGGCCGTCCCACGGGCGCCCCTTCGGTCGGGCTCGGCCTCACCAGACCTCCCTTGGTGGCGATGACCACGTCAGACGGGTAGGGGTGCAGGGCGTCGCGGATGAGCTCTTCATTGGTGTGGGGGCCATAGCAATCGGCGGTGTCGATCAGATTCACGCCGAGTTCCACCGCGCGCCGCAGCAGGCGGATGGCGGCGTCGCGGTCCGGCGGATCGCCCCAGATCGAGGGTCCGGTGAGCCGCATGGCGCCATAGCCGAGCCTGCGGACGGTCAACTCGCCCCCGAGCGCAAAGGTTCGGGCCGGCGGCGCCGTTGCACTCGTCATGGCGATCTCCGGGGATCGTCCGCCTCTAGCTGGACGACGAGGACGCCACCACCCGGCGCACCTCGTCCATGTCCAACTCTCGCACCTTGCTGAGCAGCTCGTCGACCGCGGCCGGGGGTAGCGCGCCGGGCTGGGAGTAGACCAGGATCCCCTCCCGGAACGCCATCAGCGTGGGGATGGACGTGATGCCGGCGGCCGCCGACAGCTCGATCTCGGACTCGGTGTCGATCTTGCCGAAGACGACGTCGGGGTGGCGATCGGAAGCCGCCTCGAACACCGGGGCGAAGGTGCTGCACGGCCCGCACCAGATGGCCCACCAGTCGACGAGCACGATGTCATGGCCGGCGACGGTGTCGTTGAAGGTGTCCTTGGTCAAGGCGACGGTGGGCACGGGCGCTCCTGGGCAGAGTCAGATGGTCGGATCCCAAGAGGCAACACCGGCACCGCCGGCGGGTATTCCTTCCCCTTCCGGCCGGCCGGCGACGAAGAGCGCGACCAGCGCGAACCCCCCGAGGAGCACCCCGACCGTCACTCCCCGGGCCACGGGGCTCACCCCGCCGTAGAGGACCGGGATGGTGAGCAGGTTCACAGCCAGATGGGCCAGCGCCGCCGCGGGCAGGACGTCGGGCCGCTGGACCAGCAGGCCCAGGAAGACGGCGAAGGCGAAGAAGGGCAGCACCCCGAGGACGGAGTCCGCCTGCCGGAGGTGGTTGGGCAGCACGGCGAAGAGCGCGGCGGGGGCCAGGACGGCTCCCGCCCGTGACCATCCCGGACTCGTCCCCGCCCGATCCAGCACCCGCCACACGACGAGGGGGAAGACGGCCCGGAACACCACCTCCTCGTGGAGGGCGGCGAGGGCGAAGCCGGAGAGACCGCCGACACCGCCGAAAAGATCGGGGAAGTACCAGGCGGGGAGGGCGGCGATGGCCCCGGCCCACACGAAGAACCACAGCCAGCGGCTCGAGTAGAGCCGGCGGCCGAACAACGCGAGCAGCAGGAATCCGGGCGCGACCGAGGCGGGAATGTGGACGATCCCCAACGTTCCTAGCGGCCTCCACCACCCGACGATGGTCGCCAGCTCGATGGTGGCGGCCGCGTAGACGAGCGCCCAGCCCACCGGTGAGAGTCCCCAGCCCTCTCTTTCCCCCATTGACATCGAGAGTACCGCCCGGGGTCCTTCCGGGACAGGGGCCCTTGACCGCCCAGGTTCCGGCGTCAACGATTCCGGGCGCCCGCGACCATCGGGAGGCGACCGTGAAGGACTACGAGAAGATCCGGCTCGACGTCGTCGGCGGCGCCGCCACCATCACTTTCGACATCCCCGGGCGGGCCAACGCCCTGGGCCTGGTGGCGCTGCAGGAGACCCTCCACGCCCTGTCCGCCTGCGAGGTCCGCGACGACGTCGGTGCCGTGGTCCTGACCGGCGCCGGCAACGCCTTCTGCTCGGGCTTCGACCTGAAGGAGATCCCGACCGCGGAGGACGACGCGATCCGCGAGCACTTCCGCGAGCTCGCCCTGTGGTGGCACCAGGTGCTCCACAAGGTCACCCGGCTGCCCAAGCCGGTGCTGGCCGCGGTCAACGGCGTGGCGGCCGGCGGCGGCTTCGGCATCGCCCTGGCCGCCGACCTGGCTGTGTGCGAGAGCAGGGCCCGGTTCGTGTGCGCCTGGCACTCCATCGGCATCGCCAATGACACCGCCACCAGCTACTCGCTGGCTCGGATCGTGGGGATGCGGCGGGCCATGGAGCTGATGCTGACCAACCGCACCCTGGATGCCGCCGAGGCGCGGGAGTGGGGCCTGGTCAACCGGGTCTACCCGGCCGCCGACTTCGCCCCGAACGTCGCCCGGATCGCCGCCGACCTCGCCGCCGCCCCCACCCATCTCCAGGCCATGGCCAAGGACCGCTTCCACATGGGCTGGCGGCAGTCAGTGGAGGAGTGCACGGAGTTCGAGATCCAGAACGTCCTCGCCTCCGTCACCCACCCGCATTTCCGGCCCCAACTCGAGCGGTTCTTGTCCAAGAGCGGCCGGAGCAACGCCGTACAGGTTGACCTGCCCTGAGAAGGCGCTTGCCTAGCTGACGGTGAGCGTTCCCTCCATGCCGGCGCCGCGATGCCCCGTCTCGTCACAGAAGTAGACGTACTTCCCCGGTTTCAGGTCGACCTTTCCGGTTGCGGTGCCTGCCTTCGGCGCCACGATCTTGGCCAGCTCGGGCACACCTTCGATGAGGATGGTGTGGACGACCTTGCCCTCGTTCTTCAGGTTGATCTCGACCGGCCCGGCAGGAACCGTGAGGTCCTTGGGCGTGAAGGAGAACTCCTTGCCCGAGACGTCGATCTTCCCGCCCTTGGCGCCGCCGCCACCGCCGCCACCGCCGCCTCCGCCGCCCTCGGTCACCGTGAGTGTCCCTTCCATGCCGGCGCCCCGATGCCCCGTTTCGTCGCAGAAGAAGACGTACTTCCCCGGTTTCAGGTCGACCGTTCCGGTGGCGGCGCCCGCCTTCGGCGCCACGATCTTGGCCAGCTCGGGCACCCCTTCGATGAGGATGGTGTGGACGACCTTGCCCGTGTTCGTCAGGTTGAACTTGACCGGCCCGGCGGGAACCGTGACGTCCTTGGGATCGAAGGCGAACTCCTTGCCCGAGATGTTGGCCTCACCGCCCTTGGCGCCGCCGCCCCCGCCTTCGCCGCCCTCGGTCACGGTGAGAGTTGCCTCCATGCCGGCGCCGCGATGCCCCGTCTCGTCGCAGAAGAAGACGTATTTCCCGGGTTTCAGGTCGACCGTTCCGGTACCGGTGCCGGCTTTCGGGGCCGAGATCTTGGCCAGCTCGGGCACCCCTTCGATGAGGATGGTGTGGACGACCTTGCCCGTGTTCGTCAGGTTGAACGTGACCGGCCCGGCGGGAACAGAAGCCTCTTTGGGATCGAAGGCGAACTCCTTGCCGGACACGTTGACCGTACCGCCTGCGGCCACGGGCGCCTCCTCCTCGCCGTGGCCTCCACCCTCCCCCGCCTCGCCGAAGCTGTAGCCGCCGGCGAAGACGAGCACGAAGCCGGTGATGGCGAACAGCGACATCCCGGCCGTGCGGGACTCGCTACGGGTGGCGAACCAGGCGAAGGCGGCGAGGACGCCGGTGGCGGCCACGATGGCCAGCATCGTGGCCACGGTCGCACTCCTGCGCTCCTCGAGCAGGAGCAGGATCCGGGAGAAGTTGAAGACCACCACCACGATGAAGACGGTGGCCCCCACCGGGATCGCGAGCGGCAGCAGGATTCGGTTCCGGAACCCCTTCATCGAGAACTCCAATTGATCAGGTCGGACTCGGGCACGGGCATCTCAGTTGAGCAGGACGTCCATGGTGACCAGGGCGATGGTGAAAATCGAGAAGGCCAGGATGATGCCGGTCACGAAGAGCCGGCGGAGCAGAAGCCCGTCGAACTTGAGGTGCATGAAGTAGGCCGCCACCATCCCGAACTTGATGGCGGCGAGACCCACCAGGATTGAGACCAGCAGGATGCCGCTCAGGCTCGTGTAGTACAGGCCGACCTCCACAGCGGTGACCGCGGCCAGGATGGCGGCCACCTCCACGTACCGGCGGGCGCCGGGATGGGCGTGGTCGCCCTCGTGGGTGGGAGCGACGACCTCGACCTCGACGTCCTCGCGCTGCAGGCTGGCCTCGTTCACGTCGCTCCTTAGAGGGGCACCAGATAGACGATGGTGAAGATCACGATCCAGACGACATCGACGAAGTGCCAGTACAGACCGGCGATCTCGACGTCGAGGCTGCGGGACACGGGAATCTCTCCCTGCTGGGACATGCCCACCAGGGACAGCAGCCAGAGGACGCCGACGGTGACGTGCATCCCGTGGAAGCCGGTGAGGACGAAGAAGCTGGTGGCCGCCACGGACGAGGAGAGGTTCAGCCCCTCGTGAGTGAAGACGGTGAACTCGTAGACCTGGCCTCCGACGAAGACGGCCCCCAGCATGGCGGTGGCCAGCAGCCACAGGCGCAGCCGCCGGTGGTCGCCCTGCTGGATGGCGGCCAGAGCCAGCACCATGGTGAGCGAGCTCATGAGCAGCACGAAGGAGCTCACCGACGTGTAGGGGATGTCGAAGACGTCCCCCGGGCGCAGATCGGCAGGCCCGCGCGTCCGGTACAGCAGGTAGCTCGAGATGAGGGCCCCGAAGAAGAGGCACTCGGAGGCCAGGAAGGCCCACATCCCGAGCTTCTTCGAGTCGATCCCGGTGACGGCGTAGTCGTGCTCGCCGGGAGTGCCGGCGGCACTCCACGTCAGGACATTCGGCTGCATCGTCATCGTCGCCTCCCCTACTCGCTGGCGGGTTCGCTCAGGGGCTCGCGGCCCCACCCGAAGACTCCGGCCATGATGACGAGCGCCCCCAACGCCCCAAACCACCAGCCGTAGATGGCCCCGAACCCGAGGAGGGGGAGGCCGGCGGCGGTGAGGGCGGGGTAGTACGACCGTGACGGCATGTGGATCCCGTGACCTCCGTGACCGTGACCACCGTGACCACCGTCGCCGTTGCCGCCGTGCGCCGCGGTGCGCTCGGTCGTCCCGGTATGGCTCTCACCCACCGCCCCACCGGCGGGGATCCGCACCAGGCGGCCGCCGTCGTCCCGGGTGTACTTCCGGTGCCAGAAGGCGTCGGTGGAGTGCACCACCGGGATCTGGGCGAAGTTGTACTCGGGCGGCGGCGAATCGGTGGCCCACTCCAGCGTCCGGGCGTCCCAGGGGTCTTCGGGGGCCCGCTCGGGGGACTTGATCGTGCGGACCACGTTGACGATGAAGACGAGCACAGAGGCGGCGATGACCACCGCCCCGAGGCTGGCCACCAGGTTCCAGAGGTCCCAGCCCATCCCCTCGGGGTAGGTGTAGGTCCGGCGGGGCTGGCCCTGGAGACCGAGGATGTGCATCGGTCCGAAGGTCAGGTTGAAGCCGGCGAACATCAGCCAGAAGTGGAGCTTGCCCAGGCCCTCGCGCAGCATCTTGCCCGTGACCTTGGGGAACCAGTAGTAGGCCCCGGCGAAGACGCCCAGGATGGAGCCGCCGAAGAGGACGTAGTGGAAGTGGGCCACCACGTAGTAGGTGTCGGTCTGCTGGTAGTCGTGGGGCACGATGGTGTGGGTGGCGCCCGAGAGCCCGCCGATGGTGAACATTGCGATGAACCCCACCGCGAAGAGCATGGGGGTCCGCAGGCGGATGTTGCCGCCCCAGAGCGTGCCCAGCCAGTTGAAGATCATGATGCCGGTCGGCACCGAGATCAGGATGGTCGACACGGCGAAGGTGGCGTTGGCCACCGGCCCGAGCCCCACGGCGAACATGTGGTGGGCCCACACGCCCCAGCCCATGAAGCCGATGGCCACCCCGGAGAAGACCGCCACGGCGTAGCTGAAGAGCGCCTTGCGGGCGAATACGGGCACGACCTCGGAGACGATGCCGAAGGCGGGCAGGATGAGGATGTAGACCTCGGGGTGCCCGAAGAGCCAGAACAGGTGCTGCCACAGCACGGGGTCGCCGCCTTCGTTGGCGTTGAAGAAGTTCGCCCCGAAGTTGCGGTCGAAGTAGAGCTCGAAGAACGCCACCGTGATGATCGGGATGGCGAAGAGCAGCAGGAAGCTCACCACCGTGTTCATCCAGACGAACACGGGCATACGCAGCAGCGTCATGCCCGGGGCCCGCAGGTTGAGCGTGGTGATGATGAAGTTGATGGCGCTGGTCAGCGAGCTCAGGCCCGTGATGACGAGCCCGATGAGCCAGAAGTCGATTCCGTTGCCGGGATTGAACTGGCCGATCGTCTGCGGGGCGTAGCCGAACCATCCGCCGTCCGGCGCGCCACCCAGGAGGAAGCTGGCGTAGAGGAACAGCCCTCCGGCCAGGAAGGCCCAGTAGCCGAAGGCGTTGAGTCGGGGGAAGGCGACGTCGCGGGCCCCGATCATCAGGGGCACGAGGTAGTTGCCGAAGGCGGCGGCCAGCGGCATGACCACGAGGAAGACCATGGTCGTCCCGTGCATGGTGAAGAGCTGGTTGTACTCGTTGGCGGCGAGCAGATCCCCGTTGGGGGTGGCCAGCTGGCTCCGGAGCAGGAGGGCCTCGACCCCGCCGATGAGGAAGAAGAGGAAGGCCGAGACCCCGTAGAGGATGCCGATCCGCTTGTGGTCGACGGTCGAGATCCAGCTCCAGAACCCGGTCTCCGTCTCGGGACGTTCGAAGAGCCGGGACGGGGCGCTCGTCGCTACCGCCATGATGACGTGCCTCCTCCTGTCTTCTGGGTGGTCACTTCAGCGTCTCCAGGTAGGCCACGACCTTCTCGACGTCGTCGTCGGACAGGTCCCGGTCGGGCATCCCCGTGCCTTCGTCCGGGCGCATCGGTTTCATGGCCGGTGGGTCCGTGACCCACTTGATCAGGTTGGCCTTCGTGTTCTCGAAGATGGAGCCGGCGAACGTCTCCCGGGACTTGAGGTGGGTGAGGTTGGGGCCCGTCCGGGCCAGGGCGCCGTCGATCCCGACCACGGTGTGGCAGGCGACGCAACCGCCCTCGCCGTTGAAGATCGCGTAACCCTCCGCCGCCGCACCCGACGCCGGCTTGACCGCCGGACGCTTCTGCTCGGCCACCCACGCCTCGAAGTCAGCCGGCTCCTGGGCGATCACCCGCAGGCGCATGTTGGCGTGGGAGAGGTTGCAGTACTCGGCGCACTGCCCTTTGTACATGCCCGGCTTCTCGGCCTCGATGGTCATCTTGTTGTCACGGCCGGGGACCACGTCCTGCTTGCCCGCCAGCTTGGGGACCCAGAAGCTGTGGATCACTCCGGTGGCGAACTCTTCTCCCTCGGGCGCGGGCAATCCGGGTTCGATCGTCCGGAGGGTGAGGCGCACGGGCCGGCCCGTGGGGATGTGCAGTTCGTTGGCGGTGGAGATCTTCTGCCCGGGATAGACGTACTCCCACCACCACATGTGGCCGTAGACCTCGACCTGGAGGGCGTCCTTCGGCTCCTTGGCCAGGTCGAAGACCACCTTTGCCTCCGAGGCGAGCGGAAACAGGTCGATCGCCAGCAGGACCACCGTGGGCGCCACCACCCAGCGGAGTTTAGGGTGCTTTCCCGGGATCTCCAGCGGATCGGCCCGTCCTCCCGGGTCGCGGTTGCGGATGATCGCGACGATCAGCAGACCCAGCACCAGTACGAGGACGGGGATCACCGAGAAGAAGACGATCCGGGTGAACATGTCGTGGGCCTCTTGGGCGATCGGCCCTTCCGGCTGCATGTAGTCCTGGGGCGCGTCCTTGGCGCACCCGGCGAGCAACCCCAGCAGCACGGCACTGACTACCGGGCCGCGGCGCCGCCCCCACCGTCTACCCACCGCGGTACCCGTCACCTGGCCATGACCGGGCCCTGGTCGCATCAATCCCCCCTCATTCACGACCGCGCTCCGTGGGTTGTGGACCGCGGTTGACCACTGACCGCAAGCTACGGATCGATTAAATAGCTCAGCTGGTCGAGCCGCTGTCAGGTATCGATAGCCCAACTCCTCAATGATTGCAACGGTGTTGTCTCCACCGCAGATCTCCCCTTGGACTGTCAGCATCTTGTTTTCTAGGACAAATCACCATAATATTCAAGCCTCCGATGGTTCCGATCAACCCGGTTGATCAGATCCGTTGGATCAAACAACCCGGAGATCTGGGGGCTGCGAGGAGGGGCGCATGCCGCAGCAGGGGTCCGAGGCGAGGTGCCTGCTCGGAGAGCTCTACTGCTCGCGCTGGCGAGGACCGCATGGCCGACCACGGCCTCCGCCGTGGGAGGAGACCGATTCCACGAAGCAACGCACCCGTTCGCTCACGTCCGGTGAGCGAGCCGCACACCACACACCGGAGCAATAACTGCAGCAGGAGTCGATGGCACGACTCCAGGGGAGGGAGTCCCGCATGACATCAAGATTCACAGCCCGAATCAACCAACGTCGGGCGCGACAGCTGGTCATTTGGCCGGTAGCCATGCTGATCGCCGCCTTCGTCTCCAGCGCCGGTCTCACCGCCGGCAACGCCGACGCCGACTCGCCGAAGCCGGCCGGAACCGAGACCTCGAGTCTCAACCGGGTGGCGATTCCCGACTTCGACCCGGACACCTGGAAGCCCACGGCAGAGATGCCTCTGCCCCCGATGGAGTCGCCCATCACCTTCAAGGTGAAGGACGACGCCTCCTACTGGTTCGACCACGAGAACAAGGACCTCGAGGAGGTCACCCACAGCCGGTCGCTGGCCGCGGGGGTCGGGCCCACCACCATCAAGTTCGACATCTCGGAGCCCGCCACCGAAGCGGCCCACACCATCAGCTTCATCGTCTGGCCCGAGGGCGCCAAGAACATGCCCTACGGCCAGCCGGGCGGCGTGACCGGTGTGCACTCGGTCGATCTGTTGACCCCGGGCCTCTACGCCTGGCAGTGCATCATCCACCCCTACATGCTGGGGGCGGCCGTCATCGACGATCCCACCACCCCGGGGGCTGACTTCGGACCCAAGCTGCACTGGATCGACGGCTCCACCATGCCCAGTGCAGCCCACGAGGTGATGAAGACGGTCCAGTCCTTCTTCATCATCACCGAGCCGTCCAACTGGCAGGTCTACAAGGCCGACCAGGACACCACCTGGGACCCGCAGTTCCCGGCCGCGCCGATCATGGCCGGCAACGCCGACGGGTCTCCGGCCTTCATCCCCAACCTGCACGAACACCTGAGCAAGATGTTCGAGACACCGAAGACGCTCACGCCGCAGAAGGCACCCGCCGAGCCCGGCGTCGGCAGCATCTACTACGGCAGCCAGTGGGAGCAGTCGGCCGGCAAGACCAAGCCGGGGTCGATCACCGTCTTCGACGCCGAGAACTGGAAGATGACCAACAAGTGGTTCGCCCCGTCGGTGAACCTGAACAACCCGCACAACTTCTGGTCCGACAACGAGGGCCAGTACCTCTATTCGACCAACTGGTACGCCAACAACATGACCACGCTCGACCGGAAGACCGGGGCGGTGATCCGGGAGTTGGAGATCGGTCCCTCGCCGTCGCACATCGTGACGAGATCGACCAACGGGAACCTCATCATCCCGAACAACGGCGGTGGCAGGGTCTCTGAGGTCGCGCCGGGCGGCACCCACATCGTCGCCAACTACCTGACCCAGAAGCGCGGGGAGAATCCCGCCTTCCCCCACGGCCACTGGGTGACGGGCGACGGCCGGTACATCGTCACCCCGAACTCCAACACGGAGGGGGGGTCGGTCATCGACATGACCGTCCCGTCCATGGTCGCCCCGAAGTCGGGCAAGCACCCGGTGGCGGCCTCGACGGACAACGCCGGGAAGCGGGCCTTCATCGCCAACCTGTTCAGCCACACCATCACGTGCTACTCGATCGAGGAAGACGCCTGCCCGACACCGGCGGGCGACATTGTGAAGACCTACGACATCGACCTCCGGGAGAACTACGACTCCGTCACCGGTAAGGCCACGGGGCCCGTGGCCCTGGCACCCATCCAGCTGCCCGTCAGCCCTGACGACAACGCCATGATCACGGTGGGCACGGTGACCGGCAACATCGTGGTCATCGACCCCAAGACGAACAAGTTCGTCAAGACGCTGCCCTGCGCACCCGGCTGCCACGGCGGCAACTGGGGGGCCAAGAAGGGTGGCGGCTACTACATGTACGTGACCTCCAAGTTCATGAACCAGATGCTCGTGGTCAACGCCGACCCCAACAACGACGGGGACCTCTCCGACGCCGCAATCGTCGGCGGAGTGCTCACCGACGCCCAGTCGGGGACCCAGATGGACGACACGCCCACCGGCCAGATCGGCCAGGGCGGGAACGGCCTGTTCATCTACCCCATCGCCTACAACGGCTGGGTCCAGAAGATGCCCGACGTCGAGAAGGCCAAGTTCACCTGCCAGCAGCGGGAGCCGCTGAAGAAGGCTGTCTGCTAGCTGCATGAGCAACCCGGTACGGGCGGCGGTTTAGCTCCGCCGCCGCCCGTACCGAACACCTGCCCTTCGGGAACGCCTTCCGAGAGGAACATGACCCGCCGAACCTCGCTCCGCCTTCTCGCCGCCGCTCTCCTTGCCGCGGGCGTCATCGTCGGCGGGGCCAGCCCCGCGGCCGCCCACGCCAACCTGTTGAGCACCGAACCGGCCTACGGCGCCACGCTCCCGTCCGGCACCGTTCGGGTACTCATCCGCTACGACCTCCCGGTGGAAGTGAAGGGCGCCCAGGTGACCCTGGAACGCTCGGGGCGGGCTGTCCGGGTCGGACGGCCGGTCCACGCCTCACCCGACCGCAAAGACGTCTCGCTGTCCCTGAAGGGCCTGGGGGAGGGGAGCTACATCCTCACCTGGTTTCTCTTCGGTTCGGACGGCGACGTGATGGGCGCCGAGCTCGCCTTCACCGTCCTCCCGCCGGCCGGTGCGGGGGCCGGTGCGGGAGTGCCCGGGCCCGCGCAGGCGGTTCCGCCGGCACGGCCGGTCGAACAACGATCGTTCGCCCCCCTGTCCAGGGCCCAGGACGCCGCCCGCCTGCTGGCCTCCGCGTCCCTGATCGTGCTCGTGGGCGGCGTCACCTTCGTGGCCCGGCTGTGGCGGGAGGGAGCCCGGCTGCGCCGCACCCGTCTGCTCCTCTGGGCCTCGCTGGTCACCGCTCTGGCGGCCAACGCGGCCGCTCTCGGACTCAAGGGTGCCGCCGTGCAAGGACACTCCGCCCTCGGTGCCTTCTCCCCCGGAGCGTTGACGGCTCTCAACGGCACCCATGTGGGGCGGGTGCTGATGACCCGCGTCCTCTTCCTCCTGCTGGCCGTCCCGGTGGTGGCGCTCCTGACGGTGGCGCCGCAGCGGGCCCTGCGCTCGCACCGCTGGTGGATCGGCGCCGCCCTCTCGGGCCTGGGCGCCATGGCCACGCACGGCATGCTCAGCCACGCCTACGCCCAGGGGCCGCTGGCGTCGGCGGCCAACATCGTGCACCTCAGCGCGGTGGCGGTGTGGCTGGGCGGTCTCACCATGCTGGCCACGGTGGTGCTCCCTCGCCGGAGCCGCCAGGAACTGTCCCTGCTCGTGCCCCGGTGGTCCCGCCTGGCCTTCGGCTGCGTGGCGACGGCGGCGGTCGCCGGTACGGTCCTCCTGGTCCTCATCTCGCCTCGCTGGACGGCGCTGCCCAGTTCGGGCTACGGGCGCCTGCTGCTGGTCAAGCTGACGCTCGTGGCCGTGCTCCTGGCCGCCGCCAACCGCTCGCGCCAATTCGTCCGGGGGCGGCTCCCGGCCCTCCTGTCACAAGTCCCGGCCGAGGCTCCCGCCGAGCTTCCGGTACCCGTGGGGGTTGGTGCCGCCATGACGGGTCCCGCGGTCCCCTCCCGGCCTTACCCGATGGTTGACGCCTCCCACCCGACCGGGGACATGCCACTGGACCCCGCCCCGCTCCGGCCGTTCGTGACCGCCGTGACGGCCGAGCTGTGCATCGCCGCCAGCATCCTGGCCGCCACCGCGGTCCTCGTCGGACGACCTCCACCGACGTGACCGCTGCTCTTCCCAGCACCGCACCATCGCCCACAGTCACTCAACCGAGGAGGACAACGAATGAACCACCCGACACTGTTCCGAACAACCCGGCTACTGCTCACCATCGCCGTGAGTGGGATCGCCTTCCTCGGGCCGGTCCCGGAAGCCCAAGCGGCAACCGTCGTGGGGATCGTCGAGCGTGAACCCGACAACGCCGCCAGCTGGGGCTACGAACCCGCCGATATCTCGGTTCCCGCCGGCACGGTTGTCGTATGGGAGTGGAGAGGCAGGGACAAGCACTCGGCGACCTCCGACAACGGCGCCTTCGATTCCGGCGTCAAGCAGGGCGCGGGCCAGAAGTGGGAATTCACCTTCTCCACCCCGGGCCAGTATCCCTACAGCTGCACGCCCCACCCCTTCATGACGGGCACGGTGACCGTCACCTAGCTGCTCCCATCCAGACATCTGCCCGCCCGTCCGTTTGAGGAGCCTGTCGCATGAGCATGTCCGAACAGATCGCCTGGGGATCCGTTCCCGCCGAACGGGTCCGCGCCGTCGTGGCCGACCTGGTCTCACTCACCAAGCCACGAATCGTGAATCTGCTGGTGGTGACGGGAGCGGCCACGGCGGTGGTGGCGGCGGGGGGCTGGCCCGGTTTGCGTCCGCTGGCGGCGGTGGTCCTGGGGGGGGCCATGGCCGCCGGCGGCGCCGGGAGCATCAACTGCGCTCTGGAGGGCGATCGCGACCGCCTGATGCTCAGGACGCGCCAGCGCCCGGTGGCCGCGGGGCGCCTCTCGGCCCGGGCCGCGCTGACCCTGGGGATCGTGCTGAACATCCTCGCCTTCGCCTTCGTCGCCGCTACCACCAACGATCTGGCCGCCTGGCTCACGCTGGCGGGCACGCTCTGGTACGTCTTCGTCTACACGCTCTGGCTCAAACCCCGCACGGCCCACAACATCGTGATCGGCGGCCTGGCCGGGTCGTTCCCGCCGCTGGTCGGCTGGGCCGCGGTGACCGGCACCGTCGGGGTGAGCGCCCTCGCCCTGGCCGCCGTGATCTTCTTCTGGACGCCGCCCCACTTCTGGGCTCTGGCCACGCTCGTCGAGGACGACTACCGGGCGGCCGGCATCCCCATGATGCCCGCCGTCGCCGGGGCCCGCCGTACGGCCCAGGCGATGTGGGCCTACGCCCTCGGCACCGTCGCCGTCAGCCTCGTCCCCGTGATGGTGGGCGACCTGGGCCTCCTGTACCTCGCCGTGGCCCTGGCCGCCGGGGGCTGGTTCGCCCGCGCCGGCCACGACCACCTGCGCCGTCTGGAGGCGGCCACCGCACGGAAGGTGTTCCTGGCCTCCCTCGGCTACCTGGGGGCGTTGTTCGCGGCCACCGCGCTCGACGTCGCTCTGTTCTGAACCATGGATTCAGCGGCGCTGCAGGACGTCAGGGCCCAGCGCTATCGTCTCCTGGCCGACGCCCGGCGCCTGGCCATCGTGGAGGCGCTCGGAGAGGGGCCGCGCCAGGTTGCCGAGCTCGCCCGCCTTCTCGGTATCCATCCGACCACGGTGCGCTCCCACCTCGAGAAGCTCCTCGCGGCCGGGATGCTCGAGGAGGAGGCCGGGCTACCGGCGGGGCGGGGCCGACCCTCCAAGCGCTACCGCCTCCGCCAGCCCCTGCTGGCCAGCGACCCTGAGGTCCGCCTCTTCGTCGGGAGCCTCGTCTCGCTCCTCCGCAGGATCTCCGGTGACGGGGCCTCGGCGGCGGCCGAGGACGAGGGGGCCCGGAGAGGTCGGGAACTCGGGCACTCCTTCCGGCATCCGTCGATCGAGCAGACGGTCCGGGAGGTCGTCGAGCTCCTCGAGCGCCTGTCATTCGCTCCCGCCCCGCCGGTCCGTCGGAAGGGAGCGCTGGCCGTCGACGTCCGCCACTGCCCCCTCCACGTCGACCCCTTCGATCCCGACGGGGCCGTCGTCTGCGCCTTCCACAAGGGTCTCATCCGAGGGCTGGCCGAGGTGTCGTCGGGCGAGAAGGTCGGCGTCCGGCTGATGCCCTTCGTGTCGCCGGGGATCTGCCGGGTGGAGCTGGCCTTCCGGGGCAAGGGGACCCCCCGTCCGGAACCCGAAGAAGGAGAAGCGGAGTGACCGACCCGAGCTGCGAGAGCTTTTCCGAGCCGCCGGAGGGTCTTCTGACGGCTCCGGTGGACCGCGTCATCGCCCACCTGGACACTCCCGAGGCGGTGGCGTCGGCCATCGACGACCTGGCCGCGGCGGGGTTCGATCGGGACGAGATCTACGTGCTGTGCGGGAAGCAGGGCGCCGAGCGCCTCGATGTGTCCGGCAGCGACCACGGACTGAAGGGCCGGATCTACCGCCTCCTCGAGTGGCTGGGTGACGAACACGAGGTCCTCCTGACCTCGGAGCAGCATCTCACCGACGGAGGGCTCGTCATCGGCGTGCCCGCCGACGAGGACGCCATGGAGAGCGCGTCGCGCATCCTGAGAGAGAGCGGCGGCCACGAGATCTACCACTTCGGGAAGACCGACTGGCAACGGCTCGGGGCCTGAACGACGCCTGAACCCTTCGGCGGCTTTGACGGCGCTGTATGGTGAAATGTATGGACAAGCGTCTCCCCCACGGCGTGCGAGCCAAGCGCCACCGTCTCCTGGCCGATGCACGCCGTCTCGCCATCGTGGAGGCGCTGTCGGAGGGGCCACGACAGATCCCGGAACTGGCCCGCCTCCTCGGCGTCCACGTGACCACGGTGCGCTCCCATCTGGAGAAGCTGCTCGAGGCCGGCGTGCTCGAGGAGGAGGCGGGCATCCCGGCGGGACGGGGCCGGCCGTCCAAGCGTTACCGGTTGAAGCATCCCCTGCTGGGCGGCGACCCCGAGGTCCGCCTGGTCGTCGGGAGCATGGTCTCGCTGGTCCGCAGCGCCTACGGCGATCGGGCCGTCGACGTGGCCATCGAGGAGGGAGCCCGAAAGGGCCGGGAGCTCGGGCGTCCCTTCCGGCACCCGTCCCTCGAGCAGACGGCGCGGGAAGTCGCTCAACTTCTCGAGCGGCTCTCCTTCGGTCCCACTCCGCCGGTCCGCCGGAACGAGAACCTGACCGTCGATCTCGAGCACTGCCCGTTCCGCATCGACCCCTCCGATCCCGATGGAGTACTGGTGTGCGCCTTCCACGAGGGTCTCGTGCGCGGGCTCGCCGAGGTGGCCTCCGGAGGCAAGGTCGGGGTGCGGGTGCTGCCCTTCATCGCTCCCGGCGTCTGCCGGGTGGAGATGTCCGCCCAGAAAGCCCCGGCGGCGTCGCCGCCACGGCGTCGGGCGAAGCCCTCCTCATAGGTGAGTGACCCGAACGACCGAGCGACCCGAACTACCGGCGTTTGCGGAGCAGGCTGAAGACTCCCCGGGCCACGGTGTTCACCATGGTCCGGCCCTCGCGGGTCTTGAGGTAGTCGACGACGGGGTTGCCGCTCGCCTCCGGGGCCCGGCCTTTCCGCCGCTTGGGGGCGGCGGGCTCGGGGGGCGGCGGGGGCGGAACCTCCAGGTCGTCGACCGACTGCGGGGCGGTGGTCGGCGGGGTGGCGGCCTCGGCGGCGCCCGTCAGGCGGGCGGCCAGCTTTTCCCGGGCTGACTCCCGGTCGATCTCGGTCGCGTACGTGCCCCACAGCGCGTCGGCCTCCGCCGCCTTGGTCATGCCTTCGGCCTCGATGGCGGCCATGAGGGAGCGGGGCGGGCACAGTCGGGTCCACACCACCGGGGTGGGGGCGCCCCGCTCGGAGAGGATGGTGACCATGGCCTCGCCCGTGCCCAGCTGGGTGAGGTCCTCCTCCAGGTCGTAGTCGGTCGTCTTGGGATAGGTGGTGACCGCCGCCTTGAGGGCCTTGGCGTCGCGGGGGGTGAAGGCCCGCAGGGCGTGCTGGACGCGGTTGCCCAGCTGGGCCAGGACCTCCCCGGGGACGTCGTCGGGGAGCTGGGTGACGAAGAAGACCCCCACACCCTTGGAGCGGATGAGGCGCACGGTCTGGGCCACCTCGTCGAGGAAGGCCTCGGAGGCGTCGTCGAAGAGCAGGTGGGCCTCGTCGAAGAAGAAGACGAGCTTGGGCTTGTCCAGGTCGCCCACCTCGGGCAGCTCCTCGAAGAGCTCGGCCAGAAGCCACAGGAGGAAGGTGGAGAAGAGCTTGGGCTTGTCCTGGACGGCGGCCAGCTCCAGCAGGGAGACCACACCCTGGCCTTCGGGGGTCGTGCGCAGCAGGTCGGCCACGGCCAGCTCGGGCTCGCCGAAGAAGGCCTCCGCCCCCTGATCCTCGAGCTCGCCGATCTTGCGCAGCAGCACACCGGCGGTGGCGCTGGACAGCCCGCCGATGCCCTTCAGTTCGGCCTTGCCCTCGTCGCTGGTGAGGAACTTCAGCACCTCGGACAGGTCGACGAGGTCGAGGAGGGGCAGGCCGGCGTCGTCGGCGTAGCGGAAGACGAGCGACAGGGACGAGGACTGGGTCTCGTTGGCGTCGAGGACCTTGGCCAGGAGCTGGGGACCGAAGGCGGAGACGGTGGCCCGCACCGGCACGCCGGGGCCGAGACCGCCGAGCGACAGGAAGCTCACCGGGAAGGCGGCCGGTTCCCATTCGACGCCCAGCTCGGACACCCGGGCCGTCACCTTCTCGTTGGCCTCCCCGGGCCGGCTCATCCCGGCCAGGTCGCCCTTCACGTCGGCGGCGAAGACCGGCACCCCGAGCGCCGAGAGCTGCTCGGCCAGGACCTGGAGCGTCTTCGTCTTCCCGGTTCCCGTGGCTCCGGCGATGAGCCCGTGGCGGTTGCACATGGCGGCCGGGATCCGGACCACGGCGTCGGGATGGACGGCGCCCCCCAGCATGCCCCGGCCCAACTCGACGGCTGCGCCCTCACTGGCGTAGGCGGCGGCGATGCGGGGTCCGAAGTCCCCGCCGGTCTTCTTCTCGCTCATGAGCCGCAGCCTAGGCCCGAGTCAGCGGCGATTCCTCGGCCCGGTCAAGACGATGAAGCCATCAGCTCCAGCAACTTGTTGACCGTGTTCCAGTTGCGGACGGTGGCTGGCCCTCCGAGGATCCGTTCGAAGTAGTCGAGCGACAGCTTCGAACGGCCGAAGCCGTTCGGGCAATGCAGGTAGACCTCGGCTTTGCGGACGGCGAACTCGTCCGGTGGCGACCGGTCCGGGTTCAGCGCCCCCACCGCCGCCTTGGTGGGAGCGGAGCCCAGAAACACGACATGGAGGGCCGAAGTTTCGGCTCCGGCGGCGAGGAACGGGTTGGCGCCGGCCACCCGCTTCAGCTCCTGCTGGGTGCGGACCACGACGGCGACCCGGATCCCGAACTCTTTCGTGATGGCGCTCGCCAACGTCGAGGCGATCTCGGATGCCTTCCCGGAGCGGGTCTTGAACACGACGTTGCCGCTCTGGATGTAGGTCTGGACGTCCTCGTACCCCAGCGACTCCACCAGCGACCGCAGCGCCGGCATCGCCACCTTGTTCCTCGCCCCCAGGTTGATGCCCCGGAGCAGCGCCGCATAGGCGGTCATGGCGCCACGCTTGGCCGGGCTCACGGCGCCGACCCTAGACCCGTTCATAGACTCCCGAGGATGAGGGGAGAACCGGTTCGGGGCCGGACACCGGATCCGGGCTTCTACTCGCTCTCCGGCTTGGAGCAATGCCGGGTATGGCTCCGGGGCCTGGCGCCCCTAGTTCCCCTTCACTTCCTCACCGGAATGACCCTCACGCAGGCGGGCCCCGGCACCGCGTCCGGTTCGATGCCGGCGAGCCCGTGGATACAGACCCTCGACGGCACCGTCGAGTTCAGACTCCTGTTGGAGGCTGTGCTCGGCCTCGCCGTGCTCACCGGTGCTCCACCGGCCCATGCGGTCCAACCGGCCGCGGTCACGACGAACTCCCTGCGGCCGTGCACGATCAAGAGCGAGACAATCCTGGCCCGAGCCCGCACCGTCAACAGCGGGCCCCGATTCACCCTGGCCGAAGTCCTCGTGGAGGACGGCACTGGTCGAGCCGTGGCCCACGGCACCGGCACCTATCTCGTGCGCCCGATCGAACCCGCCCCTCCTCCCTACCGGGGGGTCGACGCTCCTGCCGAACCGGCCGCCTACGCGACGCCGCACCCGTACCTGCGGCCCCTGGCGTGGTCGCCGCGGGACGTGCCCGAGCAGATGACGCACCTCGAGGCCTTCCGGGCGATCATGGCCGGCGACCTCCCACCGCCGCCCGTCCACCAACTGCTCGGCATCCGGATCGTCGAGGTCAGCGAAGGAGCCGCCGCCGGGACTCTGGACGCCAGCGAGTGGCTCTGCCTCAGTACGGCCGACGTCATGCCCGGTGTCCTCGTCGACTTCGCCCACCATTTTCTGGGTGGGGCGGTGGCGACCCTGGTCCCGCTCGGGCACCGGTTCGGCATTCTGGATCAGACGGTGTCCTTCCTGGGGCCGGTTCCGGCCGACGGCCGGGAGTTGCTCGCCCGGGGCACGGTGACGCACCGACGAGGGGACTCCCTCGTCGCCCATGTCGAGTTGACCGATGCCGACGGGCGCGTCGTCGCCGTTGGCCATCAGACGGCGTTGCTCAGCCCGCCGCGGGAGAACCCCCGGGCGGCGACCGGCCCTGACCGGGTGCTGGCCACGGTGCTGTTCACCGACATCGTCGGCTCCACCCGCCGGGCCGAGGAACTGGGCGACGCCCGCTGGCGGCAGCTCCTCGACGAGCACCACGCCGTCGTCCGCCGGCAACTGGGCCTGTGGAAGGGCCGTGAGGTGAAGACCACCGGCGACGGCTTCCTGGCCACCTTCGACTCGCCGGGGCGGGCCGTGCAATGCGCCCGGGCGGTGCGCGACGGCCTCCGCCAACTCGGACTGGAAGTACGGGTCGGGCTGCATACGGGCGAGTGCGAGATCTCCGGTGCCGATGTGGCCGGCATCGCCGTGCACCTGGCGTCGAGGGTGCAGGCGCTGGCCGCGCCGGGCGAGATCCTCCTGTCGGGGACGGTGCACGACCTCGTCACCGGTTCGGGATTGCGCTTCACCGATCGCGGCCGTCACGCCCTCAAGGGCATCGACGGCGAGTGGCAACTCTTCGCCCTGGAAGGGGAGTAGTGCCCTCCGCCGTCCGTATCTCGCCTGAGGTGGAAGCCGCGGTGGCCGCTGGCCGGCCGGTCGTGGCCCTCGAGTCCACCGTCTTCAGCCGCCTCGGCCTACCCGGCCCCGCCGGGGCGGAGGCGCTGCAGCGGTCGCTGGAGGCGGTCACGGGCGGCGGGGCGGTACCGGCGCTGACCGCCGTGCTCGACGGTGTGGCCCGGGTCGGCATCGGCGAAGAGGAGTTCAAGGGCGTGCTCTCCGCCACCCGCAAGGCGGGGGAGCGGGACCTGCCCGTGGCCGTGGCCCAGCGGTGGCCGGCGGCGGGCACCACGGTGTCGGCCTCGGTGGCTCTGGCCGCCGTCGCCGGCATTCCCGTGTTCGCCACCGGCGCCATCGGCGGGGTGCACCGGGACTGGGCCCGTACCGGCGACGAGAGCGCCGACCTCGCCGCCCTGGCCCGCCACCCGGTGGTGACGGTGTGCGCCGGGGCCAAATCGTTTCTCGACCTGGCCGTCACCCTGGAGCGCCTCGAGACCCTGGGTGTTCCGGTGATCGGGCTGGCCACCGACGAGTTTCCCGCCTTCTACTCCCGGCGCAGCGGCCTACCGGTGCCCCACCGGGTGGAATCCGCCGAGGAGGCGGCACTCGTCGTGGCCGCCGCCCGGGGGCTCGGCTACCGGGGTGGCCTGCTCTTCGCCGCCCCCGTCCCCGAGGCCGACGAGGTCCCCTTCGAGGAGGTGGAGCCGATCGTGGCCGCCGCCTTGGAGGAGGCCGCCGCCGGCGGGGTGTCCGGTGGGGCGGTCACCCCCTTCGTGCTGGAACGGGTGGCGGCAGGCACGGGCGGCCGCAGCGTGGCCGCCAACGTGGCCCTGGTGGAGGACAATGCCCGCTGGGCGGCGGCCCTGGCCGGAGCCCTGGCCGCCGCCGGCGAGCGCTCCTAGTCGTCGATGCAGCACTTCCCGTCGGGGGATTCGTGCCGGTGCTCTTCCGCCGTTTTCTCACCGTCGCAGCACATCTCGGGCTTCTCCTCGCTGGTCTCGGCCTGGGGGTTCTCGGGCATGTCCGCCTCCTCGTGTCGGAACTGCAGTGGTGCTCTTCTTTCCCGGAGGCGGGCCGGGGAATCCTGGGTTTTCCAGGCCGCGACCCGGGGAACACTTTCCCGCCGGGGCCGTTAGGTTGCAGGGCATGACCACCATCGACATCGTCCTGTACGAGGGCGTCGACGAGCTTGACGTCGTCGGTCCCCTCGAGGTGCTCCGCAGCGCGGCGGCCGCCGGCGCCGACCTCACCGTCCGGCTGGTGTGCCGCACCGAGCCGCTGGACGTGCAGGCCGCGCACGGCCTCCAGCTGCGGGCCGACTCCGTGTACGAGCCCGGCGCCGACGTCCTCATCGTGCCCGGCGGCGGCTGGATGGCCCGGTCCGGGGCCGGGGCGTGGGCCGAGGCCGAGGAGGGAGCATGGCTGCCCCTCCTGCGGGCCGCCGCCGGATCCGGGACGCTGATGGCGGGAGTCTGCACCGGTGTGATGCTCCTGGCCCGGGCCGGGGTGGTGGGGGAGCGTCCGGTCACCACCCACCGCAGCGCCTGGGCCGACCTGGAGGCAACGGGCGCCCGGGTCGTCGACGAGCGGGTGGTCGACGACGGCGACCTCGTCACCGCCGGCGGTGTGACCAGCGGGATCGACCTCGGGCTGCGGCTGGTGGAACGCTTCGCCGGCGCCGAGCTGGCCGAGCGGGAAGCGACCCGGCTCGAATACCCCTGGATGTCCCGTGCGGCGAAGCCGCATCCGGCGCCGCCCGGGCATCACATCACCACTGAGAAGATCGAGGGCGTAGCGCTCGCCCGGTGGGCGGGCGAGGTCATCGCCGAGAGCGGCGACGCCATCCTGTTGCGGGAGGCAGCCCTGCCTCCCGTCGTCTACTTCCCCATGGAGGACGTCCGGATGGACGTGCTCTTCCCCACCGAGCACCACACCGTCTGCCCGTTCAAGGGCCAGGCCTCCTACTGGAGCATCCGCGTCGGCGACCGCCAGTCCGACGACATCGCCTGGGCCTACCGGGACCCGCTGCCGGGACGGGCCGACATTCAGGGCCGGATCGCCTTCTACGCCGACCGGCTCGACGGCGCTCGAGGTGGGTTCCGCCCCGTTCAGCCCCGCGTCGGGGTGACCCCGGACACGAAGCGCATGTCGGCGTAGCGCTCGCCGGCGAAGGCGCCTTTCGGGGCGACGCCCTCGATGGCGGCCAGATCGTCGGCGGTGAGCTCCACGTCGACGGCCCCCAGGTTGTCCTCCAGGTAACGCACCCGCTTGGTCCCCGGGATGGGGGCCACGTCCGGACCCCGGGCCAGGACCCAGGCCAGGGCCAGCTGAGCCGGCGTGACGCCCCGCTCCTCGGCCATGCCCCGGACCTTGGCCACCACGTCGAGGTTCCGGGCGAAGTTCTCGCCCTGGAACCGGGGGCTCTGGCGGCGGAAATCATCCGGCTCGAAGTCGTCGGGACTGGTGATGGCGCCGGTGAGGAACCCCCGCCCGAGCGGGGAGTAGGGGACGATCCCGATGCCCAGCTCCCGGCACACCGGGACCACCTCGGCTTCGATCTCCCGGCTCCACAGCGACCATTCCGACTGGACGGCGGTGATGGGATGGACGGCGTGGGCCCGCCGGATCGTGTCGGCGGCTGGCTCCGACAGGCCGATGTGGCGGATCTTGCCCTCAGCCACGAGCTCGGCCATGGCGCCCACGGTGTCCTCGATGGGCGTGTCCGGATCGGCCCGGTGCTGGTAGTAGAGATCGATCGTGTTCACGCCGAGGCGGCGTAGCGACGCCTCGCAGGAGTCCCGCACGTACTTCGGGTCGCCCTGGAAGCCGCGCTTGGTGGGGTCGTCGGGGTCCCGGACGATGCCGAACTTGGTGGCCAGCACCACCCGGTCGCGCACCGACGGCAGCCACCGGGAGAGAAGCTCCTCGTTGTGACCCAGGCCGTAGACGTCGGCCGTGTCGTAGAAGGTCACGCCCAGCTCCAGGGCCCGGTCGAGGACCCGGAGCGATTCAGCCTCGTCGGCCTCGCCGTAGAACTCGCTCATCCCCATGCAGCCGAGGCCCAGCGCCGACACTTCCAGCGCTCCACCCAGATTCACGTTGCGCACAGTTCGTCACCTCGAGGTTCGTTGGTAGAGCGCTACCCGCATCACGGAGGAGGGAAGCGCGCCCACAGGGTGAAGCGGGTGATGGGCAGGAAGCCCATCCGCAGGAAACCCGGCCGGGAGTAGTCGCTGGTGAAGGCGACGGCCGGTAGGTCGGGCGCGACGCCCACCCGGGCCCAAACCAGCGCCTCCCACACGCCCCGGCGGCGGGCGGCGGTCAGGGTGGCTCCCAGGCAGAGGTTGACGACGCCATGCCCGACGTAGGAGTTCCCGACCCCCACCGGCTCGCCGTCGCACAACCCGAGTCGGACCTCCATGCCGCTGTCGAGGACGGCGGCGGGCAGAACCGACCCCGGCGGCCCGCCGGCCGCCTCGGGCATCGGGTACCCCTCGACGGCCATCCGTTCGGCCACGGCCAGGTCGTCCGCCCCCGTCGCCACCCGGATCTCCACGCCGCTGCGGGGCGAGGCGGTCGGCGGAGCCGGGCCCCGGGCAACGAAGGCGGGATGGCCGATCAGGGACCAGCCCCGGGCGGAGAGGTCCGGGGTCGGCCAGATCGACAGCAGCGTGGCCGCGGACGTTCCCGCCCCGAAGAACGACTCGATCTCATCGAGCACCCCGTCGCCGGCATCCCGCAGCGGCCGGGCCAGGAGGGCCTGGTTGAAGTAGAGGACCGGGCTGGCGGCGTCGGCCAGGAAGACGTCCGGGCTGGACTCCGACCGTCCGCCCAGCGCCCGGGCCACGGCGCAGTCCAGGTCACCCTGGTTGTACACGAACCGGCGCAGGAGCGTGTCCCCGACGGGCGTGTCGGGCAGCCAGCCGTCCTCCAGCGGTCGTTCGGTAGTGTCCACGACTGCGAGCTTAGGGCGACCTCAGCTACACCCCCGCTGGTTCATTCCCCGTAGGGTTGGAGTCCATGAACGATCTGATCGACGTCCCCCGCACCGTGGCTGTCCTGAACGAGATCGTGAAGGCCGAGCTTTCCGGTGTCGTCCGGTACACGCACTACTCGCTGGTCATCACGGGGCCCAACCGCATCCCGCTGGTGACCTTCATGCAGGCCCAGGCCAGCGAGTCGCTGCTCCACGCCCAGCAGGCCGGGGAGATCCTCACCGGTCTCGGCGGTCACCCCGAGCAGGGCATCGCCCCCATCGAGGAGACCCACGACCACGACATCGACGACATCCTGCGGGAGTCGATCGCCCACGAACTTGCGGCCCTGAATCTGTACCGCAAGCTTCTGAAGGCGGTGGAGGGCCAGTCGGTGTACCTCGAGGAGTACTGCCGGACCCAGATCGGGGCCGAGGAGATGCACATGCTGGAGATGAACAAGCTCCTGCGGGACTACACCATCGGCTGACGTGCTCACCGCCGTCACCGGAGCCGGCGGGCACCTCGGGGCCAGCGTCGTGGGGGCCCTGACGGCGCGGGGTGACACCGTCCGGGCGCTCGACGTCCGGCCCGGGTCGGTGATCTCCGGTTTCACCCGGGATGGACACCCGGTCGAGTTCGTGCGGGCCGACGTGCTCGACCCGGCCACGCTGGCCGCCGCCTTCGCCGGCGTCGAGGTCGTGTACCACCTGGCGGCGAAGATCTCCATCGCCGGCGACCCCGACGGGAGCGTTTGGCGGGTCAACGTCAATGGCGTCCGCCACGTCGCCGAAGCTGCTCTGGCCGCCGGGGTCCGCCGGATGGTCCACACCAGCTCCATCCACGCCTACGACGGGAACCTGTGCCCCGGTGGCGTCGACGAGGGGAGTCCCCGCGCCATAAGCCCCCGCCTTCCCGTCTACGACCGGTCGAAGTTCGCCGGCGAGGAGGTGCTGCGCCAGGTGATCGGCCGGGGCCTCGACGCCGTGGTGGTGAACCCGACGGCCATCATCGGTCCCGTCGACCCGGAGCCGTCCCGCATGGGCCGGGTGCTGCGGTCCGCCTTCCGGGGCCGGCTCCCCGCCGTGGTCGACGGGTCCTTCGACTGGGTCGACGTCCGCGACCTGGCCGCCGCCCTCCTGGCCGCCGCCGACCGGGGCCGCACCGGGGAGAACTACCTCGTGGGAGGCCACTACGCCAGCGTGGGGGAGCTGGCCCGGGCGGCGGCGTCCGTCACCGGCCGGCGTGGGCCCCGGTTCACCGTCCCCACCCCCCTGGCCCGCCTGGGGGCGGCTGCCGCCCTGCGTCTGCCGTCAGGGAAGTCGGGCCCGCTGTTCACCCCCGAGGCGCTGCACGCCCTCCAGAACGGCCGGCCCGTGGCGAGCGACAAGGCCCGGCGCGAACTGGGCCATGTGCCCCGGCCCCTGGCCGAGACGATGACCGACCTGCGGGACTACTTCGACCGCCCGCCGGCCCCGTAGTTGCCGTCTCGCGTTAGCCGAACCCACCGCACAGGTCGGTTTCGTTAACGCGAGACGGGGTGACGGGCGGTCAGCGGGGTCGGCGACCCGACCGTTTGGATGAGCGGCGCTTGGCCAGGGAGGGCGGGAGCTTGCCCCCGTCGCCGCCGTTCACCAGCTTGACCAGCGCGTCCACGGCTTTTGAACTGTCCAGGCGTTCGAACCACTCCAGGCGCCCGTCCACCTTCAGACCGGCGACGGGACCCTCGCACACCTTCTGGCATCCGACCTTGACGATCGTGGCCCGGGTCTCCTGGTCCAGCGCCCGCCCCACACGACGGTGCCCCTCGCACTCGTTGCACAGGAACACCGTCGGTGCCACCACGACTCCGTCGTTAGGGGAGCCTTATTTTGTGCGTTGGACCGAGCTGACACAAGAGGGCAGATTCAGGGGACGTTCAGACGCGGCGACGGCGGCGCCGGGCGGACGGCTGCGCCGAGAACCGGGGGCGGCCCCCGGTGGCGGGCCGGACCGGCCGGACCGGCCGGGCCCGGCTGAGACCGGCGTCGGCGAATTCGACCCGGAGGTCGAGCGCGTCGGCCATCTTGCTCATGTCCGCCTGCTGGTCGGGAGTCACGAACGTGACCCCGGTCCCGCCCCGTCCCGCTCGGGCCGTGCGGCCGACGCGGTGCACGTAGGCCTTGTCGTCCGCCGGAGGGTCGAAGTTGACGACGTGGCTGATGTGCTCGACGTCGAGACCCCGGGCGGCCACATCGGTGGCGGCCAGCACGTCGGCCTTCCCGCAGGCGAAGCGGGCCAGGCTCCTTTCCCGGGCGGCCTGGCTCATGTCCCCATGGAGCGCCTCGGCGCCGAAGCCGAGGGTCTTGAGATTGCGGGCCAGCCGGGCCGCGCCCCGCTTGGTCCGGACGAAGACCAGGGTGAGACCCCGGTCCGCGCCCAGTTCCCGTACCAGCGTGTCGAGCTTGTCCTTGGCCTCCACGGCGACGAAGCGGTGTCGCGCCTCGGCCACGAGCGCACGCTCATCGTCCACCTCGTGGAGGATGGGATCGACGGTGAACTCGCGGGCCAGCCGGCCGATTTCCCCGTCGAGGGTGGCGGAGAAAAGCATGGTCTGGCGGTCGGCCGACAGCAGGGAGAGGATCGTGCGCACGTCGGGGATGAAGCCCATGTCCAGCATGCGGTCGGCCTCGTCGAGTACGCACATGCGCACCCGGTTGATGCGGATGAATTTCCGGGCCAGCAGGTCGAGGAGACGCCCGGGGGTGGCGATGATGATCTCGGCATGGCGGGCCCGGTCGACCTGCGCCTTGATGCTGACGCCGCCGTAAACAGCCGCGACCCGGAGGCCCTTGGCGCCGGCGATGGCGCTGAACTCCTCGGCCACCTGGGAGGCCAGTTCGCGGGTGGGCACGAGAACGAGAGCGGCCGGCTTGCCGGTATGGGACAGGCGCTCGACGATCGGCACGGCGAAGGCCAGGGTCTTGCCCGAGCCGGTGTGGGACCGGGCGAGGACGTCGCGGCCGGCGAGGGCGTCGGGCAGGACCCGCGCCTGGATGGGGAAGGTGTCGGTGATGTTGCGTCGGGCGAGCGCCTCGATCACAGGCGCGGAGACGCCGAAGTCGGCGAAGCCGCTGGTGAGAGGCACGATGGCCGCGGAAGTCATAAGGGGAGTTGGATCCGTTCTGCGCCCGACATCGGGCGCCAGGCCCGAGACCAACCACCTCATGGGTGCGGCTCGGGGAAGGTTGTGAACCGGTCGCCGGCCCCCCGCAGGGGACCGGTGACCGAAGAAGAAGCCTCAGCCAAACGCCGTGACACGCGACGTGTCACACGAGGCGCTTGGATGGAGGTCGTGCGAGCTCAGCCGATACGCCGGACGTTCGCCGCCTGGGCGCCCTTCGGGCCCTGCGTGACGTCGAACTCGACCTTCTCGTTCTCCGAGAGACTCCGGTAACCGGTGTCTTGGATGGAGCTGAAGTGCACGAATACGTCGGAGCCGCCGTCATCCTGGGTGATGAACCCATAACCCTTGTCGGCGTTGAACCACTTCACGGTGCCAGTAGCCATAAGCAATCCCTCCCTTCCTGGCCGGGCCGGACATCCATCGGTCCGTCGGCCTTCCGGCTGAGGTAGCCGGGTGAGGGAAGTGCTCGAAGCCATACTGCTCTGAAGCGGTCATGCTCGGGTGCAACCCTCGAGACTCCAGCATAGCGGCTGGTGGTTCACCCCACGTGCAGCAGCTTCAGCCCAAATGTTCGGTCACCAGGGCAACGGCGCGGTCGGTGTTCTCTTGGAGTGGAGTACGCCACCGCCGTCACCGGCTGAGGTCCGGGCGGCACGCCTGGTTGACGACGGCGGCGGCCACCAGGAGAGCGCACACCGCACCGGTGGCCAGCGGCGCCTCCGCCAGGCCGGTGGTGGCGAGGATCAACACGGCGGCCACCGGCGCTCCGAAGGTCCGCATCAGCCCCGGCGCCTTGAACGGCGCGAACAGCGCCCAGGCGCCCAGCAGGTAGACGGCCACCGGCACGGTGAGCGCGGCGTGCGCCTCCCAGCCGGCGAGGTCGGTGTGGCCGGTGGCGTGGTCGACGGCGACCTCGATCCCGGCGCCGGCGGCGGCCGCGGCGGCGTAGAGAGCGTAGTGCCCGTACCCCCAGGCGAAACCCCAGGCGAAGCTGCCGTCGGGCTCGACGCTGAAGGCCTGCCGGGCCCGGGCGACGACCTGCTCCCGGGGGCCGTCGAAGTAGGCCCACCACATGGCGAAGACGGCCAGTAGGCCGCCGGCGGCGATCCGGGCCACCCGCTCGACGGCGTCACCGGCGTCGAGCGCCGACTGGACGGCGATGGTGGCGGCCAGCACACACTCGCCCAGCACGATGATGGTGAACAGGCCGTAGCGCTCCCCGATGTGGGTGGGATGCCAGGGCGTGGGCCCCGCCCGTTCGGCCCACACCGGCACGGCCAGCTCGAGCGGGCCCAGCACCAGCCAGCCCCACAGGTACCAGCCGTCGGGTACGGCCAGGAGCAGGACCCAGCCCACCTGGCAGGCGGCCACGCCGGCGGCGTACCGGAGGGCGGTGCGCCGGCACGCCGGGTCGCCGGCCGCCGCCCGCAGCCACATGGGGATGAGGGCGGCGCGCATGACGACGTAACCCAGTGTGGCGATCCCGAAGTCGCGGTCCTCGAAGGCCCGGGGGACGCCGGCGGCCAGGATCAGCACCCCGGCGATCTGCACGAACACGGCCAGGCGGTAGGGCACGTCGTCGCTGTCGTAGGCGGAGGCGAACCAGGTGAAGTTGACCCACGGCCACCAGATCGCGAAGAACACGGGCACGTAGAGGAGCGCCTCCCGGGGGTGGCCCTCCGCCAGGCCGTGGTGCAACCCGTCGGCCGCCTGGGCCACCGCCACCACGAAGCACAGGTCGAAGAACAGCTCCAGCGGCGTCGAGGAGCGGTGCTCCTCGTCCGGGTCGCGGGGCCGCATCAGCCGGACCCACCGCGGCGTTGCCGTCGTGGTCACGAGGGCAATCGTAGGAGGACACGCTCGGCGCGAACCGGGGGGGATAAAGCGGGCAAAGGGGTTGAACCCTTACGCGGGGGCCTTTTATCGCCGAGTAGGGACGAAAGGATCGGGCATGGCGGGGCCGGTCTGGAGCGCTCCGTCCTCGAAAGCTTCCCGGCGAAGGTCCCCCCTTTCCTCCAATGACGCCCCCCTTTCTTCCAATGACGCCCCCCTTTCCTCCAATGACGAAGGAGAAGTCATGCGACGCCTGTTCTTTCTCGCCGCCCTTCCGGCCTGCATCCTGCTGGCTGTGCCCGTGGCCGCCCAGGCGGCCCGAGACGGGTTGATCCCCGCCCCCCAGGCCAGTGCCACGGCCACGGCCCTGTCGTTAGCCGATCTCCTCGAAGTCTCGACCACCGGCGCCCAGGCCGGCACCGACGCCTCCAGCGCCCAGGCCACCGTGGTCGAGCTGGGTGGCGCGCCGCTCCTCGGGCTGGGCGGAACCCAGTCCGGACCGGGCACCAGTGACGGGGCCCTGCTCGACACCGGTTCCACCCTCCCCGCCCAGGTCCAGGTGGCGCCGTGGGAGGCGACCGCATCCCAGTCCGACACGGAGCGGTCGTCGAGCGGATCCGCCGCCGCCGCCCGGGCCGACGTCCCCCAGGTCCTCGACGTCGACGTCCTCGAGTCGAAGTCGCAGGCCACCCACACCGACGAGAAGAGCACCGGGGAAGGCTTCTCCAACGGAGTCAACCTTGGCCTGGCCGACACCCTCCGGATCGTGCTCTTCCACTCCGAGGTCAGCTCGGCGGGCGAGGGCAGCTCGTACCTGGTCGGCCTGAACGGCACCGAGATCGGCAGCGACGAGCAGCTGAACGGGATCTGCTCGCTGCTCGCCCACCCGCTCCTCTCGGTCAGCTGTCTCGAGGTCGCCGGCGGGCTGGGCGGCGGCCTCGCCGAGCTGGCCGGGATCGACAGCGGGCTCCTCCCGCCCGTCGAGCTGGCCTCGGCCTTCTCCGCCGCGACCTCGGGCGGCACCGGCGAGTCGGTGCTCGGGGCGGTGGAAGAGGCCGCTCCGGTGGCGGCTCCGGTGGTGGCCGGCACGGAGACGGCCCGGGCGCCGGAAGCTGTCGCCACCGAGACCGCCGGCGGGATGCTGCCCCGTACCGGGGCAGGTGTGGCCCTGACCGGGCTGGCGGCGGCGATGGCCATCGCCCTGGGTCTGGCGCTGCGGAAGGTGAGCCGGCGCGGTGTGGTGACCGCCTGATCCCACTCCCAGGCGGGATTTACCACTGCGTGACGAGGGGGCCGGGCCTGTCGCCTGGCCCCCTCGCTGTGGTTCGGACCTTTTGTTCCCGGTCGGCGCCCGCCTCTCAGTCACTTCCTCAGGTGCTCACAGGCGGGCCACAGGCCGAGACCGGAATCTCACGACCATGTTCCACATGACGTACATCCATCGTGAGCTCCGCCGCCGGGCGGGCCGTACCGCCCTGACCGTCACCGGCCTGGCCGTGGGGGTGGCCCTCGTGGTCGCCATCACCGCCGTGTCGTCCGGTCTCGACCAGGCCCAGGCCAAGGTCCTCGACCCGCTCGAGAGCCTCGGCACCGACCTCCTCGTGACCCGTACCGTCGAATCCCAGCCGGCCACCACCGGCGATACCGGCAGCAGCGGCACCGATGCGGCGCCCGCCGCCGGGCCCAGCTTCCGCTTCGGTGGCCCTGGCCTGGGCGGCGACCAGGGCCTCAGCCCCGAGGACCAGCAGGCGCTCCTGGCCGAGAACCAGTCCGTGGTCACCGACCTCTCCAAGCTCGGCAAGCCGGGCGACGAGTTCGTCCACGACTTCTTCCTGCCCGCCACCCAGCTGACCTTCCCGTCGTCCCAGGCCGACACCATTGCCGGCCTCGACGGGGTCGAGTCGGTGGCCGAGGGCCTCACCCTCCTGGCTCAACACCAGGAGGGCAAGGTGCCCGAGATCGTGGCCGAGATCCAGACCGGCGGCGACGAGATCGACGTCGTCCAGGAGATCACCCCGCCGACGGCCGCGGAGCAGGCCGCCATCGAGAAATGCCTGGCCGCCAAAGGGGTCACCATCGGCCCGCCCAGCGCCGCCAGCAGCACGGGTGGCGCGACCGCCGGCGTTCCCGACGAGCGCCCGGCGACCGGCGGGATGATCATCGCCAGCACCGGCCCGCCCGGCGCCTTCGGGGAGTGCATGCCCGAGCGGTTCAAGCAGTTCCGGGGCAAGGTGACCACCCCCCAGCAGACGCTGCGCCAGGTCCTCGACCCGCCCCAGACCGACATCACCTCCGACCCCTACACCATCGCCGGAGTCGACCTCGAGGCTGTCATGCCGGGGGACACCCCCGATGCTCCGGGCGGCCTCGGGCTCCTCACCCCGGCCCAGGTCAGCGAGGGCTCCTTCTTCAGCGGGACGGGCGACGCCAAGGAAGCCGTCCTGGCCGAGGCCTACGCAGGCCGCAAGAACCTCAAGGTCGGCTCCACCCTCGACCTGAACGGCGAGATCTACACCGTGATCGGCCTCGCCCGACCGCCCCTCGGCGGCCAGACGGCCGACGTCTACCTGCCGCTGTCCGACCTGCAGCGCCTCAGCTCCCGGTCGGAGCGTTCCAACGTGCTGCTGGTGCGGGCCACCTCGGCCGCCGACGTGGCCGACCTGACCAAGCGCATCGAGGAGGCCTTCCCCGGCGCCAAGGTGATCAACGCCAAGGATCTTGCCGACCAGGTCTCGGGCTCGCTGGTCGACGCCGCCGGCCTGGCCGACCGCCTCGGCAACGTGCTCGCCGTCGTGGTCCTGGGCGCCGCCTTCCTCGTCGCCATGCTGCTCACCCTGGCCTCAGTGGCCAAGCGGGTGCGGGAACTCGGCACCCTCAAGGCCATCGGCTGGCCGCAGCGGATGGTCGTCCGCCAGGTGGTGGGCGAGTCGCTCGTCCAGGGCCTTATGGGTGGCGTCCTCGGTGCCGTGCTCGGGATCGGAGCCGCCGCCCTGGCCGCCTCCCTCAGCCCCACGCTGCAGGCCAGCGCCCCCTCCGGCGGCCCCAGCGGCCTGTTCGGGCTCGGCCAGGTGGCGGCCAGCACCGTCGGGCGGGCCGTCCCCCTGGAAGCTCCGGTCGACCCGGCTCTCATCGCCTTTGCCATCGGACTCGCCGTGTTCGGCGGGCTGCTGGCCGGTACCGCCGGCGCCCTGCGCGCCGCCCGCCTCCGTCCCGTCGCCGCCCTGCGCGACCTCGGCTGACCCCTTTCATTCCCCCGGGGGCCCGGGGGTGCCCCCGAAACAACAGGAGACCAGACATGTACCAGCTGCGTGAAGTCACCAAGCTCTACCGGCAGGGGCCGGCCACCATCCGGGCCGTGGACGGTGTCGACCTCGACGTCACCGCCGGCGAGTTCGTGGTCGTCGAAGGGTCAAGCGGCTCGGGCAAGAGCAGCCTGCTCCAGCTCCTCGGCGGGCTCGACCGGCCGACCTCGGGGCAGATCGTGTTCGAGGGTGACGACCTCGGCGGCCTCCCCGACCGCCGGCTGGCCGACCTGCGGCTGCGGGCCTTCGGGTTCGTGTTCCAGCAGTTCAACCTGATCCCCACCCTCACCGCGTCCGAGAACATCGAGGTGGCCCTGGCCCCCACCAGGGCCAAGCGAGCGGAGCGGCGTCGCCGGGCCGCCGAGCTCCTCGATCAGGTCGGGCTGGGTGACCGGGGCGAGCACCTGCCCTCGCAGCTGTCAGGCGGCGAGCAGCAGCGGGTGGCCATCGCCCGGGCGCTGGCCAACGAGCCCCGCGTGCTCCTGGCCGACGAACCCACCGGCAACCTGGACACCCGCACCGGGGAGCAGCTCTTCGATCTGATCGAGGGCCTGTGGCGCAGTCACGGCCTCACCGTGATCCTCGTCACCCACGACCCCCGGATCGCCTCCCGGGCGCCCCGGGGCCTGCACATGCGCGACGGGATGATGCTGAGCGCCGTGCCCGAACCCGTGGTGGTCAATACCTGACGACGCCGTAGATTCGTTCCGGCCGCACCAGCACCGCGGTGCGGCGCTCCTCGGCCATGATCTTGTCGTAGGTGGGCCAGTCGTCGTGGGTGCCGCCGGCGGCCACGAACACCGTCCGGAGCAGGGCGGCCAGGTTGGCCGGGGCCACGTCGGGGTGGGGATCGTCGGGCCCGGCCAGTTCGGCCGTGCCCTCCACCGTCACCCATTGCCAGCCGGAGCGCACGGTGATGGTGGCCGCCGGCCGGCGGCGGAGGAGCCGCAGCTTCAAGGCGTTGCCCCGCGCCACCATCGCCACCACCGGCGTGCCGTCGCCGGGATGCTTCATCACCCCGGCATTGACCACGCTGGCGGGCCCGGACCCGTCGGCCCGGGAGACGCCCACCACCACCAGCCCCTCCTCCTGGGTCGCCAGCCGCGCGAAGTCCTCGAGATAGACCATGCCCTCATCACAGCAGATCGTGGGCGGGGGGAGAACCGGGTAAGAAGAGAGCGCCATGATCACGGAGCCGATGCCAGCCGCCTTCATCGGGCACGGCAGTCCCATGAACGCCTTGGAGCACAACCGCTACACCGAGGCCTGGGCGGCGTTCGGGGCCTCGGTGCCCCGCCCCCGGGCCATCCTGGTGGTGTCGGCCCACTGGTACATCAACGCCACGGCGGTGACGGCCATGGCCCAGCCCCGCACCATCCACGACTTCTACGGCTTCCCCCCCGAGCTCTTCGCCGTCCAGTACCCCGCGCCCGGCGCCCCCGACGTGGCCGGCGAGGTGGCCGAGGTGGTCAAGCCCGTCTGGGTCGGCCTCGACCATGACAGCTGGGGCATCGATCACGGCACCTGGTCCGTCCTCTGCCACGCCTTCCCCGGGGCGGACATTCCGGTGGTCCAGCTGGCCATCAACGCCATGAAGCCCTTCGAATACCACCTCGACCTCGGGGCCCGCCTGGCCCCGCTGCGCCGCCAGGGCGTGCTCGTGGTGGCCAGCGGCAACATCGTCCACAACCTGGGCGGCATCGACTGGCAGATGCCCGACGCCGGCTTCGACTGGGCCCACCGCTTCGACGACGAGGCCCGGGCGCTGATGACGGGCGCGCCCGACAAGCTCGGTCGACCTCCAGACCCACGCCGACTTCCGGGCCGCCGTCCCCACCCCCGACCACTTCATCCCGTTGCTGTACCTGGCCGGCCTGGCCGCCGCCGAGAACGGGACGAGCGCCGTCCTCGTCGACGGCTACGCCTACGGATCGCTGTCCATGACCGCCTACACCTTGGGCGGGTCCGTGACCGGAGAGACCGGGATGGCCGGCGCCCCCACCGCCGGGCTACCCCCCGAGGTTCCGCCCGACAGCACCAACCTGTAGCGGGCCGGCCCGCTCGGGCGCGGTCTACGACATCGGATCGCGGGCGAACAGGACGGCGGTGCTGGCGATCAGCGACGGTGCGTCTATGTGCATAGGCGGCTAGCCCGGACCTCGCGTGACGTTCCCGAAGGCTTACATCTACGCTTGAGGTTGCCGAGGTCGCAGCGGGCCGGTCGTTGGGCGAAGGACGGGCGAAATGGATTGTCCTCGTTGCCGGTCGGCGAACCGGCAAGGTCGGCGGTTCTGTGGTGAGTGCGGTGCTTCACTCCTGGTGGAGTGCCCGGCGTGCGGGTTCGGCAACGAGGCCGACGAGCGGTTCTGCGGGGGTTGTGGCGCGGCGCTGGGGGCGGAGCCAGCGCCTCTGGTAGCTCCGCCGGCGGCGGAGCGCGAGCGGCGGCAGGTCACCGTCCTGTTTGCCGATGTCGTCGGTTTCACGCCGCTGTCGGAGCGGTTGGACCCGGAGATCGTCCACGAGATGATGGACGGGTGCCTCGCTCTGCTCAGCAGGGAGGTGGAGCGCTACGGGGGCCGGGTCAACGCCTTCACCGGCGACGGCGTGATGGCCCTCTTCGGCGCGCCCCTGGCTGAAGAGGACCACGCCATCCGGGCTCTCCATGCCGCCCTGGCGATCCAGGAGCACCTCCCCCGCTATGCGGACGAGGTCGAGCGCCGTCACGGCGCCGAGTTCCGGATGCGGATCGGGGTGAACAGCGGTCTCGTCCTGGCCGGCGGCATCGGCGAAGGCACCTCGGTCGAGTACACGGCGCTGGGGGACACGATCAACATGGCCGCCCGGCTCGAATCGGCCGCGACACCCGGTGGTGTCCTGGCCGGCGAGTCGACCTATCGGGCGGCGGGCGAGGCGTTCAGTTGGGAGCCGGTTGGCCCACTCACGTTGAAGGGCAAGTCGGAGCCGGTCGTTGCCTACGAACCCGTGGCTGCCAGTGCGGGGCAGAGCCGGTTCGAAGCCCTGGCCCAGCGGGGCCTTACCAGTTTTGTTGGCCGCCAGGCGGAGTTCGACGCGCTGCTGCGCGCCTGGGAGCGGGCGGCCGCCGGTCACGGCCAGATCGTCTCGGTGGTGGGCGAGGCGGGTCTGGGCAAGAGCCGGCTCCTGCACGAGTTCAAGACCGAGATGGCCAAGCGGGAAGCACCGCTCTTCGAAGGGTCGTGTTTCACCTACGGGGAGGCCATCTCCTACCTGCCCTTCCTGGAGATCGTGCGCCATGTCGTCGGGATCGACCCGACCGTCCCGGCCGCCGAGACCAGCGCCTTGCTGGACGGCCATCTCGCCCGACGGGCGCTCGGCCCGGAGCCAGCCCCGTACCTCCACCACCTGCTGGGCCAGGATCCCGGCGACGAGCTCCTCGCCCGCCAGTCGGCGTCCGTGGTCCGTCAGCGCACCCTCGATGCCGTGCGGGACCTCATCCTGGCCGAAGCCGCCGAGGACGCACTGGCCCTGGTGGTCGAGGACGTCCACTGGATCGATAAGGCCTCCGAGGACCTGCTGTCGGTGCTCGTGGAGTCGATCTCGGAGGCGCCCGTCCTGCTCCTGCTCGTCTATCGGCCCGAGTACCTGCGAGCCTGGGGCGACGTGGCCTATCACGCCGAGGTGAACCTGTCCCGCCTCGGAGGCGTCAACAGCGCCGCCATGGTGCGGGCCATCCTCAACAAGTCCTACGCCCAGCGGGTGTCGCTGGAACGGCTCTCCGGCGAGGAGAGCCAGGCCATGATCCGTCAACTGCTCGGCACGGCGACGATCCCGACCGAGCTGGAGCGCCTGGTCGAGAGCCACGCCGACGGGAACCCCCTCTTCATCGAGGAGCTCATCCGGGATCTTGTCGAGTCCGGGCACCTGGTGCGGGACGGCGAGGGCTACGCCCTCACCCGCCAGGCCGAGGAGATCAACCTGCCCACCACCGTCCAGGGGCTGTTCCTGGCCCGGAGCGACCGGCTCGAGCCGGAGCTCCGCAACCTGCTGCAGGTCGCCTCGGTGCTGGGTCGGGTCTTCAACTTCTCGCTCTTCGGAGCGGTGGCTGGGCTGCAGAGGGACGAGCTCGAACGGGCCCTGCTCCAACTCGAGGACCTCGACTTCGTTTACCAGAGCGCCCTGGCGCCGGAGCGCCAGTACTCCTTCAAGCACGTCCTCGCCCAGGAAGCCATCTACCAGACGCTCGTGCGGCCGCGGCGCGAAGCCCACCACGCCGCCGCCGGAAAGGCCATCGAAGATCTCTACTCCGATCGGCTCGACGAGTGGATCGAGATCCTGGCCCACCACTACACCCGCAGCGGCGACGATGCCAAGGCCCTCGCCTCCCTGGAACTCGCCCATGGCAAGGCGAGCGGTGACTATGCCCTCGCCGAGGCCAAAGGGTTCTTCGAGGAGGCCATGCGGCTCCTCGACCGGGCACCGGACACGCCAGAACACAGGACCCAGCGGGTCCGGTTCCTGGCCTCCGAGTTCATCGTGCACTTCCTGCTGTTCGAGATTCCCGCCTTCATCGAGCTCGCCACTCGTCACCAGGAGCTCGCCGACAGCATCGACGACCTCGGCCTCCGCGGTCTCTTCTACGAGAAGCTCGGTCACTGCCAGTGGTTCCTCGGCCGTCTCGTCGAGAGCCTCGACACAACCCAACGAGCGGCGGAGATGTGCGAAGCGGGCGGCAACACCTCGGGCGCCGGGCAGGCCTACACCAACCTCGAATCGGTCCACTTGGGTCTGGGCAACTTCGCCGAGGTGGACGGCTGGAAGCAGAAAGCGCTCCGGGCGTTCGAGCGAGACTACGACCCGTTCCACTACATGTTGGCCCGCATGATGTCGGCCTGGGCTCACGTCATGCGGGGCTCGTGGTCCGACGCCGTCGAGGAATGCAAGGAAGCCATGCGCGCCGGTCAGGAGCACGACGATCCCGGGATCATCAGCTTGTCCGCCCTCTTCCTGTGCATCGCCTACACCGGCGAGGGACGGTACGAGGAAGCCCAGTCCAATGGCGAACTCGCCGTCCTGAAGGCCCCGACCCTTGCTGAGACCGTCTGGTCGAAGTTGGTCCTCGCGAGCGTGTGGTGCCGCATGGGCCAGGCCGAACGGGCCATCGAGACACTCGTGCCGCTCGGTCCGCTCTACGACGCCTCCCAGATGGCCATCGGCCAGATCCTCTATGCCTGTTACCTCGGGGAGGCCTACTGCCGGACCGGTCGTCTGAAAGAAGCCGCCGAAACGCTCGAAGGAGCGATCGAGCACACTGAGCGGATCGGGTGGCCGTACTGCCTCGGTTACGCCCTGCGTCTCCGTGCCGAGGTCGTCCGGAAGGCCGACTCCAGCGAGCAAGGGCGTCTGCGTGCGTCGGAATACTTCGAGCGGGCCATGGGCGTGCTTGCCGAGATCGGAGCGGAGAACGAGCTTGCCCTTGCCCAGTGCGGCTACGCCAGGTTGTGCCGCGAGAGCGGCGACAGCCACAAGGCCCGCCGGTACTACCTCACCGCGCTGGAGACGCTCGAGCGGCTCGGCTCGCTGGCCGAGCCACCGATCATTCGCAAGGCGCTCGCCGAGCTGAACGAAGTCGCCTCCTGACCCGATTGGCGCTCCCAACAAGGCGCGCGGTCAAGGATGTCGGGGAGCGCGTGACGTCCTCGGGTCGGAAGGCCCTCAGCGCAGGCGGCGCAGCGCCTTCTCGGCGTACATGGAGGCGTCGGCCCGGGCGATCAGGTCCTCGATGGAGCAGGGCCCGTGACCGTCGTAGGTCGACATCCCGATGCTCAGGGCGAGGGGCGGGAAGCAGGTCTCCCGGGCGTCGAGGGCATCACGCAACCGCTCGAGGGCAGCCTTGGCAGCCGTCCCGTCACGGGGTACGAACACGGCGAACTCGTCGCCGCCGAGGCGGGCGACCAGGTCCGCCTCCCGGAAGGTGGCGGATAGCAGATCGGCTATCTCAACCAGCGCCTGGTCGCCGGCGGCGTGGCCGTGGGTGTCGTTGATCTCTTTCATGTTGTCGAGGTCCATGTAGATGAGAAGCGCCGTCTCGCTCGCCCGCTGCGCCACCCGCAGCAGCTGCTGGCCCACGGTGACGAAGGCCCGGCGGTTGGCCAGTCCGGTGAGGTCGTCCTTGAGGGCCAGGCGGGAGAGCTCCTCCTCCACCTGCTTGGGCTCGGTGACGTCCTGGAGGAAGCCGGTGACGACGCTGGGCCGGCCGTCGCCGCTGGGGCCACCCTCACACCACATCCAGCGGCGGGCCCCGTCCGGGCGGATGAGGCGGAAGGCGAAGCCCGGCACCGTCCCGCCCCGGGCTGCTTCCCGGAACCGGTCGGTGACCAGCTCCTGGTCTTCGGGGACCACCATGGTGTGCACGGTTTCGAAGGACGTCTCGACCTCGCCCTGGGCGACGCCGAGGATGCGGAACATCTCCGGCGACCACTCCACCGCCTCTGCGGTCAGGTCCCACTCCCAACTGCCCACGTTGGCCAGCGCCTGGGAGCGGTGCAGTAGTGCGGAGCTGCGCTGGATGTCCCGCTCGGCCCGGCGCATGCGCCCGACCGTGCGGGCGATCGTCTCCGCCACCAGAACGCACACCGGGACGGCCACGGTGACCGACGAGAGGGCGCCGTCGGGGGCGCCGTCTGAGACGAGCCCTGGGATCATGTAGGCCATGGTGGCCAGGGGGGCGAGGAGAAACGACGTGCGGGGCGGGTGGTGGAGGCCGACCCACATGAAGATGAGGATGAAGAACGGGGCGTAGCTGTAGGCGCTCACGCCGCCGCGCTGGTTGGCCACGGCGATGACGGCGAAGGCGAGCGGTGTGATGGCCAGGCTGGACCGGGCCGGCCAGCGCTCCCAGGGCAGCAGGGCGAGGCCGGCGCCCAGGGCGATGCACGCGGCGCCCACCCCATGGAGGAACGCCTCGTCCAGATAGGCGCTGCCGGGAACGAAATTGTTCAGGATGGTGAGGAGTCCGGCCGCGGCGAACAGGAGTCCGGCCTGGCGGCCCGCGCTCCGCGCTGTGTTCTGCTCCACACGCGTGATGTCGGCTCGTCCGTCACTGATCTGAAGCTAAATGTCCGAGTTGTGTCCCTGGCCCGTCCGAACCTTAAGCAGACCTCAGGAACGGGCCCTCGAAGCGGGACGAAGTGCCCGAAACTGCCGCGCCGGTGGTGGGCCGGCGCCGGTGGTGGGAATGGTCGGCGGCAAGAGCAGGGGTCCGGCGGGTGCCCCAACCGGCCGCCCATCCGGCCGTGTCCCGCCGGGCCCCTGCCCTGCTGGGGACGGTCGTTGCCAGGGCGGCTGCCCCCCGGCGCCGGCGGCGTCGGCATACTGGCGCCATGACGACCTGGCGGCAGTTCTCGGAGGAGGCGCCGGAGCTGGCCGGCGCCGTGCGGGCCCGGTTCGAGGCGACCAAACACCATGTGCTGGCCACCCTGCGGCGCGACGGCTCGCCCCGGGTCAGCGGCACCGAGGTCGCCTTCCACGGGGACGACCTGACCATGGGCTCGATGTGGGAGGGGATCAAAGCTCGGGACCTCCAGCGCGACGGCCGCTTCGCCCTCCACGCCAACCCCGCCGACGAATCGATGGCGGGCGGCGACGCCAAGCTCTCGGGCGTGGCCGTCGAGATGGACGAGGACGGGAAGCGGGCCTACGCGGAGCACGCCAATCCCCCTGAGCCCTACCACCTCTTCCGCCTCGACCTCCACGAGGTGGTGCTCACCTCGCTTCACCCGGAGGGGGACCGCCTGGTCATCGAGACCTGGCGGCCGGGTCAACCCCTCCAGCGCATCGAGCGCCGCTAATCGTTCGTCGAGGTGGGCGCGATGCGGGCCCTTGGAGGGCTCCGAGCGCGCCCACCTCTCGAGCTAGCTGCCCAGCTCCTCGGCCAGGGCCAACCAGCGTTCCTCGGCCTCGGCCAGGCGGGTCTCGGCCGAGGCCAGGGCGTGGGCCATCTCGGTCAGGGCCACATGATCGCCCGCCACCCGGCCGAGTTCGCCCTGGAGGCGGCTGCGCTCCTCGGCGGCGGCCGACAGCTCCCGCTCGGCCTGGTCCAGCAGCCGGCGCAGGGTGCTGGGAGAGCGGGGTTTCCGGCCGGTGCCCGCCGCCGGTGCCGGCACCGGCGGGGCGGCCGTTCGGGAGGCTCCGCCGGGCGCCGCCGACGGCGTGGTGTCCCGCACCCCGGCCGTCCGCCGCGCCGCCTCGTAGGCGGCGTAGCCGCCCGGGGGGCGGCGGGCGTTCCCCCGACCGTCGAGGACGATCACGTCCTCCACCGTGCGCTCCAGGAAGGCCCGGTCGTGGCTGACCGCCACCAGGCACCCCGGCCAGTTCTCCAGGTGGTCCTCCAGGGCCCGGAGGGTGTCCAGGTCGAGGTCGTTGGTGGGCTCGTCGAGGAGCACGACGTTGGGCAGCCCGGTCAGCACCAGGAGCAACTGGAGCCGGCGGCGCTCGCCCCCCGAGAGGGTGCCGATGGGAGCCCACTGGGCGTCGTCGTCGAACCAGAACTGTTCCATCAGCCGGACCTGGTCCCAGCTCGGCTGACCGGCTTTCCCCGCCACCGCCTCCCGCACCCGTTGGGCGAGGTCGAGGTCGGCGCCCCGCTGGTCGAAGTAGCCCAGCCGCACTGTCGGACCGACGTCGATCGTGCCCTCCGCCGGGACCCGCCGGCCCGCGATCACGTCGAGCAGGGTGGACTTCCCCGAGCCGTTGGGGCCGACGATCCCCAGCCGGCCGACGGGGTCGAGGTCGAGGTCGAGGCCCTGGAACAACCAGGCGCCGTCGTCGAAGCGGTGGCCCACACCTCCGAGCTGGACGACCTTGTTGCCGAGCCGGGGGGTCACCAGGCCCTGGCCGGCGGCGCCCAGCTCCAGGTCCCCGGCCCGGTCGGCCGCCGGGCCCCGGCCCTCGACGATGGCGGTGGCGGCGGCGATGCGGGCCTTGGGCTTGCTGGTTCGGGCCGGCGCCCCCCGCCGGAGCCAGGCCAGCTCGCTCCGGGCCAGGTTGCGCCGCACCACCTCGGCGGTGGCCTCCCGGTCGGCCCGTTCAGCCCGGGCCGCGAGATAGCCGGCGTAGCCCGTGTCGTGGACGTAGCCGCGGCCGCGGTCGAGTTCCAGCATGCGGGTGGTCACCCGGTCGAGGACGTGGCGGTCGTGGGTGACGAGGACCAGGCCGCCCCGGAAGCGGGCCAGGCGGTCCTCCAGCCAGGCGATGGCGTCGACGTCGAGGTGGTTGGTGGGCTCGTCCAGCACGAGGAGATCGACCTCGGTGACGAGCAGGCGGGCCAGGGCGGTGCGCTTGGCCTGCCCGCCGGAGAGGGTGGCCACGTCGGCGCCGGCCAGGGCGCCCATCCCGAGGCGCTCGAGGATGGCCGCGGCCTCCCAACCGGGCCCGACCACAGCTCCGACGCTGCCGGCCGGGAGCACCGGGTCCTGCGGGAGCAAGCCGATGCGGACCCCCCGTCCCCGGCGGACCACTCCCGACTCCGGCGGCGCCTCCCCGGCCAGGACCCGCAGTAGGGTCGACTTCCCCGAGCCGTTCCGCCCCACCACCCCGAGCCGGTCCCCGGCGCGTACGGTGAGGGACAGGTCCTCGAACAGGGGCCGGTCAGGCCGTCGGGTCGTCACCCGCTCCAGGTCCACGAGGATCACGACCGAGCAGCGTAAAGGTCACCAGAGGAAGGAGTTTCTGTGGTCGACGAAACCGAACTCGAGGGACTGGATCCCTTCGACCTCCTCGACGCCGAGAGTGCCCGGGTGGAGCGCCACTTCACCGGCGCCGTGGACTGGTCCCGACCCAGCGGCTGTGCCGGGTGGTCGACCCGGGACATGCTCTCCCACCTCGCCGGGGTCGAGGTCTACAACCGGGCCTGCGTGGACGACGACATGGCGGGGTTGTTCGCCCGGGCCGCCGAGCACGGCGTCACCGACGTGCACTCCTTCAACGACTGGCAGATCCGCGAGCACACCGCCCGGGACACCAAAGAGGTCCTCGACGAGTGGGCGGCGGCCAACGAGGCCTTCCGGGCCGAGGTGAGGAGCCGGGGCCGGAACGGCTCCATGGCCACCAGCATCGGGCCCTACCCAGTCGGCCTCCAGACCTTCCACATGGCCATGGAGTACGCCACCCACGCCGACGATGTCGGGGCCGAGGTCGACGACGCCGAGCGGTCCGCCCGGGACGAGTGGCGGGCCCGGTTCGCCCGCTTCGCTCTCGCCGAGCAGAACAAGCCGGTGGAGGTCGACGCCGCCGGGGGCCGCAACGTCGTGCGGTCGGGCGTCGAGCAGGCCGAGCTGAGCGACGCCGAGCTGGTGCAGGCGTCCCAAGGGCGCCTGCCCGGCGACCACCCGCTGAGCCCCCCGCTCCGGGAGGCGCTCAATACCGTCTGAAGCGGCTTACGGCCTGGTGGTCGTGGTCGTGGAGCGGGGTCTCCTCGTGGTGGTCGTGGTGGACCGGGGCCTCGTGGTCGTCGTCGTCGGCCGCAGCGTGGTGGTGGTCGTGGTGGTGGTCGGCGGAATCATGACCAGGTCGAGGACGGCCGGCCCGGCGGGCAGGCCCAGCCGCATGCGGGAGCCGAGGTCGACGGCGTCGCCGAAGGGCGTCACCGCCCCGTCGGCCGTGGCCACCCAGTAGCCGCGGCCCGTGGCGCTGGCCACCACGCGGGCCGCGGGCGATATCGAGGAGCACAGCCCGCTGCCCGGCAGGGAGCCGAAGTATCCGGCGTCGCCGAAGGTGAAGATGCCGCCGTCGCGGGCGACGAGCCAGTAGCCGTTGCCGGTGGGGGTGGGGGCCATGCCCACGATGGGTTGGTTGAGGGCGACGCCGCCGGTGGACCCGAAGAACGTGGCGTCGCCGAAGGTGAAGATGCCGCCGTCGCGGGCGACGAGCCAGTAGCCGTCGCCGGTGGGGGTGGGGGCCATGCCCACGATGGGTTGGTTGAGGGCGACGCCGCCGGTGGACCCGAAGAACGTGGCGTCGCCGAAGGTGAAGATGCCGCCGTCGCGGGCGACGAGCCAGTAGCCGTCGCCGGTGGGGGTGGGGGCCATGCCCACGATGGGTTGGTTGAGGGCGACGCCGCCGGTGGACCCGAAGAACGTGGCGTCGCCGAAGCTGAAGATGCCGCCGTCGGCGGCCGCGAACCAGTAGCCGGAGCCCCCGGGGACCGGGGCCATGGCCACCGCCGGCTGGTTGAGGATCCGGTCTCCGGTTGAGCCGTGGAAGGGCGCCTCACCGAAGGAGAACACGCCGCCGTCGGCGCCGAGCAACCAGTAGCCCGCCGCCGAATCGGGGTCGGGCCGCCGGGGCGGGTTGGTGTCGAAGGCGCAATGGTCCCCGTAGCGGAACCCCTGGGCGATCCGCAGGCTGGGATACGGGTTCACCGCGGTGCCGTCGGGTTGGCGGATCTCGAAGTGGAGGTGGGAGCTCGTCCCCTCGGCGTTGCCGCTGTCGCCGGCGAAGGCCACCACCTGACCGGCCGTCACCCGAGCGCCCACCTCGATGCCGGCGGCGAATGCGTGCGCGAGAGGGTTGGCGCCGTCGTCGGTGCCCGGGGTGTCGTTGTTGATGTGGATGTAGCGGTATTCCCAGCCGTCGTCGTCGCGCAGCGTCAGCATGTTGCCCTCATTGGCGCCGTCGTCGATGTTGACCCGGCGCACGCGGGCGTCGGCCGCGGCCAGCAGCGGCCTGAGCTTGGGCACCATCAGGTCGTTGCCCTCGTGGGTGCGTCCCCCCGAGCGGGGGTCGCCGAAATCGTCCGAATAGCTGAAGCTACCCTGGACGGGGAGGACGATCTTCCGGATCACGACGTCGACGGGGTCAGCCCCGTGGGCGGGCAGCAGGTTGCCGGTCACCAGGGCCGTGAGGCAGGCGGCCAGGACGAAGCGGTTCGATCGGGCCATGTTGAGGTCCGCATCGGCGCTCGGGAAGGGGTGCCTTCAACCCAGCGCCGTACCATTGCCCCAACTGCGCCGCATTCCCTTCCAGCGGATGCCAGAACAGGAGGGGTTCCTTTGGCTGCCCTTGAGGTTCCGGGCCTGACCGAGCAGGTCGTCCACGAGCACCGGGTCATCGACGGGCTCCTCGCCGCCCTCGGCACCGACCGCGAGGATCGCTTCCCTCTGGCCCACCGGCTGGTGGATGAGGTCGCATCCCATATCTCGGCGGTCAGCCAGGTGCTCTTGCCGGCCCTGCGGGACATCGTCCCGGGCGGAGGGGACATGGCCAACGAAGCCCAGAAGGTCTTCGGTGAGATGGGAGTGTCCCTCTTCGCCCTGGAGCAGGGCCACCCGGGCGACGATGCCTTCGAGGCGGCCATCGCCGCGGTGGGTGAGGCCCTGCACCGGCACGTACCGGCGGAGGAGAACCAGCACCTCCCCGCCCTGGCCGGCGTCATCGGCGACGAGGCCATGGCCGAGATGGGCCGCGTCTACGCCCAGGTGAAGGAGAACACCCTCGGCGGCCTGCAGGCCATGCCTGCTACCGACCGCAACCCGACCTTCCGTATCGGCCCGTAGCCGAACCGCGCCGGGCTCACGGCCACCTCCACAACGAGCGGCGGGTGGCGCGGGATCCAAAAGGCGCATTGAAGGGGACGGGGGGTTGGCCGAGCGACGTGGCGCGGCTCCAGTAGCGCCTTGGTCGCCCCAACCGGCGCTGTTCACCGCCTGTATCCGGCGGTGAGACACGCCGGTTCGTTGGTAAGCGGTGTGCTCCTCCAACCGGCGCTGTTCACCGCCTGTATCCGGCGGTGAGACACGCCGGTTCGTTGGTAAGCGGTGTGCTCCTCCAACCGGCGCTGCTCAGTCCCTGTATCCGGGCTTCAGCAGCGCCGGTTGAAGCTCGCCCCGATGCCCGGCCTCCCCCGGCCCCCTTCATTGCGGCTTTGACGTTTCGGAGCGTCGAACCGGCGCGGCGGAGGACTACACCAGCTGGCGCACCCAGTCCGGGGTCCGCACCGGGCGGCCCTGGCTGTCGGTGACGGCGTGGACGGTCACGGCGGTGGCCCGGGCCTGACCGTCGACGGTGAGCAGGTACCCCATCTGGAAGGTCGCCGGTCCCGATGTCGCCACCACCACGTGGACCTCGACCAGCTCGTCGAAGCGCAGGGGCCGCAGGTAGCTGACGTACACCTCGATGACAGGGAAGTCGTTGCCCGCGGCCCGCACCTCGTCGTAGCCATGGCCGATGGCCCGCAGGTACTCGACCCGGGTCGCCTCCATGTAGATCAGGTAGGAGGCATGGTGCGCCACCGCCATGGCGTCCGTCTCCGCGAAGCGCACGCGGAGCTGGTGCGCGTAGCGGTAGGCCGCCGGATCGAGAGGCGCAGCGAAGGTCACCCTCACCGCGGGCACGCTACCGTGGAACTGTGGATTCCAGCGTCTCCCAGAACCCGGCGCCGGCCGTGGTGCGCTCGAACGCCGACTGCGCCATGCGGCGGGCCCTGCGTCTCCCCGGGGACACCCCCCGGGCCTCCCGCAATGCCGCCCAGCAGGCTTTCAGCCGCTCGGTGTGGATCTCCGCCGCCCGCTGCCTGCTGACCTACATCATCCTGCCCGTCCTCGGTCCGATCGTGGGGTTCTCGGGCCGGGTGGGTCCGGTCCTCGGCCTGGTGGTGGGGACGGTGTCGATGGTGGCCATCGTCGCCTCCATCCGCCGCTTCTTCGCCGCCGACCACCGCTGGCGCTGGCGTTACACCGCCATCGGGGGGAGCATCCTCGTGCTCCTCGCGGTCCAGGCCGTCCTCGACATCTCCGACCTGGCGGGGTGACGTGCGCTGGGTGTGGTTCGTCGCCGGCTGGGTGGCCGTGGCCCTCGGCGCCATCGGCGTGGTCGTGCCCGGCCTGCCCACCACCGTGTTCTTCATCATCGCGGCCTCGTGCTTCGCCCGCTCCAGCCCCCGGTTCGAACGCTGGGTGCTGAACCTGCCCAAGGTGGGGCCGCTGGTGCGGGATCACCGCGCTGGGCTGGGCATGCCCCGGCGGGCCAAGTTCTGGGCCGTGGGCACGATGTTCGTCTTCGCCGGCGCCAGCGCGGTGATGGCCGGCAATGCGATCCTGTCGCTGTCCATCGCCGGCCTGGCCGCCATCGGGGCGTGGTACGTCACCTGCCGGGTGCCCACCCGGGAGCGCGTGCTGGCGGCCGGGGCGGTTGAACCGGCGGGCGGGGCTCCAACCGCCTGAGGTCGGCCGGCGCCGTCCGTCGGGCTGGAGCTTGACCCGCGGCGAAGAGCCGGCCGGGGTGACCGGCCGGCTCTTCGCAGACGAGTGACCGGCGGTTAGCTGACGGCCTTGGCCAGGTCGAGACGGCCCTGGCAGGCGTCGGCGCCGCCGCCGCAGGAGACGTCATGGTTGGCGGTCGCCAGCAGGCGGGCGACAGCCGCCTCGGGGGTGTAGCCCTTGCCGATGAGGACAGCCATGGCCCCGGTGACATGGGGAGCCGCCATCGACGTACCGGCCAGCGCCTTGTACTGGTTGCTCTTCCCCGACGCCCAGAACGTCGAGTAGACGTCGGTCTCGGGTGTGCTGCCGCCGGCGCCGCCGGGGGCCATGATGGCCCACTTGGCGTTGCCCAGCGGGCTGGAATACGACGCCACTTCGTCCTGTGGACCGGTCGCTCCCACCACCAGGGCGTTGAGGTCCCCGTAGTTGGAGCTGCCCAGCCCGAGCAGGTTGGTGTTGCCCGCGGCCAGCACGGCCACCGCGCCGTGGGCCCAGGCGTAGTCGATGCCCTCCTTCATGCCGGTGCCCAGAAGGCTGGTGAAGACGAAGTTGGGGTCACCCAGGCTGAGGTTGACCACCTTGGCGCCGTTGTCGACCACCCACTTGATCGCGGCCACGATGTCGCCTTCGCTGCCGGCACCGGCTGCGCTGAGGGCCTTGGCCACCACCAGCTCGGCGTCGGGCGCCACGCCGGCGATACCCAGGCCGTTGTCCCGCCGGGCGGCGGCGATGCCGGACACGTGGGTGCCGTGACCCTGGTCGTCCTGCGCCGAACCGGCGCACCTGGCCTGGTCGCCGCCCGACCCGACGCAGCTGGTGTGGGCCACGACCTTGCCGGCCAGATCCTCGTGGGTGAGGTCGACTCCGGTGTCGACGATGCCGATACGGACCCCGGCGCCGGTGGCCGAGGCCCAGGCGGGGGAGGCGCCGATTCGATCCAGCGCCCACTGCTTGGTGAAATCGGGGTCGTTGGAGGCGCCGGCCGGTGACCCGGTCAGCGCCACTGTCAGCGAGAGGGTGGCGGCGATTGCCGCAACTCGGAGTCGCATCCCTGCTCCTTTGGTCTCGCGGTGCACTCGGGTGAAGGTCCCCAGAAACGAGTGGTGTCGAGTACCGAGAGCGTGTGTGAAGGAAGAGAGCGACGGTCTACGAGCAGGCTTCGATGGGAACCGCGCTCGTCCGAAGGTTCATATGCGGACAAACCTGTCGGATGAGCACGCAACCATTCTACGGCGGACAAAAGGTCGAAAACCGGGCACCAGCCAACAAATCGGACAAAACAGCCACAAATTTCATGAAAACGGGCGTTTCGCGCCGGGCCAGTCACGCGAATGGTCCCAACGGACTATTGGCTGCCGGCGGAACGGGGTCGTTACTTGCCTCGTGAGCATCGAAGCCGCCGAACGCGACGGCGCGTCCCCGGTTGGTGGCCGTCCTTGGCCCCTGCGCGGCCTCACCCTGCTCGTTTTCACCCTGCTCGTCGCCGGCAGCTTGACCGCGGCCCACGTCACCCGCGGGATGCTGGACGATCAGGAGCGGGAGATGCTCGAGCAGCGGGCGGCCGAGGCTTCGGCGCTGCTCTCGAACGGGGTGAGCCAGGTGCGCACGTCGCTCGGGACGCTGGTCACCGCGGTGCAGGTGGCGGGGACCGACCCTGAGGTCTTCGCCAAGGTCGCCGGCAACCTCAAGAACTTCCAGACCGTCACCCTGGTGGAAGCGCAGGGCGATCGCCTTGTCCCGTTCCCCGGGATGCCGGCCACCGGCCTGGAAGGTGAGACGGCGGACGCGCTCTGGAAGGCGGTGACGGCCAACGACCTGGTCCCCACGGCGGTGTTCCCGGTGGGTGAGGAACGCCGGATGGGATTCGCCCTGGCCGTCCCGGGCTCGCCGCTGATCGTCTATGGCGAGTACGCCCTCAGTGATCCCGCCAAGCCCCGCAAGGTGACCTCCGACCAAGCCTTCAGCGAACTCAACGGGTCGCTGTACGCCTCACCCCGCCCTGACCCGGCCCAGCTGATCCTCGCGTCGGGAACCCCGCGTTCGGGTGACCGTCAGGTCACCCATTCCGTCCGGGCGGGAGCCGACACCTGGTCGCTGGTCGTGTCCGCCCGCCGGCCTCTGCTTGGGTCCGTGGCCGAGAGCACACCCTGGCTGTTCTTTGGTGGTGGACTGCTGACCGCGCTGCTCGTGTCCGGCCTGGTCGAGGTGCTCTCCCGCCGGCGGAGGTACGCCTGGGCCCTGGTGGAGGAGCGGACCGAAGCTCTCCGGCTGGCGGCCGTACACGACGCCCTGACCAAGTTGCCCAACCGGACCCTCCTCGTGGACCGGCTCGAGCAGGCTCTGGCCCGCCAGCTGCGCGGCGGCCGGCGGGTGGCCCTGCTCTTCCTCGACCTGGACCGTTTCAAGCTGCTCAACGACAGCCGGGGCCACGCCATCGGCGACCAGGTCCTGGTCACCGTGGCCGAACGCCTCCGCCAGGTGGTCCGCCCCAGCGACACGGTGGCCCGCTTCGGGGGCGACGAGTTCGTGGTCGTGTGCGAGGCGGTCGACGGGGTGGCGGAGGCCACCAGCCTGGCCGAGCGCATCGCCAGCGCCCTCGAGGCGCCGTTCCCGGTCGAGGGCGGCGAGGTCTTCCTCTCGGTCAGCGTGGGCATTTCCATGGCCGGGGCGGGCAGCTCGGCCGAGGAGCTGCTGCGGGACGCCGACGCCGCTATGTACCGGGCCAAGGAGCGGGGCCGATCCCGCATCGAGTTCTTCGACGAGGAGATGCGCACCGAAGCCGGCGTCCGCCTCGAGGTCCAGAACGCCCTGCACCGGGCCGTGGAGCGGGACGAGCTGCGTCTCCTCTACCAGCCGGTCATCGACCTGCCGACGGGGCGCATGGTGGGTGTCGAGGCCCTGTTGCGCTGGGCCCATCCCGAGCAGGGCATGCTTCCTCCGGGTCTGTTCGTCCCCATGGCCGAGGATCTCGGCCTCATCGTCCCCATCGGGGAGTGGGTGTTCGCCGAATCCGCCCGCCAGTGGGCCCGGTGGCAGCGGGAGTCCCCCCAGGACCCGCCGCTGCTGCTGGCCGTGAACCTCTCGACCCGCCAGCTGCGCGACCCCGGGCTGGTGGAGGCGTTCCGGCGCATCATCGTCGAGACCGGGATCGACCCGACGTGCGTCTGCCTGGAGCTGACCGAGACCGTGCTCATGGAGGATCCCGGCGTGTACCTCCAGCCGCTACGGGACCTCAAGGCCCTCGGCCTGCAGCTGGCGGTGGACGACTTCGGCACCGGGCACGCCTCGCTGACCTACCTCAAGCGCTTCCCCTTCGACGTGCTGAAGATCGACCGCTCCTTCGTGCGGGGCCTCGGCCGGAACCCCGCCGACCGGGCCATCGTCAAGGGTGTCATCGACCTGGCCCACGCTCTGGGGCTGCAGGTGGTGGCCGAGGGCATCGAGGACCGCGACCATCTCGTCGAACTGCGGGCGCTGGGCTGCGACCTGGCCCAGGGTTACCACTTCGCCCGGCCGCTCCCGGCCGAGGCGATCAGTGCTCTGCTGGCCCCCGCCGCCCTGGAAGTCACCCTCAGCTAGGTTCGGCAGCAGGGAGTGATGATGGCGCCTGATCGGTGCCGTTCTGCCTGCTGTCGGACCGGGCGTCGTTGCCGTCGCCCCGTCCAAGTCCGATGCCACCGCCAGAGGCGCTGGTGGGGGCTGCTTGGTTCTGCCGTTCAAGCGACCGCTGCCAGCCCGGCGCGGGCCGGGCTGGTCTTCTGTGGTCTCCGGTCAGCGTTTTGCGTCTCCGGTCGTAGCCCGGCGACGTCCGTTGGGTGTGGTCCTGTTGCTCGAGGATCCGGCTGGCTTCATTGGCGATATTTCGGGCGGCGTTCACGTCCCGGTCGAGGGTGAGGCCGCAGTCGTCGCATTTGAAGATCCGTTCCCTGAGGGGCAGTTTGGCTCTCACTGTCCCGCAGGCCGAGCAGCTTTTCGACGAGGGGTAGAACCGGTCGACGGTCACGAGGCGGTGGTTGTGGTCCGTGGTCTTGTAGGCGAGTTGGCGGGCCAGTTCTCCCAGTGACACGTCGGCTAGGGCCCGGCCGAGCCGGCGTGTGCGGTTGGCCATGCCGGCCACGTTGAGGTCCTCGATGGCGACGATGTCGAAGCCGCCGGCGAGGAGGTTGGTGAGCTGGTGGAGGTACAAGGCCCGTGTCTTGGTGATCCGGCCGTAGAGGCGGGCCCGCCGTCCGACGAGTCTTCGGCGGTTTTTCGACCCCGTCTGGGCCCTGGCCACCGCCCGGTCGAGCTTGACGAGGCGTCGGAGCTCGCCGGCGAGGACATTCGGGTTGGTCACGTGGCCGTCGGTGTCGGTGACGCCGCCCACCGGGTCGGACAAGGTGGCTAGATGCTTCACGCCGACGTCCACGCCCACGAGCCCACCCCGGTGCTTCTGCGCCTTGGGCACCGGGACGGTCTGGTAGCGCACAAGAAGTGACGCCTGCCAGCGGCCGCCCCGCTTGGCGAGGGTGACCTTCTGGATAGTGGCCTTCCCCGAGTCGACGAGGTTGTAGAGCGGGCGGGTCGAGACGGTTGTGTGCAGCCAGGCGAGCTGGTCACGGCGGCGGCGCACCTCGGGGTCCGAGGTCGACCGGGGCAGCATGAGGCGGACGTGGTGGCGGTCCGGGTGCAGCCACGACAACTGGTGGTTGATCTCCACAAACGACACGGTGGGGACCGACCGGTCCCGCTTCTTGAACCGGGGGAACCCCACCCGCCGGCCCTTGCGGGCCCCGCTCCTCGAGTCCGCCCAGTTCTGCAGAGCTGCGGCGGCGTCGACGATCCCTGACCGGAAGGCGTGCATTGACACCTCCCGCCACCACGGCGCCACCTCCTCCTTCACGTGGTTCCACAGCGTCCCTAGCGCCCGGGCCGACCACGACAGGGCCGGGGTCAGCTCCCCCTCGGCGACCCCAGCCTCTCGCTCCTGGCGGCGCAACCCCAGGTTGTCCCGCACCACTCCAAGCGCCCAGTTGTAGGCGAAGCGCCGCGCCCCGCAGTACGAGAGCAGCAGGCGCTCCTCCGAAGGAGACACGTCGAGAGGGAACACCACCCCACGTGTCGCCGGCCCGGCTTCGGCACCCATCCCCGGATCATGCAGAACGGGTGGGACAGTTATCACGCTCACCTGAGCGCCGGCTGAGCGCCGGCGGGCCCCACCCGTGGGGTTTACCCGCGGGCGGGGGAAACCCGGCAGAATGTCCGGCGTCACGCATCCGGCTCGACTGTGAGAGGGGGAGCCATGCGGCGGACAGCCATGGCTTGTGCCGTGCTGGTCTTCACGACCGGGGTTCTGGGGTCATGCGGCGGGGACGACGAGCCGGAGGCGGCTGCCCCCGACGAGTCGACCACCACGACGACGGCGGCGATGACCGGGTCGACGGAGGCCAAACCCATCGCCGTCGCAACCCAGGAGTACGCCTTCGAAGTGGCCGACAGCGTCGAGGGCGGCCTGGTGAAGCTCGTGTTCAACAACCGGGGCAAGGAAGCCCACTTCGCCGGCCTGGCCAAGGTGGCCGAGGGCAAGACGTTCGCCGACGTCAAGGCGGCGCTCATCGCCCCGCCGTCGGACAAGCCTCCGTCGGGACCGCCGCCCTTCGAGGATTTCGCCGGCGCCGCCACCCTCGATCCGGGCGGCAACGGCAGCGCCACCTTCAACCTGCCGGCGGGGGACTACGCCTGGTTCTGCGCGCTCCCGGCGCCCGACGGCCTACCCCACGCCAGCAAGGGGATGATCAAGCCCCTCACCGTGACCGAGGGGATCGCGGCGGGCATGCCCGCCGCCGCCGCCACCATGACCGCCAAGGACTTCTCCCTGGCCGGTTCGCCGCCGGCCAAAGCGGGCTCCACCGTGATCGGCTTGCGCAACCAGGGCAAGCAGCTGCACGAGGTGAACCTGGTGGAGCTGATGGAGGGCAAGAAGCTGGAGGACGTGGTGGCCTGGTTCAAGGCGCCCGCTGGCCCGCCGCCGATGATGTTCCGCTCCGGGGTGGCGGTGAAGGCGGGCGAGGAAGGCGCGACCGAATTCGAGCTGCAGGCGGGCCCGAGCTACGCCTTCCTGTGTGCCGTCCCCGATGTCCTCAGCGACTTCGCCCCCCACATCGTGAAAGGCATGTACACCGCCACCTTCACCGTGTCCTAAACCCGGTCAGAACAGGGCCAGGCCGCCGGCGCGCACCGCGGCCAGGTAAGCGAGCGTCCCGGCCAGGTCGAGCAACACCACGACCGGGCCGGGGACGCCGGTGGCTCCCGCCAGGGCCAGGTGGCGGCCGATGGGTCGCACCAGCACGGCCACGGCCGCCGCCCGGCGCGAATTCGGGCGGTGGACGAAGCGGGCCCAACGGCGCGGCGCCTGATCGGGGGCCGCCCCCGCCAGCCGCCGGCCGAGGAGGAAGTGGAAGGGGTCACCGGCGCACAGGCGGAAGGTGCCCACTACCAGGAAGGGCACCGGCCCCACATGGTGGGCGGCGACGGCCAGGAAGGGCAGCCGGGGGCTGAGGCCGACCAGGAGGAGCGGCCAGTCGGCGAGCCAGGGGGCACCCAGCGTGCCTGCGCCGGAGACGGCCGAGAGAGCCAGCAACGGAGCGACCAGCCTCAGGGCGGGCCGCTTTGCCGGTTCCACGACCTCGACGACACCGCACCCGGCCGACGGGAGGGCGACATCAGAACCCTCGTCAGGTGGCCGGATCCCCAACTCGCGCGCTCAGGGCGCGAGACGTTCACCGGGTGTCACCAGCGCGGCGCCGGCGGTTGAGCAGGCGTTCACGGACGGTCCATACGGTCGGCGGGCGTGCGGAACCTGTCGCGCCGGCACTTCCCCGGGGCGAAGCCGGCGGGACCGCGGTTCCGGGTCCGTCCGGGGCGAACCTCCGACCCGCCCCGGGCGGCCCGGGACCGGGACGCGCTACCGGCTCAGGACGTTGCCGAGCTGGGCGAGGAGGACCGCGGCACCGAGGAAGCGGCGCCAGGGGTTGACGCCCCGGAGCAACTCGTCGGCCGCCCACCAGATCAGGCCGCCGGTGGCGATCACCCGCAGGGCGGTGTCCAGGCCCCCTTCCGGGTCGAGCAGCCGCCGCAGCACCGAAGCGACCAGGAACACAGACAGCGCGACGTTGGGGAACTGGACGATCGTGATCCGCCCCGTCTGCCGGTTCCGGAAGAGCCAGTCGATCGGCGTTCGTCGCACGTCGCCCCCTGTCCCGGGGTCAGGCGCGCCAGCCCATTCCTGATCCTCCTGGGGCCATGAACCCTACGAGGCCGCCGTCCCTGAGGGCGCCGGCGACGGCGCGGACGTCAAGCTCGAAGCGCATCGTTCCGGCATCCTCGTAGTGGAGCCGGGCTCCCGCTCGGCGGAGCACAGCATGCATCGCAGGGTTGTCTGCGAGCACCAGGCCCACGAAGCGGGTGATGCCCTGGTCCACAGCCTCGAGGACGAGCGTGGCCAGGAGGAGCCGTCCGATTCCCCGGCGCTGGTACGCGTCGATGACCGTCACCGCCACCTCGGCCGTGTCCGGGTCCTCCAGCCTGATGGCGCGGCATGCGCCCACGGCGGCCCGCCCGGATTCCTCCTCGGCCAGGGCCAGCCAGGCCGTGTGCTGATGGTGGTCAACCTCGGTGAGGTACGTGAGCAGGGCGCTGCCCAAGCGGGGCATGGGAGAGAAGAAGCGCAGGTAGCGGGACTGTGCAGAGAGCCGATCCCAGGCGGTGAGAAACAGAGCTTTGTCGTCGGGGACAACCGGACGGAGCACGAGTTCGGTCCCGTCGGGCAGCCGCACCGGCCTGGTCCGGGCGGTCACGAAGTCGCTGCGGTCGTCCACGCCCACCTCCGCCGTCGTAGGGGTCGTGCGGTGGCCCCACGCCTCGCCGGGCGGCGGGGGGAGGCCGCCCAGCGAGGCCCGGGTTCACCGGCTCGGCGATCGCATCCCCAAGGGAGGGTGGGGAGGGCAGGTCAGCTGCCGGGTCGCCGCTCCGGAGCCCGTCACCGTAGGGGCCGACCGTTTCCATCCGACGAAGCCCTTGTGAAACGGAGCGGAAGCCGCCCTAACGCCTTTGCTTCTGACGATCGGTCCTAGCGACGGCTGCTATCGGGACCACCGCGGTGACAGCAGCTCAGCCCTCGCGTTCCTCCACTTCGGACTGAGGGCCGTTGTCCCAGAACGCTTTCAGGCGGGATTCGTGGGCATCGCGGCGGAAGCGGACGTCGACCTGGTCGGGGCTGCCGCTGGAGTCGACCCGGAACCCGGGCTTCGGGGTGGCCCACAACAGGCGGGCTCCGGCGTTCTCGAAGCGGACCCCGATGGTGCCACCCACCAGCTGGTAGGTCCGCGTCGTGGTGGCCGTGGCGGCAGTCAGAGCCGAGGTTTGTGGAGTGGGATCAGGCACGGTGAGGGCGGCGCGCACGGCGATGGCCGAGAGCCGTTCGGGACGCTGCGGCGTGACCGAGTCGGTGACGACGCCGACGGCGAAGATGCCCAGGCCCACCGCCACCGCGGTGGCGGCCAGCCAGGCCAACGACAGCTTCACCAGAGCGCGCACCCAGACATCATGCCCGTCGCCGGTTCGGGTCCGGACCAAGCCCCGCTCAAGCCTTGGTAAAGAACTCCAGACCCGAACTAACAGGCCGGGCGGTCGCCGAGGATGGCAAGGGCGGCGCGCAGAACGGACCCGCTCAGGTCCGGCAGGGACTGCGCTCCCTGGCTCCGCAGGCGCTCCCGGACCAGGTCCTCGAGGCCGGCGGTCAGAGTGGTGAACACCTCGGGAGGCAGCTCCGGGATCCGGTCCGGGTCGTCCTGGCGGGCGCGGGCGTGGAGCCCCCGCCACAGCTCGGCGAAGATCCCGATGAAGACGGCCCGGCGCTCGAGCACCGCCGGCCCCGCGCCCAGGTTCTCGATGTGGGTGGCCCAGGCGAACTCCGGCTCCTCGGCCAGGACGGCCATGTACGTCTCGACCCCGGCCCGGGCCCGGGCCCGCCAGTCGGCCTCGGGCAAGTGCTCCACGGCCTGGCGGATGCGGGTCAACATCAGCTCCACGCCCATCCCGTAGGTGGCCAGGAAGCAGGCCTCCTTGTCGACGAACTGCTCGTAGAACGTGCGCCGGGACACGCCGGCCCGTTCGACCACATCCGCCACCGTGGCCGGCCCGTACCCCTTCTCGGCGACCACCTGGGCCATGGCCTCGATCAGCCGGCCCCGCTGGGACGCCACCACCGTCTCGCGGGTGAGCCCGTGGCGGCCACTGGGTAGCCGTTCGGGAGTGCCGAGACGATTGGGGGTTGTGCTCACCATCGAGAAACAGTAGCGTACCTCGGGTACGCAGATGTTTTTAAAAGCACAATGGTGTGCATACCGGGAGGTGCGATGCCCTCGACCCGACTTCTCCGCCGTGGTGTGTTCATGGCCGTGCTGGCCGTGGTGGCCGGCGCCGTCCTGCCGCTCCCGGCCCCGGCGGGCGGCACCTGGACCCCGGGCCCGGCCCGCTACGGCATGGGCGCCACCCTGAACGTTCCCGTCGAGATGGCCGATGGCATCGTGCTCCGGGCCGACGTCCACTTCCCCACCGACCCCGACACCGGGGCGGCGGCCCCGGGCCCCTTCCCCGTCATCCTCACCCAGACGCCCTACGGCAAGTCCGGCGGCAGCTTCTTCTCCGCGTCGGGCGGCGGGGCGAACCCCTACCTGGTGGAGCGGGGCTATATCCATGCCGTGGCCGACGTCCGGGGCACGGGCGGGTCCGGCGGGGCCTTCGGGCTCTTCGACCCCGTTCAGGCCGGCGACGGCGTGACCCTGGTGCACTGGGCCGCCGGCCTCCCCGGCTCCAACGGCAAGGTCGGCCTGGTCGGGCTCTCGTACCTCGGGATCAACCAGTTCCACACGGCCGCCGCCATCGGCCCCGACTCGCCCCTCAAGGCCATCTTCCCCGTGGTCGCGGGCCACGACCTCTACCGGGAGGCGTCGTTCGACGGCGGCATCCCCAACATGCAGTTCGGCCCCGGCTATCTGGGCTTCACCGGCCTGCTCAACCTGCTCAACCCCCTGGTCGAGCACCGGGCCGACCCGGCCCAGATCCCGGCCACCGAGGCTGCCCACATCGCGGGCCTGGCCTCGGGCCAGGCGGCCATGATGGCCGAAATCCTGGCCGGCGGCGACCGGTCCTACGAGGGCGACTGGTGGGCGGCCCGCAACCCGGCCTCCGTCCTCGAGCGGGTGGTGGCCAACGGCATCCCCGCCTTCCTGGTGGGGGGCTGGAGTGACTTCTTCCAAGCCGGGGGCCTGAGGAACTTCGCCGGCCTCCAGAACGCCTGGGCCGGCCGGCCCGTCGGGGCGGCCATGGAGCCCGGCCAGCCCGTCACCGGCCGCTACCAGCTGGTCATGGGCCCCTGGTACCACGTGACGGTCGACCAGGCGCTCCTCGACCGGCTCGAGCTGCAGTGGTTCGACACCTGGCTCAAGGGCGAGCCGACGGGGATGGCCGAGACCGCCACCCCGCTGCACCTCCACCAGGCGGGGGCGGGGCGGTTCGTCGACACCGCCCGCTACCCGTTGGAGGAGGCGCCCCCGACGGCGCTGTGGCTGGGCGAGGGCGGGGCGCTGTCGGCCGCGCCCCCTGCCGCCGCGGCGGGCAGCGGGGACAGCATCGTCTTCACCGGGGTGGGCAGCCCCTGCAACCGGGCCACCGACGTGTGGGGCATGGGCGGGCCGGCCGCCTTCGCCGCTCCCTTCGGACCGCTGGACCGCTGCATCGCCGACGACCGGTCGATCCAGGCCGGCCCCGGCGCCCTGACCTACACCAGCGCCGCCTTCCCGGAGGCCACCGCCCTGGCCGGGCCCATCGGTGTCAGCGTCTTCGCCACCTCCACCCGGCCCGACACCATGTGGGTGGCGACCCTGGAGGACGTCGACGCCAGCGGCGCTTCGCACCCGCTCACCTCGGGTGCCCTCCTCGGGTCCTTCCGGGCGCTCGACCCGGCCCGGACGTGGACCGCGCCTGACGGCAAGCCGTTCCAACCCTGGCATCCCTACACCCGGGAGTCGGTCCAGGCCGTGACTCCGGGCGAGGTGACGCGCTACGACATCGAGGTCCCCCCCGTCTTCACCACCTTGGCCGCCGGCCACCGCCTGCGCCTCACGCTCACCACCTCGGATTTCCCCCATCTCGTGCCCACCCCGGGCCAGCTGGTGAATCTGGTCGGTGGCGTGTACCAGGTGCAGCGCAACCCGGCGGCGGCGTCGTTCGTCACCCTGCCGCTGGCGCCGGCCGGTGCCTTCCCGACCGACTGCGCCATCTGCTCGTAGAGCCGGGCCGGACTGTTGCTCCGGGGGACACCCCCGACCCCCGGGTTCGCTATTTGGGGGCGCGCAGGTCGGCCATGGTGACGGCCCGCCGGCGGACGGCCTCACGGGCCAGGGTGATGCGCCTCGGAGCCCCGTCGGACCGATCGACGAGGCCGAACTTGTCGTAGAGGTTGGCCAGGTGGAACTTGACCGCCGCCTCGGTGACGAACAGTTCGGCGGCCAGCTGACGGATGCCGGCCGGCTGGTTGAACGCACCGCCGGCCAGCACCGGTCGGCACAGGGCCACCAGCAGCTCGTGCTCCCGGCGGGTGAGGGTGGGCGGGCCCTCGGTCACCGCCGTGTTCTCCATGTCGTCGTCGCCCACGACGTAGAAGGTGAGCCGGCTGTCGCCGAGGCGGATCTCGTCGCCGGTGCGGATCCGGACCTCGGTCATCACCCGCTGGCCGTTGAGGAAGGTGCCGTTGGCGGACCCCAGGTCCCGCAGGCAGAAGCCGGTGGGGTAGCGCTCGATGACGGCGTGGAGCCGGGATACCGAGGGATCGGCCAGGATGACCACGTCGTTGGTCGTGGCCCGGCCCAGGGTGGACCGGTCAGACGAGAGCTCGACCAGGCGGTGACCCTGCGCGCCCTCCACCTCCACGAACCCACCCAGCGCCAAAGCCGTCTCCCAACTCCTCAGGGTCACCCCGGGCCCGGGGTCAAAGACCTATCCCCGAGGTCAGCAAATTCTCGCCTCTGTGTCCAGCACAATCCCGTCACCCCGTCATTCCGCCCCCCAGGTGCGCTCCCCGATGATCACCACATCGGATTCATCTGGGGCAGGGGGAGGAGACGGAGATGGGGATTTCGACCACCAGAAAACAGGTGGCGGTGGTGGCGGCCTCGCTGGCCGCGTCGGCGGCCTGGCTGTCGGTCGCCGGACCGGCGGAAGCCACGGCCGACGAGCCGCGCACGACCACGCACGTGGCCGCCAGCACGGGCGTCTGCGGCTGGTTCAGTCAGGAGTTCGCCGACGGCTTCGAGACGGTCAACCTGTGCGGCATCGACGGCGTCGGGGTGGGGAACGGCGGTCCCGAGCAGCTGGCCGAACCGATGGTCGTCATCGACCACTACTCCTGCCTGTTCGACGGGGGCTGCACGGGCGAGCACCACGAAGTCGTGGTGGACCGGCGCGACTTCGTGGTGGATCCGATGCTGCGCCGGGCGACCATCACCACGACGGCGGGAGGTTGCGGGGTGGAGGTTGAGTTCGTGGGGACGTCGGCGCCGGTTCCCCACGGCGGGGTGGGGGAGTACCACGGCGTCGGGGGCGGACCGTCCTTCGACGTGTCCAGCGAACAGACGCTGATCCGCCCGGCCCAGTGGTGGGGCAAGGTCTGTGGCCGGCTGCTGGTGGCCGACCCGGGGCAGGCCCAGATGTGGCGGACGCTCGGCGCCGGCACCGGCATCTACCACGGCGGCGGGGAGGAAGGCGGGGAGCAGGTCTGACGGGCCCCCGGCCCGGCAAACGGGATGAATGGGATGGCAGCAGGTTCGCACCGCTTCGTTGCCGAAAGAACCCGACGTCCGCTCTGTCGGGAAGGGGCCACGCAGTTGCCGACACTTGAAATTTGGCGTTCCGTCGCCCGCCGTCACACCGCGGTGCTGGCCGCCGCGTTCGTGCTGGCCGCCGTCCTCCCCCTGTGGGGATCGCCGCCGGTGCAGGCCGCTTTCCCCGGGATCAACGGCCGGCTGGTCTTCACCAGCGACCGGACCGGCAACTTCGAGATCTTCTCCATGAAGGCCGACGGCACCGACGTGGTCCAGCTCACCGACTGGCCGGAAGAGGACCGGGAGCCGGCCTGGTCGCCCGACGGCACCCGGATCGTCTTCGTGCGGGTGGAAGACGGCGACAAGGAGATCTTCTCCATGAACGCCGACGGCAGCGACGTGAAGAACCTCACCGACAAGGACACCTACGACGACGAGCCCGTGTGGTCGGCCGACGGCACCAAGATCGCCTGGCGGTCCAACCGGCACGACCGGCCCGACATCTGGGTGATGAACGCCGACGGCAGCAACCCCGTCAACATCACCAACAGCGACGCCCTGGACGACGAGCCGGCGTGGTCACCGGACGGCACCCGGATCGTTCTCCGATCCGACCGCGACGGGGACCCGGAGATCTACACCATCGACCCCGACGGCACCAATGCCGTCCGACTGACCAACTACCCGAGGTTCTCTGACGACGACCCGGCCTGGTCGCCCGACGGCACCAGGATCGCCTTCCGGGCCCATCGTGAGGGCAGCTACGACATCTGGGTCATGAGCGCCACCGACGGGAGTGGCCTGGTCAACCTGACCAAGTCCAAGACTCGAACGCGACGTCGACCCGGCCTGGTCGCCCGACGGGACGATGATCGCCTACGGCGTCGAGGACCCCGACAACAACGTGGAGCGGACCGGCTACGGCGAGATCATGGTGATGGGAGCGGACGGGAGCGCCCCCACCAACGTCACCAACCACGAGGCCTTCGACGGCGATGTGGACTGGCAACGACTGTCGGCGCCGGTACCCGTTCCCACCCAGCCAACCACCCCCGTAACCCAGCCCTCCGGCCCGCCGTCGAGCGAGCCGCCGGTCGTCACCCCCGGCCCCGACCCGACCCCGGCCGCCCCCGGGCCGGACGCACCGGTCCGCACGGGGTACTGGATGCTCGGCGAGGACGGCGTCGTGTACCCCTTCGGTGACGTCGCAACCCACGGCAACGCAACCCTTCCGGCCGGCACTCCGGCCGTGGACATCGAGCCCACACCTGACGGCGGCGGCTACTGGGTCGTCGACGACCGGGGGGCGGTCACTCCCCTCGGCCGGGCCCAGGACCTGGGCCGGCCCGCCGCGTCCGCCCTGGTTCCGGGCGAGAAGGTCACCAGCCTGTCGGGCACACCCACCGGTGCCGGCTACTGGATGTTCACCACCCGGGGCCGGGTGCTGCCCTTCGGCGATGCCGCCTTCCTCGGTGACATGTCCGACCAGACGCTCAACGGGCCCGTCCTCGACTCCATCCCCACACCCACGGGGGCGGGGTACTTCATGGTGGCGTCCGACGGCGGCATCTTCACCTTCGGTGACGCCCGGTTCTTCGGGTCGATGGGCGGGACGAAGCTCAATCAGCCCGTCCAGTCCCTGGTGCCCGATCCCGACGGCGCCGGCTACTGGCTGGTGGCGTCCGACGGCGGCGTCTTCGCCTTCGAAGCCCCCTTCCGGGGCTCGATGGGGTCCGCCCGCCTCAACCGGCCCGTGACCGGCATGGTCGCTTTCGGGAACGGCTACCTGATGGTGGCGGAGGACGGCGGCATCTTCAATTTCTCCGACCGCCCGTTCTCGGGTTCGCTGGGGGACCGGCCGCCGCTGCGGCCGGTGGCAGCAGTGGCCAGCCTCCGTGCCGCCTCCTCAGCCGCCTGACGCTCAGTCCGTCCGGGTTTCGATGACGTCGAGGTTGTAGAAAACGGGCTCGCCTTCGCACAGCTTGGCCATCTCGGCTGCGATCTCCTGGGTGCCGGGGAGCTGCGAGTTGGCCATGGCCGCCTCGTACGACTCGAACTCGACGATGTTGAAGTAGCGGCCGGGCTGGTCACGATCGACGCAGGTCACCTCGCGCACCGTGGTGCGCTGGCCCTGCGTGGCCTCCAGCCAACGGGCCTCGAGCTTCTTCAGCTCGTCGTAGTCGGCGGAGGAGCGGTACTCGATGATCTGGATGAATCCCATGGTGATCTCCTGTCGTGGGTGGCGGCGCATGGCCAACTGCCAGCATGGTCCGCCGCCGTAGCGCGCTCGTTACGGGTTAGCGGAGGGTTAAGTCCGGGGTTGCGGGGAGGAGTCTCGCCTCCGGGAGCCGAACCAGCACATTTGCGTAGATGCCGGCCCCCCCGGCGACCTGCGACACCCTCTGATGAGCCTGGGAACCGAGTTCGAATCCGTGCTGTTCGCCGCGCAAGCCGGCGCCGAGTGGGCTGTCGACGTCCTCTTCCGGGAGTACCAGCCCGCCCTGCTGCGCTACCTGCGGGCGTCCGAGCCCCGGGCGGCGGAGGACCTGGCCGGCGAGGTGTGGCTGGCGCTGGCCCCCAAGCTGGCGCAGTTCGAGGGCGACGAGGCCGGTTTCCGGGGCTGGCTGTTCACCGTCGCCCGCCGGCGTCTCATGGGCTATCGCCGGCAGGCTGTCCGCCGCCGGACCGCCCCCGTGCCGGACGAGCATTTCTCCGGGCTCGCGTCCGACGACGACACGGCCACTGAGGGCATGGGCGCGCTGGCCACCCAGCAGGCCATCGACCGCCTCGTGGCTCAACTTTCCGAGGAGCAGGCCGAGGTGGTCCTGCTGCGGGTGGTGGCCGACCTTCCGATGGCAGAGGTGGCCCGGATCACGGGTCGCACCCCGGGCGCCGTCCGGGTGATGCAACACCGGGCGCTGCGGAAGCTGGCCGAGATTTTTTCCGAGGAGGTGGTAACGCGATGACCACCTGGCGCGATCTGGACGGCGTGAGGCAACCGCTCCCCCTTGACGACTGGACCGCCGACCGGCTCCTGGCCGGGATGGTCGATCCCGACGACGCTCCCCCCGGTTACGCCGGACTGGTCCGGGCCCTGGCCCAGACCCGCGGCCCGGTCGAGCCCGGCGAACTGGCCGGACGGGAGCTTCTGGTGGCCGCGGTGACGGCCGCCGTGGCGGACGCCTCTCCCCCCACCATCATTTCGACGCCCTCCCGGAGGAGACCGATGCTCTACCGCCTGCTCGGCACCAAGGTGGCTGCGGCCACCCTGACCACCGTTCTGCTGGCCACCGGCGCGGCTGCCGCCGCCGGTTCGCTGCCCGGCCCCGCTCAGGATGCCGTCTCCGACGTCGCCGACGCGGTCGGCGTGACCCTTCCCGATTCGGCCTCGGACACGGCCGAGCAGCACGTGGCCGACGAGGCTGAGCGCCAGGCCCGCAAAGCCGCCCACCAGGCCGGCCTGGTGGAGCAGAAGGCCCTGCGGGACGCCGCGAAGACCCTGCGCCAGGCTGAAGAGGACGGCACCGGCCAGGACGGGACCGACGACGCCGCCGGCGCCGCGAACGGCATCGGCAAGGGCACCCCGGCTTCGGACCAGGGCAAGGCCGCCCACGAGACCCGGGATGAGCACCTCAAGGCCGTGGCCGACCGGCAGGCGGGCCACGCCGCCGCCGCCGACACCGAGGCCGGCGACGAGAAGGTCACCCCGGTAGCCGACCAGGGCCAAGCCGGACAGGCGCGCAGGGATGAGCACCTCGCCGGGATCGCCGTCCAGAAGGCCGAGAGGGACGCGCTCGAAGGCCGAGCGGCCCCAGGACGGGACCGAGGACGGCGACGACGCCGCCGATGACGACCAGGGCGACGACGTGGCCGACGACGACGGCGACGACGACGCCGACGACGACCAGGGCAAGGGCCACGACGACGAGAACGAGGACGAGGACGAGGCGGAGGACGCCCCCGCCGCTTCCTGAGGCTCGCCTCGCACTTCCGCCCTCACCCTTTCGGGGTCCCGGGACCACACCAGGCCGGTGGTGGTCTCGTGGCCCCGAAACCTTTTCGGGACTAGGCCACCTGCTCGACCGGGAGTCCGGCGGCGGTGACGCCCGGGGTGAAGTGATAGGCGGCGGGATCGAAGCGGCGGGTCTCCCGGCGGAAGCGCCAGGTGAAGTCGGGCCACAGCGTGGTGTTGCGCCCGGATGGGTCCAGGTACCAGCTGGCGCAGTTGCCGCTGGTCCACACCGTGCCGGCCATGTCCGCCTGCACCCGGGCGTTCCAGGCCGCCTCGGCCTCGGGGCGGACCTCCACCGTGGCCGCCTCCCGGGCGCCGGCCTGGCGCAGGGCGTCGACGACGTAGGCGATCTGGGACTCGATCATGACGACCTGGGAGGTGTGACCCAGGCCGGTGTTGGGCCCCACCAGGACGAAGAGGTTGGGGAAGCCGGCGGTGGTCGTGCCCCGGTGGGCGTGCATGCCGTCGCGCCAGTGCTCGGACAGCAGGCGCCCGCCCCGGCCGGCGAGCCGGGAGGCGACGGGGATGTCGGTGACGTGGAACCCGGTGCCGAAGATGAGCGTGTCCACGGGCCGCTCGGTCCCGTCGGCGGTGACGATGGAGTGCTCCCGGACCTCGGCGATGCCGGAGGTGACCAGGTCCACGTTGGGCCGGGAGAGGGCGGGCAGGTAGTCGTTGGAGATCAGGATCCGCTTGCAGCCGATGGTGTAGTCGGGGGTGAGCCGGGCCCGCAGCGCCGGGTCGGGCACCTGGCGGCGCAGGTGGGTACGAGCCACCACCTCGGCCGCCTTCATGAGCCGGGGATCGAAGGCGAAGCCGAAGACGTAGGCCTCCCGGCTCCAGTAGATCCCGGTGCGGGCCAGGCGCTGGGTGGCGGGCAGATGGCGGAACAGCCACCGCTCGGGCCGGGTGAAGCGGCGGTCCCAGCGGGGCACGATCCAGGGCGGGGTCCGCTGGAAGATGGCCAGGCGGCCCACCTGGGGCTGGATCTGGGGGACGAACTGGATGGCCGAGGCGCCCGTTCCGATGACCGCCACCCGCTCGCCGGTGAGGTCGTGGTCATGGCGCCAGCGGGCCGAGTGGAAGGTTGTCCCGGCAAAGCGCTCCAGGCCGGGCAGGTCGGGCACGGAGGGGTCGGAGAGGGCACCGGTGGCGCTCACCAGGAACTGGGCGTCGAACCGGCCCTGGGTCGTCTCGACCTGCCAGCGGGCAGTGGGCTCGTCCCAGCGGGCGTGGCGCACCTCGGCGCCGAAGCGGAGGTGGGGGCGAACGCCGAAGTCGGAGGCGGTGCGGCGCAGGTAGTCCTGGATCTCGGCCTGGGGCGAGAACGAGCTCGACCAGTCGGGGTTGGGGGCGAAGGAGAACGAGTACAGGTGGGAGGGCACGTCGCAGGCGGCGCCGGGATAGGTGTTGTCCCGCCAGGTGCCGCCGACCTCGCCGGCCCGCTCGAGGACGACGAAGTCACCGATGCCCGCCTCCTTGAGGCGGATGGCCATCCCGAGGCCGGCGAAGCCGCTGCCGATCACCACCACCTGCACGGACTGCCCTTGAGGGGGACACCCCCGCACCCCCGGGCCCATCACGCCGCCGTCCGGTCCCAGATCCCGCCCGCCTTCCACAGCTGGCGGGACACGGGGCCCACCAGGCCGAGGTCGCGCCACAGGTTGCGGGTCTTGGCCACGGAGTCCCGCAGCGCCTGTCGCCCCGCCGGGGAGCCGTAGGCCTGGCGCAGCACGGGGCGGGGAATGTTGAAGTGGCGCACCATGTCCCCCGGCGGGAGGACCATGAGGCGGGCCATGACGGACAGGACGAGGGGAGCCAGGAAGGCCAGCGCGGTCCGCCGTCCGCGGCCCAGGCGGGGGGCCCGGTCGGTCAGGTAGTGGCGGGCGAAGGACAGGTGCCGGGCCTCCTCGGCCACGTGGATACGCATGATGCGCTCCACCAGCGGGTGCATCGTGCCGCCCTCCTCCTTGAGCTGGCGGCGCTGGAGCTGGTCGACGGGGTCCTCGCCGCCCAGGACGAAGAGGAAGAACAGCGCCGGGAACCGCTTGGCCAGGGGGACGACCCGGTACTGGGCCAGCCAGCGCAGCATCCGGGGCATGCCCCGCACGGGCAGGCCGGTGCGGTTCACGAACTCCTGGAACATGAGGGTGTGTTCCGACTCCTCCACGATCTCGTGGTGGAGGTAGCGGAACTGGGGGGTGCCGTCGGGGAGCCGGGTGACGTAGCGCAGCAGCCCCTGCTGGAGCAGGTTCTCGAAGTGCCAGCCGATCTTCATGCAGGCCGCGTAGCGGTACAGGGCCAGGTGGCGGCGCTCGTCGTCGGACAGGGCGCGGTACCAGTCCGTCTCCCGCAGCGGATCGAAGACCGGCAGCTCGGCCGGGGGACCGTCGGGCCCGACGTCGAAGACGGGGTCGTCCCAGTCGATGTCGTAGGCGTGGGTGTGGCGCTCCATCGACAGCTTGTTGAGCCGGTTCAGGGCGGTGTCGAAGTCTTGGGTGGTACTCATCGGGAGCCCTCCAGGATGAGGTTCGAGGCGATCACGGGAACTTCACCCGGGCCGCGGCCTGCTGGAGTGACACTGGCAGGAGCCGGTGCAACCCCCAGCCGAGTTTGGCTTCCCACCCGACGGGAACGACGGCCCGGTCGCGGCGGACGGCGTCGACCACGGCCCGGCCCACCAGTTCCGGGGGGTGGCCCCGGCGGAAGATGCGCTCGGTCCGGGCCCGGACGTCGGCGGCACCGCGGCTGCCGACGTAGCGGGTGTTGGTGACGATGGGGGTGGCGATCACCCCGGGGCACACGGCGGAGACGGATACGCCCCGGGGACCCCAGTCGGCCCGCAGGCACTGGGAGAGGGCCAGGACGGCGGCCTTGGTGGTGACGTAGGCGGGTTCGGTGGCCCGGGTGGTGTAGGCCAGCCCGGAGGAGATGTTGACCACCGCCCCCGAACCCCGGGCCAGCAGGCCGGGTCCGAAGGCCAGGCAGCCGTGGACGACCCCGTCGAGGTTGATGGAGCGGATCCACCGCCACTCGTCAACCGTCATCTCGGCCAGGCGCCCGGTCATCCCGACCCCGGCGTTGTTGACCAGCACGTCGAGGGGGCCGTGGGCGCCGTCGACCGCTCCGGCCAGGCGGCTGACGGCTTCCCAGTCGGCCACGTCGCACACGAAGGGGTGGGCCTCGGCGCCGGCCTCGCCGCACAGGGCGGCGGTCTTCTCGGCCCCGGAGCCGTCGATGTCGGCGCACAGCACGCGGGCTCGCTCGGAGGCGAACGCCAGGGCGGTGGCCCGGCCGATGCCGCTGCCCGCCCCCGTGATCAGGGCCAGTGCGCCATCCAGGTTGTTGACCATGAGTCAACACAATAGTGGACTATTGACCTGGAGTCAATTAGGATGATGGCATGTCCACTGCACCCTCCCCGCCGCCGCTCAACCGCCGCCTGGACCCTGACGCCCGCCGCCGCCAGCTGGTGGAGGCGGGCTACGAGATGATCCAGACCCGGCCCTTCACCCAGGTGACGGCGGACGAGGTGGCCCGGGCCGTGGGGGTGTCGAAGGGACTCGTCTTCCACTACTTCCCCACGAACCGCGATCTGCAGGTGGCCGTGGTGCGGGTGGCCGCCGCCGATCTGCTGAGCCGCCTCAACGTCGACCCCGAGCTGCCGGCCGAGCAGCGCCTCGGCGCCGGCCTCGACGCCTTCGTGACCTTCATCGAGACCCAGCCGGCCAACTACCTGGCCGTGGCCCGCAGCGTCGGCTCCGACCCCGCGCTCCTGGCCGTCTTCGAGGAGACGAGGGCCGCGGTCGTGGACCTGATCCTGGCTGCCGTCGGCCTGGCCGGGAGCCCGCCCCCGGGACTGCGGATCGTCATCCGAGGCTGGATCGCCATGGTGGAGGAGTCCGTCCTGCATTGGCTGGAGGGGTCGACGGTGCCCCGGGATCAGCTGCTGGGCTTCCTCCAGCGGGCGGCGGCCGCCATGCTGCCCGACGCCCTCATCACCTTCGCCCGCCCGCCCGAAGCCGGCGTGGCCAGCTGAATCCGGGGCGCCTACAGGCATCCGAGCGTCTTGAGGCGGTCGCGGACGAGCTCCAGCTCCTGGGGGTCGGTGCCGGCCAGGCTGCGCAACACGAAGAGGACGAACTCGGTCGGCGAGCGGAAACCGGTGCCTTCGATGAGCTCGGAGATGTGCTCGTAGAGCGGCCGGGGGATCTTGAGGGTGACCGTGTCAACACTCATACCGGAGACTCTCGCGCACTCACAGCGGAGTGTGAGGTCGCGGCAGCACAGAACCGGCGACGCTACTGTCCGGTAGCCTCAGGGGTGGGCCGGGGACCGTGGGCAAGGGGGTGCTCATGAAGGTGAGGGTGGATCCGGAGCGGTGCCAGGGCCACAACCGCTGCTACGCCCTGGCGCCGGAACTGTTCGAGGTGGACGACTACGGCATGTCGTCGGCCAAGGACGACGGCGTGGTCCCGGTGGGGCTGGAGGCCAAGGCCCGGCTGGCCGAGGCCAACTGCCCCGAGTTCGCCATCCTCATCGAGGAGGACCAGGGCTCGTGAGCGGCAACGGCGAGCGCGCCCCGGTCGACGACTGGAGCGGCGACTACGACATCTTCCACGCCGACTACATCACCGACCCGGCCCCCATCTGGGACGATCTCCGGGCGCGTTGCCCCATCGCCCACACCGAGCGCTGGGGCGGCTCCTGGTTGCCGACCCGGTACGAGGACGTCCGGGCTCTGGCTCGTCTGGTGCCCGAGCTGTCCTCCACCGAGCCGCTGGTGGTCAATCCCCCGCCCCTCCCCGACGGCGCCTACGGGGGCGTGGTGGCTCCGCCCATCTCCATCGATCCGCCGGCCCACGGCCCGGCACGGCGCCTGATCCTGCCCGCCTTCTCACCCCAGGCCGTCGACCGCCACGAGCCCTTCACCCGGGAGCTCGCCCACCGGCTCATCGACGCCTTCGCCGGGCGGGGCCGGGCCGACGCCGCCGTCGACTTCGCCCAGCAGATCCCGCCCCGGGTCATCGCCCACCTCCTGGGCGTGGACGAGGAGCAGGCCGACACCTTCGTGGTCTGGGCCCGGGGGCTCCTGGAACAGGGCCTCACGGATCCCGAGGTCCGGTTCGAGGCCCGGACGAACATCCTCGACTTCTTCACCGAGCAGGTGGCACAACGCCGGGCCGAACCCAAGGACGACTTCATCTCCGACCTGCTGGCCGGTGAGCTCGACGGCGGGCCGGTGCCGGACGAGCATGTGGTCGGCACCTGCTTCCTGCTGTTGGTGGCGGGCATCGACACCACCTGGAGCTCCATCGGCTCCGCGCTGTGGCACCTGGCGTCGGCGCCCTCGGACCGCAAGCGCCTGGTGGGCGAGCCCGAACTCATCCCCACCGCGGTGGAGGAGCTGTTGCGGGCCTACTCGCCGGTGACCATGGGCCGGGTGGTGACCCAGGAGGTCCACTTCGGCGGCGTGAAGCTGCAGCCCGGCGACCGGGTGCTGCTCAACTTCCCCGGCGCCAACCGCGACCCGGAGGCCTTCGCCGACGCCGACCAGGTGATCATCGACCGCCAGCACAACCGCCACATCGCCTTCGGGGTGGGCATCCACCGCTGCGCCGGCTCCAACCTGGCCCGTATGGAGATGAACGTCGCCCTGTCCGTGTTCCTGGAACGGATCCCGGAGTTCTCCCTGGAAGACCCCGCCGCCGTCACGTGGGCCGGCGGTCAGGTGCGCGGCCCGCGCCGCCTGCCCATCGTCTTCCCTGTCTGAGGCGCTAGCCCGCTCGTAGGGCGAGCCCGAGGACGGCGGCAACGGCCACGATGAGGGGCTCGGGGGCACGCCGGCCGAAGCGCACGAGCAGCGCGACGGTGACGACGGCGATCAGGGCGGTGGTGACGTCGGTGATGGAACCTCGGCCAAGCACGAACACCGCCCCGGTGATGGCGCCGATGGCTCCAGCGGTGACCCCGTCCACGAAGGCGGCGATGCCCGGGCGCTTGCCGTGCTTGCGGAACCAGGGGGCGGGAATGACGGTGAACAGGTAGCAGGGCAGGAACGTGGCGATGGCGGCGATGGTGGCACCGGGGAAGCCAGCCACCAGGAAGCCGATGAAGCCGGTCGTGATCACGACGGGCCCGGGGGTGATGAGGGCGACGGCCACGGCGTCGAGAAACTCGCGCTCGTTGAGCCAGCCGTGGCCTTCGACCACCCCGCCGTAGAGGAAAGGCACGATGGCCAGGCCGCTGCCGAAGACGAAGGCACCTGCCTGGGAGAAGAAGATGGCGATGTCGACCAGGGTCGATCGATCGGCCTTGGGGATCGGCCTGCCGGAGAGCGCAGCAGGGAGGACCAGCCACAAGACGGCCCCGCAGTGCCCCTGGGCCCAGGGAAGCAGCCGTGGCGGGGTGCGCACGAGGAGGACCAGCAGACCCGCGGCCAGGAACAGGACAACGTTCTCGGACCGTGTCACCGCGGTGTAGACGGCGAGCGTGGCGAAGATCCCGAGCAGGAGCGGATCTCGACCCACGGTGCGGGTAACCAGCTTGTAGGCGCTGTTGGCGATGATCCCGATGACCGCCGCTCCTACGGCGTAGAACACATCCTGGATCCAGGTGAGTCCGGCGTACGTGACATAGAGCCACCCGCCGACGACGACGATGACGAAGCTCGGAACCACGAAGGCGAAGGCGACGAGGGTCGAGCCGAGGACGCCGTAGTGGAGGAAACCGAGGTAGATGGCGAGCTGGGCGGCGAGCGGCCCCGGGGCAAGCTGGGCCAGTGCGAGGCCGTCCTTGTACTCCGCAGGCGTGACCCATCCCCGCTGCTCGACGAGGTCGCGCCGCATGTAGCCGGTGAGGGCCACGGGTCCGCCGAAGCCGTACGTCCCGAGCTTGAGGAAGTAGGCCACCAGCTGCCGGCGGGAGTAGGCCGGGGCTCCCGCCGGCGTCTCATCCGCCGGTGGGGTCTGCTCCTCAGCCACCCGCCAACCATTTCATTCCGAAGATGAAATCAGATGCGAGGGGTCCAGGGGCGGGTCCGGGTCGTGGCGGACCGGGAGGCCGGCAGCGGCCCAGGCCTGGAAGCCCCCGTCGAGGTCGCCGGCGGAGGTGAAGCCCATCTCCACCAGGGTGGCGGCCACCAGGCTGGAGGCGTAGCCCTCGGAGCAGACGATGACGACCTCCTGGTCATGGTCCGTCACCCCGGCCAGGCGGTGGAGGCTGGCCGGGTCCAGGCGCCACTCGAGCACGTTGCGCTCGACGACGATGGCACCGGGCACCTCGCCTTCCCAACGGCGCTGGGCGGCGGGGCGGATGTCGATGACGAGGGCGCCCCGGGACATGGCTTCGGCCGTGCCCTCCGGGCTCAGGCGCCGGATGCGGCTCCGGGCCTGGGCCAGCAACTGTTCGACGGTCTTGGGACTCAAGACGGGGGCCTCCTCAGGTGACGGTGAGCTCGGGGACGCTGGTGGGATCGGTGCGGAGCCACTCCAGGCGTCCGCCCCAGTGCGCCTCGTAGAAGTTCAGGCTGCGCAGGCGGGGCGAGTAGACGTGGATGGACAGAGATTGTCCTTCTTCGGTGCCGACGACGTCGTGCACGTGGGGACTTCGAGGGTCGTGGTCATCGCAAGCTCCCCAGCTCCGATTGGACGCTCTTTAGGGCGGTCCTTGTCTGAATTGTCAGCCGAAAAAGGCGTCCCCTTCCGGCAGGAGTTTCATCATGAGCCGCCAATCTATACTGTGTCAACCAACTCCATTGACTTAATGGAGAATGGACAGTCTGGAGGCAAAGTGATGCGTCGTCCCACCCGTACCGGCCTCGTAGCCGCCCTGCTCGCTCTCGCCCTCGCCGGCGCCGCTTGCGGCTCCGAGCCCAAGTCCACCGAGGCCAAGGGCACGGTCAAGCCCAAGGCGGTCGAGAAGGTCGACCTGCGCCTCGGCTACTTCCCCAACGTCACCCACGCGGCGGCCGTCGCCGGGGTGGAGAAGGGCATCTACGCCGAGAAGCTGGGCGAGAACGTCAACCTGAAGACCGCCACCTTCAACGCCGGCCCGGCCGCCATCGAGGCGCTCTTCGCCGGGGCGCTCGACGCCACCTACATCGGCCCGAACCCGGCCATCAACGCGTTCTCCAAGTCGAAGGGCGAGGCCATCCGCATCATCGCCGGCGCCACCTCGGGCGGGGCCTTCCTGGTCACGTCGCCCAAGATCGCCAAGGACGCCGACCTCAAGGGCAAGAAGGTCGCCACCCCCCAGCTGGGCAACACCCAGGACGTGGCCCTGCGGGCCTGGCTGCTGTCCAAGGGCCTGAAGACCAGCGTCCAGGGCGGCGGCGACGTGTCCATCGTCCCCCAGGAGAACGCTCAGACCCTCGAGCAGTTCAAGAGCGGCGCCATCGCCGGGGCGTGGGTGCCCGAGCCCTGGGCCACCCGCCTGGTGCAGGAGGCCGGCGGCAAGATCTACCTCGACGAGCGCACCCTGTGGCCGGGCGGCCGGTTCGTGACCACCCACCTGATCGTGCGCACCGCCTTCCTCAACGAGCACCCCGACGTGGTCGAGAAGCTGCTCGTCGGCCCACCTGGCCGCCACCGAGTTCGTGAACCGGGAGCCGGCCGAGGCCCAGGCCGTGACCAACGCCGGCATCCTCCGGATCACCGGCAAGGCCATCCCCGAGCCCGTCATCGCCGCCGCCTGGAACAACCTGACCTTCACCTTCGACCCCGTCGCCTCCAGCCTGCGCAAGGGCGCCGACGACGCCAAGGCGGTGGGCCTGCTCGACGCCGCCACCAAGCTCGACGGCATCTACGACCTGTCCATGCTCAACAAGCTGCTGGTGAACTCCGGCCAAGCGGAAGTGAAGGGCTGATGTCCCCCCTGCAGACGAAGAACGGGGTGGCGGCGGCGGCCGCCACCCCGGCCTCCCCGGCCGGCACCACCGTGCGGGTGCGAGAGGTCTCCAAGGCCTTCGGTTCCGCCAGCTCGCCGGTCGTGGCCCTCGATCGCATCTCGCTCCAGGCCCGGCGGGGCGAGTTCCTCTGCCTGGTCGGCGCCTCTGGCTGCGGGAAGAGCACGCTGCTCAACCTGGTGGCCGGCCTGGACAAGCCCAGCGGCGGCGAGCTCCAGGTGGAGGGACGTCCGGCGCTCATGTTCCAGGACCACGCCCTGTTCCCGTGGCTGACCGTCCGGGGCAACGTGCAGCTCGCCCTCCGGCTGCGCGGTGTTCCGAAGAAGGAGCGCCACGACCGGGCCAGCGACCTGCTGCGCATGGTCCACCTCAAGGGCATGGGCGGCCGGCGGCCCCACGAGCTGTCCGGCGGCATGCGCCAGCGGGCCGCCCTGGCCCGGGCCCTGGCCCAGGAGACGTCGGTGCTGCTCATGGACGAGCCCTTCGGGGCCCTCGACGCCATCACCCGCGACATCCTCCACGACGAGCTCGAGCGGGTCTGGCAGGAGACGGGCGTGACCATCCTGTTCGTGACCCACAACGTCCGGGAGGCGGTCCGCCTCGGCGATCGCATCCTGGTGCTGTCCAGCCGGCCCGGCAAGGTCGTGGCCGAGTTCCCCGTCACCATCGAGCGCCCCCGCCGGCTCGAGGACCCCGACGTCGCCGCCCTGGCCGCCGAGGTCACCGACCGACTCCGTCAAGAGGTCCGCCGTCATGGGTAACGCCAACCAGCTCGACACTCTCGTCCCGCCGGTCTCGCTCAATGGCGACCTGGCCACGCAGATCTCCGGCCTCGACAACCTGGAGCAGGCCCTCCCGGAGACGAAGAGCCGCCTGGCCCGGACCTGGGCCGGCCTGTGGCCCAAGCTCGGCGCCTTCGCCCTCTTCATCGGGATCTGGCAGCTCGGGGCTGTGGTCAAGGGCAAGGAGTACATCCTCCCCGGCCCCGGCCTGGTCATCCCCCGGTTCTTCGACGACATCGCCACCGGGCGGATGCTCGACGCCGGCCCGCACCACCATGGGCCGGGCGCTCTTCGGCTACTCCCTGGCCCTCGTCGTCGGCCTGGTCATCGGCCTGGCCGTGGCCCGCAACCGCATCCTGCGGGCCGCCTTCGGGTCCATGATCACCGGGCTGCAGACCATGCCGACCATCGCCTGGCTGCCCCTGGCCGTGCTCCTGTTCAACGCCTCCGAGTCGGCCATCAACTTCGTGGTCGTCCTCGGTGCCGCCCCGGCCATCGCCAACGGGATCATCGCCGGGATCGACCACACGCCGCCGATCCTGTTACGGGCCGGACGGGTGCTCGGCGCCCGGGGCATCAACTCCTACCGCCACGTGATCCTGCCCGCCGCCCTCCCCGGGTTCGTGTCCGGCCTCAAGCAGGGCTGGGCCTTCGCCTGGCGCTCCCTGCTGGCCGGCGAGCTCCTGGTCGCCTTCTCGGCCAAGGCCTCCCTCGGCTACGACCTGACCACCAACCGGGAGCTGTCCGACGCCCAGGGGCTGCTGTCCATGATGCTGGCCATCCTGATCATCGGCATCGTGATGGACTCCCTCTTCTTCGGCCGCCTGGACCGGGCCGTACGCCGTCGTTGGGGGCTCGGTGGCCCTGCCTGAGCTGGACTGAGGGCGATTCGCCCCGATCCGCCCGCCGGGTTCATCCCGGCGTTGTCCCCGAGTTCACCACGTCGCGTTAGCTTCTCCGGTTCATGACTCACTGCTCGGGGCCGGAGCAGTTACATCGACGGTGACGTGGCGGCGTATGCCCTGGCCCACACCAGCCCCCCGGACGACGTCCAGCGTTCCCTCCAGGCCGTCACCGCCGAGCGCACCGGCGGCGCCGCCGGCATGCAGATCGGCCACGACCAGGCCGTGTTCATGGAGAACCTGGCCCGGGCCATGGGGGCCCGCCGGGCCGTCGAGGTGGGGACGTTCACCGGCTATTCGTCCCTGGCCCTGGCCCGCGGGATGGGGCCCGAGGGGCGCCTCCTGTGCTGCGACGTGAGCGAGGAGTGGACGGCCATCGCCCGGGAGCATTGGGCCAAGGCGGGGGTGGCGGACCGCATCGACCTGCGCCTCGGGCCCGCCCTCGACACGCTGCGGTCCCTGCCCGGCGAGGAACGCTTCGACCTGGCCTTCGTCGACGCCGACAAGGAGGGGTACCTCGGTTACTACGAGGAGATCCTTCCCCGCCTGCGGACCGGCGGCGTCCTGCTGGCCGACAACACCCTATGGGGCGGGCGGGTGCTCGACCCCGAGGTGACGCGACGACGACACCGTCGCCATCCGGGCCTTCAACGACGCCCTGGTGGCCGACGACCGGGTGCGGGTCGTCGTGCTCACCGTGGGCGACGGCGTGACGCTGGCCCAGAAGATCTGAACTGCCCGGCGGCCGACGTGAAGGAGCGAGGTTGAACAACAACGGGACGGCGGCGGTGGCCCGGGCGGTCGGCGCCACCAAGATCTACGGCTCGGGGGAAGCCCAGGTGCGGGCCCTCGACGACGTGACGGTGGACTTCCCGGCCGGGTGTTACACCGCCATCATGGGACCCTCCGGGTCGGGCAAGTCGACGCTCATGCACTGCGTGGCCGGCCTCGACAACCTCACCTCCGGGCAGGTGTTCCTGGGCGACGTCGAGCTCGCGAAGCTCTCCGACAAGGAGCTCACCCTGCTGCGGCGGGAGAAGATCGGCTTCGTCTTCCAGGCCTTCAACCTGGTGGGCACCCTCACCGCCCTGGAGAACATCACCCTGCCGCATGGCGCTGGCCGGGACCAAGCCGGACCAGGCCTTCCTCGACAAGGTGATCGACACGGTGGGGCTGCGGAACCGCCTGACCCACCGGCCGTCCGAGCTCTCCGGCGGCCAGCAGCAGCGGGTGGCGGTGGCCCGGGCGCTGGCCAGCCGGCCGCAGATCATCTTCGCCGACGAGCCCACCGGCAACCTCGACTCCCGGGCCCAGGCCGAGGTGCTCGAGTTCCTGCGGGGGGCGGTGAACGACCTGGGCCAGACCATCGTGATGGTGACCCACGATCCGGTGGCCGCCGGCTACGCCGACGAGGTGGTGTTCCTCTCCGACGGCAAGATCGTCGACTCCATGGAGAAGCCCACCGCCGAGCGGGTCCTCGACCGCATGAAGGCCTTCGGGGACTAGGGGGAGCGGGCGTGTTCAAGCTCACCGTCAAAACCCTCTGGTCGCACAAACGCCGGCTCATCGGCACCTTCGCGGCGGTGGCCCTGGGCGTCGCCTTCCTGTCCGGGACCCTGGTGCTGGGCGACACCCTGCGGGCCAACTTCGACGAGCTCTTCGCCCGGGCCAACGCCGGCGTGGACGCCGTCGTCCGATCGGCCGAGAGCATGAGGACCGAGGTCGGCACGGTCCGTCCCCTGATCGACGAGTCGCTGGCCGCGGAAGCTGGAGGACCTGGAGGGCGTGGCCCTGGTGGCGCCCAACATCGAGGGCTACGGCGCCCTCATCGGCAAGGACGGCGAGCCCGTGGGCGGCGGGGGCCCGCCCCAGCTGGCCGGCAACTGGATCGACGACCCGGAGCTGAACCCCTACCAGCTGGTGGAAGGCCGCCCGCCGTTGAACGCCACCGAGGTGGTCGTCAACCGGACGGCGGCCGAGGACGCCGGCCTGAAGCCGGGCGACACGGCCACCGTCCAGACGCCCGAGCCGGTCCAGGTCCAGGTGGTCGGTCTGGTCTCCTTCGGGCCCGAGGACAGCGCCGGGGGCGTCACCTTCGTGGGCTTCATCACCGACGCCGCCCAGCGCCTGCTGCTCCACCGGGAGGGGCAGGTCACCAGCTTCCTGCTCAAGGCCGACGAGGGCGTCAGCCAGGAGGACCTGGTGGCGAACATCCGCCCGGTGCTCCCCGAGGGTGTCGAGAGCATCACCGGCCAGCAGCTGACCGACGAGAGCATCGACGACATCGGCAAGGACTTCCTCAACGTCTTCTCGATCTTCCTCACCTCCTTCGCCGTCGTCGCCCTGATGGTGGCCACCTTCAGCATCTACAACACGTTCTCCATCCTCGTGGCCCAGCGGACCCGGGAGTCGGCTCTGCTGCGGGCCCTGGGCGCCAGCCGGCGCCAGATCCTGGCCTCGGTGGTGGGGGAGGCGGCGGTCATCGGCGTCGTCGCCTCCGCCTTCGGCCTCCTGGGCGGACTCCTGGTGGCCGAAGGGCTGAAGGGCCTGTTCAGCGCCTTCGGCTTCGGCCTGCCCGCCGGCGGCCTCGCCCTCAAGGCCGGCGCCGTGGTGGCCTCCCTCGTCGTCGGGATGGTGGTCACCCTCGTGGCCGGGGTGATGCCGGCGGTGAAGGCCTCCCGGGTGCCGCCCCTCGCCGCCCTGCGGGAGGTGGCCCTGGAACGCACCCGCGCCTCCGTGCCCCGGGCGGTGGCCGGCCTCCTGCTCATCGGGATCGGCGTGGTCGTGGTGCTGGCCGCCGTGCTCGGTGGCGGCGACGGCGTCCTGGCCCGGGCCGGGCTGGGGGCGGGCGCCACCATCATCGGGGTGGTCGTCTTCGGCCCGGTCGTCGCCCGGCCCGCGGCCGGGGCCATCGGCTGGCCCCTGCCCCGGCTGCGGGGCATCACCGGCCTGCTCGCCCGCCAGAACGCCATGCGCAACCCCCGGCGCACCGCCGGCACCGCCTCGGCCCTCATGGTGGGCGTGGCCGTGGTCACCCTCTTCACCGTGGTGGCCGCCTCCATCAAGCAGTCGATCGACGACAGCGTGGCCAAATCCTTCGGTGGCGACCTGGTGGTCACCGCCGGCGGCTTCGGCCCGGTGGCCGGCTTCTCTCCCCAGATGGCGGGCAAGGTGGCGGCCCTCCCCGAGGTGGAGGCGGCCACCGGCCTGGGAACCGGCGCCGTCCGGATCGGGGGCGACACCGAGACGGTGGCGGTGGCCGAACCCGACCGCCTCGACCCGGGTGCTCGACCTGGAGGACAGCCACGGAGCGGTGGGGGACCTGAAGAAGAACGAGTTCGCCGTGTCGACCGACAAGGCCGAGGACGGAGGGCTGGAAGCTCGGCTCGGTGGTGGCCGTGACCTTCCTCGACGGGGCCACCCAGTCGCTGCGGGTGGGCGCCGTCTACGACGCCTCCGACGTGGCCGGCAACCTCGTCCTGACCCGGGAGTCCTACGACCCGCACGCCCAGCAGCCCCTGGACCAGGTCGTGTTCGTGCTGCTGGCCGACGGTGTCGGCCTGGAGGAGGGCAAGGCCGCGGTCAAGGCGGTGGCGGAGGACTTCGGGTCGCCCCAGGTGCAGGACAAGCAGCAGTTCCTCGACACCGTGGCCGGCGGCGTGAACACGATGCTGGCCATGATCTACGTGATGCTGACCCTGGCCATCCTGATCGCCCTCATGGGGATCGCCAACACCCTGTCGCTGTCGGTCTTCGAGCGGACCCGGGAGCTCGGTCTGCTGCGGGCGGTGGGGGAGACCCGGGGCCAGCTGCGCTCCATGGTGCGCTGGGAGTCGGTGGTCATCTCCACCTTCGGCACCCTGGGAGGCCTGGCGGTGGGGATCTTCCTGGGCTGGGCCCTGGTGCTGGCCGCCTCCAGTGAGGGGATCGCCAGCTTCGCCGCCCCGCCCGGCCAGATGATCATCGTCCTCGTCGTCGGCGCCATCGTGGGGGTCCTGGCCGGCCTGCGCCCGGCGTGGCGGGCGGCCAAGCTCAACGTGCTCGCCGCCATCGCCACCGAGTGACGGCCCGACCTAGCGATCTTGGGACTCGCCACTAGCTGTTTTCGTCTCTTATTGAGCGACGTCCCTTATTGAGGAATGTTCGACGGGGCGCAAGTATGAGGGCCGTGGCGAGTGTCGGGGGGCCGGACCGTCTACTGACGCGCATCTCCACGCGGGCAGCCGCCGACCTGGAGCGGTACCAGGGGGCGGCGAACGTGTGGCGTCTGGTCGACGCGTTGTTGCTCGTCCCCGCCGCAGTGGCGGCGGCGGGTTCGGTCCTGCTCGGGGCCACCGACACCGTGTCGATCCCGGTGGCGGTGGGCATGGCGCTGGGCGCCGCCCTCCTGGCCGGCATCTCCCTGATCTTCGACCTCCCGGGCCGGACCCGGCGGGCCCAGGTGGCCGCCGCCTATCTCGGGCGCGTTCGTGGCCGAGACGGATGACCTCCCCGAGTCCGGCGAGGGGGTGGTCGACCTCCGGCGCTGGTTCGTGGACATCAACGCTGCCATCGCCCTGGGTGCCGAGGACCTCGATCCGGCTCTGCTGGAACCTCCCTGTGCCCCCGGGAGTGGGCACTGCGGGGAGGGGAACAACGGGTCGGCACTGACGCTCGCCGTGGCGGCGGCGGCCATGGGCCACAACGGCGACGTGTTGGCCGCCGGTGGTGACGACGACGGATTGGAGGACCCGGCCGGCCCGTCCGGGCACCGGGCTGCGGTGGTGGGGATCAAGGGCCTGGAGCGGGCCGGTGCTCGCTACGTCAACAGCTTGCGCTGGGCGTTGCTGCTGGCCGGGGTCTTCCTGGCCATCGAGGCCGGCGCCGCCTTCGCCACCAACTCCCTGTCCCTGCTGTCCGACGCCGGCCACGTCCTGGCCGACGGGGTGGGCCTGGGCCTGGCCCTGGCCGCCGTCCATATGGCGAGCCGGGGGACCCGGAACCCGTCGCGCACCTTCGGGGTGTACCGGCTCGAGATCGTCGCCGCCCTGGCCAACGCCATCATCCTCCTCGGGGTGGCCGGCTACGTCCTCATCGAGGCGGTCAAACGGGTGGGCGATCCCCCCCACGTCCCCGGCGGTGTGGTGCTGATCGTGGCCGTGGCCGGCCTGGCCGCCAACGTCATCTCGTACTACCTGCTGCGGGCCGGGGCGGCGGAGAGCATCAATGTGCGGGCCGCCTACCTGGACGTGGTGGCCGATGCCATCGCCTCCGTGGGCGTGCTCGTCGGTGGCCTGGCCATCCGCCTGACCGGGTGGACGTGGATCGACCTGGTCGTCGGCGCCGCCATCGGGCTGTGGATCCTGCCCCGGGCGTGGGCGATGGGCCGGGAGGCGGTGCGGGTGCTGGTGCAGGCCGCCCCGCCCGAGGTCGACATGGAGACGGTGGAGTCGGACCTGCGTTCCGTCCCCGGGGTGGCGGGCGTGCACCGCCTGCACCTCTGGACCCTCACCTCCGACCTGGAGGTCGCTTCCGCCCACCTGATCGTGCTGCCCGACGCCGATCTCAACGACGTGCTCGACCAGTGCCAGGTGCTGCTCCAGGACCGCTACCAGGTGTCCCACACCACGCTGCAGCTCGAACCCGACGGTGACGGCTGCGCCGAACTCGACTGGTAGAGCCCTCAGGCTCCCAGGCGCAGGGTGACCAGTTCGAAGGGGCGGAGTGTGAGAGTGATGCCCCCGCTGGCGTCGACGGGTAGTTCGCCGTCGGGGTGGTCCCGTTCGAGGAGGTCGGTGCGGGCGACCCGGGTGAAGGGGAGCGCGGGCGCCAGCCGGACGGTGCGTTGGACGCCGAGGGCCTCGTAGCCCCGCAGGATGAACCCGTCGCCGTCGTCAGCCCGTTTGAGGGTCTCGACCACGAAGGCGGGGTCGTCGGCGGCGACGAAGGAGTGGCGGGCGGGGAGCGGTCCGGGGCGGTCGCTCGTCGCCGGTCGCAGCACCAGCGGAGCGTTGAGGGCGTAGCCGGCGGCGATCACGGCGCCGAGATCGCCGGCGTGGGGCAGGAGTGAGTAGGTGAAGCGGTGCCGGCCCCGGTCGCACAGCGGGTCGGGGGCGGTCGGCGCCCGCAGCAGGGACAGGCGCAGCACGCTGCCCCGCACGTCGTAGCCGTACTTGGCGTCGTTGAGGAGGGCGACGCCATAACCGGGTTCGGAGAGGTCGGCCCAGCGCTGGGCGCACACCTCGAAGCGGGCCCGCTCGAAGTCGGTGTCCTCGGAGGTCGGCCGGCGCAGGTGTCCGAACTGGATCTCGAAGCTGGCCTCGTCGGCCCGGACGGCGACGGGAAAGGCCACCTTCAGGAACTTGTGGTCCTCCTGCCAGTCCACTTCGGTGAGGAAGTCGACCCGCCGGGAGCCGGCGGCCAGGGTCACCGTCTGGTCCAGGGACGACGCCCCGAACCGGCGCCGGAAGCGCAGTGCGGCCCGCAGGCCGCCCGCCTCGACCACCTCGCACTCGGCCGGCTCGTCCAGGACCCGGAAGTTGTCCAGGTAGTCGCGGTCGACGTCCCAGGCGTCGTAGTCGGCCGGCCGGTCCTCGTGGAGGTGGAACTCGTTGCCCGCCCGGCCGGCGGCCAGGACCTCGCGGCCGTGGTCCCGGTCGAAGACCGACAGCAACCGCCCGGCGGTGTCGAAGCGCAGTTCGAGGTGCTCGTTGCGCAGCCACCCGGGGCCGGCCGAGATTTCCGGTCGCGAACTCCCCGCCTGCCGGGGACTTCGCGCCCAGGAATCCTGCGGCACCTCCGCCGCCACATAGCCGAGCGGCGGAACATCGACGAGGAGGGCGACCCCGTCCACGTCCACCACTTCGTGGCGAGGGAAGGGCGTCGGGTTGAACACCACCACCGGCCGAGCGAGCCCGCGGGTGTCCACCGCCCCCGCCAGCGCGTCCATGGCGTCGCCGGCGAGGGCGTCGGCCCTCCGGCGGACGTCGGCCAGTTCGGAAACGGCCTGCTCCGCCACCCAGCGGATGCCCGAGCCAGGAAGGATGTCGTGGAACTGGTTGGTGAGCAGCGTCTTCCACGCCGCGTCCAGCTCGTCGGCAGGCCAGGGAGCGTCGTCCCCGGGGTCTGGGGTGTCCCCGGACACCACGCTGCGGACCGCCGACCACAGCTCGGCCGCGGCCAGGGCGGCTTCGGCCCGGCGGTTCCCCGCCTTGATGGCCGCCTGGCTGGTGAAGGTGCCGCGGTGCGTCTCCAGGTAGAGGTCGCCGCGCCAGATCGGGAGGGGGGACGGGTCGTCCTCCACCGCGGCGAAGAAGGAAGCGGTGGACTCCACGGCGACCCGGGGGGCGCCGGCGACATCGACCAGGCGCCGGGCCGCTTCCAGCATCTCGCGGGTGGGTCCGCCGCCTCCGTCGCCGTAGCCGAAGGGGTACAGCGGACCGCTCCGCCCGGGCGCTGCGGATGACCTCCTGAGGCGACATCTGGCCGTTGTAGGTGTCGGCGGTGGGGAAGTGGGCCCGCACCCGGGTGCCGTCGACCCCCTCCCACCAGAAGGTGTGGTGGGGGAAGGCGTTGGTGTCGTTCCAGGACAGCTTCTGGGAGACGAACCATTCCACGCCGGCCGCGGCCATGATCTGGGGCAGGGCGGCCGTATAGCCGAAGGCGTCGGGCAGCCAGAGCTCCCGGCAGTCGATGCCGAAGCGGCTCTGGAAGAAGCGCTTGCCGTGGACGATCTGGCGCACCAGCGACTCGCCCGACGGGACGTTGCAGTCGGACTCCACCCACATGGCGCCCACCGGGCCGAACTGGCCGGTGCCGACCCGCTCGCGGATCCGGGTGAAGAGGGCCGGGTAGTGCTCCTCCATCCAGGCCAGGTGCTGGGCCGCCGAGCACACGAAGTGGTACTCCGGGTAGTGCTCCATCAGGGACACGGCGGTGGCGAAGGTGCGGGCGCACTTGCGCACGGTCTCCCGCAGCGGCCACAGCCAGGCGGTATCGATGTGGGCGTGGCCCACGGCGCTCACCCGCGGTCCCTCAGGAGCGGCGGGCAGGGCCAGAAGGCCCTTCAGGTGCGCCCGGGCCCGGGGTGCGCTCCCGGCGACGTCGGAGGGGTCGAGGCTGGCGCAGGCGACGGCCAGGGCCTGATCGGCGGCGGCCGAAACCTCCGGGTCGAGGGACCGGGCGGCCAGGCCCAGGACGATCCGCAGGTCCGCAGCCAGGGCGTACACCTCGCGCCGGCGGACGGCCAGCTCGGCCCGGGCCAGCCGGAAGCGGGGTTCGCCGCCGGGGTCGGGCCGGAGCAGGGGCCAGTCGATCCCCGCCATCCGGGGCGGGAGGGCGGGGTTGGCCGCCGCCTCCACCAGCAACTCGACTGGTTCCCGGCCGGCGGCTGGGGCCAGGATCACGACCGCAGGATGGCACGGCGACATCCCCCAGCGCGGCACCCCGTCCTGCCAGACGAGGGACTCCCCGCCGTGAGCACCGTCCGCCCGGTGGGGGCCATCGCCCCGGTGGGCGTGCTCGAGCCGGAGCACGACCTCCTCGTTACCCCAGGCCGCCGGCACCGCGCCGGAGAGCCGGAACCAGGTGGTTCCCCAGGTCGGGCCCCATGGATCTCCGACCGTGAAGGGCTCGTAGGTCCGGGCCAGGGCGTCGGCGTAGCTGATCGGCTCGCCGCCGACATGGTGGGCCTCGACCGCCAGGGGATGGCCGGGGCCGTGGACGGCCGGCTCGATGACCTCGGCCAGCAGTCGAGCTGCCTCGGCCCGGATGTCGTCGTGAGGCTTCACTCAGAGACCTTTCCCCTTCAGAACCTATCCTTGAGATTCGCTTTGGGAGCGCGCGTTACCCGCTGAGCTGGAGGAGAGCGTCGAAGTGAGCACGCCGAACGTGACGGAGCAGGACGCCCGCAAGGTCGCCGAAGCGGCCCGGGAGACGGAGTGGCAGCTGCCCAGCTTCGGCAAGGAGTTGTTCCTGGGTCGGTTCCGGCTCGATCTCCTCTACCCGCAGCCCCAGCCCGACGCCGAGAAGGCGGAGGCGGGCGAGGCGTTCATGGCCAAGCTGCGGGCCTTCCTGGAGGAGAAGGTCGACCCGTTCCAGATCGAACGGGACGCCAAGATCCCCGACGACGTCATCCAGGGCCTGAAGGACCTCGGCGCCATGGGCATGAAGATCCCCGAGGAGTACGGCGGCCTCGGGCTTCCCGTCGTGTACTACAACCGGGCCATCGCCCTCACCGGGGCCTGGAGCGGGGCCATCTCGACCATCCTCTCCGCCCACCAGTCCATCGGCGTGCCCGAACCGCTGCGGCTCTTCGGGACTGAGGAGCAGAAGCGCAAGTTCCTTCCGCTGGTGGCCCGGACTCACGTCAGTGCCTTCCTTCTCACCGAGGCCGATGTGGGCTCCGACCCGGCCCGCATGGGGTCGACGGCGGTGCCCACGGAGGACGGTTCGGGTTACGTCATCAACGGCCGCAAGCTGTGGACCACCAACGGCACCATCGCCGACCTGCTCGTGGTCATGGCCAAGGTGCCCAAGTCGGAAGGCCGCCGGGGCGGCATCACCGCCTTCATCGTCGACGCCAAGGCTCCGGGCATCACCGTGGAGCACCGCAATTCGTTCATGGGCCTGCGCGGCATCGAGAACGGGGTCACCCGCTTCGAGGATGTGTTCGTACCCACGGAGAACGTGGTGGCGGGGGAGGGCCTCGGGCTCAAGGTGGCGCTCAGCACCCTCAACACCGGTCGCCTGGCGCTGCCGGCGGTGGGGGCAGCCACGTCCAAGTACGCGGTCAAGATCGTCCGGGAGTGGTCCAAGGAGCGGGTGCAGTGGGGCCAGCCGGTGGGCAAGCACGAGGCCGTGGCCCAGAAGATCGCCTTCATCACCGGAACCGCCTTCGCGCTCGAAGCCGTGCTTGAGGTGTCCAGCCGTCTGGCCGACGAGAAGCGCAACGACATCCGCATCGAAGCGGCCCTGGCCAAGCTCTACGCCTCGGAGATGAGCTGGAAGGTGCTCGACGAGATGATCCAGGTGCGGGGCGGCCGGGGCTACGAGACGGCCGAGTCGCTGCGCAACCGGGGCGAGCGACCGGTCCCGTGCGAACAGCTGATGCGCGATGCCCGCATCAACCGGATCTTCGAGGGCAGCAGCGAGATCATGAAGCTGCTCATCGCCCGGGAGGCGGTCGACGAGCACCTCAAGGTGGCCGGGGCCATCATCGACCCTGAGGTGGAGACGAAGGACAAGGCCAAGGCGGCGCTGGGCGCAGGGAAGTTCTACGCCCGCTGGCTGCCCAAGCTGGCCGTCGGGTCCGGCCAGAACCCGAACGCCTTCTCCGACTTCGGCGCCCTGGCCGAGCACCTGCGCTTCGCCGAGCGTTCCAGCCGCAAGCTGGCCCGGTCGACGTTCTGGGGCATGTCCCGCTGGCAGGGCAAGCTGGAGCGCAAGCAGGCCTTCCTCGGCCGCCTGGTCGACATCGGCGCCGAGCTGTTCGCCATCACCGCCACCTGCGTCCACGCCCGCACCATCGGCGAGGACGAGCCGGCCAAGAAAGAGACGGCCCACGAGCTGGCCGAGCTGTTCTGCAACCAGGCCCGGCGGCGGGTGGACCAGCTGTTCCACGACCTGTGGCAGAACGACGACCCGGCCAACTACAACGCCGCTCTCAAGGTGCTGGACGACCGCTACACCTGGTTTGAGGAGGGCGTCCTCGACCCGTCGGGTGGCGGTCCCATGATCCGGCCGGAGTGAAGGTCCTCAATCCCAAGCTGATCTCCTGGGGCAGCGACGTCGACCCGGGAACCATCCGCCAGGCGGAGAAGACCGCCCGGCTCCCCATCGTGGAAGGCCACGTGGCCCTCATGCCCGACGCCCACGTGGGGATCGGCGCCACCGTGGGCTCGGTCATCCCCACCCGGGGGGCGGTGATTCCCGCCGCCGTCGGGGTCGACATCGGCTGCGGCATGATCGCGGCCGAACTCGACGTCACCGCCGCCCAACTGCCCGACTCGCTCCAGCCCCTCCTGTCCCGCATCGAGCGGGCCGTCCCGGCCGGGGTGGGCCGGGGCCACGGCTCACCGACGGCCCCGGCCGAGCAGTGGCTGGCCACCCACCGGCCCGCCACCGACCTGTCCGCCGACCAGGCCAAGCGGGCGGCGCAGCAGTTCGGTTCCCTGGGCGCCGGCAACCACTTCTTCGAGCTCTGCCTCGACGAGCGCGACCGGGCCTGGGTGGTGCTCCACTCCGGCAGCCGCGGGATCGGCAACCAGCTGGCCATGGCCCACATCGGCCGGGCCCGGGCCGGGGCGAAGAAGGCCATGCAGTCGCTGGAGGATCCCGACCTGGCCTGGTTCACCCAGGGGACCCCGGAGTTCACGGCTTACATCGCCGACATGCTCTGGGCCCAGGACTACGCCCGGGCCAACCGCAACCAGATGATGGACGCCGCCCTGGCTCAGATCTTCACCTTCCTCGGCTTCGGCGCCGAGACCAGCAGGGCCAACTGTCACCACAACTTCACCGAGCTGGAGACCCACGGCGGCCGGGAGCTGTGGATCACCCGCAAGGGTGCCATCCGCGCCGGCGTGGGGGAGCTGGGCATCATCCCCGGTTCGATGGGGACCCGCAGCTACATCGTGGCCGGAAAGGGGAACGCGGCCAGCTGGCGGTCATGCGCCCACGGGGCGGGCCGGCGCCACAGCCGGACCCAGGCCAAGAAGCTGTGGACGGCGGCCGACCTGAGGGCCCAGATGAAGGGGAAGGTGTGGCTCTCCGGCCGGGCCGCGGCCCTGGTCGACGAGATCCCCACCGCCTACAAGGACATCGACCAGGTCATGGCCGACCAGGCTGATCTGGTGGAGGTTCGCCACACGCTGCATCAGGTCCTGAACTACAAGGGCACCTGATACCCGGGCGGAGGCCGGAGCGCGAGGAGGCCCGTCCCTCCTCAGCAGGGGACGGGCCTCCAAAGGCTCCTGGGGCGCAAGGAGCCATCCGCATCCGGCGCGGCCGTGGGGGGCGCCGGATGTCTCGCCGGGCGTCACTGCCCTTTCGAAGGGAAAGACGTTCCAACTCCCCGCTTATGACGCGAAACGGACGAAATTCCCGAACGGATAGCCTCGGCGCCTGATGGACGCCCCCGAGGTGCTCTGGTCCCCGCCGCCCAACGGGCGGGAACGCACCCGGGTGGGGAGCTACCTGCGGTTCCTGGAGGAGAAGCGGGGCCTCTCCTTCCCCGACTACGGGTCGCTGTGGGCCTGGTCGGTGTCCGACCTGGACGGGTTCTGGTCGTCGGTGTGGGAGTTCTTCGAGGTCCGCTCGGCGACGCCGTACGAAGCGGTGCTGACGCATCGGGCCATGCCCGGCACGGCGTGGTTCCCGGGCGCCACCCTCAACTACGCCGAACACCTCGTCGCCGGGGCCGGCCTCGCCGGTGACGGACCGCCCGGGGTACGGGGTGTCCCCGGACCGGTCGTGCTGGCCCGCTCCCAGACCCGGGGTCCGGTGGACTTCTCTGCCGCCGACCTGGCCGACCAGGTCGCCCGGGCCCGGGCTGGGCTCGTCCGCCTCGGCGTGGGGCGCGGCGACCGGGTGGCGGCCTACCTGCCCAACATCCCCGAGACGCTCGTCGCTTTCCTGGCCACCGCCTCGCTCGGGGCGGTGTGGGCCTCGTGCGCCCCGGAGTTCGGCACCCGCAGCGTGCTCGACCGTCTCCGCCAGATCGAACCCAAGGCGCTCCTGGCGGTGGACGGGTACCGCTACGGCTCGCGGCCGGTGGACCGGACCGCCGAGGTGGCCGCCATCCGCCAGGGCCTCCCCGGGCTGGCCGCCACGGTGGCCGTCCCCTACCTGGAAGCCGACCCCGGCCGTCTGCCCGGCGCCGTGCCGTGGGATGAGCTGCTGTCGGAGGCGGCCCCCGCCGCTTTCGATCCCGTGCCCTTCGACCACCCGCTCTACATCCTCTACTCGTCGGGGACCACGGGGTTGCCCAAGCCCATCGTCCACGGCCACGGCGGCATCCTTCTGGAACACCAGAAGGCCCTCGCCCTCCACCACGACCTCGGGCCCGGTGACCGGCTGTTCTGGTTCTCCACCACCGGCTGGATGATGTGGAACCTGCTCATCTCGGGCCTGGCCGTCGGCTCCGCCCTCGTTCTCTACGACGGCGACCCCGGCTGGCCCGACCTCACCACCCTGTGGCGCATGGCCGAGGAGACGGGCACCACTTATTACGGGGCCAGCGCCCCCTTCCTCCTGGCCTGCCGCAAGGCCGGTCTCACGCCCCGGCGCGACTTCGACCTGTCCCGCCTGCGGGGGGTCGGCTCCACCGGAGCGCCCCTGCCGCCCGAGGGCTTCCGCTACGTCTACGAGGAGATCGCCCCCGACGCCCTCCTCGCCTCGGCCAGTGGCGGCACCGACATGTGCACCGCCTTCGTGGGCATGAGCCCGCTGCTGCCGGTGTGGGAGGGCGAAATCAGCTGCCCCTACCTGGGGGCCAAGGTCGAGGCCTTCGATCCCGAGGGCCGGCCCGTGGTGGGGGAGCAGGGCGAGCTCGTCATCACCGAGCCCATGCCGTCCATGCCCGTTGGCTTCTGGGGCGACCCCGGCGGCGAGCGCTACCGGGCGGCGTACTTCGAGGACTTCCCCGGGGTGTGGCGCCACGGCGACTGGGTGACCTTCACCGACCGGGGCAGCTGCGTGATCTCGGGCCGGTCCGACGCCACCCTCAACCGCGGCGGCGTGCGCCTGGGGACGGCCGAGTTCTACTCCGTGGTGGAGAGCTTCCCGGAGGTGGCCGACAGCCTGGTCGTCCACCTGGAGGATGCCGGGGGCGGCGCCGGCCGGCTGTTGCTGTTCGTGGTCACGGCCGAGGGCGCCGACCTCGACGATGACCTGCGCACCCGCCTGGCCGCCGAGCTGCGCCGCCACCTGTCGCCCCGCCACGTGCCCGACGCCGTCCACGCGGTGCCCGCCGTGCCCCGCACCTTGTCGGGCAAGAAGCTCGAGGTACCGGTCAAGCGGATCCTCACCGGTACCCCGGCGGAAGTGGCGGCCAGCCGGGGGGCACTGGCCAATCCCGAGTCACTCGACGCCTTCGAGGCGCTGGCCCGGGCGGGTGACCACCAGGAGTGAGCCGAGGTTTTCCTCCAAGTCCTCCCTGGGAAACCTTGGTTACCATGACACCGAGTCGGCTCTCGAGCCTTGAAAAGCGAGGGACGTCGTGGCTGGCTTGAAACGCCTGGAGCCCGCCGTGACGGAAGAACCTGAGGTAGAGCCTGACGGCCTTGAGGTGGCCATCCGCACCCTGTCCCGCCTCCTCCTGACCGAGGAAACCCTGGAGACGACGCTGGGGAGGGTCGCTGGCCTGGCCTGCCGGACGATCCGCGGGTGCGAGATGGCGAGCCTCACCATGATGCGGGGAGACCGGCCGTCCACCGCCGTCCAGACCGACCCGGAAGTCGAGCCGCTGGACACGGCGCAGTACCAGGGCGTGGGTGGACCCTGCCTGGAGGCATACGCCACCCGTCAGATCATCCGCCTCGACCTGGCGGCGGAGAACGGGGTGCGCTGGCCCGAGTTCACCGCCGCCGCCAACGACGCCGGCGTCCTGTCGGTGCTGGCCGTCCCGCTCACCGTAGGGCCCTCGGCCGTGGGGGCGCTGAACCTCTTCTCCAAGACCACCCGTGGCTTCACCCAGGCCGACGAGGAGACCGCCGGGCTGTTCAGCGAGCAGGCCGCGGTGGCCTGCGCCAACGCCGAGGTCTACTGGCGCACCTACAGCCTGACCGAGCACCTGCGGGAGGCGCTGGAGAGCCGCGATGTCATCGGCCAGGCCAAGGGGATCCTCATGGCCCGGCGCAGCTGCACGCCCGACGCCGCCTTCGAGGCGCTGCGCAAGGCGTCCATGCGCCGCAACAAGAAGCTGCGCGACATCGCCGACGACGTCGTCTACACCGGCGATCTGGAGGACAGCGACTTCGATGCCGGTTAGCTAGGCCCGGCGCAGGTGACCGGCGAGGCGCTCGAGGCCGAGGGCGATCTGGTCCAGCGAGGTGGTGTAGGAGAAGCGCAGGTGACCGGCGGCGCCGTGCTCGCCGAAGTCGCACCCGGGGACGACGGCCACCCCCGCCTCGGTGAGGATCTGCCCGGCGAAGCTGAAGCTGTCGTCGGAGAAGGCGGAGCAGCCGGCGTAGACGTAGAAGGCGCCCTGGGGGGTGACCGGCACGGAGAAGCCGATGTCGCGCAGGCCCTCCACCAGCAGGTCCCGCCGGCGGTGGAAGGCGGCCCGCCGTTCGGCCACCTCGGCCCACACCGGCTCGGTGAAGGCGGCGAAGGCGCCGTACTGGGCCGGCACGGGAGGTGAGATGTAGACGTTCTGGGCCAGGGTCTCCACCGCCGGGAGCGCCCACTCCGGACACACCAGCCAGCCCAGCCGCCAGCCCGTCATCCCGAAGGTCTTGGAGAAGCTGTTGACCACGAAACAGCCGTCGGTGTCCGGCTGGGCCAGCACGGTGACGGGCTGGGTGTCGTAGACCAGCTCGCCATAGATCTCGTCCACGAAACACAGCCCACCCCGAGCTTCGACGAGGTCGGTGATGGCGGCCAGCTCGCCGGGGGGCACGACCGTGCCGGTGGGGTTGGAGGGCGTGGCCAGCAGGACGCCCCGGGTGCGCTCGTCCCAGTGGTCGGCCACCAGCCCGGCGGTGAGCTGGTAGTTGGACGGGGCGGAGACGGGCACGGCCCGGGGACGGCCCTCGCACATCAGGATGAGGTTGCGGTTGCAGGGGTAGCCGGGATCGGACAGGAGGACTTCGTCGTCGCGGTCGACGGTGGCGGCCAGGGCCAGGAGCAGCGCGCCCGAAGCCCCGGCGGTGACCACGATGCGCCGGGGAGGGACGTCGACGCCGAAGCGGGTGGCGTAGTAGCCGCTGATGGCCTCCCGCAGCGCCGGCAGCCCGAGCGACGACGTGTAGCGCACCAGCCCGTCGGCGATGGCCCGGGTGGCGGCCTCCACCACCGCGGCGGGGGTGCCGAAGTCGGGTTCACCCACCTCCAGGTGCACGATGTGGCGGCCCGCCGCCTCCGCCGCCCAGGCCTGTTCCATGACATCCACGACCCGGAACGGTTTGATGGACGACATCCGGCTGGCGAGGCGGCCGGGGGAGAGGACGGGTCGGTCGGTCACGATCCGCCAGGCTAGGGCGCGGCGCCGGTTTGTAACGAGGCCGAGGGCCGGCGGACAACATTCCGTGGCACGCTGCGTTCCGACACGGCCCTGAGGAGAGTGTGGTCGCTTGACCGATCAACTGACGGCATCCGGGGCTCCGCCCCGGCCGCGCCAGGCCACCAGGCTGGCCGGCGTGGTCACCGCCGCCCTCGCCCTGGGGGTCACCGAGCTGGTGGCCGGCACCCTCCCCGGCGCCGTGTCGCTGGTCGGGGCGGTGGGTGACGCCGCCGTCGACTGGCTGCCGGCCCCGTCGTCAAGTTCGGCATCGAGGCCTTCGGGACCGACGACAAGACCGTCCTGGTCGGGGTGATCCTCCTCCTCTCCGCCGTCTTCGGGGCGGTCCTGGCCCGCGTCGCCGACCGTCGCCCGGTGGTCCCGTACGCCGGCTTCGCCGCTTTCGGTCTGCTGGGTGGCCTCGCCGCCCTGCGGGATCCGCAGGCCCGGGTCTGGGCGGTGATCGTCTGCGCCGGGGCCGGCGCCGCGGTCGGGAGCGCCGCCCTGCGTTTCCTCCTGCGGCTCAGCGCACCTCCGCCGCCGGCGTCGACCACCACGATTGTTGAGGGGGACACCCCCGGGCCCCCGGCCCAACCCATCGGGGTGCCCGACCGGCGGGCCTTCCTGGCCGCGGCCGGGACGGTGGCCGGGGTGGCGGTGGTGGCCGCCGCCCTCGGTCGTTCCTTCTCCCGGGCCACCGCCTCCGCCTCCCGCCTCCGCTACGCCCTCCCGGGCGTGTCCCGCCCCCTGCCACCCGCCCCTCCGGGCGCCACCGCGGCGGTGGAGGGCATGACGCCCGTGGTCGTCCCGAACGACCAGTTCTACCGGATCGACACCCGTCTTCTCGGCCCACCCCGGATCGATGCCGCCGGGTGGCGGCTGCGTTTCACGGGCATGGTCGAGCGTCCCTTCGAGATCACCTACGACGAGCTGCTGGCCCTGCCCATGGTGGAGGAGTACGTCACCCTGTCCTGCGTCTCCAACGAGGTGGGCGGCGACCTCGTCGGCAACGCCGCCTGGCTCGGGGTGCCCCTGGCCACGCTGCTGGAACGGGCCGGGGTCAAGCCCGGCGCGGACCAGATCGTGGGCCGCGCGGTCGACGGCTTCACCGTGGGTTTCCCCACCGAACTGGCCAGCGACGGGCGCCACGCCCTGGTGGCGGTGGGCATGAACGGCGAGCTCCTCCCCACCGACCACGGGTTCCCCGCCCGCCTGGTGGTGGCCGGCCTGTACGGCTACACGTCGGCCACCAAGTGGCTGGAGGAGGTCCAGCTCACCACCTGGGACTCCTTCGACGCCTACTGGATCCCGAGGGGCTGGTCGAAGCTCGCCCCCGTCAAAGTGCAGTCCCGCATCGACGCTGTCCGGCCCTCGCCCGCCGTGGCCGGTCCCGTGGTCGTCGCCGGGGTGGCGTGGGCCCCGCACCGGGGGATCACCCGGGTCGAGGTGCAGGTCGACAAGGAGCCCTGGCGGGAGGCGGAGCTGGCCGAGGAGTTGAGCCGCAGTGCCTGGCGGCAATGGCTGTTCCGCTGGCCGGCCACCCCCGGCCCCCATACGCTCCGGGTGCGGGCGACGGCCGGCGACGGCGAGACCCAGACCGCCGACATCGCCACGCCCGCCCCCGACGGGGCCACGGGCTACCACACCATCGGGGTCCGAGTAGAGGAGAGCTGACCGACATGGAACAGATGGACGACAAGACCGCGGCGCTGTGTGCCGAGAGTTCGTGGGACTTCTCCGACCTGCGGGCGATCTACATCAACTGCACCCTCAAGCGGTCCCCGGCGGTGTCCCACACCCAGGGCCTGGCCGACCGGTCGATCGCCATCCTGCGCACCGTCGGGGTGGAGGTGGACGTCATCCGGGCCGTCGACCACGAGATCCCGGTGGGCGTCTACCCCGACATGACCGAGCACGGCTGGCCCGCCGACGACTGGCCGGCCATCTTCGCCCAGGTGATGGCGGCCGACATCCTGGTGCTGTGCACCCCCATCTGGCTGGGGGAGAAGTCATCGGTGTGCACCAAGGTGATCGAGCGGCTCTATGGCAACTCGGGTCAGCTCAACGAGGCCGGCCAGTACGCCTACTACGGTCGGGTCGGCGGCTGCCTCGTCACCGGCAACGAGGACGGCGTGAAGCACTGCGCCATGAACACCCTCTACTCCCTCCAGCATCTCGGGTACACGATCCCGCCCCAGGCCGACGCCGGCTGGATCGGCGAGGCGGGCCCCGGCCCGTCCTACCTCGATCCCGGTTCAGGCGGCCCGGAGAACGACTTCACCAACCGGAACACCGCCTTCATGACCTGGAACCTGTTGCACCTGGCCCGGATGCTGAAGGACGCCGGCGGTGTCCCGGCCCACGGCAACCAGCGCTCGGCGTGGGACGCCGGGTGCCGCTTCGACTACCCCAACCCCGAGCACCGCTGACAGGGCAGGTGGTGGCGCGTCAGTCCGCCGACCAGCGGCGGTAGAGGGCGACGAGCTCGTCGCGCATCTCCGGCGCGAGTGACTCAGGTTCGATGCGGCCCAGGGCGGCGATGGTGACCCGGATCTGCTCCAGGTACTCGTGGCAGTGGGGGCACTCGGCCAGGTGGGCTTCGAAGCTGGCCAGCTCGGCGCCGTAGAGGTTGCCCTCCAGGTAGTCGGTGACCAGCTCGACGGCCTGCTGGCAGACGATGGGGTGGGGGCGGCGGCGGAAGATACCCACGGCTCAGCCCTTTCCGATTTCCGGTTCGAGCAGGCTGCGGATCTTCGAACGGCCCCGGTGGAGCAGGACCCGCTGGTTGGCCTCGGTGATGCCGAGCACCTCGCACACCTCGGGGGCCGGGAGCCCCTCGAAGTCACGCAGCACCACCACCTGGCGCTGGGCGTCGGGCAGTTCGGCCAGGAGAGCCGTGATGCGTTCCACCGTTTCGAGGGCGACGATCCGGTCCTCCGCGTCGTCGGTCCAGGGTGCGGGTGGGTCGGACCAGTTGCCGCCGGCGCCGAAACGCTCGGGCGGCACCGAGGCCGTCCAGTCGGGGTCCACGCTCAGGTGGCGGCGTTCCCGCACGCCACTGGAGCGGGCCCGGTTGACCAGGATGCGGAACAGCCAGGTCTTGACCGACGAGCGGCCCTCGAACCGGCTGATCCCCCGGACCACGCCGAGCCACGTGTCCTGGACGACCTCCTCGGCCACGGCCCGGCTGGGCACGAACGTTGACGCCAGCCGCAGCATTGGCGTGTGGTAGCGCTCGACGAGGATCACGAAGGCCCCCTCGTCGCCGGCCCGCAGCCGGTCCACCAACGCGGCGTCGTCCACGGCGCCACGCTAGTGGCGACTGGAGGTTGGGTCGGGGTCCCCGACGGCCGGCAGAGGGGGAGATGCAGGTCTCAGCCCCCGTCACCCGGGCGCTCCAGGTTCAGAGCACAGGAGTTGATGCAGTACCGCTGGCCCCCGCGGTCGCGGGGCCCGTCATGGAAGACGTGGCCGAGGTGTCCGCCGCAGCGCCGGCAGCGCACCTCGGTACGGGCCATGCCGAAGCTGCGGTCCCGGTGCAGTTCGACGGCTTCCGCCACCGCCGGTTCGGTGAAGCTCGGCCATCCCGTCCCCGAGTCGAACTTGGCGTCGGACGAGAAGAGGGCCGCGCCGCAGGCGGCGCAGTGGTACATGCCGTCGTCGTGGCAGTTGACGTACTCGCCGGTGAAGGGCGGCTCCGTCCCCGCCTTCCGGAGCACCCTGTACTGCTCAGGGGTGAGCTCGGCCCGCCACTGCGAGTCGGATTTCTGCACCTCGGCCTCCACTGCAACCTCCAAAGGTCTCGCGTTGATGCATTGCAGTCCCCGGGCCGGCCGTCGCGTTTCATCACCTCGCGTCTGGTCGACGGCTCAGACGGTCTCCCAGGCGCGCCCGAGAAGAAAGGCCGATCCGAGCAGGACGAGGTGGCCGGCGATGGACAGGCCGGACGCCACCGAGCCGGTGGCGAAGCCCCAAAGGTCCGAGATCCGGATGTGCAACCCGGCATGCCGGGCGGCGGCCAGGAACGCCAGGCCGAGGACGAGACAAACCAGAGGCAGGGCGAGCTTCCCGAATTTGCGGGGCGGGGCGGGCGGAGTCTCCTCAGCGCGGAACTGGGCTTCGAAGTCCGCCACCACCTGCTCTTCGTACTTGGAGAGGGCCATGGAGTGAGGCTGCCCATTCGCGCCTGACAGGACCCTGAATACCGGCCCGGCGCTGCCCCGGACCGTCTGCGACTCAACCGGGCGGCGTGGGTGGCCCGGCGGCGATGCGGGCCCGGGCGTCGGCGACGCTGAGGGCCTGGCTGAGCACCCACGTCACCCCGGCGGCGGCGTAGGCCGAAAGCGACTCGGTGGTGGGCAGCGTGCCCGACACGTTGCCGATCACGACCACGTCGAAGGGGCCTTCGTGCGCCTCGGGGCGGAGGGCGGTGATATCGGCCACGATGGCTTGGTAATCGGCCGGGGAGATCACGCCGTCGGGCCAGGAGTCGCTGGCCGGGACGAACCCGTCCCAGCGGGCCGCCCGCCGCCGGGGGGCACGGTTCTTGGAGTCGGCGCCGATCCAGATTGGAATCCGGGGGCGCTGGTGGGGCGTCGGCGTCATCGAGATCCCCTCAGCCACGTAGTGGGCACCCCGGGTGTTGACCTTGTCCCCGCTCCAAAGCTGGAGGAGCACGTCGAGGAACTCGTCGAGCATCGCCGCCCGCACGCGGAGGTCCGCCTCGCCGCCGAAGGCGGTGAACTGATCTGGGGGATTCCCCAGTCCGACGCCCAGGATCAGGCGACCGTCGGAGAACCGGTCGAGTGTGGCTGTCTGCCGGGCGAAGGCCTCGGGTCGAAGGCGGGGGAGGGGTGTGACCAGGGCGCCGAAGCGCAGGCGCGTGGTGCCGGCCGCGATGGCGGTGAGGGCGACGAACGGGTCCACGATGTCTCCCGTGTCCCCGAGCGCAGCCCGGATGCGGTCGGAGTGCTCGTAGATGGGGAGCAGCGCGTCCCAGATGAAGAACCCGTCCCAGCCGGCATCCTCGGCCTCTCGAGCCAGCTGGGCCAGCAGCCGGGCGTCGGCGAAGTCGCCCTCGGTCGGCAGGTAGAGCCCGAACTGCATGGTGACTCCTTTCGGTCAGGTCAGGGAAGAACCGGCCGGGGATCCTCGGCCGGGTGGATGGCACCGTCGCGCAGGAGCGCGAGGGCGACGGGCGGGAAGGCGACGACGGAGAGGAGACCGGCGGCGATGAGACCGGCGGCGGTGGCGGCGGAGAACTCCCCCAGGAGCAGGCCGATCTGGCTGGCGGTGACGATGAAGGGCAGCGACGTGGCCTGGAGGAGGGCGGCGGCCAGGGCCGGACGCCGGCCCACCGACGGGGCGTAGAGCAGGGCCGGCACGCCCCGGGCCGCCAACAGGGCAGCGAGGAAGAGCGGGACCCGGGCCAGGGCCGAGGGGCTGTCGAGGAGGGCGTCGAGATCGAAGCGCAGCCCACTCGAGACGAAGAAGACGGGGACGAGGAACCCGTAGCCGATGGCCTCGAGCTTGAGGCGGAAGTTGGGGTGGCTGGTGGCGTCCCGGTCGACCAGGTTCAGGATGGCCCCGGCCAGGAAGGCGCCCAGGATCGCCTCCAGCCCGAGATGCTCGGCCAGGGCGACGAAGGCCACCAGCAGCAGGACGGCGATGCGGACCCGGATCTCCGCGGTGGTGTCCTGCAGGCGGGTCAGGAGGGTGTCGAGCCCCATCGACATGCCGGCGCGGGACAGCGCCAGCGTGGCCAGCACGGCCAGGAGGGCGAACCCCCCGATGAAGAGCAGCTTGGTGCCCGTGCCCGTCGCGCTCTGGGAGAAGAAGACGGTGAGGAGAAGAATGGCGGCGAAGTCGGCGATGGAGGCGGCCGCGATGGTGAGCTGACCGACCTCGCCGTCGGCCTGGCGGGCGTCCTTGAGCACGGGGACGACGAGGCCGAGCGACGTGGCCGACAGGGTGATGGCCAGCAGGAGCGGGCTGTCGACCCAGCCGGCGGCGGAGAAGGCGAGTCCCAGGGGGATCCCGATGGCGAGCGTGATGAGGTAGCCGAGGCCCGTCACCCGGAGCCGAGGGCCCCGCAGGCCGGCCACGTCGATCTCCAGCCCCGCCAGGAAGAGGAGGAAGGCCAGTCCGATCAGGCCGAGGACCTGAATGGGCAGGTCGAGGTCGACCCAGCCGAGACCTGACGGCCCCACCACGATCCCGGCCACGATTTCGAGGACCACGGCCGGGATGCGCAGCGCCGGCGCCAGATTCACCAGCAGGGGCGCGATGACGGCGATGGCGGCCACCGCCAACAGGCCGTTGAACGAGATATCGGGCATGCGCCACAGTCCCGGGCCAGCCCCCCGTGTTACGTCATGGTGCGGACCTTGCCCTGGCGGCGGACAAAGACGACATACCCGACCAGCCTCCATAATTCCCGCGCCTGACGGGAGAGCTGATCGGTACCATCGAGGTCATGGCGACGGCGACAGTCTTCGTGGATGATGCGGTCCGGGATCGGCTGCCCGGCGTCTGCGTGAAGGACGGCATTCCCACCGCGGACCGGCTGGCCGTCAGCACGGCGGTCGGTGATGGCGCCCGTCTCGGTGTGGCCTGGCTGCTCATCCTGGCCGGCCCGCTCGGTTGGATCGCTCTGTTTCTGATCGCCTCGGCCCGGAGTGGGCAGGCGGAGGTGCTCGTCGCCCAGGTCCCCATCAACGAGGGCGCCTTCGATCGGTTGGTCGCGGCTCGCCACACCTACCGGACGACCGCCGTCGGTGCCCTCGCCCTCTGCGTCGGCATCGTCGTCCTCGGGGCGTTGCTCAGTTCCGACGTGCTGCTGCCCTTCGTCCTGAGCGTCGTCGGAGGTTGCGTGGCGACGGCCGTGGCCGGGAACCGGGCCCGGGCCCGGTCGGTCCAGATCGGGCTCGACGCCTCCCGCCGGTGGGTCACCATCCTCGACGTCCACCCGGCGTTCGCGGAGGCCTGCGACCGCCGCGAGCGGGAGCGCGATCGGTCGCGGGAAGACCGGTAGTCGACGGGCCCGCCCGCTACCGCTCCAGCAGAAGCTCCCGGCGCCTGCGACAGAAGGCCAGGGCGGACTGCCGCTGGTCGGCGGCGTCGACCAGGTCGCTGAAGGGGAGGATGGCACCCCGGAAGCTGGTGGCGTTCCACGCCTCGCTCCCGGCCCCCTCGTCCGGATGCCAGGGCAGGACGTAGAGGTAGGGCTCGGCCACGGCCGCGTCACCGGGCGACGCGCCGAAGGTGACCCGGCGATCCTCCGGGAGGCAGTCGAAGGCGGCGTCGAAGTGTTCCGGCCACAGCTGGACCCGGCCGGCGTCGGTCGACGAGGCGTCGGACCGCAGCTCCTCGAGCACCGACCAGGAGAAGCCGTACCAGTCGCCCAGGAAAGCGGCCGCCTCGGGGTCGACGCCCAGGTCCTCGTCCGGATCTCCGAGGGGCGGGACGTCGAAGTCCTTGGCCCACTCGACATCGGGCGGCCCTTCCAGGATCATGGCCGCGGCTTCGCTCAGGGTGGTGATGGGCGCGGTCTGCCCGGGTGGGTCGGCATCGCCGCCCCGCTGGTGCACCAGCAGGGCGCCCACCACCCGCACCTGCTCGTCCGTGCCGAAGAACGGAGTGCCGAACCCGCCGCGGGTGAAGCGCAGTCCGATCTTGGTGTTGGCCCGCCGCCGGGCAGGGGAGACGACGTACACCGCCAGGCGGTGCAGACCGAGGCGGGTGGCGGCCAGGGCGGCCGGGGGCGGCGGCAGGCGGCGGTAGGCGCCGAGCCAGCGCTCCGCCGCCCAGCCGGCGTGGCCACCATGTCCGGGCTCGGCCAGCCACTCGTCCCAGGTCAGGGCCACGTCGGGGCCGGGCACCGGGCTCACCACGCCCGATCCGGCCGGGGCTTCGACCTTGACCGGGTCGTCGGCGAACCACTCGCCATCCACGATGGCCGGTGCCGATGGTTCCATGACCCGGGCGAAGTGACCGGCGCCGACGACCCGCTGGGCTTCCTCGCCAGGGTCGTGGAAGAGCTCGATGTGGTTCATGGCCTCCAGTCTTCTCCAGCTCGGAACCTGTTACGCCGGGTCAGACGACTGCCCCGAACCGGGCGCAACCGGCCGGGGATCGGCCGGAGCCCCGTCGGTCGCTCGCTAGCCTCGAATCCCGTCGTGTCGGGTTCCGAGCTACCGAGCGAGGTGCGGGCGTTCATCGTGCGCCATCTCAGTTCCGGTGCGCAGCTGGAGGTCCTCCTGCTCCTGCACCGGCACCGGGACCGCGCCTGGTCCGCGACCGCCGTCGCCCGGGAGCTGCGCATCGACTCGGAGCAGGCGGCCTGGGTTCTGTCTCGGCTGGCCGCCGACAGCCTGCTCGGCGGTGACGGGGAGGCCGGTTACCGCTTCGAGCCCCGGCTCCGCCGCAAGGCCAGTGCCGTCGACGCCCTGGCCACCTTGTATCCGACCTACCGGGTGGCGATCATCTCGCTCATCTTCTCCAAGCCCAGCGGGCCCATGCAGGACTTCTCCGACGCCTTCCGGCTGCGGGAGGAGGACACATGACCACGGCCGAGGTGGTCTACGTCCTGTGCGCGGCCACCAGCGTCGCCTGTGCCGGGCTGCTGCTGCGGGGCTATACCCGTACCGGAACCCGGCTGTTGCTCTGGAGCGGGTTGTGCTTCGTGGGCCTGGCCCTCAACAACCTCGCGCTGGTCCTCGACCTGCTGGTCCTCCCTGACGCCGACCTGTCCACCTGGCGTCTCGTGCCCGCCGCCGCCGGCATCCTGCTCCTCCTCTACGGCCTGGTGTGGGAGGCGGAATGAGAGAGCTCCTGTCCGGGATCATCGCCTGCGGGGCGTTCGTGGCCGCGCTCCACTTCTTCCGGTCGTGGCGGCGCTCGGGCGACCGCCTCCTCGGCCTCTTTGCCGCCGCCTTCGCCGTCTTCGCCGCCAACGGCGTGGCCCTCGGCCTCACCGACCCTGACGCCGAGGTGCGGGTGTACCTCTACACGGTCCGCCTGATCGGGTTCATCCTCATCCTGGTGGCCATCATCGACAAGAACCGCGTCCGGCGCGAGTGACCCAGATGGTCAGCTACCGCGTGGCGGTGCTGAGGGCGGCACCGACGAGGGCCGCGAGGACCGAGGCGATGAGGATGGCCAGGGTGGCCGAGTTCGTGACCGCGGGATCGTCGAAGGCGAGCCCGGCGATGAACAGCGACACGGTGAAGCCGATGCCGGCCAGGGCGGCCACCGCCAGCAGCTGAAGCCAGGAGACGCCGTCGGGGAGCCGGCCCAGCCCGGAGCGCACGGCGACCCAGGAGGCGGCGGTGACCCCCAGCGCCTTGCCCACCACCAGCCCGAGGATGATCCCGGCGCCCACCGACGACGTGACGGCGTCCCGGAGAGCCCCGGCGCCGAGAGGCACGCCGGCGTTGGCCAGGGCGAAGAGGGGCACGACGGCGAAGCTTGTCCAGGGGTGCAGCGCGTTCTCCAGGCGCTCGGCGGGCGGGACCTTCCCGGCCCCGGATCGGGCCGGGGTGAGCAACCCGAGAGCCACGCCGGCGATGGTGGCGTGGACGCCGGACTCGTAGGTGGCGAACCACACGGCGGCGCCGAGGAGGGCGTACACCGGTGCCCACCCCACCCCCAGGCGACGGAGGCCCGCCACGGCGGCCAGGCCTCCGGCGGCCGCTCCCAGCCAGGACCAGGACAACCCGGCGCTGTAGAAGGCGGCGATGACCACGATGGCGCCGATGTCGTCGGCGATGGCCAGGGTGAGCAGGAACACCTTGAGGGACGCAGGGACCCGGGGGCCGAGGAGGGTCACCACACCCAGAGCGAAGGCGATGTCGGTGGCCATCGGGATCCCCCACCCGGCCGATCCCGCCCCGCCGGCGTTGAAGACGCCGTAGATGGCGGCCGGCACCACCATGCCGCCGAGAGCTCCCAGAACGGGAAGCCCCACCGCCCTCGGGTCGCGCAGCTCGCCGGCCACCAGCTCCCGCTTGATCTCCAGCCCCACCACGAAGAAGAAGACGGCCATCAGGGCGTCGTTCACCACCGCCCTCGTGCTCTCGAAGTGGATCGGGATCCAGTTGATGGCGGATCGGGTGCCCCACAGGCTGTCGTATCCCTCCCGCCAGGGGGAGTTGGCCCACCCCAGGGCGACCACGGTGGCGGCCAGCAGGACGATGCCGCCGGCCGACTCGAGGGCGACGAACCGGCGCAGAGCCGAACCGAGCGAGCGGCTCATGGCGGGCTGGCTGTCGGCCATCGGGCGCTCCTGGGCGTGGCGGCTCCGGCGCCGACCAGACTTCCCGGCTCACCCCGCCGCCAGCATAGGCGGGGGACGACGGACGTCCCGGGCCTCGGCGTAACGGAGGCATGCGTCCGAAGGACTCTCACCCAGGAACACGAGAGGAGCACGGGTATGGCCGGGACCATCGAGGCCGTCTTCATCGCCATCGCCGGTGGGGAGGCGATGCAGCCGGTCGACGAGGTACTGGCAGTCGCCGGCCGGGGACTCGACGGCGACCGCTACGCCACCCGCCGGGGCTACTGGACCGACGTCGACGAGTGCCAGGTCACCCTCATCCAAGCGGAGGATCTCGACGCCATCGCCGCGGTCTCCGTGGCCCACGGCGAGCACCGGCGCAACCTCGTCACCCGCGGCGTGGACCTGCGCGGCCTGGCCGGCTGGCGCTTCCGCATCGGCGAGGCGGTGTTGCGCTACGACCGGCCCCGCCCGCCCTGCCGCTATATCGAGGGCCTCACAGAGCCGGGGATGACCCGGGCCCTGGCCGCCCGCCGCGGCGGCATCTGCGCCCGGGTGGTGGAGTCGGGCCCCATCCGCGTCGGCGACACCATCGAGCTCCTCGATCAGGACTCGCGCCTCGAGCGGGCGGTCGGATCGGTTCTTCGCTGGCCGGGCGGCGGCACTTGAGCCTGGCGCCGGTTCTCGTCGGCGAAATGCCGCTCAGAGCGGCAGAACGCGGACAAGTTTCGATGTCCCTACTTCGCCTCCGCTCGCACCACCACGATGGCCAGGTCGTCCTCGGTGCGTTCGCCGCGATGGTCGAGGACGGACCGTTCGATGCGGCGGGCGATGCCCTCGGCCGACCGGCCCCCGCAGGTGCCGAGCAGGTCCGACAGGCGCTCCAGAGCCGAACTCTTCGCCGTTCTCATTGCGGGCTTCGATCACGCCGTCGGTGTAGAGCACCACGGCATCACCGGGCCGCAGGACGAGTTGCTGGTTGACCAGGACGGGGTCGGGGAACACGCCGAGGAGCGAGCCGTGTGACCCTTCCACCCACTCCACCGTCTCGTCGTCCCGGAGCACCAGCGGCGGTGGGTGGCCGCCGACGGCCAGAGACACCTTCAGGTGGTCTGCCTGGGGCTCGATGGAGGCGAAGATGGCGGTGAGGAAGCGGTCCGAGGAGGCCTGGCGCAACACGGCGTCGTTGAGCTCCGCCAGCACGTCGGCCGGTCCCTGGACGGCGGAGGCGATGGCCCGCACCGTGTAGCGGGCCACGCCGGTGAGGGCGGCGGCTTCGGGCCCGAAGCCGGCCACGTCGCCCAACACAAGCCCCCAGGAGCCGGGCGTGACCTCGAAGATGTCGTAGAAGTCGCCGCCCACCAGGTTGCCGGCACCGGTGGCCCGGTAGCGGGCGGCCATGTCGACACCAGGGATGGACGGCAGCAGGGGAGGCAGGAGGGTCTCCTGGAGGCGCGGTGACCATCCGGGTGCGCTCCGAGAACAGGGCGGCGTGTTCCAGGGCCACACCGAGCTGGTGGGCCAGGCCTTCGACGAGTTCCTCGTGCCGTCTGGTGAAGGCGTGGGCCCGGTGGTGGCCGAGGTACAGGGCGGCCACCACGTTGTCGTTCCGGGCCCGGACGGGTACGGCCAGCCAGCTGCGCACCAGGCGCCCGTCGGCCAACACCCCGTAGGCCCGGGCCGTCTCCTCATCGTGGGTCCAGACGGCCACGTCGTCGATCCGCAGCGCATGGTCGGACCACAGGACCCCGGCCAGGACCGGGGCCCGTCCCACCGCCGGGACTTGGGCGAAGTCCTCCCGGGTCAGGCCGGCGAAGGTGACGGTGGCCCGCTCCCCGGCGGCGGGGAGGAACAAAGCGAAGCGGGCACCCACCAGCTGGCGGGCGGCTTCGGTCACCCCCTCGGCGAGCCGTTCGGGGTCGAGCTCGGCCAGGAGCGACGGGAGGCGCAGGAGCAGGCCCTCCAGGCGTTCCCGTTCGGCTTCGAGCTGCTCGAGCGCCCGGCGGCTCATCTCCAGCCGGCTCTCCAGGTCTCCCCGCTCGTCACTGCTCATGGCCGCCCAGGCTAAGCGTCCTGCAGTTCGGCGGCCACGTGCTCGGGGCGGACGCCGAGACCGACGAGGCGCCCAGGGACCCGGCGGAGGACCGGGACGCGGTCGATCAGGCGCAGACCGACCGGAGTGGTCGACTCGACCCGGCCCTGGAGCAGCGGGCTGAGCACCCGGTTCTGCAGCTGGACCTGGATCGCCTGGGTGATCCGGGTGGGAAGTTCCCGGCGGCGCTGCACGGCCGCCAGGTCGTGGTTGGCGGGACGGCCCGAGCGCAGCGGGTCGTACAGCAGGTTGGCGGCGGCGACGGCGTCGGCGATGGCGAGGTTGATGCCGACACCGCCCACCGGGGACATGGCGTGCGCGGCGTCGCCGATGCAGAGGAGGCCGGGCGCCCACCACCGGGTCAGGCGGTTGACCTGGATGGAGAGCAGGGGGACGTCATCCCACGACTCCATCTCCGCCACCCGGTCGGCCAGGAAGGGCACGATGGCGGCGATGTCGGCCCGGAAGGCGGGCAGGCCCCGGTCCCGTAACGCCCCGGCCCCGTCCTTGGGCACCACGTAGCCGACCTGCCACTGCTCGCCGCGGTTGATGAGCACCACCACCCGGCCGACATCGAAACGGCCCATGGTGGCCTCGGGGTCGTCGGGCTTGCGGGACAGGCGGAACCACAGCACGTCGATGGGGGCGCCCATCTCCTTGACGGGCAGGCCTGCAGCCCGGCGCAACCCCGAGGAGCGGCCGTCGCAGGCCACCACCAGATCGGCCCGGACCTCCAGGTCGCCGTCCGGACCTCGGGCCCGCACCCCCACGACCCGCCCGGCGTCGGTCACCAGGCCGGTGGCTTCGGTTTCCATCCGCAGGGTGAAGGCCGGCGACCGCCTCGCCTCGCCGGCCAGGAAGTCGAGGAAGTCCCACTGGGGGATGAAGGCGACGAACCCGCAGCGGGTGGGGAGATGGCGGAAGTCGGCGAAGGTGACCGTCCGCTCCCCGCTGACCGCCTGGAACTCCGCCACCTCCTGGTGGGGCAGGGCCAGGAAGCGTTCCAGCAGCCGAAGTTCGGCCAGGACATCGAGGGTCGACGGGTGGATGGTGTCGCCCCGGAAGTCCCGCAGGAAGTCGGCGTGCTTCTCCACCACCACCACGTCGACGCCGGCCCGGGCCAGGAGCAGGCCGAGCATCATGCCCGCCGGCCCGCCGCCGGCCACGCAACACCGGGTCCGGATCACACGTCCTGGGACGACGAGTGGATCTCGACCAGCGACGGCCCGTCGGTCACCGCCAGCGCCTCCTCCAGGGCGGGCCGGAGCTCGCCGGCCTTGCGCACCGACCATCCCTTGGCGCCGCAGAGGCGGGCGTAGTCGGCGAAGTCGGGATTGTGGAGGCCCGTCTCCCACACCGGGCGCAGGGCGGAGAGCTGCTCCCGGGTGATCTTGGCCAGTTCCCCGTTGTTGAGGACCACATGTGTGAGGGGAAAGCCGTATTTCACGGCCGTGGTCAGCTCGGCCAGGTACTGGCCCAGGCCCCCGTCCCCCGACAGGGAGATCACCTTGCGGTTGGACCCTTCCCGAGCCACCGCCACCGAGGCGCCCAGGGCGGCGGGGAGGGCGAAGCCGATGGAGCCCAGATAGCCCGACATCAAGACGTCCTGCTGGCCCCGGCATTCGAAGAAGCGGCCGAACGAGTAGGTGTTGTTGCCCACGTCCACGGCGAACACGGCGTCGTCGGGGGCCAGCGCGGAGAGCTCGGCGAACACCAGGGCCGGATGCAGGCGGCCCCGGTGGTCCACCAGGCCGGTCCGGTTCGCCTTCTCGGCCCGCCACCGGGCCCAGCGACCGGCCACCGTCTCCCGCTGGACGGGGCGCGACACGTCGGGCACGGCCTCACCCAGCAGGGCCAGGGTGCGGCCGATCTCGCCCCACAGCGGCACCTCGACGGGGTGGAACTTGCCCAGCATCATCCGGTCGAAGTCGACCTGGATGGTCGGGACCCAGGTGGCGATGGACGTGTGGTTGGAGAAGCTGGCGCCCAGCACCAGGAGGCAGTCGGAGCGCTGCATGGTGAGCGACGCCACCGGGATCCCGGAGCGGCCCAACACGCCGCAGGCCAGCGGATGGTCGTCGGGGACGATCCCCTTGCCCTTGAAGGTGGTGATGACGGGAGCGTCGATCCGCTCGGCGAAGGCGAGGATCTCGGACCGGTAAGGCCGGGCGCCGTTGCCGCAGATGATCACCGGCCGCTCAGCGCCGGCCAGCAGCTCCGCCGCCCGGGCCAGTTCCGCCTCCGGCGGGGCGATGTCAGCGGCGGCGATCCGTCCCGTCCGGGGGCGGGTCCGGGGCGGGTCGGTCCCAGCCAGCTCCTGGACCTCGTCAGGGAAGATCAGGTGGGCCACGTCCCGCTGCACCAGGGCATGTTTCATGGCCAGGGCGGCCAGCTCGGTGGCGTTCTCCGGTCGCAGCACGGTCTGGCTCCACTCCGAGACGGCCGAGAAGGCCTCGGCCAGGGGCACCTCCTGGAAGGCGCCCGGACCGAGCACCTGGGTCTGGACCTGGCCGGTGAGGGCCAGCACCGGCACCCGGTCGACCTTGGCGTCCCACAAGCCGGTGAGCAGGTTGGTGGCCCCCGGCCCGGCGATGGAGAAGCAGGCCGCGGGGCGGCCGGTGAGCTTCGCATAGCCGGAGGCGGCGAAGGCGGCGGCCCCCTCGTGGCGGATCCCGACATAGTTGAGGCGCCCGCCGGCCGCCGCTTTGCGCAGCGCGTCGGCCAGGCCCAGGTTGGAGTGGCCCACCATGCCGAAGACGGCGTCGAGGCCCCAGTCGCAGAGCACATCCACCATCTGGTCCATGAGCGAGACGGTCTCTTCCGCCACCGGGAGGCGCACCCACAGGCCGTCGTCACGCTCGTCGATCTCGTACGCGGTGGCCGCGTCGGAGAACCCCGGCGGGGGCTTGCCTGACACCGGGTCGTACTCGTAGGCGTGCCACGGGCAGATCACGTAGCCGTTCTCGATCTGGCCGTCGCCCAGGGGGCCGCCCTGGTGGGGGCAGCGGTTGTCGAGTACGCCGTAGCCCGCCGCGGAGCGGGTCAGGCACAGCGCCCGCCCGCCGGCCACCACCGTCGTCACCCGACCTTCGATCAGCCCGCCGGGGTCGACCCGGACCCATTCGGCTTCCGGCGGCGCGATGTCCTCGTCCATAGGATCTCCCCTCTCCGCGGGGACAGTCTGCCGGGTGCCGCCCGCCGTTACAGCCTCTGCGGGGAAACCCCGAACGCCGGGCTCACCCGGCGATCCGGTCGACCTCGAACCAGACCTTCTTCCCGCCGCCGGCCGCCGGTTCGACGCCCCAACGTCGGGCGAGTGAGTCGACCAGGGAGAGTCCCCGCCCGGAGATGTCCTCGTCGTCGGCCACCCGGGGGGCGAGCGCGGTTTCGGAGCTGTCCGTCACCTCGACCCGGACCGTCCCGGGCTGGAGCCTGACCAGAACTTCAACCTCGCTCCCGCCGTGGACGACGGCGTTGGTCACCAGTTCCGACACCAGCAGGGTGACCGTGTCCTCCACATCCTCGTCGGCCCCCGCCAAGGCGTCGCGGACGAAACGGCGGGCGGCCCGGGCACTGGCCGGATCCCGGGCCAGCCGGGTCGAGGCTTCTTCCAGGACCGCCTCGACGGCCTCCACCAGGTCGACCAGCGCCTGCAGCTCCTGGCCCAGGCGTCGGGCGGGGGTCGCCTTGTCCAGGAAGCCGAGGGCTCCCGCGGCCCGGCTGGCCAGGCCCAGATCGGCGGGGTTGTGACCGGAGACGAGCACCACCCGGATGGAGGGGTCCTCCTTCCGGAGCCGAGCCAGAGCGTCGAAGGCGTCGGGTGTGGAACAGTCAAGGAGCACCAGCTCGGGCGCAAGCGCCGCCACCAACTCGGTCGCCTCCCGCCCGTTGCCGGCCTCGCCGACCACCGAGAAGGAGGGGTAGGGCTCCAGTGCCAGGCGCACCACCAGGCGGTAGTCCGGGTCGTCGTCGACGACGAGGACGCGCTGGCTCACGCGGGAGCGCCCGGGGCCCGGGGTGTCCCGGTGGCCTCCGGTTCCGGCGGCGCCTTCGGGACGTCGGCCAGTTCGAAGTGCACGGCGGTGCCACCCACCTCGCCCGGCTCGGCCCAGATGACCCCGCCGTGGCGTTCCACGATGCGCCGGCACATGGCCAGGCCCAGCCCCGGACCCCACACGGTGAAGAGCCGGGGCAGTTCGGCGGGGTCCACCCCCGGTCCGTTGTCGGCCACCGTCACCCGCCACCGCCCCCCGACCCGGGTGGCGGTGACCGTCACCTCCGGCGCGGCCGTTCCCCGGTGGCGCACGGCGTTGTCCAGCAGGTTGGCGAACAGCCGGACCAGCGCCCGCCGGTCACCCATCACGTCGGGCATCTCTCCGGCCATCACCTTGCCTCCCGCCGCCTCCAGGCCGGGGCGCAGCTCGGAGACAGACTGGGCCACCACGTCGCTCAAGGAGAGCGGCTGGTGGTCGAGTTCGCCCGTGTTGGCCCGGGCGTACTCCAGCAGCGAGGCCACCACCGTCATGGCCCGCTGCGTGCCGGCCGCGGCCCGCACCACCAGCAGCTGGGCCTCGGGGGGCATCCCCTCCCCGTAGCGCTGTTCCAGGAGGTCGATGAGACCGGCGACGGAGTGCAGTGGCTCGCGCACCTCGTTGCCGGCCACGGCCGCGAACCGTTCCAGCGCCGTGTTCGAGCGCTCCAGCTCCACCGCCTGGACGGCCAGCGCCTCGTTGGCGGCGTTGAGCTCCACCAGATGCCCCGCCAGTTCCGTCCGCTGGCGTTCGATGGTCGCCCCCCGGGTCCAAAGCTCGGCCAGGACACTCACCTTGGCCCGCAGGATCTCCGGCTCGAAGGGCTTGTACACGTAGTCGACGGCGCCGGATTCGTAGCCCCGAAGGTAGTGCTCGGGCTCGCCCGAGATGGCGGTCAGGAAGATGATGGGAACGTGGCGGGTGCGTTCCCGCCCCTTGATCAGCCGGGCTGTCTCGAACCCGTCGAGGACCGGCATCTGCACGTCCAGGACGATGACGGCGAACTCGTCGCCGAGGAGATGGCGCAACGCCTCCTCACCCGACGACGCCTCCACCAGCTCGTAGCCGAGCGGCTCGAGCACGGCGCGCAGCGCCAGCAGGTTGTCGGCCCGGTCGTCGACCAGCAGGACCCGCGGGACGGCCGTCAATGCCGGCCGGTCCTTACCTCGGGAGACACAGTCCTCACCGCTCGAGCCAGAGCCGCATCAGGGCCAGGAGCTGGTTGATCTCCACCGGCTTGGTGATGTAGTCGGACGCCCCCGCGGCCAGGCTCTTCTCCCGGTCGCCCCGCATGGCCTTGGCCGTGAGGGCGATGATGGGCATGTCCTTGAAGCCGGGCATCTTGCGGATGGCCCGGGTGGTCTCGTAGCCGTCCATCTCCGGCATCATGATGTCCATCAGCACCAGGTCGACGCCAGGTGTCTTCTGGAGCAGGTCGATGCCCTGGCGCCCGTCCTCGGCGGTGAGCACCTCCACGCCCCGGTCCTCCAGGGCGCTGGTGAGGGCGTAAACGTTGCGCACGTCGTCGTCGACGATGACGATGCGGCTTCCGGCCAGCGACGGGTAGCCGGCCGCCTCCGACGCTTCGTCGATGACCAGCGACTCCCCGGGGGTGGACGGGATGGGAGGCGCCACCGCCAGGCGCTCCGGGTGGCTGCCCAGGGCGGGCAGCAACAGGGTGAACGTCGAGCCCTTGCCCGGCTCGCTCACCACCTGGATCTCGCCGCCGAGCAGGCGGGCGATCTCCCGGCTGATGGACAGGCCGAGACCCGTCCCGCCGTAGCGGCGGGTGGTGGTGCCCTCGGCCTGCTGGAAGGCCTCGAAGATGACCAGCAGCTTGTCGGACTCGATGCCGATCCCCGTGTCCGATACGGAGAAGGCGATCACCTCGGGCGTGCCGTCGAGTAGGTGGTTGAAGAACCGGGTACCGGCGGGCGCCTTGTCCACCCGCAGGGTCACCGATGCCGTCCTCGGTGAACTTGAAGGCGTTGGACAGCAGGTTCTTCATGATCTGCTGCACCCGGTGGCCGTCGGTGGTGAGCGTGTCGGGCAGGTCGCCGGCCAGCTCGAGGCTGAAGTTCAGCGACGCCTGGTCGGCGATGGGCCGGAAGGTCTGCGACAGCTCGGAGCACAGATCGGAGAGCCGCACCGGGGCCATGGCCACGTCCAGCTTGCCCGCTTCCACCTTGGACAGGTCGAGGATGTCGCTGATCAGGTTGAGCAGGTCGTGGCCGGCGTCGCGCACGCTGCGGGCGAACTCCACCTGCTTGGGGGTCAGGTTCCCCTCGGGGTTGTCGGCCAGCAGCTTGGCCAGGATGAGCAGCGAGTTGAGCGGCGTGCGCAGCTCGTGGCTCATGTTGGCCAGGAACTCCGACTTGTACTTCGAGGACAGGGCCAGCTGTTCGGCCCGCTCCTCCAACTCGCGCCGCGCCAGCTCGATCTCGGCGTTCTTGACCTCGATGGCCCGGTTCTGACGGGCCAGCTCCAGCGCCTTCTCCTCCAACTCGGCGTTGGTGTGCTGGAGCTCCTCCTGGCGGTTCTGGAGCTCGGAGCCGAGCGACTGGGACTGCTCCAGCAGCTCCTCGGTCCGCATGGTGGCGATGATCGTGTTGAGCACGACGCCCACCGTCTCCACGATCTGCTCCAGGAACGACTGGTTGATCTCGGAGAAGGGCCGGAAGGAGGCCAGCTCCAGGACGGCCAAACACTGCTCCTCGAAGAGGACGGGCAGGACCACGATGTTGACCGGGACGCCGTCGCCCATCCCCGTCGAGATGCGCAGCGACGTCTTGGGGACGTCCCTCACCATGATGGTCTTCTTCTCGCGGACCGCCTGGCCCACCAGCCCTTCGCCCACGGCGTACTCGGTGGGGGTGGTCTTGCGGGCCCGGAACCCGTAGCCGGCCATGAGGCGGTAGACGGGCTTGCCGCCGTCGCCCGCCTCGCCCATGTAGAAGGCGCCGTGCTGGGCCCCCACCAGCGGGGTGAGCTCCGACATGATCAGCTGGGACACGGCCCGCAGGTCCCGGTGACCCTGGAGCATGGCCCCGATGCGGGCCAGGTTGGACTTGAGCCAGTCCTGCTCCTCGTTGCGGGTCGTGGTCTCGGACAGGTTGGCGATCATCTGGTTGATGGTGTCCTTGAGCTCCTCCATCTCGCCGGCGGCGTCGACGGTGATGGTCCGGGTCAGGTCACCCTGGGTCACGGCGGTGGCCACGTTGGCGATGGAGCGCACCTGGGTGGTGAGGTTCCCGGCCAGCTGGTTCACGTTCTCCGTCAGGCTCTTCCAGGTACCGGAGACGCCTTCCACCTCGGCCTGGCCCCCGAGCTTGCCGTCGGTGCCGACCTCGCGGGCCACCCGGGTGACCTCGGCGGCGAAGGCGGAGAGCTGGTCCACCATCTTGTTGACGGTGTCCTTCAGCTGGAGGATCTCGCCCCGGGCGTTGACCGTGATGTGCTGGGACAGGTCGCCCCGGGCCACCGCGGTGGTCACCTGGGCGATGTTGCGGACCTGGTCGGTGAGGGAGTCGGCCAGCGTGTTGATGTTGTCGGTCAGGTCCTTCCAGATGCCGGACACGCCGGGCACGGTGGCCTGGCCGCCGAGCTTGCCCTCGGTGCCGACCTCGCGGGCGACCCGGGTGACCTCGGACACGAAGGCGGAGAGCTGGTCCACCATCGTGTTGATGGTGTTCTTCAGTTCCAGCAGCTCGCCCCGCAGTTCCACGGTGATCTTGCGGGAGAGGTCCCCCTTGGCCACGGCGGTGGTCACCTGGGCGATGTTCCGGACCTGGGAGGTGAGGTTGGCGGCCAGCTGGTTGACGTTGTCGGTGAGGTCCTTCCAGGTGCCGGACACGCCGGGCACGATGGCCTGGCCGCCGAGGCGGCCCTCGGTGCCGACCTCGCGGGCCACCCGGGTGACCTCGTCGGCGAAGGCCCGGAGCTGGTCCACCATCGTGTTGATGGTGTCCTTCAGCTCGGCCACCTCGCCCCGGGCCTCCACGGTGATCTTGGAGGAGAGGTCGCCCTTGGCCACGGCGGTGGTCACCTGGGCGATGTTCCGCACCTGGTTGGTGAGGTTGGCGGCCAGCTGGTTGACGTTGTCGGTGAGGTCCTTCCAGGTGCCGGACACGCCGGGCACATCGGCCTGGCCGCCGAGGACGCCTTCGGTGCCGACCTCGCGGGCCACCCGGGTGACCTCGTCGGCGAAGCCCCGGAGCTGGTCCACCATCGTGTTGATGGTGTCCTTCAGCTGGGCCACCTCGCCCCGGACCTCCACCGTGATCTTCTGGGACAGGTCGCCCTGGGCCACGGCGGTGGTCACCTGGGCGATGTTGCGGACCTGGGAGGTGAGGTTCCCGGCCAGCTGGTTGACGTTGTCGGTGAGGGCCTTCCAGGTGCCGGACACGTCGGGCACGTCGGCCTGGCCGCCCAGCATGCCCTCGGTGCCCACCTCCCGGGCGACACGGGTCACCTCGCCGGCGAAGGCGGAGAGCTGGTCCACCATCGTGTTGATGGTGTCCTTCAGCTCGGCCACCTCGCCCCGGGCCTCCACCGTGATCTTCTGGGACAGGTCACCTCGGGCCACGGCCTTGGTGACACCGGCGATGTTGCGGACCTGGCCGGTCAGGTTCCCGGCCAACTGGTTGACGTTGTCGGTCAGGGCCTTCCACGTCCCCGACACCCCGGGCACCTCGGCCTGGCCGCCCAGGCGGCCCTCGGTGCCCACCTCGCGGGCCACCCGGGTGACCTCGTCGGCGAAGGAGCCGAGCTGGTCCACCATCGTGTTCACGGTCCGCTTCACGTCCAGGATCTCGCCCCGGACCTCGACGAGGATCTTCTGGGACAGGTCGCCGGTGGCCACCGCGGTGGTCACCCGCGCGATGTCCCGGACCTGGTCGGTCAGGTTGGTGGCCAGCTGGTTCACCGAGTCGGTGAGGTCCTTCCAGGTGCCGGCCACGCCCGGCACGCGGGCCTGACCGCCGAGCTTGCCTTCGGTGCCGACCTCCCGGGCGACACGGGTGACCTCGTCGGCGAAGGAGGAGAGCTGGTCCACCATGGTGTTGATGGTGTCCTTCAGCTCGGCCACCTCGCCCTGGGCCTCGACGGTGATGGTCTGGGACAGGTCGCCCTTGGCCACCGCCTTGGTCACCTGGGCGATGTTCCGGACCTGGCCGGTGAGGTTGGAGGCCAGCTGGTTGACGTTGTCGGTGAGGTCCTTCCACGTGCCGGACACGCCCTTCACGTAGGCCTGGCCGCCCAGGCGGCCCTCGGTACCCACCTCGCGGGCCACCCGGGTGACCTCGTCGGCGAAGGACCCGAGCTGGTCCACCATGGTGTTGATGGTGTCCTTGAGCTGGGCCACCTCCCCGCGGGCGTCCACCGTGATCTTCTGGGAGAGGTCGCCCCGGGCCACGGCCGTGGTCACCTGGGCGATGTTCCGCACCTGGGAGGTCAGGTTCCCGGCCAGCTGGTTGACGTTGTCGGTCAGGTCCTTCCACGTGCCCGACACGCCGGGCACCTCGGCCTGGCCGCCCAGGCGACCCTCGGTGCCCACCTCGCGGGCCACCCGGGTCACCTCGTCGGCGAAGGCCTGGAGGGTCTCGGTCATGGAGTTGATGGTGTCGGCCAGGGCGGCCACCTCGCCCTTGGCCTCCACCGTGATCTTCTGGGACAGGTCGCCCCGGGCCACGGCCGTGGTCACCTGGGCGATGTTGCGGACCTGGGAGGTGAGGTTGCCGGCCATGAAGTTCACCGAGTCGGTGAGGTCCTTCCAGGTCCCGGCCACGCCCGCCACCTCGGCCTGACCGCCGAGGCGGCCTTCGGTGCCGACCTCGCGGGCCACCCGGGTGACCTCGTGGGCGAAGGACCGGAGCTGGTCGACCATCGTGTTGACGGTCTCCTTCAGCTCGGCCACCTCGCCCCGGGCGTCCACCGTGATTTTCTGGGACAGGTCGCCGTTGGCCACCGCCGTGGTCACCAGGGCGATGTTCCGCACCTGGTCGGTGAGGTTGGCGGCCATCTGGTTGACGTTGTCGGTCAGGTCCCGCCACGTCCCGGCCACGTTGCGGACCCGGGCCTGGCCGCCCAGGCGGCCCTCGGTGCCCACCTCGCGGGCCACCCGGGTGACCTCGGCCGAGAAGGCGGAGAGCAGGTCCACCATCGAGTTGACAGCCGCCGCCATGCGGGCGTACTCGCCCTTGACCGGGCGGCCTTCGATGGTGAGGGGGATCTTCTGGGAGAGGTCGCCGGCGGCCACCGCCGAGATGACCCGGGCCACCTCGTTGGTCGGCCGCACCAGGTCATCGATCATGGAGTTGACCGCGTCCACCCGGGTCACCCAGGTTCCGGTCACCGGGCCGATGTCGACCCGTTCGGTGGTCCGTCCGTCCCGGCCGATGGCCTTGGAGACCCGGACCATCTCGCGGTTGAGCCGGTTGTGGAGGCCGATGAGGTCGTTGAAGGCCTTGACCACGTCGCCGGGCAACCCGGCCTTGCGGCTCGACAGGCGGACGCTCGGCTCCCCGGCGGCGGCGGCTTTGAGGCCGGCCAGCAGCTGGACGAGGAACTGTTCCTCCGGCGGGACCGTCCCATTGGGCGATCCGCTGCCGGACGTCTTCCGTCCCTTGGACGCGACGGGGGCCAGCTGCATGACACCTCTCCCGGTGACTTCCAGCCAGCCCTCTGCATGTGTTTGTAGCAGACCGGTGGGGGTAGGGGAAGCTTGCCCAGCACCGGTTCGGGGTGGTTTCGGCCGGTTGTGTTTGCCGCCGCGCCCGATCGGGTAAGACTGTTGGACTGGTTCCGGTGGGGCCTCATCCAGCCCTTTGTCCCGCCGGGCCTCGAGGGCGATGCGATCACCGACCCGGGGCGGACCCGCCCCGGTTTCGGCGCGTTCCGAACCCGGTAACGTGCGCGTCCATGGCTGATGCCGACGCCAGGCTCGATGACCTCTACGGCCTGCCGCTCAGCGAGTTCATCCCCGCCCGCGACGCCCTGGCCAAGGAGCTCCGGTCCGCCGGTCACAAGGACGAGGCGGCCCAGGTGAAGGGGGCCCGCAAGCCGTCCCTGGCCGCCTGGGCGCTCAACCAGGTCGCCCGCCGCCACCCGGACGAGGTGGCCCGTCTCCTGGAGGCGGGCCAGGCGCTGGCCGGAGCGCAGCGGGCCGCCCTGGAGGGGGATGCCGGCGGTCTGCGGGAGGCCGGCCGGGGCCTGGGTGCAGAGGTCCAACGGGTGGCCGGTCGAGCGGCCGGGTTCCTGGAGAACCCATCTGCCGTCCAGAAGGACCGGATGGCAGCCACGCTGCGGGCCGCCGCCGCCGACGAAGCCGGCGCCGATTTCCTGCGCCGGGGCGTGCTGGTGGAAGACCTCGAGCCCGCCGGCTTCGGCCTCGAGGCGGCGGCCGGAGCGGTCCGCCCCCGCCCGCCCGGCGGCGGACGGGACCGGCCAGGACCGCGGAGGCGGCCGAGATCGAAGCCGCCCGGCGGGAGTTACGCCGGGCCGAGGCGGAGGCCGACACGGCGCAGACGAGAGCCGGGCGTCGGGCGGAGCGGGCCGAAGCGGCGGCGCGCCGGGCGGCCGAGGTCCATCAGGAGGCGGAGGCGCTACGGGCCGAGGCCGAGGAGGCGGCGGGCGAGGCGGTCGCGGCCCGGCGGCGGGCGGAGGAGGCGGCGAGCCGCCTGGCCGACGCCGAGGCCACCGGCGAAACGGGGGAAGACGCGACGTAGCCCCCGCGTCCCTGGGGGAGGATCAGGACGGGGGGGCTACGTCAGTCCCACTCACCAACACTGTGATCGGCACGACCGGTCGCCGACTTGAGGGCCCGGGCAGGAATTTCTTTCCGGATTCCCGGGGACACCCGTACCCCGGGGGTGTCCCTCAGGGGGCGGCTGCGGTGGTCGTGGTGGTGGGCGCCGGCTGTTCCGGGGTCGGCGTGCCCGCCGGGACGACGACCACGACCCCGGATGTGCCCTGCCCACCGGGGGCGCCGCTGGTTCTCGAGTAGTACGGGAACCGGCCCTCGACGGTGAACACGTGGGTGAACTGGTTGCGGTCGTCGAGGCACTTGCCGGGGTTTCCGTCGGAGCATTCCGGGCTGGAGTCGAACGACCCGTCGTCCGCCGTCACGCTGTGGACCTTGCCGTAGTCCTTGTTGGTCCACGTCACCTCCTCGCCCACCTCGACGGTCAGCTCCTTCGGGTCGAACAGACCTTCGGCGATGACGACGTCGTGGCCCCCGGCGGCCCCGCCGTTCGAGACGGCGAGGAGCAGCACGAGGCCGGTGGCAAGCGGGGCGAGCCAGAGCACCCTTGTGTACGCGCGCGCATCATGAACCTCTTCCCCCCCGCCCGTTGGCGATCGTAACCACGACGCCATTGGGGGACAAGCACTCTGGGTGGTAGCGTTTCCGGTCGGCTACCCCAGTCGATCGGTGCTCGGGGACGATCTCGACGGAGGCCCGACATGCTCATCCGACGGCCCGGCCAGGCCTGGCACCAGATCCAGCCCGTGCTCCATGACGAGCGCGCGCTGCAGACCCTGCTGGCGCAGTCGCCCGGGCTGTTACCCAGCCCCGGCCCTGGTGAGCTGGCCGTGGCGGCCAACTTCAAGCTGGGCTCGACCGGATCCATCGACATCCTCGGAGTGGGGATCGACGGTCGGGTCGTCCTCGTCGAGTGCGGCCGCCAGGAGGGACCCGGACGCCGCCCGATGGGTGGCGCCGCCCTGACCGTGGCCGCCGGGTTGTGGCGGGCGCCCTTCGAGGAGATCGACGCCGCCTTCGCGGCAACGGGCGGGCGTCAGCCTGATCGAGGCGGCGGCCACCTTGGCCCAGGCCACGGGCTTCTCCTTCGACGAAGGCGCCTTCCGGGAGGCCGTCACCGCCAGCCTGGCCGCCGGTACCTTCCTGCTCGTCCTGGCCGTCGACTCGGTCACCGAGGAGGTCCGCCAGGTCGTCTCCTACCTCAACGCCGGCGCCCGTCCCGGGCTCTCGGCCGTGGCCCTCGGCCTGCGCTACCTGGCCGAGGACGAGATCGAGATCCTCCTGCCCTCCGTCTACCGGGGTGAGGCCCTGGGCGGCGAACCGTCCATGCCGCAGCCGACTCCGGCCAGCGCCGCCGCCCAGCCCAACGTCGCCGCCCCCGCTCCCGCGCCCGTCGCCCGCTCCCTGCCCGCCCGCCCCGGCGCCGGCGTGGCCCCCGTGGCCGCCGCCCCGCCTCCGCCTCCGCCGCCCCGTCCGGTGGCGCCGGCGCCCGAGCCCGCCCCGGCGCCGGCCCAGGCCGCCGAGCCCGCTCCGGCCGCCGTCGCCGTCAGCGAGCCCGAGGGCCAGAGCGTGAGTGACTCCGAAGCCGAGGGCGCCTTGTTCAAGAGCCTCTCCGAGGCCTGCCTGCCCGCCGCCGTGGAGTCGGTCCGCCGGCTCTACGACATCGCCAGCATGCGGGGCAAGGAGCTCCAGTGGGGCCAGGGCGAGCACCCTTCGGTCACCGCCGTCTTCGACATCGGCGGCGCTCCCGTCGGCGTGTGGAGCTGCTACACGGACCTGAAGCCCTCGTTCGTGATCAACTTCGAGTGGTTGGTGCCCCACGTGGCCCCGGCCAGCCTCCAGAAGCTGGCCGACGCCCTGGGCCAGCTCCAGAGCGTGCCCGAGCGCTTGGCCGGCCTTTCCGACGCCGGCTACCGCCGCCGTCTGGCTCTGGCCGTCAACGCCGTCCTGGCCCAGCCCGGCTCGGCCGAGGTCATCGCCTCCGCCATCGACGAGCTGCTCGACAGCGCCAACGCCGAGGCTTCCTCCACCAGCTGACCTCCAGCGGTCTCGCGTTAACCAAACCCACCGCACAGGTCGGTTTCGCTAACGCGAGATCGGACTGTTCCGTCCCGCGTAGCCAAACCCACCGCACAGGTCGGTTTGGCTAACGCGAGACCGTTCTTGTCGTAGCCACCGGGAGAATGGGGCCATGCGACGTGCGCGCCTGGTCGGCGTTCTGGTTGCGATGGTCCTGGCGGTGGTTGTCGCCGCCAGCCGCCAGAGCCCTGGGCCGCCGTCAGCGGTGGCGGACCAGGCCGTCGCCGTCGTCCGCATCGTGGACGGGGACACCCTCATCGTCACCGGGGGAGTGCGGGTCCGGCTCATCGGCATCAACACCCCGGAGTCGGTCGACCCTCGCCGACCGGTGGAGTGCTTCGGAAAGGAGGCGGCGGCGGCCCTGGCTGGCCTGGTGCCGCCGGGCACCCCCGTCCGCCTGACCTACGACGTCGACCGGACGGACGACTTCGGGCGGACCCTGGCCTACCTCTACCGGCAGCCCGACGGCCTCTTCGTCAACGCCGCCCTTGTCGAGGGTGGGTTCGCCCACCAGGCCACCTACCCCCCCAACGTCGCCCACGTCGGGGAGTTCGCCGCCCTGGCCCGCCAGGCCCGGGCGGCCAACGCCGGCCTGTGGGGTGCCTGTGTTAGTGGTACGTCGGGCGAATGATCGGGCGGTTTCGGCGGCCCTGAACGCCGCTGGCGGCGTCCTCCTCCTCGGCGGAGGAACTACTCCGCCTCGTCGTGCGTCCTTGCCAGCGACGCCCAGGACTCGCCACAACCGCGCCGCCATTCACCCGACGCACCACTAGTCCCAATAGCCGGGTAAACACCCGTTCGCGGCATTCGCGCGAAATGCTCGCGCTTGCAAGCAGAGAGCGTTTCTGGCAAGCTACTCATGGGTAACTTAGTCCTGCTTGCGACGCCGAAAGGGTGCTCCGATGGGTGATTTCTCCCTGGCCCTCAACGAGGACCAGCTCCAGATCCAGAAGTGGGTCCGCGAGTTCGCCGAGCGGACCGTGCGGCCCGCGGCGGCCGAGTGGGACGAGCGGGAGGAGACTCCCTGGCCGGTGATCCAGGAAGCGGCCAAGATCGGCCTGTACTCCTGGGAGGCGATGGCCAACTTCTTCGCCGATCCCACCGGGCTCACCATGGGGATCGCCAACGAGGAGCTGTTCTGGGGAGACGCCGGCATCGCCCTGTCCATCTTCGGGTCGTGCCTGGGTGTGGCCGGGATCATGAACAACGGCACCCCCGAGCAGATCATGACCTGGATCCCCCAGTGCTTCGGCACCCCCGAGGACGTGAAGCTGGCCGCCTTCTGCGTGACTGAGCCCAACGCCGGCTCCGACGTGTCGTCACTGCGCACCCGGGCTGTCCGGGACGGCTCCGACTGGGTGCTCAACGGCACCAAGTGCTTCATCACCAATGGCGGCATCGCCGACGTGCACGTGGTGGTGGCCACCATCGATCCCGCCCTCGGTTCCCGGGGCCAGGCCTCCTTCGTGGTGCCTCCGGGCACGCCCGGCCTGTCCATGGGCAAGAAGGAGCGCAAGATGGGGATCCGGGCCAGCCACACCGCCGAGGTGATCCTCGACGACGTGCGGGTCCCGGCCGAGTGCCTGCTCGGCGGCGAGGAAAAGCTCGAGGCCCGTCTGGCCCGGGCCCGGGAGGGCGGCAGGACCAACAGCCAGGCCGCCATGCGCACCTTCGAGGCCAGCCGACCGATCGTCGGCATCCAGGCCGTCGGCATCGCCCGGGCCGCCTACGAGTACGCCCTCGACTACGCCAAGGAGCGCACCCAGTTCGGCAAGCCCATCATCGAGAACCAGGCCATCGCCTTCCTGCTCGCCGACATGGCCACCGAGATCGACGCCGCCCGCCTGCTCTGCTACCGGGCCCTGTGGCTGGCCCGCAACGGCGACGGCTACCAGATGGCCGAAGGCTCCATGAGCAAGCTCAAGGCGGGCCGCACCGCCGTGTGGGTCACCGAGCGGGCCATCCAGATCCTCGGCGGCTACGGCTACATCCGCGACTTCCCCGTCGAGCGCTGGCACCGCGACGCCAAGATCTACGACCTCTTCGAGGGCACCGAGCAGATCCAGCAGCTGGTCATCAGCCGCGCCATCTCCGGCGTGCACATTCGCTGACAAGTGTGGCCGGGATCCGGCGTCCAGGTGGCGCCGGACCCGGACCCCATCCCTCCTCGTAATCTGTGTACGAAACGTATACGGACGGGTAGGATGGTGCCATGAGCATCCCTGTCACCGCTCGCCTCGACGCAGAAACGGTGGCCGCCGTGGATCAGGCGGTCGCCGCCGGGTTGGCCCCCAACCGGGGGGCCGTCGTCTCGGCGGCGGTCCGCGCCTGGCTGGCGAAGCACAGTGAGGAGGCGATCGTGGCCTCCTATCGCCGCCGGTATGCCGAACCCGACGCCGCCCATGACGAGTTGATCGAAAAGCTGGCCGCCTTCTCCGCCGCCGCATGCCTCGCCGTCGCCGAGCCCTGATCTCCCGAGGGGAGGTCTGGGATGCCCAGATCCCCGGTGTCGGCACCCACCCGGTCGTGGTGGCGACCCGCGACAGTGCCATCCCACTTGTCCGCTCGCTGGTGTGCGTCCTGGTGACCAGCACTTTTCACGGCCATGTGGCCGAGGTCGAGGTCGGCCCGGCGGAGGGTCTGGATCACGACTCGGCCCTGAACTGCGACAACGTGTTCACCCTGCCCAAGGAGATGCTGGTCCGGCGGCGGGGCGGGCTCGGTCCGGCCAAGGTGACCCAGTTCGATCAGGCCCTGGCCATCGCCCTCGGGCTCACGTAGCGTCGCCCTTCGCTGATTTTGGGACGCCGGCGGACGGCGGCGGACGGACGAAAATCGGTCGTATCCCTCCCGGTCGCTGCTCATGGACCCCAGGGCTGGGAGGTGCGCAGCCTGAGGAACTCACGCCGGTTGCGGGGGCCGTTCACCTGGTTGGAGGCGTAAGGGGCGGACTCCCTCGGCGTGGCGGGGTTGAGGATGTAGGCGTCCCGCATCTTCTGGACCTCGTCGCAGTCGAGGGCGTGCCGGACGGCGTCGGGGTCGATCTCGTAGGCCTCGGCGGCGTTGCGGCCCAGGATCCCGTTGCGGATGGTGCGCTCGGGGTGTGCCACTCCGTCCGTTGGCCAGTCCTGTAAGGCGGGGGAGGAATGTGGCTCCAGGTAGCTCGACCCGGACAGGGCGTTGCGGGTGGGATCGAAGCGGTCGCCGTCGAGGCCGTAGGGCAGGTGGTAGAGGGCCTTGGCCTCCTCGGTGAGCTCGAGTGCCCGCAGGGCCACGATCTGGGGCTGGGGCGAGCCGAACCACAGGCTGTCGGTTCCCCAGACCACCCGGCGGGGGCCCACGTGGCGGACGAGCTTGCCGATGAGGTGACCGGCCCGGTCGGGGTTGCCCATGTTCAGCCACCAGGTGCCCCCCAGTTCGGCGTAGACGTTGGGGGAGTTGCCGTGCTCGAGACCGCGGGGCACGAAGCTGTCGGCGTCCCAGTGGTTCTCCCGAAGGCTTTTGATGAGCCCGTCGATGCCGGTGGCGGCCGAGTCGGCCCGGTCGTCCCCAGGGTATGGGCGTACCGGCTCGGCCGCGTAGCCCGAGTGGTAGATGAGGAAGCGCACGTCCGGGTACTGGCGGGCGGCAGGGCCGACGTCGCGACACGCCGCTGTCTGATAGTCGAAGCCGGGGAAGACGAAGCCCTTGTGGGCGGCCACGACGGGGGGCATGCCGGTCGTCCGGTGGATCTCCAGCACCCGCTCCAGGGTGGCCATGCCGATGTCGTCGTCGAAGAACCACCCGCTGGCGTAGGGGACGTCGCCCCACGAGGGATAGAGCTTCCAGCCCCGCAGGATCCCCCGGTAGAGCCCGGCCCGCTCCTCCATGAGCTCGAACTCCTCATCCTGGTAGCGGGGCTTGGCCCTCGAGCTGCGGCTGGTGGCCCCCCGGTTGGGCATGACGAAGGCGTGCATGACACAGCGCTGGGAGCGGGCCATGCGGTTGACGAGCTCGACCGTCTCCGCCGCGCCGGCGACCGGGAGGGGCTGGGTGATGTCGGGCGCCGAGGGGACGGCGGAGAGGACGGCGGTGACGGTGGCCGAGTCGAGGAACAGCTCCTTCAGGTAGTGGTAGCGGGACAGATTCTCGATGGGATCGGCCTCCCCGCCCTTCCCGAAGAAGTAAGGCTGGCCGTCCGGCCCCACTCCGGGGAGCCCACCCGCCGGGGAGGCCTGGTCGAAAAGGCCGCCCAATATGGCGGTCTCGTACGGGTTGTTGACCCGCCAGGCCCCGTCGGACTCCACGTGGTGGCTCTGGACATCGAAGACGAACTCGCCCGGCAGGTTGTTGAGCTGGGCGCCGGGGAACTCGAGATCGCAGGCGGCCGGGGTGCGCCCGCCGGCGGCCCCGGCGTAGCGCCCGAAGCGGCCGGGGGAGAGCAGATCGATGGCCCACAGGCCCACCGCGTAGGCCGCCGCGGTGCGGACGAACTCCCGCCGGCTCAGGCCGAACTTGCGCCGGACGCGCTCGCCCTCCTCGTCTTGGAGGCGCATGATCGTCCGCTCCCGGGCCGTCGCTGGCGGAGGGACGAACTCGCCGTTGGAAGCCGGCAGGATGTCGAACGGCATTCCCTCGGGAAGCTCCGGCCACCTTGCCCCGTGACGTGACATCGGGAACCTCACCCCCCTTCTCGGCGAAGGTAACCGGCGCACTGATCCACGCTCCCGCCCAGCAAGAGGCAGAACGCCACCAGGCGCGGGTCAAGCTGTTCCTGACGATGGGCGGATTCATTGGAGGCGGAGACGATGGAGGCGGGGGAGATGACCATCACACCCAGAAGCGCCAGCAGGGCGACTCCTGCGGCCAGACCCCCCCTCATCGGACGAGCTCCACCCCTTCGTGTCTTGGTGATCACGGACCTCTTCTCCGTTCTCATTTCGAACCGGCGTACCGGTGTCGGCGCCAGCGGTATCGACACCAGGACGTTGTCCTCCACGGGGACGTGCTGCATGCCCTCGAACCCGGCGGCGAGGGCGGTGACGATCCCGCGACTCATGCCCGAGACGGTACGGATCGCCCCTAGCGGTTTTCTAGCGGTTTGGGCTAGGGCAGGATGAGCGCCGGGTGACAGCGATCGAGATCCAGTTGCTCGGGCGGTTCTCCGTCCGGAAGTCCGGTGAGGAGATCCCCCCGGCGAGCTTCGGTGGCCGCCTGGTCCGCGTCCTCGTCCGCTTCCTCGTCACCCGCAGGGGCGGCTTCGTCTCCCGGGACGGTCTGGCCGAGGCACTGTGGCCCGAGCGGATGCCCGCCGACCCCACGGCCAACCTCTCGGCGCTGATCCGGCGGGCCCGCGCCGCCCTGGGGAATCCTGCACTCATCATCACCGGCCCGGGCGGGTACTCCTTCGCCGGGGGGGAGGCCTGCGTCGTCGACACCGAGGTGTTCCTGGCGGCGGCGCAGGCCGGTCACGATCACCTGGCCGCCGGCCGCGCCGCCGCTGCCCTGGGCGAGTTCCGCTCCGCCCTGGAACGGTGGGCCGGCGAGCCGCTGGCCGAGGATGCCTACAACGACTGGGCGAAGGAGTCACGGGCGGTGCTGACCCGGGCCTATCTGTTGGCCCTGGAGGGGGCAGCGGAGGCCGCCCTCGCCCTGGGTGAACCGGCCCAGGCCGCGGTCCTGGCCGAGCGGGCCGTCGCCCGCGAACCACTCCGGGAGCCCGCCGCCCTCCTCCTGGCCCGGGTCCTGGCCGCCTCGGGTGACCTGGTGGCGGCCTTGCGGACCATCGACTCGCTGCGGCGGCGTCTGGCCGAGGAGGCGGGTCTGGAGCTTTCCCCCGAGGCGGTGGCCCTCGAGACCCGTCTCCAGCGGGGCGAAGCGGTGCCCGGGACCCCACGCCCGTCCGCCGTGGCACTGTTGCGTCCGGCCTTCGAGGGCCTTGCCTTCGTCGGGCGGGACGAGGAACTCGCCGCCGTCCTGGCGGAGGTCGGCGCCGCGGAGGCGGGGACGGTGCTGGTGGCCGGTTCGGCGGGGGCGGGGAAGTCACGCCTCCTGGCCGAGGCGGCCAGCGCGCTCGGAGATGCCCGTGCTGGCCCTGCGGGCCTTCCTCCCCGAGCGGAACGAGCCGTGGAGCCTGGCCCGGGCGCTGCTGCGGGAGGCGCTCACCCTGGACCTCGGCGCCGCCGGGGCCGTCCCCGAACGCGCCGCCCCGGCCCTGGCGGACGTCCTGCCCGAGCTCGGAGAGCTGCGTCCCGTGGGCCCCGTCGAGGGGGACCCCGAAAGCCGCCGGGCGCTGGCCCTGGAGGGGGCGGCGAGGCTGTTGGCGGCGGCCGCCGACCAGGGCGCCGTGGTGGTGGTCGACGACCTCCAGTGGGCCGACGCCACCAGCCTGGCGGTGCTTGGTCTCGTGGCCCGGAGAGTCCCCCGGGCGGCCCTGGCGCTGGCCTACCGGCCCGAGGAGGTCACGGTCGACGCGCCCGCCGGGACCTTCCTCGACGAGCTGCGCGCCGTGCGGGGCCCCGTCACAGAGATCTCCCTGGGGCCACTTCGCCCTGAGGCGATCTCCCTCCTCGTCGCCGACGCGGCGGTGGCGTCGGCGCTGGCCGACACGACCGACCGCACCCCCATGGCCATCGCCGAGGCCATCCGCGGCCTGATGGCCGAGGGTGTCCTGGCGCTCGACGCCGGGGGTCGTTGGGATGCCCGCCGACCCGAAGCCGCCCACCGGGCCCGGGAGGTGGCCCGCTCCGGCCAGCGCCGGGCGATCGCCGCCCGGGCCGGCCGCCAGCCGCCCGATCGGCGGCAGCTCCTCTCGCTGCTCGCCCTCCTGGGCCGGGAGGCCCCGGCGCGGGTCTTCACCCGGGCCACCGGAGCCACCGAGGTGACGGTCCTCGACGACCTCGACGCTTTGGCCCGGGCCGGGCTCGCCCGGCTGGGAGAGGCCGGGTGGGCCACCGCCCACGACCTCATCAGCGAGGTCGTCGCCGAAAGCCTCGACCGCTCCGAGCGGGGCCGGCTTCACCAGCTGCTGGGCCGAGCCGTCCAGGCGGAAGGCGGCGATCCCGCGGAAGTGGCCCGCCATCTGCTCGGCGCCGGCGACCGGACGGCTGCAGCCGCCGCCTTCTCGGAGGCGGCCCGCCAGCGTCTTTCGGCCTTCGCCGGCGACGAGGCCCGGGAGCTGGCCGAGACCGGCCTCGTGCTCGATCCTCCGGCGGCCGTCCGTACCGCGCTGCTGCGCACCCGGGCCGAGGCCCGGGCTCTGCGGGGGGACCTGGCCGGGGCCCGCGAGGACCTGCGGGCCGCCCTGGTGTCGATCCCCCGGGGGCCGGAGCGCACCCGGACGCTCATCCGCGTCTCCGACCTCACCCAGGCGCTCGACGACTACGCCCAGGCTGCCGAGGTGATCGAGGTGGCCCTGACCGAAGCCGACGATGATGATGCAGCCAGGGCCGAGGCCCTGACCCTCGCCGCGTTCTTCGACATGAACCGGATGGAACTCGACCGGGCCGAAGCCCGGGCCACCGCGGCCCAGACCACCTTCGAGCAGCTCGGAGAGCCGGCCGGCGTGGCCAGCGTGGTCGGCCTACGCGGCCTCCTCGGAGTCTTCCGGGGCCAGCTGGTCGAGGCGGCGGATCTCTATGGCCGGGCCGGTCGCCTGTACCGGGACTCCGGCCGCCTCCTCAAGGTCGGAACCATGCGGGCCATGCAGGGATGGCTCCTCATGTTGAATGGCCGGGCGGAGGACGGGCTTTACGAGATCCAGGGAGCGGTCGAACTCGAGCGAGGCCTGGGCCACACGGAAGGAGAGGCGTACTGCCGGTTGATCCGGACCGAAGTCCTGTGCGCGCTCGGCCGACTCGAGGAGGCGGAGCGGGACGCGCTGACCGCGCTTGCGCTCAGCCGCGCTCTGGGGAATCGGGAGTGGATCTCGCTCGCTCTCATGGGGCTGGCCTCATGCCGTCGGGCGGGCGGCGACCTCGCGAGCGCCGAGTTGGCCCTGAGGGAGGCGATGGAGATCGCCTCCGGGATACCCATCCAGGTCCAGTGGAACGCGGCACGTCTCGCCTCGGTGCTCGTGGAGCAAGGAGACGTCGAGACGGCAGAGCGGTACGCGGAGGAGGGCCGGGAATGCGGCTTTTCTGTTGCGCGCTTCGAGGCCGCTCTCGTCCTCGCCGAGATCGCCCTGGCCCGGGGCGATCCCGAAGGCCCGAGGCTCGCCGCCGAGGCGCTGTCCGCCACCGAGGCGGCCGGCTACCGGTGCAGCCCCGCCCGGAGGCGCCTCGAGGCCAAGGTCCTGACCTCCTGACGAACGGGTTCGTCACGGCTCGTAGTGGTAGCGAGCTTGGAGCACGACGATGTCATCGCCTTCCACGAGATAGACGAGCCGGTGCTCGTCGTCGATCCGTCTGGACCAGCACCCGGCCAAGATGTGTCGCAGGGGTTCGGGCTTTCCGATTCCGCTGAGCGGGTCCCGCAGGACCGCGTCGAGGAGGCGATTGAGCCGCTTCAGCGTCGCCTTGTCAGCTGACTGCCAGTACCGATAGTCATCCCAGCCGTGAGGCGTGAAGCACAGGCGCATCAGCCCAGTTCGTGGACGTCTCGTTCGCCCGCGCGAGCCTGCGCCAGGCTTTCCAGCAGGCGCTGGGCGTTGGCCGGGACCCGGAGAAGGAACGCTGTCTCCGTGAGTGCGTCGTAGTCGGCTCGCGACAGCAGGACCGCGTCGCCGCGCTTGGACGTGATCTCGACGGGCTGGCGGTCGTTGTTGACCTGCTCGATGAGGGGGAACAGGTTCTTGCGGGCCTCGCTGGCGGTAATGGCCACGGCGACTCCTCGGAGAGTGGTACTGCTTATGGTACCACTCTGCAAACAGGGCGGAGCAGCAGCCCTTCTGGAACGGTCGCCGACCGGGACAAGGAGAATTGACATGGAGATCCGGTACTCCGGACGAAGGCCCATGTCTTCGGAGAAGGCAAGCCGCGCCATCTCTGCGTGCACATTCGCTAGCCAGCGGACCGGCGCGACAGCTCGGCCCTAGGGCAGTTCAGCAATTGGCCGGCTTGTCCTCCGCCTTCAGGTTCTGACCGGGCGGGAGGAAGGCGACAGTGTGCACCTCGGCAGTATCCGCGCCCGGGTTGACGACCTCGAACACAGTGCCGGAGGCGATGACGAACGAATCCCCGGCGGCCAGGGATTGCCCTGCACAGTCCTGCTCTGCAGCATTGCGGTACCCGAGGTTGCCCGCCTTCAGCGTCGCCACAAGGGTTCCGGGCCAGCTGATCCACTCGGTCGTGCCACCGGGTTCGACGGTGACTATCGCGTGCCTGACCTCGACCGGCCCCTTGGCCTCGATGCTCACGTCGCCGGACACACCCGTAGCCACCACCTCGCGACTGACGCCCGAGGCAAGCAGAAGGCTACGCCTCCAACAGTTCGCGATCGATGGCACCGAAGAGGCCAGAACTAGGCTGCGGCCGGGGGAGGGGGACGGTGGACGAAGCTCCGGTCACGATCCTGTTCACTGACGTGGAAGGGTCGACTGATCTCCGGACGCGTCGCGGCGACGCCGCCGCCCATGAGATCCTGCGGGAGCACGAGGATCTGGTCCGGGCCTGTGTGGGCGAGCACGGCGGGCGGGAGGTGAAGGCCCTCGGCGATGGTTTCATGGTCGTCTTCGCTTCTGTGCGCCGGGCGCTGGGGTGCGCGATCGCCATCCAACAGACGGTCGACGAACAGACGTGGAAGGCGCCGGGGAGTGGTGTGCGGGTGCGCATCGGTGTCAACACCGGTGAGGTCGTCGACGAGGGGGGCGACATCTATGGGCAAGCGGTCAACGCCGCGGCCCGGATCGCGGCGCGGGCCCAGGGGGGCGAGATCCTCGTGTCGGAGGTGACCAGACAGCTGGCCGGGTCCGGCCCTGAGCTCACCTTCCGGGACCGGGGCCGGGTCCGCTTGAAGGGTTTCCCCGACCGCTGGCACCTCTACGGGCTCAGCTGGGAACCCAAGCACCGTCCGGGACCGTTGCCGGCGCCGGCTGGGCGCACGCCCTACGTGGGCCGGGAGGTGGAGCAGGCGGAGTTGCGCCACCTGCTCGACCAGGCGATCCGGGGCGTAGGGGGGCTGGTGATGATCGGGGGCGAGCCCGGGGTGGGGAAGACCCGCCTGGCCGATGAGCTGGCGGCGGAGGCGCAGGGGCGGGAGATGCAGGTCTTCGTCGGCCACTCCTACGAGATCGAGGGGGCCGCCCCCTACGTCGCCTTCATCGAAATCCTGGAGAGCGCCCTGGACCGGGCGCCCAGTCCCCAGGCCTTCCGCCAGGCCCTCGGTGAGGAAGCCGCAGAGGTGGCGAAGCTGCTGCCCAAGCTGCGCCGGCTCTGTCCCGACATCCCGCCGGCCCTCGAGCTGCCCGCGGAGCAGGAGCGGCGCCTGCTGTTCAACAGCATCCGGGAGGTCATCGCCCGTACGGCGCAGCGCCGGCCCCTTCTCCTGGTGCTCGACGACCTCCAGTGGGCGGACGACCCGACGCTGCTGCTCGTGGAGCACCTCGCCGAGCGGCTGGCGGAATTGCCCGTTCTCGTCGTCGCCACCTACCGGGACACCGAGGTCGACGTCGGCCGCCCCCTGGCCAAGACCTTCGAGGATCTCCGGCGTCGCCAGCTCGCCCGGTGGATCACCCTGCGTCGTCTCCCGGAGGAAGTCGTAGCCCGGATGATCGGCGCGTTGAGCGGCCAGGAGGCGCCCGCGGTCCTCGTCCGAGGCCTGTTTGCCGAGACCGAGGGGAATCCATTCTTTCTGGAGGAGGTCTACAGGTATCTGGCTGAGGAGGACCGGCTCTTCGACGCCGAAGGGCGCTTCCGTTCCTCCCTGGTGATCGGCGAGCTTGATGTACCTGCCGGGGTCCGCCTCGTCGTCGGCCGCCGTCTCCAGCGCCTGGGCGAGGAGGCCCGCCGCGTCCTGGCCGCGGCGGCAGTGGTGGGCCGGGCCTTTTCTGTTGAGCTGCTCGAGGCCATGGAGGAGATCGACACTGACACGCTCCTCGACGCCGTCGAGGACGCGGAGCGAGCCCGCTTGATCGTCCCTGCTCGGGACCCCTCCGGTGAGGACCGATTCATCTTCGCCCACGAGCTCATTCGCCAGACCCTCGTGGCCGACCTCTCCCTCACCCGCCGCCGGCGGCTCCACGCCCACGCCGCCAACGCCATGGAACGGCATTACGCCGCCAGCCTCGACCAGCACGCCGCCGCGATCTCCCACCACCTCCTCGAGACGGGCCCCGCCGGCGATCGGGAGCGCATCTTCCGCTACCTGGCGATGGCCGGCCGGTGGGCCATGGAGGCGGCCGCCTTCGAGGATGCGCTCGAGCACTTCGAACGAGCAGCCACCCTTCAAGACGCAGCCCAGCCCACGGAGTGGGCGGCCTTGCTCGTCGAGCTCGCACTGGCCCGCCGCAGCACTGGCCATTGGGATACCGCCATCGACGCCTGGCGCCAGTCGGTCGACGCCTACGAGCAGCTGGGGAACGTGGAACGCCTGGGCGGGGCGTGCGTGAACGCCGCCGTCAGTCTGGCGTTCGGCTTCCGCTTCGCCGAGGCCGCGGAGATCTGTCAGCGCGGCCTCGGCGCCCTCGGTGACCGGGTGAGTGCTGACCGGGCCCGCCTTCTCGACACGATGGGCCTGATCCTCAGCTACGCCGGCGACTACCAGGCTGGTGCCGCCATGATCGACCAGGCGTCGGCCCTCGCCGCCGAGCTGGGCGACGACGGCGTGCTCGGCTACGCCCTGCTCACCAAGTGCATGCACCGCGTTGGATGGCTCGAACACGAGGAGGCCGCCGCCGCCGGCCTGCAGGCCGCCGAGCTCTTACGGTCGGCGGGCGATCTCTTCAACGTGGCCGCCGTGCTCGGATTCGTGGTTCTCGCACGGGTCCACACCGGCCGCCTCGATGGTCTCCGCCAGGTGCATGAGGAGCTGGAGCCGCTGGCCGAGCGGCTGGGGAACTATCCCGCCCTCCTGCAGGTGCACCGGGCCGCCGCCATGGCGGACTTCTACGAGACCGGGGACGTTGACCGACTCGAGGCTTTCGGACGGGTCGACCTGGAAAACGCCCTACGTCAGGGGCTGCCCTGGGTCAGCCAGGGCTGGGGTTGGCAGGGGGTGGCGGCGTTCCTGCGGGGGGACTGGGAGGTGGCCCGGACCCGGTTCGAGGAAGGGCAGCGCCTCGAGTTTCCCGGCGCGCTGAACGGCTGGGACACCGGCCCACTGCTCGAGTGCCTGGCCTATCTGGGCCAGCGGCCCGAGGCCCTGGCCCTCCTCGACGAGGCGTTGTCCGAGCTGCCTGATCCCGGCTCACCGACCGGTTGGGGACCGTGGACCGTCATCTTCACCGGGATCGAGTCCCTGACCGTCCTCGGCGAGCGAGACCGGGCGGCCGACCTCTACCTGCACATCGTCGAGGGGATCGGACGAACGAGGGCGGTGAGCGGATGCTTCTACGACGGGCGACTCCTCGAGCGGGCGGCCGGTATCGCCGCCTTCGCCGGCCAGCGTTGGGAGGAGTCAGAGACCCACTTCCAGAGGGCCCTCGGACAGGCCGAGCGCATCCCCCACCGTCCCGAGCAGGCCCACACCCGCCGCTGGTACGGCCAGATGCTCCTCGACCGGAACGGCCCCGGCGACCGGGAACAGGCCCAACACCAGCTCCGGCTGGCGATCGAGGATTACCAGCGGATGGGCATGCCCCGGCACCGCGAGCTCGCAGCCGCCCTCCTCTCTGCCTAATCCCCCTAGGGGTGGAGCGCCTCCATCATGGCCAGGTGTTTCGGCATGCCCATGCGCCGGTAGAGGCCTTCGGCTTCAATGACCACCTGGGTGGCCTCGGCCCGGTCGCCGGGCCCATCTCGCTCGACGAGCATCTGGGCGAAGAAGCGCCGGGTGTGCGCTGCCTCGGGGCGGTGGGGTAGCTCCTCCGCTTGGCGCAGGGCGGTGCGGAAGTGGCCTTCAGCGTCGTCCCAACATCGTCCCGCCATGGCGGAGATGCCGGCGGCTCGTTCGAGGAGGCGGCAGTCGGCGGAGTTGGGGCATACCACCTCGGTGCGCTCCAGGCACTCGACGACGAGGTCGTAGTAGTCCCCGGCCCGGTCCCGCTCGCCCGCCACGAAGAGCCCCTCGACCCCCGACACGAGCATCGCCCACTGCCCCCAGCTGTTGCGTTGACCGGCAGTGGGCATGCGGTCGTCCTCGCCCTCGTCCAGCATGGCCAGAACACGCTCCCGGTCACCGGAGTAGGCCAGGAATTCCACCAGCAGGGCCCGATCCAAGCCGTTGAGCGCGCCCGGGGGCTCGTAGGCCGCAGCCTGCTCGAAGTGGCCGCGGGCGCCGTCCCAGTCCCCCCGCAGGAATCGGGCCAGACCCAGCCAGGAGTACGAACTGTTCACCCACGGCAGGCCGGCGTCGGACGCCAGTTTGAGGTCGGACCGGCCGAAGGCCTCGAGGGAGTCGAGGTCGCCCGTCTCGGCGAAGTCGACCATGCCGCGGGCCCGCCGGCACTGCAGCAGGGCCCCGATGTTGCCCAAGCGCTCGGCCAGAGGCTCCAGGTGGGCTTCCACCCGGCGGGCCTCAGCGAACTGGCCGGTGAGGGCGAGGGCTACCTGGGTGAAGCCCAGGACCGCCGACTCCTCCCACAGGCTGTTCGCCGTCCGCAGTAATCCGGCCGCCTCCAAGCCTGCGTCGGCGCACTCCACGAGATGCATCCAGGCGGTGCGATTGATCGCCTTGCCCAAGAGACAGTGACCCCTCACCGCCGGGTCGCCGAGTTCGTCGGCAAGGGCCAGGGCCTGGGTGATGAGCGCGTCGCCCACCTCGAACGGGACTCCCGCGTACGCCATGATGTTGCCCTGCTGCGCGAGGAGGCGTGCCCGGGTGGCACTGACCTCGTCGCCCAGGAGATCGATACCTCGCTGGCCGATGGCGGTCGCCTCCTCCCACCGTGACACCCAGCCCAGGCTGTAGGACGCCTCCTGGCAGATGCGGCCGGCGGCCTCGGGGTCTCCTATGACCTCGTACGCGTCGACCGCCACCTTCCAGGTCTCCACGGCTTCGTCCCACCGGCCGCTGTTCCGCCGGGCGGTACCGAGGCGGAACAGCAAATCGGCCCGTTCGGATGGGGTTCCCAGTTCGGCTCTTTCGGCCGCTCGTTCCAGGTGCGTGAGCGCTTGTTCGAAGGCGACCGTCTCCAGAGCGTGCTGCCCGGCCATCAGCAGATAGCGAAAGGTCCGCTTCGGGTCGGCGGCGGACCCAGCCTGGACCAGGTGATGGGCGATGGCGGCGGCTTGGAACCGCAGGGTGGGGGCGTAGACCCGCTCCAGAGCCTCGGCGGCCCGAGCATGGAGCCGGCGGCGGCGGGGGACAGAGAGTTCGGAGACCAGCGTCTGGCGGATGAGCTCGTGCGCGAAGACGAACTGGTCCTCCCCCGCGGCTTCGTCAAAGGCGAGGATGAGACCGGCCCGTTCGGCTTCCTCGACCAGATCGAGCAGCAACGCTTCGGGCATCTCCTCGAGCACCTGGAGCAACTCGAAGCTGAACACCCGACCGAGCACGGCGGCGCTGGCCAAAACCTTGGTCCCGTCTTCGCCCAGCCGTCGGAGGCGGGCGCCGACCACCAACCGCACCCCCTCGGGGACGTCAAGGTCGTCGACCGACAGGTCCGCCCGGAAGCGGCCCTGCGTATCGAAGAGCCTTCCCTCCTCGACAAGGTGCTTGAACACCTCCTCGGTGAAGAACGGGTTGCCTTCCGTCTCGGCGTAGATGACGTCGACCAGGCGGGGCGGGGGTTCCTGTCCCGCCAGGTCGGCCAGCATCTGGGCCAACTCCTCCCGGGGGAGGGGCTCGAGACGCATCCGCCGGGCCAGGCGTCGGCGGGTGAGCTCCTCGAGCCCGCGGGAGAAAGGGCAGTCGGCCTCGAGTTCGCTGTCGCGGTACAGGCCGACGATGAGCACGGGCGCATCGGTGATCCGCTCGGCCAGGTGCTGGACAAGCAGCATGGTGGGCTCGTCGGCGCGATGCAGGTCGTCGAGGACCACCAGCATGGGCCGGGTCCGGCCACTGCGGGCGACGACCTCCCACACGCTGTTGAACAGGTAGCGCCGCTCCTGCTCGGCGGGCAGCTCGAGCGCCGGCGGGATATCGGGGCAGAGCCGGCGCAGCTTGGGTACGAGTCGCGCCACCTCTGGCGCCTCGTCACCGAGGAACTGACGGAAGACCGCTGTGCTGTCGGCCTGGGCAAGGGCCTGCTCGAAGACTTCCACGATGGGGATGTAGGGCTGGGCACCCGTTTCGTAGCAGTGACCGACGAAGGTCTGGAAGCCCTCCCGGGTACACCGGACGGCCAGCTCCTCGGCCAGCCGGGACTTGCCCACCCCGGGCTCGCCCCCAACCATCACGAAGGCTCCACTTCCGACCTTCGTCTGGGAAATCAACGGTCGCAGCTCGGCCCGCTCCGCTTCCCGGCCCACGAACGGCGTCCTGCCGGCAAACGAGGGGCCGGACTCGGTGGTCCTCGCCGCCTCGTAGACGACATCGTAGAGATGCCAGCGGTCGGGAAAGCCCTTGAGGCGGTAGCGGCCCCGGTCGGCGAAGGTGAACTCCGGTCCGGAACCGGCCAGTTGTCGGACGATCTCGGAGACGAGGATCTCGCCTCCTTTGGCCCGGCTGGCGATGCGCGCCGCGGCGTTGACCGCCTGGCCATATATGTCGTCGCCTTCAACCACGACTTCGCCGGTGTTGATTCCGATTCGGACACGGACCTCATCTCCCGGTGCTTCCGCGTTTCGATTCTCGACGCCCTGCTGGATCGAGATGGCGCACGCCAGCGCTCTGCGCACCGACGCGAACGCAACCATGAAACCGTCGCCCAGGGCCTTCACCTCCCGACCCTCCTGGGCCTCAACGCAGCGGCGCACGACCTCCTCATGGGAGCGCAGGATGCGATGGGCGACCGCGTCTCCCCGTCCGGTGCGCAGATCGGTGGAGCCCTCGACGTCACTGAAGAGGATCGTCAACGGACCTTCGGGGAACCGCTCAGCCATGGTCGCCCTCCTTCATGGCGGGCAGACCCATTTTTGCCGAAGCCGGGAGGATGCTGTGTGAGGACTTCCTCACCCGAGCGCAATGTAGGCGGATTGGCGCCCGTAGGCCTGTTTTCAGGTCATTGTTGGTACAGCGCTACGTCCCCGGTCGCGCCGTCCGTATTCCAGCCCCCGACGAACGCGACCCTCCTCCCGTGGCCCAGGAGCGTCGCGGTATGCAGGTACCGGGGAACCGCCATGGACGTCGCCGGGTCACGATGCCCTGTGCCGGGGTCGTAGATCTCGGCGGTGTCGAGCGCGTCGTTCCACCGATCGAGGCCGCCGGCGACGAGGATCCTACCGTCGTCCAGCGCCGTGGCGGTGTGACCCGCCCGAGCGGCCAGCATGTCGCCCGCCGGGAACCATTGCCCGGCTGCGGGATCGAAGATCTCGCTGCTCGACCAGTAGTTGTCGCCCTGCGCTCCTCCCGCCACGAACACTCCGCCGTCACGGAGGAGCGTCGCCGTGTGCTCCACTCTCGGGACGGTCATGTCGGGCGTGGGGGCCCATGTGTTCGTGGAGGGGTTGTAGATCTCGGCGCTGGCCAGTTGTCCTCCAACCAGGTTGCTGCCGTTCCCTCCGACCACCAGCACCCTTCCGTCGGCGAGCAAGGTGGCGGTGTGCGAATGGCGGGCCGTCCCCATGCTGGCGGCGGGCGTCCAGCTGTTCGACAGCGAGTGATAGATCTCGGCGCTGCTGAGCGTCTCGTCAACACCTAACCCCTTCACGCTGGCGCCGCCCACGACGAGGAGACGGCCGTCGCCGAGCAAGGTGGCGGTATGGGCCCACCGTGGTGTCCTCATCGCCGCAGCTGTTATCCAGCGGCCGAGAGCGGGGATGTAACGATCGGCGCTCCCCTGGCCGCCATAGCCGCCGGTGACCAGCACGCTGCCGTCGTCGAGGCGCGCACCGGCTGCGTGGTACCGGGGCACGCTCATGTCGTCTATGCGTGTCACCCCGCTGGAAGGGTCGAACAGGACGGCGCTGGCCAGCAGGCCGTCCCGGGTGTCATCGAAGCCGCCGGCGGCCAGCAGCCGTCCGTCGCCGAAGCCGATGGCGACATGTCCATAGCGGCTGCCGGTGTCGCCCACCCGATCGCTCCAGGCACCGGATGACGGCTCCGTCGCACCGACGGCCGGTGGGACCCCGAAAGCGACCACGACGGCGAAGAGAACCACCGGCCGGAACAGCCGCCTGACGCGCGCCACTCTCCGGTGATCGCGGGGATGCATGAGGGCATCATTTCCAGAGGTTCGTCCGACCACACCTCTGGCCACTCTCGGTGGCGTGAGCTGGTGGTACCTTTCGTTCGTACCACCGGTGAGCTCGGCGGGGGCCCGCGTGCAACCAAAGACCAGGTACGCCAAGAGCGGGGGCGTGAGCATCGCCTACCAGGTGCTCGGCGAGGGTCCGCTCGACGTCGTCTTCATCCCCGGGTTCGTCTCGAACGTCGAGTTCTGGTGGGAGTTGCCCGGCACGACGCGCATCTTTGAACGTCTGGCCTCCTTCGCCCGCGTCATCTTGTGGGACAAGCGGGGCACCGGGCTGTCCGACCCCGTCGACCGCGTCCCGACGCTCGACGAGCGCGTCGACGACCTGATGGCCGTCATGGACGCCGTGGGGTCGGAGCGGGCCGCCTTCTTCGGGGTCTCGGAGGGCGGGCCCATGAGTCTGCTCTTCGCCGCCAGCCATCCCGAGCGGACCACCGCCCTGGTGCTCTACGGCGCCTCGCCCAAGTTCAGCTCCTCCCCCGACTGGGAGTGGGGCTGGAGCGCCGACGAGATCGCCGAGCGCCTGGAGGAAATCGAACGGGACTGGGGCGACGCCGCGCTCATCAGCCTCTTCGGCCCCAACCAGGTGGACAACGAGGCGGTCCGGCACGCATGGGGTCGATTTCAGCGGACGGGGGCCAGCCCGGCCATGGGAAGGGCCGTCTACGAGGCGCTGTGCGAGCTCGACTGCCGCGAGGTCCTCTCTGCCATCGGCGTGCCCACCCTCATCCTGCACCCCGTCGGCGATCGGGTCGCCGACGTGCGGGCGGCCCGCCACATGGCCCAGCGGATCCCGGGCGCCCAGATGGTGGAGTTTCCCTCCGATGACCACATCCTGATCATGTTGGACCCCGATGCGATCGTCGACGAGATCGAGCAGTTCCTCACCGGCGTCAGGCACGAAACCCAGTCCAACCGCGTCCTCGCCACGGTCATGTTCACCGACATCGTCGGGTCGACCGTCCGGGCCGCCGAGCTGGGCGACCAGCGCTGGCGTGACCTGCTGGCCACCCACGACGCCGCCGTGCGCCGCGAACTCAAACGGTTCGAGGGCCGGGAGGTGAAGACGACGGGCGACGGCTTCCTCGCCACCTTCGCCGCACCCAGCCGGGCCATCGCCTGCGCCTGCGCGCTGCGCGACGCGGTTCACCAGTTCGGGATCGACGTGCGGGTGGGCCTCCATACCGGTGAGTGCGAAATCATGGGCGACGACGTCGGCGGTTTGGCGGTCCACACCGGCGCCCGGGTGGCGGCCCTCGCCGGGGCCGGCGAAGTGCTGGTCTCGAGCACCGTCAAGGACCTCGTCGCCGGCGCCAGGATCGGCTTCGCCGACCGCGGCACCCATGAGCTCAAGGGCGTCCCCGGCGAATGGCGCCTCTTCGCAGTCACGGCGTAACCCCTGAGGCGGGGTCAGAGGTTGACGATGGGGCAGGTCAAGGTGCGGGTGACCCCGTCCGCGAGCTGCATACGGGAGACCACCATCTTGCCGAGGTCGTCGATGGTGTCGGCCTCGACCTGGACGATCACGTCATAGGGGCCGGTGACGTCCGCGGTGGAGACGACCCCCTCGAGCTGAGCAACCTCGGCGGACACATGAGCCGACCTGCCCACCTCGGTCTGGATGAGAACGTACGCCCTGACGGCCATGAAACCTCCTCGCAGGCGGCGCAGCGATGGTAGCGATCCCACGCGGGGCCATGTGCCCGACCGAACCGGTAGGCGCGGCCGGCAGCTCTTCGGCGAAGCCGGCAGGGTGTGAGCTTCCGAGGAGTCTCGTGCGTAGTCCAACGCCGACCAGCGGGCGGAGAAACTGGACCACCTCGAGAGAGGCTCTCCGCCGACTGGACGGTCTGACAGTTATGGCAGCCCAGATGAGTGGGACTACGCTATTTGTCGAGGATTTCATATTATCATTTTGCAGCTTGATAACAACCATTTTCATTTTGGTCACTCTCCGGGAGAAACGCTCGTTAATTCGATAGTGTATTTTCGTGGCCGTACTTCTCCAGGGTCTGAGCAGAGGTGGTCGCCCATGGAAGACAGGACGGATGGCATAGAGACTCCGCAGCCCCCGAGGAGCGCTTGGCCGGCCGAAGTGTGGTTGGCAGGTGAGGAGCCGAAGGACGAAGGCCAGGCGGAACAGGGTCGAGGGAACATCATGGACAAGCTTGAAGACGTCAAGGAGAAACTGGGCCCAACGGTTGAGCACGTAAAGGAGACGCTCGATCCAAAACTTGAGAAAGCTAAGGGGAAGTTCGGTCAGGCTTTAGACAAAATAGGCGCGAAGCTGTTCTCCAAAAAGTAGTGCCCGGCGAACCGCTGGACCTACTCTGACCGGGCGATGAAGCCGCGGATCGGTGTTACGAGTGCTCCCTCGATTCACGATCAGCGCCGGGTCGAGCATCTCGACCGGGCCTACACGGATGCGGTCGTAGGAGCGGGCGCCTTCCCGTTCGTCCTGCCCGTGCTGGACGGGGCCGACGCCGAAGAGGTCTTGTCCGGCTTGGACGGACTGCTCCTGACCGGCGGGGGCGACGTGGCTGCCTCGTGCTACGGAGAGGACCCCGCACCCGAGGCCTATGGCGTCGACGCCGCCCGCGACGCCTGGGAGCTGGCGCTGGTGGCGGCGGCCGGGGCGGCCGGCCTACCGATTCTCGGGCTGTGCCGGGGCGCCCAGGTGCTCAACGTGGCTGCTGGGGGCACGCTCATCCAGCACCTGCCCGTCGGTACTGACGAGTCCCACAAGCAATACGAGCGGGATGGCGAGACGGTGCATGCCGTGGAGGTCGACCCCGGCAGCCTCCTGGCCGCCATCACCGGCCCGCGGGCGTTCGGCGTGAACACCCTCCATCACCAGGCGGTGGCGGACGTCGGTTCGGGCCTCCGTCCGGTGGCGTGGGCGCCGGACGGAGTCATCGAGGCGGTGGAGAGCGACGGGGACCGTCCCCTTCTCGGCGTCCAGTGGCACCCGGAGTTGATCACCCACCTGCCGCCCCATGGCCTGCTCTTCGCCTGGTTGGCCCAGGCCGCCGCCGACCGTCAGGGCGCGACGGTATCGATACCGCCTCAGGTCGCTTAGTTGTCGTCGCCGATCTCGTCGGCCCACACCGTCATCGTCTGAAGGATGGGCGCGCCATACGTCGTCACCATGGCGACGTCCAGCGCGTCGCGACCTCGGCCGATGACGACCCGACCGGTACGGGGCACGTTGTTGCGAGGGTCAAAGGTCCACCACCGGTCCTCGAGGTACGCCTCGAACCAGGCGCAGAAGTCCATGGGCTCGTAGGGCGGGGGGACGCCGACGTCAGGCAGGTAACCGAACACGTAGCGGGCCGGGATGTTGAGGCCGCGGCACAAGGTGAGCCCCAGGTGGGCGAAGTCTCGGCAGACGCCGGTGTGGTTCTCCCACACGTCGAGAGCCGAGGTGAGCTGGTTGCTGCTCCCGATCTGGAAACCGACGTTCTCGTGGACCCAGTCGCACACGGCCGCCACCCGGGGCCATCCCGGTTCGGTTCCGCCGAAGAGATCCCAGGACCGGTCCCGAAGCACGTCGGACGGGCAGAACCGGCTGGCCAGCAGGAAAACCATCGTCTCATCGGGCAGCGATTCGACGGGAACCTGGCGCGCCTCCTTGTCGGCGTCATCGGAGACCCCGGGGACCTCGACCTGGGCGTCGTAGCGCAGGCGCGTCCGGCCCCGCGGCAGCGTCAGGCGGTCGCAGATGTTGCCGTAGGTGTCGTGGTATGAGGTCCACGGCAGCGATGGCGAGGTGCCCCAGGACTCGGAGGCCAACTGTTGCGCCCGGTCGGCGCGGGGCCGCACCTGCCAGATGGTCGGCGTAGGGCTGGGCGAGTCGTAATCGAACTCGCAGCCCACCCGAATGCGCATCAGCCTGACCTTTCGAAAGGCGCCACGTCAGTGGCGCGGGAGGTGGGGTTGGGGCCCCCACCGACGCTGCTATGAGCCGCCAGGCGAAGAGCCATCAGCTCGGCGCCACGTCGACCGAGACGTGCAGCTCGTTCTTCGTGCTCTTCGTGTAGATGACGCCCTTGACCGGCGACACGTCGCCGTAATCGCGGCCACAGGCGGTGGTGACGTAGCGATCGGAGACGAACCGGTCGTTGGTCGGGTCGACGTCTACCCAACCGGCGTCGGGCACGAACACCGACGCCCAGGCGTGGGACACGTCAGCCCCCACGAGGCGGGGCCGCCCCGGCGGGGGGCGCGTCTCGAGGTAGCCGCTCACGTAGCGGCCGGCGAGCCCGACCGAGCGCAGGCAGCCGATCGCCAGGTGGGCGAAGTCCTGGCAGACCCCCTTGCGGGACTCGAGCAACTCGGTGAGCGTGGTGCGCACCGATGTCGCACCCGGCTCGAAGGCGAAGTCGGCGTGGATGCGCCCGGTGAGTTCGGTGAGGGCCTCGGTGAGCGGCCGCCCGGCGGGGAACGACTCCGCCGCGTAGGCGGCGACGGCCGGCGATACCACCACCTTGGGCGAGTCGAGGAGGAAGCCGCGGGCGTCGAAGGCGTCGTCGCCGGGGTCGAGGCGAAGACGGTCGCGTATCGTTTCCCAGGCCTGGTCGAGCGCCAGGGGGAGCGAGCCGGGCCGGCCGACGTCGACCATGCTCTCGGCTGTGACGGTGAGCCGGGTGTGCGGCTCGAGCACGGCGAAGTAGGCGGCGCGGTTCCCGTAGAAGTCGGTCCGCTCCCGGTAGTCGTGGGGCTCGGGCTCGATGCGCACCCGGGAGGACCGGCACAGCTGGCCCGGGGCGTCGCGGGGCAGCACATACAACTCGCCGTAGCTGGACGACACTTCCGACTCGTAGCGGTACTCCGTTCGGTGGACCACCCGATAGGTCATGACGAGGGGAGCAGCGACTGCTGCGGCAGGAGGTGGACGAAGCGGTCCCTGTCGATGGCGTCGGCGGTGCGGTGGAGCAACTCCAGGATGCGGGTGAGGAAGCCATCGAGCTCGGGGCGGGTGCCGTCCTCCCGAGGTCCTGCGAGCAGGGCGGTATCGGCCAGGCGCAGTGCCGTCGAGGCCTCCAGCACCAACCGCTCGGGCTCGCTCAGGCGGGGTCCGTGGTCCAGCCTGGCCATGAGGCGCACGTCGACGGCGAGCTGGTCGAGTTGGGAAGCGAGCGAGCGGGGGTTGTCGGCGTCGATCACCAGGAGGTCGAGGAGCGTTTCGAGCTGGGCATGCGACCGGTAGCGGCGACGGTAGGTGATGATGCTCTCGGCCGCGATGAGCACCGACTCGAGGAGCAGGCTGTCGGTGGCGGTGCTGCGCTCGACGGTGACGGTCGCTCGTAGAAGGGCGGCGAGCTGCTGGCCCCGTTCGATGCGCCGGCCCGCGTCCATGAACCGCCAACCGGGGTCGCGCACCATGCTCTCGGCGGCGAGGCCCGACAGGGCGAGCAGGCTCTGCATGATCCGGCCCAGGGTGTGTTGCACGACCAACGGGCGATGGGGGTCGGAGTCGCGGAGGTCTCGGATCTCGCGGTCGAGGGTGCCCACCACCATCCAGGTGTCGGTCGACAGCTGGTCGCGTACGGCCCGGGCCGCCCCGAGCAGGTGGCGCACGGCGTGGGCCAGCGTGCCGGGCCGCTTCTCGTCGACCACCAGGTTGAACAGCTCGGCCCCGGGGGCGGCGAGCCGACCGCTCCCTCCCTCGCCTACGAAGCCCGGGTAGGTGGAGCTCACCCGGGTGATGGCGGTGAGCAGCACCTGCAGGCACTCGGTGCCGGCGGGGTTGGCGCCCCGCTGGAAGTCATTGCGCCGGTCGTGTGCGGTCCGCACGAGACGGGCCACGGCCTCGGCCCGCTCGGCGTAGCGGCCCAGCCAGAACAGGTTCTCGGCGGCGCGCGACGACATCGACGCCTCCGGATCGACGGCCGCCGCCGGGGGACCGGCCGCCAGCCAGAACCCGGAGAGCTTCTCGGGCTCGGAGGCCAGCACCCAGGTGTCCTTGCTGATGGCGCCGGCCTGGTTGGAGATGCGGGGGCTGCCCCCGGAGATGCCGTTTGAGCCGGCCACCCGGGTCAAGCCGCCGGGCATGGCGGTGTAGGAGTCCCCTCGGGCCACGGCGAAGGCTCGGAGCACGGTCCGGCGGGCCTCGAGCCCGGTTGGGGTGAGCGTCGGCGCCGAGGCCAGCTCGAGGGTCTCCTGTCCGACCCAGCCCGCCGGATGCGTTTCGATCCGGCGCCGCAGCTCGTCCCGGCCGTCGCGGCCGAGCTCCCACGGAAACACCGCCGTTGGCCCGACCCCCCGGGCGATCGGCTTGATCACCAAGCGGTCGAGGTGGGCGAGTACGTGGCGGCGGCTGTCCTCATCGCCGCACCACCAGGTGGGTACCGACGGCAGCACCAGCTGCTCGCCCAGGAGGTGCTCGGCCAACCGGGGGAGGTAGGGCAGGAGGCCCGGGTTCTCGAGCACTCCGCTCCCGAGGGTGTTGACGATGGACACACCGCCGAGGCGGGCCGCCTCGACCAGGCCGGGGACCCCGAGCTTGGAGTCGGGACGCAGCTCGAGCGGGTCGCAGAACCAGGCGTCGGTCCGGCGCACGATGACGTCGACGCGCTCGAGCCGGCCGAGGGAGCGCAGCCACACCCGGCCGTTGCGCACCGTCAGGTCGGAGCCCTCCACCAACGGATAGCCGAGGTGGGAAGCCAGGTAGGCGTGCTCGAAGGCGGTCTCGCTCCACGGCCCGGGGCTGAGCAGCACGATGCGGGGATCGTCGGCGTCGGGTGGGGCGACGTCCTGGAGGGAGGCCCGCAGCGTCCGGAAGAAGGGGGCCAGCCGGTGGACCTGGGAGTCCCGGTACAGGCTCGGGAACACCCGGGACACGACGACCCGGTTCTCGAGGGCGTAGCCCGCGCCCGACGGCGCCTGGGTGTGGTCGGCCAGCACGGTGCAGTGGCCCGAGCCGTCGCGGACGAGGTCGACCGCGGTGGTGAACAGCTGCTGGCTGCCGGGTACGCGGATCTGGTCGCACTGGCGGAGGAAGCCGGGGTGGGAGAGGACCAGCTCGGCGGGCAGCACCCCGCGGCGCAGCAGCTGGCGGGGGCCGTAGAGGTCGGTGAGGACGAGGTTGAGCAGCTCGGCCCGCTGGATCACGCCGAGCTCGACGCCGCCCCACTCGTCGCTGGCGAGCAGGACCGGGACCGGATCGAGGCCCCAGGGGGCGGCGGCCGGGGCGGGAGCGGAGGCGGGGTCGTCGTGGCCGTAGACGTTGTAGGTGACGCCGTCGTCGTCGAGGAGGCGGCACGCCTCGTCGCGACGGTCGAGGAGCTCGTCGAGGCCCAGATCGTTGAAGACGCGCCCGGCGTGGGCCCAGTGCTCGCGGATCCGCCCGTCGGCGGTGAGCATCTCGTCGTGCGCCCCCGGCATCTGACGGTAGGAGGCGAGGAGATCGGGCGGCGGCGAGTCGATCGTCATGTGCTCGGTGGTGCCGTCAGCTCGCCGCCGGGCCGGGGTGTCCCCGACGAACTCGGGGTCCCGGGTGTCCCCGAAAATCTGGAGCGTGCCGGAGATCCAGGGTCCGAGGGTACTCCAGGCTCTGGGCCCCGACGCCCCGCGGCCGGGCCGGCGCCGAGGATGGCGTTGACGTCGACGAGCCCCGGGGTATGTCCCCCGGCGGCGAAGCGGCTCGCCCGGCGGGCCTCGGCCTCGTGGGCGTTGACCGGGAACCGGTCGTAGGTCCTCCCCCCAGGGTGGCTCACGTGGTAGGTGCAGCCTCCGAGGGAACGGCCGCTCCACCGGTCGACGAGGTCGAAGATGAGCGGGGCGTGGACCCCGATGGTGGGGTGCAGCGCGGACGGCGGCTTCCAGGCCCGGTAGCGGACCCCGGCCACGTAGGTCCCCGGCGTGCCGGTGGGGTGCAGCGGGACGGGAACGCCGTTGCAGGTCACCACGTGGCGGTCGGCGGTGAGCCCGGAGGCCGTCACCTGGAGCCGCTCCACGGAGGAGTCGACGTGGCGGGCCGTGCCGGTGGAGGTCACCTCCTCCCCGAGCACCGACCACGGCTCGATGGCGCCTCGCAGCTCGAGGGTGACCCCGGCGACGTCGACCGCACCGATGCGAGGGAAGCGGAACTCGAGGAACGGCGCCAGCCAGGCGAGGTCGAAGGCGAACCCGTGGTGGACGAGGTCGTCGACCACTTCGGCGATGTCGGCGGCCGCGTAGAACGGGAGGAGGAAGCGGTCGTGGAGCTCGGTGCCCCAGCGCACGAGCGGGCCGGCGTACGGCTCGGCCGTGAAACGGGCCACGAGCGCCCTCACCAGCAGCGCCTGCACGAGGGCCATGCGGGGGTGGGGAGGCATCTCGAAGCCACGCAGTTCGATGAGTCCGAGCCGGCCCCGCTCCGAATCCGGGTTGAACAGCTTGTCGATGCACAGCTCGGCCCGGTGCGTGCTGCCCGTGACGTCGACGAGGAGGTGACGGAACAGCCGGTCGACGAGCCAGGGCCGTGCCGCGTCGCCGCTGAACCCGGTCTGGCGCTCGAGCTCGGCGAAGGCGATCTCGAGTTCATAGAGGCTCTCGTGGCGGGCCTCGTCGACGCGGGGAGCCTGACTGGTCGGGCCGATGAACCGGCCTGAGAAGAGGTAGGAGAGGGAAGGATGGTGCTGCCAGTAGGTGATGATGCTCCGGAGCAGGTCGGGCCGGCGCAGGAGCGGGCTGTCGGCGGGTGTCGGGCCCCCCAGGGTCAGGTGGTTGCCGCCGCCCGTGCCGGCGTGGGTGCCGTCGAGATGGAATGTCTCGGTGCCGAGCCGGGTGGCGCGAGCCTCGGCGTGGACGCCGGTGGTGATGTCCACCAGCTCCGTCCACGTCGCCGCCGGGTGGACGTTGACTTCGAGGACCCCCGGGTCGGGGGTGACGGCGAGCCGGACGAGTCGGGGGTCGATGGGCGGGAGGTAGCCCTCGAGGACGATCGGCCGTCCGAGCTTGGCGGCCGCCTCCTCGACCACCCCGAGGAGATCGACGGTGTGCTCGAGGTGCTGAACCGGAGGCAGAAACACGAAGAGGTTGCCCTTGCGGGCCTCGACGCACAGCGCGCCGCGCGGCACCTTCTCGGGCTCGACCTCCTCGGCCTTGCGCCGCCGCGCCGCCGCCATCCGGCCCGGGAGCGGTCGCCGCTCGTCGAACGACGAGGGCTCGGGGTCCGCCGGTGGCGCCGGCCGCCAGGTGAGGGCCTCGAGCGGCAGGCGCAGGCCCATGGGCGAGTCGCCGGGGACGAGGGCGAGGTGGCCCCGGCGCAGCGTCCAGCGGGTCGTCGCCCAGCGCGGCCGGGTGCCCGGTCCGGCGTCGGGCTGAGCGTCGGGTCCCGAATCGGGCCCGGAATCTGGCCCGGCATCGGGCACAGGGTGGAGGGGGATGACCCAGCCGGCGGGGTCGCCCCGGCCGGCCTCGTCGATGGCGGCGAGGGCGGCGAGGCGGGCGTCGCTGGCGGCGAGGGCGTCGTCGGTCGGCTCGACATCGAAGGCCGGGGGTTTCCCGCCGGGCAGCCCAGCCTCGACCAGGAGACGGTGCAGCGGGTCCTCGTAGCCCGGGATGCAGCACCCCTCGGGTAGGCCGAGAGAGGCGGCGATCGAGTGGGCCAGCATGGCGGCGTCAGCAACAGCCGCGGCGTCAGGCGGATCCTGGGCGCCGCCCGTGAGCACCGCATCGGCGAGCAGGGTGCGTTCGTTCCACAGGGGTTCGCCGTCAGCCCGCCACAGGAGGGTGATCTGCCAGCGGGGCAGGGGCTCGCCCGGGTACCACTTCCCCTGCCCGTAGTGGATGAGGCCGCCCGCCCCGAAGCGGTCGAGCAGGCGCCGGGCGAGTGCCTCGCCCCGGGCCCGCTTGTCGGCGCCGTCCGCCGCCGTGGTCCACTCTGCGGCCTCCATGTCGTCGGCCGACACGAAGGTGGGCTCCCCTCCGAGGGTGAGGCGCACGTCGCCGGCCGCCAGCGCCTTGTCGACCTCATCGCCGAGGGCGTCGATGTCCGCCCACTGCTGCTCGGAATAGGGCAGGGTGACGCGGGGCGGCTCTTCGACCCGACGGACGATGTTGGAAAACTCGAACGTGACCTCGCACGGCTCGGTGGTCCCGGAGATCGGCGCCGCGCTCGACGGATGCGGCGAGCAGACGAGGGGGAGGTGGCCCTCCCCGGCCAGGAGTCCCGAGGTGGGGTCGAGACCGATCCAGCCCGCGCCCGGGATATAGGCCTCGGCCCAGGCGTGGAGATCGGTGAAGTCGGCGACCGGTCCGTCCCGCGCCTCGTCAGTGCGCAGCTGCACCAGGTAACCGGAGACGAACCGGGCCGCGAGCCCCACCCGGCGGAGGACCTGCACAAGCAGCCAGGCGCTGTCCCGGCACGACCCGATCCCCTTCTCGAGTGTCTGGTCGGGGGTCTGCACGCCCGGTTCCATGCGGATCGTGTAGGTGACCGAGCGCTGGACCCGCTGGTTGAGGGCGACGAGAAAGTCGACGATGGGCTGACCGTCGCCGCCTCTCCGGGGGACACCCCCGTACCCCCGGGGCGAGGCGGGGTCGACGGACCAGTCCCCGAGCCACTGGGCGAGCAGGGGGCCGGGCTCGTCGTCCGACAGGTGCTGGTTGTCCGAGAGGTAAGGGGCCAGCTCGCGCTCCAGCGTGGCGTCATAGGCGAACGGGTAGCGCGCCGCGGACTCCTCGACGAAGAAGTCGAACGGGTTGACGATGGCGAGGTCGGCGACCAGGTCGACCGTGACCGTGAGCTCGCGGGCCGGCTCGGGGAACACGAGGCGCGCCAGGTGGTTGCCGAAAGGGTCCTGCTGCCAGTTGATGAAGTGCTCAGGGGGCGTGACGGTCAGCGAGTAGGCGAGGACGGGAGTGCGACAGTGGGGCGCCGGCCGCAGGCGCAGGACGTGGGGTGAGAGCCCCACCGCCCGGTCGAAGCGGTACGACATCCGGTGCTCGAGCGCGACCCGGATGCTCATGCCGACTGGAGCACCGTCTCGGTCGACGGCTCCATCTGGAAGTAGGTGGCGACGAGCAGGTCGTGGAGCCGGCCCAGGCCCTGTTGCAGGCGGTCGGCGTAGTCGTGGAGTCCGGCGGCCGACAAGCCGTCGAGCTCAGCCTTCGCCAGGAGCTGCTGCACCTCGGCGCAGGCCGCCATCGCATCGCTGGGGCGGCACAGCTCGAGCAGGGCGTTGGAGATCTCGATGAGGCAGCGTTCGACTGAGCGGGGGAACTGCGGGTCCCGGAGCAGGAACCGCAGCGCGGCGGGGCCGGTCACCGTGGACCCGGCGGTGCGCCGGAACATCTGGTGGGCGCTGAGGGAGCGCAGCGCTCCCATCCACGTCACGTCGGCGTACGGGGTGGCCCCGTCGCGCTGGTCGACCAGGATGGCGGCCTGGACGTCGAGAACCCGGGTCGTCATGTCCGCCCGCTCGAGGGCGCGGCCGATCTCGAGGAAGGCGTAGGCGTCGTCATGGCTCATGGTGCCTGCGAGCAACCCTGACAGCAGCTGGCACTGGCGGATCAACTCGGCCGTCCACTCCAGTCGGGTACGGCGGTCGACGGCCTGGTGGCGCGTCCGCGTCGTCCACAGGTAGAACTGGTTCAGCAGCTCCCACGCCTCGCTGGGCAGGATCGCCCGGGTCACGCGCAGGTTGCCGTGGGCCTGGGCGACGGAGGCGAGGATCGACCCTGGGTGCTTGTTGTCGGTGGCGAGGAAGCCGACCACGTGCTCCTCCTCGCCCGCCTCGGGCGGGCGGAACGCCGCGTCACTTCCGGTCATGGCCAAGAGCGGCGTCCAGCCGACGCCGGCGGCTTTGGGAAGATCCAGGAAGAGCTTGGTATGGAAGTGCACCAGCCGAGCCGTGGCCTCGGCCCGCTCGAGGTGGCGTCCGGCCCAGTAGACCGACTCAGCCACCCGTGACAGCAACGTGGTGCCCTCGTGGTTCACGAGAGCGACGGTCCCTGGCGAGGCAGGCCGGCGGGTACGACGGTGGGGTCGATGACCCAGGTGTCCTTGCTGCCCCCGCCCTGGGAGCTGTTGACCACGAGCGATCCCTCCTTCAGCGCGACCCGGGTGAGCCCGCCCTGGGTCACATAGGGCTGGTGGCCGGAGAGGATGAAGGGCCGCAGATCGAGGTGCCGGGGCACGATCCGCCCGTCGTACAGCGTCGGCGCGGTGGAAAGCCGCACGATCGGCTGGGCGACGTAGTCGCGGGGGTTGGCCTCGACCCGCCGCCGTAACTCGTCCTTGGCGACCTCCGTCGCCGTCGAGCCGACGAAGACACCATAACCGCCCGACCCGTTGGCCGGCTTCACGACCATCTCGTCGAGGTGGGAGAGCACGTGGCTGCGATCGGTGTCGTGGTGGCACAGCCAGGTCGGAACGTTGGGGATCGCCGGGTCTTCGTCCAGGTAGTAGCGGATCAACGCGGGTACGTAGGCATAGACGACCTTGTCGTCGGCCACACCCACTCCCGGGGCATTGGCGAGAGCGACATTGCCGGCCCGCCAGGCCCGTATGAAGCCCGGGAACGCCGAGGGTGGAATCGGACTTGAACACCTCCGGGTCGAGGAAGAGGTCGTCGACCCGCCGGTAGACGACATCGACGCGGACGAGGCCGCCGACGGTCCGGAGGTAGAGGCAGTCGTCGCGGTGGACGACGAGGTCCTTGCCCTCCACCAGGTGGGCGCCCATCTGCTGAGCGAGGAAGGCGTGCTCGAAGTAGGCCGAGTTGAAGATGCCCGGCGTCAGGACCGCGATGACGGGTGTCTCGCCCGGCCGGGGCGAGAGGGCGGCGAGGAGGCTGGCCAGCTTGTTGGGGTAGCTGTCGACGGGCTGGATGTCGAGATCGCGGAACAGGTCGGCGAAGACCCGCTTGGTGACCTGGCGGTTCTCGAGCATGTAGGAGACGCCCGACGGCACGCGCAGGTTGTCCTCGAGCACGTACATCGTCCCGTCCGCGTCACGCACGAGGTCGCTGCCGCAGATATGGGCCCACACGCCCTGGGGCGGTCGCACCCCGTGGCACTGGGGGCGGTAGTTCACCGACGAAGCCAGCACCTCGGCCGGGAACACACCATCGGCCACGACCCTGGCGGCGCCGTACAGGTCGCCGATGAACAGGTTGAGGGCGGTGAGCCGCTGGACGAGCCCCGCCGAGAGGCGCTGCCACTCCTGGGTCGAGATCACCCGCGGAATGACGTCGAAGGGCCAGTCCCGGTCGATGTTGGCGGCCTCGCTGTACACGGTGAAGGTGATACCCATCGAGCGGATGGCCAGCTCCGCCGCCTCCTGGCGCCCGGCGAGCTCGTCGCCCAGCGACACGAGGTAACGCACCACCCCTTCACAGGCTGGGCGTGGGTGCCCGTCGACCAGCAGCTCGTCCCAGCATCCCGGGCTCTTGTAGCCGTCCCACATGCGCAGCTCGGCCTCTTGGAGTGTTTGGTTTCGAAATGGGAGGAGAGTGGCCACCTTATGGCGGGGCGACACGTCACCGCTTCGGAGGCCCCGGTTGCGCGCAGGGCGGTTGTCTTTCATGCTCACGGCTAGGTCCACCAGAGGAGGAGGCCATGCCCGAGGGCGTGGGGACAGCAGATGCCTACTGCTGAGATCGTCACGCTCCTGTTCACCGATCTGGTCGGGTCCACCGAGCTCTTCCAGCGCATCGGTGACGACGCCGCCGAAACGGTCCGCCGCACCCATTTCCAACTGCTGCGGGAAGCTGTGAGCGACCGCGGGGGCCACGAAGTGAAGAACCTGGGCGACGGCCTCATGGTCGTGTTCCCTTCGGCGCTGGATGCGCTCGCCTGTGCCGTGGCCATTCAGCGGGCGGTCCGAGAACACAACCAACGTGGGAAGGAACCGGCCTTCACGGTCCGCGTCGGACTGCAGGTCGGCGAGCCCATCCGGGACGAGGACGACTACTTCGGAACCCCCGTCATCGTGGCCAAGCGCCTGTGCGACGCCGCCCGGGGAGGGCAGATCCTGGCCAGCCAACTGGTCACGGGACTGGTCGGGTCCCGTGGCGGCTTCCGGTTCCGCTCCGTGGGACGGCTTGCGCTGAAGGGCATCACCCAGGCCGTCCCCGCGGTCGAGGTGGGGTGGGATCCCGACGACGCGGCCCGCCTCCCACGCCGCGCCGCCGGGCGGAAGTCGGAACGAGGGGCGGCCGCCAAGGGCCCCAAGCTGGTCGGGAGGGAACGCGAACTGGAGGTCCTGGACGAAGAGCTGGCTCGGGCCGCCTCGGGATTCCGTGTTGCTCTGGTGCTGGGAGAGGCCGGGGTGGGCAAGACTCGTCTGGTGAGCGAGCTCGTGGCTCGTTCCGACGTCCTCGCCCTGTTCGCCCGGGCCTTTGCCCTCGGCGAAACCACCGCCTTCGGGTTGTGGTCGGAGGCTCTCGAGCGCCACCTTTCGGGACTCGCTACCGACGAGGTCCTGGATCTGTGCGGTGGATTCCTCGACGACCTCGCCGCGGTGCTGCACAGCGTCGCTGCTGTCCGTGGCTCGGCGCCGGAGCGTGAGCCGCCGCGGCTGCGCCTGCTCGACGGCCTGGCGACGGTGCTGCGCAATCTGGCTAAGGGCGACCCCATCATCGTGGTGCTCGATGACGTGCACTTGGCCGACGCCTCGTCGTGGGACGCTCTGCAGTACCTCGCCCATCAGCTCTCCGAAGCACCCATCCTGGCGATCGCTACCGCCCGACCAGTCGAGTTGGGGCAGCAGAGCGTGGCCAGCCCGGTGCTCTTCTCCCTGGAACAGGACGGACTGCTCGAGCGGATCTCGCTGGCACCCCTCGATGCCGGCGGCATCGCCGCCCTGGCGGAAGCGGTGCTTGGGGAGGAACCCCCGGTGGCGCTCTCCGGCTGGCTGTCCGAACGCTCGCGGGGCAACGCCCTCTTCGCCCACGGACTGCTCCGCGCCCTGCTCGAAGAGGGCGCCGACCTCGCCGCGCCCGCCCTGCGTCGGCTCCCCGAGAACCTGGCCGAGCGAGTGAAGGCGCGCCTGGCCGATCTCGACCCGGCCGCCGTCGAGGCGCTTGAGGTCCTGGCGGCTGTGGGACGGCAGGTGGAGCTGGGTGACCTCGCCCGGCTGACCGGGCAGCCACCGGAGGAACTGGAGGACGTCCTCTCCCGTCTCACCCGCTCACGGCTCGTCATCGAGGAGGAGCGCGACCGGGAACTCCTTTACGAGGTCGGCCACCCCCTCGTCGCCGAGGCCATCTACCAGAGCATCGGCGGTCTCCGTCGCCGGCGCCTGCACCGTGTGATTGCCCGCGGCCTCCACGGCCGTGGGCGTCTCTTCGAGGCCGCCTCCCACTTCGCCCGATCGGGCGAAGTGGGAGACAAGGAGGCGGTCGAGGTGTTGCGGGACGCCGTGCGCCAAGCCGAAGAGCGCCAGGCCTACCGCGAGGCGCTCACCATCCTGGGCGCCCTGGTCGAGCTCCTGCCCTCCGGCGACGAGCGCTGGCTGGAAGTGGCCGACGCGATGTCATGGGATGCCGAGTGGGTGATCGAGCGCCGTGCTGGGATCGACGCTGCCATGGGCGTCAAGGCACTACGAGAAATCGACTCGGTGTTGGACAAATTCCCGGATCCCAGCCGCCAGGCGCAGGTCAAGTCACGGCTGGCCAACTTCCTGGCCTACGGGACAGGCGAGCTCGGTTACGCCGAGGACGCTTCCCGGGCATCACTGGTTCTGTTCGAACAGGCCGGTGACCAGACGGGCATGCTGCGAGCTGCGCTCGAACTGGCCTTCGTACTCACGTTGAAAGGTGACCTGCCGGCCTGGGAGGCGGGGGCCCGAGCGGTGCTCGATGCCGCCGAGGAGGGTGATGACCGCTTTCTACGCATGGAAGCGGGCTGGCATGTCGCGTTGGCAGCCGCCTGGCAGGGCCGATTCGGTGAGGCACACCCACCACAGACCCGCAGCCTGGCGTTGGCGCGGCAGGACGGAAGGCGCTATCACGTCGCCTTTCGCCTGGAGACCATGGCCCTCGTACTGGCGATGGAGGGTCGTGCCGCGGAGGCTATGGCTCTCCTACAGGAGGCGAAGGCGCTCTATCCGTCACGTCCGGGCGGTCTTGTGCCCGAGTGGGGGATCTTCCAGCAGTGGCTGTGGGGGAACTTCCCGGCGGCGACGGGAACCCCCTTGCAAGCCCTCGTGCGGAGCCCGACGGCGATGAGCAAGACCCGGGCCGTCGGCCTGGCGGTCGCCGCCCTGGCTGCCAGTGAGAGCGATGAGTTGGTCGCCGCTCGGGAACATCTGGGCAAGGCCCAGGCCGCTTACGGCGATCAGGGCTGGTTCTTCTACCGGGATTACTGCGTCTACGCCGACGCGGTCCTGAGCTACAGAGAAGGCAGGCACGTCGAGGGCTTGGCGACCCTCCGCGACGCGGCGTTAAAGCTCGTCGGGATGCGGGCGCGCCCGCCGGCGGCCTTCGCCCTGATCGACCTCGTCGACTTCGCCGTTGAGTCCAGGGAAACGGAAATGGCCATGGAGGCCTCATCTGAACTCACTGTGCTCGCTCGGGAGCTCGATCGTGACCTCTACCGCGGGTTGGCCGCGATTGGGACTGGATTGGCCAGCTTGGCTTCCGGGCCCGGCGCGGCCGCCGAGGCGGGGGAGAGGGCGGTCGATCTCCTTTCCGGGTTGGGTTACCAGAGCTTCCTCGGACGGGCGTTCGAGGTTCTCGGTCGATCGCTGGTCCACACGGACCGGACCCGGGCCGTGACGGCACTCGAGCAAGCGGCGGAGATCTTCGACGGTTGCGGAGCACGCTGGCGGCGAGAGCGCGCCATTGAGACCTTGCGGGGCCTCCGGGGTCGCGGAGAGAAGGCCGCCGCCGCCCTGCTCGGCCCTGCCTCCCTCACGAAGCGCGAACGGGAGGTCGCCCAGCTGGCCGTTCAGGGCCTGACCGCCAAGGAGATCGCCAAGCAGCTGATCCTGGGGCCACGCACGGTCGAAGGCCATCTGGCGAACGTGTACGCCAAGCTGGGTGTCCGATCCAAGGTCGAGCTCACCCGGCGGGCCCGCGAGCTGGGCATCTGAGTAGATCCACGAGGTGCAGCTCCGCGTGGCCGAACGCGTAGTTCTACGCGGGACGGCGCATCCTGATCGGGTGCACCCTCTTGCTGAGGACAATCCGACTCCAAGAAGAGGGTTTGATGACGAGACGGCAGACCGAGCACCCCAGGTCACCCAACGACGAGAAATCAGGAGCAGCCGATACGCCGGTGGCCGCCGAGACCCAGCCTCTGCCTGCAGATACTCCGACGCGGGTCGATGGCGGGGAGCGGCCAGTCCTGGAGGACCCGGTGACAGAACCGACTGGTGATGCACCGGATGCCCGAGGGCGCGGTGTGCGGAGGCGTCAGCTTCGGCGCCTGGCAGGCACCGGGACGGGTTGGTAGGCGGGGCGGGGGTTTTATCTGCCCTACACGATGAGGGGAGCGACGCCATGAAGCAGCACAAGGCCCTGGTGGCGATTTTCATTCTGGCTCTCGTCGGTGCCGGGGGAGCCGTGCCGGTCCGGGCCGAGGTGACCCGGTGCAAATTTGAATTCGAAATGATCCTTTCGCCGGGACTGTCGATAACCCCGAGCTCCGGAACCCACCGCTCGGGTGGCCCGGGGACGCTCGAATGCGAGGGACTCGTCAACGGCAAGCAGCCGACGGGCGTCGGGACCCTGGGGGAGGAGGGTCGCTACGGCACCAAGGACCCTGACAGCTGCACCTCCGGAGGCGAGGCAGATGGAGTCGACATCCTGAGGGTCCCGACCGCCAACGGCTTCGAGACGGTGGTCAGTGAGTTCACCGGCACTTACGGGGATGTGTCGACCAAGGGCGGAGTCATCTCCGGCAAGTTCGAGGGGAGCCGATTCTCAGGGACCGTCAACTTCGTGCCCACACAGGGAGACTGCATCACCGCGCCCGTGACGAAGGTCCATGCCTTCGGAGAGGGCATCCTCCACGGCTGAGGAAGGCTTGCATCGGCTCGCCAGGATCAGCCCCTCCTGCCGATCGAACCGCTCCCGTAAGCTGGGAAAGCGATGCAGAAACTCGCCGCCGCCCGGGCAGCCTTCGCGGCACGCGATTGGGCCGAGGCCCACGATGGCTTTCTCGCCGCCCGACAGGAAGCCGCCCTCGGCGCCGACGACCTGAGCTCGCTGGCCGCGGCGTCGTGGTGGCTGGGCCTCATGGACGAGTCACTGGCGGCGGGGGAGGAGGCGTACGGGCGGTATCTCGAGGCCTCCGACCGCCGGCGGGCCGCCATGCGGGCCTTCGACATCGCCTACGCCTACTTCCTGCGGGGCAACGCCGAGGTCGGCGGCGGCTGGGTGAGCCGCGCCCAGCGGCTGCTGGCCGACGAGCCGGACTGCCCCGAGCAGGGATACCTCCTCTACTTCGCCGTGGAGACCTCACTCGACGGCGGCGAGGAGACGATGGCCAAGGCCCGCCAGGTCCAGGACTTCGGCCGCCGGCATGCCGACCGTAACCTCGTCGCCGCTGGGATCGTGGGCGAGGGCCGCGTCCTGATCAAGCTCGGCCGGGCCCAGGAAGGCCTGGCCCTCCTGGACGAGGGGATGCTGGAGGCGTCGTCGCAGGACATGTCGCCCATCTGGGCCGGCAACATCTATTGCCACCTCATGGCGGCCTGCTACGAGCTCGGCGACATCCGCCGGGCGGCGGCCTGGACCCGGTCGACGGCGGAGTGGTGCGACCGGGTGGCTCCGGCGGTGCTGTTCAAGGGCATCAGCCGCATCCACTGGGCCCAGGTCATGCAGATCCGCGGTGCGTGGACGCAAGCCCAGGACGAAGCGGAGCGGGTGTGCGAGGACGTCGCCCACATCCACATCGGCATCGTGGCCGAAGGCCGCTACCAGATCGGTGAGATCCGGCGGCTGCGGGGCGATCTCGAGGGAGCCGAGGACGCCTACCGCCAGGGTCACCACCTGGGCCGTGACCCCCAGCCCGGGCTCGCCCAGCTCCGGCTGGCCCAGGGCCGCACCGAGGCGGCCGCGGCGTTGATCCGAACCGCCCTGGCCGGTGTCACCGACCGGCTGGCACGGGCGCGACTGCTGGCCGCCCAGGTCGAGATCGCCATCGCCGACGGTGACCCGGCGACGGCGGCGGTGGCCGCCGACGAGCTTGATGCGGTGGCGGGGACCTACCGGAGCTCCGGTCTCCAGGCCGTCGCCAAGCGGTCCCGGGGTTCGGTCCTGCTCGCCACCGGACGCACCGAGGAAGCCCTGTCGATACTGCGCTCGGCCTGCTCCGGCTGGACCGAGCTCGAGGCGCCGTACGACTGCGCCAAGGTGCGGGTGCTCCTGGCCCGGGCCTACCGCCAGCTGGGCGACATCGAGTCGTCGGACCGGGAGCTCGACGCCGCCCGCGCCGCCTTCAAGGAGCTGGGGGCCGAGCTCGACGCCAGAGAGGCCGCCGGGGAGCCCGACGCCTCGCTCCCGAACGGACTCACCGAACGGGAGGGGGAGGTGCTGGCGCTGGTGGCCGCCGGCCGCACCAACCGCCAGATCGCCGACGAGCTCTTCCTCAGCCAGAAGACGGTGGCGCGACACGTGTCGAACATCTTCACCAAGCTCGGTGTCACGACCCGGACGGCGGCGGCGCGGTTCGCCTTCGAGCACGGGATCGCCTCACCGGGGCGTGGGTAGATCTACCCATTGCCCGCCCCGGAGGTTGAGTCACTGTCCCGATGAAGCGGACTCTGGCGATCCTTACCATCGCCATATGACGACAACCGAAGTGCGCAAGGCATCGTTCACCGAGCTGCAGGCGCTGACCGGGCGGCTCATCACTCAGGCGGAGGCCCTGGCCGGCCTCGTCGCCCGTCTCAAGCTGGATGCGTCGGCCGAACCGGGCGATCCTGCGGTCACCGCTCAGCTCGACCGTGTCCTGGATCTCCTCGGGGCGACGGATCTGTGCGCCAACCTGGACGAGCGGGAACGCGCCACCGTGATCGGCCACGCCACCACGATGCTCCGGCAGGCCATGGACCTCATCGAGGATCCGGTCCGTCCCGGAGGTTGGTACTACACCGATCCCCAGATCATCCAGGGGCAGGGAGCCAGTTCCACGATCGTGGCTCAGCTGATCGCGGGGGCCGGGATCGGCACGGAGAACGCCCGGATCCTCGACATCGGGACGGGCGTCGGTGCCCTCGCCGTGGCGTTCTGCCGGGCCTTTCCCGACTCGACGGTGGTGGGCATCGATCCGTGGGAGCTGTCGCTCGAACTGGCGCGCCAGAACGTGGCCGTCGCCGGGCTCGGTTCCCGCATCACGTTGCGCCAGACCCGCATCGAGGCCTTGGAGGACAACGAGGGCTTCGACCTCGTCTGGATGCCGGTGATCTTCCTCTCCCGGGCGGTCCTCGAGGACGCCGTGCGGCGGGCGGTGGCCGCGATGCGACCGGGAGCGCAGATCGTCCTCGGCCGCTACGCCGGCTCGGATGACCCGCTCGTCGGCGCGCTCGGCGACCTCAGGACGGTCCGCTCGGGCGGCACGCTGCTCAGCCCTTCCGAGACCCGCGCCCTGCTCGAAGGGGCGGGCCTGGTCGACGTGCGCGAGATCGAGCGCACCTGGCCGGCGCCGCTCGGACTGACCACCGGACGCCGCCCGTAGCGGTCAGGCGGGTTGGAAGGCGAGAGAGCTTCTGCATCAACCAGGCCACTCGGCCGCGGGCCGAGGCCAAGCGAAAAGGAGAGTCATGTACGTCATCAGCATTCACTCGGTATCCGATCCGAAGGCGTTCTGGAGCGGGCAGCTGGACCTGCCGGAGGGAACCGAACTGCCCATCGTTGCGCCGAGCTCTGACGGCACCCGGGGCGTGTGCGTCTTCAAGTCCGATTCCGTCAACACGGTGAGGAACCTCGTCGAAGGCGCCGCGGGAGCCATCAGCACCAACGAGTACTACGTGATCAACGAGGACAGCGCGCTCGGGCTGCCCGGCTAGGGCTCATCCCGCACGCACCGCGCCGAGCCGCGGAGCGCAACGCCACGGAACTGTGCTTCCCCAGCCACCCTCACGGTGGTTGCCGGAGCACAGTTCCGGCGCGCTGACCCCAGTTCACCGTTCTGACGTGGCACCGTAGTGGTCGATGACATTCCCGATGCGATCCTTCGGCCGCTGGTGCGCGGCCGTGGCTTTCTTCCTGCTCGTCGCCGCTCTGTCGGGACTGTCTCCGTCGTCATCGGCCGATGCCCGGGACGCCGCTCCACCCGGCGTCATGATCGGATGGCACGAGAAGGGTGACGACATCGGCGCCATGCGAGAGCACGAAGCGGCGCTCGGGAAGCGCATGGCCGTCGTCCGTCTCTACGAGCAGTGGGCGCTCCCCGGTTCCAAGGTGGGGCAGATGATCGCCGAGGGGCGGCTCCCGGTGGTGTCGCACAAGCCACCGCCGACCGTCGGCTGGGTCACCATCGCCCTGGGACTCGAGGACCCCCTCATCCACGCCCTGGCGGCGGAATACAAGAGCTACGGGCGCGACGTCGTCTTCATCTTCCACCACGAACCCCACGACGACGCCATCGACCTGAAGGGCGGCGACTACGGCCTCTCGTTGAACTACGTCGCCGCCTACCGGCGGATCCACGACATCTTCGTGGCCGACGGCGCGCACGTCTCGGCCGGCGGCCATGTCTCGTTCGGGTACGCGGCCACCACCCCGTGGATGCTGGAGGGCGACCCGCCGGGCAGCGGCGACCCCCTCTACCCGGGCGACCGTTACGTCGACGTGCTGGCCCACGACCGGTACAACTGGGCCACGTGCCGGGGTGATGCCTGGGAGGAGTTCTCCGACAACTGGGGACCGGTCGTGAAGATGGCGGCGGCCCACCACAAGCCGCTGATCATCGGCGAGTTCGGCGCGCCGCCCGCCGGGGGCCGGCGCAACGAGTGGTTCCGCAAGGCGGCGGCCTGGATGAAGTCGGACACCGACGCCCGGCAATGGCTGATCGGATTCGCCTACTACCACTCGTTCCACGACACGTGCCCGTGGGACTTCATGAACCAGGGTGAGGACGGCCGCCTCGGCTGGATCGAGTCGTTCACCAACGACCCCCACTTCCTCGACGCGCCGTTCCCCCTGGCGCGCCCCGCCGCCGGCCCGGCAGGCCTCCCGATCCTGCTGCCCCTGCCCCTGCCCGTCCCCGACCTCTCGGTTCTCCCGGCCCTCCCGGCCGTCCCGGCGCCCCCGGGCTAGCCGTCGAGCGCTCAGCTGAAGAAACGTCAGGGAGGGGATCGGATGCCTCAGGCCCGCCCCAGGATCCGTTCGATGCTGATCTCCAGGGCCACCCGCTGCGGGTTCTCCCGGGGCGGGCGGTAGCGGCGGGTGTAGTCGGCCACGGCCCGCGCCACCCGGTCGGGATCGTCGCTCACCGTCACCGGGCCCTCCAACGAGAGCCAGCGCCCGCCGTCGACCTGGCCCACCGCCGCCCGCCCGCCCCGGCGCGCGTTGAGGGCCTTCTTGCTCCGCCCGTGGGTGATGATCCGCACCCGGCCCTCGGCGGCGTCGTAGGTGAAGCCGACGGCGGTGACGTGAGGACGGCCGTCGGCGCCGAAGGTGGTGAGCATGGCCAGGTGGCGCTCGGCCAGGAAGGCGAGCACCTCGTCGGGCAGGTGGGCCGGGTCGTAGGCCATCGGGCCGGCAGGGTACCGGCCAGTCGGCCAAGCACGTCGCTTACGGGGTCATGCCCAGCTGGTCGAAGAGGAAGGCGTAGTAGTCGGTGTACGTCTCGACCGTGCTGCGCACCAGGTCGGCACCGCCATGGCCGGCGTGGGCCTCGATGCGGAGCAGGACGGGGCCGCCGGTGGTGGCCGCCTGAAGGGCGGCGGTCATCTTGCGGGCGTGGAGCGGGTCGACCCGGTCGTCCGAATCCGAGGAGGCGAACAGCACCGCCGGGTAGGCCGTGTCCGCCTCGACGTGGTGGTAGGGGGAGTAGGCGTAGAGCCAGCCGAAGTCCTCCTCCCGCTCCGCCGAGCCGTATTCCGGCACCCACGTCCGGCCGCTGCCGAAGAGGTGGTAGCGGACCATGTCCAGCAACGGGACCTCGCAGATCACGGCCCGGAAAAGGTCGGGCCGCTGGGTGAGGACAGCGCCTACCAGCAGGCCTCCGTTGGAGCCGCCGCGGATGGCCAGGCGGTCCGGCCGGGTGTAGCCCTGCGCCGTCAGGTGCTCGGCGGCGGCGATGAAGTCGTCGAAGACGTTCTGCTTGTTGCCCCGCATGCCGGCCCGGTGCCAGTCCTCGCCGTACTCGAGCCCGCCCCGGAGATTGGCCAGGGCGAAGCCGCCGCCCGCCTCCAGCCAGGGGTAGAGGCTGCCCTGGAAGGTCGGCTGCATGTTCACGGCGAACCCGCCGTAGCCGTAGAGGAGGAACGGGGTGGATCCGTCCCGGGGCAGGTTCTGGCGGTGGACGAGGAACATCGGCACCCGGGTGCCGTCCCTGGAGGAGTAGAAGACCTGCTCGACGGTGTAGGGCCCGGGGTCGACGGGCACCGCCACCTTGGACCACCGCTCGGTCGTGCCATGAGCGATCGAGGTGCGGTAGATCTCCGGTGGCGTGGTGAAGGAATGGAAGCTGAAGTAGGCCTCGTCCTCGTCGGGGTGTCCCTGGAGGCCGCTCGACGAGCCGATGCCCGGGAGGGCCACGGTCCGGACCATCTCACCGTCGAGGGTACGGATCTCGATCTCGTTGGCTGCGTCCCGCAGGTAGGTGAGGGCCAGGTGCCCGCCCACCACCGACGCGTCGACGAGCACGGCGTCGGGCGCTTCGGGGACGACCTCGGTCCAGTGGCGGCGTGCGGGAGTGGCGGGGTCGGCCCGGAGCACATGCAGACGGGAGGCCCCGTCGTCGGTCGTGACGTAGAAGCGGTCCTCCCAGGCCTCGACCCAGAACTTCGCCTCCACCCCCACGATGAGGGTCTGCCATGGCGAGCCGGCGTGACGCAGGTCACGGAAGTGGATCTCGTCCCGGCTGAACGTGCTCACCTGGTAGAAGAGCCAGTGCCCGTCGCGCGACAGGTAGGGCCACACGAACTGCTCCGGGTCACCGGTGCGCTCCCGGATGACCGGGTCGCCGGCCGGGTCGGTTCCCAGCGCGTGGAACCTGATCTCGGCGTAGCCGGGCCGCTCGGCCACCGGGATCGACGGGTCGGTGGGGAGCCACGTGTAGTAGAAGCCGTCCCCGGCCGGCGTCCACGACGGGCTGGCGTACTTGGCCCCCTCGATGCGGTCCACGTCGCTGACCCGGCCGCTGGCCACGTCCATCACGTGGAGGGTGGCCTCGTCGGCGTTGTTCTCGCTCAGGGCGTAGGCCAGTGTCCTCCCGTCGTAGGACGGCACCCACTGTCCCAGCGACGTGCTGCCGTCGTCCGAGAGGGCGTTGGGATCGATGAGCACGTGCTCGGAACCGTCTCCGTCTTCACGCTGGTAGAGGACCGCCTTCTCCTGGCCGGCCTTCCGGCGGGTGAAGAACGACCGGCTGCCGTAGTGGGAGGGGATGGACACCGAGTCGACGTAGAGCACCTGACGGAGGCGCTCGGCCAGCCCCGGCCGGCCGTCGAGCTGCTCGAGCTCGTGGCGGGCGAAGCTGTTCTGGTCCTTCATCCAGTCCTGCACCTCGGCTGACGGGGCGTCCTCCAGCCAGCGGTAGGGGTCGGCCACCGGCACGCCGTGGATGTTCTCCACCACGTCGTCGGTCCGCGACGGGGGGTAGGCGCGGCTGTTCCCGGAGTCGCCGGCGGCGGGTTGCCCTCCCGGGGGAAGCAGCGCCGGACCGGCGAGGGCCACGAGGATGAAGAGACCGACGAAGCGGTGCATTCCGGCGATCCTTGCAGCCGTGACCCCCGGCGCGCCGGAAGATTTCCCGGCGCCGCCCTCCGGCCGTGTCAACCAAAACCGGCCCTGAGGCGTCAGTTCCCCCGATGATGAGACTCATGGCCGCGCCGGCGGAGACAGACCAACCAGGAGCCCAGGACCTCGACCTGCGCGACCTGTACCGGGTACACCGTGCCGCCCTGGTACGGCTCGCCGCCCTGTTGGTGGGGGACGAGGCCGAAGAGGTCGTCCACGACGCCTTCGTGCGCGCCCACGTGGCCTGGGACCGTCTCCGGGACCCGGAACGGGCCCTGTCCTATCTGCGCAGTGCGGTGCTCAACGGGGCGCGTTCCCGGCTGCGCCACCTGCGGGTGGTGGATCGCACCCGTCTGGTCCCTCCCGGACCGGGCCGGTCGGCGGAGGCGGTGGCGATGGCCGCCGAGGACCACCGGCGGGTCGTCGCCGCCCTGCGGTCGCTGCCCACCCGGCAGCGGGAGTGCCTCGCCCTGCGTTACTACCTCGACCTCTCCGAGGCCGAGATCGCCGCCACCCTCGGCATCTCGTCCGGCTCGGTCAAGACCCATGTCCACCGCGGGCTGGCCGCGCTGGCCGATCGCCTGGAGGAGGCCCCATGAACACGGACGACCGCCTGCGCAATGCCCTGGCCGAACACGCCGCCGCCGTGCCCGACCCGCCCGACCGCTGGTCCGAGGTGGAGGCCGGCGCCGCCCGGCTCCGGCGGCGGAACCGGTGGCGCGCCGGTGGGTTCACCGGCGTGGGCCTGGTGGCCGCGGCCACGGTGATGGTCGTGGCCATCGGCACCCTGGGCGACAAGGGGCCGCAGGTGGTGGAGACCCGACCCGCCGACCAGCCGGCGACGGCCGTGCCCGGGCCGGACACGCCACCGCTGCTCTGGCCCTTCCGCACGGTGGACGAAGCCCGTCAGTGGCAGGAGGAGGGCGAGCCGCAGGGCCACTCGCCGTGGCACGCCGACGCCGAGGCCACCGCCATCGCCTTCACCACCGGGTACCTCGGCTTCTCCGGCATCGATCGGGTCGTCGAGGCCGAGATCGACGGTGCCGAGGCCCGGGTCACGGTCGGCTACCCGACCGAGGGCGACAACATCTCCTCCGCCGCCACCATCCTGCTGGTCCGTCTGGGGGACGGAGCCGACGCGCCCTGGGAGGTGGTGGGCACCGCCGACGACGACTACTTCAGCATCACCGTCCCCGAGGCTGGTGCCGCCGTCACGTCCCCCCTCGACGTCTCCGGGAGGATCACCGGCGTGGACGAGAGCGTCCACGTCCAGGTCCACCAGCCGTCCACGTCCCGCCCGCTCGGGGAATCGCCCTGCTGCGGAGCCGAGGGGGGCGAGGACTCCCCCTGGCAGCGCACGGTGGCCTACGCCGGCGCCACCGACCCCTTCCTCACCATCGTCGCCTCCACCGGTGGTCACATCACCGACGTCGAACGCTTCGTGGTCGTCGGCGTGCGCAAGCCTTCCAGGTGATGCGCTGACCTACGGCTCCCGGCGCAGCTCGATCAGGCTCGCATCGGCCGGGCCACTCACCACGATGGCGCCGTCGGCCCGGACGAGGACGTCGGCGGAGTAGTTCATGAGCGGCAGGCCGAAGCCCACCGTCTTCGTCGGGAGCCCGCTCGCCACCTCGGTCGGCGCCCCACCCGCCGGGTCGATGCGCACCAGGCGGCCGGCATCGCCTTCCACCACCAGCAGGCTCCCGTCCCGGTCGACGGCCACGCCCTCGGGCCCATCGAGTCCCGACGCCACGACCGACGGCATCCCGGTGGCCAGGTCGACGGCCAGCACCCGGCTCCCGCCGTGGTCGGAGACGTAGACCACACCCCGGGACCGGTCGAAGGCGATGCCCGAGGGGCTGACGAGCCCCTGGATCACGGGCGTCTTGGACCCGGTGCCGGGGTCGACCTCGAACACGGCGCCCAGGGCCTGGTCGCCCACCAGCAAATGACCGTCGGCTCCTTCCCGCACGGTCCAGGGGATCCCGAAGCCGCTCGCCACCGGATGGCGCTTCCCGGTCTTCGTGTCCAGGCGGAAGATGCGGCCCTGGGGCGGCAGGAGGTCGCTGAGGTACACGTCCGAGCCGATCTGGACAGCGCCGGGGCTGAGCAGCTGCAGGTTGTCGGGGTTCAGCAGCCGGCTGAGCCGGGTGGACGCTCCGTCCCGCACCCGGTTGATGGAGGTGACGTCGCCCACCAGGATTGATCCGTCCGGTGTCTCGCTCACCGAGACCGGCAGCGTGAGGAGCCGGTCGGGCAGGACGGGGTCGAGGGTGCCGGTGGCCACGTTCACCCGCCGCAGCCCGCCCCGGTTGAAGTTCGTGACCCAGATCTCGCCGTCGGGATGGACGACGGAGTTGTCGAGCCCGGGCTCGCCCCGGGCCAGGAACGTCTTGGCCCCGGTCGACCGGTCCACCCGCCACACCGTGCCGGTATCGGCCTCGAGCACCACCAGATTGGACTGGGGGTCCATCCGCACCGAGACCAGGTAGCCGAACCCGTCGACGAGGGGTCGTACCGTGCGGGCGTCGACGTCGACCACGTCGATCCGGCCGGCCCACATCTGGGGGATGTAGGCCAGGCCGTCGGGACCGAAGGCGAAGCCGTTGGGCGCGTTCATGGGCCGGATCAGGGGAATCGCCGGCTTCACCCCGGCCGGATCGATCTCCCACAGCCCGCCGGGATGGGAAGGGTCGCCGAACGAGAGGTCGGTGGCGAACAGCCGGCCCTCGGCGTTGAAGGCGACGGCGTTGGGCAGCGAATTGCCGTCGCCCAGATGGGAGCCCACCACCTGGCGGTCCTGGCCGTCGGGGGACATGCGGACGACGCTGAGCCCGAGCAGGTTGCTGACGTAGAGGTTGCCGTCCGGACCCACGCTGATGTCGTCGGGCACGAGCGGTTCGGCGTCGAACTCGGCGGCGATGGTGGTGAGCTCACCCGTGGCCAGGTCGAGGCGGACGATCCTGTTGGTGAGCGCCAGGCAGATGTACAGGCCCCCCTTGCCGTCGAGGGCCACGCCGTCGGTGATGCTCAGGGGATTGGGCTCGGCCAGGTAGCGGACGTCGTAGCCGGCGGCGGTGATCCCGGGAACGGGGCCGCCGGTGGCGGCCGGATCCGAGCCGGCCGGGACCGCGGGCAGGACCGCGCCGGTGAGCCCGAACACCACGACGACCAGCCGGATCACGGCCGAGCGCATTCCTGTCCCCCCTCGCCTGGCAAGCCCTTCCAGCTTGGCAGCCGCCCCCTGCCGGGCGCCACCTTGGAACGGCCGGCGTCAGGCCTTGCGGCCGTAGGCGACCATGTCGGCGGCCAGGCGGGCCAGGAGGTCGGCCAGCGCCTCCCGTTCGTTCTCCGGCCAGGAGTCGAGGATCTCGACCAGGGTGCGGCGCCACGACTCCCGCAGCTTCCTCAGCGCTTCCCGGCCCGCGGGGGCGAGGGCGAGCATGGTGACCCGGCCGTCCTTCGGATCACCGGTGCGTTCCACCAGGCCGGCCTGCTCCAGTTCCTTGACCTGGCGGCTGGCGGTGGAGATCTCGACCCCGAGCCGGCTGGCCAGGTCGGACAGGCGCACGGGACCGCACTCGGCGATGCCCCGGAGCACCGGGTAGGCGGCCCGATCGAGGGGCAGCCCCGCCCCGGCCCGGACGCGCTCGCCGATGCGGCGCAGATGCGAGGGCCGCCCCAGGGTGAGGAGGGCCTCGTCCACCTTGATCAGAACCGGGTCGTCGGAATGGAGCACGGAGCATCTGTTCCCTTGTTGATGGCTCTTCGCCTGGCGGCTCATCGCTGTGTGGTCGGGGGCCCCAGCCCCAACCACCGGCCGTCGCTTCGCGACGACCCTTGTATGTACGAAGCAACTGAATTAGAACATACTTGTACGACACAACTAAATCGCCCTTTTCGTCATCCCCCTTCTGGAGGTCGTGCGATGACCAAGCGACTGGGTTCCTTCCTCGCTCTCGGGCTCTTCGGGGTGGTCCTCCTCCTGGGCGGTCTGGCCTGGGATGCCGTGCTCCATGCCGCCGACCCCACCCTCGCCGGACGTGAAGGGCTCTTCACCACCGGCAATCCCGGCCACCTTCTGCTGGGCGCGGGGATGATCGCCGTGGTGCTCGGCCTGCTCGGCGCGGCGGCCACCGCCCTGTCCATGAGCGGGAGCCGGATGCTGGCTCGACCCGCCTCCCGGCACGCGTTCGTGGGTGCCAGCCTGGCGCTCGTTCTGGCCGCGGCCGCGGTGACCTCCTGGTCCGCCACCGTCGAATCCGACCACCCGCGCATGACCACGGCCGCCGGGCACGACGATGCCGCGCCGGCCTCCCCTGGCCACGCCAACGCCGAGCTGGCCTCCGCCGTCGGTCACGACCCCCTCGCCGCGGATCAAGGCCATGACCCGGCCGACAACCCGTCGGGGGTCGATCCCGCCCACGCCCACCCAGCCGCCACCGTCAAAGCCGATCACGGCCATGTGACGACCGCCGCGCCCGCGCCCGCTCCCGGCCACGACCACGACGCCGTCTCAGCCGCCAACGACCACGCCCACCTGTCCGCCGGGTCCGGCCCGGCCCAGCCGCCGGCGGTGCCCGCCTCCGCTCCGCTGCCTGCCCCCGAGGTGACCGAGGTCCGCTACGGGCCCTTCGCCCTCGGTCCGGCCGGAGCGGGCGGCGACCTCGACTTCGGCAACACGGTCATGCCCAACGTGCCCAAGCCCTGCGACGACTGCTTCCTCGTGGCCGCCGAACCCGACCTCATCTATCCGGACGGGTCGTCGGCCAACCTGGACACCGGCGTGATGCTCCACCACGCCGTGTTCTTCAACCCGGCCAACCAGGACACCACCTGCGGGGACGACGAGTTCTTCAGGAACCTGGGCGAGCGTTTCCTCGCCTCGGGCAACGAGCGGACCCAGCGTCGCTTCCCGCCGGGGTACGGCTACCACCTCGGGTCGGGTCCGGTGAACGCCGTCTTCCACATCATGAACCACTCGTCCGAGCCCAAGACCGTCTACTTCCGATACAAGGTCAGCTGGCTGCCAGGATCGACCGAGGGCATCCGACCGGTGACCCCGGTGTGGCTCGACATGGCCAATTGCCGGACCTCCGAGTACTCGGTGCCCGCCGGTCCCTCCAGCAGCCACTGGACCTGGAAGTCGACCATCACGGGTCGGATCGTCTGGACCGCCGGCCATGTCCATGACGGTGGGGTGCGCACGACCCTCACCAACGCCACCACCGGCGCCCACGTGTGCACGGCCTGGGCCGGCTACGGCACCAAGCCGGCCTACATGGGGACCATCGAGTCGATGAGCACCTGCGTGTGGGACGCCCTCGGCACCGTGCGGGCGGGCGAGACCCTCGACCTCGAGTCGGTCTACAACGCCAGCGAGGCGGCCGACGACGTCATGGGGATCATGGTCGCCTACGTGTGGGAGACCCCCGAACCCGAGGGCGGGACGCCGGCGCCGCCCGAAGCGTCGGGCAACACCCCGGCGCCGGTCACCTCGACCCCGCCGGCCGAGAACCCCCACCCCCATCACCACTAGTCCGGGGCCCCCGGGGCGGCAATACCGTTTTCGGGGGCATCGGCCTGATCACTAGCATCCTCCGGAACGACCGGTGCCGGCCGGTCGCCGAGGAGGATCATGAGCGACGCGCCGCCCCCGCCCCCTCCGCCGCCGCCCCCTCCTCCGCCACCACCCGGGGGTTACGGTGCCCCGCCTCCTCCGCCGGGCGGTTACGGAGGCGGCTACGGCGGGGGCTACGGCGGTGGCCCCGCCGGGCAGAAGCCGCCCAACCATCTGGTGTGGGCCATCCTGTCCACGCTGTTCTGTTGCCTACCTTTCGGCATCGCCTCGATCGTCTTCGCCTCCCAGGTGGACGGGAAGTGGACCCAGGGCGACTACGCCGGGGCGCAGGAGGCGTCGGACAAGGCCAAGCGGTTCGCCATGATCGCCGCCGGAGTCGGTGTCGCCCTCGCCCTGCTCTACTTCATCGTGATCGCCGGGATCGTGGCCAGCGACAGCGAGACGGGGTACTGATGTCCGAGGGAAGCCCGCCCTACGGAACGCCGCCTCCGCCTCCGCCCCCGCCGCCCCCACCCGGCGGTTACGGCGGTGGGCCTCCTCCACCCCCACCTCCCGGCGGTTACGGAGGGGGGCCTCCGCCCGGCTACGGAAGCGGCCCCTACGGCCCGGGCGCTCCCGGGCCCAAGCCGGATAACAACCTGGTCTGGGCGATTCTCTCCACTGTGCTGTGTTGCCTGCCCCTGGGCATCGCCTCCATCGTCTTCGCCTCCCAGGTCGATTCGAAATGGTCGGCCGGCGACTACGCCGGGGCCCGCGAAGCCAGTGAGAAGGCCAAGAAGTTCGCCATCATCTCCGCCGGCGTGACCGTCGGTCTGGTGGTCCTCTTCTTCGTCGTCGCCATGCTCGGCGCCGTCTTCTCCGGCAACAGCTCCGACTTCTGATGGACGTCCCGCTGACCCGGCTGCTGGCGGCTTCGGGGACACCCCGGGCCCCGGGCTCCTCGGGGACACCCCGGGCCCCGGGCTCCTCGGGGACACCCCGGGCCCCGGGCTCCTCGGGGACACCCCGGGCCCCGGGCTGGGCGGCGCCCGTCGCCGTGGCCGGTGGAGCGGCGGCCGTCCTGGGTGGCCTGGTGCTGCGCGACCCGTCCGTCGCCGGGCACTACCCGACCTGCCCCTTCCTGGCCGTCACCGGGCTCTACTGCCCCGGGTGCGGTGCCTTGCGGGGTCTGCGGGCCCTGGCCGATGGCGACGTGGGGGCCATGGTCGGATACAACGCCATGCTGGTGGTCGGCATCGTCCTGCTGGTCTGGGCCTGGCTGGCCTGGACGGGCCGGCGCACAGGCTGGTGGCGTTTCCGACCTCTCCCCGGCTCCGCCCCGTTCGACTGGGCGCTCCTCGGCCTGATCGTCGCCTTCGCCGTGGCCCGGAACCTGCCCTTCGGAGCCGCCCTCGCCCCGTAACCCGGCCAGGGGCGGGTCAGTCGGCGCGGAGGGCGCCGGCTTCGCTGCCGGTACGGATGCCGCGGAGGCCGTACCAGGCCAGCTCGGCCGTCCAGTGGGCCAGCACCTCGGGGTCGTGCTCGGCGCCGGTGTCGAACAGGGCCCGGCGGCCGACCGCCTCGGCCAGACCGACCACGGCGTGGGCGATGACCCGGCGGTGCTCGGACGGGAGGTCGAGGGCGATCTGCTCGGCCACGTTCTCCGCCATCAGGTCGAGCACCGCTTCAGCCACCTCGGCGAACTCGGCGTCGTTGCGGACCGAGGCTCCGAAAAGCAGCCGGAAGGCCGACTGGTGGACGGTGACGAACGTGAAGTAGGCGGAGAACCCGGCGAGAACCCGCTCCCGGGCGGTGTCGGCGGGCGCGGTGGCGGCGTTGATCTCGGCCAGCAGCCGGCGGGCGGTGTCCTCCAGCAGCTCCCGGTACAGCGCCCGCTTGGAAGGAAAGTGCTGGTAGAGGACCGGTTTGGTCACACCGGCGGCTTCCGCGACCTCGTCCATGGAGGTGGCGTGGAAACCCCGGGCGGCAAAGAGATCCCGAGCGACGTCGAGGAGTTGGTGTCGGCGACGGGCCGCGGGGAGCCGCATGGCTCAACAACGGTAACAGAGCGGAACTTTTCGCCCGATACGGACATTTCTCCCGCCCATGTGTAACGCGGCGAGTGCCCTATATGCGCTCAGCCGCAGGAGACGGGCCGGTAATCGGAGAATCACAGCGACATGAACAACGGCAGATGGATCCGGAAACCCGGTTTTCATCGCCCGCCTGAGCCCGCACGCCCGGCACCGGCCCGGCGCGCCTCTCTCTGCTCGCTTGTCGCCCGCCGGCGGCAACGCAGCCGTAAGGGGCCGACCTTCCTGGCGTAAAAGCTCGGTACCGACCCGTCGTCACCGGACGGAGAGGGACCGGGTGCGGAACAACTCTGCTGGGGGAGAAAATCGGAGGCTGCGACACTCCGCTCGGGTAACGAAGCCCGGGCGGTGGTCGCCGGCCAAATTGTGAGTTCCTAGGGTTCGCGTTGGTTTTCGCGCGCCTCGTCGAGGCGTGCCACCAGCATCCCGATCTCGGCTTCGGTCAACAGTTGCTTCGCCGCGCCCGCGTGCGCCCCGATCTCCGATGGGGTGGCCGCCGGCGACAGGACGCAGGTGACCCCCGGAAGCGACAGCACACCCGCCAGGGCCGCCTGGTCCGGGGAGCGGTCGGCGTCGGGGTCGACCAGCCCGGCAACGAGATGCCGCGGCGTCCCGTCCCCGAAGGGGTCTTCGGCCACCACCGCCACCCCCTGCTCGGCCGCCTCGGCGGCGAGGGACCGGCCGGGCTCGGCCTCGGCCAGGTGGAGCGGCACAAGCAGGACGTCGATACCTCCCTGCCGCAGCCCGGCCCGCGCCTCGTCCTCCCCCGGCGTGGCCACCCCGACGGTCCGGATCCAACCGGCCTGGCGGTCGTCGGCCAGCTGAGCCCACAGGTTGTCGTCTTCCAGCGCCTCGGGGGAGGGGTGGTGGAGCAGCCACACATCCAGCCATTCGGTCTGCAGGTGGCGCAGCGCCGCCTCCAGCCGCAGCCGGACCTCCTCGGGCCTCCAGGCCCGGTGCGGGTCGCTGAAGGCGGCCGGTCCGGCGGTGGCGACGCAGCGGGCGCCCAGCGCCACGTGGCGGCGCTGGCTGCGTAGGACCCGGGCCAGATTGTCCTGGGCATCGTCTTCGGGCATCGAGTCGAAGAGGTCGATCTCGGCGTCCAGCGCGGCCCGCACCAGGACGGCCGGAGGGTGCTCCTCCGACGGCCGGGCCAGGGCCGCGGTCGTCCACCCCACTACCGACACCAGGGGGCCACCCGCCCCCAGCGGACGGTGGGGCATCGTCATAGGACCTGCGCCAGCGGGGCCTGGCGGCTGGGGCAGGGGCCCCCGGCCGCATCGCGATGAGCCGCCAGGCGAAGAGCCATCATCACAGCAAGGTTCCGAGTCGTTGGGTGAGGGCGTCGAGGGAGAAGTGGGACCGGGCCAGGGCCAGGTTGGCGTCGAAGCCGGCCTCGTCGGGAGCTTCCAGGGCGGCGGCCACCGCCGCCGGGTCGCCGGCCGGGAGGAACCGGAAGCCGAGGGCCAGGATCTCGTCCAGGGCCGGGTACCGGGCCACGGCCAGGGGCCGGCGGGCCCACACCGATTCGATGACGGGCTGGCCGAAGCCCTCCCCGCCGGTGGAGGGGAAGACGACGAGGTCGCAGGCGGCGTAGGCGTCGGCCATGGTTCCTTCCGGGGCGTCCGGGTCCGGCGCCGGGGCGGCTGCTCCAGGCCAGACGAGGTCGCCGGCCCGGCGCAGCACCACCGGTATGCGGGCGCCGGCCACCATACGCTCCAGGACGGGGGCGTAGCCGTCCTCCGCTGGCCCGGGCAGCCAGTAGATCACCGTGCCCGGTCGTTGGCGGCGGCGCTCGGCCAGAGCCTCGGCCAGGGCCAGGGCGTCGGGGATGTTCTTGCGGGCGATGGCCCGGGTGGGTTGGAGCACGACCAGATCATCGGGTCGGGCGCCCAGGGCGGAACGCGCCATCGTCCGCCGCCCGGGCGGGGCATCGAGGTCGAAGGCGTTGCGCACCGTCACCGCCTCGAAGCCCCGCTCGGCCAGCTCCGCCCGGGAGAAGTCGTTGATGGTGACGTGGAGCGCGCCGGCCAGGCGCGGGGGCAGCGCGGTGACATGGGCGGTCTCGGGTCGCTGCCAGGCCAGATCGTGGTGGTGGAGCACCACCCGGGCGGACCCGGCCTCGAGGACGCGGCGGAGCGCATCGGACACCGCACCGGCGGCGTCCAGGTTGAGGGGGAGCGAGAGCAGGTTCTCCACCACCACCACGTCGCAGCCCGCCAGTGCCTCCAGGATCTCCTCAGGCGTGGGCGGTCCGATGCCCGCCGGACGCTGCCCGTCGAGGCCGGGCGCAGCCTCGGCGGTCACCCCGAGGCCGGGCAGGATCACATCGCCGGGGCGGGGCCCGTCGGCCAGGTCGCCGGCCACCCGTCGAACCGTGTACCCCAACTGCTCGAGCGCCCGACCCCACGTGGCGGCCTGGACGGAAACCCCGTCGGGGCCACCGAGCCGGAACGACACCAGGGCCGCACAAGGCGCCATGCGCCCCGACCATAGGGCGGCTAGACGGCGGCCTCGATCGCCTCGAGGGCCAGCGGGCGGCGCCGGGTCGGGATGGGACGGCTGCGGTGGACCAGGACGTCCACCAGGCCCACCAGCATGATGAGGTCGCCGAAGGACAGCGCCTGGCTGAGCGGGCGGAGCACGATGATGTCGCCCAGGAAGGTGAGCGAATCGGACGGGCGCTCGGCGTGGTGCTTGGCCGTTTCCCGGAAACCCGGGTCGGTGCGGACGGGCATGCCGCCGTTGACCGTGATGACCAACCCGTTGAGGGCGATCCCGAGGGCGACCACCGTCATCCCCTTGTTGGCCACGTTGGTCAGGCAGAAACCGACGAGGAGGGCGTAGGAGATCGCGAGCAGGAGGCGGCTCATCCCGTTGCCGCCACCCGACCAGAACAGGTCGAGGGCGATCTGCAGCGCCAGGGCCAGGAAGAGGGCCCATGTGGCCCGCAGGCGGGTCTCCAGGACGTGGGTCAGGCTGCCGCCGGTGAGGAGGGCGACGCCCAGGGCGAGGGCGAGGGTGACGACGAGGAACGACATGACACCACCTTGGTGGGGTTGGAGGTGGGGCAGGGGCCCCCGCCGACGCTGCGATGAGCCGCCAGGCGAAGAGCCATCAATACAGCATTGTCCAACGCCGCGATGCCGGGTCGGGGGATTTGGGCTCCGGATCGTAGAGTGCGGCCCGGTCGCGTACGCACGAAGGAGCTCTCCATGGAGCAGGTCCGCTACCAGGTGGACGGGCCGGTGGCCCGGGTCACCATCGACCGCCCGGAGCGGCACAACGCCATGTCGTTCCAGGTCATGGGCGAGCTCGCCGAAGCCTTCGCCGCCGCCAAGGCCGACGACGCCGTGCGGGTGGTGGTGCTCACCGGGGCGGGGGAGCGCGCCTTCTGCGCCGGCGCCGACCTGTCCGGCATCGGCTCCCAGGTGGGACCCACCCAGATGCACGAGGCCCGGGGCCGGGTGGCGGACCTGTTCCGGGCCCTGTGGCACCTGGGCAAGCCGACCATCGCCCGGGTGCGCGGCTACTGCCTGGCGGGCGGGTTCGGGCTGGCCCTGGCCTGCGACTTCGTCATCGCCACGGAGGATTCCACCTTCGGCACGCCCGAGATCGACATCGGGCTGTGGCCCTACATGATCTCGGTGCCTCTCCTGCGCTCCATGCCGCCCAAGGTCGCCCTCGACCTCATGATGACCGGACGGCGGGTCAAGGCCGACGAGGCGCAGCGCATCGGGTTCGTGAACCAGGTGGTGCCGGTCGACGGTCTCGACGCCGCCGTCGACGAACTGGCCGCCACCGTCGCGGCCAAGTCGCCCGTCATCGTCCGCTGGGGTCGGGATTCCTTCTACCGGGTACTGGACATGGCGGGCGAGGAGGCACTCGACTACCTCCACGCCATGCTCACCGTGACGACCACCACCGAGGACGCGGCCGAGGGCCTGGCCGCCTTCGCTGAGAAGCGCAAGCCGCTCTGGAAGGGACGCTGAGATGTTCGACTACGCCACCGCCGCCGTGGAGGGGGCTCTGGCCGCCGGAGCGCACTATGCCGACGCCCGGGTCGTCGTGGGCCGCAACCAGAGTGTGGAGGCCCTCAACGGCGTCATCGAGGCGCTGGGCCAGCAGGAGTCCGCCGGCGTCGGGGTGCGGGCGCTCATCGGCTCGTCGTGGGGCTTCTTCGCCACCGCGGAGCCGGCCAGCGCCCGGGAGGCCGGGGAACAGGCGGCGGCCATCGCCCGGGCCTCGGCGTCCGTGCCCGGGCCCGCCCTCCCCCTGGCCGACGTCCCGGTGCTCGACGACGACTACGAGACGCCCCATGTCGAGGATCCCTTCGCCGTGTCCCTGGCCGAGCGCGGCGACCTGGTCGTGGACGTGACCACGGCCATGCGAGCGGTGGCCGGCGTCGACCTGGCCAGGGCCTTCCTCTCCGCCTGGGACACCGAGAAGTGGTTCATCTCCAGCCAGGGCCACCGCCTCCATCAGCATCTGATGGAGACGGGGGGCGGGATGGACGCCACCGCCGTGGGCGAGTCGGAGACCCAGCGCCGTTCCTACCCCCAGGCCTTCGGGCAGTTCGAAACCGGGGGCTACGAGGTGGTTCGCAACTGGGACTATCCCGGGAATGCGGAGCGGGTCGCCTCCGAGGCCGTCGCCCTCCTCACCGCCGACGAGTGCCCGGCGGGCACCACCGATCTGATCCTCGATTCCAGCCAGCTCGCCCTCCAGATCCACGAATCGGTCGGCCACGCCATCGAGCTGGACCGGATCCTGGGCTGGGAGGCCGCCTTCGCCGGCACCAGCTTCCTCGAGCTGCCCCAGCTCGGGTCGCTGCGCTACGGCTCGCCGCTCATGAATGTCACCGCCGACGCCACCCTGCCCCGGGCGCTGGGCAGCTTCGGTTACGACGACGAGGGCACCCCGGCGCAGAGGGTGGACATCGTCCGGGAGGGCGTCTGGGTGGGAGTGCTGTCGGGCCGGGACTCGGCCGCCCTGGTCGGCCTGCCGCCCGGGGGGATGGTGCGGGCCGACGGCTACAACCGCATCCCGATGGTCCGGATGACCAACGTGGGCCTGGTGCCCGGCGACTCGTCCCTGGAGGAGATCATCGCCGCCACCGACGACGGAATCATGATGGCCACCAACCGTTCCTGGTCCATCGACGACAAGCGGCTCAACTTCCAGTTCGGCTGCGAGGTCGGTTGGGAGATCCGGGGCGGCCAGCGGGGCCGCATGCTGCGCAACCCGACCTACACCGGCATCACGCCGCAGTTCTGGGGTTCGCTGGACATGCTGGCCGGGGGGGACGAGTGGCTGCCCTGGGGGGTGCCCAACTGCGGCAAGGGCCAACCCATGCAGTCGGCCCACACCGGGCATCCCGCCGCGCCGGCCCGCTTCCGGGGCGTGCGCGTGGGGGTGACGGGATGACCACGCCCGCCGAGCTCAGCCAGCGGGTCGTGGACCTGGTCGGCGACCGGGGCGAGGCCCAGGTCAGCGTCCGCCGGGGCCGGCCGGCGCTCACCCGCTTCGCCAACTCGTTCATCCACCAGAACGTCGGTGAGGACGGCATCTCCGTCACCCTCAAGGTGGCGGCCGCCGCCCGGGTGGCCTCGGCCTCCACCACCCGGGTCGACGACGACGGTCTGGCCGCGCTGGTGGAGGGCGCCCTGGCCGCGGCCGCCCTGCGTCCCGAAGACCCGGACTGGCCCGGCCTGGCTCCCCCCGCACCCGTCCCCGAGATCGACCACTACGACCCCGACACCGAGGCCGCGTCCCCCGACGGACGGGCGGCCAGAGTGGCCGCCTTCGTCACCGCGGGAGAGGGCCTGCGGGCCGCGGGCTACTGCGACACCGACGGCGGCACCACCGCCTTCGCCAACTCCGCCGGCCAGCTCGCCGTCGGACGCTCCACCCGGGCCACCATCGACGGGATCCACCAGACCGACGACTCGGCCGGGTCGGCCCACCAGTCCTCGTGCCGGCTGGCCGACATCGACGCTGAGACGGCCGGGACGGCGGCCGCCGACCGGGCCCGGCGCAGCGCCTCGCCCATCGACGTGGAGCCGGGTGAGTACGAGGTGGTTCTGGAACCCGAGTGCGTCGCCACCCTGGTGGAGTTCCTCGCCTTCTACGGGTTCAACGCCAAGCAGGCCATCGAGGGCCAGTCCGGCATCCGCCTGGGCGAGGCCCAGTTCGATCCGGCCGTGTCGATCTGGGACGACGCCACCGACCCGGGCGCCATCGGCGTGGCCTTCGACGCTGACGGCACCCCCAAGCGCCGTCTCGACCTCGTCGCCGGCGGGATGTCCACCGCCCTGGCCCACGATCGCCGGACGGCCCGGCGCCTGGGGACGGAGAGCACCGGGCACGCGGTGGACGGCAGCGACGTGTGGGGCGCCATCACCACCAACCTGTTCTTCAGGCCGGGCGGTGACAGCCTCGATGACCTCGTGGCCGGGGTGCGCCGCGGCCTGCTCGTCACCACCTTCAACTACTGCCGGATCCTCGACCCCAAGACCCAGGTGGTGACCGGCCTCACCCGCAACGGCACGTTCCTGGTGGAGGACGGAAAGGTTGGGCCGGGGGTGCGCAACCTCCGCTTCACCCAGTCCTTCCTCGAGGCGCTGGCTCCCGGGAACGTGCTCGGCGTGGGGGCCGGCGCCCGCTTCGCCGACTCCGAGTTCTTCGGCCCCGGGCAGGTCCACGTGCCCCCCCTGCGCCTGGGCGCCTTCCGCTTCACGGGCGGGGCGAAAGGTTGATCACCCGGGGTCCGGGGTGTCCCCGGTGATCAACTGGGAGGTCCGGGGGCCGGTGGGGCTGGCCACCCTCGACCGGCCGGAGAGGCGCAACGCCCTCTCGGCCGCCATGTGCCATCAGCTCCGCGACCACCTGGCCGAAAACCGCTCCCTGCGGGCGGTGGTCCTGACCGGAGCCGGCTCCGCCTTCTGCGCCGGCGCCGATCTCGGGCACACGCCGCTCTCTCGTTCCGGGGACACCCCGAGCCCCGGGCGAGAGGAGGACTTCCGCCCGGCCTTCGAAAGCCTCCTGGACGAGGTGGTCGACCATCCCGCTCCGGTCATCGCCGCCGTCAACGGCCCCGCCCTGGGGGGCGGCACCCAGCTGGTGGTGGCCTGCGACCTGCGCGTCGCCGCCCCCGAGGCGACCTTCGGCATCCCCGCCACCCAGCTGGGCGTGATGCTCTCGCCCGAGAACATCCAGCGCCTGGCCCTGCTGGTGGGACAGGCTCACGCCCGCGACCTGTTGCTCACCGGCCGGCGCATCGGGGTGGGCGAAGCGCTGCGGATGGGCCTGGTCCATCGCCTCGCCGATGATGCGCTGGCCGCCGGGCTCGACCTGGCCGGGGAGGTCGCGGCGCTGGCCCCCCTCACTGTCGCCGGTCACAAGGCCGCCCTCAACGCGGTGGCCCGGCACATGGGCTACGCCCGGGGTGAGGACGACGACCTGATCGGCGAGCTCGACGCCCTGGTGGCCCAGGCCTTCGCCAGCGACGACCTGAAGGAAGGCCTGGCCGCGTTCTCCGAGAAGCGCCCCCCCGACTTCGCCGGGCGCTGATCCGCGAGGCGGCGTCCTCCCGACCGGCTCTGGTCCCGGTGGGAGTCGCCCTGACGCGACGCCAACTCGTTTATTTCGACGGCCCCGGCCGTCACTCCTGCATCAAAAGTTTTTCAGCGAATTGAGAGGAGGATCCCATTACAATGCAATGAGGCTGGGTTGCACCATTGCGCCGTTTCGGGGGCAATGTCCGAATTTCGAACAGGGGCTTGGCCATGCGCGCCTTGAAGGCCCGACAGAAGTCGAAGCACCGGGCGGTGGGACTCGCCACCGCCGGACTACCTCTCCTTTTCCTGGCCCCGGTGCTCACCCCGGTACAGGCCGTGGTGCGCGGCGCCACCGGCCGGATCGTCTTCACCAGCGACCGCACCCGCGACTTCGAGATCTACTCGATGAACGCCGACGGGAGTGGGGTCACCCGGCTGACCAACACGCCGGGCGAGGACCGGGAGCCGGTCTGGTCGCCTGACGGCTCGAAGATCGCCTTCACCAGCTACGGCGAAGGCGTGGAGGGTTCGTCCTCGGACATCATGCTCATGAACGCTGACGGGAGCGGCCTGACCAACCTCACGAAATTCACGGGGTTCGACGACGAGCCGGCCTGGTCGCCGGACGGCACCAAGATCGCCTGGCGGACCAACCGGGCCGGCAAGGATGCCGAGGTCTTCGTTATGAACGCCGACGGGACGAACCCGGTTCAGATCACGCACCACTCCGGGATCGATGATGAACCCTCCTGGTCGCCCGACGGGAGGGCACTCGCCATCCGGAGTTGCAACCCCAACAAGGGCGCCGACGCCGGGCACTGCACCATCGTCGTGCTCAACCTCGACGGGTCGAGCCGCTTCGACGTCCTCGCCAAGCAGGGATACGGAGACGACCCGGCCTGGTCGCCGGACGGGACGAAGATCGCCTACCGGGGCAACGGCGTGGGCGACAACTCCGACATCGTGGTCGTCAACGCCGACGGGACGGGCAAGGTCAATCTGTCCAATGAGCCGGACAGCAACGTGGACCCGGCGTGGTCGCCCGACGGCACGAAGATCGCCTACGTGCGCCAGCCGGCCGACATCCCCGAGCGCACCGGCAACGGTGAGATCTGGCTCATGAACGCCGACGGGACCGGCCAGGTCAACCTGACCAGAGAGCCCCGCTTCGACGGCGATCCCGATTTCCAGGCGTCGAGTGCCCCCACCTCGCCGAGTAACCACCGACTCGGCTCCGGCGCCGGCCACCACGAACTCCCCCGATGCGACGCCTCCTGACGCCGCGTCCCGATCCGCGGCCGAGTCGCCCGCCGCCCGCTCGGGCTACCGGATGCTGGGCGCGGGCGGGACCGTGTACGCCTTCGGAGCGGCCCGGCACCTGGGTGACGCCGGCCTGGGCCCCCACGGGCAGGCGGTGGACCTGGAGCAGTACCCGGGAGGCGAGGGGTACTGGGTGGTCGACCGCCATGGCGGCGTGCACCCCTTCGGGGAGGCCCGCAGCTTCGGGAACGCGGGCGGGAAGCTGCAGGCCGGCGAGGAGGCGACGAGCCTGTCGGCCACGCCCTCGGGTGGGGGCTACTGGGTGTTCACCGACCGGGGCCGGGCCCTGCCCTTCGGCGACGCCGCCTTCCATGGCGACCTGAACGGCATGGCCCTCAACGGCCCGGTGCTGGACTCGGTGCCGACCCCGTCGGGGCAGGGGTACTACATGGTGGCCTCCGACGGCGGGGTCTTCACCTTCGGGGATGCCCACTTCGCCGGTTCGACGGGTGGCATCAAGCTCAACGCCCCGGTGCAGTCGCTGGTGCCCGACCCCGACGGTGCCGGCTACTGGCTGGTGGCCTCCGACGGCGGCGTCTTCAGCTTCGACGCTCCCTTCCGGGGTTCGATGGGGGCCAGCCGGCTCAACCGGCCCATGACGGGCATGGTCGCCTTCGGCACGGGCTATCTGATGGTGGCCGAGGACGGCGGCATCTTCAATTTCTCCGACCGGCCCTTCGACGGGTCCCTCGGCGCCGCTCCGCCCAGCCTGCCCATCGTCTCCGTCGCCGCCCTCGGCGGCTGAGCCGAAGGGCCGGGGTCTTCCCTCCGGTCAAGGGCTCAGCGAGAGGTGGACGAGGGCGGGGGTGAGGACGCCCAGCATCATGGCCGGGATGGCCACCCCGGAGTCGTTGACGGCGAAGCCGAGGGCGGCGACGACCAGGAGGCCGGCGACGGCCGGTCCCAGTTGCGGGATCCGGGTCCCGAGGCGGCGCCGCGTCCCACCCGGGCCGAAGGCCACGAAGGCGACGAAGGCGAGACCGGCGGGCACCAGAGGCAGCCAGCGGCCGGCGGCGGGGAGCGCCAGGTCCCAGGCCACCTCGCCCTTGCGGGTGATGGCGTCCCAGAGGGGCGACAGCCCGTCGTCGGCCATGCGTTCCAGGAGACGACCCAGATGGGTGCGTTGTCCCGGCGGGCGCAGCAGGTCGAGGCCTCCGAAGAGAGCCACGGTCGCCACGGCCGCGCCGGCCGTGCCCAGCACCCAGGCGGCGGACAGGGGCACGCCGAGCAGGCCTGCGGCCACCACCGCGAAGCCGGGCAGACCGGCCAGTACGCCGCCGACGTCGGCGCCCCAGGCGGGGAGCCCGTCGGCCACCACCGCGACAGCCAGGATGCCGACACCGGCCCACGCCCCCCGCCGTCCTCCCACCAGGTGGGCCACCGCCGCCGCCAACAGGGCACCGGCCGCCGCCACCTGGGCGAAGGCGAGGTTCCCGAAGCCGGCGTAGCGGCCCCCGGCCGTGGGGGAATAGCCGAAAACGGCCGAGAGCTGGAAGCCGGTGCCGGCGACCACATCCGCCACCAGTACGGCGAACAGCACCCCGAGAGGCAGCGACACCCGCAGCAGCGGGTGCCGCACCCATCGGGTGGCGACCGCGGCCCCGGCCAGCCCGCCCCCGACCACCAGCGCCCACCAGGCGGCGGTGGTGGTGACGTCGAAGCTGGCCGGCAACCAGGTCATGGGCAGCATGGCCAGCAGCCACAGTGCGGCGAAGGCCACCACCGGCTGCGCCCGACGCCCCGGGGGCCGGCTGGCCAGGGCCAATGCCAGCGCGCCGGCCAGCGCCAATGCCATCTCGGCGGCCACGAACCCCCGGGTGACCGGAGCCACCAACCGGTCCCGCAGGCCGGACTCGCGGTCGGCCTGCACCAGAGCGGGGACGGAGACCGGGCCCGACCCATCCGCTTCGAAGGCGCGGCCCTCCATGGCGCCGGGCCGGGGCACGCCCAGGAGGTCGAGGACGGTGGGGGCGACGTCGGTCAGGGTGATCAGGCCAGAGCGCCGCGTTGACGCCGAGCGCAGCAGCCCGCCCTCCACCCCCGGGGCCCGGAGAGCGGCCACGCCCAGACGGGTCGCCCCGGCCGGAGTGGAAGGGGTGACCAGGAGGACGGCGTGGCGTCCGGGGTCCACCTGGCGGAGCAGGGTGGCCACCAGGGCGTCGGTGGAAGTGAGGGCGGCGGCCACCAGCGGCGGGCGCCGGTTGGGGGGCTGGGAGCCGGCGGCGAGCTGGGCCCGGGCCACGTCCGAAGCCTCCACCACGACCACCGACCGGCCGCCCCAGACGGAGGTGAAGGCGGCGCCCACCGCGCCGGCGTCGAGGCGGACCCCGAAGGGAGCGTCCGGGTCGGCGGCCAGCAGCGTGGGGGACACGCTGCCCCCGGGGACGCGGCCATCGCTCCCGGCCAGCACCAGAGACGCCTCACGGTGCCAGCTGGCGGCCCCGGTGTCGGCGACCGGCGTTTCGGTGCCGGCGATCGACGTGTCGGCGTTGGCCACCACGGCCCGGGCCACGCCGGCGCCGGCCAGGGCATCTCCCAGCGCGCCGGGCGCCGCGCCCCGGTGCCGTCCGGCGGCCAGGGTGGTCAGCATGGGCAGGGCGGGAGAGACGATCCCGCCGCCAGGATCGGGTCGGGCCTGGGCCGCCAGCCGGCGGTGGCCGTCCAGGAGGGCGCCGGCCCCCAGCGTGGCGTAGCCCTCGGCGATGCGTGTCCCCCGGTGGAAGACCCGCAGCGAGGCGCTCGCCACGGCGGACTCCGACACCAGCGCCCGGAGGTGGGGAGCGTCGGCGGCGTCGAGGTCCTCCCAGGTGACCCCGGGCAGGGTCACGATGAGCACCCGCTCCACCGGGTGGGCGGGGGCGGCAGCCACCGGCGGGCCGGTGCCGGCGAGACAGGCGGCCACCACCGTGCCGGCGACGACGGCGAGGGCTGCCCCTGGCGTCACGCCTGCAGTTCTAGTGGCCGCGGACGCCCCTCAGGGCGACGGACCGCTCCCTGGCGCGCCGCGGTCGCACCACTTACAGATTTCCGAAACATTGCGCACTGACTAGCCTCTTGCCCGATGCGGTTTCGCCGACGTCCCGACGCGCCCTCCGAACCCGAGCCCGACGACCAGGCCTGGGCGCGCCCCGCCGGTGACGAGAGCAGCGAACCCCCCGACGGCTCCCCGCCGGAGTGGGAGGCGCCGCCCGAGACGGCCGAGGACGAATTCGCCCCCGAGGCGCCGGCCGCGGCCGGCGCGGACGATTTCGCGCCCGCGGAACCGCTGAGCGAGCCGGCGTACGAACCGGAGCAACCGGCGTACGAACCGGAGCAGTGCGGCGTACGAACCCGAGGTGCCGGCGTACGAACCGGAGCCAGCCCCGCTGGCCGTGGACGAGCCGGCCTACGAACGGGCCGAGGCCAGCGCCGAGATGGCGCCGCCCGCCGCTCCCGAGCCCTCCGTCCGACGGTGGTCGGGGGAACAGGAACACGACCCGGTGGTGCCGGCGGCCGAGGGCACGGTGCGGGCCGCCGGGGGCGTGGTCTGGAGCCGGTGGCAGGGGGGCTTGCGCGTCGTCGTCGTCCATCGGCCCCGCTACGACGACTGGAGCCTGCCCAAGGGCAAGGCCGGCCCGGGGGAGAGCGACGCCGAATGTGCCCTCCGGGAGGTGCGGGAGGAGACCGGTCTCGCCTGCTCGTTGGGGGATGAGCTCGGGACCGCCACTTACCACGACCGCCACGGCCGGCTGAAGACGGTCCGCTACTACGCCATGCAGCCCCTGGGCGGCGGCGAGGGACCCCAGAACGAGGTGGACGAGGTGCGCTGGCTCGGTCTCGAGGAAGCCAAACGGCTCCTGTCCTACGACCGGGACGTGCAGATGCTCGACGCCCTGGCGGCGATGGCGGCCCGGCGGGCCGAAGCCGGGGAACCACCCCCCGGCTGAGCCCCGCCTGGGAGCAGGGCGGAGACATCGGTACGCTGAGTTTCATGTCCTGCCGCGCCCGCCGCGCCCGTCTCGTCGCCCTGGTCGTGGCCGTGCTCGCCGCCGCTGCTTGCGGCCAGAAGGCCGGGGTGTCGGGCCCGGCGGCACCTCTCGCCGCCGGCGTCGGGACGTCCGCGACCGAAGCGCCTCTTTCCTCCGGCCAAGACGCCGGCGCCGACTCGGCGCCGCCGGCTGTCGCCGCGTCACCGGCGGGAGCCACCGTCCCGGCCCCGGCGCCTGTCCCGGACCGGACGGCCGGCGCCACCCGGAACTCGGCCGCCGTCCCCGCCCCGGGCCCCGGAACCAGCACCGCGGCCTCCGCTCAGGGCCGGTCCGCCGGCCCGCCACCGGCGCCCGGAGCGACGGCCGGCTCCGCTCCCGCGCCTCCCTCGGGCGGCTCCGGACCCGCCCCCGCGGGCGAGGACCGCACCGGGGTGAGCGACACCGAGATCGTCATCGGTCTGCACGCCCCCATCACCGGGGCGGCCCCTGTCCCCCAGGACAGCCTGGAGAAGGCCAAAGGCCTCTACTGGCGCTTCGTGGCCGAGCACGGCGGGATCTTCGGCCGCAACGTCCGGGTCGTCATCAAGGACGACCAGTTCAACCCCACCCGCGCCGTGCAGGTGTGCCGGGAGATGGTGGAGCGGGACAAGGTCTTCCTCCTCATGGGCATCGGCACTGATCAGACGATCGCCTGCGCCCGCTACGCCAGCGAGGCGGGAGTCCCCTATTTCGCCACCGGCGGGAGCGAGGCTGGCTTCGCCGACCTGTCCACCTACTTCAACGTCTCGATGACGTTTCCCCAGCAGGCGCCCATGGTGGCCCGGGTGGTGCAGCGGGCGAGCCTGACCAAGGTCGGAGTTCTGACCATCAACACGCCGAACTACAACGACACGCACAGCGCGCTGGAGGCCGCGGCCCGGGCGGCGGGCCTCGCAGGTGGTGCGGAGCAGCCGGATCAGCAAGAACGCCTCCCAGTCGGAGACGCTGGCCGAGGCCAACGCCATGCGCGACGGCCGGGGCGGAGGCGGTGATGATGATGGTCGCCCCCCTGGTGTTCCTGAACCTGGCCCACGCCGCCCAGGGCCAGGCGTACAACCCGCTGTGGACCGGCCCCGGGCTTTCCAACGGGCTGAACCTGGTGGCCGAGTTCGGCTGCCCGTCGATCGGCCGGGCCACGTTCCTGTCGCCCTTCCCCCAACTCGACGTCATCGACCGCTTCGACGCCGACTACAAGGCCATGTACCGCAAGGTGAACGGCCAGGAGCCCGACGACCTCGGCCTCGCGCTGTGGGGGCTGGACAAGACCCTGCACCGCTTCTTCGAGGCCACCGGTCAGGATCTGTCCCGTCCACGGTTCCTGGCCACCTTGCGCAGCGGGCGGGAGTTCGCCTCCAACATCCTCCCGCCGGTGCACTACAGCCCGGGGAACCCGTTCGGCGCCTCCCAGGCCCACGTGCTCGAGGCCGACTGCTCCAGCCGGACCTACCGGACGCGGCACACGTTCGTCTCGTCCCTGTAGGTCCCGAGGCCTGAGGGGGACCCGTGCCGCCACACCGCAGTCATTCCTCACTAACCTTCTGGTGGGTTGTGTAGCTCGCCCTGGGGGCTGGAGAAGGAGGTTGGGGGATGGAAACGGCTCGTGCGATCAGGTACCTGCTTGCCGGTGCACTCCTGCTCCCCGCCTTCGCCGGCGGGGCCCGGGCGGCCGGTCCCACCTTCACGGTCAACCCGGCGTCCGGACCGGCGGGCAGCAGCTACGAAGCGGCCGCTTCCGGGCCGGGCAACACCTGTCCCAGCTCCAGCGATGTCGTGATCGTCGCCTTCGTCGACGCCGGTGGCGTCGAGACCGAGTCCGAGCCCATTCCCGTCCGGGAGGACGGCTCGTGGCAGGCCACCTTGACGGTGCCCGGCAACGCCACCCCGGGAGCCGCCGAGCTCGAGGCCGGCTGCCATGCCACCGCCACGGCTGACGAACCGAACCTGCTGTACGGTCCCGGCACCTTCCACGTCACCGGCTGATCAGTCGTCGTCGAACTCCGTCGTCGCCGGCGCTGTCGTCGTCGGCTTCCTGGCCGATGACGTTCAGGTTCCGATCCAGGTTGACTTCGACCTCGCGGCCGTCCGACAAGAGGACCTCGACGCCGTAGGCCGCCCCCTCGTCTCCCATTTCGGTGTCCGTCACCGTGCCGCCGCCCGTCGCCTTCAAGGCGGCGTCAACGGCCTGGTCCCGGATCGAGCCGGTGAGCTCATCGTCATCCCGGTCCTGCGAGAAGACCGGTCCGACCTGTGAAGACGCCGGACCGGCTCCTAGACCGCCGGCGATCACGACGACGACACCGGCGGCCAGAGCGGCGGCGATCCATGTGGTGGTGCGTTGCACGAATCCTCCTTCAGCTTCTCTTCAGTAAGCGCTCTTGCGACTTCATCGCAGCATGATCGGTGGTGTCTTTGAGGTCAGTGAGGCCTCTGGTGAAGAAGAAAAGTCACAATAACATCAGAGAACCCATTTCCAACTTGGACCTCAATTGCGTTCTTCAGATCTTGCGCTCCTCCGCCAAATGTAAACAGCCGCTAACCCCTATGGAATCTAGCTTTCTGTCCATCTAAACGCCGCGCCAAAGCGCCAATTGACAGGTTGAAAAGCTGTTCCTAAACTTGGGTCCGCTGGGAAGCGAGCTGGTTGGGGGGCGAGCTCCGATTGCCGGTAGGCAACGAGGCATAACGCAAGCTATCGCTGTCAGATTGCCTCAGCGTCTCTGAACGCCACCTGAACAGCTTGCCGACCGAACCAGCGGGAGAGGCGCGAGCTGTGAACGGTGAAGCGCGAGCGAAATCGTGCCATCGGGTGGTCGTCCGCGGCCACCACAACCTTGCCGCCATTGGCGGTGTCGAGGCGCGCCGCTCCTTTCCTCCCGCCCTCCTGCACCATCGGTTCCACGCGATCTGGGGAGAAACCTGATGAATACCCTTCGGCTCAGCGGCCTCCGAGTCCTCGCTCTCGGCGGGCTTGCCGCCGCCCTCGTCTTTACCTGGAGCCCCGGGCCCCTCCGGCGCGGCGTCGGGGAGCAACACCGATCCCGACGACGTCTCCCTGAAGCTCGACCTGAAAAGCACGTCCCACTCAAACGATGGTTCGACGGTGAGCTATATCGCCGAGACGTACGAGAACTTCACCGACAAGCTGGCGAGCTTCAAATGGGGAATCGACAAGAACGGCGACGAAGGCTTTGACCTGATCGTCTTCGCCGAATGGGACCGCACAGAGCTGGTCGGCGGGGTCGACGACGCGGCGGAGAACCCGGTCGCCGAGGCCACCGTCAGCCGGCCCACCCCCAACTCCATCAAGGTGACGTTCCCCGCCAGCGCGCTGGGGGGCGCCGCCTCCTACCGCTACGGGGTCTCCGCCGAGGACGATCTGAACGGCAACGGCGAGAGCGACGCGGGCGAGCAGGATCTGGCCCCCGACGCCGGGTTGTATGACCACAGCCTGGACTCCGCTCCCGCCCCGGCCCCCGCCGCTGGCCCCACGACACCGGTGGCGTCGCCCGCCCCGGTGTCGGCCCCGGCGCCCGCTCCCGTCCTCCGGCCCGATCCGGTCTCCGCCCGCACCCCTGCTCCGGTGACGGCGCCCGACACCCCGAAAGTCCCGACCGTGGCCAGCCCGGCCGCTCCGGTTCCGGTGGCGGTCCCGACGCCGGTCGGCGCCGCGCCGGCCCCGAAGGCAGCCGCCGGGTCCCTGGCCCAGGAGGTCGTGACCCAGGAGGCCGCTCCCGCCGCCGCCCCGGCCGCTCCCGCTCCGGCGGAGGCCACCCCGGACGTCCTGGCCCGGACCGGCTCAACCCACGTCCTGCTGGCCCTCTTCGCCGGCCTGGCCCTGATGACCGCCGGGCTCATGTTCTTCGCCGAGACCCTGGTGCCAACCGCAAGACAACGCGGCTGATCCAAGCCGACCGAGAGGGGATGCTCGATGTCGCTCCGGAAACCATGGGTGGCGCTGCTGGCGGTGATGGCGGTCGCGTCGTTGTCGGGCTGCGCCAAGACCATGGTCAGCGCCTCGGCCAAAACCGAGCCGTTCACGCTCGAGCCCATCGAGGGGACCGAACTCAACCGCCTGACGCTGGAAGCGAAGGCGGTCGACCGGATCGGGCTGGAGACGGCCAAGGTCGGTTCGCTCTTCCGGTTCGGAGCCGACTCGCAGCGGACGACGATTCCCTACGGGGCTCTGGTCTACGACGCCAAGGGGGCGACGTTCGTCTACACGAACACCGAGCCCCTGGTCTTCGTCCGGCATCCCGTGAAGGTCGAGTACGTCGAGGACGATCTCGCCGTCCTGACCGAGGGTCCGCCCCGGGGCACCGCGGTGGTGACCGCCGGCGGGTCGGAGTTGACGGGCATCGAGTTCGGCGTCGGCAAGTGATGACCAGGCAAGTGATGAGCAAAGGACGGCTTACGCAATGATGCGGAGACTCATCAACACCAGCCTGCGGTTCCGGGTCCTCGTGGTCGCCGCCGCCGCCGGTGTCCTGGGCTTCGGGATGACGCAACTGCCGCACGCGCCGGCGGACATCTACCCGGAGTTCGCGCCGCCCTACATCGAGGTCCAGACCGAAGCCCTCGGTCTGTCCGCCAGCGAAGTGGAGCAGTTGATCACCGTCCCGCTCGAGGCGGACCTGCTCAACGGAGTGGCGTGGGTGGAGGACATCCGGTCCGAGTCGGTCCCCGGGCTGTCATCGATCACCATGGTCTTCGAGCCGGGCACCAGCCTGTACCGGGCCCGCCAGGCGGTCCAGGAACGCCTGGCCCAGGCCCATGCGCTGCCCAACGTGTCCAAGCCGCCCCAGATGCTCCAGCCCGTCTCGTCGACCAGCCGGACCATGATGATCGGGCTCTCGTCGAACAAGCTGTCCCTGATCGAGATCTCCCAGCTGGCCCGCTGGACGATCAAGCCCCGCCTCATGGGCGTCGAGGGCGTGGCCAACGTGTCGACCTTCGGCCAGCGGGAGCGCGAGCTCCAGGTCCAGGTCGACCCGAAGCGCCTGAACGAGAACGGCGTCGACCTCCAGCAGGTGGTCGAGACAGCCGGGAACGCGTTGTGGGTTTCGCCGCTCTCCTATCTCGAGGCGTCGAGCCCTGGGACCGGCGGGTTCATCGAGAGCCCCCGGCAGCGTCTCGGCGTGCGCCACATCTCGCCCATCGAGTCGGCCGAGGACCTGGCCCAGGTGGCCATCGTGGACAAGGGCTCGCTGCGCCTCGGCGACGTGGCCCAGGTCGTCGAGAACCACCAGCCGCTCATCGGCGACGCCCTGGTAAACAACGGCCCCGGCCTCATGCTGGTGGTGGAGAAGCTGCGCGGGGCCAACACCGTGGACGTCACCGACGGCGTGCAAGCAGCGCTGGCCGCGCTCAAGCCGGGCCTACGTGATCTGAAGGTCGACACCTCCGTCTACCGGCCGGCGGATTACATCCACAAGTCGTCCAACAACCTGAGCACGGCCGCCCTCGCCGGCCTCGGGCTGCTGATCGTCCTGCTCGGGTTCGCCTTCTACCAGTGGCGGACGGCGCTCATCAGCGTCGTCACCATCCTGGTGTCACTCACCGCCGCTGCCTCCGTGCTCTACCTGCGGGGCGCGACCTTCAACTCGATGACCCTGGCCGGGCTGGCCATCGCCCTCGGCGCCATCATCGATGACGCCATCACCGGCACCGAGCGGGTCGCCCGTCGCCTGCGGGAGAGCGGCCCCGAGAAGTCCGTCGTGGCCACCATTCTGGAGGCCTCGATGGAGGTGCGCAGCCCCCTGGCCTACGCCACGCTGTTCCTCCTCCTGCCCGTCGTGCCCGTCTTCTTCATGGGCGACCTCTTCGGTGCCTTCGGCCGCCCGCTGGCCGTCTCCTACGCGCTGGCCCTGGGTGTCTCCATGGTCACCGCCCTGATGCTCACGCCGGCCCTGTCCGTGCTCCTCTTCGCCCGGTCGGCTGATGCCGGTCGGGAGTCGGCCCTCATGTCCGGGATGGTCCGTCGCTACGAGGGGCTGCTCGGCCGCCTGGTGGCCGTGCCCAAGCGGGCCTTCATCGTCGTCGGCCTGATCGCCCTGGTCGGCCTGGGCGGCCTGTCCCAGCTCCGCCAGTCCCAGTTGCCCGCCCTCCAGGAGCGGGACTTCCTGGTCGAGCTGGAAGCCGCGCCGGGCACGTCACTACAGAAGATGAACGGGATCGCCTCCGACGTCACCGGTGAGCTGCGCGCCCTGCCCGGCGTGCGCAACGTGGCCAGCCACACCGGTCGCGCCGTTACCGGCGACCAGGTGGTGGGTGTCAACTCAGCCAAGGTGTGGGTCAGCCTGGACGCCGACGCCGACTACGGCAAGACCGTCGCCGCCGTCAAGAGGGTCTCGGGCAGCCACCCGGGTCTCGACGTGGACGTGTCGAGCTACCAGCAGGCGCGGCTGAAGGAGGCCAAGGAGGGGGCGGATTCGCCCATCGTCGTGCGGGTCTACGGCAACGAGCGCGTCGCCCTGGCCGACAAGGCCAAGGAGGTCGGGCAGGAGCTGCGCAAGATCGACGGCATCAACAAGCTGCACGTCGAGCTGCCGGTCGAGGAGCCCAGCCTGGAGGTCGAGGTCGACCTGAACCGGGCCAAGGAGTCCGGGATCAAGCCGGGCGACGTCCGCCGGGCGGCGGCCATCCTCCTGTCGGGCATCAACGTCGGGCAGCTCTTCTACGACCAGAAGGTGTTCGACGTCGTCGTCTGGGGCACGCCGGAGACCCGCCAGAACCCCGGCGACGTCCGTGACCTCCTCATCGACACGCCCAGCGGCCGGCAGGTCCGTCTCTCCGACGTGGCCGACGTGCGGCTGGTCAACTCGCCCGACGTGATCGAGCGGGAGGGCGTCTTCCAGCGGATCGACGTCACCGCCGAGCGTGTCCGGGCGGGCCCGGGACGCGGTGGCGGCCGAGGTCAAGGAAAAGATCGAGGGCATCGATTTCCCGCTCGAGTACCGGGCTGAGCTGCTCGGCGGGTTCGCCGAGAAGAGGGCGGCCCAGCAGCGCCTGACCTGGCTGGGGGCCTTCGCCGCCCTGGCCATGCTCCTGCTGCTCCAGGCCGCCTTCGGCAGCTGGACGCTGGGCATGGTCTACTTCCTCACGCCTGCCCATCGCCATGGCCGGCGGGGTGGTGGCCGCCCTGCTGGCGGGGGGTACCGTCACCATCGGAGCGGCCGTGGGGCTCCTCGCCGTGCTGGGGATCGCCGCCCGGAACGGCATGCTCCTGGTCAAGCGTTACCAGCAGCTGGAACGGCGCGAGGGCGTGCCCTTGGGCTCCGTGCTGGTGTTCCAGGGAGCCCGGGAGCGCCTCGCCCCGACGCTGATGACGGCAGTCGCCACCGGGCTGGCGTTGGCGCCCTTCGCCTTCTTCGGGTCGAAGGCGGGCTACGAGGTCCTGCACCCGATGGCGATCGTGGTCATCGGCGGGCTGGTCACGGCCACTCTGGTCAACCTGTTCGTCGTGCCCGTGCTCTACCTCAATTTCGCCACCGTCAGGAGCGACACCGAGCTCGATCTGCGCCTCTTCGAGGAGGAGCTCCTGGCCATGGACAGGGCCGCCAACCCACCGGCCGCGACCCCGACACCGGTGGCCGAGACCGAGATCCGGATCTGAGGTCACTGGCATGATGCGCACAATCGTCGGAGCGGCCCTGCGGTTCCGCTTCCTGGTGGTCGCCCTGGCCGCCGCCCTGATGTTCATCGGCGTCGGGCAGGTCAGGAAGATGCCAGTGGACGTCTTCCCGGAGTTCTCCCCGCCCACGGTGGAGATCCAGACCCTGGCCATCGGGCTCTCTCCGCCGGAGACGGAGAACCTGATCACCGTGCCGCTGGAGGAGGTGCTGGCGGGCACGCCGGGCCTGGACATCATGCGCTCCCGGTCGGTCAACGACCTGTCGCAGATCCGGCTCATCTTCGATCGCGGCACGGACCTGCTCACGGCCCGCCAGCTGGTGCAGGAGCGCATGGACACGGTGGCACCCCACCTGCCCACGTGGGCGGCGCCGCCGGTCATGCTCCAGCCCCTGTCGGCCACCAGCCGCACCATGAAGATCGGGATCTCGTCCAAGGACCTGAACCTGATGCAGCAGTCGATGATCTCCTACTGGACGATCCGCCAGCGCCTGCTGCGGGTCCCCGGCGTGGCCAACGTTCCCATCTGGGGAGAGCGGATCCAGATGCTCTCGGTGCGAGCCGACCGCGAGCGCATGGCCGCCCACCACGTCTCGCTCGACACCGTGATGGAGACCACGGCCGGCGCCCTGGACTCGGGGCTGCTCCAGTTCTCGGAGGGCGGGTTCATCGGGACCGGTGGGTTCATCGAGGGCGCCGATACCCGGGTGAACGTCCGGCACAAGCAGGCCATCGCCAGTGCCGAGGATCTGGCCGAGGTCCCCGTCCTGGCGGCCCGCGACGGTCAACCGGCCGTGCGCCTGGCCGACGTGGCCGACGTCGTCACGGAACCCCCGCCCATGATCGGCGACGCCGTCATCAACGGCGGACCCGGGCTCATGCTCATCGTGGAGAAGCTCCCGTGGGCCAACACCCTCGACGTCACCAAGGGTGTGGAAGAGGCCATCGACGTCCATGAAGCCCGGGCTGCCCGGGCTCGACATCGACACCACCATCTTCCGGCCCGCCACCTTCATCGAGACGTCACTCAAGAACCTGAGCAACGCCCTGCTGATCGGCTGCCTGCTCATGATCCTGATGCTGTTCGTCTTCCTCTACGAGTGGCGGGTGGCGCTGATCAGCGTGGTGGCCATCCCCATGTCCCTGATCGCCGGCGCCCTCGTCCTGGCCTGGCGGGGGACGACCATCAACACGATGATCCTGGCCGGTTTCGCCATCGCCCTGGGCGACGTGGTCGACGACGCCATCATCGACATCGAGAATGTGGTGCGTCGTCTCCGGCAGCATCGCCGGGAGGGTGTGCACCGGTCGACGGCGGGCATCATCCTGGAAGCCTCCCTCGAGGTGCGGGGCGCCATCGTCTACGCCACCCTCATCGAGGTCATCGCCGTGGTGCCGATCTTCTTCCTGGACGGCCTGTCGGGGGCGTTCTTCCGGCCCCTGGTCTTCTCCTACGCCATCGCCCTGATGGTCTCCATGGCCGTGGCCCTGACCCTCACGCCCGCCCTGGCCCTGATCTTCCTGCGCAAGGCGAAGCTGGAGAACCGCGAGTCGCCCATCGCGGCGTGGATGCAGCGGGGATACAGCTGGCTCCTGACCCGGGTCATCCCCAAGCCCCGCTACGCCTTCGCCTCCGTCCTCGTCCTGGCCCTCGTCGGCCTGTCGGTGGTGCCGGGACTCGGGCAGTCGCTGCTCCCCGAGTTCAAGGAGCGGGACTTCCTGATGCACTGGCTGACCAAGCCGGGTACGTCGCTGGGCGACGAGGTCCGGATCACCACCGCGGCGGCCAAGGAACTCCAGGCCATCCCGGGCGTCCGGAACTTCGGCGCCCACATCGGCCAGGCCTACCAGTCGGACGAGCCCGTGGGTCCCGAGTTCGGCGAGAACTGGATCAGCGTCGATCCCAAGGCGGACTACGACAAGACACTGGCTGCCGTCCAGGAGGCCGTCGACGGCTATCCCGGCCTGATCCGGGACGTCCAGACCTACCTGAAGGAGAGGGTGAGGGAGGTGCTGGCCGGGTCCAGCCATCCCATCGTCATCCGGATCTTCGGTCCGGAGCTCGAGGTCCTCCGGGCCAAGGCGCAGGAGATCAACACCGCCCTGGCCGACATCCCCGGGATCGAAGGCCTGAAGGTGGAACCGCAGACGGAGATCCCCCAGATCCAGGTCACCGTCGACCTGGCCGCAGCCCAGAAATACGGCCTCAAGCCGGGTGACGTCCGCCGTGCGGCCGGGGTCCTGATGGCGGGAGAGGAGGTCGGCGACCTCTTCCGCGACGGCAAGGCCTACGACGTCCCGGTCTGGAGTGCCCCCGAGTCGCGGGACAGCCTCAACGATCTGGTCAACCTGAAGATCGACACGCCGACCGGCGAGCTGGTCCGGCTGGCCGACGTGGCCAAGATCGCCGTCAACCCGTCACCCAACGTCGTCAAGCACGAAGACCTCGCCCGGAAGATCGACGTGGAGTCGGACGTGGCCGGACGAGATCTCGGTTCGGTGGTGGGCGACGTCAAGGCGAAGCTGGCCAAGATCGACCTCCCTTCGAACTACCACCTCGCCCTGCTGGGGGACTACACCGAGCGCCAGGCGGCCAACAAGCGGCTGATGAGCCTGGCCATCCTGGCCGCCATCGGCATCTTCTTCCTCCTCCAGGCGTCCTTCGGGAGCTTCCGCCTCGCCCTGCTGTCCTTCCTGACCCTGCCCATGGCCCTCATCGGCGGGGCCATAGCCGCCTACATGGGTGACGGGATCATCTCGCTCGGCTCGATGGTGGGGTTCCTGACCGTGATCGGGATCGTGGCCCGCAACGGGATCATGCTGATCAGCCACTACCAGCACCTCGAGAACGAGGAAGGCGTGCCCTTCGGGCCGGCCCTCGTCCTCCAGGGCGCCAGGGAGCGGCTGGTGCCGATCATGATGACCGTGCTCACCACCGGCCTCGCCCTGGTGCCTCTGATCCTGGCCGGGTCGATCCCCGGCCAGGAGATCGAGCACCCGATGGCCGTCGTCATCCTGGGCGGCTTGCTGGCCTCCACCTTCATCAATCTGTTCGTGGTGCCTTCTCTGTACCTGCGTTTCGGCAAGAGCCGCAGAGACCGAGTCGCCGCCATCCCGGCACTGGGCGCCTGAACGGACTGAGGGGTCATCCACCACCAGTGGGTGACCCCTCAGAAGAGCCGCCGGTCAGGCGTGGGTCAGTTAGGTGAGATGTGAGGGGGGTTCTTGTCCCACCCTCCCTGCATACTCCTGGCATGGGCATGGGCATGGGCATGGGCCGGCCGGTGACGAGGGCGGTGGTGTTCACGCTGGACCCGTCGCCGGCTGAGGAGCGGCTGCTGCGTTCGTATTGCGGGGCGGCCCGCCGGGCGTACAACTGGGCGGTCGGGGAGGCCCGGGCGAACCTGGCGGTTCGGGCAGCGGAGCGGACGGCGGGTATCCCGGAGGCCCAGCTGACCGCGGCGTTGTCGTGGTCGGCGTTCTCGTTGTCGAAACGGTGGAACGCGGTGAAGGAGACCGAGGCACCGTGGTGGCGGGAGGTGTCGATGCACGCCTTCCGATCCGGGATCGTCGCCGCCTCGGAAGCGCTCGGCAACTGGCACGACTCGAAGACCGGGAAGCGAAAAGGTCGCCGCCTCGGGTTCCCCCGGTTCAAGTCGAAGCGCCACGCCACCCTGTCGGTCAGCTTCGTGGAGATCAACCATCAGCTGTCGTGGCTCCATCCCGACCGCCACCACGTCCGGCTCATGCTCCCCCAGTCGTCCCGCGATCCGGAGCTGCGCCGCCGCCGCCGGAATCTCGGCTGGCTCCACACGGTGGAACCCACCGGCGACCTGTTTCGGCTCGTCGAAGCTGGCGAGGCGACCATTCAGAGGGTGACGATCTCCTTGCGGGGTGGGCGGTGGCGGGCGTCGTTCCAGATCCGGTACCAGCAAGCTCCGGCTGTCCGCCCGACCCGTCGCCTCGGCGCCCTGGTCGGGGTGGACGCCGGTGTCCGCCATCTCGTGACCCTTTCCGAGCCGGTGGCGGGACTCACCGACGAGGACGGCCACGTCACTAACCCGGACGTCCTCGGGCACCAGTTGGGCCGCCTGGCCAGGCTGGACCGCCAGATCGCCCGGGCCCAGACCGGATCGAAGAGCCGGGCGAGGCTGCTGCGGCGCCGCGCCCGCCTCCACGGCCAGGTCGCCCAGACCCGGGCGCTGCATCTCCACCGGCTCACCACCACCCTGGCAGGCGCGTTCGACGTCGTCGCCGTCGAAGACCTCAACGTGGCCGGTATGGCCCACCGCAAGCGCCGCCTCGGACGGCGCCTGGCCGACGCCAGCCTCGGTGAACTCCGCCGCCAGCTCAGCTACAAGACCGCCGACCGGGGCCACGAATTGGTGGCTGTCGGCCGGTACTACCCGTCGTCGAAGACCTGCTCGTCCTGCGGGGCCGTGAAAGCCAAACTGCCCCTCCACGTGCAGACCTTCGACTGCGACCGGTGCGGCGCCCGCCTCGACCGTGACGTCAACGCCGCCCACGCCATCGCCCGAGAGGCCCAACAGTTCCTCGGGCACACCAGCGAGCACCACCGCCAGCACGATGCGCAAAACCAGCAGGACGGTGCCGGGCTACGACCGGACTCCGAAAACGCCGCCCCGAGGCCGCAGAAGACCAGTGAGGACGACCTGGCAGCGACCGCTCGCAGGGGGGAACCAAGCAGCCGCCACCCACACGGGCGGCGACGCTCAGACTTGGACGGGACGCCGGCAACGACGTCCGGAACGGCAGCATGATGAGCGCGACGGAAACCCCCCCTCGCATCTCACCCATTTGCCGAACCTAGGCGTGGGTCAGCTCGACCAGCTCGGTGCTGCCTGAGCCGCCCGCCACCGTCACCTCGAGGATCAGTCCGACCCCGGGCACGTAGTAGGCGTGCCGGACCCGGCCCGGCGCGTGGGGAGTCGACTCGCTCGTCATCAGCACCCGGTCGAACGTCCCGAGCCAGCCGATGGCACGCTCATGGAGGCTGAGAACCTCGGCCACGTTCTCCTCGGAGCCAGGGTTGTCCTCCTGGCGGTACCGGTCACCCACCCGGGCGTCGGCTTTCATGACCAGGCTGGGCTGGGCGCCGCCCGCGCCGGCCTCCCAGTTCTCCGCCGCGCTGACCACTCGGCCGTCGACATACCGGTTGGTGTTCTCGCCGAAATACCAGACGTTCCCTTCCCGGTCCTGGGCGTACCAGCGGAAGGAGTCCTCGACCACGGTCCCGTCCACCCTCATGGTGTCGCGGACGACGACGCAGCTCACGCCCATCACCTGTCGGGTGACGGACGTCACCTCGACGACGGTCCGCACGGCTCCGCCGCCTTCCCCGGTCCCTTCGTAGACCCGGCGGGTCCCGGTGCGGAGGGGGAAGAAGCGGTTGTCGATTTCGGTCGTGAACCCAGCCGGATCGATGCCCCACGGAGAGGTGGCGGTGTGATCGGCGGGGCGGCCGTGGCCCCGAGGCCCGATCGGGCCTCCGGTCACAAGCACGGCCACGAACCCGAGCACCACGGGGACACGCCAGCGGCGATCCACGATCACCTCCCATCAGTCGTGCTCCGACCGTACGGAGTTCCCCTGAAGACGCGCTGAAGTCGCGGTCGCCCGTCGCCCGTTGCTGACGCCTGGTTCAGCCGGGGTTCAGCCGCGGTTCAGCCGAGTTTCAGGCCGGCTTCAGTCCGGGGCGGTGGGAGGGCACACTTGAGTCGTGCGGATTCTCGTCGTGGAGGACGATGAGCAACTGGCCCGTTCCATCAAGCGCGGCCTGGAAGCAGAGGGGTTCACCGCCGATCTGGCCCATGACGGCACAGACGGCCTGTGGCGGGCCAAGGAGGGGGACTACGACGCCATCGTCCTCGACATCATGCTCCCGGGGCTCAACGGTTACCGGGTGTGCGCCGAGCTGCGGGCCGCCGGGAACTGGACCCCCATCCTGATGCTCACGGCGAAGGACGGGGAGCTGGACGAGGCGGAGGCGCTCGACACCGGAGCCGACGACTACCTGTCCAAGCCGTTCTCCTATGTGGTGCTGGTGGCCCACCTCCGTGCGCTTCTCCGGCGGGGTCGGCGTGAGCGCCCGGCCGTGCTCCAGGTCGGCGACCTGCGGCTCGACCCGGCCGCTCACCGGGTGTGGCGGGACGACACCGAGGTGACGCTCACCCCCCGGCAGTTCTCCGTACTCGAGCTCCTGATGTGGCGTGCGGGCGACACCCTGTCCAAGCACCAGATCCTCGACCATGTCTGGGACGAGGCCTTCGACGGCGACCCCAACATCGTCGAGGTGTACATCCGTCACCTGCGCAAGAAGATCGACGAGCCCTTCGGCCGCCGGGCGATCCAGACCATCCGGCTCGTCGGCTACCGGCTGGACCCCGATGGCGGTTGAGCGCCGGCCGTGGTGGCGGCGTCTCAGGACGGTACGGGCCCGCACGACGGCGGCCGCCACCCTGATCGTCGGCTTCGCCCTCGCCGTGGCGGTCGGACTCCTCATGGTTCTCCTCCGCCGGTCGCTGGTGGATCAGCTCGACGATGCCGCCCGGTTCCGGGCCGAGGACATCGCCGCCCTGGCCGCTCAGGGCGAGCTGCCCGCCGCCCTGGCCGGCGACGACGACTTCATCACCCAGGTGGTGGACGACACCGGGCGCATCGTGGCCGCCACCGCCGAGCTGGAGCTCGACCGGCCGGTCGCCCGCTTCCGGCCTTCCGGCCCGGAGGCCGAAGCCCGCACGTTCGACGAACTGCCGGTGGGGGAGTCCGAGGGTTACGGGTTCCGTGTGATCGCCCTGCGGACGGCCACCGCCGCGGGCCCGGTGACGGTCTACGTGGCCGCCAGCCTGGAGGACGCCAACAAGGCCATCGCCATCCTCCGGGACGACCTGGCCGTCGGGGCGCCGGTCCTGATCGTTCTCGTGGCTCTCACCGCCTGGATCGTCATCGGCCGGGGCCTCCGGCCCGTCGAGGCCATTCGGGCCGAGGTGGCCGACATCTCCGACCGCTCCCTCGACCGGCGGGTCCCCGTCCCGCCCACCCACGACGAGATCAGCCGCCTGGCGGGCACCATGAACACGATGCTCGACCGGCTGCACGCCGGTGCCGAACGTCAGCGGCGTTTTGTGGCCGACGCCTCCCACGAGCTGCAGACCCCGCTGGCCGCGGCCAGGACGGAGCTCGAGGTTGCCCTCACCCACCCCGAGGGCACCGACTGGCAGGAGACCGCCACCGATCTGCTGGCCGCCAACCGCAGGATGGAGCGGCTCGTCCGGGACCTGCTGTTCCTGGCCCGGACGGATGACACCGGCCCCCGTCCAGTCGGCGTCCCCGTCGACCTCGACGACATCGTCCTCTCCGAAGCGGCTGCTCTGCGCAGCCACGGCCATGTCCAAGTCGACACCAGCAGGGTCTCCGCCGCCGCGGTCCAGGGCCGCCGCGAAGATCTGACGCGGGCCATCCGCAACCTGCTCGACAACGCCGAGCGCCACGCCACGTCCGGCGTCGCCCTCGAGCTGGGCAGCGACGACCACCGCGTCACCCTCGTCGTTCACGACGACGGACCCGGTATCCCGTCCGGGGACCGGCAGCGCATCTTTGAGCGGTTCACCCGGCTCGACGACGCCCGCAGCCGCGGGCGTGGCGGCACAGGTCTCGGGCTGGCCATCACCAAGGAGATCGTCGAGGCTCACGGCGGCACCATCGCCGTGCACGACGCCTCCCCGGGCGCTCGCTTCGTCGTCCACCTGCCGCCCGCCTAGAAGTTCGCCGGAAGCAGCAGTTCGAGGTTGGCGTAGAAGACGAAGAGGACAACCAGAAAGGGCACGACGCCGCCCAGGTAGGTCGACCAGTGCCGCCGGCGACGCACGGCCCACCACCACGCCACCCCAACCGCGCCGGTGATGAGGCCCCAGAGCACGGTGGACGTCTTGGAACGACCGCTGCCCAGGCCGGCGTCGGCCAAGGCGTCCGGCGCCGGCGCCTCCGGTGGGTCGGTTCCCGGAGGCGGCGCCGGCGCCGCCTCCTGTCCGGCGGCCAGAGCCGCCACCACCACGAGGCGCTGCTTGGCGGAGTACTTGGGGTGGCAGGTGGTGAGCGTGAGCTTGGCCACGGGCGTGGGGTCGAGCACCTCCACCTGGCTGGGGCTCACCACCTTCTTCTCCTCGACCTTGAACGTGTAGCTGCCGGCCACGGTGGTGACCAGGATCTCGTCGCCGGCCTCCAGCTCGTCGAGACGGTTGAACGGGGCACCGTAGGTGGTGCGATGCCCGGCGATGGCGGCGTTGCCCACCGTCCCCGGCAGGGGCGTGGACGGGTAGTGCCCGGGGGCCTTGCGCAGGTCGGCCAGGCCGGTTCCCTCCACCACGTGCTGGTCGAGCCCGATCTTGGGGATGCGGATGAGGGCCACCGCCTCGCCGGTGGGGACGGGCGGCGGCGATGCGGGGGACGGCCCCGTGGTGGTGGTGGTCGAGGGGGCGGACAGCTTGGCGTCGAACTCCGCCTTCAGATCGTCCTGGGCCCGGGCCGTGTACAGGCCCGTCCCCCAGAGCTGATAGGCGACGAACAGCAGAATGAGCACGCCCGTCCCCGTGAGGGCGGCACCGATGGCGGAGAGGGCCGAGCGCAGGCGATCCACTGTCCGATGAGGCTACCGGGCGCCCCGGTCCCGCTGGCTGCAGCCGGGCCCGAGACGCTGAGGTTCGTACACTTGGTGGGATCACCTTTCCCGCTCCGGGAGTGAAACTTGCCCGCCGTCCACCTGCGCTCCGCCGTCTGCCTGCTGGGCCGGTTCCCGGCTCTCGCCGGCGTCGACCTCGACGTCGACGAGGGCGAGATCGTTCTCGTGTCCGGTCCGAACGGGGCGGGCAAGACGACCCTCCTGCGCCTCCTGGCCGGCCTCGTCCCGCTCTCCGGCGGAACCGGCGCGGTCCTCGGTCACGACCTGGCGTCCGACCGTCTCGGCGCCCGGCGTCACGTCGCCCTGCTGGGCCATGCCCCCGGTTGCTACGACGACCTCTCGGTGCGGGAGAACCTCCGCTTCTTCACCCGCGCCTCCGGGGGTCGGGCGGCCGACGCCGATGCCGCCCTCGAGCGTCTCGGCCTGGAACGCCAGGCCGGGCTGGCCTTCCACCGGCTGTCGGCAGGCCAGCGCCGGCGCACCGCCCTGGCCGTGCTGGTGGCCCGCCGGCCGCGCCTCGTACTGCTGGACGAACCGCACGCCGAACTCGACGCCGCCGGTCGAGACCTCCTCGACGGCCTGATCCGGGCCATGGCCGCCGAGGGAGCCACCGTCCTTCTGTCCTCCCACGAGTTGGCCCGGGCCCGGGCCCTGGCGGGTAGGGAGGTCGCCCTGGTGGCCGGCCAGGTCCGTACGGCGAGGCCGGAACCGGCGCCGCGCCGTACCGCGATCCGGCCTTAGATCCGGGAATCGGTCAAATCGGACACTTGGGACAGGAAGCAGGATTTCTGGCCCTTCCGGCGGAATAGGACAAGAGAGTCTGGGGAATCCGTGCTCACTTCCGGGTGCGCGGCCTGGTGTGGAGGACGTTCGATGTTCAGAATGCATGCCCCGAAAAACCGTCGTTTGGCCATCGCGGCCGTGCTGAGCCTGACCCTGGCTTCTCCGGTCGTCCAGACCGCGGCGCAGGGCGCAGACGACGGGCCGGTTGCCACCTACGCCGCCCCCGCCCCGGCCGGCTACTGGCTGGTGGGAATGGACGGGGGGGTCTTCACCTATGGCGGAGCCGGCTTCTACGGGTCGACGGGCGGCATGAAGCTGAACCAGCCGATCGTCGGGATGACGCCGACCAACACCGGCCGCGGCTACTGGATGGTGGCGTCCGACGGCGGCATCTTCTCCTTCGGCGACGCCCGGTTCTTCGGGTCGACGGGGTCGGTCAAGTTGAACAAGCCGATCGTCGGGATGGCGTCGACGCCGTCGGGGGACGGCTACTGGATGGTGGCGTCCGACGGCGGCATCTTCTCCTTCGGCGACGCCCGGTTCTTCGGGTCGACGGGGTCCGTCAAGTTGAACAAGCCGATCGTCGGGATGGCGTCGACGCCGTCGGGGGACGGCTACTGGATGGTGGCGTCCGACGGCGGCATCTTCTCCTTCGGCGACGCCCGGTTCTTCGGGTCGACGGGGGGCATGAAGCTGAACCAGCCCATCAACGCCATGGCGGCCACGCCGTCGGGTCAGGGCTACTGGTTGACAGCCGCCGACGGCGGCGTCTTCACCTTCGGTGACGCCGGCTTCCACGGCGCCGGCCCCGAGATGCCCCTGGCCCGGGGCGCCAGCCGCAAGGTTGTCGGCCTCGTCCCGTCCCCCACGGGCGCCGGCTACTGGGAGGTGTCCACCTCGGGCGAGGTCCTCGCCTTCGGGGACGCCCCCGAACTCGGCAGCCCTTCTGGGCTCAACCGTGACCTGGTGGGGATGGCCAGCGTCCCCTTCACCGCCACCGTGGTGGTGGACGCGCCTGCCCCCGCCCCCAACGATCCCGGCGCTCCCGGACCGGCACCCGGGGCGCCGACGACGAGCACCACCGCCCCCGGGCCCTATCTCGGGGCCCCGCAGTACTTCTCCTCGGTGCCGAACCCGACCTGGGGCTCGGGGCCTTCGACGACGGAGGACAACAAGGCCGGCCGGCTCTACGCCCTGGCCGAGGCGGGCGACAAGATCTTCATCGGCGGCGAGTTCGAGTCGATCGTCCCGCCGGGCAAGAACCCGGGTCCCGGCATCGCCCAGAGTTACCTGGCCGCGCTTGACCGCCACACGGGCCAGCCGATCGCCTGGGACCCCGCCCCCACTGACATCGTGCTGGCCCTGGTGGCGTCGCCCGACGGCAGGACGCTGTACGTGAGCGGGCGCTTCCAGAGCATCGCCGGCGGCCCCGCCGGGCGCATCGCTGCCTTCGACGTGGCCACGGGTCAGCGCATCATGTCGTTCAACCCCCCGCCCGCCAACGCCGGCGTGCGGGCCATGGCCCTCTCCGGCAACACCCTCTACGTCGGCGGTGCCTTCTCCAGCATCGGTGACCAGGACCGTGACCTGGTGGCCGCCCTCGACGCCACCACCGGCGCCTTGCGCACCGACTGGGTGGGGCCCAACAACGGCAACCAGTGCTTCTTCGGTCAGACCGGCAGGGTGACGGACGGCTGCTCCGGTTTCGTGTACGACATGGCCGTCACCGCCGACGGCTCGCTCCTCTATGTGGGCGGCGACTTCGTCGACTTCTCGGGCAACCCTGGCGTCATTACCCTCGACGCCCGGACCGGGGGGGAATCGTCGTGGCAGGCCGACAACGATGAGCGGCCGGTGTTCGGGCTGGCCGTGTGGCCGGGCGACGGGAGCTCCCTCATCGTCTCCACCGGCGGGACGGGCGGACAGGTGCAGTTCTTCGAGTACAAGACGTCGAAGCGGTCCTCGAGTCCGAAGTGGATCCACAAGGTCGACGGCGACGCCACCGACGTCACCGCCACCCGTGAGCGGGTCTACCTGGTCGGCCACTACGACTTCGTGCTGGGCGACAACACGGTCTGCGGCGCTCCGCCCTGCAAGGGATCGACGGAAAACGGTGACGAGCCCAACCGGCATCTGTCGGTGTTCGACGCCCGGACCGGCGCCCACGACCTGAGCTTCACCGCCCAGGCCAACACCCCGCAGGGCCCCTACGTGACCATGATCGGCAAGGACCACTGGTACGTGGGCGGCGACTTCACCAACATCGACGTCCGGGCCGGCGGCCAGGAGTACAAGCAGCCCGGGTTCGTGCAGTTCCCGGCCATCGACCCACGGGGTTAGCCCGGGCGGGCTGTTCCCACCAGGCTGATCGGTTTGCGTCCGCGGTGGGCCTCGGTGCCATCGTGGGGCCATGACGACCAAGCCGTACCGCACCGAACTGACCCCGTTGTCGTTCCTACGCCGTTCGGCGGCGGTGTTCCCCGAGCGCACCGCCGTGGTCCACGGCGAGCGGCGCTTGACCTACGCCGAGCTGGAGGAGCGGGTCGACCGGCTGGCCCGATCCCTCCGCGGCGCCGGCCTCGGGGCCGGTGACCGGGTGGCGTTCCTGGCCCCGAACATCCCCGCCCTGCTCGAGGCCCACTACGGGGTGCCCGCCGCCGGAGGTGTGCTGGTGGCGATCAACACCCGGCTCAACTCCGAGGAGGTCGGATACATCCTGAGCCACTGCGGGGCCCGGTTCCTGTTCGTCGACGCCGAACTGGCCCCCGTGGTCGAGCCGCTCGATCTCGGCGACACGCAGGTGGTGCGCATCGACGACACGGGAGTCGCCGGCGATCCCTACGAGGACCTGCTGGCCGCCGCCCCCGAGGGGGACCTGCCGCCGTGGCCTCCCGACGAGGAGGAGACGATCTCCATCAACTACACGTCGGGGACGACGGGCCGTCCCAAGGGCGTCATGTACACCCACCGGGGCGCCTACCTCAACGCCCTGGGCGAGGTCGTCACGACCTCGATGGGCTTCGACACCGTCTACCTGTGGACGCTGCCCATGTTCCACTGCAACGGCTGGTGCTTCACCTGGGGTGTCACCGCCGTGGCCGGGCGCCACGTCTGCCTGCGCAAGGTCGACCCGGAGCGGATCTGGGAGCTGTTCACCTCCGAGGGTGTCACCCACTACAACGGTGCCCCCACGGTGCACATCGGGGTCGTCAACCATGCCGCCGCCCGGCGTCTGGACCGCCAGGTCACGGTCACGGTGGCCGGAGCGCCACCGTCACCCACCCTCCTGGGTCAGCTCGACGCCCTCAACTTCCGGCCCATCCACGTGTACGGGCTAACCGAGACCTACGGGCCCTACACGGTGCGCGACGCTCAGGACGACTGGGCTGGGCTACCCGACGAGGAGCGGGCCGCCCTCCTCGCCCGCCAGGGCCAGGAGTACCTCATCGCCGACCCCATCCGGGTGGTGGACGAGGAGATGGGCGACGTCCCCCGGGACGGGGCGACGCTGGGCGAGGTCGCGATGCGGGGCAACGACGTGATGAAGGGGTACTTCGACCAGCCCGAGGCCACCGAAGAAGCCTTCCGGGGCGGATGGTTCCACTCCGGCGACATCGCCGTCATGCATCCCGACGGGGCCATCGAGCTGAGGGACCGCAAGAAGGACATCATCATCTCGGGGGGCGAGAACATCTCCACCATCGAGGTGGAGCAGGCCGTCGCCCGTCACCCCTCGGTCCTCGAATGCGCGGTGGTGGCCGTGCCCGACGAGAAATGGGGGGAGCGCCCCAAGGCGTTCGTCACCCTCAAGCCCGGGGCGGAGGCCACCGAGGAGGAGATCATCGACTTCTGCCGGGAGCACCTCGCCCGGTTCAAGTGTCCCGCCACCGTCGAGTTCACGGACCTGCCCAAGACCTCGACGGGCAAGGTCCAGAAGTTCGTGCTGCGGGAGAAGGAGTGGGCGGCGAAGGACAAACGGGTGAACTAGTGGGTCAGCTCGGGACCTGGCCCTCCTCGGGCAGCCGCAGTTCCTCGCCCTCCCCGTCGAGGCCCAGCACCTCGCCGAGCACGGTACGGACCTCGTCGTGGCCGCGGGGTTCATCGACGACCGAGACCGTGGGCGCGGAGTCGGTCACGGAGACCTCGTTCCCCGGGGCGACCGCCAGCAGCGCGCTCTCCTCGGTCAGGCTCTGAACCAGCGACACCAACTCTCCCAGCAGCTGGTGCACGTCCACCAGACCGGACCCGATCTCGGACAGGTCGGTCCGGACCCGTTCGGCGGCCACTCCCGCCTGCGCCTTCATCCGCTCGGCGGTGGCGTCGGCACAGGTGAGGATGGACGCGGCCTCCTCGCCCAGGTGACGCAACAGCTCCGTCCGGTCGAGGGCAGGCTTCGCCGCCGTGGTCGGAGCCGGCGACCGGGAGCCGGAGAGTTGGCGCTCCAGGTCGGCGATGCGGGCGTCGCGCTCGGCGACCTGGCCGGCGACACTGGCCAGGAAGGCGTGGACCTCCTCCCGGACGTAGCCACGCATCACGACCGGGAATTCCCTGCTGGCGATCTGTTCCGGGTTCACCGTCGCCTCCCCCAAGCGCTTTGTAAGCAACTCTTTACTCTACCTGCGTATGGCTCCAGTGGCTCAGTCGAATCCTCTCGTAATTCCTACCTCACCGAGTGGATGTCCCGCTTGACCGCGGCCGGTGGCGGCACAAGACTTGCCCCCGCTGGGGCTCGCCGGACACTGGGGATCAGAGGCACCGGGATGGAACACGGACCCGAGAGGGAAATCGATCTGCGCGCCGGGCGCGCCCGGGGCCCGAACCGACACACCGAGGCCGGGGTGCGGTTCCGGGCCAAGCTGATCGCGCACCTGCGCGCCGCCGGCTACCCGGCATGCGACGAATCTCCTCCGGACTCCGGGGGTCCCGGGGACGGCTACGACCCGGCCAACCCGGCCCACCTCCAGGAGGCGGGGCGATATCTGGCCCGGTACCACGAGCTGGTGCGCAGCTTCCCGTACCGGTTCCGGGCCGCCGGACGACCGGCGCTGCCCTCCCTCGAGCGCAGCGGCCCCTCTGCCCTGGCCTGTTTCACCGAGGTGGCCGAAGGTGTCCTGGGCTCGGCTGACCGGGCCCGACTGACCCGGGCCAGCTCGTTCCTGTGGAGCCAGTTCATCCGTGTCCCGGAGACGCTGACCGGGGTGCTCCGCCCCCTGCCCCAGCTGGTGATCCACGGTTCCTACGATCCCACCTCTCTGATCTACCAGGGTGACCGCATCGTGGCCGTGACGGGCTATGACCACGCCGCCTACGACCTGCGGGCGCTCGATCTGGGCCACGCGCTCCGGGCGTTCGCCGGGGAAGGGACCGGCGGGTCGGCTGCGGGCGTGGGTCTCGACATCGAAGGTTGCGCCGCCCTGATGGGCGCCTACAGCGAAGTCGAGACGCTGCCCGCTCACGAGCTGGCCGTCCTCCCCCTGGTCTTCCGGGCCCGGCACCTGGCCGAGGTGCTGACCGAGACAGCCCACCTCCTCCACCGGCCCGAGATCGCGGGCGGGATGGATACGGACATCCATGACCTGCTGGATGCGGTCGAACGGGGGGCCGAGCAGTCCCGATGGCTCGAGCGTGAGGAACCCGCGTTGCTCTCCGCCCTCAGGAGCTCCCGCGTCGGGTAGCGACCGTCCCAGGAGCACTAGGTTGTGCGCCCTACCGCTTTGACACCGGGGGGCGACATGCGGGTGGTGGTGGATTTCGACCGGTGCCAGTCCAATGCCGTGTGCATGGACGTGGCGCCCGAGATCTTCGAGGTCCGTGACGACAACTTCCTCTACATCCTGGACGAGACACCCAGCGACGCGCTCCGGCCCAAGCTGGAGGAGGCGGTGCGGCGCTGTCCCACCCAGGCCATCTCCATCGAAGAATGACCTGAGGACCGACGCTTGGACCGCGTAGTCGTCGTCGGGGCCTCGCTGGCCGGCCTGTCCGCCCTCGAATCCCTTCGGGGTGCGGGCTACGAGGGGGAGCTGGTAGCCGTCGGCGCCGAGGCCGCCCTGCCCTACGACCGGCCACCGCTGTCCAAACAGGTGCTCCAGGGCGCGTGGGAGCCGGAGCAGGCCAACCTGCGCGACGCGGCCCACTATGACCCGCTGGAGATCGACTGGCGCCTGGGGCGCCAAGCTTCCGCTCTCGACCTGGAACGGCGGGCGGTGGAGCTCGACGACGGTGAGCCCCTTCCTTTCGACGGGCTGGTCATCGCCACCGGCGCCAGCCCCCGGACGCTGCCGGACACACCGCCGCTCGACGGCGTCTTCGTCCTCCGCACGCTGGAGGACTGCCTGGCCCTGCGCACGGACCTGGAGGGCGGGCCCCGGGTGTGTGTCGTGGGGGGTGGGTTCATCGGCGCCGAGGTGGCCGCCTCCTGTCGGATCCGGGGCCTGGAGGTCACGGTCCTCGAGGCGTTGCCCGCCCCGCTCGCCCGGGCGTTCCCGGCCGAGATGGGTGCCGCCTGCGCCGCCCTCCATCGCGACCATGGCGTCGACCTGCGCACCTCCGTGGGGGTGGAAGGCCTCGAGGGGAGTGGGCGGGTGGAGCGGGTGCGCCTCTCCGGCGGTGGGTCGGTGCCGGCTGATGTGGTGGTGGTAGGGGTCGGCGTGGTCCCGACCACGGGCTGGCTGGAGTCGTCAGGGCTCGAATTGCGCAACGGCGTGGTCTGCGACCAGACGTGCGTCGCCGCCCCGGGTGTGGTGGCCGCCGGGGACATCGCCCGCTGGCCCAACCCGCTCTTCGGGGAGGAGATGCGGATCGAGCACTGGAGCAACGCGGTCGAGCAGGGTGCGGCGGCAGCCAAACGACTCCTGACCTCCGACGAGGCGGCCGAGCCCTTCGCTCCGGTGCCCTACTTCTGGTCCGACCAGTACGACACCAAGATCCAGTTCCTCGGACGCTCCGCGCCCGACGACACGGTGGCGGTGGTGGACGGCTCCCTGGAGGACGGCCGGTTCGTGGCCCTCTTCGGCCGGGCTGGCCGTCTGGTGGGGGCGCTGGCCTTCAACCGCCCGCGCCAGCTCATGGCCTATCGGCGGCTCATCGCCGGCGCCACCTCCTGGGATGACGCCCTGGCCAAGGCGGCCTCGAGCTGAGTGAGGGGCTGACGGCCCGGTTCGGCGAGCTCGTGGCCCGCCCCGACGCCGACATCCCCCTCGACGAGGCGGCCGTCCTCATCGGAGCGCATGCCGCACCCGGGATCGACGTGGGGGAGCAGCTGGCCCGCCTGGACGATCTGGCCGGAACCTGTCCGACCCCCACCCTCGACGGGTTGCGCCGCCACCTGTTCGACGATCTCGGCTTCGCCGGCAACCGGGACGACTACCTGGACCCCCGCAATTCCTACGTCCACGAGGTGCTCGACCGGCGCACGGGGATTCCCATCTCCCTGTCGGTGGTGACGCTGGAGGTGGGTCGCCGCCTCGGTGTCCCCCTGGCCGGGGTGGGGATGCCCTCCCATTTTCTCGTCCGCCACCTGGCCGAGCCGCCCACCTTTCTCGATCCCTTCGACGGCGGCGTCCGTCTCTCCGAGGCGGGCTGTGAGTCGATCTTCCGGGGGCTGGGGGGGACGGGGACTTGGGTTCCCGCCTATCTCGACCCGGTGGGGCCCCGGGTGATCCTGACCCGCATGCTGGCCAACCTGCAGGGGATCTTCATGCCCCGTGACCTGCGCTCCGCCTCCTGGGTGGTGCGGCTGCGCCTCCTCATCCCCGGGCTGGAGCTCCGGGAGCGGGTGGCGCTGGCCCGGGCCCTGGGCTCGCTCGGCCAGTTCGACGCCGCCGGGGCGGCCCTCGAGGGCGCCGCCGACGCCGCACCCCCGGAGCAGGCCGACCGGCTCCGGGCCCAGGCCCGGGCGCTGCGGGCCCGGAGCAACTGAGCCCGCTCAGCCGAGCCGGTCAGTCGAACTCGCGGCGGACGGTGGCGTCGGCTTCCCGATTCTTGTCGGTAAGACGCTCCCGGAAGCTGTCGAGAGCCTTGCGCAGGTCGGGGTCGGAGACGGCCAGGATCCGCACCGCGAGCAGCCCGGCGTTGCGGGCCCCGCCTATGGAGACGGTGGCCACGGGGATCCCGGCCGGCATCTGCACGATCGACAGGAGTGAGTCGAGCCCGTCCAGCGCCTTCAGCGGAACCGGTATCCCGATGACGGGCAGTGACGTGGAGGCGGCGAGCACGCCGGGGAGATGGGCCGCCCCGCCGGCCCCGGCGATGATGACCGACAGGCCCCGCCCAGCCGCCTCCTCGGCGTAGCGCTGCGCATCCGCCGGCGCCCGGTGGGCGGAGATCACCCGCACCTCCCGGGACACCCCGAACTCGTCGAGGAGTTCGGCCGCCGGCCGCATCACCTCGAGGTCCGTGGCGCTCCCCATCACGATCCCCACCAGCGGTCCGCTCATGGCCAGAACCTACACGGGTGCAAGGATCTCCTCTATGGATGAGCGGCCCTTGGTGACCACCGACCACCACACCGCCGACCTGCCTCCCACCCCTCAGCGCGACCGCACCATCCCCGCCACCCGTTGGGTGGAGGCTCCCGACGCGCTCAAGTCCCTCGGCGCCGACATCGGCGTCCCCCAGGTGGACTACAAGCGCCGCATCGGACGCTGGCTCCTCTGGCGGGCGGGTCCTGCGGTCAGAGCCGACGCCCGTTACATGGCCATCGACGCCGACGACCTCGACCGCCAGTGCACGTTCCGGATCTACCCGGACGGTTCCGGCGAGGGAGTTGGTCCCGACGGGGTGGTCCACACCCGGTTCCGGGCCTGGAAGGAGGCCTTGCGCGACTCCTCCTGAGGCGGGACTAGCCTCGCTTTGATGACGATCGACGCCGAGGACGCGAGGAAGCTCATCGAGTCGGAGCGGGCCCGCATCGAGGCCTTGGTGCGGGAGCGGGAGGCGGAAGGGATCACCCGCGAGAGCGAGGGCGAGCAGCTCTCCGAGCTGGCCTCCCATGATCAGCATCAGGCCGATCTGGGCACGGAGACCTTCGAGCGGGAGAAGGACTTCTCCCTGCTCGAGCAGCTGGAGGCCGAACTCGACGAGCTCGACCGGGCCCTGGGCAAGCTCGACGAGGGCACCTACGGGATCTGCGAGGCGTGCGGCAAGGAGATCCCCCTCGAGCGCCTCGAGGCGCTACCTGGGGCCCGCTTCTGTGTCAAAGACCAGGCCCGTCGCTGATGGGCTTCGATCTGAGCCGCCTTGACGTGTGGTCGGAGGAGTCCGAGTTCAAGGTGGAGGCGGCGCGCGCCATCGCCTACGCCGCGGCCACCAATGACTCCAACCCGAAGCACCGCCGCGGTGCCCTGGCCCCACCGATCTTCGCCGTGGTCCCGGTCTGGGAGGCGATGATGGCCGCCGCTCTCTCCGTCGTCCCGCCCGAAGTGGCCATGCGGGTGGTGCACGGCGGGCAGGACATGCGCTTTCACCGTCCGCTGGTCCCTGGTGACGTGCTGCGCTCCCGGGCCGCACCCATCGGCGTCCAGGTGCGGGGGACGGGTACCACCCTGCTCATGAAGACCGAGTCCCGGGATGCGTCGGGTGCCCTCGTCAACGAGCAGTACGTGACCACCTTCTTCCGGGGGGTGGCGGAGGGTGAGTCGGGGGGTGCCGCGCCGCCCGAGCACAAGCTGACCGCCGAGGTGAAGTCCTCCGCCGTCCTGGCCGAGGTCGTCGCCCGTTTCGACGAAGACCAGACCTTCCGCTACGCCGACGCCTCCGGCGATCGCATGCCCATCCACCTCGACGACGGCGTGGCCCGGGCTGTCGGGCTGCCCGGGATCATCGTCCACGGTCTGTGCACCATGGCCTTTGCCTGCCGGGCGGTGGTGGAGGATGCGTGCGCCGGCGCTCCGGAGCGGCTGCGCCGCCTCGCCGTGCGCTTCTCCCGTCCCGTGCTTCCCGGTCAGGAGATCACCACCCGGCTGTACGCCGCCGGTCGGGACCAGGGTGTGGTTCATTTCGGTTTCGAGACCCTCAACGCCGAGGGTCAGGCGGTGATCAAGGACGGTCGGGCCGAGGTGGCGTCATAGCCCGCCTGCGGCTCTTCGCCCGGGCCCGGGAAGCGGCCGGGCGGGCCGCCGACGAACTCCCCGCCGGCTCCCTTGGCGAACTCCTCGACCGGGCCTGTGCCGCCTACGGGGAGGAGTTCGCCGCCGTCCTCGCCACCGCCGCCGTGTGGATCAACGGCGAGGAGCCCGTCGCCGGACGCGACACGGTGCTGGAGCCCGGCGACGAGGTCGCCGTGCTCCCACCGGTGAGCGGTGGGTGAGGTCTCCCGGGGGTCAGGCCTGCTTCGTCTCCCAGAAGATCTTGTCGATCTCGCCGATGAGGCCGAGCAGCTTCTCGCCCTGGGCGGGGTCGACCGACTTCTTGGACTCTCCGGCGGCCTTGGTGGCCTGCCAGAAAATGTCGTGGAGCTGGGGGTACTTCTCCAGGTGGTTGGGCTTGAAGTAGTCGGTCCACAGCACCCAGAGGTGATGCTTGACGAGATCCGCCCGCTCCTCCTTGATCAGGATGGCGCGCTGGCGGAAGGTCTCGTCGTCGGAGCCCTGGTACTTCTCTTGGACGGCCTTGACCGACTCGGCCTCGATCCGGGCCTGGGCGGGGTCGTAGACGCCGCAGGGGAGGTCGCAGTGGGCATGGGCCACCAGGGGCGGGCGGAGCTGGTCGAGAGCGGTGAGCAGGCGGGTGGCGACGGACATGGCTGACTTCCTCCTGAAGGACAGTGGGCGCCGCAAATGTACCCATCAGGCACCGTGACGTACTCAGGGGCTCGGCGGATGCTGGTCTCCACGGCGCTCGGCGGCGTCCTGGCCGGCCTGGCCAGCCGGCGGTTCCGGCGGATCGAGGTGACCGGCGGAAGCATGCTGCCCACTCTGGAAGCGGGGGATCGGGTCGTCGTCGTCCGGGCCGGGCGCCCCCGGACGGGCGACCTGGTGGCGTGCACCGATCCCGTCCAACCGCAGCGCACGATCGTCAAACGGGTGGCCGCCGTTCCGGGCGGGTCACTCCGCCTCGAGGACGGCCGTGAGCTGGCTGCCGGACGGGGCTACATCGTCCTCGGAGATAACTCTGACACCAGTACCGACAGTCGTAACTTCGGTCCCATAGGCGCCAATTTGATCATTGGACGCCTCATCTTTCGATACTTACCGGAGGGCCGAGCCGGGTTCCTTTTTCGCCGATCCGCCCGCTACGCGGTGGAATCCGGGCACACTCACGCGCGCTCCGTCGATATGTAGAGACGATCGGTCGGTCAAGATTGCCCGAATTGAAACCGGGTTGTTAAGGTCCGGCGGCAATGGCCCCCCGGGGGCCAGTTCCGGGCCATGCGAAATCTCTTCCGCACACTCCTCGTCTCCTGTGTCTGCCTGGTGCTCGTCGCGGTGCCAGCCGGAGCGGTCGGCTCGAAGGCAAAGCCGAGGAAAGTGTCGGAGTCCGACCTCAAGCGCCGGGCCAATCAAGCTGCCGCCGGCTATGCCCGGGTCGAGGCCAAGGTGGCCCGGCTCGGCAACGACATCGACCGGCTGGAGAAGGAAGTGTCCAAGCTCCAGGTGAAGATGGCGCCGCTGCGGCAGGCCATCACCCGCCGGGCCGTCTTCGCCTACCAGGCCCACCGCGGCATCGACGCCATCGAGGGCCTATCCGCCCAGCCCGACCTGGTGGAATCCGTCCGGGGCGCCCGCCTGGTCTCCCAGGCGTCGGCCGGCGACCTGAAGGTCATCGGACAGCTCAACGCCGCCAGCGACAAGATCCGTGAACGCCAGCAGACGATCGCGGCGAAGCGCCAGGACCAGGAAGCGGCCATGACCGCGCTGGAGGGCGAGCGGAAGGTGGTGGAACTGGAGCTGGCCGTCATGGCCAAGGCCCGCCAGGACCTCCAATCCCGACTGGTGGCCTCGCCTCGTTCGGCACGAGTGAGCCGGGGTGAGTCGGGCCGCCGGGAGGTTCCGCCCCGGCCGGTCCTGCAGTCGCCCGAAGAGGCGGCCGCCATCCCGGTGGCCACCAATGTGATCTGCCCCATCGCCGGCCCGCTGGCCTTCACCGACTCCTGGGGTGATCCCCGGGGTGGCGGACGGCGGCACAAGGGCACTGACCTGATGAACGCCTTCGGCACCCCCAATGTGGCCGTGGTCTCAGGCCAGATCGCCCGGCACCACTCCGGGGCGGGTGGGCTCGCCATCTACCTCTACGGCGACGACGGCCACACCTACTACTACGCCCATCTGTCCGAGGTCGTGGGTGCGGACCGCCGGGTGGCCCAGAACGAGGTCATCGCCAAGACCGGGAACAGCGGCAACGCCCGGGGCGGGGCACCCCACACCCACTTCGAGATCCACCCCGGCGGCGCCGGGGCGGTCAACCCGTACCCCACCGTCCGGGCCGTCTGCTAGAGCCCTCGGGACGTGGGCCGGGCCAGCCCCGGAGCGGTACCCTCTAGAGCATGACTGCCCCTCCGCCGGCCACCCCTGACCAGCGCCGCCTCGACCGGGTGCTCGACCCCGTCTACCTCGAGGGTCTGAGCGACCGCCCCGTCGACGAGGTCCAGCTGATGAAGACCGAATGCGTGGAGCTGGAGACGGAGGCCTCCTTCGTGCGCCGGTTGGCGCAGGCCCGCATCGACATCCTGAGGGCGGAGCGCCGCCGGCGGGAGGACGGAGGCTCGCTGGACGAGCTGATCGCCGGGCTGGCCGGCATCCTGGCCGACGACGGTCCGCGCCCTTCGCCGGCCCAGGCTCATCTCCCTCAGGTGCTGCACCCGGCACCGGAGATCGAGTGGACGCGGGGCCTGGAACGCCTGGTGGGCGACGCCACGCTCGTCCGCCTCCCCGATCTGTCCGAGGAGGAGCTGGCCGAGGCGGAGGAGCAGTTGCGGGAGCTGGAAACCGAGGTGTCGACGGTGCGTCACCGCCTCCACGAGGTCCTCCACGCCGTGGAGATGGAGCTGACGGCCCGGATGCAGGCCGCGCAGTGACAGAACCCGGGGAAATAGACCGGCGCGTTCTGGTGGTGGACGACGATGCCGTGCTGCGCCGGGTGGTCCGGGCCGTTCTCGAAGCCGACGGGTTCTCGGTGATCGAGGCCTCCGACGGCGAGCAGGGCCTCAAGCTGGCCGCCGAGGTCCATCCCGGGGTGGTCATCCTCGATGTGATGATGCCCGGCATGGACGGGGTCGAGGTCTGCCGGAGGATGGACCACACGTCAACCAGAGTGCTGATGCTGACCGCGCTCGGCGATGTCACCACCGAGGTTGCCTCCATGGAGGCGGGAGCCCGAGGATTCCTGACGAAGCCCTTCTCCTCCATGGATCTCCTCGACCGGGTCGAGGAACTGCTCAAGTCATGAGCGATAGGGACCCCGCCTCGGTCCCGGATCCGGCCGCCGCCCTGGAGGCCCAGCTCCTGGTGTTCGCCAAGGAGCTGGGGGAGAGCTATCAGCGGGAGAGGGCGCGCCGGATCGAGCTGGAACGGGCCTACGGCGACATGCGCGTCGCCTATCTGCAGACGACCCGGTCGCTGGCCCTGGTGGTGGAAGCGAAGGACGCCGGCACCGGTGCCCACCTGGAGCGCTGCCGGAACTACGGGATGGCCCTGCTGAAGGAGATGGGGGTGGTGGACGAGAACCGGGAGGCGGAGTTCGGGTTCCTGCTCCACGACGCCGGCAAGGTCGGCATCCCGGAGCGGATCCTCAACAAGCCGGGGCCGCTCAGCGCGGCGGAGTGGAGGGTGATGCGCACCCATCCGGTGGTCGGCTACCAGCTGGTGGCGGACATCCCGTTCCTGCGTACCGCCGCGCTGGTCATCCGTTCCCATCACGAGATGTTCGACGGCACCGGATACCCCGAGGGGCTGAAGGGCGAGGAGATTGCCCTGGCCGCCCGGGCGTTTTCGGTCGTCGATGCGTTCGACGCCATGACCGCTGACCGCCCGTACCGGGCCGCTCTGCCTCCGGACCAGGCGTTGGCCGAGCTGGTTCGCATGTCCGGTACCCAGTTCGACCCCGAGGTCGTTCGGGTTTTCGCGCCGCTGGCGGAACGCCTCGTTCCGCCGGCCGCGTGATGGCTCCGTTGGCCGGTCCCGGGAATCCGGGCCTGGAGAACCGGATGCGGGACCTGGGCGACTTCATCCGCGACCAGCGCCGCACCGCCCGCCTCTCGTTGCGCAAGCTCTCGGAGCTGGCCGGCATCTCCAACCCCTACCTGAGCCAGATCGAGCGGGGGCTGCGCAAGCCCAGCGCCGAGATCCTTCAGGCCATCGCCCGAGCCTTGAGGATCTCGGCCGAGACGCTCTACGTGCGGGCCGGGATCCTGGAGGAGCGGGAGGGGGACCACGACCTGGTGGCGGAGATCCTGCGCAACCCCACCCTCAACGAACGCCAGAAGCAGGTACTCATCGACGTCTACCGCTCGTTCCTCAACAACCCGGCGTCTGGCGAGTTGTAGGTCAACCGGTACATTCTTGAGCGTGCCCCGGACCCTGGCCGTCCTCAGCCTGCACACTTCGCCCCTGGCTCAACCCGGGTCGGGTGATGGCGGGGGGATGAACGTATACGTGCGGTCGATGGCTTCGGCCCTGGCTCGGGCCGGCCTGGCCTGCGACGTGTGGACCCGGGCCGAGCATCCCGGCCAGCCCGAGGTCGTGGTGGTGGAACCCAGTTTCCGGGTCCTCCACGTCCAGGCCGGCCCCCGGGAGCCGCTCCCCAAAGAGGCGCTGCCCGAGCTGGTGGACGAGTTCACCGCCGCCATGCTGGCCCGGGTCCAGACCTGCGGCCGGGACTACGACGCTCTGCACGGTAACTACTGGCTGTCCGGGCAGGTGGCGCACCGTCTGAAGCACGAGCTGTCGCTCCCCATGCTGGCCACCTTCCACACCCTCTCCCGGGTGACGGGAGTCGACGGCGGGGCCGAGGGTGCCGGCCGGGCCGCGGGGGAGGACGAGATCATCCGTTGCGCCGACCTCATCCTGGCCTCCACCACCGCCGAAGCCGCCCAGCTGCGCGACCTCTACAAGGCCGATCCCGATCGGGTGGAGGTCCTGCCCCCCGGGGTGGACCACCGGCTCTTCTCGCCTGGCGACCGCAAACTGGCCCGGGCCCGGCTCGGGCACGCGGGCGAGCGGGTGATGCTCTTCGTCGGTCGTATCCAGCCCTTGAAGGGGCTCGAGCTGGCGGTCGAGTCGCTGGCTGAGACCGACGGGGGTGCGGTGCTGTGGGTGGTGGGCGGGCCGAGCGGGGCCGATGGCCCGGCTGAGCTGGCCCGGGTCATGGACCGGGCCGCCGATCTCGGGGTGGCCGGCCGGGTGCAGTTCCTGCCTCCCGTGCCCCACGACCGTCTGGTGGACTACTACCGGGCCGCTGATGTGGTGGTGGTGCCCTCCCGCAGCGAGTCCTTCGGCCTGGTGGCCCTGGAGGCGGCAGCCTGCGGCACGCCGGTGGTGGCCGCCGCCGTGGGCGGCTTGACGGCCATCGTGGATGACGGGGTGACCGGCTTCCTGGTCGAGGGTCGTGACCCGCTGGACTGGGCCACCCCCCTCTCGCTGCTCCTCGACGACCCGGAACTGGCCGAGACCATGGGGGCCCGGGCGGCGGCGCGTTCGGGACGGTGGTCCTGGTCCATGACGGCGGCCCGGCTCCGGCGCCTGTGCGCCGACCTGGTGGAGCGCACGCCCGTCGAGTGCAGCTAGAGCCCGGGGCCCGGGGTGTCCCCTCAACAAACGGGGCCCGGGGTGTCCCCTCAACAAACGGGGCCCGGGGTGTCCCCTCAACAAACGGGGCCCGGGGTGTCCCCTAGACAAGAAGCCGCGCAGCTGGTGGCGGACCACCTGACCGGGCCGGTGGCTCAACAGCCCTACGTCCAGCATGTGGAGTACGACCCGGAGATTCCACGCTGGTACCTCCGTTTCGGTTGCGACGGGCGCGACGCCTCGACCATCTACTTCGACCTGGGCCAACGTTCGCTGCGCTACGAGCTGTATTTCATGCCCGACCCGCCGGCGCACCACGAGGAGCTCTACCGCTGGTTGCTGCGCCGCAATCACCACAGTCTCTACGGCGCCCGCTTCTCTCTCGGGCCCGACGGCGACGTGTACGTGGTCGGGCGGGTCCTCTACGAGCACCTCACCGAGGAGGAGCTCGACCGCGTTATCGGCGTTTGTTACGAACTGGTGGAGACCTGGTTCCAGACCGCCATCCAGATCGGTTTTCGGGCCAAACAAGCCAGTAAATCCCTTGCCCCGCAAAGGGAAGCGGACTAGGTTGACCCCGCCGTCGCCGACGGGTGGCGGCGAGGCGAGGCCCGAGGTGCAGGAGGGCCCGTCCCGTTCGGGGAAGTGCGGGGCGGATCCGAGAGTTCCTCGGGCCCGCCCGCGTCCGGGGTCCGCGACGCCGTCATGAGCCGCCAGGCGAAGAGCCAATGGCAGGGCGCCACGAAGTGGCGCCGGGAGGCGGGGTTGGGGCCCCCGCCGACGCCGCGATGAGCCGCCAGGCGAAGAGCCAATGGCAGGGTTCGCCAGGGGCGGTCATCATCGCCGCCATCAGCCTCGCCGGGGTGCTGGGGAACGCCCTGGTGGCCCCCGCGCTCCCCGACATCGCCCGGGCCCTGTCAGTGGACGACACGGGGATCGGCCTGGTGGTGGCGGCCGCCTCCCTGCCCGGCGTGGTGGTGGCACCCGTCATCGGGGTGGCGGCGGACCGCTTCGGGCGCAGGATCGTGGTCGTCCCCTGCCTCGTCCTGTTCGGACTGGGCGGGCTGGCCGCCATGGTGGCCCCCAGCTTCGGGGTTCTCATCGCCGCCCGCCTGCTGCAGGGCCTGGGGGCGGCCGGTCTCGTCAACCTCGCAATCGTGATGATCGGCGACCGCCACGAAGGCGCGGTGGAGCGGGCCGCGGCCATCGGGCGCAACGGCGCCGTGCTCACGGCCGGGCTGGCCGTGCTTCCGGTCATCGGTGGCGGCCTGGTGGCCCTCGCCGGCTGGCGGGCCGTGTTCGCCCCCATGGCTCTCACCCTGGGCGTGGCCGTCGCCGCCGCCCGCGTGCTCCCCCGGGGGCGGCCCGCCGACGTGGTCCGTCTGCCGGACCAGATGCGGGCCGCGGCCGCCTCCCTGGCCGACCGGCGGGTGGTGGCCATGCTGGTGCTCGGGTTCTGGGCCTTCGTGCTCGTCTTCGGGCTCGTCCTCACCGTCCTGCCCATCGACCTCGACCAGCGCTTCGGAGCCGGGCCGGCGCTCCGAGGGGTGATCCTGGGGCTCCCGGCGTTGGCCTCGGTGGTCGTGGCCCTGGCCATGGGCCGGCTCTCCAGTCGCTTCGGAACCTGGGACCTCGTCATGGCCGGCTTCGCCGTGTTCGCCCTCGCGTTCCTCGGGGTGGCCGCGGCCGGCAGCGTGGCCCTGGTGGGCGTGACGATGGTCGTCTACGGCGTCGGCGAGACGCTGGTCATCGTCCCCCTGCAGGCCTATGCCGCCGGCCTCGCCCCCGCCCGCCGGGGGGTGATGGTGGCGGTGTGGGTCTCGGCCGTCCGGGCCGGGCAGGCCTCCGGGCCCGTGCTGGCCGGCCTCTGCCTGGCCGCGCTCTCGCCCCGCGGCACCATCGCCCTGGGTTCGGTCGTCTCGTTGGTGGTGGCCGGTGCCGTCCTCGCCCTCCGCCCGAGGGTTAGCCTCAGGACATGAGCCGGCTGGCACTGCTCGGCGGCGGGAAGATGGGTGAGGCTCTCCTCGGAGGGCTGCTCGACGCCGGCTGGGCCCCTGAGGACCTCGCCGTGGCCGAGCCCGTGCCCGAGCGCCGCCACGTCCTCGAGGGGCGCTTCCCCAAGGTCCGCGTGGTGCCGGCTCCGGCCTGGGCTGTGGCCGAGGCCGACGTCGTGGTGGTGGCGGTGAAGCCCGCCGACGTGCCCGCCGCGCTGGAGAGCGCCTCCTCGGCCCTCGTCCCGGGCACCCTGGTGGTATCCATCGCGGCCGGGGTCACGCTGGCGACCCTGGAGGAACTGCTCCCCGGTTATCCGGTCGTGCGGGCCATGCCGAATACGCCGGCCCTGGTCCGGCGGGGAGCCGCCGCCATCGCCGCCGGGTCTCTCGCCGATGAGGAGCATCTCACCCGGGCCGAGCGGATACTGGCGGCGGTGGGCACGGTGACCCGGGTGCCCGAGTCGCTCCTGGATGCGGTCACCGGACTGTCAGGGTCGGGCCCGGCGTACCTGTTTCTGCTCGCCGAGGCCCTGATCGACGCCGGCGTGGGGGTCGGCCTTCCCCGCCCGGTGGCTCAGGCCCTCGTCATCCAGACGCTGCTCGGGTCGGCCACCCTGCTGGCCGAGGGTCCCGAGGGTCCCGAAGCACTCCGGGCCGCGGTCACCTCTCCCGGGGGCACCACCGCCGCGGGCCTGGCCGCCCTGGAATCCCGGGCGGTGCGGGCCGCGTTTCTGGAGGCCGTGGCCGCGGCCACCGAACGATCCCGACAAATGGGTCAAAAAGATCGGTAAGTGACCAAGAGATCGCTCCGGCCCGATGCGTGGGTCGTTGGGCGAGGTTCGATCTCTGAGAGTGGCGTTACCGGTCGCGCGCCGTGGTGGTGATGCGTGGCGTTTCACTTGCCGTGGTCGCGTAACACCTCTGCGGCGCGGCATCGCTCATGTGGCGCTCTATTCGCCCTAGACAACTGCGGTCACACGGCGTACCCTCGAGAATGGCGGGTGGAGATAGGGGTGACCGCGTGGCGCAGTCCTTCGAGAAGGCGCGCTTCTTGACGGTACAAGAAGTAGCGCAGCTGATGCGGGTTTCGTCGATGACCGTCTACCGCCTCATCCGGGCGGGCGACCTTCCGGCTGTTCGCGTCGGTCGGTCCTTCCGGGTACGCGACGTAGACGTCGACGGCTACCTGCAGTCGCGGTACACACAGGCCGGGTAGACGGGCCGGCGGGCCCGGGGTCGGGGGGCAGCTCCCACGACCCCGTCTTTCGGCCCGCCCCCGTCCGGTCGTCCCGCTACCGCCAGCCATTAGGGTCGGTTTGTGTCCGAGTCCGACCCCGCCTTCGTCTCCTTCCTGTCCGATTACGGCCTGGCCGACGAGTTCGCCGGCGTGTGCAAGGCCGTCATCCTCCGCGTCGCCCCTGACGCCCGCGTCATCGACATCACCCACGAGATTCCGCCCCACGACGTGCGGGCCGGCGCTCTGACCCTGGCCCGGGCGGCTCAGTACCTCCCCCGGGGTGTGGTGCTCGCCGTGGTCGACCCCGGGGTCGGCACCGAGCGCCGGGCAGTGGCCGCCGAGGTGGAATCCGGCTACCTGGTCGGTCCCGACAACGGCCTGCTGGCCCCGGCGGTGGCCATGTTGGGCGGGGCCAAGCGGGTGGTGTCGCTCACCAACCCGGAGTACCAGATGGAGTCTCCCGGGCCCACCTTCGCCGGGCGGGACGTGTTCGCGCCGGCGGCCGGCTATCTCGCCACCGGGGTCGACCTGCCCGAACTGGGCGAGGAGATCGATCCCCTGTCCCTCGTGCCCGGGCTCGTGCCCCTGTCCCGGCCCGACGGCGACGGCCTGGCCGGCGAGGTCCTGTGGGTGGACCGGTTCGGCAATGTCCAGCTCAACCTCGATCCGGACGAGCTGGCCACGCTCGGCCTGCGTCGGGGGGACCGCCTGGGGGTCGTGATCGGGGGCGAGCGGCGGACCGCCCGGTGGGTCACCACCTACGCCGAGGCGCAGAGCATGGAGCTGGTGGTGGTGGTCGATTCCTACGGGCTGGTGTCGCTGGCGTTCGACCGCAGCTCGGCGGCGGAGGCGCTCGGCCTGGGGGCGGGCGCGGCGGTCACGCTACGCCCGCTGGCTCCCGAAGGCGCCCCATGAGGTCGGGGACAGCCATCATCCTGGCCGTCCTTCTGGCCCTGATCCTGGGCGCGGCCCTTGTCCAGTTCGTCCTCATCGGTCGGGGCTAAGTTCGGCTGGAGGCCTGTGTGGGCCCTCGCTAGAACAGCTCGCCGGCCAGCCGGCGGATGTCGCGCTCGAGGGTGGTGAGCCCCTCGATCTTGCCTACGCACAGCGACACCCCGGCCTTGGTCGCTTCCCGCTCGACGTCGGGGTCGAGGTAGGCCGTGTAGAGGATGATGGCCTGATCCGGGCGTTCCGCCCGGATGGTGCGGGCGGTATCGATTCCGTTGATGCCCGGCATGGAGTAGTCGACCACCACCACCTGGGGGTCGGCTTCGGCGACGTTGGCCACCGCCTCCTCACCGCTCGCCGCCTGGCCCACCACGTCGAAGCCGGAGAGCTCCAGCATCTGGACGAGCATCTTGCGGACATGGGTGGTGTCGTCGACCACGAAGACCCGAACCGACATGCATTCGAAACTACACCGTGGAGCGGTCCTGCTCGTTGGGGCTCCTACCCGCAGATCCTCGATCCCGCCCGATGTCCTCTCCGAGGTGTGATACAAGTCACGTCATGAAGCACTTCCTGCGGCTGTGGTTTGTCTTGTTCGCGGCATGCGTCCTGCTCGTCACCGGCTGCGGTGGCGACGAGGAATCGAGCACCCCTGAACCCGACGTCGAGGAGACGGCCGAGTTCCCCGCGGGTTCCACCATGGCCCGCCTGGCCGATGCCGGTGCCATCAGGATCGGCACCAAGTACGACCAGCCGGGACTCGGCAACATCAACCTGGAGACCGACGAGCCCGAGGGCTTCGACGTCGAGATCGGCAAGATCATCGCCGGCAAGCTCGGCATCGACCCCGAGAAGATCGAGTGGGTCGAGACGGTGTCAGCGAATCGCGAGAGCTTCATCGCCACCGCCCGGGTCGACATTGTGATCGCCACCTACACGATCAACGACAAACGCAAGGAGCAGATCGACTTCGCCGGCCCCTACTACGTGGCCGGACAGGACCTGCTGGTGGGGAAGGACGACGACTCGATCACCGGCCCTGACACCCTGGCCGGCAAGCGGGTCTGTGCCGCCACCGGCTCGACGCCGATCGGCAACATCCGCACCAACTACCCGGACGCGGAGGCGGTCGAATTCGACACCTACACCGAGTGCGTCGACCAGCTCGAAGCGGGCCAGATCGACGCGGTGAGCACCGACGACATCATCCTCGCCGGTTACGCCGCCGATCCCAAGTACGAGGGCAAGTTCAGAGTGGTCGGCAAGACCTTCAGCCAGGAGCCCTATGGCATCGGGCTGAAGAAGGGCGACACCGACTTCCGCAACTTCCTGAACGACACGCTGGAGGCGGCCTACCAGGACGGGACCTGGAAGAAGGCCTTCGACGCCACCCTCGGGTCGAGCGGGGTGGAGGCACCCGACCCACCTGCGGTCAACCGGTACTGATCGGGCTTCGGCCTCAGGTTCGATAGCCAGGCGACCGTAGGCGCCGCTCGTGGACTTCGTGATCGAGCAGCGCAGCCTCATCCTCGAAGGCTTCGTGATGACCGCGCGGCTGGCCGCCACCGCCGGCGTCCTCTCGCTGGTGTTCGGTACCGTGCTGGCGGTCATGCGGGTGTGTCCCATCGCCCCCCTGCGGTGGGCGGGGGCGTTCTACGTGACGGTGGTGCGGAACACGCCGCTCACCCTGGTGTTCGTCTTCTCCGCCTTCGGGTTGCCCCGGCTCGACATCCGGTTCTCGTTCGTCACCTTCGCGGTGATCGCTCTCACGGCGTACACCTCGGCCTTCGTGTGCGAGGTGGTGCGCTCGGGCATCGGTTCGGTGGCCACCGGGGAGATCGAGGCGGCCCGCTCGATCGGTCTGCCGTTCGGCAAGATCCTGACGTTGGTGGTGCTGCCCCTGGCCTTCCGGGCGGTGATCCCACCACTGTCCAGCGTCTTCATCGCCCTGACGAAGAACACCTCGATCGCGGTCGCCTTCAGCGTGGCTGAGGCCACCAGTATTCTGCGGCGGCTGCAGAACCAGGATGCGAGCGCGACCTTCCCCCTGCTCTTCGCCACCGCCGCGGGCTACCTCATCCTGACGCTGGTGCTCAGCGCGGGCTTCCACCGGCTCGAGCGGCGAGTGAGAGTGATCCGATGATGGCGGCCACCGCCCTCTTCGACGCCCCGGGGCCTCGGGGCCGGCGCCGTATCCTCGTCGGTACCCTGGCGGGAGCGCTGGTGCTGACGGCAGTGATCGCCGTCGTCGTTCAGCGGCTCGCCGACACCGGACAGTTCCGCGGCATCTTCTGGGAACCGTTCACGCGCTCAGGCGTGCAGCAGATCCTCCTGAGGGGTCTAGGAGCCACCCTCAGGGCCGCCGGTGTGGCGCTCGTGCTGGCGCTGGTCCTCGGACTGGTGTTGGCGGTGGGTCGCCTGTCCGAGCGATGGCTGTTCCGTCAGGTCAGCAGCGTGACCGTCGAGTTCTTCCGGGCCCTGCCGCTGGTGCTGCTGATCTTCTTCGCTTTCCTGGGCCTTCCGCAGCTGGGGATCGACGTTGGCGGATTCGGTGCCCTGGTGATCGGGCTGACCCTGTACAACGGCTCGGTGCTGGCCGAGATCTTCCGGGCGGGCATCAACGCCGTGCCCAGGGGCCAGACGGAAGCGGCGTACAGCCTCGGGTTGCGCAAGGGTGCGGTGACACGCCTGATCCTGATCCCCCAAGCCGTCCGGACGATGCTCCCCACCATCATCAGCCAGCTGGTGGTGCTGCTGAAGGATTCCGCCCTGGGGTTCATCGTTGCCTATCCGGAGCTTCTCCGGAGCGGCCGGCGGATCTACACCAACATCGGCAACGTCATCCCCACCGCGATCGTGGTGGGAACGATCTACGTCGTCATCAACCTCGCCCTGGCGCAGATCGCCACGACCCTCGAGCGACGGCAGCGGCGTGAGCGCCGTCGACCCGTCGACCCCGACGTGCCCGTCGACATCAGCGTCGGCCAGCTCTAGCCCGCTAGTGGGCGAGGATCTTGGAGAGGAACTCCCTCGCCCGGGGCGACTCGGGCGCGTCGAAGAAACGGTCGGGGGGTGCCGACTCGACGATGCGGCCCTGGTCCATGAACACCACCCGCCGTGCCGCCCTGCGGGCGAAGCCCATCTCGTGGCTGACCACGATCATGGTGGTGCCGTCGGCGGCCAGCTCCAGCATCACGTCGAGCACCTCTTTGATCATCTCCGGGTCGAGCGCGGAGGTGGGCTCGTCGAAGAGCATGAGCTTGGGCTCCATGGCCAGGGCCCGGGCGATGGCGGCCCGTTGCTGTTGGCCGCCGGACAGCTGAGCCGGATAGCGGTCCGCCTTGTCCCCGATCCCCACCCGCTCCAGGAGGGAGGTCGCCCGCTCCCGGGCCTGCGCCTTGCTGACGCCCCTGACCTTCACCGGGCCGAGCATCACGTTGTCGATGACGGACTTGTGAGGGAAGAGGTTGAAGCTTTGGAAGACCATGCCGATGTCGGCCCGCAGACGGGCCAACGGGCGGCCCTCCTCGGGGAGGGGCTCGCCGTCGATCATGATGGTGCCGCTGTCGATGGTCTCCAGCCGGTTGATGGTCCGGCACAGGGTTGATTTGCCCGAGCCGGAGGGGCCGATCACCACGACCACCTCACCCCGCTCGACCTCCAGGTCGACGTCGACGAGGGCCTGGGTGTCCCCGAAGCGTTTGGAGACCTTGCGCAGTTCGACCAGGGGGGCCATCCCCGGGATCGTACTCAGGGGGATCGCTCGTCAGACCTCGAATTCGTGGAGCCGGGTCAGGACGGAGATGAGCAGGGGAGAAGGTTCCGGCAGGGGAGGGGCCGGCGGGGGAGGAGGCTCGGGCGCCGGTGGTGCGGCGGCCAGCGCGGGCTCGGGCACCGGGGCGGGAGCCGGGGTCGGGGCGGGCTGGGGCACCGGGGCCGGTGCCGGGGGCTTGGGGGCCGGTGCAGGGGCAGGGGCCGGGGCCGGGACGGTTGTGGTGGTGGGGGCCGGAGCAGGTGGGGTGACCGCCACCGGCGCCGTGGTCAGCTTCATGAACGACTCGGTCACGAACAGGGTGCCCCCGGCGTAGGCGACGCCGATGCCGACGTAGTTGAACTCGGGGTCGACCAGGTTGGCGTAGTGCTTGGGGGAGGCGATGAAGGCCTCGTGGAGGGGCTGCACGGAGCCGCCCATCCCCACGTTCTCCCCGAGCTTGCGCCAGTCGGCCGTGATGCCGTCCGACAGCGTTGAGTGCCAGATGCGGCCGGCGGCGGCCATGGTGCCGGCCCACGCCCTGGCCTTGTCCACCAGGTTGGGGTGCACGGTCAGACCCGGCAGGCCCTTGCTGGCCCGGAGCTCGTTGATCTTGACGACGAAGGCGGCTTCGTCGCTGACCGTGTCGGCGGACGCTGCGGTGGGCAGCGCCGTCACCATCACGGCGAAGGCCAGTATGACCAAGAGCTTTCTCATCCCAGCCCTCTCTTGTGTGCGCGGTGGCACCCACGGAGGGCTGAGCCCCCATTCGGCAGCCCGGCGACCATGCCCCCCAGCAGGGGTTAGGCCCGTGGCTTTGCGTCCCCGGGTTTCCCCGGGTTTGCCTGTTCGTGGGATCGGTTTGGTTGGCTGTCCACAGGTATCGACGCTGAGTGGTCGGACCTTGAGCACTCAACGTGACAATTTGTGACTAGTCTCACCTGGTCAAGAAGGAAATCGAGGGGAGACGGCGACGTGCGTATTGTTCCCCCCATGGTGGTGGGTCGGTTCCTCCTGGCAGGCCTCCTGTTGACGGGTGGCTGCTCCCTGTTCGAAGCCGGAAACACCAATGGAGGGGCGGTGGCACCCCCGCCGGCCAGCAACGGAACAGGCGAGGGCAAGGTGGTCATCCAGGGCATCGCCTACAACCCGGACCGGGTCGAGGTCTCCGTCGGTCAGGAGATGGTGTGGACCTTCGCCGACAACGGGCTCACCCACAGCGTCACCGCGAATGACCAGACCTTCGATTCCGGGCGTCTCGCCAGCGGCGAGTTCCGGAAGGCCTTCACCACCCCGGGTGAGATTCCGTACCACTGCGAGGTCCACGCCCGGATGAAGGGCACCGTGGTTGTGAGGTGAAGCCGACCGGTCGGGAACCCGTCCCGGTCAGGAGTTTGAGAATTTCCTCACAAAGTCGGTATTCTGGGAGGACTCAAGAGTCTTCTGCTGCCCGTCCCGAGGGGCGTGAACGTTGCCCGAACGACCCCGGCGGATACCCGAGGCGACCGTCGCCCGGCTTCCCCTGTACTACCGAGCCCTCCTGGAGACGGCGGAGCAGCACACTCCCACCATCTCCTCCGAGCGCCTGGCCGAGATGGCCGGAGTCAATGCCGCCAAGGTGCGCAAGGACTTCTCCTACCTCGGCTCCTACGGCACCCGCGGCGTGGGCTACGACGTCGAGTACCTCCTGTTCCAGATCTCCCGGGAACTGGGACTCACCCAGGACTGGCCGGTGGTCATCGTGGGCATCGGCAACCTCGGCCACGCCCTGGCCAACTACCGGGGCTTCTCCGCCCGTGGGTTCCGGATCGTCGCCCTGGTCGACGCCGACCCGGCAAAGCACGGGGAGCGCATCGGGCCGCTGCTGGTGGAAGCCATCGACGACCTGCCCCGCATCGTCACCGAACGCAAGGTGGCCATCGGCATCATCGCCACGCCCGCGTCGGCGGCCCAGGAGGTGGCGGAGGCGTTGGTCTCAGCCGGGGTCACCTCCGTGCTCAACTTCGCCCCCACCGTCATCTCGGTGCCCGAGGGCGTGTCGCTGCGCAAGGTCGACCTGTCCATCGAATTGCAGATCCTGTCCTTCTACCAGCAGCGGCGCGAAGGTCCGGGGCCGGAGGTCGACCGCCTCCTCGAAGGCCTCGGGTGACCGGGTCGGGCACGGTGGGGTACCCCGTCAGCCTCGCCCTGGCCGGCCGGCGCGCCGTGGTGGTCGGCGGCGGCCGGGTGGGCACGCGCCGGGTCGACGACCTGCTGGCGGAGGGCGCTTCAGTGGTGGTGGTGGCACCGGATCTGAGTGAGGCCCTCGAGGCCCGGGTGGCGACGGGGGAAGTGACGGCTGAGCGCCGGCCCTTCCAGGCCTCCGACCTGGACGGGGCCTGGGTTGCCTTCGCCGCCACCGACGACCCGGCTGTGAACCGCGAGGTCACGGCGGCGGCGACCGACCGTCGGTGCTTCTCCAGCTCCGCCGATGGCGCGCCCGCCTCCATGACGCCCATGGCCGTCGTGCGCCGGGGTGCTCTGGAGGTGGCGGTGGGGACCTCGGGACGGGTCCCCGGCCTGGCCGCTGGTCTGGCGCGGCGCCTCGGCGCCGAACTGGGCCCGGAGTACGGCGTCTTGTGTGACCTGGCCTCCGAGCTGCGTCAGGAGTGGAAGGGGACCGGCCGCGGCGCCGGCCCCGACTGGCGTGCGGTCTTTGATTCCGGCATTCTCGATTCCATCCGCACTGGCAATCTGGACGAAGCCAGAGAGGGGCTGCGGAACACATGTCATTCATCGTCGTCGGGCTGAACCACCGCACGGTTCCGCTGCCGTTGCTGGAGCGCGCCAGCGTGCCGCCGGGCGGGCTGCCCAAGGCGCTCCGGGACCTGGCCGGGCGGGAGCACCTGGCCGAGGTGGCGATCCTCTCCACCTGCAACCGGACCGAGGTCTACGCCTCCGCCACCAAGTTCCACCCCTCGGTGGGCGACGTGGCCGACTTCCTGGCCGAGCAGGCCGGGATGGCTCCCGGCGACCTGATGGACCACCTCTACAGCTATTACGACGAGGCGGCCGTCACCCACCTCTTCGGTGTGGCCGCCGGGGTCGACTCGGTCATCCTGGGTGAAGGCGAGATCCTGGGCCAGGTGCGCCAGGCCCTGAAGGTGGCGGAGGAGGAGGGCACTTCCGGCGCCGCCCTCAGCCGCGTGTTCCGTCACGCCATTGAGGTGGGCAAGCGTTCCCGGGCCGAGACGGGCATCGCCCGGGGCTCGGTGTCGCTGTCGTCCGCCGCCGTGGCCCTCGCCGCCGAGCATCTGGGTGGGCTCCACGAACGGCGGGTGCTGGTGCTGGGGGCGGGGGAGATGGGCGCCGGGATGGCCAAGGCGCTGGTGGCCTCGGGGGCGGCCGAGGTGATGGTGGCGGGGCGCAGCCCGGAGCGGGCCACCGAGGTGGCGGCCAAGGTGGGTGGCCGGGCGCTGCCCATCGAGCGCCTGCCCGAGGCCCTCACCGCCGTCGACGTGGTCCTCACCTCCACCGGAGCGACCGAGGCGGTCATCGATCTGCCCGCCCTGGAAACGGCCATGAAACGGCGCTTCGGTCGGGAGCTGCTGATCGTCGACATCGCCGTGCCCCGGGATGTGGACCCGGCCGCCGGCGCCCTGACCGGCGTGACGTTGTGCGACATGGACGATCTCAAGGCCTTCGCCGAGCGCTCCCTCGACCGGCGGCGCCGCGAGGTGGGCCGGGTGCGCCGGATCATCGCCGCCGAGTTGGAGCGCTTCCGGGCCGAGGCGACCGCCCGGGAGGTGGCACCGCTGGTGGCGGCGTTGCGGGCCCGGGGCGAGGAGGTCCGCCTGGGCGAGCTCGACCGTTACCGGGCCAGGCTGGCGGGCCTCGACCCCAAGTCGGCCGAGGCGGTCGAGGCCTTGACCCGGGGAATCGTCGCCAAGCTCCTCCACGACCCCACGGTGAAGGTGAAGGAAGCGGCCGGGAGCGGTCGGGGCGAGATCTACTCGGATGCCCTGACCGCCCTCTTCGACCTGGACGTGGACTGATGCGCCGGCCGATAGCCCGGAGCGCCTGATCGCCAAGGACCGCCCCTGGCGGATCGCCACCCGGGGAAGCCGGCTCGCCCTCTGGCAGGCGGAGCGGGTGGCCCGGATGCTCGGCGGTGAGGCCGAGATGGTGGTGGTGACCACCACCGGCGACCGCCGCGCCGATGTCCCCGTGTGGACCATGGGGGGGACTGGCGTGTTCGTGAAGGAGGTCCAGGCCGCCGTGCTCGAGGGCCGGGCCGACCTGGCCGTTCACTCGGCCAAGGACCTGCCGTCCGATACCGCGCCCGGCCTGCGTCTGGCCGCGGTGCCCGAGCGGGCCGATCCCCGCGACGCCCTGGTGGGGCGGACCCTCGACGACATCCCCACCGGTGGGCGGATCGGCACCGGTTCAGTCCGGCGCCGGGCCCAGCTGGCGGCCCTGCGTCCCGACCTCACCTTCGGGTCCCTGCGGGGCAATCTCGAGACCCGGGTGGCCAAGGCGGCCGACTTCGACGCCGTGGTCGTGGCCCTGGCCGCCATGGAGCGCCTGGGCCTGGAGGACCAGGTGGCCGAGGCCCTGGACCCGTCGGTCATGCTGCCCCAGGTGGCCCAGGGGGCCCTGGCCGTCGAGTGCCGGGACGACGATCCCGGAACGATCGCCGCCCTGGCCGCCCACGACGACCCCGTCGCCCGGGCCGCGGTGGAGGCCGAGCGTGCCTTCCTCCGCCAGCTCGGCAGCGGCTGCGACCTGGCCTGCGGCGCCCTGGCCCAGGTCGGCCCCGACGGCCGGCTGGCCATCGAGGTGCTCCTCGCCTCGCTCGACGGGCACCTCTTGCTGCGCACCCGCCACGAGGGTGACGACCCCGTGGCGGTGGGGACCGAGGCCGCCCGGATCCTGCTCGAGGACTGTGGTGGCCGGGCCGTACTGGAGGACACGGCCCTCCCTACGGTCGTACCATTGAAGTGACGTAGCTCGGTGCTCCCGGCAACGAAGCGGGCGCACCAATCGCACCAGGGGGGGAAAGATGGCTGCAGCCCGCCGCCACGTGGTGGTGCTGGTGATCGTCGCCTTGGGCGCCTTGACCCCGGGGTCGGGTGTCGGGGCCGGCGGGGGCGATTCTTCCGCAACGGTTCGGCTCGACGGGGTGGGGGAGCTGCTCGCGCCGGTCGTGCCCGAGGCCGTGGTGCTTCCGGCCGATCCCGGCGCCACCCTCGTGCGGGCGCTCACCGGTGTCGCCACCCGGCTGAAGGTGCCGGTCGATGCCGGCCCCGCCCTGCGGCAGGCGCACCTCGACCCGCGCCTCGCCGGCCGCCTGGCCATCGTCCTGGACGATCTCGCCGCCTGCCAGGACGCCACCGCCCGGCTGCTGGCCACCCTGCCCGCGCCACTGGCCGCCTACGTCGCCGAGGAAGCGGTCCCCGCCCGGGTCCCGGGAGCGGCCGCCGTCCGGACCTGCGCTGTCCGGTTGCAGGCGCACGGCCTCGAGCTCGGCCGGTTCCTGGCCGGGACGGACGCCGACATGGGCTCGGATGTCGCCCTGTGGCCCGTCCTCCGGCTGGACCTCGACGGCAGCGACGACCTCGTCGTCCACGACTACGCGCTGAGCGTGGACGTCGGCGGCAACGACACCCACCTGAACAACGTCGGCGGCAACCCGCTGGACCTGATGCGGGGTCCCAACGGGTCCGCCGCCCCGACGAAGGGACCGGCCCGGGGGTGCGTGAATCCCGGGTTCGACCTCTTCGGCGGTGAATGTGTCCTCGCCGCCGCGCTGCTCGTCGAGGTGGCCGGCAACGACACCTACGGTCACATGCAACCTCCCGACGTGGAGGCGATGTGCACCGACGAGCCGTCGGTCCGGCGCGTCATGACCACGGGCTCCGGGTTCGCCGGAGCGGGCATCGTGGTCGAGGTCGCCGGCGACGACCACTACCTGGGCAAGTCCACGACCCAGGGGTCCGGCCACATCGGTGGCGTCGGGATCCTGTACGACGTCGCGGGCGACGACATCTACACGGCCATGCGCCTGTCCAAGGGCTTCGGCACCGTCGCCGGCGTCGGACTGCTCCGGGACGCCGCCGGCGACGACCGCTACGACTACTACATGCCCCGCCCGCTCGATCCCCGCGCCCCCACCAAGACCCCCGGTTCGGGCGGTGGCTTCAGCGCCCAGGGGCTGTGCGACAACCAGCACCGCTGGGACGAGGGCACCGGCCTGCTGGGCGGCGTCGGTCTCCTGGTCGAAGAAGGGGGGAACGACACCTACGTGGTCGGCAATCCCCTCGAGCACCAGTTGGGCACCACCGAGCCCCTGCGGGTCACGGGGTCGCTCGGGTTCGGGGACGCCGGAGGCTTCGGGTACATGCACGACCTCGCCGGCCGGGACACCTACCAGGGCATGCCCGACCGCGCCGACGACACCACCGTCATGCCCACCCCGGAGGCGTCCGGGATCTTCATCGACGGTTCGGGGAGTGCGGTCGCCGGCTTCCGGACGGCCGGCGGCGGAGCCACCTTGATGGCTGCCTACAGCGGCCACTACCTGCCCGGCGCGATCACCGTGGATCACGGGACCGCCCTGCAGTTCCTCAACCCCGATCTGTTCTACCGGCTCGAGGCGCTGGGCCACACGGTGACCGAGCTCCGCGCCGACGGCGGTCCGATCCGCTTTGACTCCGGCCTCGTCGAGTTCGGCCAGGCCGGGGAGGTGGTCGGTGTCTCCTCGCTGAGCACCGGCCGCTACGACTTCTACTGCGAGATCCATCCCTTCATGCGAGGCGTCCTCACCGTCCACTGACGCGGAGTCGCCTCTGCGGGGGAACGTGGCGTTAGTGCGGGTGGCGCTCGAGATGAGCGATGTACCGCTCGGTGAGCTGGTCGATGCGGCCCGCCAGGTTGTGTTCCACCGCGCTCAGCCGATCTTCCAGCCGGTTCATCTGGCGTGCCAGGTAGCCGAAGCACGCCACCACCAAGGCGGCGATGGCAGAAACCGTTCCCCAGTCCACTTCGTCCACGCTCCCATCGTAATCCCGCCCCGGGAAGGGCTCCCCGGGGACGGGTCGGAGCGTATCGACCGGGTGTGTCAGTCAGGCCGGCTCGTCACCCGGGTGCTGGGAACGGTGGGCGAAGGCGAGCATGATCTCGGGGACCTCCACGCCGCACTGATGCCAGAAGCCGGCGTCGTCGGCGAAACCCCAGTGCTCGACGATCTTGCCCCCGCCCACCCGGAACATGCTGACGCCCTCGAGCTCGATGAGCTTCCCGGTGGGTGGGAGTCCGGCCAGCTCGTTTTGGAACGTGCCCCGGAACGTGTGACGCTGCACGACCCATTCACCCTCGGCGACGAGCTGCTCGGTGATGAACTGGACGTCGGGAAAGCTCTTGAGGAGTTCCTGGTAGAACCCCTTGGCCGTCTCGATGTCCTGCGGCACACCCTCCGGCCAGGCGTTGGTCCTCCAGTCCGGGGCGAGGACCTCGTCGAGCACGTCGAGATTGTTGGTGTTGTACGCCTCCTGGTAGCGGCGGACGATCTCCTTGTTGGCTTCACTCATGGCGACCTCCCTCTCGTCTCGTCAGTCGACGGCCAGGCGGCCGGCGATGTGCTTGGCGATGGCTGCGACCTCGGTGTCGAATTCCCCGGCTTCGAACCCGAACCCGTGCAGGCGTGTGCTCCAGCCGGTGACCAGCGCGGCGTGATGGACGGCCTCGGCCAGCTCGGCCTCGCTGGCCCCGTGCACCCGGGCCAGCTCCGTGTGCAGCCGGGTGGCGTAGGGGCACCGGACGGCGGCGGCCACCGCCACGCCGATGAGGGCCTGGTAGCGGCTCGGGATCAGCGAGTCGTCGACGAAGGCCTGCCGCAGCAGCCGCCAGTCGGCGTCGAGGAGCTCGTCGGGCACCCGGTCCAGCAGGGCCGGGGTCCGACCGAGGACTTCCTTCATGTCCCGTTCCACCATGTCCCGGTCGGCGATCACAGGTAGAAGAACCCCCAGTCGCTCGGCAGGCCGAAGAGCACCTTGCCACAGGACTCGTAGCGGCTGAGCGAGGCGAAGGCGTGCTGGGAGATGGTGCGGCCGTCCCGGTAGAGCTGCTCGAACCGGTGCTCCTGTCGGATGCCGGACGTGCCCACCGTGTCATGGACGAGGTTGACGACCCTCGCCCCCGCCTCCAGCGCGTTGCAGGTGGCCAGCTGAACCTGGATGCCCTCCTCGAGGGTCGGCTTCATCCCGGCCTGTGCCGTTCGGTGGAGGCGGTCGACCGCCTGATGGAGATAGGCCCGGGCGGCGCCGATGGTGGCCTGGGCCCGGGCCACGTTGGCCTGGGCGACCTCCCGGTTCCGGAGTGTGGCGGCGGTGTAGTTGGGCGTCTTCCCGCTGGCCAGGTCGATCAGCCCGTCGATGGCGGCCTGCCCGATCCCCAGTGCCACCGGGCCCAGGCAGCTGAACGACAACCACGGGAAGGTGTTGTAGAGCGGGCTCCGGAAGGGCCCGGACCGGTCCACGGTGATCGGGCTCACGATCCAGGTGTGTCGGTCGGGGACGAAGATCTCGCGGACGCTCACGTCGTGGCTGCCGGTGCCCCGCATCCCCATCGTGTGCCACGTGTCGATGATCTCCGCCGCTTCCGGTGGGAAGAACACCACCAGCATCACCGGTGAGCCGTCGGGACCGGTGCGGGGTTCACCGCTGTCGACGACCACCGTCATGCCGGTGAGGTACTGGGCGTAGTGGCAGGTGCTGGCAAATGACCAACGGCCCGTCACCCGGTATCCGCCCTCCACCGGCGTCGCTTGTCCGGGCGGGAACCAGCCGCCGGCGACGGGCCGGCCGGGGTCGGCGTAGACCTCCTTGGCGCCCTCCTCCGGGAGGATGACCCCGAAGTTGTCGATCCCGGCCTGGTTGGCCACCGCCCACCCCACCGAGGGCTCGATGCCGCTCAGGGCTTCGAAGAGCTCGAGCGCCGTCACCGGGTTGCACTCCAGGCCGCCCAGCTCGGCTGGTTTGAAGATGCCCCACATCCCGGCTTCCCGGAGTGCATCGAACACCTCGGGCGCCATGCGCCGGTTCTCCTCCTGCCACGTCCGATGCTCGGTGATGACCGCCTCAACCTGCTGGACCATCTCCATCACTGCGCCGTCGTCAGGCTGTGCCTGCCTCATCGTTCCCCCTCCTCCTCGCCCGGCCGGTGTCATTGAACGGTGGCCACGTGGCGCTGATCGGGACGGTACGAATCGCCCGTAGCAGTTTCGTAGCGGCGCCCGCTACGGCAGCATGGAGCCCGGTGTCAGGGATCGAGGTCCAGTTGTTGGGGCGCTTCCTGGTGCGCCGCTCGGGCGACGAGGTGCCGGCGGCGAGCTTCGGCGGCCGGCTGGTGCGCGTCCTCATCCGCCTGCTCGTCACCCGGCGGGGGAGTTTCGTGTCGCGCGACGTGCTGGCCGAAGCGCTCTGGCCGGAACGCATGCCGGCCGACCCCACGGCCAACATCCGGGTGCTCGTCCAGCGGGCCCGGGCCGCCCTTGGAGACCCCGCCCTGATCGTGACCGGCCCGGGCGGATACTCGTTCGCCGCCGGGGCCGGCTGCGAGGTGGATACGGAGAGTTTCTTGGCCCGGACCCAGGCCGGCCACGATCACCTCGCCGCCGGTCGCGCCAGCGTCGCCCTGCGTGACTTCCGGTCGGCCGTGGACCTGTGGGGCGAGCCGCTGGCCGAGGACGCCTACGAGGACTGGGCCCAGGAGGTCAGAGGCTCCATGGCGCGGGCCTACTTCCAGGCGCTGGAGGGTGGAGCGGAGGCGGCGCTGGCGGTGCGCGATCCCGGGCAGGCGGTAGCCCTGGCCGAGCGGGCCGTGAGCCGGGAGCCGCTGCGCGAGACAGCCGTGGTCCTCCTGGCCCGGGCCCTGGCCGCCTCCGGGGATCAGGTCGGCGCCCTGCGGGCGATCGACTCGCTGCGCCGGCGCCTGGCCGAGGAGGTCGGGCTCTCCCCGTCGGCCGAGGTGCTCGCTCTGGAGACCCGGCTTCAGCGCGGCGAGCTGGTGGGCGAGACGGCGCCGCGCCCGGTCATCCCGGCGGCCCGGGCGGGTTCGACGGGTTGACCTTCGTGGGCCGGGAGGGCGAGCTCCAGCTGATGTCGAGCGCCCTTTGCGGTTCGGAGCCGGGCACCGTGCTGGTGGCGGGGCCGGCCGGGGCAGGCAAGTCCCGCCTCGTCGCCGAGGTCATCGCTCAAGCGGAGCTTCCCGTTGTCGCCGTCCGGGCGTTTCTCCCGGAGCGGGACGAGCCCTGGGGGCTGGCCCGGGCCGTGCTGCGCGAGGCGCTGGCCTTGGACCTGGAGGCGGCTCGGGCCATCCCGGATCGGGCCGCCCAGGCGCTGGCCGAGGTGGTCCCGGAGCTGGAGGAGCTGCGACCCGTCGGCCGCTCCGTGGTCGACCCGGAGAGTCGCCGGGCACTGGCGTTGGAGGCGGGGACCCGGGTTCTCGGGGCGGCCGTGGGGAAGGGCGCGCTGGTCGTGGTCGACGACCTGCAGTGGGCGGACGCCACCAGTCTCGGGCTCCTCGGGCTCGCCGCCCGGCGGGTTCCCGGAGCCGGCCTGCTCTTCGCCTACCGGACGGAAGAGGTGGCCGCCGAGGGCCCGGTCGATCGCTTTTTGGAAGACATCCGGTCCGTCCGGGCACCGGTCGTCGAGGTCCCGGTCGGACCGCTGACCCGGGAGGCGATCTCGGCCCTCTTCGCCGAGGCCGAGGTGGCTGCGGCCATCGCCGACGAGACCGACCGCAGCCCCCTGGCCGTAACCGAGACCGTCCGCGGCCTGAGCGCCGACGGCACCATCGAGCTCGATTCGTACGGCCGGTGGGCGCCTCGCCGGCCCGACGCCGGCCATCGTGCCCGCGAGGTCGCCCGCTCCGGACAGCGGCAGGCCATCGCCACCCGGGCCGAGCGTCAGCCGGCCGAGCGCAAGGAGTTGCTCCGGATGGTGGCACTCCTGGGCCGCGAGGCGCCGGCGCGGATCCTTTCCCGGGCCACCGGGACCGCCGAGGCGCGCGTCCTCGACGGGCTCAACGCCCTGGCCCGGTCCGGCCTGGCCCGGCTGGGAGACGGCGGATGGGCGACGGCCCACGACCTCATCGGCGAGGTGGTGGCCGAACGCCTCGACCGGGCCGAGTGCGGCCGGCTGCATCAGTTGCTGGCCCGCGCCTTTGAGGCGGAGGACGGGGATCCGGCGGAGGTGGCCCGGCACCTGGAAGGAGCCGGCGACCGGGCGGCGGCGACTGGTGCCTTCGCCGAGGCAGCCCATCAGCGCCTCGGCCAGTTCGCCGCTGACGAAGCCAGACAGCTGGCCGACGCCGGCTTGGCGCTCGAGCCTCATCCCGCGCTCCGCTCCCGGCTGCTTCGCACCCGGGCCGAAGCGCGGGCGCTCCGGGGTGACCTGGCCGGAGCCCGGGATGACCTGCGCGCCGCTCTGCCATCGATCCCCCGGGGCCCCGAGCGCGCCGGAGCCCTGGCCCGGATCGCGGAGATCACTTCCGGCCTCGACGACTACGTCCAGGCCGGGGAGTTGATCGAACTGGCGCTGACCGAGGCCGGCGACGACCGCCGGGCGAGAGCGGAAGCCCTTGCCGTCGCCGCCTTCCTGGATGTGAACCGGACCGAGATCGAGGCGGGTGAAGCACGCGCCGCGGAGGCGCTCGTCCTCTTCGAGGAGCTCGGAGAGCCGGCCGGCGTCGCCAGTGTCGTAGATCTGCGGGCCATGGCCGCCTTCTTCCGGGGCCGCCTGATCGAAGCCACTGATCTGTTCGACCGGGCCGCCGGCCTCTACCGGGACACCGGCCAGCTCATGAAGGCCGGGTGGCCCAGGGCAATGCGGGCACGGATCCTGATCACGGGCGGGCGGGTCGAGGAGGCCTTGCAGGACATCGAGGCGGCGCTCGACCTCGAACGGTCCCTGGGCCAGACCGAGGGCGAGGCGGGCTGCCTGTATATCCGGAGCGAGGTGCTCTGCCTCCTGGGGAAGATCGACGAGGCGTGGACGGACGCCCGGGCCGGGCTGGCTCTGAGCCAGGAGCTGGGACACCGGCAGTCGATCTCCATCAACCTGCGGGGGGTGGCCGCCTGCTGCCGGGCGACGGGCGACCTTGACGGTGCCGAGGCCGCGCTTCGCGACGCGCTCGAGATCGCGGCCGCCTTGCCCATGCAATTGCACATGAACTCCGCGGTCCTCGCCTCGCTGCTGGTCGAGCGGGGGCGTCTCGAGGAGGCGGAGCGCTACGCCAACCAGGCCCTGGGTGGTGGGATCGGGATCCCGGAGTTTGAGAGCCGCCTGGTCCTGGCCGAAGTGGCCCTGGCCCGGGGTGATCCCGAAGCCGAGCGCCTGGCCGGCGAGGCGCTGTCCCTGGCCGACGCCGGCGGCTATCTGTGCAGCCCCGCCCGCCGGCGCCTCGAGGCCAAGGTCCCGCATGGCCCGCAACGCCCGTAGAGGTCGTTTCGATCGCTTGGCGGTAGCCGGAGTCGATCCTCACCCCTTGTCCATGAACAGACCGGTGGACTCGCGGCTGGGTTGCACCGTCACGCCGTCGCCCCGGCCGGCGATCCCCTCGTAGCTGTCGCGGCCCGCCTCGTCGTTGAGCACCCCGAATCCGCCGAGGACGCCCCAGCCCTGTGAGCCGGTGGGGAGGTTGAAGCCGGGGATCAGGTTCTCCTCGTAACCGGCCGGCGCCCCCCGGTAGGTATCGTCCCCGCCCCGGTCGTCGAGCACCCCGGTGCCGTGGGCCACCCCGACGCCCTGGAAGGCCCGGGGGAGGTTGTCGCACTTCCCGAGCTCGTCGATCACTCCGCCGGAGAAGCCCCGCTGGAATTCTGCGGCGGGGTCGATGGCCCGGGGCTGGTACCACTGGTAGATGTCGTCGCCGCCGTGGTCCCGGAGGATGCCCAGCCCGGTGCCGATGCCCATCCCCTGGGAGTTGCGGATGGCCAGGTAGCTGTCGTCTCCGGTGCCGTCGTCGTGCAGGATGCCGACGCCGCCGAGATGCGCGGCCCCCTGGGAGAGGGTCTTCCCCACGTAGTGGTCGCCACCCGCGGTGTCGATCAGGACCCCCACCCCGGAGAAGCCGACCCCGGCGATGGCGATCCGGAGCACGATCGGGTCGGCGGTGCACATGCCGTCGCCCAGGGGGTCGGGCGTCTGGCGCTGCCCGTAGACGTCGTCGCCACCGGAGTCGATGAGCAGCGCCGAGGCGATGACGCAGTCGCCGGTGGCGAGGTCCTGGAACCGATGGCATCCCCGGGCGGGGCCGGGTTGCGCCGAGAGGGCCCCTCGCGGGCCCCGGACGACGTCGAGCAGGTTGCCTCCGGCGTTGTTCAGGTAGGTGTCGTTGCCGCCGGCGTCGACCAGCAGGGCGTAGTCGTTCTCGTACCGGCCGTCGATGGCCCCGGGGTCATAGCGCAGCACCGGCCACAGGTCGACGGCATCCGCGGCCGCCTCCGCCGGCATCGTCTGGGCCACCCAAAGTCCGGCCTCCTGGAGCCGGACGGCGCACGCCCGCACCTCCGCCGCTGACCCCTCGCCTCCGGCCGGCGACGCGGCGGCGAGGTGGCCGGAGGCCACCTCGCACTCGAGGAGCCGTTCGACGAGGATGGCCAGCCGGGCGGCGACCGCCGGTGACAGCCGGGCCGCGGCGTTGAGGGCCCCAGGTTCCTGGGTCACCCCGAGCCGGGCCGAGAGTGCCGTCACTGCGGCGACGAGTGCTCCCGCCGGGTCGGCGGGTAATTCGGGCATCGTGGGCCGCGGAGCAACGAGCCGCAGCTCGACCGGGTCCAACCCGGCGGTTCCGGGAGCGCTCGTCACGGCTCCGGCCCCGGGCATGACCAACACACCCGCGGCCACCATCGCGACCCCGACGAACCAGCGAGCACCGTACATCGGACACCCCTCTCCCTCGCCCGTGCCAGCTCTCGTCGCCTGGCTGGTCGGAACCTAGGAAGAGGTCGTCGCAGTTTCGTGGCGGCCCCGGCTACGGCAGCATGGGGCCCGGTGGCAGGGATCGAGGTCCAGTTGTTGGGGCGCTTCCTGGTCCGTCGCGCCGGTGAGGAGGTGCCGGCGGCGAGCTTCGGCGGCCGCCTGGTGCGCGATCCCCACCCCGGAGAAGCCCGCAAAATCCCGGGCGCAACCCGTCGATCATGCCGGGCCGGAACCGTCCGGGTCGGCGAGTCATGAGCGCGCCATGAGCAGCTCCAGAGCCACGCCCAGCTTCTCCGACGCCCGGGCCAGTTGGGGCTCGAGCCGGGTGATCCCCATGGTGCCGGCATCCAGGCCCTCCGCGCTGCCCGGTGGGTCGCCCACCTCCCGGAGCTGGTAACCGGTAGTGACGAGAACCCCGACCGCCAGCCCATCGGCGGTCATCACGCCGGCGCCGGAATCGCCCGGCACCGCCAGCCCGACGGCGTACAGGTGATCGGGGTCGGGGGTACCCAGCGCCACGGCCGAGCGGGCTGGGGTCACCTCGCTGATGCCCTCCCCGTTGCCGTAGTAGCGCAGGCTGACAGGGCGCATGGTGTCCGTGGAGTAGAAGCCGTGTGGTGCCCCGAAGTGGCACATCTCCGGGCTGGCGGGGACTCCGGGGTCGAGCCGGATCAGGGCGAAGTCCTTCGGGTCGTACTTGACGACGTAGGCGAACTCGCCGAACCGTCGACCGCTGGGATCCATGGCCACCGGGCCGGTCCCCCGGGCCCAGACCCTTTCGAAGCGGGCGTTCCCGCGCTTGTCGAACACGTAGTCGGGTCCCGCATCGACGCAGTGGCCGGCGGTGCCGATGTAGCGGAAACCGTCAGGGGCCCGGAACAGGAAGTTCAACGTGCAGTCGCCGATCGTCGTCACGACCCGGCCCCCGGGACGGACCCCAGGGCAGGGACCCGATCCCACCGGTGCCGGGTCCTCGGCCGCCGGCACCGGCGTCAGGGAGCAGGGGACGCCCCGCAGGGTGGAGGAGGTCTCCCGCGCCGCCGACAACTCGCTGCGGGGCAGCGCCGCCAGCGGCATCGTGGCTTCCCGCTCCGCCAAGGGGGCCGCAGGCATGGACAGGCTGGGGACTGCCCAGGCGGCCACGATCAATGCGCCGAAGATGGCCCGGCGCGCTCTACCGGTCATGGTTTCCCCTTTCTCCACTACGGCCGTCTGGACTCCGGGCTCGATTCGCCTGTGCCGCTCGGCCTCGGTGAGCGAGCGGGCGAACGGGGACCATTTCGGCGGCGTGGCGAGTTCAATCCGGACCCGGCCACCCTCGACGGTGACGGGTCCAATCAGCCCGGCGACCCTTGTGGGTTCAGCTCCTCCGCTTGGGAGCTCCCAGCGACGAACCTACGAATTCACCGGGCCCGCTTCGTCCGTACCAGTACGCTCCGGCGGTGGCGATCCGGAGCACGATCGGGTCGGCGGTGCACATGCCGTCGCCCAGGGGGTCGGGCGTCTGGCGCTGCCCGTAGACGTCGTCGCCACCGGAGTCGATGAGTAGTGCCGAGGCGATGACCCAGTCGCCGGTGGCGACGCGGCCGGCTCCGCCGGCATCGTCTGGACCCCGGCGACGAGTGCGCCTTGTGGGTCGGCGGGCAAGTCAGGCTCCGCGGGCCGAGCAGAGATGAGGCGGAACTCGACCGGGTCCAACCCGGGGGTTTCGGGAGCGCCCGGCACCGCTCCGGCCCCGGGCATGACCAGCGCACCCGCGGCCACCATCGCGACCCCTTCGAACCACCGAACACCGTTCATCGGACACCCCTCCCTCGCCCGTGCCAGCTCTCGTCGCCTGGCTGGTTGGAACCTAGGAAGGGGGCGTTGCAGTTTCGTGGCGGCCCCGGCTACGGCAGCATGGGGCCCGGTGGCGGGGATCGAGGTCCAGTTGCTGGGGCGCTTCCTGGTCCGTCGCGCCGGCGAGGAGGTGCCGGCGGCGAGCTTCGGCGGCCGCTTGGTGCGCGTGCTGATCCGGCTACTGGTCAGCCGGCGGGGGAGCTTCGTGTCCCGTGACGTGTTGGCGGAAGCGCTCTGGCCGGAGCGGATGCCGGCCGACCCGTCTGGCAACCTGCGGGTGCTGGTCCGGCGGGCCCGGGCCGCCCTCGAAGACCCGGCGCTGATCGTGACCGGCCCCGGGGGGTACTCGTTCGCGGCCGGGGCCGGCTGCGAGGTGGACGCGGAGATCTTCCTGGCCCGGGTGAGGGCCGGTCAGGACCGTCTCGCCGCCGGTCACGCCGGCGCCGCCCTGCGGGACTTCCGGGCGGCGGTGGACCTGTGGGCGGAGCCGCTGGCCGAGGACGCCTATGAGGAGTGGGCGCAGGAGTTCCGTGGGTCGCTGGGGCGGACCTATCTCCAGGCGCTGGAGACCGGAGCGGAGGCGGCGCTGGCGGTGCGGGACCCGGGCCAGGCGGCGGCCCTGGCGGAACAGGCGGTGGGGCGTGAGCCGCTGCGGGAGACCGCCGTCGCTCTCCTGGCCCGAGCCCTGGCCGCTTCAGGGGATCAGGTCGGGGCGCTACGGGTGATCGACTCGCTGCGCCGACGGCTGGTCGACGAGGTCGGGCTGCCACCGTCGACCGAGGTGTTGGCCCTGGAGACCCGGCTCCAGCGAGGCGAGTTGGTGGGGGAGTTGTCCCGGCGCGCGGTCATGCCGGAGGCTCGGCACGCCTTCGAGGGTTTGACCTTCGTCGGGCGCGACGACGAGCTCCACAAGGTGTCGAGCGCACTGCTGGGGCCGGGCACAGTGCTGGTGGCGGGGCCGGCGGGGGCGGGGAAGTCCCGTCTCCTGGCCGAGGTGGTCGCCCGCTCGGAGCTGCCCGTGATGGCGGTGCGGGCCTTCCTTCCGGAGCAGAACGAGCCCTGGGGGCTGGCGCGCGCCGTTCTGCGGGAGGCGTTGGCCCTGGATCTCGAGGCCGCCCAGGTGATCCCCGATCGGGCCGCCCAGGCGCTGGCCGACGTCGTTCCGGAGCTGGAGGAGCTGCGACCCATCGGCCGCGGCGTGGTCGACCCGGAGAGCCGCCGGGCCCTGGCCCTGGAGGCGGGAGCCAGGGTTCTGGGGGCGGCGACGGGCAAGGGTGCGTTGCTGGTCGTCGATGACCTGCAGTGGGCGGACGCCACCAGCCTCGGGCTTCTCGGGCTGGCGGCCCGCCGGTTTCCCCAGGCTGGTCTGCTGCTCGCCTACCGGCCTGAGGAGGTGGTGGTTGAGGGCCCGGTGGACCACTTCTTGGAGGAGATCCGCTTTGTCCGGGGGCCGGTGGTCCAGGTCCCGCTCCGCCCGCTGGCGGAAGAGGCCATAGCCGCGCTCTTCGCCGATGCCGAGGTGGCGGCGGCGGTCGCCGATGAGACCGACCGGAGCCCCCTGGCCGTGGCTGAGACGGTCCGCGGCCTGAGCGCCGAGGGCACCATCGAACTCGAGGCCCGCGGCCGCTGGGTGTCCTGTCGGCCGGATGCGGCCCACCGGGCCCGCGAGGTCGCTCGCTCGGGGCAGCGGCAGGCCATCGCCACCAGGGCCGAGCGCCAGCCGGCTGTCGGGAAAGAGCTGCTCCGGCTGCTGGCGCTGCTCGGCCGCGAGGCGCCGGCGCGGATCTTCGCCCGGGCCACGGGATCGGCCGAGGCGCGCGTCCTCGACGGGCTCAATGCCCTGGCCAAGAGCGGCCTGGTCCGCCTCGGGGACGGGGGATGGGCGACGGCCCACGATCTCATCGGCGAAGTGGTGGCCGAGCGCCTCGACCGGGCCGAGAGCGGCCGGCTCCACCAATTGCTGGCCCGATCCCTCCAAGCGGAAGGGGGCGATCCGGCCGAGGTGGCGCGGCACCTGGCCGGGGCCGGCGACCGGGCCGCGGCCGCCGTCGCCTTCTCCGACGCTGCCCGCCAGCGGCTGACGCAGTTCGCCGCCGATGAGTCGAAGCAGCTGGCCGACGCCGGGCTGGAGCTCGAAGCCGACCTCGGACTCCGAGCCGTCCTGCTTCGCACCCGGGCTGGGGCGCGGGCCGTCAGCGGCGACCTTGTCGGTGCCCGGGATGACCTGCGTGTGGCGCTGCCATCGGTCCCGCGGGGTCCGGAGCGCGCCGCAGCTCTGGCCCGGATCGCCGAGATCACTTCGGCCCTCGACGACTACGACCAGGCCGGGGACTCGATGGAACTGGCCTTGGCCGAGGCCGGCGACGACCGCCGGGCCAGGGCGCAGGCCCTGGCCATCGCCGCCTTCCTGGACGCGAACCGGATGGAGATCGACAAGGGAGAGGCCCGGGCGGCGGAGGCGCTCGTCCTCTTCGAGGAGCTGGGCGAGCCCGCCGGCATCGCCAGCGTCGTCGACCTGAGGGCCATGGCCGCCTTCTTCCGGGGACGCCTCGCCGAGGCCGCGGCGCTGTTCGACCGGGCCTCCCGCCTCTACCGGGACACGGGTCAACTGATGAAGGTCGGTTCCCCGTGGGCGACGGGGGCCTGGCTGCAGATCACGGCCGGCCGCCTCGAGGAGGGTTTGGCCGGGGTCGACGGCGCGCTCGAGCTCGAAAGGTCCCTGGGCCAGCCCGAAGGCGAGGCGGGCTGCCTGTGGTTCCGGAGCGAGGTCCTGTGCGCGCTCGGGCGGGTCGAAGAGGCGGGGAAGGACGCCCGGGCCGCCCTGGCTCTGGGACAGGAGCTCGAACACCGCGAGACCATCTCGAACGCCCTCCGGGCGCTGGCCGGCTGCTGTCGCGCCGAGAGCGACCTTGACGGCGCCGAGGCCGCCCTCCGCCGGGCATTGGAGATCGCCGCCGCCCTGCCGGTGCAGCTGCACCTGAACGAGGCCGTTCTCGCCTCGGTGCTGGTCGAGCGGGGGAACCTCCAGGAAGCGGAGCGCTACGCCAACCAGGCCATTGACGACGGGATCGGGATGGCCAAGTTCGAGAGCCGGCTGGTCCTGGCCGAGGTGGCCCTCGCCCGGGGGGACCCCGACGCAGAGAGCCTGGCCGCCGAGGCCTTCACCCTCGCCGATGCCGGCGGCTATCTCTTCAGTCCCGCCCGCCAGCGCCTCAGCGCCAAAGTGCGGCACTTTCCGGCGTGACGGTCGGAGTTTCGTAGCGGCGCCCGCTACGGCAGCATGGAGTCCGGTGGCGGCGATCGAGGTCCAATTGCTGGGGCGCTTTATGGTGCGCCGTTCAGGCGACGAGGTGCCCCCGGCGAGCTTCGGCGGCCGGCTGGTACGTGTGCTCATCCGGCTGCTTGTCAGTCGTAGAGGCGCCTTCGTGTCCCGCGACGTGCTCGCCGAGGCGCTCTGGCCGGAGCGGATGCCGGCCGATCCCAGTGCCAACCTCCGGGTGCTGGTGCAGCGGGCCAGAGCCGCCCTCGGGGATCCGGCGCTGATCGTCACCGGACCCAGCGGGTACTCCTTTGCGGCCGGGGCCGGCTGCGAGGTCGACACCGAAACCTTCCTGGCGGGAGTTCGAGCCGGACAGGAGCACTTCGCCGCCGGCCATGCCGGTGCCGCCCTCCGGGATTTCCGGTCGGCGCTCGACCTCTGGGGCGAGCCGCTGGCCGAGGACGCCTATGACGACTGGGCCCTGGAGATCAGGGCCTCGCTGGGGCGGGCCCACCTCCAGGCCCTGGAGACGGGAGCGGAGGCGGCGCTCGCCGTGCGTGACCCCGGGCAGGCGGTGGCCCTGGCCGAGCGGGCCGTGGGTCGGGAGCCGCTCCGGGAGTCAGCTGTCACCCTGCTGGCCCGGGCCCTGGCCGCCTCCGGCGATCAGGTGGCGGCGCTGCGGGCGATCGAGTCGCTGCGGCACCGCCTGGCGGAGGAAGTGGGGCTTTCGCCGTCGCCCGACGTGGCGGCGCTGGAGAGCCGGCTGCAGCGCGGGGAGCTGGTGGGCGAGACGGCGCGCCGGCCCACCATCCCGGCGGTCCGGCCCACCTTCGAGGGATTGGCATTCATCGGTCGTGATGAAGAGCTGCGGGTGCTGTCCATCGCCATCCGGGGTCCGGAGCCGGGCACGGCCCTCGTGGCCGGGTCGCCGGGGGCGGGAAAGTCCCGACTCGTGGCCGAGGCGGTCGAGCACTCGGAGGTCCCGGTCATCTTCGTGCGGGCCTTCCTCCCGGAACGGAATGAGCCCTGGGGACTGGCCCGGGCCCTCCTCCGGGAAGCCCTTGCCCTCGATCTCGAGGCCGCCCGGGCCATACCGGACCGCGCCGCCCAGGCTTTGGCCGACGTTGTCCCCGAACTGGAGGAGCTGCGACCCATCGGCAGCGGTGTGGTCGATCCGGAGAGCCGCCGGGCGCTCGCCCTGGAAGCGGCGGTGAGGGTGCTGGCGGCGGCGGCGGGCAAAGGCGCCCTGATCGTCGTCGACGACCTCCAGTGGGCCGACGCCACCAGCCTCGGGCTCCTTGGTCTCATTGCCCGCCGGATCCCTCAGGCGGGCATGGTCCTGGCCTACCGGCATGAGGACGTGGCCGTCGAGGGCCCCGTGCACAGTTTCCTGAGCGACATCCACTCCGTTCGGGCGCCGATCGCGATCTCCGTCGGCCCGCTCGCTCCCGAGGCCATCTCCATCCTCTTCGCCGAAGCCGGCGTGGCGGCGGCCATCGCCGAGGAGACTGATCGCACGCCCCTGGCCGTGGCCGAGGCCGTCCGTGGCCTGAGTGCCGAGGGCGCCATCGAGCTCCAACCTGGTGGCCGGTGGGCGCCCTGTCGCCCTGATGCCGCCTCCCGGGCCCGGGAGGTAGCTCGCTCCGGCCAGCGCCAGGCCATCGCCACCCGGGCGGAGCGTCAACCCACCGACCGAAAGGAGCTGCTCCGCCTGGTCGCCCTCCTGGGCCGGGAAGCGCCGGCCCGGATCCTGGCCCGTGCCACCCAGACGGCCGAGGCCGACGTCCTCGACGGGCTCAACGCCTTGGCCCGAACCGGCCTCGCCCGCCTGGGCGACGCGGGCTGGGCGACGGCTCACGACCTCATCGGCGAGGTGGTCGCCGACCGCCTTGACCGGGCGGAACGGGGTCGGCTCCACCAGTTGCTAGCCCGGGCGGTCGAGGCGGAGGGCGGCGATCCGGCCGAGGTGGCCCGGCATCTGGAGGGCGCCGGGGACCCGGCTGCGGCCGCCGTCGCCCTGGCCGACGCCGCCCGGCAGCGGATCGTGCAGTTCGCCGGGGACGAGTCCAGCCAGCTGGCCGACGCCGGCCTCCTACTCGAGCCTTCTCCAGAGCTCCGGGCCTTGCTGCTGCGCATCCGGGCGGAGGCCCGCGCCCTCCGGGGCGACCTCGCCGGAGCCAGGAAGGACCTGCGCTTGGCCCTGCCGGCGATCCCACGGGGACCGGAGCGCTCGCGGGCGCTCGCCAAGCTCGCCGAGATCACCTTGTCGCTGGACGGCTATCTCCCCGCCGGTGAGCTCATCGAACTGGCGCTGACCGAGGCCGGCGACGACCGCAGGGCCCGGGCCGAGGCCCTCGCCGTCGCCGGCTTCATGGATGTGAACGGGAACGACGTCGACCGTGCGGAGGCACGGGCGGCGGAGGCTCTCATCTTGTTCGAGGAGCTGGGTGAGCCGGCCGGCGTGGCGAGCGTCGTCGACCTGCGGGGTCTGGCGGCCTTCTGGCGGGGGCACCTGCGGGAAGCGGGCGAGCTCTTCGACCGCGCCGCTCGCCTGTACCGGGACACGGGCCAGCTCATCAAGGTGGGGACCCCCAAGATGATGCGGGGATGGATGCTCATGCTCGAGGCCCGTATCGAAGAGGGGTTGGAGGAGGTCGATGCGTGCCTCGATCTCGAGCGGTCGCTGGGTCAGGCAGAAGGCGTGTCCGGGGCCCTGTGGCTCCGCAGCGAGATGCTCACCCTCCTCGGCCGGGACGAAGAAGCGCGGAGCGACGCCAAGGCCGGGCTGGCACTGAGCCGGACCCTGGGGAATCGGGAGTCGATATCTGTCAACCTCCGGGCCGTCGCCGCCTGCCGTCGTGCCAGCGGCGATCTCGATGGTGCGGAAGCGGCCCTCCGGGAGGCGCTGGAGATCGCCGCCGTCCTGCCCATGCAGGTGCACATGAACGCCGCACGCCTCGCCTCCCTCCTGGTGGAGCGAGGAAACCTCGATGAGGCGGAGCGCTACGCCACCGACGCGCTCGGGGGTGTCGTGGGGATGGCTGCACTCGAGAACCGGCTCGTGCTCGCCGAGGTGGCCCTGGCCCGGAACGATCCCGACGCGGCGCGGATGGCGACGGAGGCACTCACCCTGGCCGACGCCGGCGGCTACCTGCTCAGCCCGGCCCGACAGCGCCTCGAAGCCAAAGCTCCGCAGCGGCCGGCCGACGCGGTCGCCGTGTCCAGCCGCCGGCGGGAGCTGAAGACCTTCATGTTCACGGACATCGTCTCTTCGACCAACCTCGTCGAGGTCCTCGGCGACGAGGGTTGGGACCATCTGCTGCGCTGGCACGACCAGACCCTCCGGTCGCTGTTCGCCAGCCATCGCGGCGAAGAGATCAACCGGATCGGCGACGGCTTCTTCGTCGCCTTCGAACGACCGCGGGACGGCGTGCAGTGCGCCCTGGAGATCCAGCGCGTGCTCGACCGCCACCGGGTCGACCACGGCTTCGCCCCCCGGGTACGCATCGGGCTCCACCAGGCCGAGGCCACCCGGGAAGGCGCCGACTACCAGGGTCGCGGCGTGCACGAGGCGGCCCGGATCGCCGCCCTGGCCGACGGAGGCGAGATCCTGGCCAGTCGGACTTCGGTCGGGAGCGTGCCCGACCTTTCGTGCTCAGCGCCGCGTGCGGTGACGCTCAAGGGCATCTCGGAGCCCGTCGAGGTGATCGCCATCCACTGGCAGTAGCCGACGCGCTAGCGACGTGGGGTCAGATCGTGCGGTCGACAGCGTGGTGCGAGAACGCCAGCCACTCGGGGGGCAGCTCGGCCCCGCACGTGTGGAGGAAGGGGATGACGTCGTTGAAGGCGGTGTGGCGGACGATCCTGCCGTCCCGGACCTCGAAGATGCTGACGCCTCCGAGCTCGAGCGAGTTCCCGGTCGGAGCCAGTCCGACCATCTCGCCCTTGTGCGTCCCCCGCGCCGTCCAGTGCTGGACAACGACGTCGCCCTCGGCGATCAGCTCGTGTGTCGTGTAATGGAGGTCCGGAAATGCCCCGAGCACCATCTCCTGGAGGATCTTGAGGTTGTCGACCGACTGCGGGAGCATCTCCGAGGGGAAGCTGTTGCTCTTCCACTCCGGATCGAGAAGCCCGAAAACGGTGTCCATGTCGTTGTCGTTGTAGGCGTCCTGGTAGCGACGCACGATCTCCTTGTTCCGGTCGGCCGGCTCGCTCATTACCTCTCCCCCTGGTTCCCCGTCTGTCGCAAGCCACTTTACGGCCGGCCCTCGGTCGTGTCCTCGTAGCCGTACGGAGTTCCGGCTATCCGGACCAAACGGGTGTCTCGGTTCCGGTCGCGCTTTCGAGGCGGGGCTTTCCGCCGACGCCATTAGCATCTGGGCGATGGCCTTTCCCGAACGCCGTCCCCGGCGCCTGCGGCGTAACCCTGCTTTCCGCAGAATGGTGGCCGAGACCCGCCTGTCGGTGGATGACCTGGTGGCGCCCCTGTTCGTGAAGGAGGGCATCGCCGAACCGGAGCCGGTGGTCTCCATGCCCGGCGTGGTCCAGCACACCCAGGAGAGTCTCCGCAAAGAGGCGAGGGCGTTGGCCGACCTCGGGGTCCCGGCCATCATCCTCTTCGGTATTCCGGCCACCAAGGACGCCGCTGGGTCGGCGGCTGATGCCAACGACGGCGTCGTCCAGGTCGCCTTGCGAGAACCTGCGGGACGAGGTCGGCGATCGTCTGGTGCTCATGGCCGACAACTGCTTGGACGAGTACACCGACCACGGCCACTGCGGTCTCCTGACCCCGAACGGCGAGGTCGACAACGACGCCACCCTGGAGCGCTACGCCGCCATCGCCGTGGCCCAGGCCGAGCGCCGGCGCCGACGTCACCGCCCCCAGCGGGATGATGGACGGCCAGGTGGCGGCCATCCGGGCCGCGCTCGACGACACGGGACACGCCGACACCGCCATCCTCGCCTACGCCGCCAAGTACGCCTCCGCCCTCTACGGCCCCTTCCGGGACGCGGCCGAGTGCGCGCCCCGCTTCGGCGACCGGCGCGGCTACCAGATGGATCCACCCAACCTCCGGGAGGCCCTCGTCGAAGTCGCCCTCGACGTGGAGGAGGGCGCCGACATGATCATGGTCAAGCCGGCCCTGGCCTACCTCGACGTCATCGCCGCCGTGCGGGCCGCCTTCGATCTGCCCCTGGCCGCGTACCACGTGAGCGGCGAGTACTCCATGGTCCAGGCTGCCGCCGCCGCCGGCTGGCTCGATGGGGACGCCGTGGCCACCGAGCACGTCACCGCCATCCGCCGGGCCGGCGCCGACATGGTCCTCACCTACTTCGCCCGCTCCCTGGCCGAGCGCCTCCAGTAGTGACTGGCGCCGGACCAGTGAGCGACCTGTACCGGCGGGCTCTGGCCCGCATTCCCGGCGGGGTCAACTCCCCCGTGCGGGCGTTCGGGGGCGTGGGCGGTGAACCCTTCTTCGTGGCCCGGGCCCAGGGCGCCCACCTTCACGACGCCGAGGGGCACCGCTACATCGACTACGTCCAGTCCTGGGGGGCCTCCATCCTCGGCCACGCCCACCCCGACGGTCGTCGAGCGCGGTCACCGCCGCCGCCGCCCGGGGCACGTCGTACGGCGCTCCCACCGAAGCCGAGGTCCGCCTGGCCGAAGAGGTCTGCGCCCGGGTGCCTTCGGTGGACAAGCTACGCCTGGTGTCCTCCGGCACCGAGGCGACCATGACCGCCGTCCGGCTGGCCCGGGGCTTCACCGGGCGCGACGTCATCGTCAAGTTCGCCGGCTGCTACCACGGCCACGCCGACGCCCTCCTGGCCGCCGCGGGCAGCGGCCTGGCCACCTTCGGTCTGCCCGGTTCCGCCGGTGTACCGGAATCGGCGGTGGCCACCACCGTGGTCGTGCCCTTCAACGACGACCGCGCGCTCGACGAGGCGTTCGCCCGTCACCGCGAGCGGTTGGCAGCGGTCATCGTCGAGGCCGTGCCCGCCAACATGGGTCTGGTCCCTCCCGGCGAAGGGTTTCTGGCAAGTCTCCGTCGCCGTTGCGACGACGCCGGCGCCCTGCTCATCGTCGACGAGGTCATCACCGGCTTCCGTCTGGGCGACCAGGGCGCCCAAGGCCGTTACGGCGTGACGCCCGACCTGTCCTGCTTCGGCAAGGTTCTGGGCGGTGGGCTGCCCCTGGCCGCCCTCGGTGGCCGGGCCGAGGTCATGGACCATCTCGCCCCGACCGGCCCCGTGTACCAGGCCGGCACGTTGTCCGGGAACCCGCTGGCCACCGCGGCCGGGCTGGCCGTGCTCGAGCACCTCGACGCCGGTGTCTACGCCGCCCTGGAAACGAAAGCCGAAACTCTTGCCGCCGGCCTTCGACAGGCCATGGCCGACGCCGGCCTCCCCGCCGAGGTCCCCCGGGTGGGTCCGCTGGTGGGCCTGTTCTTCGCCGCCGAGCCGGTGACCGATTACGAGGCGGCCAAGGCCACGGACACCAAACGCTACGCCCGCTTCTTCCACGCCCTGCTCGAGCGGGGCGTCTACTTCGCTCCCAGCGCCTTCGAGACGTTCTTCCCCAGCCTGGCCCACACCGACGCCGACCTGGAGGCCACCGCCTCCGCCGCCGCCGAAGCGGCGATGGAGGTGGCGGCGGCCGGCTAGACACGCCGATCGTGCTGCTAGATCGTGCTGCCGCGCCGGCGGTTGAAGATGCTGTAACCACCGGGGCCGACGACGGCGGCGAGAACGAACAGGACGATGGCCCAGAGCAGGTCGCCTTCGAGCAACTGGAAGACACCGAAGACGACGAGGATGACGGCGAGCAGCCAGGCGAGCACGTGAAGCCTCCTTGAATCGTAGGGGTTCGACTGTCAGGTGCCCGGGGGGTACCCCCGGCCTGACCAGCAGAAACGATCCCGGGGAAGGCTTTGCCCGGATTTGAGGTTCCGGCGGCCCGGCGGGAGCGGCGGCTACTCGCCGCCGGTGCGCTTGCGGACCTTGTCGATGGCGAAGAGGAGCCCGACGAAGATGAAGCACATGAGGGCGAAGGCGATGAAAGCCAGGTCGCCGTCGTGGGAGGCGTCGATGAGCTGCGGGAACATGCTCTCGGCGAACATCATGTCCGGGCCTCCTAGGCCGACGTGGGCGCCGGTTCCGGGGCGCTCTCCGGGGTGGGGACCGGCTCCAACTGAGTTTTGCGCTCGGCCAGCTGCTTCGCCCGTTCACCGTTGTGCATCACGAACAGTGAGATGGCGAAGATGATCCCGAAGCCCAGCGCCATGAAGAGTGGGGGTTGGCGCAGTGCCCCGAGGTCACGTACCAGGACCACGTGGTGGACCGGCTGGCTCGGGTCGGCCTCGGGGGGCGGTGGGGCCTGGCCGGGCACCGCCTCGACCTTCTTCACCCCCTGGATCTGCATGACACCGTGGAGGGGCTTGTGCTTGAGGCCGAGCGGGCCTGTCTTCCCGCCGCCGATGCGTTCCGCCGCCACCACCACGTATTCGTTGATGGTGCCGTAGGTGAGGAACGGGCTGTTTTCCGCCGTCACCGCGCTGTCCACCGACGCCTTGATCTCGCCCTGTTCGGCCTCGCTGAGCTTGACCCCCTTGGCTTCGATGTCGCGTACCTGGGTGATGCGCGCCTCCTTGGGATCGTCGACCACCTCTTTCACCTTCCACGTCGGCGGCGGGCCGTGCAGGGCGTTGAGGGGGGTGAAGTTGGTGAACCAGATCAGTGCCAGCAGCGTGAGGAAGCCGGTCACGCCGGAAAAGGCCACCATGAAGCCCAGCCGGCCACCGACGTCGGTGGCCAGCAGGAGGTAGATCGACCCGCAGAAGAGGCCCACGGAGAAGACGGCCACGCCGTATCCCCGGAGCTGCCCGACCAGATCGAGGCTCCCGCCATGTTCCTGGGCCAGCATCAGCAGATTCATGGTTCCTTCTCCCACGCTCTACAGCCCGCGCTCGTAGGCCACGATCTTCTGGATCTGCTCCGCGGTGAGAATGCCCCCGAAGCCCGGCATCCGGCCCGAGCCGATGCCCTGGAGGCCGTACTGCTTCTGGAAGTCGGACCCGGTGGTCACGAACTCGGTGTGCTTCTTCAGCCCGTCAGCCGCCTCCGGGAACTGGCGTAGCTCCACACCGCCGGTCAGGTTGGGGCCGAAGGCGCCTCCACCCCCGGGAATCTCGGGTTCGCCGAAGGAATAGCCCTTGGTGTGGCACCGGGCGCAGTTGAGGTTGAACAGACCCTCGGCGTCCGACAGGTTCGGATTCTCGGCCTTGAGGGCGTTGAGCCGCTCGATCGACCGCTTCTTGGCCGCCGCCGGCTTGATCTGGATCGACTGGAGGTAGTCCACCAGGTCATTCACTGGCTGCTCGGGCAGGGGGCCGCCGCCGGCCAGGCCCCAGGCCGGCATGGGCGTGCCCGGTCGGCCGTAGGTGATGATCTGGGCTACCTCTTCGCGACTGAAGCGCAGCAGGACGTCGTCGAGGGAGGGAGCGGCCCACTGCACCGTCTGGACCACCTCGCCCGGCTCGTCGGGGGGGAGGACGTAGGTGGCGGCACCACCCTCGGCCTTGTCGCCGTGACAGCGGGCGCACTCCAGCGGCAGGATCTCGCTCCCGGGGACGGCCTCCCGGGAGAAACGCTCCGCGCCCCGCGCGACCGAGTCGGCCAGGAAGTCGCTGTCCATGCCCGACTGCCGGGTCGGCTCCAGGAGCCAGTAGATGGGCAGAGAGGCGGCCAGTACCGCCGAAAAGAGCACGGCCGCCCCGAGGAAGCGCTCCAGCTTCGGGCCTTCCAGGGTGGCGTCGTCGTAGTAGGGGATGAGGTTGGCCGCCGGCTCGGGCTTGCTCCGCCGGGCCGCCACCAGCGCCGCGCCCGCGAAGAGCAGCAGGGCCACCGCGTTGACCAGGAACAGGATGTTGCGCAGGCTCAAAGATCGTCCTTTGCCAGGGGGATGGCGCTCACCGGGGGTTCAGCCTCACACGCAGTTGGGCCCCTCGGCCTCCTGGCCCGTTGTATTGACGCCGATGGCGGGACCCTGCACGGCCGAGCCGGAGGTGTTGATGGTGATGCTGCCGTCGCTCTCGACCACGGTCGGCCAGCGGTCCATTCCCCGGGGAGCGGGGCCGCCCTTCTTCTCTCCCACCCGGTTGTATTTGGAACCGTGGCAGGGGCACTCGAACCATTGCGAGGTGGCGCACCACGGCACCCGGCACCCGAGGTGGGGGCACTTCTGGAACAAGGCGACGACCCCGGCTTCCATGGCCGTCAGGATCGGATCCTTGTAGACGGCCTTGGCCTTGGGTATGGCCGCCTTCGGGAAGGGAACCAGGTAGGAGCGGGCCTCGGGCACGTAGAAGGGGGTCCGCTTCTCGTTGATGAGCTCGATCACGTCGTCCAGCTTCTCAGGCACCTTGACCTCGCCGCCGAAGCCGCCGGTCTTGCTGGGCCACAGGAAGCCGATGACGGCCAGCGAGAAGCTTCCCAGGACGAGGCTTTGGCTGGCCAGGATCCCCCGGTTGAAGAACTGGCGCCGCGAGACTCCCAATGCCTCGGGATCGAGCGGCGAGTCACCGAAGCGGATGAGGCCCCCGGCGGCGGAGAGGGCGGGGGCCTTCCCGGCCGGTTCCAGGCTCGACTTGGTCTCGGCGAAGCGGGCCCGGGCCTCCTCGTCGAGATCGGGGCCGGGCACGATGTCGGTCGAGGCTGATTGGTCCGCCTTTTTCGCCTCGCGCCCCAGCGACCCGGTGGACGAGCGCTGGCGGGACACCGTGGTGGCCACCACCAGCAGCACGGCCAGTCCGAGGATGACGGGGATGGCGATGAGGAGGACGTCTCGAGCTTCCATAGCGCTCCTAGAGATCGAAGAAGACGCCGGTCTGCCACGGATACACGAAGTTGAAGCCCGGCCCCCGGAAGAAGGAGCCGATGATGACCAGCACGGCCCAGAACATCAGGAAGATCGTGAACAGGCAGATGGCGAATTTCCGGTCGTTCGGATTGGTCCCGGGGTTCTTGTCGATGTAGGGGGCCAGCATCAGCAGGAACAGACCCATACCCGGGATGGTGACGCCGGCCACCATGGGGTGCCAGATGGTGAGCAGCTCCTGGAGGCCGAGGAAGTACCACGGCGCCTTGGATGGGTTCGGCGTCTGGTTGAAGTTGGCCGTCTCCAGCAGTGGCGCCCGTACCAGGGCCGAGAAGATGGTGACCAGCGCCATGAGGATGAGCATGGCCACGAACTCGCCCACCAGCAGGTGGGGCCAGACATGGACCTTGTCCTGGGCCTCGGCCCGGGTCTGCTGGATCGAACCGGCCTTGACCACCGTGAGCAGGCGCTGCGTGTGGCCCCCCGGGCCCGTGGCGGTGGGGGCAGGGGCGGTTGCCGTGGCTGCGCCGGCTCGGGCCGGGCTGGGCTGGGCGCCACCGGCGGCCGGGGCGGCGGCGCCCTCCTTGCCGGCGCGCCGTGCCGCCGAGCGGGCCAGCAGGTGGGCGGGGATCTTGGAGTCGGCGTCCCCGGTGGGCCGGTCCTCAGCGGCGGGGGCTTCCCCGCCCGCGGCGGCCGCGGGAGCCTCGGCGGCGGGAGCATCGGCGGCTTCGGGCGTCGCGCCCTCGTCGCCCTCTTCCCCGGGCACGGGCAGGCCCAGCGCCTTACGGCGCTCCTTGCTGCGGCGCAGCAGGTGTTCGGGGACCTCGGCCATGTCTTCTCCTCCTCGGGCCTACAGGGGCCCGGAGATGCCGCCGTCCTTCCGGACGCGCCAGAAGTGGACGGCGAGGAAGATGACGGTCACGAACGGGAGCATGAGCACGTGGAGGGTGTACCACCGCAGCAGCGTCTCGCCGCTGATCTCGGTGGTCCCGAGGAGCACGAAACGGACCTGGTTTCCGAAGACAGGGGTGTAGCCCATCATGTTGGTTCCCACCGTCACCGCCCACAGGGACAGCTGGTCCCAGGGGAGCAGGTAGCCGGTGAAGGACAGCAGCAGCGTGAACTGCAGCAGCATCACGCCGACCACCCAGTTGAACTCCCGGGGAGGTTTGTAGGCGCCGTGGTAGAAGACCCGGGCCATGTGCAGGAAGACCGACAGCACCATGAGGTGTGCGCCCCAGCGGTGCATGTTCCGCACCAGTGACCCGAACGTGACCGCCGTCTCCAGGGTCTTGATGTCATCCCACGCCGCCATCTCCGTGGGCCGGTAGAAGAACATGAGGAAGATGCCGGTCACGGTCAGGAGCACGAAGAGGAAGAAGGAGAGCCCACCCAGGCACAGGGTGTAGGAGACCTTGACGGCATGGCGCTTCACCTTCACCGGGTGAAGGTGATAGAGCACCGAGTTCATGATCACGTAGGAGCGGTTCCGGGGGCTGTCGGTGTAGCCCTTGCGGAAGAACGACCCGGGTCGGAAGATCGAGCCCCACGCCTGGGAGCCCTTCATCTTTTCTCCGGCCTCGACAAGCTTGCCCTTGAGGCCGTTCCCGTTGCCGTTCGCCACCCCGAATCCTCCCCTTGAAGTGGGTTAGAACCGTACTCCGTAGGCGTATCCGTGCCGGTTGTCGCGCTGGTGCGGGTCGCCGGCGACTCTGCCGGCCTGGGTTTTGCCCAGGATGATCACGCCCGTCGGGCAGCGGTCGACGCAGAGGGCGCAGCGGGTGCAGACGTCCTCGTCGACGACGAAGAACACGTGGTCGCCCGGGTCCTCACCCGGCTGCTCGGTGTTGACCGCCTCTTCGATGGCGTTCAGCGACAGCATGTGGATGCACTTCCACGGGCAGATGTCGACGCAGCCCTCGCACAGGATGCACTCGGCCTGGTCGATGTGGAGAAACTGCTTCGGTTTCACGGCCGAGTTGAGCCAGGCCGCGTCCACCTCCTGCAGCTGATAGGAGGTGGCGAACTCCGGCATGGGCGGGTTGGCGTCGGTCTTGGCCATGAGGGCTCTTCTAATCCTTCTTGGTCACGGGTCGGGAGAACGCCGATGTCCCCGACGGGGTGGCGGTGGCCGGGACGGCGGCCTTCGGCTTGGCCGTCCCCCGCTTCTGCCACATCACCCACACGACCACGTTGAGGGCGAGGAAGACGATGTAGATGAGGGCGGCCACGGTGTCCCGCAGCGCCCGCCCGGAGATGTCGATGGCGTAGGTGTCGAGCAGGATCTTGTCCTCCCGGAGGCCCAGGTTGGAGTCGGCCCAGGTGAGCCACTCATGGGGCACCACGCCGTAGCACATCAGGAACATGGCGAAGACTGCCGTGGCTCCGGCCATGGCCTGCCCCCAGGTGGCGGGAAGTTCTGCCTTGGGACGGCGCAGGAGCCGGAAGAAGACGAGGAAACCGAGGGCGGTCAGTAACAGCGAGAGGAAGAACCGGCCTGGCTCTGTGGAGAAGTACCTGATGGCTGCATCCACTGAACTGGGCTCCTCGTGAACGTTTGCACAAAGTCCGATTCTACAGGAGGACAACCTCCTCCTGTCTTAGGGGCGGCCCCACGCGGCTGCCGGGGCCGAGAATCGCACTGACAGGTTACCGTTCCCCCTATCGCACCCCTCGTAACGAGGCCCCTCCGTTGTGGCCGCGAACAGCCGATGGGCGAAGATGCGGGCGGTGGCGGACGGATTCGACGTGGTGGTGGTGGGCGGGGGTCCCTCCGGGGCGGCGGCCGCCTACTGGCTGGCGGAAGCGGGTCACCGGGTGGTCGTCCTGGAGAAGTCGCGTTTCCCCCGGGACAAGACCTGCGGTGACGGGCTCACGCCCCGGGCGGTGCGCCAGCTCCATGACATGGGCCTGGCCGGCCCCCTCGGCGAGTTCCACCGCTTCGGAGGCCTGCGCTCCGTGGCTCACGGGCTCACCCTGGAGCTGGAGTGGCCCAGCCACCCCGATTTCCCTCCTTATGGATATGTGGTGCCCCGTCGCCACCTCGACGAGATGGTGGCCGAGGCGGCGGTCAAGGCCGGGGCCACGCTGTGGCAGGCCACCGAGGCCGTCGCCCCCCTGGTCGAGGGCGGTTTGGTGGTCGGTGCCGTCGTGGAACGCAAGGACACGGGCGCAAGAGAACCCGGGGTCCGGGGTGCCCCCGAAGAGGAGGTGCGGGGGCGCTACCTGCTGGTGGCCGACGGCGCCAACTCCCGGTTCGGCCGGGCTCTCGGCACCGCCCGGGCCCGCCGCTACCCGCTGGGGATGGCCATCCGGGGTTATTTCCGCTCTCCGGGCCACGACCAGGACTGGATCGAGAGCCACCTGGACCTGCGGGACCGCAAGGGTGCCGCCCTTCCCGGCTACGGCTGGATCTTCCCGGTGGGCGACGGCACCGTGAACGTGGGGGTGGGCCTCCTGTCGACCTTCCGGGACTGGAAGGGGGTCAACACCACCCACCTGATGGAGGCGTTCGTGGAGATGGCCCCGGCGCATTGGGAGCTTTCACCCGAAACCGCCACCTGCGCCCCGACCGGCGGCCGGCTCCCCATGGGCAACTCGGTGGAACCCTCGGCCGGGCCGACCTGGCTGGTGGTCGGCGACGCCGCCGGTTCGATCAACCCCTTCAACGGGGAGGGCATCGCCTACGCCTACGAGACCGGTCGGATCGCCGCCGAGGTTCTCGACCAGGCCCTGCGGACGGGGGACGGCCTCGCCCTGTCCCGCTATCCGGCTCGCCTCGAGGACGCCTACGGCCTCTACTTCCGTGTGGCCCGGGCGTTCGTGCGGGCCATCGGCAACCCGCTGGTCATGCGGGAGCTGACCCGGGTCGGGATGCGGTCGCGCAGCCTCATGGAGTGGGTGCTCCGCATCATGTCGAACATGCTGCGGCCCGACGAGCTGGGCCCGGCGGAGGCGGCCTACAAGGTGGTCGAGCGTCTCGTCGCCCTCGGCCCCGAACCCTAGGTCGGTGCCACCTCCAGTTTTCGCGCCCCGCCGCTGCGAGCGATAGCCTCGGGGCCCTGACCGAGTATCTCCCCATCCTCGTCATGCTCGTGCTGGCCACGGTGTTCGCCGCCGCGTCCTTCGCCGCCTCCTCGCTCCTGGCCCCCAGCCGCCCGACGTCGGCCAAGCTCGCCCCCTACGAGTGCGGGATCGTCCCCGAGCACGACGCCGCGGAGCGCTTCCCGGTGAAGTTCTACCTGGTGGCGATGGTGTTCATCATCTTCGACATCGAGCTCGTCTTCCTCTATCCCTGGGCGGTCATCTTCCGGCAACTCGAGATCTTCGGCCTGGTGGAGATGGGCCTGTTCCTGGTCGCGGTCGTGGTGGCCTACGCCTACGTGCTCTCGGCCGGGGCGCTGGACTGGGGTCCGGCCCGGCGGGTGGGGGAGCGGGTCATCGCCCCCGTGCTCCGGAGCTCGTCCTGGCCGCCGACCCCCCCGGCCCCGGCGGAGAAGCCGGAATCCGGAGAGGCCGCCTGATGGGTCTGGAGGCGCTGAACCAGTCGTTCCTCACCACTCGGATCGAAGACCTGGTCAAGTGGGCCCGGCGGAACTCCGTGTGGCCCGCCACCTTCGGGCTGGCCTGCTGTGCCATCGAGATGATGGCCACAGGTGCCGCCCACTACGACCTGTCCCGCTTCGGGATGGAGGTGTTCCGGGCCAGCCCCCGCCAGGCCGACCTGATGATCGTGGCCGGGCGGGTCAGCCAGAAGATGGCTCCCGTCCTGCGCCAGATCTACGACCAGATGGTCGAGCCGAAGTGGGTCATCTCCATGGGGGTGTGCGCCTCGTCGGGTGGCATGTTCAACAACTACGCCATCGTCCAGGGCGTCGATCAGGTCGTCCCCGTCGATGTCTACGTGCCCGGCTGCCCCCCCGGTCCCGAGACCCTGATGCACGGTATTCTCACCCTCCACGACCTCATCCGTAGCGGTGAGATCGTTCGCCGACCCGGCCAGGGCGCCGGCATCCAGATCGACCAGCCCACCCCCCGCTCGGCGTGACCTCCCCTCCCCCCTCGAGGCGATGACCGACGACAGCGCTCGTGAAGAAATGCACGAGAAAGCAGGGCCGGGAGCCGAGGCCTTGGAACGCTTTCCGGGTGCCATCCTGGCCGACTCGCATGGCCAGGAGGTCGTCCATGTCGACCGCCGCGAGTGGCGGCCGCTGGCCCAGTGGCTGCGCGACGAGGCCGGGTTCGAGCAGTGCGCGGACATCACCGCCGTCGACCAGCTCCTGCGTCCCGGCCGGCCGCTGCCTGCCGGGGTGGCCCCCGAGCGCTTCGAGGTGGTGGCCAACTTCCTGTCCTACTCGCGCAACCTCCGGCTGCGGGCCATCTGCCAGGTACCCGACGGAGCGGCCATCGACAGCTTGTTCGACGTGTACCCGGGTACAGAACTGCCCGAGCGGGAAGTGTGGGACCTGTTCGGCGTGCCCTTCGCCGGCCACCCGGACCTGACCCGCCTGATGATGCCCGACGAGTGGGAGGGCCACCCGCTGCGCAAGGACGACGCTCCCGCCCGGGTGCCGGTGCAGTTCAAGGAAGCACCTCGCCCCCTATGAGTCCCGGTGTGGTGTCCACATGAGCATCGAGAACCCCACCGAACTTGTTCTCGGCCCGGACTCCTGGCCGGATTCCGACGAGACGATGGTCATCAACCTGGGGCCCCAACACCCCTCCACCCACGGGGTGCTGCGGGTGGTGCTCGAGCTGGAGGGCGAGACCGTCCTGCGGGCCAAGCCGGTCATCGGCTACCTCCACACCGGAATGGAGAAGACCGGTGAGCAGCTCACCTACGTCCAGGGGCCGACCAACGTCACCCGCATGGATTACGCCGCTCCGCTGTTCAACGAGCTGGTCTACAGCCTGGCGGTGGAGCGCCTGCTCGATCTCGAGGTCCCGCCCCGGGCGACATGGATCCGGATGCTCATGTGCGAGCTGAACCGGGTCTCCTCCCACCTGCTGTTCCTGGCCACCAACGGGATGGACCTGGGCGCCATCTCGATGATGCTCTATGGCTGGAGGGAGCGGGAGCTGGTGCTCGCCTTCTTCGAGAAGGTGACCGGACTGCGGATGAACCACAACTACATCCGCCCCGGCGGAGTGGCCGCCGACCTCCCTCCCGGGTGGGAGGAGGACGTCGCCGAGCTGTGCGAGGTTGTCCCGGAGGGGATCGAGGAGTACGACGAGCTGCTCACCGAGAACCCCATCTGGATGGAGCGCACCGTGGGGGTCGGCGTGATCACCACCGAGCAGGCCCTCGCCCTCGGTGCCTCCGGGCCCATCCTGCGCTCCACCGGCATGCCCTGGGACCTGCGCAAGGCACAGCCGTACCTGGCCTACGACCAGGTCGACTTCGACGTCATCTACACCGCCAACGGCGACACCTACGACCGCTACCGGATCCGCCTCCATGAGGTGGGCGAGTCGCTGCGCATCGCCCGCCAGTGCCTGGAGCGCATGCCGGCCGGCGACTATCGCGCCCAGGACCGCAAGGTGACGCCGCCGCCGCGCCCCGGATCGACGAGTCGATGGAAGCCCTGATCCACCACTTCAAGCTCTTCACCGAGGGGTTCAAGGTCCCCCCCGGGGAGATCTACGTGGCGGTGGAGAACCCCCGGGGTGAGCTCGGCTGCTACCTGGTGTCGGACGGGACGGGCCGCCCGTACCGGATGCACATCCGGGGGGCGAGCTTCTACAACCTCCAGACCATGCCCGTGATGATCAAGGGCGCCCTGGTGGCGGACGGGATCGCCATCATCTCCAGCATCGACCCCATCATGGGAGACGTCGAGAGAAGGGGACACGACAGGGGATCCCCGGCGCCGACGAGGTCATCGCCCGCTACCCACGTTCGCGTTCAGCCCTCATGCCGCTCCTGCACCTCGTCCAAGAGCGCGACGGCCACGTCACCGAGGAGGGCATGGTCGAGGTGGCCGAGCACCTCGGGCTCAGCGCCGCCGAGGTGCTCGGGGTGTGCTCCTTCTACTCCATGTACAAGCGGGAGCCCTGCGGGCGTCTGCTGGTGTCGGTCTGCACCAGCGTGTCCTGCCTGGTGAACGGCGGCCCCGAGCTCCTCGAGCACCTCCGCCGGCGCTACGCCGGGGATCCCGAGGTGACGGTGGAGGAGGTCGAATGCCTGGCCGCCTCCGACGGGGCGCCGGTCATGCAGGTCAACTACGAGTTCCACGAGCGCATGACCCCGCCCGAGGCGGAACGGATCGTCGAGGCCTACCGCAGCGGAGAGCTCACTCCCCGGGGACCGTCCGGGGAGAGCCGGACTCCGCCCGCCGCCGGCGGAGGCGCGTACCCGTCTGCCGGCGGCGGAGGCATGTGATCGTGGCGGCCACCGAGACCCGGATCATCACCAAGCGCCTCCGGGACCACCCGGAGGATTCCTGGACGCTGGCCCGGTCCCGGGAGACCGGGGGCTACGAAGGGTTGCGCAAGGCGCTGGCCATGGACCCGGCCGCCATCGTCGAGGAGGTGAAGACCTCCGGCCTGCGGGGCCGCGGCGGGGCGGGGTTCCCCACCGCCACCAAGTGGTCGTTCCTGCCCGCGGGGGTCGTGCCCCGCTACCTGGTGGTGAACTGCGACGAGGCCGAGCCCTCCACGTTCAAGGACCGGATGCTGGTCGAGCGCGATCCCCACCTGCTCATCGAGGGCATCGCCATCGCCAGCTTCGCCCTCGGGGTGCACCAGGCCTTCGTCTACGTCCGGGGGGAATTCGCCTTGGGCGCCGACCGGCTCCGGGCGGCGGTGACCGAGGCCCGGGCCGCCGGCCTGATCGGTCCGGACGTGATGGCCTCGGGTTTCGACCTCGACATCGTCGTGCACCGCGGCGCCGGCGCCTACATCTGCGGCGAGGAGACCGCCCTGCTCGAGAGCCTGGAGGGGAAGCACGGCATGCCCCGCATCCGGCCGCCCTTCCCCGCCATCGCCGGGCTCTACGCCAAGCCCACTGTCGTCAACAACGTGGAGACCCTGGCCACCCTGCCGGCCATCGTCACCGGCGGGGGGGAGTGGTACGGCGCCATGGGCGTGGACCGGTCCCGGGGCACGCGGATCTTCTCCCTGTCCGGACACGTCAACCGGCCGGGGAACTACGAGATCGAGATGGGCCTCACCTTCCGCCAGCTCATCGACGACCTCGGAGGCGGCCTGGCCGGGCCCGGCCCGGTCAAGTTCCTCATCCCGGGCGGAGCCAGCTCCCAGTGGCTGACCGGCGACCACCTCGACGTGCCCCTGGACATGGACCTCGTGACCAAGGAGTACGGCGTCATGCTCGGTTCGGGCGCCATCATGGTCTACAACCAGGACGCCTGCCCGGTGCGGGTGGCGCTGCGCCTGGCCAAGTTCTTTGCCCACGAATCCTGCGGGAAATGCACACCGTGCCGGGAAGGCACCGGGTGGATCCGCAAGGTGCTCTACCGCATCGAGCACGGCGAAGGCCGCCCCGAGGATCTCGACCTGCTGCTCGACGTGGGCGACAACATCTGCCCCGGCCTGAACGCCCCGTTCTCCCAGACCACCATCTGCCCGCTGGGTCCCAGCGCAGTGTCCCCCATCGTGTCGCTCAACAAGTTCTTCCGCGCCGAGGTCGACGCCCACGTGAAAGAGGGCGCATGCCAGGTCGCGTGAACGTCACCATCGACGGGCGCCAGGTGGAGGCCGAGGCGGGCGACCTCGTCATCAAGGTGGCGCAGGACCACGGCGTCTACATCCCCCGCTTCTGCTGGCACGAGCGCATGAAGCCTGTCGGCATGTGCCGGATGTGCCTGGTGGAGATCGAGGGGCAGCGGGGCCTGCCCCCGGCCTGCACCGCCACCGTCACGGACGGGATGGTGGTGACCACCACCAGCCCGGCGGTCAAGAAAGCCCAGGAAGGCGTCCTCGAGTTCCTCCTCATCAACCATCCGCTCGACTGCCCGGTGTGCGACCGGGGCGGCGAATGCCCCCTCCAGGACCTGACCTTCGGCTTCGGCCCGGGCGAGAGCCGCTTCGTGGAGGAGAAGCGCCACTTCGCCAAGCCCCTCCCCATCTCCGACCTCGTGCTGCTCGACCGGGAACGCTGCATCCTGTGTGCCCGCTGCACCCGCTTCGCCGACGAGGTGGCCGGCGATCCGCTCATCAACTTCGTGGAGCGGGGCGGCGACATGCAGGTTCTGACCTTCCCCGACCAGCCCTTCGCCTCCTATTTCTCCGGCAACACGGTCCAGATCTGCCCGGTCGGCGCCCTCCTGGCCGCCCCCTACCGCTTCCGGGCCCGGCCCTGGGACCTCTCCAGCGTGGAGTCGTCGTGCCAGGCCTGCGCCGTGGGGTGCCGGGCCGCCCTCCAGTCCTCCGCCAACCGCCTGGTGCGCGCCCTCGGGGTCGACTCCGAGGCGGTGAACCACGGCTGGCTGTGTGACAAGGGCCGCTTCGGGTTCGACTTCGTCCACGCCGAGGGGCGCTGGACCGAGCCGATGGTGAAGGACACCTCCGGCCAGCTGGTCGCGGCGGCCTGGCCGAACGCCCTCGATGCCGCCGCCGCCGGCCTGGCCCAGGCGCTGGCCGCGGGCGGTCCGGAATCGGTGGCCGTCCTGGGCGGCGCCCGGGGCACCAACGAGGACGCCTACGTCTGGGCCCGCCTGGCCAAGGGCGTCCTGCGCACCGACAATGTCGACTGCCAGCTGGGCGACGGGCTCCCGGCCGAGCTCGTCGCCGGCCTCCCCCGGGCCTCGCTGGCCGACTGCGACACGGCCCGGGCCATCGTCCTGCTGGCGCCCGACCCCCGGGAGGAGCTTCCCGTCGCCTTCCTGCGGCTCCGCCGGGCGGTGGTCGACCTCGGCGTTCCCCTGATCGAGCTGACGGCTGCCCCCACCGGCCTGACCCGCCACGCCCGCGTCTCGCTGCGCCCGGTGCCCGGCGACGTGGCTCTCCTGGCCCAGCGCCTGGCGGAAGCGGTAGCGACCGGGACGGGCAGCGGGGACCTCCGCCTCGATTCCGCCGCCCACCTGCTGGCCGGCGAACCCGGGGGTTCGGGGGTGTCCCCCGGAGGACCCGGGGGTTCGGGGGTGTCCCCCGGAGCACCCGGGCACATCGTCGTGGTGTTGGGGCGGCCCAACCTGGCCGAGCCGGCGTCAGCGACGGTGGCGGCCGCCGGCGCCCTGGCCCGCCTCCCCGGCGTGCGCTTCCTGTCCGCTCTACGCCGGGGCAACGTCCATGGCGCCCTCGACGCCGGTCTCGCCCCCGGCGTCCTTCCCGGGCGGGTCGGGCTTGACGCCGGCCGGCCCTGGTTCGAATCGGCGTGGGGTGGTGTCCCGGCGGCCCGCGGCCTGGACGCCGAAGGCATCCTGCGAGCGGCGGCCGACGGCCGCATCGGAGCCCTCGTGCTCCTCGGGGCCGACCCCGTTTCCGACTTCCCCGACGCCGACCTGGCCCGTACCGCCCTGGAGAGGGTCGGCTTCGTCGTGTCCGTCGACGCCTACCCGACCGCCAGCTCGCAGCGGGCCGACGTCGTGCTGCCGGTGGCCATCTTCGGCGAGAAGCGCGGCTCCTCCACCAACCTGGAAGGCCGCCTGCTGCGCCTGGCCCGCAAGGTCACCCCTCCGGGTACGGCCATGGAGGACTGGCGGGTGGCGGCGGAGTTGGCCGTCCGCCTCGGGTCCGACTTCGACCTGGAAGCCGTCGACGAGGTGACGGACGAGATCGCCGCCCTGGCCCCCTCCCACCGGGGAGCTGACGCCGCTCTCCTGCGCCGGGCCCTCGACGGCATCGTGGTACCGGTTGGGGAGCGGGAAGCGCCTGCCCTCGACCAGCCCGCCCACCTCATCAGCCCGACCGCCGATCCCGACCCCGCCCATGTGGGCGGTCCTGTCGAAGAGCTGTCGGCCGCCGGGACCGCCGCCGCTGGCGCGGGCCTGGTGACCTCGCCGGTGGCCGAGGCGGCGCTGTCCTCCCTCTCGAGCCGGCCGCCGCCGCGGCCGTCCGGTTCCCCGCCGCCCACCCTGCGGTGGGAACCCCGGGGGAACGAGGCCGGGCCGGCTGCCCCCTTCCGCCCGGGGCCTGGGGTGTCCCCGTCGGCAGAGGGCGCCGGACTCCATCTCGTCGCCGTCCGGCATCTCTACGACGCGGGGGTAGGCGTGTCCCGCTCCGCGGCTCTGGCCCCGCTGGCGGCGGCGCCGTCTGTAGCTGTCGCCCCGGAGGAGGCGGACCACCTCGGGCTGGCCGAGGGCGATCAGGTCACGGTGAGCTCCTCCCGGGGGACCGTGACCCTGCCGCTGCGGGTCGACCCGGGCCTGACCCGGGGGATCGCCACCGTGCCCTTCAACCCGGCCGGGCCCGGCGCCGGCGAGTTGATCGACGTGAGTGCCGTCACCGAGGTCCGGTTGGAGCTGGCCCGGCCCGCCGGCCGTGGAAGCAATGACTGGCCCGCCGGCCGTGGAGGCAGTGCCGATGGGTGACCCGCTCTTCGTCGACGGGGTCGACGGCATCGACCTGATCATCGTGGCCATCAAGGCCGTGTTCGTCTTCGCTCTCCTCCTGGTCTCCGTGCTGCTCATGATCTGGATCGAGCGCAAGGTGGTGGCCGACATGCAGAACCGGATCGGTCCCAACCGGGCCGGTCCTTTCGGGGTCCTGCAGTCCCTGGCCGACGGGATCAAGCTCTTCTTCAAGGAGCAGTCGATCCCAGAGTCCGCTGACCGGCCGGTGTTCCGCCTGGCGCCCTACCTCTCGGTGCTGCCCGCCTTCCTGGCCTTTTCGGTCATCCCCCTGTCCGGGAGATTCACCGTCCCCTTCACCGATCGCGAGACGATCCTGCAGCTGGCCGACCCGCCCATCGGGGTGCTGTTCGTGCTGGCCATGTCCGGCCTCGGCGTCTACGGGGTGCTCCTGGCCGGCTGGTCCTCAGGCTCCAAGTACCCGCTGCTGGGGTCGGTGCGGGCCAGCGCCCAGATGATCAGCTACGAGGCCGCCCTCGGGCTCGGGATCGTCGGCGCCGTGCTCCAGGCCGGGACCCTGTCCACCGCCGCCATCGTCGCCGCCCAGGGCTTCCCTGGGACGAGCCCCCGGGACTGGTTCCTGCTGCCGGCTCCAGTGCCCTTCGCCATCTTCTGCATCGCGGCGGTGGCCGAGACCAACCGGGCGCCCTTCGACCTGGTGGAGGCCGAACAGGAACTCGTGGGGGGGTTCCACACCGAGTACACCGGGATCCGCTTCGCCATGTTCTTCCTGGCCGAGTACATGAACATGGTCACCCAGTCGGCCATCGCCGTCACCCTCTTCCTGGGTGGCCCGGCCGGCCTGTTCAACATCCCCGGCCTGCCCGCCCCCCTCGAGGGGATCCTCTGGTTCCTGTTCAAGATCTCCTTCTTCCTGTTCGGCTACATCTGGTTGCGGGCGGCCCTGCCCCGCCTGCGCTACGACCAGCTGATGGACCTGGGGTGGAAGCTGCTCATCCCCCTCGGGTTGTTGTGGCTGGCGGTGTCGGCCACCTACCGGGTGGCCCAGGACCAGGACTGGCCGGTCTGGGTCTTCGTGGCCGCTCCTCTCGGCGCCCTGGCCGTCTACGGGCTTCTCTACCAGTCGATGCCCAAACAGGAGTCCAGGCGACAGGCCGAGGCGGAGTCGCAGGAGGTCGAGCCGTGAGCCGATGGGGCGGGTTCAAGGTCACCATGCGCCAGGCGCTCCGGGGCCCCCGGGTCACCATCGAGTACCCGGAGATCAAGCGGCAGAAGCCCGATCGCTTCCACGGCCGCCATGTCCTCAACCGCTACGAGGACGGCATGGAGAAGTGCATCGGCTGCGAGCTGTGCGCCGGGGTGTGCCCGGCCCAGTGCATCTACGTCCGGGGCGCCGACAATCCCCCCGACCATCCCGTCTCACCCGGCGAGCGCTACGGCTTCGTCTACGAGATCAACTATCTGCGCTGCATCCACTGCGACCTGTGCGTGGAGGCGTGTCCCACGGAGGCCATTACCGAGACGAAGCTCTTCGAGTTCTCCTTCACCAACCGGGCCGACGCCATCTACACGAAGAACGAGTTCCTGGTCGACGACGACGGGCGGGCCCGGCGCCAGCCCTGGGAGCTGTGGATGGGTGACGAGGACGACCGGACCAGTGCCTGGGTGCGGGCCACCGCCGCCAACGGGGAGGCCGCCTACGTGGGCAAGGTGGCATGGTCGCCCGAGCTCGGCTTCGGGACCCGCCCCCCCGAGGGTCGGTCGACCTCGAAGCCTTCTTCGGATTCGTCTCGCGCTCAGACGGGTGACGCCTAATGGAGTGGGCCGTCTTCACGTGCTTCGCCGTGGCCGCCCTGGCCGGGGCCGTGGGGGTCGTCCTGTCCCGCAAGCCGGTCCACGCCGCCCTGTTCCTGGTGCTCACCCTGTTCTGCATGGCGGTGTTCTTCGTCCTGCAGGAAGCCCATTTCCTGGCCGCGGTGCAGGTCATCGTCTACGCCGGGGCCATCGTCATTCTCTTTCTGTTCGTGATCATGCTGCTCGGCGTGGACGAATCCGACGACCTCCTCGCCGAGCCACTGCGGGGTCAGCGGCCGGTGGCGGCGGTGGCCGGGGTGGCCCTGGTGGCCGGGCTGCTGTTGATGACCGGCGGCCTGGCGCCCACGGGCGAGCCGTCCGTGCGGGGCGCCGTGGGCCAAGGGTCCAACATCGAGAGTGTCGCCCGCGCCCTGTTCACCGATTTCCTGTGGCCCTTCGAGATCACCTCCTTCCTGCTGGTCATCGCCGTGGTCGGTGGCATCGTCCTGGCCCGGCGGACACCGGGATCGGAAACATGAGCATCAAGACGTGCGAAGCAGGGCTTGGCGGCTGGGGCAGGGGCCCCCAGCCGCACCGCGATGAGCCGCTAGGCGAAGAGACATGAACATCGACGGGGCCTATTACCTGGTGCTGGCCGCGCTGATCTTCGCCATCGGGGCGGTGGGGTTGCTGGTGCGGCGCAACGCCCTGGTCATGTTCATGTGCGTCGAGCTCATGCTCAACGCCGTGAACCTCACCTTCGTGACCTTCTCCCGCATGCTGGACGACATCGGCGGGCAGATCTTCGTGTTCTTCACCCTGGTGGTGGCGGCGGCCGAGGTCGTGGTGGGCCTCGCCCTCATCGTCGCTATCTTCCGCCGCCGCCAGGGTGCCACCGCCGACGACATCAGCCTGCTGCGGGGATGACATGAACGCCCACGACGTCATCCAGCTGGCCTGGCTCATCCCCGCCTTTCCCCTCCTCGGGTCGAGCGTCCTGTTCCTCGGTCGCCGCCACCTGCGCGAGCCCGTCTCGGGGTGGGTGGCGACGCTCATGATGGCGGCCGCCTTCGTGACCAGCGTGTGGGTCTTCACCGCCCTGACGTCGCTGCCGGCCGAGGAGCGGATCGTCGAGCGGGAGCTGTTCGACTGGATTTCCGCCGGCGGGTTCTCCGTCAAGGCTCTGCTGCTGGTCGACCCGCTGTCGATCACCATGGCCCTGTTCGTTACCGGGGTCGGGGCCCTCATCCACCTCTATTCCATCGGCTACATGCACGGCCAGGAGCGCTTCACCCGGTTCTTCACCTTCCTCAACCTCTTCGCCTTCTCCATGCTGGTGCTCGTCCTGGCCGGCGACTACCTGCTGGTGTTCCTCGGTTGGGAGGGCGTGGGCCTGTGCTCCTACCTCCTCATCTCCTTCTGGTTCGAGCGCCCGGCGGCGGCGGTGGCGGGCAAGAAGGCCTTCGTCACCAACCGGGTGGGCGACTTCGGCTTCATGCTGGCCATGTTCCTGATCTTCACCCACCTGGGCACGCTCCAGTTGGTGCCGGCCCTGGAGGGCGCGGCGAAGCTGACCTCGGGCACCGCCACCGCCATCGCCCTGCTCCTCTACCTGGGGGCGGCGGGCAAGAGCGCCCAGGGACCGTTGTTCGTCTGGCTGCCCGACGCCATGGAGGGCCCGACTCCCGTCTCCGCCCTCATCCACGCCGCCACCATGGTCACCGCCGGCGTCTATCTGATGTCCCGCTCCCACCCCTTCCTCGAGCACAGCGAGGTGGCCGGTCAGGTGGTGGCCTGGGTGGGCGCCATCACCGCTCTGGTGGCGGCCACCATCGCCCTGATCAACCACGACATCAAACGGGTGCTGGCCTACTCCACCATCTCCCAGCTGGGCTACATGTTCCTGGCCGTCGGAGTCGGCGCCTACACCGCGGCCATCTTCCACATGGTCACCCACGCCTTCTTCAAGGCGCTGCTCTTCCTCGGGGCCGGCTCGGTCATGCACGGCCTCCACGACGAGCAGGACATGCGCCGCATGGGGGGTCTGCGGAAGTACATGCCCATCACCGCGGGCACCTTCATCGTCGGCTGGCTGGCCATCGCCGGCATCATCCCCTTCGCCGGCTTCTGGTCCAAGGATGAGATCCTGGCCGTCGCCTTCGTGGACGGCCAGTACGGCCTATGGTTCCTGGGCGCCGTCACCGCCCTCCTCACCGCCCTGTACATGACCCGCCAGGTGCTGCTCGTCTTCTTCGGGGAGGAGCGCTGGCGCGACCACGTGAAGGCCACCCCCCACGAGTCGCCGGGGGTCATGACCTTCCCGCTTGTCGTGCTGGCCGGCCTGTCCCTCGTCGGCGGCCTCCTCAACCTCCCCTTCCACTCCTTCGAGTTCCTCGGCGAGTGGCTGGAGCCCGTCTTCGAGGGGGTGGAGGCCATCCACCCGGACTCCTTCACCCAGGGCTTCTTCCTGTCCACCGTGGCAGTCGCCCTCGGCGTGGTCGGGATCCTCCTCGCCCATGCCCTCTACCGTCGGGGCCTGGCCGGCCGGGAGGTGGACCCCCTCGAGGAGCGCCTCGGTCCGCTGGCCACGATCTTCGCCCGGGGCTGGTATCTCGACACCACCATCGCGGCCGCAGTCGACCGGTTGGGACGCCCGGGAAGCCAGTGGCTGGCCGACGTCGTCGACCAGAAGGGCGTGGACGGCGCCGTCAACGGCACCGCCGCGGTGGTGACCCTGGCCGGTCGCCAGTTGCGCCGGGTCCAGACCGGGTTTCTCCGCAACTACGCCCTGGCCGTGTTCGGCGGGGGCACCCTCCTGGTGTTCTTCCTTCTGATCCGGGGAGTGGCATGAGCGACTTCCCGTACCTCACCGCCCTCCTGGCCGTGCCCGCCGTCGGGGCGCTCCTCGTCTTCCTCCTCCCCGGCGGCGACGACCTCCTCCGCCGCATCGCGCTGGCCACGTCGCTGGTCACCGCGGTGGTGGCCGCCGCCCTGCTGGTCGACTTCGAGGTGGGCGACGCCGGCTACCAGTTCCTCGAAACGACCTCCTGGATCAGCTCGCTCGGCATCAGCTACACCCTGGCGGTCGACGGGATCAGCCTGTTCATGGTGGCGCTGACCGCCCTGCTGTTCCCCATCTCCCTGCTGGCCTCGATGAAGATCGATCGCCGGGTCCGGGCCTACCACGGGCTCATGCTGCTGCTCGAGGCCGCCCTGATGGGGATCTTCCTCTCCGTCGACCTGTTCCTGTTCTTCGTGTTCTGGGAGCTCGTGCTCGTCCCCATGTACTTCATCGTCGGGATCTGGGGCTACGACCGGCGGATCTACGCCGCCCTCAAGTTCTTCCTGTACACGGCGGCGGGCTCGGCGCTGCTGCTGGTGGGAATCCTGGCCCTGGCCTTCCTCCATGCCGCCGCTCCCGGGCCAGGACCTCACCTTCGACCTGCGCACCCTCATGCAGTGGGAGGGGCTGTCGTCGACCACCGCCCGGTGGCTGTTCCTCGCCTTCTTCGCCTCCTTCGCCATCAAGGTGCCGCTGTTCCCCCTGCACACCTGGCTGCCCGACGCCCACGTGGAGGCGCCCACGGCCGGCTCGGTGCTCCTGGCCGGCGTGCTCCTGAAGCTGGGGGCCTACGGGTTCCTGCGCTTCTCGCTCACCCTCTTCCCCCAGGCCTCCGTCGATTTCGCGCCGCTGCTCCTGACCCTGGCCACCGTCGGGATCGTCTACGGGGCGGTGGTGGCGACCATGCAGCGCGACCTGAAGAAGCTGGTGGCCTACTCGTCAGTGGCCCACCTCGGCTTCGTCGTCCTCGGGACCTTCGCCCTCACCATCCCGGGCCTCCAGGGTGGGGTGTTCACCATGGTCAGCCACGGGCTCACCACCGGCGCCCTGTTCCTCCTCGTCGGGATCCTCTACGACCGCCGCCACACCCGCGACATCGCTGATTTCGGAGGGGTGTGGAAGTCCGCCCCCCGGCTGGGCGGGATCTTCCTGGCCGTGACCTTCGCCTCCATCGGGTTGCCCGGCATGTCGGGGTTCGTCGGCGAGTTCCTCGCTCTCGTCGGCACCTTCGTCACCCACCGTCCCTACGCCGTGGTCGCCGCCCTGGGCGTGATCCTGGCCGCCGTCTACCTGCTCTGGGCCTTCCAGCGGGTCTTCACCGGCGAGCCTTCCGGAGAGAACGTCACCTTCCGGGACCTGGACCGGCGCGAGCTGACCACGCTGGTGCCGCTGCTGGCCCTGAGCCTGGTGCTCGGCGTCTATCCCAAGCCCGTCCTCGAGCGGGTGGAGCCTTCGGTCAAGGCTCTCGTCGCCCACGTCGAGTCCCGCAGTGACTACCGCCAGCCGGCGGTGGCCGAACAGGGCGCGGAGGCCGCCAGGTGATCCCTCTCCTGGCCCAGGTCCAGCCCCCGCAGACCCCGATACCTCAGGGTCCTGCGCCCATCAACCTGCCGCAGGTCGACTGGCTGGCGGTGGGCCCGGAGGTGGCACTGGGCACCGCCGCCCTGATCCTGGTGCTGGTGGCCGCCCTCAACCGGGGCCGGCGGGACCTCTCCGGCCTCTACCTCGACCTGGCCCTGGCCGGGGTGGCCGGCTCCGCCCTCTTCACCGCCCGCCTGTGGAGCGTGGTCACCGACGAGGCCCCCTACCAGGCGCTGGCCAACATGGTGGCGGTCGACGGGTTCTCCGTCTTCACCCGCCTGGTCATCCTCATCGCCACCGCCCTCGGGCTCCTGGTGACCCAGGGCTACCTGCGGCGGGAAGGAGTGGAAGGCCCGGAGGCCCACGCCCTGCTGCTCCTGTCGGCGACGGGGATGCTGCTCATGACCTCGGCCAACGACCTGATCGTGGTCTTCCTGGCCCTCGAGATCCTCTCCATCGCCCTCTACGTCCTGGCCGCTTTCGACCGCCGGCGGGTGGAGTCGCAGGAGGCGGGCCTCAAGTACTTCGTGCTCGGTTCCTTCTCCTCCGCCGTGTTCCTCTACGGCGTGGCCCTCTGCTATGGCGCCACCGGCACCACCTCGCTGGCCGGGATCGCCGCCTTTCTGGCCGGCAACACCCTGTTCTCCTCCGGCCTGCTCCTGGCCGGCATCGCCTTCATCCTGGTGGGGTTGGGCTTCAAGGTGGCCGCCGTGCCCTTCCACATGTGGACCCCCGACGTCTACCAGGGGGCGCCCTCGCCGGTGACCGGGTTCATGGCCGCCGGGGCCAAGGCGGCCGGCTTCGCCGCCCTGCTGCGGGTGTTCGGCTCCGCCTTCGACGCCTACTCGATGGACTGGCGGCCGCTGGCCTGGGTGCTGGCCGTGGCCTCGCTGGTGGTGGGCAGCGTGGTGGCCATCGCCCAGGAGGACGTCAAGCGCATGCTGGCCTACTCCTCGATCGGCCACGCCGGCTATGTCCTCATGGGCTTCCAAGCGGACACCGGGCCGGGCTTCGCCTCGGCGCTGTTCTACCTGCTGGCCTACACCTTCATGGTGGTCGGCACCTTCGCCGTGGTCACCGTGGTGGGCCGCCAGGGGGACGGGCGCCACCGGCTGGACGACTACAAAGGCCTCGGCGCCCGCCAGCCCCTGCTGGCCGCAGCCATGACCCTGTTCCTCCTGGCCCAGGCGGGGGTCCCGCTGACCTCCGGCTTCATGGCCAAGTTCTCCGTCTTCTCCGCCACCGTCGACGCACACGAGTACTCCCTCGTCATCGTGGGGGTCCTCGCCGCGGTGGTGGCCATGTTCTTCTACCTGCGCCTGATCGTCCTCATGTACATGACCGCTCCCGACGAGGAGGACGCCGGCGCCCCCGCCTTTGAACTCGACCCCGCCACCGCCACCGCCCTGGCTCTGGCCGCGGTGGCCACCGTGGTGCTGGGAGTTTTGCCCGGTCCCGTCCTCGACTTCGCCCGGGACGCGACCCTACTGTTCTGATCGCATGCAAAATCGCGCCCCGTCCGGAATGCAGCGGTTCACCATGCGCCGGGAGCACGACGCTTCCGGCGTGTCGGGCACCGGCTGCGTGCTCGAAGGGGTGCTGTTCTCCACCGGCGTGGTCGTCATCCACTGGCTGACGCCCCCGCCCCGGGGCTCGATCAGCGTCTTCGACTCGATGGAGCAGTTCCTCTCCATCCACGTGGCGCCCCACCCCGACAACCACACCTGTCTGATCTTCGAGGACGGCCACCAGGTGGCCGGCGAGGACCTCGTCATCGAGTCCGCCGGCGCCAGCATCGACTGAGCCACCGGCTCGGCTCCCGCAAGGCCCGCACGCTGTGCAAGGTGCTGGCTCTGGGCCGGAGCCGTGCGGTCAGCGTGGACGGCTGGTGGACTGCGTGTGGCCGGAGCGAGCCGGCCCGGCACAGCGTCGACGTGGCGTGCTGGTGAGCGGCTGCGATCGTGCTGGGTGCCGAGCGCCTGGAGCGGAGCGACGCCGGCTACAGCCTGGCGGTGGACTGGCTCGACCTCGCCGCCCTGGAGGCCATGGCCGCGAGGCCGCCCGCCGGCTCACCGACGGCCGGTGGGCCGGGGCCCGGGCCGCGGCGCGCCGCCCTGGCCCTCGACCGCGGGCCGCTCCTGGCCGACGAGCCCGATGCCCCCTGGGCCGAGGTGGAGCGGGCGGCCGCCGCCCGCCTCCTGGCCCAGGCCCGTCACACCGCCGCCCGGGCCGCGCTGGCCTCCGGTGACGCGCCGGCGGCCGCCGAGCTGGCCGAGGGAGTGCTCGACCACGACCCCTACGACGAGGCCGCGCTGCGGACCCTGATGGCGGCCCATGCCGCCGCCGGCCGGCCCGCCTCTGCCCTGTCCGTGTACGCCCGGGCCCGCCTGCGGCTGGTCGAGGACCTGGGGGTCGATCCCGCCCCGGCCACGGAGGCCGTCCATACCGCCATCCTCCGGGAGGAGCCCGTGCCCGGGATGGTCGCCGCCCCCGCGCCCGCGGCTGCGGATGCCCCGCCAGGCCGGAGCCGGGAGCTGGCTGGGCTGGAGGCGGCCCTGGGCCTTGCCGCCCGCCGCCTCACGGTGGTGTCGCTCCAGGGGGAGGCGGGCATGGGCAAGACGCACCTGTTGTCGGTGTTCGCCCGACGATCCCGGGCGGCAGGCGCCACCGTGCTGGCTGGGCGGTGCGACGAGCTGGACCGGGCGCTGCCCCTGGACGCGGTGGCGGACGCCCTGTCCCGGCACCTGCGGGCTGCGGGCCAGGAGGCGGCCGACCGCCTGCTGGGAGCCGACGCCGCCGCCCTGGCCCCGATTCTCGGGCAGCCGGTCCCCGGGGGCGTGGGGGCGGCACGGTGGCCGCCTGGCCGACCCCTCCACGGGCCGGGCCGTGCTCTTCGACGCCCTGACCGGTCTGGTGCGGCGGGTGGCGGGGAGCGGTTCCGTCGTCCTGCTGCTCGACGACGCCCACCAGGCCGGGGCCGCCACCCTCGAGTGGCTCCGCTTCGCCGTCCACCGGACCCCGGAGCTCCCGCTGCTGGTGGTGGTGGCCCAGCGGACCGAGGAGGCGCTGGCCTTCGCCGAGTCCACCATCGTTACCCTGGGGCCGCTCGACCTGGCTGCTACCCGCCAGGTGGTCGGTCCGGAGCGCGCCGCCGATCTCCTCGCTCGCAGCGGAGGCGTACCGTTGTTCCTCGTCGAGCTGGCCGCCGCCGGCCCAGGCGAAGTCCTCCCCGCATCGGTGCGGGAGTGGGTGGCCGAGCGGGTGGAGCGGGCCGGAAGCGCCGCCCCCACCCTGCGCACCGCCGCCGTCATCGGCCCGGACATCGACGTCGATCTGCTGGCCGCCGTGCTGCGGCTCCCCCCCGTCGAGCTCCTCGACCATCTGGACGAAGGGGTCCGGCACCGCTTCCTGGTTGAGGCGGAGTCGGGCTTCACCTTCCGCCACGATCTGGTGCGGGAGGCGTTGGCCGCCGGGACGGGCGCCGCCCGGCGGGCGCTGGTCCACCGGGAAGCGGGACGGGCTCTCGCCGCCCGGGCGACCGCCGATCCGCTTCGGGTGGCCTACCACGCCCGCCTCGGCGGCGACGACGAACGGGCGGCCGAGGCTCTCATCGAGGCCGCGCGGCTGGCCGCTGAGCGCCACGACCTGGCCGACGCCGAGCGCCGGCTCGACCAGGCCCTGGCCCTGGCCGATGGGCCTCCTGTGCGACTGGCCCGGGGCCGGGTGCGGATCCTGCGCGGGGACTACTCCGGCGCCGGCGCCGACGCCGTTGCCGCCCTCGGCCAGGGTGGCGGGGCCGAAGCCCTGGAGGTCGCCGGCTGGGCTGCGTATCACCAGCGCGACTTCTCCACCGCCATCCGCCTGGCCTCCGACGGCGCCAGTCTGGCTCCGGAGCCGGCCCTGCGGGCCAGCTGCCTCGGCCTGGGCGGCTACGCCCGCACCATGAGCGGCGACCTGGCCGGGGCCGAGGAGGCCCTCGAGGAGGCGGTGCGTCAGGCGCCCGCCTCCAACCGGGTGGCGTGCGCCGGATGGCTCGGGACGTTGCGCCTCTATCAGGGCCGGGCGGCCGAGGGGCTGGATCTCCTCCGACCGGCCACGCTGCCCGGCGCTCCCGCCGCCGGCTTCTCGGGCCTGAGGGCCCGCCAGCAGGCCGCCTACGCCCTGGCCCTGCTCGGGCGCCCGGCCGAAGCGCTGGCCGCCTTCGACGACCTCGAGGTGGAGACCGCCCGCCGGCAGGTCGATCGCTACACCGGGATGATCGAGAACTTCCGGGGCTGGATCCTGCGCCAGCTGGGAGCCCACGGCGAGGCCGACGAGGCCAACCACCGGGGACTGGCGGCGGCGGCCCGGTTCGCCACGGCCCAGCCCCGGGTGCATGCCGAGCAACGGACCCATGGCCTGCTCGACCTGGCCGACGGCTGCCTGCAGGAGGGCGATCCGGGTGGCGCCCGCCGGTACCTGGCCGAACTCGCCGAGCTGGCGGAGGTCGACCATGGCCTCCGCTGGCGTCACCAGCTCCGGGCCCGCTTGCTCACCGGTCGCCTGGCCGTGGCCGAAGAGGATTGGGAAGAGGCGCAGGCCGCCGCCGCCGACCTGGCCGAGGAGTCCGGACGCCTCGGCATCGCCCGCTACCTGGCCGCCGCCCGGATCCTGGAGGCCCAGGCCCGGGCCGGAGCGGGAGAGGCCCTCGAGGCCGGCGGGCTCGCCGCCGTCCTCGAGTCTCTCCCCGACCTGGCCGGTCTGGAGGCGTGGTGGCTCACGGCCCAGGCAGCCCGGGCGGCGGGGATCGACGCCTGGTGGGACCTGGCCGAGCGGAGGGTCCAGCACCTGGCCGGCGCAGCCGGCGAGCGGGGCGAGGGCCTGCGCCGCTATGCCGCCAACCGGCTGGCGAGGATGAGGTCGGGTGGTCGTGCGTCGGACACCCCGGGCCCCGGGCGCTGAGGCGCACTCAGACCGCGGCGCGTTCCGCCTCACCCATCTCGGCCAGCAGGGAAGCGGGCCAGCGTCCGCCGCACCAGACGGTGTGACGACTGATACGGCCGTCTTCGACACGCAGCACATGGGCCTGGTGGCAGGCGTGGGGCACGCCGCCCTCCTCCCAGGTGAGGGTGAACTCGACCAGCTCGCCGGTCGGAAGCGGAGTCCGGCTCAGGACCTCGAAATGACCCGGATCGCGGTACCACCCGGAGAGCTCGGCGGAGACCGAGGTCCCATCCCTCCGGGTGATGCGCCAGTTGGGCACCGTGGCGTCGAGGACGGCGTCGGGGGAGTACAGCTCGGCGGGTAGAGGCGTGCCGGTCTCGATGGCGGCCAGCAGTCGGCTGACGGGATCGTCCATTTCGTTCCTCCTCGGATGTTCCGCCCGGCACGGGTCGTGCCGGCTCACTGGAGCATCGGGTAGGACCGTTGCACTCCGTTTGCAGACCGGGCCGACGGCGCGGCCACCGACGAGGTGGCGTCGACCCGTCGTCAGATCGGAGCTAAGCCACCACGGCCCGGCGGAAGCGGCGGCGGCGGCGCTCGCTGACCGATGTCCGGGCGTCGAGGAACCGGCTGGCGAGGGCGTGGGCCTCGTCGATGATGGTGTCGGCGCCCGAGAAGTCGAAGGGCGAGCGACCGTCAGCGGGACGGGGCAGCACCACGACCTCGACATAGGGCGGGGCGGCGGCCAGTTCCCGTTCGAAGCGCAGGTTGCGGGCGATGGCGAAGGCCCGGAGCACCACGTCGAGTGGGTTGCGCACCGGACTGTCAGCCACACCGCCCGAGACGTTGAGCACGAAGATGCGGTCCACCGGCCCGGCCAGGGCATGGGACAGGGGGACGTTGTCGACCACGCCGCCGTCCACCAGGGTGCGGTGGTCGTGGGTGACCGGCGGGAAGGAGCCGGGGAGGGCGGCGGACGCCAGCAGGGCGGGCTTGAGTGGTCCCGAGGCGATCACAACCTCTTCACCCGTGGCCAGGTCCGTGCAGATCACCCGGAGCGGAACCACCAGCTGGTCGAAGCGGCTGGCCGGAGCCATCCGGTCGATGAGGCCGGCCAGCCCCTGGTTGGAGTAGAGGTGGTCGCCACCGGAGAGCAGGCTCCAGGCCCGGCCGAGACGGCCGCCGGGAAAGATGTGCTCGGTGCGCAGGGCGCTCCACACGCTGGCCAGGTGGTCGATGCCCGACAGGGTGGGGTCGGCGGCGACGGCGCTGCCACTGAGGGCGCCGGCTGAGGTGCCGATGACGACGTCGGGGTAGATGTCCCGCTCGAGCAGGGCGCGCAGCATGCCCACCTGGGCGGACCCGTGGTTCCCGCCTCCGGAGAGAACGAACGCGGTCCGCATCCGGACGTCGCCCCTGACCCCGAAACGGTTGAATACCAACGTCATGGCTGCCCCTGGGTGCTCATCGTCGAGCGTCCCTCACTCTCTGTGTTACTCATTCGCTGCGGCCTTGATTTGTCCCTCTCTTGATACTCGGCGGTTTCGGCCGAAAACCGCGGGTGAACCAGGAGAATTCGTGCCCTCTGGAGGGGAAACTCCTGCGATGGGGGTCGGGTTCCGGGATCGTGAAAGTTCTCACGTATACTCCGCGGCGTCGTCGACCGGTTCCCGCACGGGGGGCGCGCACGTGCCGACCGCTGTCCAGTCCGGGTTCATCCTGGCGGCGAGCTACTTCCAGGCCTACTTCACGGTGGCGGTGTTCATGGCCGCGGCCGTCGGGATGGTCGGTCTCATGCTCGGCGTCGGGCGGCTGCTCCGGCCCACCCGGCCCCAACCTCAGAAACTGATCACCTACGAGTCGGGGGTGGACCCCCTTGGCGGCTGGGGTCAGGCCCACGTCCGCTACTACCTCTATGCCCTGCTGTTCGTGATGTTCGACGTGGAGGCGGTCTTCATCTTCCCCTGGGCCATCCGGCTCGAGCCGCTCGGCGTGTTCGGCCTGGTGGAGATGGTCGTCTTCATCGTGATCCTGGCTCTCGGTCTGCTCTACGCCTGGAGAAAGGGGGTGCTGCGGTGGGCCTAGTGGAAAAGGGCAAGATCCCGAAGCCCCTCACCTGGCTGCTCAACTACAGCCGCAAGTACTCCTTGTGGATGTACCAGTGGGGCCTGGCCTGCTGCGCCATCGAGATGGGAGCGGCCCTGGCCAGCCCCCGCTACGACATGATGCGTCTCGGGGTCATTCCCTTCCCGGCCAGCCCCCGCCAGGCCGACCTCATCGTCATCTCGGGCACGGTGACCGACAAGATGGCCCCCGCCGTGCGTCGCCTCTGGGAGCAGATGCCCGACCCGAAGTACGTCATCTCCATGGGCAGCTGCGCCAACTGCGGCGGCCCGTACTGGGACTCGTATTCGGTGACCAAGGGCATCGACCAGGTCATCCCCGTCGACGTCTACGTGCCCGGGTGCCCACCCCGACCCGAGGCGCTGCTGGAAGGAGTCGTTTTGCTCCAGCAGCGGATCCAGAACGAGAACATGGCCGACCGTTGGCGGGGCGAGCCGATCGTGGTGGGGGGCTGACCGGCCCGTGACCGACGAGCAGACGCCGGCCCCCGAGCCCGAAGCTCAGGCCCCCGAAACCGAGACCCAGCCCGAGGCTCCGGCTGCGGAGGCCCAGCCCGCTCCCGAGGCTCAGGCCGCGAGCCCGAGGCCCAGGCCGCCGAGCCCGAGGCCCGACGAGCCGAACCGGAACCGGAGCCGCCTGCTCCCATGCCCGAGGCTGCCGCCGAGCTCCTCCGCCGGCTGGAGGCGGAGCTGGGCGAGGCCATCGTGGAGTCCGGCCACACCTACGGTGACCTGGTGGTGCGGGTCGCCCCCGACGCCTGGCGGCGCGCCGCCGAGGTGGCCCGGGACAAGCTGGCCTGCGACTACCTCTCCTTCGTGTCCGGGATCGACTGGGCGCCGGCCCCCGCGCCGGCGGGGAGGACGAGGGTGACACCTCCGCCCCCGTCCAGCCCACCGAGATGACCTTCGGGGTGGCCGGTTCCGCCGGTCGCCTCCAGCTCCTGGCCCGGGTGTCGTCCACCACCCGCCACCACGGCATCACGCTCAAGACCGACCTGGACGAGGCCGACCCCCGGGCGGTCTCCTGGGTGCCGGTCTACCCGGGGGCCGACTGGCACGAGCGGGAGTGCTGGGAGATGTTCGGCGTGACCTTCGACGGGCATCCGGCGCTGCGCCACCTGTACCTCCCGGCCGAGTTCGAGGGCCACCCGCTGCGCAAGGACTTCCCCCTCCTGGCCCGGGAGATCAAGCCGTGGCCGGGTCTGGTGGACGTGGAGCCCATGCCCGGCGAGGAGGCCGTGTCGACCCTCGGCGCCGAAGGCGAGGCGGGCGCGGAATGACGGGCACAGACTTCCGCCCTGGCCTTCCAGGAAACGCAGGGGCCTTCGTGCAGAAGCACCTGGCCGACGCCCGGGTGAACGTGGAGCTCGAGACCGAGGGCATGGTGCTCAACATCGGGCCCCAGCATCCCGCCACCCATGGAACCCTGCGGGTGGTGGTCAAGCTCGACGGCGAGCGGGTGGTCTCCGCCGACCCCGTGATCGGCTACATGCACCGGGGCTACGAGAAGCTGACCGAGTACCGCACCTACCCGCAGATCACCACCCTCATCAACCGGATCGACTGGCTGTCCAGCTTCGCCAACGAGGTGCCCTTCATCCACGGGGCCGAGTTGCTCATGGGCATCGAGGCCCCGCCCCGGGCCACCTACATCCGCACCATCCTCACCGAGCTGTCCCGCATCGCCACCTTCATCCTCTTCCTGGGCGAGATGGGAGTGCAGGTCGGGGCGCTCACCCCGGTGTTCTATGGGTTCCGGGACCGGGAGCACGTCCTCAACCTCATCGAGGCTGTCACCGGCGGGCGCTTCCACCCCAACTTCAACCGCATCGGGGGCGTGAAGATCGACCTCCCCCAGGGCTGGATCGACGACACCCGCCGGGTGATGGCCAAGGTCTTCAAGTCGGTCGACGACTTCGAGGAGCTGCTCGTCGGCAACGAGATCTTCGAGGTCCGCACCAAGGGCATCGGCGTCATCCCGGGCTCGATGGGCTCCGCCTACGGCGTGTCCGGCTCCAACCTGCGGGCTTCGGGCGTCGATTGGGACCTGCGCCGGGACGGGCCTCCCTATCTCGCCTACCGGGATCTGGACTGGAAGGTGTGGACCCACCCCGACGGTGACTCCTACTCCCGCTACTGGGTGCGGATGCAGGAGACCCGGGAGTCGGCCCGCATGGTGCTCCAGATGCTCGACGGGCTTCCCGCCGGCCCGGTCATGGCCAAGGTGCCCCGCATCATCAAGGTGCCCCCGGGCGAGGTGTGGGTGAACACCGAGAACCCGCTGGGGGAGATGGGCTACTACCTCATCTCCAAGGGGGCGACTGGCCCCTTCCGGGTGAAGATCCGCTCGGCCAGTTTCTCCAACGTCTCGATCCTCCCCTGGCTCCTCCGCGGCGTCTACGTTCCCGACATCATCACCATCCTGGCCAGCCTGTATTTCATCCTCGGAGACATCGACCGGTGACGTCGTATCTCGCCACCCACGCGCCCGCCGTGCTCTCGGTCGACCTCCCCTGGGGGCTCATCGTCGCCATCAAGACGGCGGTGGTGCTGTCGATCATTCCCGCCGGCGCCCTCATCCTGGGCTACGTCTTCCTGCTCAAGATGATGAGCCACATGCAGAGCCGCCTCGGCCCTATGGACCCGGGCGGCTTCCACGGCTGGTTCCAGCTCATCGGTGACGGGATCAAGTTCATCCAGAAAGAGGACATCGTTCCCGCCGACGCCGACCGGCGCGTCTTCATGGCCGCCCCCGCCGTCATCCTCATCTCCACCTTCCTCCTCTACCTGGTCATCCCGGCGGGCCCCCGCCTGGTGGTGGCCGACCTCGACGCCGGCATCTTCTACGCCCTGGCCGTCAGCTCCCTCTCCGTCATCGGGGTGCTCATGGCCGGGTGGGCCTCGGCCAACAAGTACGCCCTCATGGGAGCGTTGCGGGCCGCCGCCCAGCTGATCGCCTACGAGCTGCCCCTGGTCCTGGCCGTGGTCGGTGTCGTCATCCAGGCCGGCACCATGAGCCTCCAGGGCATCGTCCACTTCCAGGCCAACGGCGAGATCTTCGGCTTCGGCGGGCTCGGCTTCCCCCTCATCCTCACCCAGTTCGTCGGCTTCGGCCTCTTCCTCATCGCCACCCAGGCCGAGCTCACCCAGACACCCTTCGACATGCCGGTGGCGGAGAGCGAGCTGGTGGCCGGCTACATGGTGGAGTACTCCGGGTTCCGCTTCCTCTTCTTTTTCATGGGGGAGTTCGGGACCGCCTTCGCCTTCGCCGGTATCGCCGCCACCCTGTTCCTGGGCGGTTGGTCAGTACCCGGAGTGCACGGCACGGTGGCCGACTTCCTCGGGCCGCTCGTGCTCTTCACCAAGATCATGTTCGTCGCCTTCCTCATCTTCTGGGTGCGCTTCACCTACCCCCGCCTCCGTGAGGACCAGCTCCAGGCCGTGGCCTGGAAGTACCTCATCCCCATCTCGCTGGCGAACATCCTCGTCACCGGCGTCTTCAAGGTGATTGCCTGATGGCCAAGAAGAAGAAGATCCCCGGGCTGATCGAAGGTCTCGGCGTCACCCTGCGGACCATGCTGAAGCCCGCCGTCACCGTGCAGTACCCCCACGAGCGGGAGGACCCGCCCAGCCGGGCCCGGGGTGTCATCGCGCTCAAGGAGGAGAACTGCACGGTGTGCATGCTCTGCGCCCGGCAGTGCCCCGACTGGTGCATCTACATCGAGGGCCACAAGGAGAAGCGCCCGCCGCGCCGGGCCGGCGGCCGGGAACGCACCGTCTCGATCCTCGACCGCTTCGACATCGACTACGCCCTGTGCATGTACTGCGGCATCTGCGTGGAGGTCTGCCCCTTCGACGCCCTGTTCTGGAGCCCGGACTACGAGTACTCCGAGCCCCGCATCGGCGATCTGCTGCACGACAAGGACAAGCTCGGGGAGTGGATGGCGGGCGTGCCCACGCCTGAACCTCTAGAAGTCGGCGCCGAGGTCAAGGGGAAGAAGTAGGTGCCCATCCTCGCCGAAGCGGCCGCCCAGAACGTCGCCTTCTGGATCATCGCCGCGGTCATGGCCGCCTCCGCCATCGCCGTGGTCACCGTGCCCAACGTGGTCCACGCCGCCCTGTCCCTGGTCGTCGTCCTGGCCGGCGTGGCCGCCCAGTACATCCTCCTCCAGGCCGAATTCGTGGGCCTCGTCCAGGTGCTGATCTACATCGGGGCCGTGATCATCCTGTTCCTCTTCGGCATCATGCTCACCCGTTCGCCGATGAAGAAGAACACAGAGCTGGACAACAACCAGCGCCTGGCCGCGGCGGCGGTGGCCGCCCTCATCCTCGGCGTGCTCGTCGTCCGCCTCCTCGACAGCTTCGGCGGGGTGCACATCGACCTGGCGCAGGCCGCGGCCGCCAACGACACCTCGGCCGTGGCCGACTCCATCTTCCGGGTCTACGTGGTCGCCTTCGAGGTCGTCTCCCTGCTCCTGCTGGCCGCCCTGGTGGGCGCCATCGTCCTGGCCCGGAGGGACTGAGTGCCCATCACCCAGTTCCTGGTGCTGTCCGCCTTCCTGTTCTGCGTCGGCATCTACGGGGTGCTGGCCCGGCGCAACGGCGTGCTGGTGCTCATGAGCGTCGAGCTGATGCTCAACGCCGTGAACCTGAACCTGATCGCCTTCGCCGCCCGCCTGGGCGACGTCGCCGGCCAGGTCTTCGCCCTGTTCGTCATCACCATCGCCGCCGCCGAGGTGGGCGTCGGCCTGGCCATCGTCCTGCTCATCTACCGGAACCGGGTCGACGTCAACCTCGACGAGATCGACCTGATGAGGGGCTGAGGCGCGTTCCATGGCTGAGAACTCCTGGCTGATCCCCTTCATCCCGGCGGTGTCGTACTTCGTCATCCTGTTCTTCGGGAAGCGCATGCCCATGAAGGGCGCCGAGTCCGGCCTCCTGGCCGTGGGCGCCAGCTTCGTGCTGGCTCTGCTGGTCGGGGCCCAGTGGATCAGCAACGAGGAGGTCGTCCACCGGCACTGGGAGTGGTTCGACTTCGGCGGCAAGCACCCCATCGACATCGGTCTCCACGTCGACGGGCTGACGGCGATGATGTTCATCGTCGTCACCTTCGTGTCCCTGATGGTCCACGTCTACTCGGTGGGCTACATGCACGGCGACGTGCGCTTCACCCACTTCTTCGCCTCCCTTTCGCTGTTCACCGCCTCCATGCTGTTCATGGTCATGGCCGACAACCTGCTCCAGCTCATGATCGGCTGGGAGCTGGTCGGGCTGTGCTCCTTCAAGCTCATCGGCCACTGGTTCGAGGAGAAGGCCAACTCCTCGGCCGCCCTCAAGGCCTTTTTCACCACCAGGACCGGCGATGTCGGCCTCATGCTGGGCGTGATCACCCTGTTCTTCGCCGCTGACCAGACCTTCAACATCGAGGTCATCAACCGGATGGCGCTCGAGCACGAGATGACGCACACCCTGGCGCTGGTGGGTGGCTGCCTCCTCTTCCTCGGCGTCATGGGCAAGAGCGCACAGTTCCCGCTGCACATCTGGCTGCCCGACGCCATGGCCGGCCCCACGCCCGTCTCCGCCCTCATCCACGCCGCCACCATGGTGGTGGCCGGCGTCTACCTGGTGGCCCGGATGTACGGGGTGTTCTGGGAGGGCTTCTCCATCGAGGCGGGCGGCATCAACCTGGTGGCCCTCATCGCCGGCATCACCATGGTCATCGCCGCCGGGCTGGCCTTCGTCCAGGACGACATCAAACGGGTCCTCGCCTATTCCACCGTCTCCCAGCTGGGCTACATGGTGGCCGCCCTCGGCGTGGGGGCGTGGACGGCCGGCGTGTTCCACCTCTTCACCCACGCGTTCTTCAAGGCCCTCCTCTTCCTGGGCTCCGGCTCGGTGATCCACGCGGTGCACTCCAACAACATGAGCGAGATGGGCGGGCTGAAGAAGTACATGCCCACCACCTACTGGACGTTCATCATCGGCACCGTGGCCCTGGCCGGCATCCCGCCCCTGGCCGGGTTCTGGTCCAAGGACGAGATCCTGCTCGGGGCCAAGGAGGGCGGCTTCCCGCTCATCCTCCTCCTGGGCATCGTGGTGGCCTTCATGACCGCCTGCTACATGGGACGAGCCGTGTTCCTCACCTTCTTCGGCGAGTACCGGGGTCACGGCCACCCGCACGAGTCGCCGAAGTCGATGACGGTGCCGCTGGTGCTCCTCGCCGTCCCCTCGGTGTTCATCGGGCTCATGAACGCCCCCGGCATCGAGAAGTTCTCCCAGTGGGTCCACTTCCACGTCCAGGGGTCCGAGTTCGAGCCCCACCACCACGAGTTCGACCCGGCGCTGGCCCTGTTCTCCACCCTCGTCGCCGCCGGCGGCCTGCTGGCCGCCGCCGCCATCTGGTACTGGAAGCGGGCCCCCCAGGGGGTGTTGGAGCGGACGCCCGCGCTCAGGGCGCTGCACACCTTCGTGGTCGAGAAGTACTACCTCGACCGGATCTTCGTGGACGGGTTGGTCGGCTTCATCAAGGGTCCCTTGGCCCGGGCCGTGTACTGGACCAATCAGAAGGTCATCGACGGTGTGGTCAACGCCGTGGGGGTGGGGACCAAGATCGTGGGCCGGTTCACCTACGACATCCTCGACCAGAAGGGCGTGGACGGCGTCGTCAACGGCATCGGCGTGGGGGCCTCCGAGACGGGCGGGCTCCTCCGCCTCGTGCAGTCGGGCCAGGTCCAGCAGTACGCCCTCATGCTCTTCGGTGCGGTGGGTCTCCTCGGCCTGGCGCTGGTGGTCTTCGACTAGGGATCGGGAGGCACGACAAACACGATGGACTGGTTCGATTCCTGGGCACTCACCCTGGCGGTGTTCATACCCATGGTTGGGGTAGCCGTCCTGTTCGCCATCCCGAAGGCCAACGAGTCCGCCCACAAGATGGTCGCCCTGGGCGCCACCGTCCTCACGCTGATCGTGGGTCTGGGCATCATGGCCGACTTCGACTACGCCGACGCCGGCGTCCTGCAGTTCGACGTCAACAAGAGCTGGATCGAGGTGATCTCGTCCCGGTACCACATGGCCGTCGACGGCATCTCCCTGCCGCTGATGATCCTCACCATGGTCATCACGCTCTTGTGCGTCATCTATTCCTGGGACCACTTCCCCGAGCCCCACAACCCCAAGGCGTTCCTGGCCCTCATGCTGGTGCTGGAGACGGGCATGGTCGGGACCTTCCTGGCCCAGGACCTCATCCTTTTCTTCATCTTCTTCGAGCTGGTGCTGCTGCCCATGTACTTCATGATCGGGGTGTGGGGCGGGCCCAACAAGGAGTACGCCTCGATCAAGTTCTTCCTCTTCACCCTGTTCGGCTCCGCCCTCATGCTCCTGGGCTTCCTGGCCCTGTTCTTCAAGAGCGACCCCAACACCTTCGACATCGTGATCCTGTCCCAACAGGCCGGCGAAGGGCTCACCCGGGGGACCCAGAACCTGATCTTCGCCGGGCTGTTCCTGGGCTTCGCCATCAAGGTGCCGATGTTCCCGTTCCACACCTGGCTGCCCGACGCCCATACCGAGGCTCCCACCGTCGGCTCCGTCATCCTGGCCGCCATCCTCCTGAAGCTCGGCACCTACGGATTCGTGCGCGTCGCCCTGCCCATGCTCCCGGAGGCGGCCATGGACTGGGCACCGTGGATCGGGCTGCTGGCCGTCATCGGGATCATCTACGGGGCGCTCGCCTGCCTGGCCCAACGGGACATGAAACGGCTCATCGCCTTCTCGTCCGTGGCCCACATGGGCTTCGTGATGCTCGGGATCTCCACCCTCACCGACTTCGGCATCAACGCCGCCATCTTCGGGATGGTGGCCCACGGGATCATCACCGGCATGCTCTTCTTCCTGGCCGGCTCGGTGCAGGAACGCTTCCATACCCGGGAGCTGTCCCGCCTCGGCGGCCTGCTCCTCCAGGCGCCCCGGCTGGGGTGGATCCTCGGCTTCTGCGTCATGGCCAGCCTGGGTCTGCCCGGCCTGGCCGGGTTCTGGGGCGAGTTCCCCGCCGTCCTCTCCGCCTACGAGCCGGCCGGCGGCCTCCCGGAGGAGACCTTCCGCACCTTCATGGTCATCGCTGCCGTCGGCACCGTGCTGGCTGCGGGCTACCTGCTGTGGATGCTCCAGCGGGTGGCCATGGGCCAGATTCCGGCCGAATGGGAGGAGGCCCACGTCCACGACGTCCACGTGCCCGAGTGGATCGCCTGGACCCCCCTCCTCGTCTTCATCCTCGTCCTCGGGATCTTCCCCGGGCTCCTGTTCAACCTGACCGACGACGCCGTCCAGGTCGTGGCCAAGGCGTTCGGCGGTTAGACGGGTGCCTGCGCCTTACTTCGACTACCACGCCCTGCTGCCGGAGCTGATCCTGACCGGCACGATCGTGGCGGTGCTCCTGGCCGACCTCATCTTCGAGGAGCGGGAGAAGTGGCACACCTCCACCATCGCCGGCGTCGGCCTGCTGGCCGCCCTCGTGCCGGTCCTCACCCTGGCCGCCGACGGGAACAACCGGGTGATGTTCGGCGGCGCCTATGTGGTGGACAACTACGCCCTGATCATGAAGGCCCTGTTCCTGGGGGCGGCCTACCTCACCCTGTTGCTGTCGACCAACTACATCGAGGAGGGCGACTACTACCAGGGCGAGTACTACTTCCTCATCCTCTCCTCGGTCCTGGGCATGACGGTCATGGCCTCGGCCCGGGACCTCATCACCATCTTCGTGGCCCTGGAGATGATCTCCATCCCCACCTTCATGCTGGCGGGCTGGCGCAAGCACGACGCCCGGTCCAACGAGGGGGCGCTCAAGTACTACCTGGTGGGGGTGCTCTCCTCCGCCGTGATGCTCTACGGCATGTCCATCGTGTTCGGCTTCGTGGGCGACACCCGGCTCTCGGAGATCGCCTCCTTCGTCGCCCGCGGCGGCGGAGACGCCCTCTTCGACGTGGCCGTCTTCTTCACCCTGGTGGGCTTCGCCTTCAAGATCTCCGCCGTGCCCTTCCACTTCTGGGCCCCCGACACCTACGAAGGCGCCCCCACCCCCGTCACCGCCTTCCTGTCCGTGGCGTCCAAGGCCGGCGGGTTCGTGGCCCTCCTCAGCCTGATCTACGTCGGCTTCTTCGGCCGGGAAGCCTCCTGGCAGCCGGTCCTGTGGGTACTGGCAGCGGCGTCGATGACCATGGGGAACCTGGTGGCCATCCGCCAGACGAACATCGTGCGGATGCTGGCCTACTCATCGATCGCCCAAGGCGGCTTCATCCTGGTCCCCTTCGCGGTGGCCAATCAGGGCCGGCAGCCGATCGACGCCGCCTTCTCGGCCACCGTCGTCTACCTGCTCATCTACTCGGCCATGAACCTCGGCGCCTTCGCCGTGGTCATCGCCGTGGCCCGCAAGACCCGATCCGGGGAGATCGACTCCTACGCCGGGTTGTTCAACTACGCCCCGGGACTGGCCCTGACCATGTCGGCCTTCCTGTTCTCGCTGGCCGGGATACCGCCCCTGGCCGGGTGGTACGCCAAGTTCGTCGTCTTCAAGGCCGTGCTCGACGCCGGCAACGCCCAGGCCGTGATCCTCGGGGTCGTCGCCGCCGTCAACTCGGTGATCTCGCTTTTCTACTACGCCCGAGTGGCGGGGCTGATGTGGTTCCGGCCCGCGCCTGAGGGCCAGGTCGGCTCCGGGGCGCGGGTGCCGGCCGCCCTCGGGGCGGCCATCGGCCTGTCCGCCGTCCTCGTGCTGGCTGTCGGTACCTACCCCCAGCTCTTCGCCCGTCTGGGCGAACTGGCCACCCTGGGGCGCTGACCTCCTCCGACCTCGCCGGGCAGCTCGCGTCGCGTATCCGCCGCCGGGGTCCTCTGCCCTTCGACGCCTGGATGGACGCCGCCCTCTACGACCCCGGCGCCGGGTTCTTCGCCCGGGGGGGTGGCGCCGGCCGGGCGGGTTCCGACTTCATCACCAGCCCGGAGGTAGGCGGGCTGTTCGGGACGATGGTGGCCCGCTGGATCGACGCCTGGTGGGACCGTCTCGGCCGGCCCGACCCGTACCCCGTCGTCGAGGCCGGAGCGGGTCGGGGCCAACTCGCCCGGACCGTGCGGGCCGCCTCCCCCGGCTGCGCCGAGGCGCTGCGCTACGTGCTGGTGGAGCGCTCCGCCGCGCTCCGGGCGGTGCAGCACGAGGGCCTCCCACTGGAGCCGGCGGACATCGTCCTCGGTCCTGCGGTGGCGCCCGAGCCCGACGAGCTGCCCGAGCCCGTCCCGGGTCAGGGTCCAGCCTTCACCTCCCTGTCCGACCTTCCCGCCACCCCCTTCACCGGTGTCGTGGTGGCCAACGAGCTGCTCGACAACCTGCCCTTCCGGATCGTCGAACGGAGCCGGAACGGGTGGCTCGAGGTCCGGGTGGGGGAGGGGTTCAGCGAGGTGCTGGTCCCGGCCGAGGAGGATCTGGCCGCGGAGGTCGAGGCTCTGGTCGGGTCCTTGATGGTGCCGGAGGGCCTCCGGCTCCCGGTGCAGACCGCCATGAAGGGGTGGCTGGGTGAGGTGGGCAGCGTGCTCCGGCGGGGTGCCGTCGTCGTCCTCGACTACGCGGCTTCGGTCGAGGATCTGGTGGTCCGGGGGCAGGAGGGTTGGTTGCGTACCTACCGGGTGCAGGGTCGGGGCGGTTCGCCGCTGGCCGCTCCCGGCAGCCAGGACATCACCGCCGACGTCTGCCTGGAGGCGCTCCACCGGGCCGTCACCCGGGCCGGCCTCACCGTCATCGAGGAGACGACCCAGACGGCCTGGCTCCGATCGCTCGGGGTCGACGAACTGGTGGACAAGGCCCGCACCGCCTGGCACGCCCGCACGGCCAACGACCTGGAGGCGCTGAAGGCCCGGAGCCTCGTCCAGGAGGCCGATGCCCTCACCGACCCGTCCGGCCTGGGCGCCCATCGTGTCCTGATCCTGGGTAAGGGAGAGCGGTGAACCAGCACTGGACGTGGCGGGACGGACCGGTCGAGCCCGGGCCCGCCGTGGTCGTCGACATCGACGGTGTCCTCTCCGACGCCGCCTCCCGCCAGCACTACCTGGAATACGCCCGACCCGACTGGCGGGCCTTCTTCGACGCGGCGGGCGACGACCCCCTCATCGAGGAGGTCAAGGTGCTCCTCGATCTGCTCGATCCCGGTCTGCGGGTACTGCTGCTGACCGGCCGCCCGTCCCGGGTCCATCCCCTCACCGAGGCCTGGCTGGAGCACTACGGCATCCGGTGGGACCTGCTCGTCATGCGCGCCGGCGGTGACTACAGCCAGGCCCGCGAGTTCAAGGAGCAGGCCGTCGCCGACCTCCGGGCCGCCGGCTTCGAGCTCTGCCTGGCCTTCGAGGACGACCGGCGCAACGCCGAGATGTTCCGGGACCGGGCCGTGCCCTGCATCTACATACATTCGGGCTATTACGACTGAAATGACCAGGAACTCCCAGGGCGGCGCTACCGTTCTTACGGGTAGGTGATGCTGACGATGAACAAGAACACGTTCAAGACCTTCGTGCTCCTGGCCGGGCTGGCTGGGCTCCTGATCATGTTCGGCCGGATCTTCATGGGCCCCGCCGGGGCCGTGATCGGGCTGCGCGCTGGGGCTGGCCATGGTCGGGGGCTCCTACTGGTTCTCCGACAAGCTCGCCATCAAGGCGGCCCGGGCGGTGCCGGCCAGCGAAGCCGAGATGCCGGAGTACTACCGGATCATGCGGGAGTTGACCGAGCGGACGGGCATGCCCATGCCCAAGCTCTACGTGAGCCCGGACCTCCAGCCCAACGCCTTCGCCACCGGTCGGAACCCGCAGCACGCGGCGGTGGCCGTGACGCAGGGCATCCTCCAGATCCTCGACTGGAACGAGCTGCGGGGCGTGCTCGCCCATGAGCTGTCCCACGTCGGGAACCGCGACATCCTCATCGGCTCGGTGGCCGCCGCCATCGCCACCGGCATCAGCTTCATCGCCAACATGGCCATGTGGGGCGCCATGATGGGCGGCCACCGTGACGACGACGAGGGGGGCAACCCCTTCGCCCTGCTCCTCCTGGCCATCCTGGCGCCTCTGGCCGCCGGCCTCCTCCAGATGGCCCTGTCCCGCTCCCGGGAGTTCGAGGCCGACCGTTCCGGGGCCCAACTCATCGGCGACGGCGAACCCCTGGCCCGGGCGCTCCTCAAGCTGGAGGCGGGGGTGCGACGGATCCCCATGGACGTGCAGCCGGCCCAGGCCCAGAAGTACATCGTGAACCCGCTGGCCGGCCGCAAGGTCAGCTTCGCCCAGCTCTTCACCACCCACCCGCCCACCGAGGACCGGGTGGAGCGGCTCCGCTCGATGCGGATGTCCGGTCCCACCGGCCAGGGCGGGCTGATCCGCTAGTTCTTAGTCGAGCGGCGCCACCGAGATCACCGGGGAGTTGGTCGAGCAGCTGCCCAGTGATCCGTGGAACGGCTTGTCAGAGAAGTTGAAGATGCCCCCGTCCTCCGCCACCATCAGGTAGCCGTTCCCGAAGGCGACCATGCCTGACACCGGCCGGTTCAGCCTTGTGCCTCCCATCGAGCCCCGGAACGTCGCCGCGAAGGCGAAGACGCCTCCGTCGGAAGCCACCAGCCAGTAGCCGGTCCCGTCCGGGTCGGGCACCAGCGACTGGACCGGCGCGTTCAGGCGGCTCCCACCCATGGAGCCGAAGAAGCTGGCGTCGCCAAAGGTGAAGACCCCTCCGTCGGAGGCGACCATGTAGTACCCGTTGCCGGAGGGGGTGGCGACCGAGTCGAGCACCGGGCCGTTGAGGGTGAAAGCCGACATGTCTCCGAGATGCACGGCGTCGCCGAAGCGCAGGGCGCGGCCCTTGCTGGTGAAGATCCAGTACCCGTGGCCGGATGGCGTGGCCGACAGGCTCGTGACCTTCTCGCCCGAGACCAGACTGGCCGGGTTGGCGTTGCCGTAATGGGCGGCGTCGCCGAGCCCGAACACATGCCCGGCGTCGTCCACCACCCAGTACCCGTTCCCCGAGGGCGTCGGTTCGAGGTCGACGGCCTGGTTCGGAGCCAGGCGGTAGTAGCCGTGCTGGCGGGCGTCGCCGAAGCGGTAGACGCTGCCGTCGGCACTCACCATCCAGTAGCCGGACCGCGGGCCGGGCGGCAGCGGAGAGCCCGGGATCGCCGGTCCCACCACCACGACCAGGCTGTTGGGCGCCCCCCGTTCGGCGTTCTTGTCGCCGTCGTCGATGGGGACGTCCGCCACCTTGCCGTCCTTGACGAAGACGGTGCCGCCACCCCCATCGAAGTTGATGCCCTGGGTGGCCCCGAGGCCGCGGAGGAAGTCGGCCGCCTCGGCCAGGGACAGGCCCTGTGAGGCGCTCTGACGCCCGTCCACCGCCACGATGAAGATGTCACCGGCCGGACCGAAACCCACGAAGGTGCGGGGCTGGCGGCTCTTGGTGAAGCTGTCGTCGTTATTGGGGAAGGCGTTCTGACCATTGCCGATCAGGAAGGGGTTGCCGCCCAGGGCCTCGTGGGGGTTGTGGGGGCTGTCCACCCGGACCTCGACCTGGCGTACGCCGCGGTTCCACAGGTCCTTGAGGAAGGTGGCCGCCGACCCCTTCCCCGAGAGCACCGCGCCGCCGGCGGGGATGGTGGAGTCGCTGGTGCCCAGCCCGGAGAGGTTGACAGTGACGGTTCGACCCAGGGGGGCGAGCGCCTCGCCGGGGCTGATGATGATCTCGCTGGTGCTCGAGGTCCGGGTCTTGGAGCCCCAGTCGGAGGTGTAGAGCACGAGCCCGTCGGAGGGGAAGAGGGTCGTGTTGATGCCGTTGAGCCCCAGCGTCCGCGGCGCGCCTTCCTTGGTCTTCACCGAACCGGACCAGGGCAGTTGGCCCAGACCCAAGCGGCCGTCAGCCAAGACGTAGAGGTGGGGACGGCCGGGGTTCGGCGTGCGCACCAGCCGGCCCTCCTGGACGATCCCGCCCAGCGCCTCATGGTTCGAGTCGTGGAAGTCCCCGTTGATGCCCAGGAGGCAGCTCAGACGGCGGCACTGGGAGCTGGGGACCTCCAGACTCTCGTCGTGGTGGGGCACCCGGTTGTTGCTCTTCACCACTTTCAAGCGGACGGGCGAGTTCGGCGCGATATGACCCACGAAGGCGTTGGCGGCCGGGCTTCCACGCCGCATGGGCATGTACTCGACGCCTTCCGCCATGGTGTTGCAGCCCAACGGAGAGAACCCGGGGGGTACCAGCGTCGTAGAACCGGCTCCCGTGAACGGGACGGCGGCAGCCGTCAGGAGCACGGCAAACACAATCGGCCCTAGCCTCCGCATTTCTCACTCCGCGTCGTGAAGCGCCCGTCGGGGGACGACGGCGCCCGAAAGGGGCATGACGACCCCGTATTTCGGTACGCAGAGCGGCTGAACCTGTCGCCTATTCGCGCAGAAAGTGGCGAATTGGAGTCAGTCGCGTAGAAGAAACCCGGTGCGTCAGTCGCGGAAATTCAGGAATTGGAGCGGAATCCCGAAGTCGTGGTCCCGGAGGGCGGCGATGGCCGCCTGGAGGTCGTCCTTCTTCTTCCCGCTGACCCGGAGCTGATCACCCTGGACCTGGCTCTGGACGCCCTTGAGGCTGAGTCCCTTGAGGAACTTGTTGATCTCGCGGGCCTTCTCGTCGGAGATGCCGACGTTGAGGGTGACGGTCTGGCGCACCATGCCCCGGGCGGCTTCGGCCACCTTGCCGTAGGAGACGGCCTTGAGCGGGACGTTGCGACGGACGAGTTTCTCCTCCAGGACCTGGACCAGAGCCTTCAGCTTCTGCTCGGTGTTGGAGTGCAGCTCGATCTCGTGGCCGGTGAGCTCGAGCTTCGACTCGGTCCCCTTGAAGTCGAACCGATTGACCACCTCCCGGTGGGCCTGGTCCAGGGCGTTGCGGACCTCCTGCATGTCGACCTGGGACACAACATCGAAGCTCGGCATGCCCGGTATGCTACGTGGCCGCGGGTCGGTGTCCGAGAGGCCAAAGGAGACGGTCTGTAAAACCGTTGCGGAAGCTACGATGGTTCGAACCCATCCCGGCCCACTGAAGCTGCGAAGGCCCTGGTCTCCATGACCCGGGCCTTTCTCTTTCCCCCTTCTCCTCCTGTGCACTGCGGGCGCGAGGCGCGGCCGACGAGCATCACTCAAGCGTTAGCTTTCGCTGACTAAATTGCGGACTTACAGAACCGGAGCAGGTGCGAACGACCGCGGGAGGGCCGCCATGCGGGAGAAGCTCGGGTGTATAGCCGTCGCAGCAGGCTTGTTCGTCACCTGGACCGGGGGGCCGCCGGCGGGCGCGGCGGAGTTGGGGCCGGAAACCTGTTACGCGGTGGCCGACGGCAACACCGACGCCACCGATGGCCAGGCCGAGGACCTCGTCACGAAGGTGGACCGCCAGGATGCCGACCCGGCCACCAACGAGACTGACATCGGGACCGGCACCGGCACCTTCAACATCGAGGCCATCGCCCTCCAGCCCGGCACCGGCATCCTCTTCGCCGCCGACGCCGGGACCATCGGCACTCATCGACACCACCACGGGCCTCTTCACCGCCCTCGGCCCCGTGGGGATCGGTTCCGGCGTCCTCGGGGAGAGGACCATGAAGGACATCGACGGTCTCTCCTTCGACGCGACCTCAGGGTTCCTCTACGCCACCGAACGCCGGCGCTCGGCGCAGGAGGACCTCTTCCTCCGGATCGATCCCGCCACCGGGGCCCTGGTGTCGGGGGCCATCGCCGGTGAGGACTACGCCGTCGTCGGCGCGGTCGGGGGACTGGCCGACATCGACGCCATCGCGGTGGATCCCGTCGACGGTCAGATGTACGCCGTGGCCAACAACGACGGCCGTAAGGACCACCTGGTGCGAATCGACAAGGCGACCGGGGAAGCCACTGACATCGGTGTGATGAAGGTGCAGGACGTGGAGGGCCTGGGCTTCGCCAGCGGGCAGCTCATCGGCACCACGGGCAAGGTCGGGGACCAGGAAGGCATCTGGGACATCGACAAGGCGACCGGGTCGGCGAGCAATCGCCGCCCGCTCGACAACGGTCGTGACTACGAGTCGTTCGACTGCCTGAACGCGCCGAACCCGCAGCCGCCGACTCCGCCGCCGGCCGTCACCCCGCCTCCTGAGACCCCCCCGGCCCCCGAGCCTGTGCGGGTTCCGCAGGCCAACGTGCAGCCGGAGGTGGTCGTCCCGCCCGTCGTCGCCGCCGGGACGGCACCGGAAGCAGCGCCCGAACTACCCCGTACCGGACGAAACGGTAGGTATCTGCTGGTCACCAGCGGCCTCGTCCTGGCCGTCGGGGGCTTGGCCGTGGTCGGGGGGACCCGCCGCCCGGTGCGTAGGAGGCGCCGCCAGGTCTGAGGCCCCGGGGGCCCGGGGGTGTCCCCCGTAGACCTCGGGGGCCCGGGGGTGTCCCCCTTGCTATCCTGTGCGGCGCGCCCCCTTAGCTCAGACGGCAGAGCACTTCCATGGTAAGGAAGGGGTCTACGGTTCGATTCCGTAAGGGGGCTCCAAGGCGGTGTAGCTCAGTTGGCAGAGCACGCGGCTCATAATCGCGGAGTCGGCGGTTCGAGTCCGCCCACCGCTACGATGACGGGGACATCCCCCGCACCCCCGGGGCAGCGTGAGGGGAGTACTCCATGGCGAGCGACAAGCGGGTGAAGATCACCCTGGCGTGTGAGGTGTGCAAGCGCCGCAACTACATCACGGTCAAGAACAAGCAGAACGACCGTGAGCGCATCGCCATGAAGAAGTACTGCCGCTGGGACAACCAGCACACCCTGCACCGGGAGACGCGCTGACGCGGGATCCTCAAGTTTCACGCAGCGTCGCGTCAGAGTCTCGTAACGTTGCCGCTGGACGCGTGGTCCAACCGGTATCGAGATTGACGGGAGTACCCCGTTGACCCAGGAAGAGCTGGTCGCCGCCGCCCGCGACGGGGACCAGGAAGCTTTCGAGGAGCTGGTCCGCCAGACGTACGTCGCTACGTACACGTTGGCGTTCCGGCTCACCGGCAACGAGGAGGACGCGCGCGACGTGGTGCAGGAGACTTATCTCCGCGCTTGGAAGGCCATACGGCGCTTCCGCGGCGACGCGCAATTTTCCACCTGGCTCTACCGGATCACGGCCAACACGTCGTCCTCGATGACTCAGCGCCGCAGCCGCACCAGAGCGGAATCGCTCGACGAGGGCAACTCCGAAGTGGTCGACGACCGACCCTTCGCCAACCCCGAAGCCTCCTCCGAGGCCTCCGCCCTCCACCAGCGGCTGTCGGCGGCCATGGCCGAACTGCCGCCCAAGCTCCGCACCATCGTCGTGCTGAAGGACGTCTACGACCTTCCCCACGAGGCGATCGCCGAGGAGCTCGGAATTTCGGTGGCGGCGGCCAAGGTCCGTCTTCACCGGGCGCGCAAGCGCTTGCGTGACGTGCTCTTCGAGGAGCGAGGAGGTGTCGCCCGTGCGGTGTGAGGACGTCGCCCTGATCCTGCCCCGGGCCGTGGATGCCGGGGAGCCGGTCGACCTGGCGGTGCAGTCCCACGTCGGGTCCTGCCTGACCTGCCAGGCCGAGCTGGCCCGGTACCACCGCCTGCTCAAGGCCCTCCGGAACCTGCGCACCCAGTACCTCGTGCCCGCCCCGGGGACGCTGGCCCAGACCTTGAGCGCCCTGGGCGAGGCCCAGGAGCGCAACGCCATCCGCTCCATCCTCTCGGGGCGCCGCAGTGCCTACATCGGGGCGCTGGGGGGTGCCGCGGTGGCTGCCGGTGCTGCTGCCGCCGCCGTCGCTCTGGCCCGGCGCCGGGCCCCCCGCCTGGCCGGCTGACCCTCGTCCGTCCCGGGGCAGAACCCGGCTCGGCTCCCGCTGCTATCCTCGTCGGGCGCCCCCCGAAGGGCAGTAGCTCAATTGGTAGAGCACCGGTCTCCAAAACCGGCGGTTGGGGGTTCGAGTCCCTCCTGCCCTGCTGACCGGTCCAGAGGAGAGCCGAGGCGGTTGTTGTGAACCGACAGACCAAACGCCTGATGAAGCGTCAGAGCGGTGAGGGTGCGGCGCCCGCCGAGCGTCGGCGTCCCACCCCGCCTCCTGCGCACCGCGAGCGCACTTCAGCCAAGCAGTTCGTGCGTGAGGTGCGGGCCGAGTTGCGGAAGGTGGCCTGGCCCACCCGACCCGAGGTCATCAACTCCACCATCATCGTGCTCGTGGCCGTGGTCGTCATGACGACACTGATCTTCGGGATGGACTTCGCCTTCGCCAAATTCGTCTTCTTCCTCTTCAACGAGTGATGACCGACGATCTCGCCAACCTTCCCGGGGGCGAACGCGACCTCGATGCCCCCACCGTTGCCGACGGCGCAAACGAAGGTGAGGTGGCCGTCGTCGAGCCCGAGCCTTCCGCGGCCGTCGACACCGGCGCCGAGGTCGAGGAGACCGCCGAGGTCCAGGAGACGGGCGAGCTGCCCGCCGACGCCGACCTCCTCGAGATCTACGACGAGGGGGAGGAGGGTGGGGACGAGGAGGATGAGGGGCCCCGCGAGCCGAGCCCCTACGACCGCCCTGGCGAGTGGTTCGTGGTCCACACCTATGCCGGCTACGAGAACAAGGTGAAGTCCAACCTGGCCAGCCGGGTGCGCTCGATGAACATGGAGGAGCGGATCTTCGAGGTCGTCATCCCCATGGAGGACGTCATCGAGTTCAAGGCCGGCCGCAAGACGGTGGTGCCCAAGAAGGTGTTCCCGGGGTACCTGCTGGTCCGCCTCCACCTCGATGACGATTCCTGGCGGGTCGTGCGGGACACGCCGGGGGTCACGGGCTTCGTGGGTGGAGGGGCCAAGCCGACGCCTCTGTCCCGCAAAGAGGTCGAGACCATCCTCGGCGTCAAGGAGGGGGTGGGCGGCATGGAGAAGAAGGCGCGCCCCCGCCTCGAGTTCGACGTGGGGGAGCAGGTCCGGGTGGTGGCCGGACCCTTCGCCGACTTCAACGGTGCCATCAGCGAGATCAACGTCGACCAGTCCAAACTCAAGGTGCTCGTCAACATCTTCGGACGGGAGACCCCCGTCGAGCTCGAGTTCGGCCAGGTCGCCAAGCTCTGATTCCCAGGAGTTTTTTTCATGGCTAAGAAGAAAGTGGCGGCTGTCGTCCGCATCCAGATCACCGCGGGCCAGGCCACGCCGGCGCCCCCCGTGGGTACCGCCCTCGGACCCCACGGCATCAACATCATGGATTTCTGCAAGATGTACAACGCCGCCACCGAGAGCCAGCGGGGCATGGTGGTACCGGCCGAGATCACCATCTTCGAGGACCGGTCTTTCACTTTCATCACCAAGACGCCGCCCACGCCGGTGCTGTTGCGCCAGGCGGCGGGGGTGGACAAGGGGGCGGCCAACCCCCGTCTGGAGAAGGTGGGGTCGATCACCCGGGCCCAACTCCGCAAGATCGCCGAGACCAAGATGCCCGACCTCAACGCCATCGACCCCGAGGGTGCCATGGCCCAGGTGGCGGGCACGGCCCGCTCCATGGGCATCGAAGTGAGGGACTGAAGTCATGGCCAAGCACGGCAAGAAATACGTCGACGCCCTCCGGCGCTTCGACCGGCAGCGCCTCTACACCCCGGCAGAGGCGGTTGATCTCCTGAAGACCCTGCCGCCGCGGAACTTCGACGAGACGGTGGAGGTGGCCTTCCGCCTCGGCGTGGACCCCCGCAAGGCGGACCAGATGATCCGGGGAGCGGTGTCGCTGCCTCACGGGACGGGCAAGACGGTCCGGGTGGCGGTCTTCGCCCAGGGTCCGGCCGCCCAGGAGGCCAAGGACAACGGGGCCGACGTGGTCGGTGCCGCCGATCTCGTGGAGCGCATCCAGGGCGGCTTCATGGACTTCGACGTGGCTATCGCCACGCCGGACCTCATGGGCCAGGTGGGCAAGCTGGGCCGGGTCCTCGGGCCCCGGGGCCTCATGCCCAACCCCAAGACCGGCACCGTCACTCCCGACGTGGGCAAGGCCGTGTCCGACTTCAAAGCGGGCCGGATCGAGTACCGGACCGACCGCTACGGCAACGTGCACATGCCTGTCGGCAAGCTGAGCTTCTCGCGAGAGGCCCTCATCGAGAACTACCAGGCCGGGATTGGACGAGCTGGTCCGGGTGAAGCCGCCGGCGGCCAAGGGCCGCTACATCAAGGCCGTCACCCTGTCTCCGACCATGGGTCCGGGTGTGCAGCGTCGATCCGGCCAAGGTCCGTGACCTGCTGGAAGAGGCGAAGACTCCGGCCTAGCGGCTATCCTCCTCAGTCCCAGCAGCCAACTGCGCCGCAGACCTCCGGTCTCCCCGAAATTGTTGGAGAGGTAATGGGCCCCCGGGCCCGCCGGAAGAGGCGAATCCCCGAGGACGGGCTCCCGGTCTCGCGGCGCATCCTGGTCGAGGAGCGTCATGGCGAGACCCGAGAAAGTGGCCACCGTCGAGGAGATCAAGGACAAGCTCTCTTCGGCCAGCGCCGCCGTGTTGACCGAGTACCGCGGCCTCAAGGTGGGCGATCTGGCCACCCTGCGGGCCAGCCTGAGAGCCGCCGACGCCGAGTACAAGATCTTCAAGAACACCCTTGCCCGTCGCGCCGCCGAGGAGGCCGGGCTGTCCGAACTGGCCGCCCTGCTGGAGGGGCCCACGGCCATCACCTTCGTGCGGGGCGATGCCGTGGTGGTGGCCAAGGCGCTCCGGGACTACGCCAAGACGAACCCGACCCTGGTGGTGAAGGGCGGGGTCCTCGGCACCCGCGTGATCGGCAGCGATGACGTCATCGCCCTGGCTGACATCCAGCCCCGGGAGGTGCTCCTGGCCCGTCTCGCCGGCGGGTTCCAGGCGCCCCTGGTCAAGGCGGCTGGACTCTTCCAGGCCTTCACCCGGAACATGGCCTACGGCATCAAGGCACTCATCGACCAGCGGGTGGCGGGTGGCGAGGCCCTACCTCAGGCGGAGGTCCCAGCCGCCGAAGAGCCCGAGGCTGCCCCCGCCGAAGAGCCCGAGGCTCCGGCGGCTGAGGTGGTCGAGGCTCCGCCCCGAGAGCCCCGCGCCGAAGAGGCCGAGGCTCCGGCAGCTGAGGTGGTCGAGGCTCCGGCCACCGAAGTGGCCGAGGCTGCCCCCGCCGAAGTGGCCGAGGCTCCGGCGGCCGAAGCGGCTGAGGCTCCCGCCCCTGAGGTCATTGACGACGCCCCCACGGCCGCCGACTGTCGAAGGACCCCCACCCGAGGCCGAAGCGGCCCCGGAGGAGGCGGAGGAAGCCTCCGCCGAAGCTCCGCCCGACGCATCAGATCGATCCGAGTAACAGGAGGCTTGCCCAGCCATGGCAACCATGAGCACCCCAGAGCTCCTCGACGTCTTCAAGAACATGACGGTTCTCGAGCTCAATGAGTTCCTCAAGGCCTTCGAGGAGGAGTTCGGCGTGACCGCCGCTGCCCCCGTGGCCGTCGCCGCTGCAGGCGGGGGCGGTGCCGCCGAGGCGGCTCCGGTGGAGGAGAAGGACGAGTTCGACGTCGTCCTCTCGGCCGCCGGGGACAAGAAGATCCAGGTCATCAAGGAGGTCCGGACCCTCACCAACCTGGGCCTGAAAGAGGCCAAGGATCTGGTCGACTCGGCCCCCAAGCCGGTCTTGGAGAAGGTCTCCAAGGAGGACGCCGAAAAGGCGAAGGCGCAGCTCGAAGGCGCCGGCGCCACCGTCGAACTCAGGTAGTCACTCTCCGGCGCCTCTCGGCCGCCCTGGGAGGCGGCCGGAGGTGCTCGGGCGGCCGAACCGTGCTTGACCTGCGGGAATAGGCAGCGTATTCTGCGTCCAACATGGGCTCGCTGGAGCCGTGACGACCAGGTTTGATAGCCGGCGTAGCGAAACGCTATGCTGGCTATTTGGCGTCTTCTCTTCCTTTTTCTTCTCCCGCGTCCTCGCAGCACCTGGCTGGGTGTCCCCGCGTTCTTGGTAAGGAGTGATCTTGGCCCGTCCTGCGGCTAGGCAACGTTTTTCGTTCGCAAAACTTCGCGAAGTCATGCCCCTACCCGATCTGGTGGCTGTGCAGCGTGACTCGTTCAAGTGGTTCCTCGATGAGGGCATCGCCGAGACCCTCACCGACATCTCTCCCATCGAGGACTTCACCGGATCTCTGAAGCTGGAGCTGGCCGACCCCGAGTTCGAGCCGCCCAAGTACACCGAGGAGGAGTGCAAGGAGAAGGACATGACCTTCTCCCGTCCCCTCTTCGTCACCGCCCGGTTCATGAACGCGGCCACGGGCGAGATCAAGGAGCAGACGGTCTTCATGGGGGACTTCCCGATGATGACCGACAAGGGCACCTTCATCATCAACGGCACCGAGCGGATCGTGGTGTCCCAGCTGGTGCGCTCGCCGGGCGTCTACTTCGGGATCACCCCGGACAAGACGTCGCCGGAGATGGACATCGTCGATGCCAAGGTGATTCCCGGCCGGGGCGCCTGGCTGGAGTTCGAGGTCGACAAGAAGAACACCGTCTACGTCCGCATCGACCGCAAGCGCAAGCAGCCCGTCACCGTCCTGCTCAAGGCGCTCGGCATGGGGGACGACCCCGAGGCTCTGTCCCACCTCCTGCTCGATTCCAACGGGCAGCCGTTCGAGTCGATCCTGAACACCCTCGAGCGCGACCACACCGAGACGGTCGACGACGCCTTCCTCGACATCTACCGCAAGCTGCGCCCGGGTGAGCCGCCCACGGTGGAGTCGGCCCGCGGCCTGCTGGAGAACCTGTTCTTCAACCCCAAGCGCTACGACCTGGCCAAGGTCGGCCGCCACAAGGTCAACAAGAAGCTGAAGGAAGAGTTCGACGCCCTCGCCTCCACCCTGGAGCGCGTCGGCCTCGAGCGTCCGGGCGAGGTCGACTACACCCTGACGCGGGCCGACATCCTGGCCACGGTCTCCTACCTGGTGAAGCTCCACGCCCGCGAGGCCGACCACTGGGACGACGACATCGACCACTTCGGCAACCGGCGCATCCGCTCGGTGGGTGAGCTCATCCAGAACCAGGTCCGGATCGGCCTCTCCCGGATGGAGCGGGTCGTCCGGGAGCGCATGACGACCCAGGACGTCGAGGCCATCACGCCTCAGACGCTGATCAACATCCGTCCGGTGGTGGCCGCCATCAAGGAGTTCTTCGGGTCGTCCCAGCTCTCCCAGTTCATGGACCAGACGAACCCCCTGGCCGGACTCACCCACAAGCGGCGGCTGTCGGCTCTCGGCCCCGGCGGTCTGTCCCGGGAGCGGGCCGGCTTCGAGGTCCGTGACGTCCACCCGTCCCACTACGGCCGGATGTGTCCCATCGAGACGCCGGAGGGCCCGAACATCGGCCTGATCGGCTCGCTGGCCACCTACGCCCGGGTGAACCGCTTCGGCTTCACCGAGACGCCCTACCGCAAGGTGGTGGCCGGGCGGGTCACCGACGAGACGGAATATCTGGCCGCCGACGACGAGGACCGCTACGTCATCGCCCAGGCCAACGCCGCCGTCGACGACCGGGGCAACTTCTCCGAGGACCGCGTCCTGGTCCGCTCCCGCAAGGGCGAGGTGGAGTACGTCAGCCCCGACCGCGGTCGACTACATGGACGTGTCCCCCAAGCAGATCGTCTCGGTGGCCACCGCCCTGATCCCCTTCCTGGAGCACGACGACGCCAACCGGGCCCTGATGGGGGCCAACATGCAGCGCCAGGCCGTGCCCCTGGTGCGTCCCGAGGCGCCCTACATCGGCACCGGCGTCGAGGCCCGGGCGGCCCGCGACGCCGGCGACCTGGTCATCTCCGACGGCAAGGGGCGGGTCACCGAGGTCACCGGGGACACCATCACCGTCGAGTACGACGCCAGCGTCGTCGACGAGGACAAGAACCCCGTCGGGCGCAAGACCGTCCGGCTCCAGAAGTTCCGCCGCTCGAACCAGACCACCTGCATCAACCAGCGCCCTCTGGTGAACGAGGGCGACGAGGTGGTCACGGGCGACATCCTGGCCGACGGTCCCTCCACCCACCACGGCGAACTGGCCCTGGGCAAGAACCTGCTCGTGGCCTTCATGCCCTGGGAGGGGCACAACTTCGAGGACGCCATCATCATCTCCGAGCGCCTCGTGCGCGACGACGTGCTCACCTCCATCCACATCGAGGAGCACGAGATCGACGCCCGGGACACCAAGCTCGGGGCGGAGGAGATCACCCGGGACATCCCCAACCTGTCCGAGGAGATCCTGAAGGACCTCGACGAGCGGGGCATCATCCGCATCGGAGCCGAGGTGGGCCCCGGTGACGTGCTGGTGGGCAAGGTCACCCCCAAGGGCGAGACGGAGCTCACCCCCGAGGAGCGCCTGCTGCGGGCCATCTTCGGTGAGAAGGCCCGGGAGGTGCGCGACACCTCGCTCAAGGTGCCCCACGGGGAGACCGGCAAGGTCATCGACGTGCGGGTCTTCTCCCGCGACGACGGCCACGAGCTGCCGCCGGGCGTGAACCAGCTGGTCCGCGTGTACGTGGCCCAGAAGCGCAAGATCTCCGAGGGCGACAAGCTGGCCGGCCGGCACGGGAACAAGGGCGTCATCGCCCGCATCCTCCCCGTGGAGGACATGCCCTACCTGGCCGACGGGACGCCGCTCGACATCATCCTCAACCCCCTCGGCGTCCCCTCCCGGATGAACGTGGGCCAGGTCCTCGAAGCCCACCTGGGCTACGCCGCCCGCCACGGCTGGGAGGAAGGCGGAAGGCCACCGGAGTACCCCAACAAGACCCGCCCCATCACCGACCCGGCGGTGTGGGTGGAGAGCCCCGTGTTCGACGGCGCCCACTGGGACGAGGTCGACGAGACGGGCCGCACCCCGATCATCAAGGGGATCCTCGGCCGGCTCCACCCTGACGGGGCCGACGGCACCCGGCTGGTGTCCGACGATGGCAAGGCCCAGCTCTACGACGGTCGCACGGGTCTGCCCTACGACCGGGCCATCACCGTCGGCTACGTCTACATCCTGAAGCTGGCCCACCTGGTCGACGACAAGATCCACGCCCGGTCGACGGGCCCGTACTCGATGATCACCCAGCAGCCCCTGGGCGGGAAGGCCCAGTTCGGTGGCCAGCGCCTGGGCGAGATGGAGGTGTGGGCCCTCGAGGCCTACGGCGCCGCCTACGCCCTCCAGGAACTGCTCACCATCAAGTCCGACGACGTGCTCGGGCGGGTGAAGGTCTACGAGGCCATCGTCAAGGGCGAGAACATCCCCGAACCCGGCATCCCCGAGTCCTTCAAGGTGCTCATCAAGGAGATGCAGTCGCTGTGCCTCAACGTCGAGGTGATCTCCACCACTGGTGAGGAGATCGAGATGCGCGAGCTCGACGAGGACGTCTTCCGGACGGCCGAAGAGCTGGGCATCGACCTGAGCCGACCCGAGAAGGGCAGCGACGAGGAAGACGAGCGCCGGCGCGAGCCGAGCTTCTAACCAGTTTTCGTTTCAGAGGAGGCGAAGCACTCAGTGCTCGACGTCAACAACTTTGATCAGCTCCGGATCGGCCTGGCCACGGCCGAGCAGATCCGGACGTGGTCCAACGGCGAGGTCAAGAAGCCCGAGACGATCAACTACCGCACGCTCAAGCCGGAGAAGGACGGGCTCTTCTGCGAGAAGATCTTCGGCCCCACCCGGGACTGGGAGTGCTACTGCGGGAAGTACAAGCGCGTCCGGTTCAAGGGCATCATCTGCGAGCGCTGTGGCGTGGAGGTCACCCGGTCCAAGGTCCGCCGCGAGCGGATGGGCCACATCGAGCTGGCCGCTCCGGTCACCCACATCTGGTACTTCAAGGGTGTCCCGTCCCGGCTCGGCTACCTCCTCGATCTGGCGCCCAAGAACCTGGAGAAGGTCATCTACTTCGCGGCCCACCTCATCACCTGGGTGGACGACGAGCGCCGTCACCGTGATCTGGCCTCCATCGAGGCCAAGCACCGTTCGGAGGTCGAGGAGCTGGAGAACCACCGCGACCTGTGGATCGACGGCCGGTTCAAGGAGCTCGAGAAGGAGCTCGAGGAGCTGGAAGCCGCCGGCGCCAAGGACTCTGAGCTCAACAAGCTGCGGAAGGCGGCGGAGAAGGAGATCGCCGAGCGCCGGGACCGTTCCACCGCCGAGATCGAGCACCACAAGACCGTCTTCGACGCGTTCCGCACCCTCGCCCCCAAGCAGCTGGTGGAGGACGAGCGGGTGTGGCGCGACCTCCAGGAGCGCTACGCCGAGTACTTCGCCGGCGGCATGGGGGCCGAAGCCGTCGAGGAGCTCATCTCCCGCCTGGGTCTGGGTGAGGAGGAGGAGTTCCTCCGCGAGACCATCGCCACCGGCAAGGGCCAGAAGAAGGCCAAGGCCATCAAGCGTCTCAAGGTCGTGTCGGCCTTCAACCGCCGCAACGACGACGACCGGCTGGTGAACTCGCCCACCGGGATGGTGCTGCGCGCCGTGCCCGTCATCCCGCCCGACCTGCGCCCCATGGTCCAGCTCGACGGTGGCCGCTTCGCCACGTCGGACCTGAACGACCTCTACCGCCGGGTGATCAACCGGAACAACCGCCTCAAGCGGCTGCTCGATTTGGGCGCTCCGGAGATCATCGTCAACAACGAGAAGCGGATGCTCCAGGAGGCGGTCGACGCCCTGTTCGACAACGGCCGTCGGGGCCGGCCCGTGACCGGTCCGGGGAACCGGCCCTTGAAGAGCCTCTCCGACATGCTCAAGGGCAAGCAGGGCCGGTTCCGCCAGAACCTGCTCGGCAAGCGGGTCGACTACTCGGGCCGGTCCGTGATTGTCATCGGACCCCAGCTCAAGCTGCACCAGTGCGGTCTTCCCAAGCAGATGGCCCTCGAGCTGTTCAAGCCCTTCGTCATGAAGCGCCTCGTGGACCTGGAGTTCGCCCAGAACATCAAGTCGGCCAAGCGGATGGTGGAGCGTTCCCGCCCCCAGGTGTGGGATGTCCTCGAGGAGGTCATCAAGGAGCACCCGGTGCTGCTCAACCGGGCTCCGACGCTGCACCGTCTCGGTATCCAGGCCTTCGAGCCGGTGTTGGTGGAGGGCAAGGCCATCCAGATCCACCCGCTGGTGTGCGCCGCCTTCAACGCCGACTTCGACGGAGACCAGATGGCGGTGCACCTGCCGCTCTCCGCCGAGGCCCAGGCCGAGGCCCGCATCCTGATGCTGTCGGCCAACAACATCCTCTCGCCCGCCCACGGGCGCCCCATCGCCGTGCCCTCCCAGGACATGGTCATCGGCGCCTACTACCTCACGGAAGCGGTCGACGGCGCGGCCGGCGAGGGCCGGTCCTTCGCCTCCCTGGCCGAAGCCGCCCTGGCCTACGACCGGTCGTCGTTCCACAAGGGCGACCTGTCCCTCCACGCCCGCGTCAAGGTGCGGATGCCGGGGGGCAAGTTCCCCGAGGACCGCTTCCCCGTGCGCGACGACGCCAACCCCGAGTCCCCGGTGGTCAAGCGCCTCGAGCCCCGCAACGGCGACGAGCCCCGGGTCATGGTGGAGACCACCCTCGGTCGGCTCCTGATCAACGACGCCTTCCCTGCCGACTTCCCCTTCGTCAATGGCGCCATCAAGAAGCGGGACATGACCGTCATGGTCGACGAGCTGGTCCGCCGCTACCCCAAGGCGGTGGTGGCCGAGAGCCTCGACGGCCTCAAGGACCTCGGGTTCCACTTCTCCACCCGCTCGGGCCTCACCATCTCCATCGAGGACGTGAAGACCCCGCCCGACAAGCGGTCCATCCTCGACGGTTTCGAGAAGGAAGCCGAAAAGGTCGAGACGCAGTTCCGCAAGGGTGTCATCACCGACGACGAACGCCGCCAGAAGGAGATCGAGATCTGGACCGAGGCCACCGACAGAGTGCGGGAGGCCATGCAGAGGAACCTGGCCAAGGAGACGTTCAACCCCATCGACATGATGGTGGGCTCCGGCGCCCGGGGGAACATCATGCAGGTCCGTCAGATCGCCGGCATGCGAGGCCTGGTGGCCAACCCCCGGGGCGAGATCATTCCCCGGCCCATCAAGTCGAACTTCCGCGAGGGCCTCTCCGTCCTCGAGTACTTCATCTCCACCCACGGGGCCCGCAAGGGTCTGGCCGACACCGCCCTGCGGACGGCTGACTCCGGCTACCTCACCCGGCGCCTGGTCGACGTGGCCCAGGAGCTGATCATCCGGGAGGAGGACTGCGGCTCGACCCGCGGCATCCCGGTCGATACCACCGTCGAGGAGCGACTGCTCGAGGTCAAGCTGCTCGGTCGGGTGCTGGCCGACGACGTCAACCTGTCCGACGGTCGGGTGCTGGCCCGCAACGAGGGGGAGCTGGGCGAACCAGAGCTGAGTGCCATTGCCTCCGACCCCGCCGTCACCCGGGTCCGGGTGCGCTCGGTGCTGACCTGTGACGCCGTGGTCGGGGTGTGCCAGAAGTGCTACGGCCGGATGATGGCTACCGGCACCCTCGTCGACCTCGGCGAGGCGGTGGGGATCATCGCCGCCCAGTCCATCGGCGAGCCCGGCACCCAACTCACCATGCGGACGTTCCACACCGGTGGTGTGGCCGGGGAGGACATCACCCACGGCCTGCCCCGGGTGGTCGAGCTCTTCGAGGCCCGCAGCCCCAAGGGGAAGGCCACCCTGGCCCGGACCTCGGGTGTGGTACGGGTCGAGGAGAACGACCGGGGCGAGCGGATCGCCACCATCATCGGTGACGACGGGGTGGAGGACGCCTACCCGCCGGTCTCCCGGCGCATCCAGCTGGCCGTTCGCGACGGTCAGGAGGTGACCGCCGGCCAGCGGCTCGTGGGCGACGAGAAGACGCCCCTCGACCCCAAGGAGCTCCTCGATATCAAGGGCATCCGGGAGACCCAGCAGTACCTGGTGGACGAGGTGCAGCGGGTGTACCGGGAGCAGGGCGTGTCGATCCATGACAAGCACGTGGAGCTGATCGTCCGCCAGATGCTGAAGCGGGTGGCCGTCTCCGAGCCGGGCGACTCCGAGTTCCTGCCCGGCGAGAAGGTCGACTCCCGGACCTACGCCGACACCAACCGCGCCCTGGTGGAAGAGGGCAAGCAGCCGGCGGAAGGTCGGCCTGAGCTGATGGGCATCACCAAGGCGTCGCTGGCTACGGACTCGTGGCTGTCGGCGGCGTCGTTCCAGGAGACCACCCGGGTGCTGACCGAGGCGGCCATCGAGGGCAAGTCCGACCAGCTGCTCGGCCTCAAGGAGAACGTCATCATCGGCAAGCTCATCCCGGCCGGTACGGGGATGCTGCGTTACCGCTCCATCGAAACCAAGGCTCCCGAGGCCCAGCCGCTGCCCTTCTACTCGTCCGACACCGACCAGGACCTGGCCGACTGGCTGCGGTCCCTGGGTGAGGGCTCGTCGGAAGCCCGCGGCGATGGCGACGTGGTCGACTTCGGGGCTCCCGAAGCCACCTTGGGCGGCACGGGCACCGAAGAGTAGGCGCTCAGCTACAGCGGCACGGGGTGCTCCCACACCGGGGGCACCCCGCCGCGTAACGCCGGGCGGCGTCGTCCAGGTTCAGGCCCAGCTGAGCGGCCAGGGAGGCGAGCCAGGCCAGGACGTCGCCCAGCTCGTGGAGCTGATCGGCGGCGTCGCCCTTGCGGACGGCGCGGGCCAGCTCACCCAGCTCCTCGGCTAGCCAGGCCACCGTGGCCTCCCGCCCCCGGGCCCGGTCGCGCGCCCCGTAGGTGTGGTCCATCAGAGCCTGGAACTCGGCGATCTCCATGTTTCCTTCTGGACTAGCAGCCGGAGACGGTGATGACCTCGGGCGGGGACGTGGCCGCGTTGCCGCGGATGTCGAAGGCGGTCACCCACCAGTCGACCTCCCCCGCGGCCGGGAAAGGCCCCAGCGCGGCCGTCCATGATTCCCCGTCCCGGGACATGGCACTCACCGTCTCGGGTCCGGCGCGGCCCCGCTGATGGAGCTCGACCCGGTCGACGCCCGACTCTTCCACGACACTGGCCCGCCCCACGAGGGGCCCAGCCCCGGGGCACCCCATCTTGACCGCGGCCTCGGGGGTCACGCCCAGGCCGGACAAGACCGGCGGCCGTTCCACCCGCGCCTGCACGGGGATGACCGTCGACCCGCCGGTCGAGTGGAGGCGGATCTCGCTGGCCGTGTCGCCCTCGGGGGCCCGGCCGCGATCCAGCACCACGCTCAGGCGCGACCGTCCCCCGGGGACGATCCGGCCGCCGATCGGAGCCACCTGCAGCCAGGGTGCGCCGGTGCGGGCCGTGAACTCGAGGGTTTCGGAGCCGGGGTTGGCCAGTTCCAGCGTGGCTCCGGCGACCGTGGCACCGATCTCCAGTGGCCCGTCGGGCACCTCGAGGCGACCTCCGGCAGACGGGCCGGCCGTGTCGCCCTCGCGGTCACCCCGGGTCACGGCCAGGCCGGCCAGGAGGAGGAAGAGGGCCCCGATCACACCGCCGACGACGAGCCCCGGCCGGCCCCAGCGCCGGAGGGTGGCGGGTCCCGGGCCGGCATCGGGCACCGGCGGCAGGGGGAGCGTGCGCATCATCTCCGGCGGGGCCGGCGTGGGGGGGACGGCGGCCAGCAGCGACGCCACCGGCACCAGGGCGCGACGGCGGTCCCCACAGACGGTGCACTCCTCCTCGTGGGTGACGACATCGGCGGCCAGGCGGTCTGCGGCGGCGTCGGGCGGGAGCGCCTCGAGGAGGAGCGCCAGACCCGGGCAGTCCTCCTGGCCCAGGCGCGAGAGGAGGACTGCTCCCACCACATGCTCGGCCGCCTCCACCGCCGAGCGGGTGGTGGCCGACACCTGGCCGGGCGAGATGCCCAGCGCCACGCCGAGTTCCTCCCCCTCCAGTCCCTGGCGCAGCGAGAGGTCCAGGACGCCTCGTTGGCGGGCGTCGAGGGACTGGGTGGCCTCCCGGCAGACCCGCTGGAGCTCGTCGGGCGAACCGGCACCGGGCTCGAGCAGGTCCTCGGGGACGGATGGCGCCGGTGGGGCGTGCGGAACCGCCGCCACCAGGACTGAACCCAGCAGGGTGGCCCGGGTGACCAGGGCGCCGTGCTCGGCCACGGCGCCGGCGACCGCCTCGGCCACCACGGCGGCCGCCGCTTCCGGGCTCCCGGTCACGGCCAGGGCAAAGTCGTAGAGGGCGTCGCCGTGGCCTTCGATCACCTGGCCGAGCGCGCTTGGCTTCAAAGGTACGGTTCCCCCCACGGCGAGCGATGGTAGAGACTTACAATTTCTTCCACAACCTGCCTTCCCCCGCCGGACTGGGTGGTTTCCTGGCCACCCTCCGGCTCAGCTATCGTGTTTCGTTCTGTCAAGACCTTTCGAGGAGTGCGGTGCCCACCATTGAGCAGCTGGTCCGTAAGGGCCGCCATTCCAAACCGGAGAAGACGAAGACCGCGGCCCTGAAGGGCGCACCCCAGCGCCGGGGGGTGTGCACCCGCGTCTACACCACGACACCCAAGAAGCCGAACTCCGCCCTGCGCAAGGTGGCCCGGGTCCGGCTCACCAGCGGTATCGAGATCACGGCCTATATCCCCGGCATCGGCCACAACCTCCAGGAGCACTCCATCGTGCTCGTGCGTGGCGGCCGGGTGAAGGATCTGCCCGGCGTGCGTTACAAAGTCATCCGGGGCACTCTCGACGCCAGCGGCGTGCGCAACCGGAAGCAGGCCCGCAGCCGTTACGGCGCCAAGAGGGAGAGCTGATGCCTCGTAAGGGCCCCGCCCCCAGACGCGATTTGATGCCCGACCCCATCCACCGCTCGGTCCTGGTGACCCAGCTGGTGAACAAGGTGCTGCTCCGGGGCAAGCGGTCGCTGGCCGAGCAGATCGTCTACGACGCGCTCGAGGAGATGGAACAGAAGACTGGCGGCGACGCCATGGCGACGCTCAAGCGGGCGCTCGACAACGTCAAGCCGGCCCTCGAGGTGCGCAGCCGCCGGGTCGGTGGCGCCACGTATCAGGTGCCGGTCGAGGTGCGGCCACGGCGCTCCACCACACTGGCCATCCGGTGGATCATCGGTTTCTCCCGCCAGCGCCGGGAGAAGACGATGGCGGAGCGCCTCGCCGCCGAGTTGATGGACGCGTCCAACGGTGTCGGCGCCTCGGTCAAGCGCAAAGACGACCTGCACAAGATGGCGGAGTCAAACAAGGCGTTCGCGCACTACAGGTGGTGAGGTCCCCGAGATTGGAAACGCAGCGACGTTGAACCGTACGAGCAAGTCGAAGGGGGTGGGGGCGAGCCGGTAGCCGGGCGTAACTCGCAGGCGGGCCGACCGCCAACCACCGGCCGGGCGAATCGCCCGGCCGTCCCTTGCCCCGAGAAAGAAAGAGATGGCTGCAGAACCGAAGGCGGTACAACCGAAGAAGGGGACCCCCCTCATCCGGGAGTTTCCCCTGGCCAGAACCCGGAACATCGGGATCATGGCCCACATCGACGCGGGCAAGACCACCACCACCGAGCGGGTCCTCTACTACACGGGCAAGACCTACAAGATCGGTGAGGTCCACGAGGGCGCCGCCGTCATGGACTGGATGGCCCAGGAGCAGGAGCGGGGCATCACCATCACCTCGGCCGCGACCACGGCGAAGTGGAAGGACCACTGGATCAACCTGATCGACACCCCCGGCCACGTCGACTTCACCATCGAGGTCGAGCGCTCGCTGCGGGTGCTCGACGGGGCGGTCGCCGTGTTCGACGCCGTGGCCGGGGTGGAGCCCCAGACCGAGACCGTGTGGCGCCAGGCCAACAAGTACGGCGTCCCCCGCATCTGCTTCGTCAACAAGATGGACCGCATCGGGGCCGACTTCCACAGGTCCGTCACCATGATCCGCGAGCGCCTCGACGCCGTTCCCGCCGTCGTCCAACTGCCCATTGGCGCCGAGGGTCTCTTCCGGGGCGTCATCGACCTGCTCACCATGAAGGCCCTGGTCTGGGAGGAGGGGATGGGCGAGCAGTGGGAGTCCACCGACATACCGGACGACCTGATGGAGGAGGCCGTCCACTGGCGCCACCAGATGGTCGACGTGGTCTCCCACCAGGACGACGTCGTCCTGGGGAAGTACCTGGCGGACGAGGAGATCACCGCCGAGGACCTGCGCCGGGCGCTCCGCGCCGGCACCCTGGCCAACCAACTGGTACCCGTGCTGTGCGGGTCCGCCTTCAAGAACAAGGGCGTGCAGCCCATGCTCGACGCCGTGATCGACTACCTGCCCTCCCCCCTCGACGTGCCCCCCGTGACCGGCACCGACATGAAGGGTCTGGAGGAGCTCGAGCGTCCCCCCGACGACAAGGCACCGTTCGCGGCGCTGGCCTTCAAGATCATGAGCGACCCCTACGTGGGCAAGCTCACCTACTTCCGGGTCTACTCGGGCACGCTGCCGCAGGGCAGCGCCGTGCTCAACAGCATCAAGGACAAGAAGGAACGGGTGGGGCGCATCCTCCAGATGCACGCCAACCACCGGGAGGACAAGAACGCTGTCTTCGCGGGGGACATCGTCGCCGCCGTGGGCCTCAAGTTCACCACCACTGGCGACACCCTCTGTGACCCCGACCGGCCCATCATCCTCGAGCGTATGGAGTTCCCTGCGCCGGTGATCTCGGTCGCCATCGAGCCCAAGACCAAAGCCGACCAGGACAAGCTGGGAAAGGCCCTCTTCTCCCTCCAGGAGGAGGACCCCACCTTCCAGGTCCGCACCGACGAGGACACCGGCCAGACGATCATCTGGGGGATGGGCGAGCTCCACCTCGAGGTGCTCGTCGACCGCATGATGCGCGAGTTCTCGGTGGCCGCCAACGTGGGCAAGCCCCAGGTGGCCTACCGGGAGACCATCACCGAGCCGGTCCGGAAGATCGAGCAGCGCTACATCCGCCAGACGGGCGGCCGGGGCCAGTACGGCCACGTGGTCATCGATCTGGAGCCGACCGGCCCCGGCGGGGGTTACGAGTTCGTGGACAAGATCGTCGGCGGGGTCATCCCCCGGGAGTACATCCCCGCCGTCGACGCCGGGATGCAGGAGGCCCTCGAGTCAGGGGTGCTGGCCGGCTACCCCATGGTCGACATCCGGGCCATCCTCACCTACGGCTCCTACCACGACGTCGACTCCTCGGAAATGGCCTTCAAGATCGCCGGCTCCATGGCCTTCAAGGATGCGGCCAAGCGGGCCAAGCCGGCCCTGCTGGAGCCCATCATGGCGGTCGAGGTGGTGACCCCCGAGGACTACATGGGCGACGTCATCGGCGACCTCTCCTCCCGCCGGGGAAAGGTGGAGGGGATGGAGCCGCGCGGGAACTCCCAGGTGGTAAGGGCTCAGGTGCCCTTGGCTGAGATGTTCGGGTATGCTACCGACCTCCGCTCGCGGACCCAAGGTCGCGCGACGTACACGATGCAGTTTCACTCCTATCAGCAGGTTCCCGAGTCGATCTCGCGTGAGATCGTCGCTCGGGTCCGTGGTGAGTAAAACCCCCGGGGGCCGGGTTGTCCCCGACAAGAAAAAACTCGTGAAGGAGCCAGGGGTACTTCTATGGCTAAGCAGAAGTTCGAGCGCAACAAGCCCCACCTGAACATCGGCACCATCGGGCACATCGACCATGGGAAGACGACGCTCACCGCGGCGATCACCAAGGTCCTGGCCGAAGGCGACCCGACGGTCACCTTCACGCCCTTCGACCAGATCGACAAGGCGCCGGAGGAGAAGGCCAGGGGCATCACCATCGCCATCGCCCACGTCGAGTACCAGACGAAGAATCGCCACTACGCCCACGTCGACTGTCCGGGGCACGCCGACTACATCAAGAACATGATCACGGGGGCGGCCCAGATGGACGGGGCCATCCTGGTCGTGGCGGCCACCGACGGGCCCATGCCCCAGACCCGGGAGCACGTGCTGCTGGCCCGCCAGGTGGGGGTACCGAACATCGTGGTGGCCCTCAACAAGGCCGACGCGGTGGACGACGAGGAGATCCTCGAACTGGTCGAGCTGGAAGTACGCGAGCTGCTCAGCGAGTACGAGTTCGACGGCGACAACATCCCGGTGGTGCGCGTCTCGGCGCTCAAGGCGCTCGAGGGTGACGAGGCCTGGAAGGCCAAGATCATCGAGCTGATGGACGCGGTCGACAGCTACTTCCCCGACCCGGTCCGCGACATCGACAAGCCCTTCCTCATGCCCATCGAAGACGTGTTCACCATCACCGGGCGGGGCACGGTGGTCACCGGCCGGGTGGAGCGCGGGATGGTCAAGGTCGGCGAGGAAGTCGAGATCGTCGGCATCCGGGCCACCACCAAGACGGTGTGCACCGGCGTCGAGATGTTCCGCAAGCTGCTCGACGAGGGCCGGGCCGGCGACAACATCGGCGCCCTCCTGCGGGGCACGAAGAAGGAAGACGTCGAGCGGGGCCAGGTGCTGGCGAAGCCGGGGTCGATCAACCCCCACACCGTCTTCGACGCCCAGGTGTACGTGCTGACCAAGGAGGAGGGCGGGCGCCACACCCCGTTCTTCAACAACTACCGGCCACAGTTCTACTTCCGGACCACCGACATCACCGGTGCGTGCAACCTGCCCGAGGGCACCGAGATGGTGATGCCGGGCGACAACACCGAGATGCACGTCGAGCTCATCAACCCCATCGCCATGGAAGAGGGGCTCCGCTTCGCCATCCGGGAGGGCGGTCGCACGGTCGGCGCCGGCCGCGTCATCAAGATCATCAAGTAGCACTCGGGGGGCTCTGCCCCCCGAGGACCCCCCGAAGTCAAAAGAAACCTGCCCCCCGAGAACCCCCCGAAGTCAAAAGAAACCTGCCCCCCGAGAACCCCCCGAAGTCAAAAGAAACCTGCCCCCCGAGGACCCCCCGAAGTCAAAAGAAATAGAGCAGAGATCAACATGGCGGACGCCAAGGGACAGAAGATCCGGATCCGGCTCAAAGCCTACGATCACGAGATCATCGACCAGTCGACGAAGAAGATCGTCGAGACGGTCGTCCGTACCCAGGCGCGGGTGCGGGGCCCGGTCCCGCTGCCCACCGAGATCCACCGCTACTGCGTCATCCGCTCCCCCCACGTCGACAAGGACTCCCGCGAGCATTTCGAGATGCGGGTGCACAAGCGCCTCCTCGACATCCTCGAGCCCACCCCCAAGACGGTCGACTCCCTCCAGCGGCTCGACCTGCCGGCGGGCGTCGACATCGAAATCAAGATCCAGCAGGCGTAGACACCATGGCCAGGAAGGGCATTCTCGGGCAGAAGCTCGGCATGACGCAGGTCTGGGACGCCCAGAACCGGGCCATCCCGGTGACGGTCATTCAGGCCGGGCCCTGCCGCGTCATCTCGGTGAAGACGCCCGAGCGTGATGGCTACTCCGCCGTGCAGCTCTCCTTCGGCGATGTGAAGCCCAAGCGGGTGAACAAGCCGGAGGCGGGCCACTTCAAGCGTCACGACGCCGCCCCCGCCCGCCACCTGGCCGAGCTGCGCGTCGACGACTCCAGCGCCTTCGCCGTCGGCCAGGTGATTGCCGCCGACGTCTTCGCCGCCGGCGAGAAGGTGGACGTGACCGGCATCTCCAAGGGCAAGGGCTTCAGCGGCCACATCCAGCGCCACAACTTCAAGGGCCAGGGCGCCTCCCACGGCAACCACAAGAAGCACCGTGCGCCCGGGGCGATCGGTGCCTGCGCCACGCCGTCCCGGGTGTTCAAGGGCGTCAAGATGGCGGGCCAGCTCGGGAACACGCGGATCACCACGCTCAACCTCGAGGTGGTGGAGGGCGATGCCGAGCGGGGCCTGCTCCTGGTGCGGGGTGCCGTTCCCGGCCCTACCGGCGGACTCGTGTTCGTCCGCAACGCGGTGAAGGGCGGTGGGTGATGGCCCCGGTGGTCGTAGAGCATCCTGACCTGCCCAGCGGCATCTTCGGCATCCAGCCCAACGTCCCGGTCATGCACCAGGTGGTGACGGCCCAGCTGGCCGCCGCCCGTTCCGGCACCCACTCCACCAAGACCCGGGCCGAAGTGTCCGGTGGCGGGGCGAAGCCGTGGCGCCAGAAGGGCACCGGACGCGCCCGTCAGGGCTCGTCCCGGGCGCCCCACTGGAAAGGTGGCGGCGTCGCTCACGGCCCCCACCCTCGGAGCTACCGCCAGCGCACCCCCAAGAAGATGGTGTGGCTGGCCCTGCGCTCGGCCCTGTCGGACCGGGCCGCTTCGGGTGACGTGGTGGTGATCGAAGCCTGGGGTTTCGCCGCGCCCAAGACCAAGGAGGCCCGCCAGGCGCTCGACGGTCTGGGGGTCCAGGCCAAGGATCGGGCCCTGATCGTCCTGCCCCGGGATGACGAGGCGGCGTGGAAGTCGTTCCGCAACCTTGGCGACCGGGTGGCGCTCACCAGTGTGGAGGAGCTCTCTGCCTACGACGTGCTCGTGGCGGACCGGGTCATCTTCACCGCCGATACGCTGGCGGCGCTGGCCGCCCGGGCCGAAAAGGGTGGCCCGGCCGAGCCCGAGGGGCTGTCCGACCAGAGCTTCGGGGCCGCCTCGCCTCCCGTGATCGATCCCACGCCGGCCACACCGGGATCCGAGGTTCCGCTGGCGAGCCGGCCGGAGGTTCCCGAGCCGCCTGCGGCGGAAGACGCGGCGGAACAAGCGGACGACGAAGCAGGTGAAGAGCAATGAACAAGGATCCCCGCGACATCGTGTTGCGGCCCGTGGTGTCGGAGAAGTCCTACGCGCTCCTGGACAGCAACGTCTACACCTTCGTCGTGGCTCCTCACGCCAACAAGATCGAGATCAAGCAGGCGGTGGAGGCCATCTTCAACGTGAAGGTGACCCGCATCTCGACGCTCAATCGCAAGGGCAAGCTCAAGCGCAACCGCCGGTCCAACACCATGGGCAAGCGATCTGACAGCAAGCGGGCGTTCGTCACCTTGGCCGCCGACGACCGCATCGACCTCTTCGGGAGTTAGTTCGCCATGCCGCTGCGCAAGCGCAAGCCCACGAGCCCGGGACGACGGTTCCAGTCGGTCTCCGACTTCTCCGAGATCACCACCGACCGCCCCGAGCGCTCGCTGACCAGGGCGAAGCCCTCCACGGGCGGCCGCAACGTCCACGGGCGCCTGACGGCGCGCCACCGCGGCGGCGGTCACAAGCAGCGCTACCGGGTCGTGGACTTCCGCCGGGAGAAGGACGGGATCCCGGCCAAGGTGGCCACCATCGAGTACGACCCCAACCGCAACGCCCGGATCGCCCTGCTCCACTACCGCGACGGCGAGAAGCGCTACATCCTCGCTCCCGCCCGGGTGGCGGTGGGGGACATCCTGATGTCGGGTCAGGGCTCTGAGATCCGGCCGGGCAATGCCCTCCCCATGCGCTACATCCCCGTCGGCACCGTTATCCACAACGTGGAGCTGCAGCCCGGCGGGGGCGGAAAGATCGCCCGGGGCGCGGGCATGAGCGTCCAGCTGGTGGCCAAGGAAGGCGATTTCGCCACGGTGCGGCTGCCGTCCACGGAGATGCGGCGGGTCGCCATCGACTGCCGGGCCACGGTGGGCCAGGTGGGCAATGTCGAAGCCGAGCTGATCTCGCTGGGCAAGGCGGGTCGCAACCGCTGGAAGGGCAAGCGGCCCCATGTCCGGGGCGTGGCCATGAACCCCGTCGACCATCCTCTCGGGGGTGGGGAAGGCAAGAGCTCGGGCGGACGCCACCCCACGTCGCCCTGGGGGAAGAAGGAAGGCCGGACGCGAGCGAAGCACAAGTCCTCCGACGCCCTGATCATCCGTCGTCGTCGTGCCCGCGGGGCCCGGAGGTAGCTCATGCCGCGCAGCCTGAAGAAAGGTCCCTTCGTTGATGACCACCTGCGGGTCAAGGTGGAACGCCTGAACGAGTCCGGCGACAAGAAGGTCGTCAAGACCTGGTCGCGCCGTTCCACCATCATCCCGGAGATGGTCGGTCACACCATCGCCGTCCATGACGGGCGCAAGCACGTTCCGGTCTACGTGACCGAGGCGATGGTGGGACACAAGCTCGGAGAGTTCGCTCCCACCCGCACCTTCCGGTACCACGCCGGCCAGGAACGCTCGAGTAGACGGTAACGACGATGCCCGAGACCAAGGCCACTCTGCGCTACCTGCGGACCTCCGCCTACAAGGTGAGGGAGGTCCTCGCCCTCATCCGGGACCTGCCCGTGGACGAGGCCCGTCACGTCCTGACCTTCTGCGAGCGCAGCGTGGCCCGGGATGTCCTCAAGGTGCTGAACTCGGCGGTGGCCAATGCCGAGCACACACTCGACCTGCCCGCCGACGAGCTCTACGTGTCGGTGGCCTACGCCGACGAGGGTCCCACCATCAAGCGCTGGCGGCCCCGGGCCCGGGGCCGGGCCACCCGCATTCGCAAGCGCACCAGCCACATGACCATTGTCGTGGCCCGCTTCTCCGACGAGCAGCTCCAGATTCGACGCCGGCGCGAGGCCGCCCAGCCCGGTGGCCGTCGCCGCGGAGTGCTGCCCCGCCGCCGCCGCGGCGGCGAGGACAAGACCGCCGCGCCGGTCAAGGCCGCCGCCGGAGGGAAGAAGGCCGAGGAGAAGGCAGAAGCCGTTCCGGAGGAGCCGCTCGAGGAGGCTTCGCTGTCCGAGGCCGAACCGGGCGAGCTGGACGCCGCCGCCGAGACGGAGGCGCTCGCCGGTGAGGCCGAGGCACCCGCCCCCCAGGCGGAGGAGAGCGCTGAGGACAAGGCGGCCCGCTACGCCACCCTGGGTAGGGAAGGAGAGGCGGCCGCCGCCGAAGATGAAGCCGCCCCGGCAGAGGATCCCGGGGCGCGGGGTGTCCCCGATGACACAGAGGAAGGCAGTAGCTGATGGGCCACAAGGTGAACCCTTATGGGTTCAGGCTCGGGATTGTCACCGACTGGAAGTCGCGTTGGTTCGCAGACCGCGAGTACACGGAATACCTGATCGACGACGTCCAGATCCGCAAGTACCTCGACGCCCAGTTGCGCCGGGCCGCCGTCTCCCGGGTGGAGATCGAGCGGACCCGTGACCGGCTGCGCATCGATGTGCACACCGCCCGGCCGGGGATCGTCATCGGCCGGCGGGGGGTGGAAGCCGACCGGCTGCGCCAAGGGCTGTTCAAGATCACGGGCAACCCCAAGATCCAGCTCAACATCCAGGAGATCAAGCAGCCCGAGCTCGACGCCAACCTGATCGCCCAGGGCGTCGGCGACCAACTCACGGGCCGGGTCTCGTTCCGCCGGGCCATGAAGCGTGCCGTGCAGACGGCCATGAAGGCCGGCGCCCTGGGTATCCGGGTGCAGTGCTCCGGACGCCTCGGCGGAGCCGAGATGTCCCGTCGGGAGTGGTACCGGGAGGGACGCGTGCCGCTCCACACCCTTCGGGCCGACATCGACTACGGCCTCTCCGAGGCCCGGACCACCTTCGGGCGCATCGGCGTCAAGGTCTGGATCTACAAGGGCGACATCCTCCCCTACAAGGCGAGCGAGGACAAGATCGCCAAGGAGGCGGCCATGGCGGTGGGGGAGACGGCCGGCCAGGCCCGCCCCCGCCGGGTCATCAGCGCCGGCGGCGGGCGTCGCCGTCCCGACACCGAGCCCGTCCCCGTCGAGGAGGTGGCCGCTTCCGACGAGGCGCCCGATCTCGGCAAGCCGGTGGTGAAGGAGGCCGACCCAGAGCTGGAGCGCCTCCTGGCCGAGGAAGAGGAGATCGAGCGCCGCACCCGCACCCACCACGAGGCCCCCCACTTCCGGGGCGACGAGGACTGAGTGTCGCCATGTTGATGCCCAAGAAGGTCCGGCACCGGAAGACGCACCGGGGGCGCATGGACGGCGTGTCCAAGGGCGCCTTCCGGGTCACCTTCGGCGACTACGGCCTCCAGGCCCTGGAGCCGGGCTGGATCACCAACCGGCAGATCGAAGCCGCCCGTGTCGCCATGACCCGCCACATCAAGCGGGGCGGCAAGGTCTGGATCAACATCTTCCCGGACAAGCCGGTCACCGAGAAGCCGGCCGAGACCCGTATGGGTTCGGGCAAGGGAAACCCGGAGCGCTGGGTGGCCGTGGTCCGTCCCGGCCGGGTGATGTTCGAACTGTCGGGGGTGGCGGAGCCGGTGGCCAAGGAGGCCATGCGCCTCGCCGCCCACAAGCTGCCGATCAAGTGCCGGTTCGTCCTCCGGGAGGAGGAAGCCTGATGGCCAAGGCGACCGCCGACCTCCGCGATCTCGACGACACCGAGTTGGAGACCCGCCTGGCCGAGGCGAAAGTGGAGATGTTCAACCTCCGCTTCGCCAACGTCACCGGCCAGCTCGACAATTCGGCCCGCCTCGGCGAGGTGCGCCGCGACATCGCCCGGATCAAGACGCTCCTCCGGGAGCGCGAGATCGCCGCCGCCGAGGCAGAGGGACAGTAGAGGAATGAGCAACCCCGACAATCCCACCCCTCCCCGGGTGAACCGTCGCAAGGTCCGAGAAGGCACCGTGGTGTCCACCAAGATGGACAAGACGGTGGTGGTGGCCGTGGTCGAGCGCGTCCGGCACGCCCGGTACCAGAAGACCCAGAAGCGCACCAAGAAGCTCTATGCCCACGACGAGGTCAACGACCTCAGGGAAGGTGACCGGGTGCGCGTCCAGGAGACCCGGCCCATGTCGGCGCTCAAGCGCTGGCGCGTGGTCGAAGTTCTCGAGCGGGCCCGGTGATCCCCGGGGGCCCGGGGGTGTCCCCGGAAGATGATATGAGGGAAACACAGTGATCCAGCAGGAATCCCGGCTCAAGGTGGCGGACAACTCGGGGGCCAAGGAGGTCCTCTGCATCAAGGTGCTGGGCGGCACCAAGCGCCGCTACGCCAGCATCGGCGACGTCTTCGTGGCCACGGTCAAGGACGCCATCCCCGGTGCGGCGGTGAAGAAGGGCGACGTGGTCAAGTGCGTGGTGGTGCGCACGGCCAAGGAGAAGCGCCGCCCCGACGGCAGCTACATCCGCTTCGACGAGAACGCTGCCGTGCTCGTGAACGACCAGATGCAACCCCGCGGCACCCGCATCTTCGGCCCCGTGGGCCGTGAGCTCCGGGACCGCCGGTTCATGCGCATCATCTCCCTCGCTCCTGAGGTGCTCTAGACGATGAAGCTACGAAAAGGTGACAGGGTCCGGGTGATCGCCGGGAAAGACCTCGGGCGCGAGGGCGTCATCATGCGCGTCCTGCCTTCCCGGAACCGGGTGATCGTCGAGGGTGTCAATGTGGCGAAGAAGCACCAGCGCCCCCAGAAGGCCACCATGCAGGCCGGGATCATCGACAAGGACATGCCGCTCGACGCCTCCAATGTGGCGTTGGTGTGCGGCAGTTGTGGTGGTCCCACCCGCATCGGCTACCGCTTCGACGCCGCCGGCAAGAAGGTCCGGGTCTGCGCCAAGTGCCGGGGTGACATCTGATGGCGCCGCCGACGGAAACGGTCGAGGCTCCCTCCCAGCCGCGCCTGCGGGCACGCTACGACGCCGAGATCAAGGCCGCCCTCAAGGACAGCCTCGAGTTGAGCAACATCATGGAGGTGCCCCGCCTCGTCAAGATCGTGCTCAACTGCGGCGTGGGGAAGGCCACTCAGCAGGCTTCGCTCCTCGACGGGGCGGTGGCTGACCTGCGCATCATCACCGGCCAGAAGCCGCTGGTCACCAAGGCCAAGAAGTCGATCGCCGGCTTCAAGCTGCGGGAGGGCAACGCGGTCGGCGTCAAGGTGACGTTGCGGGGCGACCGCATGTGGGAGTTCTTCGACCGCCTCATCACCCTGGCCATCCCCCGTATCCGGGACTTCCGGGGCCTGGACCCGGACGGTTTCGACGGGCGGGGCAACTACAGCTTCGGAGTGACCGAGCAGCTCATCTTCCCCGAGATCGACTACGACAAGGTGGACACCGTCCGGGGGATGGATATCACCATCGTGACCACCGGGCGCACCAACGACGAGGGCCGGGCTCTGCTCGACGCCTTCGGGTTCCCCTTCCGGCGTGACGGAAGCAGGTAGAGGACACATGGCCAAGAAGGCCCTGATCGAAAAGCAGCAGCGCAAGCCCAAGTTCAAGGTCCGGGCCTACACCCGGTGCCACCGCTGCGGGCGGGCGCGGGCGGTTTACAAGGCCTTCGGCCTGTGCCGGATCTGCCTGCGCGAGATGGCCCACGCCGGCGAGGTTCCCGGCGTCAAGAAAGCCTCCTGGTAGGTACTGCCATGACCATGACCGACCCCATCGCCGACATGCTCACCCGGATTCGCAACGCCAACGTCGCCATGCACGACGACGTCGTCATGCCCTCCTCCAAGCTCAAGGAGGCCCTGGCTTCCCTCCTCGAGCGTGAGGGCTACATCACCGGTCACCGGGTGGAGGGCGATCCGGGCCATCCCGGGCGCAAGCTCATCGTGCACATGAAGTACACGCCCGACCGGGCCCGCACGATCACCGGCATCCGCCGCGTGTCGAAGCCGGGCCTGCGGGTGTACTCCCAGGCCGACAAGGTGCCGCGGGTGCTGGGCGGCATGGGCGTCGCCATCCTCTCGACCAACAAGGGTCTCCTCACCGACCGCGAGGCGCGCGAGCGTCACGTGGGCGGCGAGGTGCTCTGCCACGTCTGGTAGGCGGGAATGTCGCGCGTCGGTCGCAAGCCCATCCCTGTCCCCTCCGGAGTCGACGTGACGCTGGACGGCAGCCGCGTGGTGGTGAAGGGGCCCAAGGGCACCCTCGAGCGCCAGGTCTCCTCCGACATGATCATCTCCCGAGAGGACGACATGCTGGTCGTCACCCGTCCGAGCGACGGCCGGGAGCACCGCTCCCTCCACGGCCTCACCCGGTCCCTGGTCTCGAACATGGTGGTCGGCGTGTCCGACGGCTTCGTCAAGGAGCTCGAGATCGTGGGAGTCGGCTACCGGGCCACGGCGGCCGGTCCCAACCGCATCGATCTCGCCCTCGGCTTCTCCCATTCCGTACCCGTCGAGGCGCCCGAGGGGATCACCTTCGAGGTTCCGAGCCCGACCCGCATCACCGTGCGGGGCGCCGACAAGGAACTGGTGGGCCAGGTGGCGGCCAACATCCGCAAGCTCCGCAAGCCCGAGCCCTACAAGGGCAAGGGAGTCCGCTACGCCGGCGAGCGCGTCCAGCGCAAGGCCGGCAAGGCCGGGAAGAAGTAGGAGTCAAGCGCCATGCCAGTCTCTCCCCAGCAGGCCAGGGTCCGGCGCCACCGCCGGGTGCGCAAGCGGGTCGTGGGTACTTCCGCCCGCCCCCGTCTGTGCGTGTTCCGCTCCAACAAGCACATCTACGCCCAGGTCATCGACGACACGACGGGCCTCACGCTGGCCGCCGCCTCGACGGTGGAGGCGGGACTCAGGGAGGGCTCCACCGGCAACACCGACGCGGCCAAGGCTGTCGGCCAGCTGGTGGGGGAGCGGGCCAAGGCAGCCGGGATCAACCAGGTGGTGTTCGATCGAGGCGGCTTCAGATATCACGGGCGCGTCGCCGCCCTCTGCGATGGGGCCCGTGCGGCCGGACTGGAAGTGTGAGCGTGCATGGCTGAGCGTCGAAGGGAATCGGGACGCGAGGGGGCGGACTCCGCCTACGAGGAGCGGGTGATCGAGATCCGCCGCGTGGCCAAGGTGGTCAAGGGTGGCCGCCGCTTCTCCTTCTCCGCCCTCGTGGTCGTGGGCGACGGAGGCGGCAACGTGGGTCTGGGCCTGGGGAAGGCCAAGGAGGTCCCCGCCGCCATCCAGAAGGGCATCGAAGAGGCCAAGAAGAACCTCATCCCCGTCCCGCTGGCCGGGTCCACCATCACCCACCAGATCATCGGGGAGCACGGCGCCGGGCGCGTCCTGCTCAAGCCCGCCGCCCCCGGCACCGGGGTCATCGCCGGTGGGGCCGGGCGGGCCATCCTGGAGGCGGCCGGTGTCAACGACGTACTGGCCAAGTCCCTCGGTTCCTCAAACCCGATCAACGTGGCCCGCGCCGTGATGGCCGGGCTGCAGGCCCTCAAGCGTCCGGAGGAAGTGGCGAAGTTGCGGGGCAAGTCGCCCGAGGAGGTGGCCCCGGCGGGCATGTTGAGGGCGTACACCGAACGCAACCGGGCGGCACGCCCGGTCGTCGAGGTCCCGTGATGGCAGAGGAAACAGAACTGCGGGTCACGCTCGTCCGTTCCACCATCGGCTCGAAGCCGAAGACCCGGGGCACCATCCGGGCCCTCGGGCTGCGTCGCATCAACCACTCGGTGACCCTGCCCGACCGCCCCGAGATCCGGGGCATGCTGGCCCGGGTACCCCACCTCGTCCGCGTCGAAGAAGCTGCTACCACGGGGGACTCTGTCCCCCGGGCCCCCGGAGGAGAGACGTCGTGAAGGTCCATGACCTGAAGCCCGCACCCGGATCCAACCCGTCGAAGAAGCGCGTGGGTCGGGGGATCGGTGGGAGGCGAGGCAAGACCGCCGGAACCGGCACCAAGGGTCAGGGCACCCGCGGCTCGATCAAGCCCGGGTTCGAGGGTGGCCAGACGCCACTGACCCGCCGGACCCCCAAGCTCAAGGGCTTCAAGAACCCCTTCCGGATCGAGTACACCGTCATCAACCTCGACGGCCTGGAGGACTTCCCGGCCGGTTCCGAGGTGACTCCGGAAACGCTGCGGGCCAAGGGTCTGGTGCACAAGCACGGCCTGGTGAAGGTGCTGGGCCGGGGCGAGGTGACCAGGCCGCTCACCGTACGGGTCCACGCCTTCTCCAAGTCCGCTGCCGAGGCCATCCGGGCGGCCGGAGGAACGGCCGAGACGCTGGTGCCTCCGGGAAACCAGATTCGGCCTCCTGCCCGGGGGAACGCCCTCACCAACCGGTAGAATGACCGCCCCGCCGACCTGAGGAGGCCCGTCCCCATGCTGTCTCGTCTGCGGAACATGTTCCGGGTGACGGACCTCCGGAACAAGATCCTCTTCACCATCCTGGTCATCGCCATCTACCGGTTCGGCTCCCACATCCCGCTGCCCTTCGTCGACTTCGAGGCCATCCAGGCCCTCCAGGACAGGGTCAAGGAAGGCGGGGCGCTCGAGTTCCTCGACCTGTTCTCGGGCGGGGCGCTCACCAACGTGGCCGTGTTCGCGCTGGGGATCATGCCCTACATCACGTCCTCCATCATCATGCAGTTGCTGGCCGTGGTGATCCCCAAGCTGGAGGAGTGGCAGCAGCAGGGCCAGGTGGGGCAGAAGAAGATCACCCAGTGGACCCGCTACCTGACGGTGGCGCTGGCCCTCATGCAGTCCACCGGCATCGTCTTCGCTCTCCATCAGGGCGGCGGCAGTTTCCTCGGGTCCCAGGCCCTCTCCGGCATCGACCTCATTCCCAAGTTCTCCGCCCCCCGGGTCCTGCTCATCGTCATCACCCTCACCGCCGGCACCGCCATGATCATGTGGCTGGGCGAGCTCATCACCCAGCGCGGCATCGGCAACGGCATGTCCCTCATGATCTTCGCCTCGGTCGTTTCCCGGCTCCCGGCCCAGGGATCGCAGATCTTTTCCGTGGGCGGAAAGCTTCAGGGCACCGTCGTGGTCCTCATGGGCGTCGCCATGATCGTTGGCATCGTCTTCGTGGAGTCGGGCCAGCGGCGGATCCCGGTCCAGTTCGCCAAACGGGTCGTCGGCCGGCGCATGTACGGAGGCCAGAGCACCTATATCCCGCTCAAGGTGAACCAGTCGGGCGTCATCCCCATCATCTTCGCCAGCTCCGTGCTGCAGTTCCCCGCCCTCATCGTGGGCACGCTGCCGTGGCAGGGGGTCAAGGACTGGGTCAACAACAACATGATCCAGCAGCAGAGCGTGTTCTACATCGCGTCCGAGGCCATCCTCATCGTGTTCTTCGCCTACTTCTACACCGCCATCGCCTTCAACCCCGCCCAGCAGGCCGACGTCATCCGCAAGCAGGGCGGCTTTATCCCGGGCATCCGGCCCGGCCCACCCACCGAGCGTTACCTGGCTCAGGTGCTCAACCGGATCACCCTGCCCGGGTCGCTGTTCCTGGCCTCCATCGCCGTCGTCCCTCTGGTGGTCTTCGCCGTCTGGGACATCGCTTCATTCCCCTTCGGCGGGACGGCCATCCTCATCACGGTCGGCGTGGCCCTGGAGACGATGAAGCAGATCGACAGCCAGTTGATGATGCGCAACTACGAGGGCTTCCTGAGGTAGTGGCGGTCGGAGCGCGCTACCTCGTGCTCGGCAAGCAGGGGGCGGGCAAAGGGACCCAGGCGGCGCGCCTGGCCGCACACCTCACGGTCCCGCACATCTCGACCGGGGACATGTTCCGGGCCGCCGTCCGCCATGGGTCGGAGCTCGGCCTCCGGGCGCAGGCCTTCATGGAGCGGGGCGAGCTGGTGCCCGACGAGGTGGTCATCGGGGTGGTGGCCGAGCGCCTGGCCGAAGACGACGCCGTCAATTCCGGGTTCGTCCTCGACGGCTTCCCCCGTACCCGCAGCCAGGCGGAGGAGCTCGACCGGGTGCTCTTCCCGGAAGGGCTCGACGCCGCCGTGGACATCGAGGTACCGACCTCCGAGGTCCTGCGCCGGATCTCGGGCCGCCGGGTGTGCATCATCTGCGGGGCGACGTACCACCTGGAATCCCCACCGGCCGTCGGCTGGACGTGCGACAACGATGGCGGCGACGTCGTACAGCGGGATGACGACACCGAGGACGCCATCATGCGGCGCCTGAACCTCTACGAGTCCGAGACGGCCCCGCTGCTGGAGTTCTACGAACAACAGAGCCTGCTCGTCCGGGTGGATGGAACCGGTACGGTGGATGCGGTCTTCGAGCGGATGCTGACGTTGATCGGGAACGGCGGCGTCCTGGCCGACACCGTCACCCCAAGGCCCTGATTCATGCGGAAGACACTGTGATCACCCGAAAGACAAAGGCTCAGATGAGCCTCATGCGCCAAGCGGGGCGCGTGGTGGCCGAAATCCACGAGAAGACCACCCAGGCCGCCCGTCCGGGGGTGACGACGGCGGATCTTGACGCCGTCGCCCGGGAGGTCATCGAGAAGCGGGGTGCGCGCTCCAACTTTCTCAACTACCACGGGTTCCCGGCGGTCATCTGCACGTCCCCCAACCACGTCATCGTCCACGGCATCCCCGGCGACTACGTGTTGAAGGAGGGGGACATCATCTCCATCGACGCGGGCGCCATCATCGAGGGGTGGCACGCCGACGCGGCTGTCACCGTCCCCGTCGGCGAGGTCGATGACACCGCCGCCCGGCTCATGGAAGTCACCCGTCGGTCGCTGGAGGAGGCCATCACCCAGACGGTGGCCGGCAAGCATCTGGGCGACATCGGCTCCGCGGTGGAGACCGTGGCGGTGGCCTCCGGGTTCAGCGTGGTGCGGGAGTACGTCGGCCACGGCATCGGCACGGCCATGCACGAGGAGCCACCCGTCCACAACTTCGGTCAGCCGGGCCGGGGCGTGAAGATCAAGGAGGGCTACGTCCTGGCCATCGAGCCCATGGTCAACGCCGGAGGTCCCGAGACGGAGACCCTCGATGACGGCTGGACCGTGGTCACCAAGGACCGTGCCCTCTCTGCCCACTTCGAGCACACCGTGGCCGTCACCGACGACGGCCCCGAGGTGCTCACGTTGCCCTGATCCGGCCTCCGGAACGACGGATTCGCGGAGAATTGACGGACGCCATATACTGACGCGCTGGTCTCGAGGCGACCGCTGTCGCTTCGCGTGTTGAGAAACGTAGGTGGTTCCCCCTGGCCAAGCCGAAAGATGACGCCATCCTCGTCGAGGGGACGGTCGTCGAGCCGCTCCCGAACGCCATGTTCCGGGTCGAGCTCGAAAACGGTCACAAGGTGCTCGCCCACATCTCCGGGAAGATGCGGATGAACTACATCCGGATCCTGCCCGGGGACCGCGTCCAGGTTGAGCTCACCCCGTACGACCTCACCCGGGGACGCATCACGTACCGGTACAAGTAGCGGCACCGGGGAGAACGATGAAAGTCAGGCCCAGCGTCAAGAAGATCTGCGAGAAGTGCAAGGTGATCCGTCGCCACGGCGTCGTGATGGTCATCTGCGAGAACCCCCGCCACAAGCAGCGGCAGGGGTAGCCACAAGGTCATGAGGAGGGCACTGGATGGCACGGATCGCCGGGGTTGACATCCCCCGGGAGAAGCGGCTGGAGATCTCCCTCACCTACATCTACGGGATCGGCGTGCCGAGTTCGAAGATGGTGTGCCAGGCCACCGGCATCTCGGGCGACACCCGGGTCCGGGACCTGACCGAGGACGAGGTCGCCCAGCTGCGCACCTGGATCGACCAGAACCTGAAGGTCGAGGGTGACCTGCGCCGCGAGGTGGCCCAGGACATCAAGCGCAAGATGGAGATCGGCTGCTACGCCGGGCTCCGCCACCGGCGTGGCCTCCCCGTCAGGGGCCAGCGCACCCGGACCAACGCCCGGACCCGCAAGGGTCCGAAGAAGACCGTCGCCGGGAAGAAGAAGGTCCGCAAGCACTAAGAGGAGAGCGGGGAGAGAGTGGCAAAGCCCAAGCCGGGTGGACGGCGTCCGCGGCGCCGGGAGCGCAAGAACATCGCTTACGGCGTCGCGCACATCAAGTCGTCCTTCAACAACACCATCGTCACCATCACGGATATGGAGGGGAACACCATCTCCTGGGCCACGGCCGGCAACGTCGGCTTCAAGGGGTCGCGCAAGTCGACGCCCTTCGCCGCCCAGATGGCGGCCGAGGCGGCCGCCCGGCGGGCCATGGAGCACGGGGTGCGCAAGGTCGACGTGCTGGTGAAGGGTCCGGGCTCGGGGCGGGAGACCGCCATCCGCTCGCTCCAGAACGCCGGGATCGAGGTGGCCGGCATCAAGGACGTCACCCCCATCCCCCATAACGGGTGCCGCGCCTCGAAGCGGCGGAGGGTCTGATGGCGCGCTACACGGGGCCGGTCTGCCGCCTCTGCCGGCGGGAGAAGATGAAGCTCTTCCTCAAGGGACCCAAGTGCGACTCGATGAAGTGCCCTATCGAGCGCCGGCCCTATCCGCCCGGTGATCACGGCCGGGGTCGGATCCGGGAGAGCGAGTACATGATCCAGCTGCGGGAGAAGCAGAAGGCCCGCCGCATCTACGGCGTACTGGAGAAGCAGTTCCGGCGTCTCTATGAGGAGGCCACACGCCAGAAGGGCATCACCGGCGAGAACCTGCTGCGGATGCTGGAGACGCGCCTCGACTCGGTCGTGTTCCGGGCCGGCTTCGCCGCCAGCCGCAACCAGGGTCGCCAGCTGGTTCGCCACGGCCACGTGTCCGTCAACGGCAAGCGGGTGACGATCCCCTCCTATCAGGTGCGCAAGGGTGACGTGGTCGAGCTGCGGCAGAAGGCGCAGAACATGATCGTGATCCGCCACAACCTCGACACCCTGGACCGTTCCGTACCGCCCTGGCTCGAAGTCGAAGGGTCGGGCATGAAGGCGACCGTCCGCGACCTCCCCATGCGGGAGCACATCGACGTTCCCGTCCGTGAGCAACTCATCGTCGAGCTGTACTCCAAGTAACCCTGGGAGCCGCATTCCATGCTCATGATCCAGCGCCCGACGGTCGAGCCTCTGGGCGAGGCCGAGGGCAACCGGCAGCGCTTCACCGTTTCCCCCTCGAGCCCGGTTTCGGCCACACGCTCGGTAACAGCCTGCGCCGCACCCTCTTGTCCTCCATCCCCGGCGCCGCCGTCACCCAGGTGCGCTTCGACGACGCTCTCCATGAGTTCGACGTGGTCCAGGGGGTCAAGGAGGACGTCACCGACATCATCCTGAACCTGAAGGACCTTGTCCTGCGGTCGGAGTCGCCCGAGCCGGTCATCCTCCGCCTCGACAAGCGGGGCGCGGCCGAGGTGACGGCGGCCGACATCCAGACGACGGCCGACGTCGAGATCCTCAATCCGGACCTCCACATCGCCTCGGTCAACGGCAAGGGCCGGCTCGCGCTCGACATCACCGTGGAGCAGGGCCGCGGTTACCTCTCGGTCGACCGGACCAAGCGTTCGTCGACCATCGGGGTCATCCCGGTCGACGCCATCTTCTCGCCCGTGCGCCGCGTTGCCTTCGCCGTCGAGCCCACCCGGGTGGAGCAGGCCACCAACTACGACCGGCTGACCCTCGACATCGAGACCGACGGCTCCATCAGCCCCAAGGACGCCCTCGCCTCGGCCGGGGAGACCCTGCGCAACCTGGTGGGGCTCCTGGCCGACCTGTCGTCGGTGCCCCGGGGCCTGGAGTTGGGTGACACCGCCGCCACCGGCACCTCCTCCCTCGACCTCGACCTGGCCATCGAGGAGCTCGACCTCTCCGAACGGCCCCGCAACTGCCTCAAGCGGGCTCAGATCGACACCATCGGCCAGCTCGTGGAGCGCACCGAGGACGACCTGCTGGCCATCACCAACTTCGGTCAGAAGTCGCTCGAAGAGGTCATCCAGAAGCTCGACGAGCGGGGTCTGTCCCTGCGCGTGAAGGAGTAGCGACATGCCCGCTCCGAAGAAGGGCCCTCGCTTCGGGGGGAGCCCCTCCCACCAGAAGCTGATGATGGCCAACATGGCAGCCCACCTCTTCGCCTCCGAGGGCATGGTCACCACCGAGGCCAAGGCCAAGGCGCTCAAGCCCCTGGCCGAGCGGCTCATCACCAAGGCGAAGAAGGGTGGGCTGCACCAGAAGCGCCAGGTCATGGCCGTGCTCACGGACCGGGACGTCACGGCCAAGCTGTTCAGCGAGATCGGGCCCCGCTACGCCGAGCGCAAGGGCGGCTACCTGCGCATCCTCAAGCTCGGCCCCCGCCCGGGCGACTCCGCTCCCATGGCGAGGATCGAGCTGGTTTAAGTGCCACGTAGTGGCGTTGGGAGGTGGGGCAGGGGCCCCCACCGACGTCGCGATGAGCCGCCAGGCGAAGAACCATGAGCAGAGCGTGAGCTTGTTCGACGCCACCCCCGAACAGCAGTCGAAGCTCCGGCTGGTGCTGGCCTACGACGGCACCGACTTCCACGGGTTCGCCGCCCAGCCGCAGGTGCGCACCGTCGCCGGCGTGCTGGGCAAGGCCCTGGAGAAGGTGCTGCGCCATCCCGTCGACCTCATCTGCGCCGGGCGGACCGACGCCGGGGTGCACGCCTGGGGCCAGGTGGTGAGCCTGCCGGCCGACCCCGGGGTGGACCCGTGGCGGCTCGGCAACGCCCTCAACGGCATGCTTGCCCCCGAGGTCGTGGTGCGCGAGTGCGAACTGGTCGACGGGGACTTCGATGCCCGCCGGCGGGCCCTGTGGCGGAGCTACCGCTACACGGTGGTCAACCGGCCCCACGCCGACCCTTTCCTGGCCCGCTACGCCTGGTGGGTGCCCCAAAAGCTGGAGCCGGCCACCCTGGCCTTGGCCGCCGACCCCTTCGTCGGGGAACATGACTTCGCCGCCTTCTGCCGGGCCGGCCCCGAGGGCTCCACCACGGTCCGCAAACTGATCGAATCCCGTTGGGTGGAGGCGGACGACGGGGTGTGGCGCTACGAGGTGACCGCCACGGCCTTCTGCTGGCAGATGGTGCGCTCGCTGGTCGGCACCATGATCGATGTCGGCACCGGAGCCCGGCGGGCCGGGGAGATCATGGCCATGCTGCGGGCCAAAGACCGCTCTGCTGCGGGCAAGGTGGCTCCCCCCAGGGCCTGTGCCTGTGGGAAGTGGGCTACTGACCCGGCCTCCCGTGACAGCCGTCTGAGCCCGAGTCGGTGTAGGTGCCGCCGGCCACCGGGACGAAGCGCCAGTCGTAGGAATCGGCCCGTAGGGTGAGGCGCAGCACTCCGAAGACCGTGTTGTTGCGGGCTTCGCTGTTGGGCTTGATCGTGTTGAAGTTGTACAGCGGCCGGCCGCCCGTACCGATGATGATCTCCCGGATGCCGTAGGCGCTGTCCGCGGTGCCGTCAGGGCGCTGGGGAGCGAATCGTTCGTAGATGTGGTCGTGGCCGTTGAGCACGAGGTCCGCCCCGTACTCGTACAGGGCATTCCAGAGCGGCTGCACCGCCGTGTCGTTGCCGTGGGCGCCGGAGTTGAACCGGGGGTGGTGCCAGAGCGCCACCGTGCAGGCGGCCTGCGAGGCGGCCAGGTCGGCCCGCAACCACTTCTCCTGAAGCGAACCGGTGGCGCAGCTCACCACCGAGCAGTTGCTGTTCAGCACGATCACGTGCCAGGCGCCGACGTCGTAGCTGTACCAGCCCTCACCCGCTTTGCCCGCCGCCGTCCCGAAGTAGCCGAAGTAGCCGGCGGCGCCCGTGGTGCCGTACTCGTGGTTGCCCACCACCGGGCGCGTCCGAGCCTTGTGCCGGCCCCAGGATGGTGCGTAGCAGTTCGAGTACTCCGATGCGCTGCCGCTCTCGTAGGCGTTGTCGCCCGTGGTGAAGACGGTCCCCGGGATGGCGTCGAGGAGGGCGGCGGTCTTCTCGTCGCCATTGACGCCGCAGACGGCGATGTCGCCCGCCCCCACCAGCGTGGCGACCGGTCCCGGGTCGACGTGGGGCGGGGCGGCGTGGTCGGCGTGGTCCCCGGCCCGCCGCCGGGCGCCGGGGGCGTCGTGGTCCCCGTCCCGCCGGGACGAAGTGCCGCGCTCCCGCCGGGCGAAGGCGGGTCGGGGAGGGCCGCCATCCCCATGACCGGCTGGTTGAGGCGGAGGCCGCCGGTGGAGCCGTAGAAGGTGGCGTCGCCGAAGGAGAAGATGCCGCCGTCGGATGCCACCAGCCAGTAGCCCTGGCCCGGAGGGGGTGGCGGCCATACCCACCACGGGCTGGTTGAGGCGGAGGCCGCCGATGGAGCCGTAGAAGGTGGCGTCGCCGAAGGAGAAGATGCCGCCGTCGGAAGCGACCAGCCAGTAGCCCCGCCCGGAGGGGGTGGCGGCCATACCCACCACCGGCTGGTTGAGGCGGATGCCGCCCAGCGAACCCCAGAACGCGGCGTCGCCCTGGGCGAACACTCCGCCGTCGACGGCCGCCATCCAGTAGCCGGCTGCCGGTGCCGGTGGAGGCCATGGTGACGATCGCTTCGGTGGGCCGGACCACCACCGAGCCCAGGGGCGATGCCTGCCCGAAGGCTTCGACCGTGCCCGTCCGGTTGGCCATCCAGTACCCGTCACCCTGGGGTCGGGCGGCGAAGGCGGCGATGTCGTTGACCTCCGAAGACCGCGACCCGAAGTCGGCGGCGTCGCCGTGGGCGAAGACGTCGCCGTCGTCGTCGACCATCCAGTAGCCCCGGCCGGAGGGGTGGGCGCCATCCCGGCCAGTTCGGCCGCCGCGTTCTGGGTGGTGCCCGTGGAACTCCGCGGCGCCGAAGGAGAAGACGCCGCCGTCGGCGGCGAACATCCAGTAGCCCCCGGCTGTCCCGGCCGCCTCCGCGCCCGTTGAAGGGATGGAGCCGGGCGTGACGGTGGCGGCGACGAAGAGCAGGGCGACCACGACCAGTTTCCCTCGCATGTTTGAGGTGTCGGCAGCCGAACTAGTCCGATTGATGGCTGGCGGTCGGATTTGACTAGTTCTTGAGGGAAGAGTGAGCCATCCTGGCCGGATACCCTGAAGGCGTGTCGCCCGTGCTGACGGTGATCGCCTGCAGCTCTACCGGGAGATGTGGGAGGACGAACTGGAGGCGGCCGCCCTCTACCGGGCACTGGCCGCAGCCTCGGGTGGACGCCGGGGCCAGGTGCTGAGCCGGCTGGCCGAATCCGAGGAGCGCCACGCCGCCCACTGGGAGCGGTACCTGCGGGAAGCGGGGGTCACCGACCTGCGACAAGCGGCGCGTCTCGGTGCGTACCCGGTTCCTCGGGGCGAATGGCCCGCCGTTTCGGCACCGATGCGGTGTTGCCCCTCGTGCTGCGCCTGGAGGCGGCCGACGCGGCCAAGTACCGGGACATGCCCGAGGCGCCCGAGGCCATGTCGAACGAGGAGATGGCCCACGGCCGGGCGGTGGCGGCGCTGGAGGGCGACTCCCAGGGCACCCAGATCGCCCGCTCGGAAGGGCGCCACCGGGTCAGCGCCGGCGGAGCCCTGCGGGCCGCCGTGTTCGGGGTCAGCGACGGGCTGGTGTCCAACCTGCTGCTGGTGCTGGGCGTGGCCGGCGGCACCTCGAACCGCAACGTCATCCTGCTGGCCGCCCTGGCCGGCCTGCTGGCCGGGGCGTTCTCCATGGCCGCCGGCGAATGGGTGTCGGTGACATCCCAGCGGGAGCTGTACGAGCGTGAGATCCAGGTCGAGCGGGAGGAGCTGAGCGCCTTCCCCGAAGAAGAGGCAGAGGAGCTCTCGCTCATCTACCAGGCCAAGGGACTCTCCGAGGAGGAGGCCGTCGCTCTGGCCCGGCAGATCATGCGCCGGCCGGCCAGTGCCCTCGACACCCTCACCCGGGAGGAGCTCGGCCTGTCGGCGGAGGACCTCGGGTCGCCCTGGGTGGCGGCGGGCTCTTCGTTCGCCGCCTTCGCCGCGGGCGCCTTCGTGCCCGTGGTTCCCTTCCTCTTCGGGTCGGGGACCGCGCCGCTGATCATCGCCGCCGTCGCGTCCGGCATCACCCTGGCCGGCGTGGGGGCGGTCATCGCCCTGCTCACCGGCCGCCGCCCGGCTCGGGGAGCGGCGAGGATGGTGGCCATCGCCGCCACCGTGGGCTTGGCCAGCCACCTCATCGGGCGCCTCATCGGCGCCGGCGTGTCGGTCTAGCCGCCCGGCGACGTCAGAGCGGCGCCACCCGGAAGCCGGCGCTGATCGATGGCCCGGAGCACCTCGTCCCGATGGGACGGGTCGCGCGTCTCCAGGGTGAGGTGCACCTCCACCTGGTCCACGGGCAGATCCACGCCCGAGCGGTGGTGCTCCACGTCGACGACATTCAGGCCCAGGTCGGCCAGGGCCCCGGTCAGGCGGTGGAGCTCCCCGGGCCGGTCATGGAGGGCGACGCGGATCAGGAGGTAACGGCCGGCGGCCGTGAGCCCGTGCCGGATGACCCGCATGAGCAGGGTGGGATCCACGTTGCCGCCCGAGAGCACCAGGCAGGTCGGCTCGCCCGTCCCGGCGGGCAGGCGCCCGGCCAGAGCCGCGGCCAGGGGCGCGGCGCCGGCCGGCTCCACCACCGTCTTGGCCCGTTCCAGCAGCACCAGGAGGGCCCGGGAGATGTCCTCCTCGCCCACCGTGACGACCTCGTCCACCAGCGCAGACACATGGGCCAGGGTGAGGTCGGAGACCCGTTTGTTGGCGATGCCGTCGGCCATGGTGTCGAGGCGGGGCAGGGTGACGGGATGGCCGGCGGCCAGGGCCGCGGTCATCGACGCCGCGCCCTCGGCTTCCACCCCGACCACCCGGCACCCGGGATGGGTGGCCTTGAGCGCGGCCGCCACCCCGCTGATCAACCCGCCCCCGCCCACGGCGAGGACGAAGGTGCCCGCTTCGGGAGCCTGTTCGGCCAGTTCGAGACCGACCGTGCCCTGACCGGCGATGACGTCGCGGTCGTCAAAGGGAGAGACGAAGACCGCGCCTGTGCGCAGGGTGTGCTCCAGCGCCGCCTCCAGCGCGTCGTCGAAGACCGCGCCGCCGAGGCGGACCTCGGCGCCGTAGCCCCGGGTGGCGGCCACCTTGGGCAGAGGGGCGGTGGCGGGCATGAAGATGGTGGCGGGCACGTCGAGCAGCGAGGCGGCCAGGGCCACCCCTTGAGCGTGGTTGCCGGCGCTGGCCGCCACCACTCCGGCCGCCCGCTCGGTGTCCGTGAGCCGGCAGATCCGGTGGTAGGCGCCCCGGATCTTGAAGGAACCCGTGCGCTGGGTGTGCTCGGCCTTGAGGAGCAGCGGGCGTCCCGCCAGGCGCGACAGATGCTCGCTCTCCAGGACCGGAGTACGCCGGATCACGGGGGCGACGAGACGGCGAGCCGCCTCGATCTCCTCCCGGCTTACCAGGCGGGCGGGGGACGAATGTGCTTCTTCGGACAGGAAGCGGATGCTACCGGGCGGCCGATCCGGATGGCCCCGGTACCATCCGAAGGGTGCCGAAGGGAGTGATCCGGGGCCGACCGTCCCGACGAATGCTGGTTGCCGCCCTCGCCGTGGCTGGTGCGGTGGCCGTGGCCGTGGCCCTGGCGGTGGCGGCCGGGGGCGACGACGGTGGGGAGATGGCCACGGAGACCTCCACGTCCACCACCACATCGGGGGCGAGCGGGACCGGACCTTCCTCACCGACCACCGCCACCACCGGCGGTTCGACCACCACCTCACGCCCCGGTGCGACCTCCTCCTCCACGACCCCGTCCAATGTGCGGCCGGCGCCATGGAAGAACCCGGCGGTCCCCCGGTCCCAGGTACCGGCCGAGTTCCTCGAGGCATGGCAGAAGGCCGCCAACCGGTCCGACTGCGGCCTGCTCGTCCCCACCGTGCTCGGCCCCGAGATGGAAGGGGCGCTGGCCAAGACGTCCGACGTGAACAACAACGAGGGCTGGAACATCCGCTACCGCAAGGCCGGAGCCATCGTCGAGGTGCTGGGCCTCTTCGATCGCGACGCCCGACCCGAGGAGCAGAAGCCGGCGTCGTTCTCCAGGACGTGGGCGGACGGGTCGGTGGCCCAGTACGGCCCCGATGATCCCGGAGGCCTCATGGGCGCCAACCTCGACCCCGAGGGGTCCGCCAACGAAGCTGTCCTGATCGTCACCGGCCAGCGCTGCGGCTACCGGATCTACGACACGCTGGGGAAGACCCACCTCGAGACGGTGTTCGAAGGTCTGCGTTTCGCCGAGGGCACGGAGTAGCCCCCCGGAAGTCAGGGTCGAGGCAGGAAGTGTGGGTCGAGGCAGGACCTCAGGGGTCGAGGTAGATGAACCCCGCCCCCTCGTCGCGGAAGCTGACTCCGGCGCCGGTCAGGCTGGCGTCCCAGTCGCCCCGCGACCTCGGGGTTGGTCTCCTCCATGCCATGGTCGGCCACCAGGAGGAACGCCGTGTCGTCGAACGCCCCGGCGCCCTCGATGGCGGCCAGGATCTCGCCGATACGCCCGTCGGTGTCGGCCACCGCCGCCGCCGCGATCTCCGACCGGGGCCCGCCCGCGTGGAAGGCGGCGTCGGTCAACTGGAAGCTGACCCACATGAACGTCGGGCGTCGCGGATAGTCCTCGCCGAGATACCGACCCCGCCACAACCCCACCGCCTGTTCCATGGCCAGGTGATCGATGATCGTGTTGAAGCGGTAGTCCCCAAGGGGCTGGGCGAAGGCCAGCGTGGTGTGGAGGGTGTCCTCCGGGCCGTTGGGGAACGGCGGGATCTCGCCCCGGCGGAAATAGTCGAAGGTGGAGTACGCGGCGCCGGTGTCGACCGGTTCGTTGACGGCGGCGGTGAAGGCCCCCGGATCATGGCGTCGCAGTGCGCCGAAAAGGGTCTCCACTCCGGCGGCCAGGTGCTGCATGGCTCCCGGCCAGGTGGCGGGGGAGTTGGTCGTCACCACCTCACCGCTGGCCCGGTCCCACCAGGCGTTGTGGAGGATGTGGTGATGGCCGGGGTAGGTCCCGGTCAGCACCGAGGTGTGGTTGGCCAGCGTGACGGTGGGCATCCCGGCCAAGGCTCCGTGGCGAAACGCCGTCCCCATGGTCATGAGCCGGGCCACGTTGGGCGCCGCCCCCGATGCGGCCAGGCGGTACAGCGTGTTGGGATTGCATCCGTCGAGGAGGAATCCCACCACGTGACGGGGGCGGGGGCCGGCCGGTTGAAGGAGATCGGTGAGGGCCTCGCCGTCCTGGCGGGCGAGGTAGGCGTCGGAGCGGGGCCGGCCGTCGAGCCCCACGCCCGGTCCCCGGGCGCAGCCCCATCAGGGCGGCCAGCGTGGGCGCGACGTCGATGAGCCGGCAGGAGCGGTCCAGCATCCCGAGGGAGCGGACGCCCCGCCCCGCCAGCACGAAGGGGGCCCGGGCCTGGACGACATCCAGCGAGCCGTGCTCGCCCCGGTGTCCGCCGCGTTCCTCGTAGTTGTGGGCGGCGGAATGGACCACGCACAGATCGGGAGCCATGGGGGCGTCGAAGAACTGGGCCACCTGCTCGTAGCCGTGGGGATAGGCGTTCTCGGACCGGGTGGGAAAGCGACCGGCGGCCTCGGCGTCGTAGCCGGCGAAGCGGTCGGGGGACTGGTCGGCGAGCGGGTCGGCGCCCTCCACGGAAAGAATCTCGTAGGTGAAGGGTTCCGGTGACCTGCCGCCGCCTGTGCGCCGGCGGGAGAACCGCACCTGCCCGTCCGCCGAGTGGGCCTCGTAGGCGCCGTCCCGCACGGTGAGGACCATCTCCACCACCGCCGCCAGTTCCGGGGCGCAGAGCACCTCGAGCGCGGCGGCGGCCGAGGCGGCCCGCTCCGGTCCGGGCCCCGCAGTGGGCGGCGGAAGGTCAGGGTTCACTGCTCATTGGTTCGACGGCCCGCTGGTTGCCCCTCCTCCCGGGGGCGCTGGTAACCTGTTCGGTCGGTCCGAAAAGTTTTCGTGGCCGGGCTTCCTGAACGTCGATGAAAGGACCGCGCGGGTGCGCACCTTCTCCCCCAAAGCAGCCGATATCACCCGGGCCTGGCACGTGGTCGATGCCGAGGGTCTCGTGCTCGGCCGCCTGGCCAGCGAGGTGGCCAAGGTCCTGCGCGGCAAGCACAAGCCCATCTACGCCCCCCACGTCGACACGGGTGACTTCGTCGTGGTGGTGAACGCCGCTCGCATCGCGGTCGACCCCAAGAAGGGCGCCGACAAGCGCTACTACCGCCATTCCGGCTACCCCGGAGGGCTCCGGTCGGAGACGCTGGCCGAGCTCATGGCCCGGGACCCGGAGCGCGTCATCAGGCTGGCGGTGAAGGGGATGCTCCCCAAAGGCCCACTCGGCCGGAAGATGATCAAGAAGTTGAAGATCCATGCCGGCCCCACCCACCCCCACGCCGCCCAACAGCCCCAACCCCTGGTCCTGCGCTACGCCCGGCGGGCCCGGACCGCCTAGGAGGATCGTGCCCAAGCCCCTCATCCAGACGACCGGACGGCGCAAGGAGGCCGTGGCGCGTGTGCGGCTACGTCCCGGTACCGGGATCATCCGCTGCAACAAGCGCCCCTTCGAGGGGTTCTTTCCCAACGCCACCCACCGGATGATCGTCACCGAACCACTGCGCCTCACGCAGACGGCCGAGGTCTACGACGTCGACGCCACGCTCGACGGTGGCGGCGTGAGCGGCCAGGCGGGCGCCATGCGCCTCGGGATCGCCCGGGCCCTGGTGACGCTTGATCCGGACCTGCGGGCTCAGGTCAAGAAGGCGGGGCTGCTGACCCGCGACGCCCGGGAGAAGGAGCGCAAGAAGTACGGCCTGAAGAAGGCCCGCAAGGCTCCGCAGTACTCCAAGCGCTGATTCTGCGGCACCGGGCATGACCCTCCGCTTCGGCACCGACGGGGTGCGAGGGGTGGCGAATGTCGACCTCACCCCCGAGTTGACCGTGGCTCTGGGTCGGGCCGCGGCCCGGGCTCTCGGGGTGGACCGTCCCTTCGTGGTCGGCCGGGACACGCGGCGCTCGGGTCCGATGCTGGAGGCGGCCCTGGCGGCCGGACTGGCCGCCGAAGGCGCCGATGTGGAACTGGCCGGTGTCCTGCCCACCCCGGCCGTGGCCTATCTGGCCCAGACCGGGGACGTCCCGGGGGCGGTGATCTCCGCCAGCCACAACCCGTTCTCCGACAACGGCATCAAGTTCTTCGCCCGGGGCGGGCGGAAGCTGACCGACGAGATCGAAGCTCGGGTCGAAGCGGAGCTCGACGCGCTCCTGGCCGGGCCGCCGCCGCCCGGCCCGGCGGGAGCAGGGGTGGGAACGGTCCGGGGGTCCGCAGATCCGCTGACGGGCTACCGCGATCATCTGGAAGCGGCGCTGGAAGGCCGCCGGCTTCAGGGGCTGCGCGTGGTGATCGATTGTGGCCACGGCGCGGCCTCGCCGGTCGCCTTCCCGGTTCTCGACCGGCTCGGGGCCAAGGTCGAGGTCCGGAACGCCGAGCCCGACGGAACCAACATCAACCACCGCTCCGGCGCCACCCATCCGGAAGGCCTGCGAGCCGAGGTGGTGGCCACCGGCGCCCAGGCCGGGTTGGCCTTCGACGGTGACGCCGACCGGCTCATCGCGGTGGACGAAAAGGGCGGGCTGGTGGATGGCGACCATCTGCTGGCCATCGCCGCACTCGACCTGCGGGAACGGGGCCGTCTCCGCCACAACGCCGTGGTGGCCACGGTGATGGCCAACCTCGGTTTCCGGCGGGCCATGGCCGAGCACGGCATCCGGATGGTGGAGACCCCGGTGGGGGACCGCTCCGTGCTCGAAGCCATGGAAGCCCAGGATCTCGTCCTGGGCGGCGAGCAGTCCGGACACCTGATCTTCTCGGAGTTGGCCACCACCGGCGACGGGCTGCTCTCCGGCCTCGTCCTCCTCGACGTGATGGTCCGCAGCGCACGCCCGCTCTCTCAGCTCGCGTCGGTGGTGACCAAACTCCCCCAGGTGCTCCACAACGTCCGGGTCGCCAGCCGGGAGGGGCTGGAGGAGGCGCAGACCCTTCTGGGAGGAGGTGCGGGCGGTGGAGGCCGAGCTGGGTGACGCCGGCCGTGTCCTGGTGCGGCCCTCGGGCACCGAACCGGTGGTGAGGATCATGGTCGAAGCCGCCTCCGCCGAAGCCGCCGAAGCCTGCACCGCCCGCCTCGAAGCCGCTCTCACCGGCATTCTCGGTTCCGGCTGAGCTTGTGCAGCAGTTGCAGTAGTGTCCCGCACGCCCACGCTGAAGGAGGCTTCCATGAAACGTACGCCGCAAGAGGTCTTCCAGCACCACGCCGAGGCCCTCATCGCCGGCAAGATCGACGACATCGTGGCCGACTACGCCGACGACGCCGTCTTCATCACCCCGTCGGGGGTACTACGAGGCAAGGACGGGATACGCCAGGCGTTCACCGACCTTCTCTCCGACCTGCCCAATGCCGAATGGGCGGTCCCGACCCAGATCTTCGAGGGGAACGTCCTGTTCATCGAATGGACCGCTGACTCCGCCGACGCCAGAGCCGACGACGGGATCGACACCTTCGTCTTCGGCAAGGACGGCGAGATCGAGGTCCAGACCGTCCGCTACACCCTTCAGCGGAAGAGCTGAGCACCGTCATTCGCGCTTTTCCTGCCGGAGTCGCCTGAGCAGCGGGATCGCCGCGATCTTCTCGTCAGTGAGCTCGCCCCAGAGGGGTTCACTCGCCGGGCCCCTCCGCCCAGGGGTCCGGATCACCCGGTCCGGAGTCACGATCAGGTCGACGTAGACGTCGTGGGCGGTGGTGGGGATCACGCCCGCGATCGTGACGGGGGCCGGGCCGGCGGGGCATGAACCTCCGGTCAGGACGGTGGGGTGGCGGCCCGGTTGGTAGCGGGGGGCCAGCCGATGGTGTCGACCTGGTGGAACCAGGAGTCGTCGGCCGCCTCCTTGTAGGCCGCCTGCGACGCCGGCGACGACATGATCCGCCAGTCGCCGTGCTTGCCGTAGTCGACGTCGAAGTAGACGATGGCGGCCACGTCCGAGAAGGCGCCGCACCACGGGCACTCGGGAGTCTTGGGCTTGTCCTGGAAAGTGTCGTGGGCGACCCGGAACCAGTGCGGTTTGGCCTCCCCGTCGCTCGGCTGCTCCTGGGCGCCGTACTCGCCGATCATGATCGGCTTGGGGTGCTCACGGGCGAACATCATGAACTCGTCGAAGATCTCGTGGACGAAGCGCCACCGGTCACCCTGGTTGCGCTTGGACACACCCCAGTTGTAACCGTCGGAGGCGATCCAGTCGACGTACTCGTCGCCCGGGTAGAAGAAGGGGGCCGGAGGCTGGCCCCCGGTGTACTTGCGGGGGTCCTTGAAGCCGGCCGCGTTGGGGGTCCACACCCAGACGACGTTGGTGGCGCCCTCGGCCTGGAAGATGCCGTGCATCCGGCGCCAGGCGTTGATGAACTTCTCGGGGCCCTTCACCTCGCCCTGCTTGCGGTCGCCGTCCATCTCCCAGCAGTAGCGCATGAAGAACTCGTGCCCGAAGGCCTTCATGATCTGGGCCGTCTTGTGGATCACGTCGTCCCAGCTGCCGTTGTTCACCTTGTCGCTGTCGGTGCAGCCCCACCCCACCAGTGGGATGCGCCCGTGTTCGACATCCCAGGTCTCCATCCAGGACAGTTGACCCGCCTTGGCGAACTCGTCGAAGTCGCCGTAGTAGCGGTTGTTGATGTCCAGCCGTCGCCCCAGGGCCTGCTCCAGCTTCGTGATCCCCTGTTCCTCCGGCTTGTAGTCGTCGTCATCGTCGGAGTGGACGCCCATGAGAGCCCCGGTGGCCGGAGCCAGACGTCCGGGTGAGCGCGGCGGCGCATCCCATCCGGCATGCGGCACGTAGGCGAGGCTCTCTGCCTCTCCGTCGTGGTCGGCGGCCGCCGGTGGCGGGACGGCGGAGGCGACGGCGAGCAGGGCGAGGACGATGAGGAATCTCGGAACTCGAGTCACAAAAGAGACTCTATCCACTTCACCCACAGTGGTCTACTCATGAACACTGTTCACAGACGGCTAAATTTCAGGCCATGGCCGTGACAGGAGGACCAGTGGTCGGCGTCGGCGTCGACGCCGTCGATGTGGAACGCCTCCGCACCGCGCTGGGCCGCCGTCCCCGGCTGGCCGACCGGCTGTTCACCGTGGCGGAGCGGGCCGAGGCCGCCCGCCGGCGTGACCCCGTTCCTGGCCTGGCCGCTCGTTTCGCGGCCAAGGAAGCGGTCATGAAGTCGTTGTCGGTGGGGCTCGGTGCCTTCGCCTTCGCCGACGTGGAGGTCGTCCGGGGGCCGGGCGGAGCGCCGCGGCTCAGCGTCGGGGGCCGGGCTGCCGAACTGGCGGCCGAGCGGGCCGTGGCCGGGTGGCACCTCTCCCTCACCGACACGGCCACCGTGGCCGTGGCGGTGGCCGTCGCCTACTCGTAGCGAGCGCAGAAACCCGGCGCCGTCAGTTCTTGTTCTTGCGGCGCCGGGCCTGGCCGTCGTCTGGGGGAGGCTCCTCTGGCTCGGGGGTGTCCTCCGGGGGCTTGGCCGTGTCGGGTGGCACGGCCTGATCGTCGCGCGGCGGTGAGCTGTCGCCCGGCGCCTCGTCCCCAGCCTGGTCACCGGGGACCGTCGCCGGAGGCACCTCCACGGGTGGCGTCTCGGCGGGCGGCTCCGTGGACGGAGGCGTCTCCGGGGGCGGCTCCGTGGGCGGGGGCGTCTCCTCGGGCGGCGTGGTCGGCGGCGGAGTCTCGGTCGGCGGCGGCGTTTCGGGTACCGGCTCGGGATCGGCAGGTCGCTCGACGGCGTTGGCCTGGCCCGGCGGGATCAGCTCCACCCAGGTGCTCCCCGGGTGGAGGAGGATCTCCTGGCCGGCGGCGTCGGTGTACTCGGTGATCTCAGCCTTGGAACCTTTGGACCAGCGGGCGGGGATCAGGTATCCGCCGGTGAGGATCCACGCGTCGCCTTCGCCGACCACGTCGGCTTCGGGCACCGCGGTGCCGGAGCTGTCCACCAGGCCGGTGTTGCGGTAGGTGACGAACTGGAAGACGACGTTGGTGGGAGCCACCTTCCGGCCGGCGGCGTCGGTGTGGAGCAGCCCGTTCTGGATCCGGACCCACGACCCCGAGGTGGCGTCCCAGTCGTAGGTGACGGTGGTGATGGCTCGCCCGTTGCGGGTCCACTCCGCCCCCGCCCGGGCGATCGCCCGCTTCTCCGGAGCCTGGGGGCGCTCGCCCGCCGCCCGGTAGGCGAACAGCGCCGGGGGTCCGGGAGCGTCGGGCCGAGCCAGGGCGAAGAGGCCCTGGGTGGAGGAGAAGAGGTTGTTGGGCGACGGGCGGCCGCCGTCCCGGCGGTACACCTCGGGGTGGGTCTCGACCCCCACGTCGACCAGGGCAGCCTGGCGTATGTACTCCTTGAAGACGTCGTTGGCCCCCGAGTAGGCGAACAGCGGATAGTTCAGCGGCGTGACGATGCCAATGTCGGTCGACCGGGCCGAGCGCACCGGGCCCACGGGGTCAGCCTGCCGGGAGTGGAAGATGGCGGCGAAGCGGGTGATGCCCCCTTCGACCTGCTCCTCGAAGACGACGTCGGCCTCGTTGAGGCCCATCTGGGGTCGGGCCTTGGCCACGTTGTCGATCTTGACCACCAGGGCCGGTTGGCCGTCGCGGCCGACCGTGGAGCCGCCGATGCCGGTAAGCGGCGAATCCCCGGGACCTGCACCGGCGGCGGCGGTGGGGGAGGCGGGGGAGGGGGCGGCGGAGGCTTGGCCGCTTTGGGTGGCGGAGCCGGCTGGGGTGGGGGCGGCGGCGCCGGCGCGGTGGTCGAGGTGGTGGGTGGCGCCGTGGTCGACGTGGTGGTGGTGGTCGTCACCAGCTCGGGCGACTTCCCCATGGTGCGGACCCACTGGAAGTCGAGCCCGCAGGCAGAGAGCGCCAGCGCAGCCACCATCAGGCGCGCCAGCATTCCCAGCCCTCTCGGGCTCCGGCTCCCCACGCTCATTACCTCCAGCCGACATCAGGGGGCAGAATCGACCCTACCCGTTCCAGGTTCTCATGTCGTGGAGCCCAGGTCCACGGAGGGTGACATTTCCAGCCTTACCATGAAGGTTAGATGCAGCCTGTCCTGATTCCTGCCGAAATGGCCGCTGCCGACGCCGCCACCATGGCCGCCGGGGTACCCGAGGCCGAGCTGGTGGAGCGGGCGGGGGGCGCGGTGGCCCGAGCCGCCCGCCGCCTCCTGGGCGGTACCTACGGCCGTCGGGTGGTCGTCGTGGCCGGCAAGGGGAACAACGGCGCCGACGGCCTGGTGGCGGCCCGCCTGCTCGACGGGTGGGGGGCGCGGGTCGACGTCCTGCGCCTGGTGGAGGGCATCGATCCGAACCGTCTGGGCCGGTCTCTGGGGCGCGCCGATCTGGCCGTGGACGCCATGTTCGGGACGGGCTTCCGCGGGCCGCTGACGGGCGAGGCCGCCTCGGTGGCCACGGAGCTCGACCGCGCCCTCCTGCCCGTGCTGGCGGTGGACATCCCCTCGGGAGTCGACGGGAACACGGGCGCCGTGGCCGGGCCCGCGGTGGTCGCCACCGCCACCGTGGCCTGGCCGCGCTCAAGCCCGGGCTGCTCCTCTACCCGGGGGCCGGCGTACGCCGGCGAGGTGGAGGTGGCCGACATCGGCGTCAGCCCGCTCGACCCGGCGATCTGGGTGGCCGAGGAGGAGGACGTGGCCGCCTGGCTACCCCCCAGGCCCGTTCGAGAGCCACAAGTGGTCGGTCGGGGCCGTCTACGTGGTCGGCGGGTCCGAGGGGATGATCGGGGCGCCCATGCTCAGCGCCCGGGCCGCCCTGCGGGCCGGTGCCGGCCTGGTGGTGGCCGGCCTCCCCGGCAAGGCCGCCGTCCGGGCTTCGGGCCGCGAGGTGATCACCCGTTCGCTGCCCGCCACCGCCAGCGGAGCCCTCGATGAGTCCGCCTCCAAGGAGGTGTGCGACGGACTGGAGCGCTTCGGTGCCCTCGTCGTCGGCCCTGGGTTGGGGGCTGAGGAAGCCCACGGTGGCCGCCGTCCGGCGGCTGGTGTCCGAAGCGCCCGTCCCCCTGGTCCTGGACGCCGACGGGCTCAACGCGCTCGGGGGCGACCTCGATCTGCTTCCCAGCTCGTTCCGCTCCGGCCGGTGCTCACCCCCCACGCCGGTGAGTACGAGCGCCTGGCCGGGGAGGCCGTCGGGGACGACCGGGTGGCGGCTGCCCGGCGCCTGGCGGAGCGGTCGGGGTGCACCGTCGTGCTCAAGGGCTCGCGCACCGTGGTGGCGGCACCAAACGGACAATGTGTCATCAACCTCACGGGAGGATCCTGGTTGGCCACGGCCGGAACGGGAGATGTGCTTTCGGGGATGGTGGGCGCACTCCTCGCCCGGGGTATGAGACCCTTCGAGGGGGCCACCGCCGCTGTTTATCTCCACGGTCGGGCGGCTGACGCCGCCGGGCATGCCGGGCTCGTGGCCGGCGACCTGATCGATGCCCTGCCCCGGGTCCTCGCCTCCATCGCCCGGGGAACGTTCCCGACGAAAGGGATGAGCAGCAGATGGCCCCAGTCCTGACCAACGAGACCACCGGCCCCCATTACCGGCCGGCCTGGGCCGAGGTCGACCTCGATGCCGTGCGCCACAACACCGCCGTGCTGGTGGAGCGGGCCGCACCCGCCCACCTGATGGCCGTGGTCAAAGCCGACGGGTACGGGCACGGGGCCGTGGCCGTGGCCCTGGCCGCGCTGGAGTCCGGAGCGACCTGGCTCGGAGTGGCCTTGGTGGAGGAAGGCATCGAGCTGCGGGAGGCGGGCATCGAGGCCCCCGTGCTCCTCCTCTCCGAGCCGCCACCCGACGCGGCCGAGGTGGTGCTCGGGGCCGGACTCACTCCCGTCGTCTACACCCGGCGCTTCATCGACGCCCTGGCCAAGGCGGCCGCCGATACCGGACGGGTCGAGCCGCTGCCCGTGCATCTCAAGGTCGACACCGGCATGCATCGGGTCGGCTGCGACCCGGCGGAGGCCGGCGACCTGGCCCGGGCGGTGCGCCGCCATGGCGAACTCCGCCTGGAAGGGCTCCTCACCCATCTGGCCGCGGCCGACGACCCCGCCGAAGCCGATTACACCGCCGCCCAGCTCACCCGGTTCGAGGCCGTGCGGGCCGAGCTGGCCAAGGCCCGGATCCGTCCCCCGGTGGTTCACGCCTCGAACTCGGCCGGGCTCCTCTCCGGAGTCCCGGCCCGGTTCGCCCTGGTGCGCTGCGGCATCGCTCTGTACGGCATCCCGCCCGCCCCCACGCTGGACGGGGTGGCCGACCTCCGCCCGGCGCTGTCGCTGCGGGCCAAGGTGTCGTCGGTCCGGCGCCTCCAGGCCGGCGAACGCGTCTCCTACGGCCTGCGCTACCACCTCGCGTCCGACTCCACCCTGGCCACGGTGCCCATGGGATACGCCGACGGCGTGGCCCGGCGCCTGGGCGAGGTTGGCGCCCACGTCCTGATCGGCGGCCGGCGCCGGCCCATCGCCGGCGTGGTCACCATGGACCAGCTCATGGTCGACCTCGGGTCCGATACCTGCGAGCCGGGGGCCGATGTGGTGCTCGTGGGGCGCCAGGGCGACGAGGAGGTCACCGCCTCGGAGTGGGGGCAACTTCTCGGCACCATCCCCTACGAGGTCTGCTGCGCCATCGGACCCCGGGTGCCCCGCCGCTACCGGGGTTGACCACGGCGGGGATCACCGACGTCACCGGCGTCCGGGTCGGCCACTGGACGGGGGAGCGCACCGGTGTCACGGTGCTGTGGGCGCCCGCCGGCACGGTCGGCTCGGGCGAGGTCAGGGGCGGCGCGCCCGCCACCCGGGAGGTGGCGCTGCTGGAGCCCACGCGGTTGGTGGAGCGGGTCGATGCGGTGGTGTTCTCCGGGGGCTCGGCCTTCGGCCTGGCCGCGGCCGACGGGGTGGTGCGTTTCCTGGCGGAACGGGGCCAGGGCTTCCCCACCAACGCGGGCCCCGTGCCCATCGTCGTCGGCGCCGCCGTCTTCGATCCGCCCTGGGGGACGCCCCCGGGGGCCCAGGAGGGCTATGCCGCCGCCGTCGATGCTGCCCGGGGCGAACCGCTGTCCTGCGGCCTGATCGGGGCGGGCCGGGGTGCCACAGTCGGGAAGTGGCGCGGCCGTGAGTACGCCGTCACCGGCGGACTCGGTACCGCGGCCGTCACCGAGGGCGCCGCCACCGTGGGGGCGCTGGCCGTGGTCAACGCGGCGGGGGACGTGATCGGACCCGACGGTGGGATCCTGGCCGGCTCAACCGCCCCGGCCAGCACGCTCGGCTTCCCCGCAGCCGCCCCCCTCGAGCAGACCACGCTGGTGGTGGTGGCCACCAACGCGCGTCTGACCAAGAACGACTGTCATCTCATGGCCGTCTCCGCCCACGACGGCCTGGCCCGGGCGCTGCGCCCGGCCCACAGCCGCTACGACGGCGACCTCGCCATCGCCCTCGCCACCGGGGACGTCGACGCCCACCCCGACCGGCTCCGCGAAGCCGCGGCCGAGGCCGTCGCTCAGGCCGTGCGGGCGGCCGTGAAGCGGTAGCATCGCCCCGTCCTACCGCACGCGACCCGGAGGCCCCGCTGCCCGTCCCTCTCGCCGACCTGGAGCGCCGGGCGCTCGGCTGTGTGGCCTGCCCCCTGGCGCAGACCCGTACCCAGGTGGTGTTCGGTACCGGCGACCCGGCTGCCGACCTGATGTTCGTGGGCGAGGCGCCTGGCCACGACGAGGATGTTCAAGGCGAACCCTTCGTCGGCCGGGCCGGCAAGCTGCTCACCCAGATGATCGAGGAGATCGGCCTGCGGCGCGCCGACGTGTACATCGCCAACGTCCTCAAGTGCCGCCCGCCGGGTAACCGTGACCCCGAGGCCGTCGAGATCGCCACCTGCCGGCCTTTCCTGGAGGGCCAGATCGAAGCCATTGATCCCAAGGTGGTCGTCCCCCTCGGGAACTTCGCCGCCCGGCTTCTCCTCGATACGAAGGAGGGCATCACCCGGCTGCGGGGAAGGGAGCACGCCTGGCGGCCGGGAACGGTATTGATCCCGACCTTCCATCCCTCGGCCGTGCTCCGTCAGCGGGGCGAGGCGCTGGCCCAGATGCGGGCCGATTTCATACTGGTCAAGCGGGCGCTGCGCCGGCTCTCCCCCCGGGTCGGGGTGTCCCCGGAATCATCGGCGGTGACCGCATGATGGTGCTCACCCGCTCGGTGGCGGAGACGAGGGCGGTGGGCGAGCGGCTGGGGGCGACGCTCCTGCGGCCCGGCGACCTGGTGGTGCTGGCAGGTTCGCTGGGCTCGGGCAAGACCGCCTTCGCCCAGGGGGTGGCCCGGGGACTGGGCGTGACCGACCCGGTGGTCAGCCCCACCTTCACCATCGTGCGGGAGTACCTCGGCCGGGTGCCACTGGCCCATGTCGACGTCTACCGCCTGGACCGGCTCCAGGAACTCCACGATCTCGGGTTCGACGAAATCCTGGATGACCGGGTGACCCTGGTGGAATGGGGCGACGCCGCCGGTCCGGTCCTCCCCGCCGATCGGCTCGAGGTACGTCTGGAGATGCCCGCCGAGGAGGAGGAGGAGCGGGAGATCCGCATCTCGGCCCACGGCGAGTCTTGGCAGGGACGGGCGCGCCGCCTGGGAGAGCTCCTGGTGCCTTTCAAGGGGGAGCCGGCCCGCTAATGCTCCTGCTGTGTTTCGACACCGCCACCCCTCAGGTGGGCGTGGCCTTGGGGTCCGACGACGAGATCCTGGGCCGGATCCAGCTGGCCCGTCCCCAGCACCATGCCGAGCACCTGGCCCCGGCCATCCAGTACCTGTGCGAGAAGCTCGACGTCTCCCTCGACCAGCTCTCGGCCATCGGGGTTGGGATCGGCCCCGGACTCTTCACCGGCTTAAGGGTCGGCGTGACCACGGCCAAGGTGATGGCCCAGGCCTTGCGCATCCCGCTCATCGCCGTACCCAGTCTCGACCTGCTGGCCTTCGAGGTCCGCTACACCGACCGCCTGGTGGTACCGGTGCTCGACGCCCGCCGCGGCGAGGTGTTCTACTCCACCTACCGCCAGGTCCCGGGCGGGGTGCAGCGGCTGTCCGACTACGAGATCGCCACCGCCGACGACCTCGCCGGCGAGCTGTCGGCCAAGGGGGAGGAGGTCCTCCTCCTGGGTGACGGCGCCCTGCGCTACCGGGAGCGCTTCTACGATCTCGACCGTATGGAGTTCGGCCCCCAGAGTCTGTGCTATCCGAGCCCCTCGGCCCTGGTCGAGCTGGCCCGGGCCAAGTTCTTCCGGGAGGACTTCTGCCAGCCCCGCCAGGTCCACCCGCTGTATCTTCGCCTCTCCGACGCCGAGCTCAACTGGGCCCGGCTGGGCCGCTAGAGCGTCACGGTGGCGGCCGAGCCCACGTTTCCTTCGCTGGAGGAGCAGCCTCTGGATGTGCGCCTGCTGGCCATGCGCCGGCGCCACCTGCGGTCGGTGTTGCGCATCGAGAGCCGGGTCTACCCCGTCCCCTGGAGCATGTCCCTGTTCCTCTCCGAGCTGGCGCTCCGTTCGACCCGGGCCTACTACGTGGCCTTCGTGGGCAAACAGCTCGTCGGCTACGCCGGGTTGATGATGACCCTCGACGACGGTCACATCACCACCATCGCGGTCGACCCGGCCTGGCACCGCCACAAGGTCGGCTCCCGCCTCCTCCTGGCGCTCGTCCGCGAGGCGTTGCGCCGGGGCGCCACCAGCCTCACCCTCGAGGTCCGGCTGTCCAACAAGGCCGCCCAGACGCTCTACCGGCGCTTCGGGTTCCGCCCCGTGGGGGTGCGCAAGAACTACTACTCCGAGACCAAAGAGGACGCCCTCGTGATGTGGGCGGAAGAGGTGGCGGGGCCGGATTACGCCCGCCTTCTGGTTTCCATCGAAGCGGAGATCCCCGGGGTGACCACGGTCGAGGAGCAGCCCCGATGACGCTTCCCGGGCCCGAGCGCATCCTCGGGATCGAGACCTCGTGCGACGAGACGGCCGTCGGCGTGGTGGAGGACGGCACCGTCGTCCGGTCGTCGGTGGTGGCCAGTCAGGTCGACCTCCATGCCCGGTTTGGGGGCGTCGTGCCCGAGATCGCCAGCCGGGCCCACCTCGAACTGATCAACCCCGTGATCGCCGAAGCGCTGGTGGAGGCGGGCACGGAGATCGGCGATCTGGCCGCCGTGGCCGCCTGCTGCGGCCCGGGACTGGCCGGCTCCCTCCTGGTGGGGGTGAGCGCGGCCAAAGCCATCGCGCTGACCGCCGGCATCCCCTACGTGGGGGTCAACCACCTGGAGGCTCACCTCTACGCCGCCTTCTGCGAGGAGCCCGACCTCGAACCTCCCCTCGCCTTCCTGCTCGTCTCCGGGGGTCACACCATGATCGTGGCCATGGAGGGCCACGGCCGCTACCGGCTCCTGGGCCAGACCGTCGACGACGCCGCCGGCGAGGCGTTCGACAAGGTGGCCCGCCTCCTCGGTCTCGGCTACCCGGGCGGGCCGGCCATCGACCGGGTGGCCACGGTGGGCAACCCGGAGGCCGTCAACTTCCCCCGCCCGATGCTCGACGAGGGCTACGACTTCTCCTTTTCGGGTCTCAAGACGGCGGTGGCCACCTACCTGCGCCGCGAACCCGACGCCGAGGTGGCTGACGTGGCCGCTTCCTTCCAGGACGCAGTGGTCGAGGTGTGCATCACCAAGCTGCTGCGCGCCGCCGCCGCCGTGGAGGCCAAGACCGTGGTCATCGGTGGGGGAGTGGCGGCCAATTCGCGCCTGCGCACCCGACTTCTGGACGAGGCGGAGGCCGATGGCCGGCGCGCCTTTCTGCCCAGCCCTTCGCTCTGCACCGACAACGGAGCCATGATCGCCGCCGCGGCCTGGTGGCGCCTGCGCTCCGACGGTCCCACACCCCTCAGTGGTGGGGCCTATCCCGGGCTGCGTCTCCCCACCCTGGACTGATGCCCGCAGTTCGAGCCTGAGCACCAGCCGTGGGTTGCAGGGCCGGTGGCGGCTTGCTACGGTGCGCCTCGTTAGCACTCTCGCCATTAGAGTGCTAATTCGTTCGATCAAAGAGAACCTCGAGGAGGCTCTGCGCACATGAACCTGCAGCCGTTGGAAGACCGGATCGTCGTCCGTCCAAGCGAGGCGGAGGAGAAGACCGCGAGCGGTCTGGTCATCCCTGATACCGCCAAGGAGAAGCCCCAGCAGGGGATCGTCCTGGCCGTGGGGCCTGGCCGTCGCTCCGAGCAGAGCGGGGAGATCATCCCCCTCGACATCGCGGCCGGCGACACCGTCGTCTATTCGAAATACGGCGGGTTGGAGATCAGCGTCGAGGGAGAGGACGTCCTCATCCTGACCAGCCGCGACGTGCTGGCCAAAGTCGTCGTGGAGACCAAGAAGAAGAAGTAAGTAGCGGGCGGCAGTCGAAGTCGGCGGCGCCCCGCGGGGCGCCGCCCAGCGCGCTCATCTCGATCCGGAGGAAAAATGTCGAAGAAGCTCATCTTCAATGAAGAGGCCCGTCGGGGCCTCGAGGCGGGGGTCAACAAGCTGGCCAACACGGTGAGGGTCACCCTGGGGCCGCGCGGGCGCAACGTGGTACTGGAGAAGAAGTGGGGCGCCCCCACGATCACGAACGACGGCGTGACCATCGCCAAGGAGATCGAGCTCGAGGACCACTTCGAGAACATGGGCGCCCAGCTGGTCAAAGAGGTCGCCACCAAGACCAACGACATTGCGGGTGACGGCACCACCACGGCCACCGTTCTGGCGCAGGCCCTGATCCGAGAGGGCCTGCGCAACGTGGCCGCCGGCGCCAATCCCCTGTCCCTCAAGAAGGGCATCGAGGTGGCGGTGAAGGCGGTGGTCCAGTCGATCGCCGACCAGTCGAAGGAGATCGACTCCAAGGAGGAGATCGCCCAGGTGGCGTCCATCTCCGCCGGAGAACCGGAGATCGGGTCGATCATCTCCGACGCCATCGACCGGGTCGGCCGTGACGGAGTGGTCACCGTCGAAGAGGGCCAGGGCTTCGGCATGGAGCTGGAGTTCACCGAGGGCATGCAGTTCGACAAGGGCTACATCTCGCCCTACTTCGTCTCCGACCCCGAGCGGATGGAGGCTGTCCTCGAGGACCCCTACATCCTCATCGCCAACCAGAAGATCTCCAACGTGCGGGACGTGCTCCCGGTGCTGGAGCGTGTCATGCAGGCGGGCCGCCCGCTCCTGATCATCGCCGAGGACATCGAGGGCGAAGCCCTGGCGACACTGGTCGTCAACCGGATCCGCGGGACGTTCACCTCGGTGGCCGTCAAGGCCCCCGGCTTCGGCGACCGCCGCAAGGCCATGATGCAGGACATCGCCACCCTCACCAGCGGCGAGGTCGTGGCCGCCGAGGTGGGCCTGAAGCTGGAGAACGTCGACCTCGACATCCTGGGCCGGGCCCGCAAGGTGGTCGTGACCAAGGACGACACCACCATCATCGAGGGTGCCGGTAGCCGGGAGTCCGTGCAGGGGCGGATCAACCAGCTCAAGCACGAGATCGAGGACAGCAACTCCGACTGGGACAAGGAGAAGCTCCAGGAGCGTCTGGCCAAGCTCTCCGGCGGCGTGGCCGTGATCCGGGTCGGTGCGGCCACCGAGGTGGAGCTGAAGGAGAAGAAGCACCGCATCGAGGACGCTCTCTCCGCCACCCGGGCCGCCATCGAGGAAGGCATCGTGGCCGGCGGGGGGACCGCCCTCATCCGGGCCCGCGCCGCCGCCCGTCTGGCCGCCGATGGGCTCGAGGGCGACGAGGCGACCGGGGCCCGCTCGGTGGTCATCGCCCTGGCCGAGCCGCTGCGCTGGATCGCCCAGAACGCCGGCTACAACGGCGGCGTGAAGGTCCAGGAGGTCGAGAGCTCCGAGGGCACCGTGGGTCTCGACGCCGAGACCGGCGAGATGGTCGACCTGCTCAAGGTGGGCGTCATCGACCCGGCCAAGGTGACCCGCTCCGCCCTCCAGAACGCCGCCTCGGTGGCCGCTCTGCTGCTCACCACCGAGGTGCTCATCGCCGACAAGCCCGAGAAGAGTGCCCCGATGCCCGCCGGCATGCCCGGTGGCGGCATGGGTGGCATGGGCGGGATGGGCGGTGGCATGGGCGGGATGGGCGGCTTCTAACCTCACCGCCTTCGTTCGTCCTGTGCTCCCGTAACCACCGCCGAGGTGGTTGCGGGAGCACAGTTCTTTTCGGGGAACCGGTAGGCTCGCCGTTCATGGAGCGTCCGCCCGCCGATCCCGTCAAGCTGCTCGCCCTGTGGATGGAGTGGGAGCGGGGTGAGACCCCGCCGGGTCAGGTGATGGCCAACCTCAAGACCGCGGGCCTGCACGAGCTGTTGGAGGAGCTGGCCGCCCAGGTGGAGGCGGCCACGACGTCCGACGGCGGCTGAACCCGGTGACGGACCCCGCCGGCGGGCCGCAGATCCCCCGCCCGCCGCTGGTGCGGCTGGGAGCCCCGGCTCCCTGGCTACGGCTGGCTCCTGCCGATCGGGTCCTCGGTCTTGCCGATATCCGTCGGGTCTGCGCCACCCTCCCTGTCCCCCGTCGGCCCCGCCTGGCCGTACCCGGGATGCGCCAGGCCGCCGTCCTGGTGCCCCTCTTCGAGGAGGACGGCGCGGCCCGGGTGGTCCTCACCAAGCGGCCCGACACGATGCCCTCCCACCGGGGCGACGTCGCCTTCCCCGGCGGGAAGGTGCACCCCGAGGTGGACCGAAGCCTGCTGGAGGCCGCCCTGCGCGAAGCGCACGAGGAGGTGGGTCTGCCGCCCGAGGCGGTTGAGGTCGTCGCCCAGCTCGACACCCTCTCCACCGTGACCACCCGTTTCGTCATTTCCCCCTTCGTGGGCCTGCTCGCCGCCCGACCTGAACTGGTGGCCGACCACCGGGAAGTGGTGCGGGTCTTCGACGTCGCTCTGGCCGATCTTCTGGCCGACGGGGTGCACCGGGAGGAGTTGTGGGGCCCTGGCCCCATGGCCCGGGCCGTCCACTTCTTCGAGCTGGAACCCGGCTTCGGGGGTGACCCCCACGACGCCCCCGAATGCATCTGGGGCGCCACCGCCCGCATCCTGGCCGAGTTCCTGACCGTGCTAACCGCCAGCCGGTGAGAGGTCGCAGCTATCCTGCGCAGCACAAGGGCGTTGGGCTCCGGGGCACGGTGTGTCCCCGGATGGGGGAGGAGTAGGGCATGGAAGTAGAGATCGGCATCGGCAAGTCGGGGCGACGCGCCTACGGGCTGGACGACATCGCCATCGTCCCCAGCCGGCGGACACGGGATCCCGAGGACGTCGACATCTCCTGGGAGCTGGACGCGTTCCGCTTCGAGCTGCCGCTCATGGCCTCGGCCATGGATGGCGCAGTGTCCCCCGCCACCGCGGCGGAGATCGGGCGCCTCGGGGGCCTGCCCGTGCTCAACCTCGAGGGGTTGTGGACCCGTTACGAGAACCCCGAAGCTCTCTTCGAGGAGATCTCCGACCTCCCGCCGGAGAAGGCGACCCTGCGGATGCAGCAGATCTACGCCGAGCCCATCAAGGACGAGCTGATCGGCACCCGCATCCGGGAGCTGAAGGCGACGGGCATCGTGACGTCCGCCTCGCTCACCCCGCAGCGGACCGAGCGCTATGCCGCCGCCGTCCTCGAAGCCGAACTCGACGTCCTCGTCATCCAGGGGACGGTGGTCTCGGCTGAGCACGTGTCCAAGACGGTCACGCCCCTCAACCTGAAGAAATTCATCCGGGAGTTCGACATCCCCGTGATCGTCGGAGGATGCGCCTCCTACTCCACCGCCCTCCACCTCATGCGGACGGGCGCCGTTGGAGTCCTGGTCGGGGTGGGCCCCGGGCAGGCCTGCACCAGTCGAGGCGTGCTTGGCATCGGCGTGCCCCAGGCCACCGCCATCGCCGACGCCGCTGGCGCCCGCATGCGCCACCTGGACGAGACCGGTGTCTACGTCCATGTCATCGCCGACGGTGGGATGCGCACCGGGGGAGACATCGCCAAGGCCATCGCCTGCGGAGCAGACGCGGTGATGGTCGGTTCACCCCTGGCCTCGGCCTACGAGGCGCCGGGGCGGGGCTACCACTGGGGGATGGCCACCTTCCACCCCAGCCTGCCCCGGGGAGCCCGGGTCGAGGTGGGCCAGAAGGGCACCATGGCCGAGATTCTGGTGGGCCCGGCGCATGAGAACGACGGGACCCTCAACCTGTTCGGCGCCCTGCGCACCTCCATGGCCACCTGCGGCTACGAGACCGTCAAGGAGTTCCAGAAGGCCGAGGTGATGGTGGCCCCCGCCCTCAAGACCGAAGGCAAGTCGCTTCAACGCAGCCAGGGTATCGGCATGGGGCGTTAGCCCCGTGACATCGCAGCGCGTTAGCCCCGTGACATCGCAGCGCGTGAGCCCCGTGCAGCCGCACGACACGGTCCTGGTCGTCGACTTCGGGGCCCAGTATGCCCAGCTGATCGCCCGCCGGGTGCGGGAGGCCAACGTCTATTCCGAGATCGTCCCCCGGGACATGCCGGTGGCGGAGATGCTGGCCCGGAGGCCCCACGGGATCATCCTCTCCGGCGGTCCCGCCTCGGTACACGTCGAAGGGGCGCCGTCGATCGACCCGGCCATCTACGACGCCGGCCCGCCCGTGCTCGGCATCTGCTACGGCAGCCAGCTCATCGCCTCCCAGCTCGGCGGCGAGGTGCGCCGCACCGGCACGGGCGAGTACGGCCGGACGCCGCTCACCGTCGTGCGCCCCTCGGTGCTCTTCGAGAGCCTCCCCACCGAACAAGAGGTGTGGATGAGCCACGGCGACTCGATCGTGGCCGCCCCTCCCGGGTTCCGAGTGACGGCGACGACCCCTGGTGCCCCGGTCGCCGCCCTCGACGATCCCGACCGCGGCATCTATGGCGTCCAGTTCCATCCCGAGGTCATCCACACCGCCCGGGGCATGGAGATGCTCAAGCACTTCCTCTACGACGTGTGTGAGGCGCGGCCCAACTGGACCCGGGTGTCGATCATCGAGCAGGCCACCGATGCGATCCGGGCCCAGGTGGGGAGCGACCCGGTCATTTGCGGCCTGTCGGGAGGAGTCGACTCCGCCGTGGCCGCCGCTCTGGTTCACAAAGCGGTGGGGAAGCAGCTGACCTGCGTGTTCGTTGACACCGGCCTGCTGCGGGAGGGCGAGGCGGACCAGGTGGAGGAGACGTTCCGGCGCCAGTTCAACGTCGACCTGGTGCACGTGAAGGCGGCCGACCGGTTCCTCTCCGGGCTCGACGGGGTGACCGATCCCGAGGCCAAGCGCCGGGCCATCGGAGAGACCTTCATCCGGGTGTTCGAGGAGGCGGCCAAAGACCTGGCCGGCGACGGGCAGAGCTCGAAGTTCCTGGTCCAGGGCACCCTGTATCCGGACGTGATCGAGTCGGGAACGCGGGACGCGGCCAAGATCAAGAGCCACCACAACGTGGGGGGGCTCCCCGAGGACATGGACTTTGAGCTGGTCGAGCCCCTCCGCCTCCTGTTCAAGGACGAGGTGCGGGCGGTGGGAGAGGAGCTGGGCCTGCCCGAGGACATCGTGTGGCGTCAGCCCTTCCCCGGCCCCGGGCTGGCCGTACGCATCATCGGTGAGGTGACCGCTGAGCGCCTGGAGGTACTGCGCCGGGCCGATGCAGTCGTCGTCGACGAGGTGAAGCGGGCCGGCCTGTACCGGAAGCTGTGGCAGAGCTTCGCGGTTCTGCCCGCCGTCCGTTCGGTGGGGGTGATGGGCGACGAGCGCACCTACGCGTATCCGATCGTGGTGCGGGCGGTGACCTCCGACGACGCCATGACCGCCGACTGGGCTCGGCTGCCCCACGACCTCCTGGAGCGGATCTCCTCCCGCCTCATCAACGAGGTTCCCGGCGTCAACCGGGTGGCCTACGACATCACTTCCAAGCCCCCCGGCACCATCGAGTGGGAGTGACGTAGCGTCAGAAGTGACCTGCCCTGCTCCTCGCTTGGGCGTGGCAACCTTGGGGTGTGGCGGCGAGGGATCGGCCCCCCGGGGTAGTTGCCCTGCTCTTCACCGACGTCGTCGGCTCGTCTGAGCTGCTCGACCGCTTCGGTGACGACCGGGCCGACGAGTTGCGGCGTGCCCATTTCGCCCTCCTCCGTGAGGCGGTCGCCACCACCAGCGGACGCGAGGTCAAGACCCTGGGCGACGGGCTGATGGTGGTCTTCACCAGCCCCCTGGACGCCCTCCGGTGTGCTGTGGCCATGCAGATGGCGGTCGCCGGCCGGAACCGGCTCGAAGGACAGGACCTGAACATCCGCGTGGGCATCCACGCCGGTGAGCCGGTGACCGACGAGGAGGACTTCCACGGCACCGCCGTCGTGGTGGCCAAGCGGCTGTGCGACCAGGCCGTCGGGGGCCAGATCATGACCAGCCAGTTGGTGGTCGACCTCGTCGGATCCCGAGGCGGCTTCCGATTCCGACCCCTGGGTCGGAAGAGGCTCAAGGGCCTGGCCCAGCCCCTGGCCGCCGTCGCCGTGGAGTGGCAACCGGACCAGGTCACGTCCGAACCGACCTCGAGTCGGACGCGCCCGAAAGCGAAGCCGGTCCGAACCAGGGGGCCGGGGTTCGTGGGTCGGGACGGCGAGCTCGACCTCCTCCGGGCCGAGCTGGCTCAGGCCCGGGCGGGAGAGCTCCGTTGTGTTCTCCTCGTGGGTGAACCCGGCGTGGGCAAGACGCGGCTCTCGGCCGAGCTGCTGACCCGGGCCCACTCCCAGGCAATGACGCTCTCGGCGCGGGCATACCCCATGGGCGCCACCGCCTCGTTCGGCCTTTGGGCCGAAGCCCTCGAGGGACATCTCCGCGGCCTCACGCCGGCGGAGGTGGTGGCCGTCTGCGGTGGGTTTCTCGACGACCTGGCCGGCCTCCTCCACAGTGTCGCTGCCGCTCGGGGAGCCGTCCCCGAGGAGCAGCCGCCTCGCCTGCGCCTCCTCGAGGCGTTGGCCGTCGTCCTGACGAATCTGGCCCGGCAGGAAACCGTCGTCATCCATCTCGATGACGTCCACCTCGCCGACTCCTCGTCATGGGAGGCGCTCCATTATCTGGCGCTGAATCTGCAGGGGATTCCCCTGCTCGTGGTGGCCGCGGCCCGGCCCCGGGAACTGGCCGACCACCCTGTCGCTCCCCAGGTGCTGTTCGGCTTGGAGCAGGAGGGGCTCCTTCGCCGCTTGTCCCTGGGCCGGCTCGCTACAGAAGCGGTAGGTGAGCTGGCCGCGGCGGTGGTCGGGACACCAGCTCCGCTGGCGTTGGTCCAGTGGTTGGACGAGAGGTCCCGAGGGAACGCGCTCTTCGCCCTCGGCCTGCTCCAGGCCCTGGTCGACGAGGGAGCCGACCTCTCCGCCCCCACGCTGCAACGCCTCCCGGAGGCGCTGGCCGATCGGGTGGGAGCCCGGCTGAAACTGCTCGAGGAGCCTGCCCTGGCCACGCTCGAGCTGCTGGCCGTTCTCGGGCGCCGGGTCGGGATCGCCGAACTGGTGGGGATGACCAGCCGGCCCCGTGACCGGTTGGACGAGATCCTTTCGGACCTCCTCCGGGCGGGGCTGGTGCTCGAGGAGGAGCGGGGCCGGGAGCTCACCTATGAGATCGCCCACCCGCTGATCCAGGAGGCCATCTACCAGCGAATCGGTGGCGGCCGGCGACGGGCGCTGCACCGCCTGGTGGGGCGCGCCCTCCTGGCCTCCGGCCGGCCCGGTGACGCCGCACCGCACTTCTCCCGATCGGCCGACTTCGGCGATCCCGAAGCCATCGAGGCGCTGTGTGACGCTCTCCGTCAGGCGGAACAGCGGGAGACCGACCGGGAGGCGCTGGAGATCCTGGCCGCGATCGTCGACCTGGTCCCGTCGCGGGACCCCGCGTGGACCGATGTCGCCGGGGCGATGTCCTGGCACGCCGATTGGGTTGTCGACCATCGCTTCGACAACGCCGACCAGGGCGTCCGCGCCATGCAGGAGATCAGCGCCGTGCTCGCAATGTCCGGCGACGTCAAAGGCCGGGCCGCCGCCAATCTGCGCCTGGCGAGTTTCCTGGCCTGGGGCACGAGTCAGCTGGCCGAGGCGGAGCGGGTATGCCGGCTGGCCCTCGATCTCTTCGAGCAGGCGGGTGACGTCCACCGCCAGCTCCTGGCTCGCAACGAGCTGGGCTGGATCAAGGGCCTCGGGGGCGACCCGGAGGCCATGGCGGCGGAGGGCCACCAGGTCATCGAAGTCGCTCGCCGGCACGACGAACGGTTTGCTCTCATGCAGGGCTTCACGACCCTGGGCAATGCCGCCCTGTTCCGCGGCCATTTCGAGGCCGCAGAAGCGGCCCTGGGCGCCAGCCTGGCCATCGCCGCCGAAGATGGGAAGCTCTATGAGCAGACCCGCGTGCTCGCCGTCCTGGCCATGTCCCGGGCCTACGAGGGCCGCATGTCCGGGGCTCTGGCGGCGGTCAACCAGGCAAAGTCGGTCAATCCCGCCGTGCCCCCAACGTGGGAGCCACTCGCCCTGTGGATGAGAGGTGATGTCCGGCAGGCGGTCGCCGCCATCCATGAGGCCATGGCGTGGAAGCCGATCGGCACGAGCAGGCGGCGCAGCGTCCTGCTGGTGTTCGGGGCCCTGTGTCTGGCGGAGATGGGTGAGATGGCGGAGGCGCAGCGGTACCGGGCGGCCGCCCGCGCCGTCTATGACGGTCCCTTCATGTACTTCGGTGCCTACTCCGAGTACTGCGATGCCATGTTCGCCTGGTGGGAAGGCCAACGCCGGGAACCCCTCGTCGCCCTCCGAGCGGTCAGCACCTGGATGCTCGAACACGGGATCCTGCCCGTCGCCTCCCCCGTGCTGATCGATCTGGCCGAACTGGCGGCCGAGGCCGGAGAAATCGATGTGGCGGATCGAGCGGCGGCCGATCTGGACGCGGTTGCCGGGCGAGTGGACCGGGATCTCCACCGCGCACTCTCGGCCTTGGCCGGAGCCATGGCCGACGCCGGGCGCGGGGCGGAGGTGGAGGCTGTCGCCGGGAGCCGCCGGGCGCTCGAGCTCCTCTCCGGACTTGACTACCCGGGATACCGGGGACGGGCCCTCTTCGTGCTCGGCCAGTCGCTCCCTACCTCGGATCGGGCTGGCGCCATCGAGGCGTTCGAAGGTGCGGCCGGCACGTTCGACGCTTCCGGGGCGATACGGCGCAGGGACCGGGCGTTGGAGGCCCTCAAGAGCCTGCGCGGGCGGGGACAGCGGGCGGCGGGGGCCGTCCTGGGTCCGCGCTCGCTCACACCACGGGAGCGAGAGGTGGCGGGCCTGGCTTGTCGGGGACTCAGCGCCCGGGAGATCGCCGAGCGGCTCTACATCGGGGAGCGCACGGTGGAGGGCCACCTGGCCAACGTCTACGCCAAGTTGGGCATCCGGTCCAAGACGGATCTGGTGCGGCGGGCGTCTGAGTTCCCCATCTGACCCATCTGTTCGACTACCAGGAACACGTACTGGAACACGTACCCATCCCGGGGACAGCCCGGCGCCCCTTCGCTTACCTTCGACGGGTGGATCAGACACGGTGCCTCTACCGGCTGGAGGGAACGGTCATCGAGGCCGCCGGCAGCACCACCTGGTTCATCCGGGAGGGCGAAGTGGCGGGGACCGATGTCTCCGGTCTGGTGATCCTCGGAGTGCGGCCCCCTGAGTCCGGCTCCGGCGGCGCCCTCCACGTGCTGCTCCTGGACGAACGGGCCACACCCCAACAGGTCCGGGCGGTTCGCGACGCCTTCCAGGGCGGTCACGGCGGAACGTTGGCCGAACGATTCGGTCCGGGCCACGAGCGGCCCGGCTTCTACCTCGTCCCGGTCGACATCGTCATTGACGGCCAAAGGGCGAGCGTGCTGGCCCGGGACATGGTGACCATCGCCATCGGGCCCGGAGAGGACGGGAGGACAGGTGCCGCCGAGGTGTCTGTCTCGATCCCCGAACACCATCTTCGCTGGCATGCGGCGCCAGTCGTGGCCAGCCGTTCGAACTTCCGATACGAGCACACCGGAGAGGACCCGAGAACAGGGAGGCCAGGGACATGAAGGCAACGAGCATCGACGACTTCCGCTCCCGGCTGCGAGGCGACCTCCTCACCGCGGACGCCGCGGGATACGACGCCGCCCGCAATGTCTACAACGGGATGATCGACCGCCACCCACGCCTGATCGCACGGTGTGCTGACGTGGCGGATGTCATCGCCGCGGTCGATTTCACCCGTGAGCATCAGCTCGACCTGGCCGTGCGGGGCGGCGCTCACAACGTCGCCGGCTTCGCCACCTGTGATGACGGGTTGGTACTCGACCTGTCCGGGATGAGCGGAGTCCGCGTGGATCCCGCCACGCGCACCGCCTGGGTTCAAGGGGGGTGCACCTGGGCCGACTTCGATCACGCCGCCCATGCCTTCGGCCTCGCCACGCCGGGGGGGATCTTTGCCACGACCGGCGTCGGCGGGCTGACGTTGGGGGGCGGTATCGGTTATCTCGCCCGGCGCTACGGGCTCTCCTGCGACAATCTGCTGTCGGCCGACGTGGTGACGGCCGATGGATCGTTCCTCACCGCCAGCCCCGACGAGCACCCAGATCTCTTCTGGGCGCTGCGGGGAGGAGGAGGCAACTTCGGGGTCGTCACGTCGTTCGAGTTCCAGCTGCACCCGGTCCACACTGTCCTCGGCGGCGCGGTCTTCTACCCGATCGAAATCAGCGAGGACGTCCTCCGCTTCTTCCTGGACGTCATGGCCGACGCCCCCGAGGAGATGGGCCTGCTCTTCGGCTTCGTCGTCGGGGCCCAGGCGCCCCATATCCCCGAGCATCTCCGAGGCGTGACGATGTGCACGATCGTCGGCTGTCACAGCGGGCCGATGGATGAGGCGCAAGCGGCCCTCGAGCCGATCCGACGGTTCGGCCCGCCAGCGCTGGATCTCATGGGGCCGATGAGCTACCCGGATCTCCAGAGCATGTTCGACCCGCTCTATCCGCCGGGCCTGGCGCTCTACGAGAAGAGCGACTTCGTCCATGAGATCACGGACGAAGCCATCGCCGCCCACCTCGAGCACGGTCCGCAGGTGCCAAAGGGGCTCTCGCTCATGCTGTTGTATCCGGTCGACGGCGCCATCCACCGGATGGGGCAGCACGACACCGCCTTCAGCTACCGGGACGCCAACTTCGCCCACATCATCGCCGCCATCGACCCCGACCCCGCCGCGACGCGCCGGCACGGCCAGTGGGTTCGTCGCTACTGGGACGCCCTCCATCCCTTCAGTGCCGGCGGTACCTATGTGAACTGGCTCATGGAAGAGGGTCAGGAGCGGATCACCACCAGCTACCGCGGGAACTATGAACGGCTGGCCACGGTCAAGGCCAAGTACGACCCCGGGAATCTGTTTCACCTGAACCACAACATCAAACCGGACGCATCCGCAACCCGCCGCTCTCCCGGCCAGTTGACGAGAACCGCCTAACCCTCCTCGCCGTCCGCCTCCCTTTCGACCTCCAATCCGGAGGCGGCCAGGCGTTCGAGGAGGCGGTCACGGATGGACATGCCCGGCTCGCGGGCCTTGCCGCCGGTGACGCGCCAGCCGTGGCGCGCGGAGTAGAGCAGGGGCGGATCGCCGAGACGGCCAGGGTGCGTGGCGGTCACCCGGGCGAAGAACAGGTCGTGGTCGGCCATCGCCTTGCGCTCGAAGATCTCGCAGCGCAGCCAGGACAGGGCGTTGGGTACCACCGGGAGCCCGTCCCAGTCCTCCAGGTACTCGGTGGCGATCCGGCGGAAGCGCCGGCCCGGGTAGGAGAAGTACTGTCCGATGTCGACCTGGTCGGCGCCCAGCACCGAGATGGCGAAGAGTCCCGAGGCCACCAGGAGCGGGTGGGTGTCGTGCTTGGGTGACACCGACGCCATCACGATCGGTTCCTCGAACGCCACCTGGCTCACCCAATGGGAGCAGTACGCCCGCACCACGCCGTCGTGCGCCGCCCCCACCACCTGGACGCCCTTGATCATCTGGCCGATGGCCCGCTTCGTTACCGGATCGATCACCGGTGCCAAGCTTTGCTCTGTTTATGGCTCTTCGCCTGGCGGCTCATCGCGGTGCGGCCGGGGGCCCCTGCCCCAGCCGCCGGTCCCTGCTGCGCAGGTCCCGATGAGAGCCCTGGTGCAACGGGTCGCGCGGGCCAGGGTCACCGTCGGCGAGGAGATCACCGGCGAGATCGGCCCCGGCCTGTGTGTGTTCGTGGGCGTCACCCACTCGGACACCGAGGCCACCGCCGACAAGCTGGCCGGACGGCTGTGGACACTCCGGATCTTCGACGACGAGGGCGGTTTCATGAACCGACCGGTGTCGGATGCGGGAGGGGAGGTTCTGGTGGTCAGCCAGTTCACGCTCTACGGCGACACCAGTAGGGGACGCCGCCCGTCGTGGGCGGCGGCCGCCCGTCCCGAGCAGGCCGCCCCGCTGGTCGACCGGCTGGTGGAGTCGCTCCGGGAGTTGGGTGCCACCGTGGCGACGGGCCGGTTCGCCGCCCACATGGACGTGGAACTGGTGAACGACGGGCCCGTCACCGTCATGCTGGAGACTTGACAGGGAGACCGCATTCCGTGGCAAAGTTTCCCGTTGGGATCGGCGGTGAGTGGGGACGCAGGGCGCGGTCAGGGCGGGGCCGCTACCCTACGGACGTCCTCCACACAGGAGCGTGATGGAACGCATCGACTCGTGCCACAGCGTCTGGCTCTTCGACACCGAGCGCATGCGCTTTCGGCGGATTCCCAAGGGCACCGATGTGGACAGTCCGGCCCTGGAGAGTGACTGGGAGCCGTATTACGGGCTGGAGATCGCGCCCGAGTCAGGTGCGTTTGCGGTCGCCCTCAACGAGAGCCGCACCCGCCTGCTGCGGTCCTGGCGCCACACCAGCCCCTGCGAGCACTGCGGTTCACCCGCCGAGGTCGATGTGACCGGCGAGGTGTCGCTGCTTCCCACCGACCAGTAGCCGAGCCGTGGCCAGGCTGTGACCGGCCCGTCCGTCGTCACCGTCGACGGGTCCCCGCTGTCGGTGGCCGAGGTCGTCGCCGTGGCCCGCGGCGTTGCCCGGGTGGCGATCGACCCGGGGCTCTCCGACCGCATGGCCCCCGCCCGCAGCGTGGTCGACCGGATCGTGGCCGAGGGGGCAACGGTCTACGGGATCACCACCGGCTTCGGGGCGCTGGCCTCGGTGCGGGTCTCGCCGGCCGAGGCCCGCCAGCTGCAGCAATCGTTGGTGCTGTCCCACGCCGCCGGGATGGGACCGCCCGTGGAGCCCGAGGTGGTGCGGGCCATGATGCTGCTGCGGGCCCGGACGCTGGCCGCGGGAGTGTCCGGGGTGCGGCCCGTCCTGGTCGCAGGGTCTCGTCGCCCTTCTTCGGGCCCGCGTCACGCCCCTCGTCCCCGAGCTCGGAAGCCTCGGAGCGTCGGGAGACCTCGCCCCTCTGGCCCACGTCGGGGCGGTGCTCTGTGGTGAGGGTGAGGCGCTGGATGCAGAAGGGCCAGGCGGTGACCGGGGCGGAGGCACTGGCCACGGCCGGGCTTGCCCCCGTGGTGCTCGAGGCCAAGGAGGGCCTCGCCCTGCTCAACGGCACCGAGGGGATGCTGGCGCACCTCTGCCTGGCGCTGGCCGACCTCGACCGTCTGCTGCGCACCGCCGACGTGGCCTGCGCCATGACCGTCGAGGCCCTCCTCGGCACCGACGCCGCCTATGCCCCCGAACTGCATGCGCCTCCGGCCCCACCCCGGCCAGGCGACGAGCGCGGCCAACCTGCGCCGCCTGCTGGCCGGCTCGGCCATCGTGGCCAGCCACGGACCGCATGCAACGGGGGACACCCCCGGCCCCCCGGGCGATCATGCCGTGCAGGACGCCTACTCCCTCCGCTGCGCCCCCCAGGTGCATGGCGCCTCCCGGGACGTGGTGGCCTTCGCCGCCGGAGGTGGCCGAGCGGGAGCTGGCCTCGGTGACCGACAATCCGGTCGTGCTGGTCGACGGCGAGGGTGGCCCGGGGACGGTGGCCTCGACGGGCAACTTCCACGGCCAGCCACTCGCCTTCGCCGCCGACTTCTGTGCCATCGCCCTGGCCGATCTCGCTGCCATCTCCGAACGGCGCACCGACCGGCTCATGGACCCGGCCCGCTCCCAGGGCCTTCCGGCCTTCCTGGCGGTCGACGCCGGGGTGAACTCGGGCTTCATGCTGGCCCACTACACCGCGGCGGCCGCCGTCAACCGGCTGCGCACCTCGGCCACCCCGGCATCGGTGGACACCATCTCCACCAGCGGCGGCCAGGAGGACCATGTCTCCATGGGCTGGAACGCCGCCCGGAAGCTGTTCGGTTCCCTGCGGGACGCGGCCCGGGTGCTGGCCGTCGAGATCCTCTGCGCCGCCCAGGCCCTGGAACTGAGGGAGCTGTCGCCCTCCCCCGAGACCCAGGCCGTCCTCCGGCGGCTCCGGGCCGATGTCCCTCCACTCCCCGTGGACCGGTTCCTGGCCCCCGACCTCGCTGCCGCCGAACGCCTCGTCTGGGACGGGGCTCTCCTGCCGGAGTGGCTGGAGTAGTCGTAGTCTCCTCGCTGTGATCATGGGCCCGCTCCGGTGCCGGGGGTGGCTGCAGGAGGCCGCACTCCGCTGCCTGGAGAACAACCTCCATCCCGACGTGGCCGAGGACCCCGAGCAGCTCATTGTCTACGGCGGTCGAGGCAAGGCCGCTCGCGATCCGGCGTCTCTGGCCGCCATCAAACGGACGCTGCTCGAACTGGGCGATGACGAGACCCTGCTGGTTCAGTCGGGCAAGCCGGTGGGGGTCTTCCCCACCCACTCCTTCGCTCCCCGGGTACTGATCGCCAACTCCCTCCTCGTGCCGGAATGGGCCACCTGGGAGGAGTTCTGGCGCCTGGAGGCCATGGGCCTGACCATGTACGGCCAGATGACGGCCGGGTCATGGATCTACATCGGCACCCAGGGAATCCTCCAGGGCACCTACCAGACCTTCCTGGCCCTGGCCGAGGCCCGCTTCGGCGGCACCCTGGCGGGCAGGGTGGTCCTCACCGCCGGCCTCGGGGGGATGGGCGGCGCCCAGCCCCTGGCCGTGACTATGAACGGCGGTGTGGCCCTGGTGGTGGAGGT
>CAWBJP010000013.1:0-72344 GCA_963789165.1 uncultured Actinomycetes bacterium
GATGAACCTGCCGGTTCTCGGTCTGGGCGACAGCCTCCCGTAGGACCCCGATGGCCTCGACGTCTCCAATCCCGGCCGAGCGGGCGAAGTGAGGGGCGGCCTCGCCCAGCCGCCCGGCCGTGAGCAGCGAACGGCCGACCAGCCGATGGAGCTGACGGCGCCGCGCCGCGCCGATCGCCTCGTAGACCGCCTCCTGGATCAAAGGGTGGGCCACCTCGATGATGAGGTCACGGCCCCGCTCCTCCTCCCGGACGAGCCGGGCGTGGGACAGCCGCTGGACCACGGTGACGAGATCCTCCGGTTCCCTTCCCGCCAGCTCGACCAGGCTGTCCCACTCCACCGGGCGTCCGAGCAGGGCCAGCAGTTCGAGGGTCTGGCGGGAGGCGTCGTCGAGGAGGCGCAGGCGGGCCATCACCCGGTCTCTCAGTTCCTCGGGGAGCCGGTGCAGCTCCGGCGCCTTCAGGTCGGCGCCCTCTTCGAGCAGGGCCCGCACCAGTCCCCCGGCAAACAGCGGGTTGCCCCGGGCCCGCGCTCCCAGCCACTCCACCAGGGCGGCGGGCGGGGACTCACCCACGATGCCCTCCACCAGGGCGGCGATGTCCCGATCGCCCAGTGGCTCGACCGCGAGCCGGGTGAGGAAGCCCTCCTGCTCGAGCCCGAAGACGACCTCGGAACCGATGGGATGGTCGGAGAGCTCGACGGGCCGAGCCGTCAGCAGAACCAGGAACGGCCGGCTGTCGAACTTGCGCACCAGGTGCTGGAGGGCCTCCCACGAGGAGGCGTCAGCCAGATGGACGTCGTCGAGGAGCACGACCACGGGCCGCCGGTCGACCAGGTTGCCGACCACCCGGCCCAGTCCCTCGAGCAGCCGCAGGCGGGGCGGTTCCCGGTCCGGGGCCGAGCCCCGGGCCGCGGCGACGCTGTGGAGCAGGACGGCCAGATCGTCCAGGTAGCCACCGCAGACCTCGGCCACCGCCTCGGGGGCCAGCTGTTGGAGGTGGCGTTCCAGAGCCTCCGCCCAGAGCCCGAAGGCAGCCGTGCTGCCGAGGGGATAGGCCCGGGCGCTGAGGCTGAGCACCTGGCGGGGGTGCCGGCCGAGCAGCTCCCGGGCCAGCCGGGTCTTGCCCACCCCCGCCTCTCCCGAGAGGAGAACGCACCGTGCCTCACCGCGCCGCGCGCCCGGGTCAGCTCGGCCTCGAGATAGCCGAGTTCCTGATCCCTCCCCACAAACACCGGCCCGGCCGCCACGTGGCCAAGCTTGCCAGGCAGAGATCCAGGGGGCGAGGGAAGATTGAGCCCGCGCTCAGCCCTTGCCGGCGCCGCCCGAGACGTCCTGGGGCTTGGCCTTGCCCGCGCTGATCCAGGGCATCATGGACCGCAGCTCGGCGCCGACCGCTTCGATGGGGTGGGCGGCCGACTTGCGGCGCAGGGCGTTGAACACAGGCCGGTTGGCCTGGTTCTCGTTGATCCACTCCTTGGCGAAGCGGCCCGACTGGATCTCGTCCAGGATGCGGCGCATCTCGGCCCTGGTCTCCTCGGTGACGATGCGGGGCCCCCGGGTCATGTCGCCGTACTCGGCCGTGTCGGAGATGGAGAAGCGCATGTTGGAGATGCCGCCCTCGTAGATGAGGTCGACGATGAGCTTCACCTCGTGGAGGCATTCGAAGTAGGCCGACTCGGGCTGGTAGCCGGCCTCCACCAGCGTCTCGTAGGCGGCGGTGATCAGGGCCGTCAGTCCGCCGCAGAGGATGACCTGCTCGCCGAAGAGGTCGGTCTCGGTCTCCTCCTCGAAGGTGGTGTCGAGCACGCCGGCCCGGGTGGAGCCGATCCCCTTGGCGTAGGACAGGGCCACCTCCCTGGCCTTGCCGGTGGCGTCCTGGCCCACGGCCACCAGGGCCGGCACGCCGCCGCCGTCCTCGAAGGTGCGCCGGACCAGGTGGCCGGGGCCCTTGGGAGCGATCATCCAGACGTCGACACCCTGCGGGGGGTTGATCTGGCCGAAGTGGATGTTGAAGCCGTGGGCGAAGGCGAGGGAGTCGCCGTCGCGCAGGTGCGGTTCGATCGACTCCTTGTAGGCCCGGGCCTGTTCGGTGTCGGGCAACAGCACCATGATCACGTCGGCCTCGTCGCAGGCCTGGCCGATCTCCAGCGCCCGCAGGCCGGCGGCTTCCGCCTTGGCAAACGAAGACGAGCCCTCCCGCAGGCCGACCCGCACGTCCACCCCAGAGGCGCGGAGGTTGAGGGCGTGAGCGTGGCCCTGGGAGCCGTAGCCGAGCACCGCCACCTTGCGTCCCTCCATGAGGGAGAGGTCAGCGTCGTCGTCGTAGTAGATCGTGACGGGCATGGGGCTCCTCCTTCAGGCGCTCTCGGGCACGGCCGCCAGCGTACGGCCGGCCACCGCGGTGCGGCGGATGCGGGGTAGGGCGATGCGGCCGGTGCGCTGCAGCTCGGCGATGCCGAAGGGCCGCAGCAGCTCCTCCATGGCGTCGATCTTGTCCGGGGTGCCGGCGGCCATGAGGGTGAGGGAGTCGGGGCCGACGTCGAGGATCTTGGCTTCGAAGATGGAGGCCAGCTCGGTGACCTGGCCCCGGAACTCGGCGCCCACCCGCACGGTGGTCAGGATCAGCTCCCGCTCGACGGCCTCGCCGGGCACGAGCTCGCGGATGTCGACCACGTTGATCAGCTTCTCGGTCTGGCGCAGGATCTGCTCGATGGGCGCCGACTCGGCGTCGACCACGATGGTCATGCGGGAGAAGCGTTCGTCGTCGGTGGGGCTGACGGCCAGGGAGAAGATGTTGAACCCCCGGCGGGAGAACAGCCCGGCCACCCGGGACAGGACCCCGGCCTTGTTCTCCACCAGGACGGTCAGGATGTGGTGGGTGACACGCCTGCGGGGTTCGGGGTGTCCTCGTGGTGTCAGTCCATGGTCAGTGGCCCCCTTCGCCTTCGGCCGGCCCCAGGATGATGTCGTCGTTGGAGCCGCCGGCGGGCACCATCGGATACACCTTCTCCCGGTAGTCGACCCGGAAGTCGATGACGACGGGGCGGTCGTCGATCTCGTTGGCCTTCTCGATGGTGGGCACGACCTCCTCCGGCGACTCGCACCGCAGACCCACACAGCCCATGGCCTCGGCCCACTTCACGTAGTCGGGCAGGTCGGGCGAGAGATACACCTCGCTGTAGCGCTCCTTGTAGAACAGCTCCTGCCACTGGCGGACCATGCCCAGGTAGGCGTTGTTGAGGATGGCGACCTTGATGGGGATCCGCTCGGCGGTGGCCGTGACCAATTCCTGGGCCGTCATCTGGAAGCAGCCGTCGCCGTCGATGGCCCACACCATCCGGTCGGGCTTGCCCACCTTGGCGCCGATGGCGGCGGGCACGGCGAAGCCCATCGTGCCGAGCCCGCCGGAGTTGATCCAGGTGTACGGGTAGCGGAACTTCCAGTACTGCGACGACCACATCTGGTGCTGGCCCACCCCCGACACGACGATGGTGTCGTCAGGGGTGGCGTCGCGCAGGGCCTCGATGCAGAACTGGGGCTTGAGGGGTCCGTCCTCCTCCTGGTCGTATTGCAGGGGATGCCCGGCCTGCCAGCCGGCCACGGTGGCGTGCCAGTCCGGCGCGGTCGAGCGAGTCGGACTCGGGGATGAGCTCGCGCACGGCGGCGATGATCGCCTCGATGGCCAGGCGGCAGTCGCCGGCGATGCCGACGTCGGGCCGGCGAACCTTGCCCAGCTCCGCCGGGTCGATGTCGACGTGGATGATCTTGGCCCCCGGGGCGAACGATCCCACCCGGCCCGTCACCCGGTCGTCGAAGCGACTCCCGAGGGCGATGAGCAGGTCGGCCTTCTGCATGGAGGTGACGGCCGTGTAGTTGCCGTGCATCCCGGGCATGCCCAGGCACAGCGGGTGGTCGTCGGGGAAGGCGCCCCGGGCCATCAGCGTCGTCACCACGTGGATGCCGGTGAGCTCCACCAGCTCCCGCAGCGCCTCGGCCGCACGGGCCTTGAGGATCCCGCCGCCGGCGTAGATGACCGGGCGCTCGGCGGCCAGGATGAGCCGGGCCGCGGCCCGGGTCAGCTCGGGGTCGGGCGGCGCCGGCGCCTTGAAGCCGGGCATGTCCACGCCGTCGGGCCAGTACCAGTCCATGGTCTGGTTGGAGATGTCTTTGGGGATGTCGACCAGGACGGGCCCGGGCCGGCCGGTGGTGGCCACGTGGAACGCCTCCCGGACCACCGTCGGGATGTCGTCGGCGCTCTGGATGAGCCAGTTGTGCTTGGTCACCGGCATGGTGATGCCGGTGGTGTCGCACTCCTGGAAGGCATCGGAGCCGATGGCGGTGAGCGGCACCTGGCCGGTCACCACCACCAGGGGGATGGAGTCCATGTAGGCGTCGCACAGGGGGGTGACGATGTTGGTGGCCGCCGGCCCCGACGTCACCATGGCCACCCCCGGGCGGCCCGTGGCGTGGGCGTACCCCTCGGCCATGTGGCCCGCGCCCTGCTCGTGGCGGACGAGGATGTGACGGATGGTCGACTCCAGGAGGGGGTCGTAGACGGGGAGGATGGCCCCGCCCGGGAGGCCGAACATGACCTCGGTCCCTTCCATCTCCAGGCTCTTGATCAGAGCCTGCGCACCCGTCATCTTCATGGCTTCGCTGCCTTTCTCCGCATAGAAAAAACCCCTCGCTCTGCGAGGGGTCGTGAGCGCACACGAGGCGGGGGCCCCGGTGCGCTAATGAATTACGACGACGCTTTCGTCACGTGCCACGGCCCGTCAGTGTAGGACACGCGACCGGGCGACCCGCAAGTGGCCGACCCCGTTTGCCCCCTTTATGAACAGGCGGGGGCCTCGGGTCGCGAGTGCAGCCAGTCCACCATGCGGGCGGTGCCGGCCGGTCCCTGGGGGGCGAGCATGAAGGTGTGCCCGGCGGTGGGAATGATGTCGACCGTCACCGACGGCGACGAGACGAACTCTGACTTGTGCAGGTCGGCGTACTGCGGCTCGAAGAGCCGGTCCTTCTCGGAGAGCTGGATGAAGACGGGGACCTTGACGTTGCCGGCGGCGTTGCGGGACGGCTGCTTGCCGATGGACAGGATCTCGCCCGAGGGGGTCAGGTTGGCTGCCTCGTTGTCGGCCTGGGCCACGGCGGGATCGGCGTCCGGCTCGTAGAACATCCACTCCCGGTGCTCGGGCGTGCCGAGGAAGTACTCATAGTCGTCCTGGAGCGCACGCGGGTTGTCGCCGCCGAAGAAGTCCTTTCCGATCTGGTCGGAAGGCCGGTGGTGCCAGCCGAGGGCCATGATGGCGTCGGCCGAACCGAACACGCCCTGGGCGAACTCGGTCACGCCGGCTCCGGCGGAGTGGCCGCCCATGACCACATGGGCGAACTCGCCGCGCAGCTGGGTGACGATCTGGTTGGCCATGTGGCCGTACGCCTCGAAGGAGACGTTGTAGCCGTTCTCCAGCTTGCTCTCGCCGTAGCCGAGGCGGTCGATGGCGACCACCGCGTAGCCGGCGCCAGCCAGCGGCTGGGCGACGGAGTACCCGGGCCAGTCCCACGCCTCCTTGTGGTACGACAGCCCATGCTGGAGCAGCACCACCGTCGACGGCTTGCACACCGGGTCGTAGCGATAGCCCACGATGGTGCGCGGGGTGTTGTTCTCCTGGGGATTCACCACGGAGAACTCGACCCGGGTCTTGTTGAGCCCCGCTTCCCCGGCGGGTGCCACACCCGGGACGGCGAGGCCGGCGGTGATGGCGGCGAACATGGCGGCGAGGTGGGTGAGTCTGCGGTGCATGGAACGTTCTCCCCCTGGACGACCTGCACAAATGGTAAATCAGGAAACGAGCGCCCGGGCTTCGCGCACGGCCACCGACAGGGTGGCGAGGTCGGGGTTGGCCACTCCCCGGATGTCGTCCAGGACGAGCAGGAACCGCTCGGCTGCGGTCCGGTGATCGGCGATCCACGCGTCGACCACATCGGGGACACCCGGCGCACCGCGAGTGAGCACCTCGGCGGTGAGGGTGGCCCGCAGGGTGGCCCAGTCGTCGCGCAGGGCGGCCCGGGCCAGGGTCTGCCAGCGGTCGTCGCGGGGCAGGACCTCGATCCGGCCCGACAGCCAGTCGAGGTCCAGGCGCTCACCCAGGGCGAAGTAGGCGGCGCCCACCTCCTCGACCGGGCGCCCGAGGCGCTGCCCCACGTCGACCACATCCAGGGCCGGGGAGAGGAAGCGCAGGGTGGCGACGCGGGTGGCCAGCGCGGCAGGAACGCCGGCCTCCTCCCACGAGCCGGCCGCCGCCGTCAGCGCCGCGCTGTCGGCCGCCGACAGCAGGCCGGACAGGAGATCGGCCACCGTCGTCGCCCCGGGGGCGAGCTCGGAGATGGTGTCGGCGACGTCGAAAGGCCGGGAACGGTGCCGCAGCAGCCAGCGGGTGGCCCGGTCGGCCAGCCGGCGGACGTCGAGCACCATGGCCCTCTGCGTACCCGCCTCCACCTGGTTGTCCAGCGCTTCGATGGCGGCCCAGACGTCCTCCAGGGAGAAGATCTCCCGGGCGGCGGCGTGGGCCCGGGCCAGATCGGGAACGCTGGCACCGGTCTCCTCGCTCAGCCGGTGCACGAAGCTGGTTCCGGCCCGGTCCACGAGCCGGTTGGTGACCCGGGCGGCGATGATCTCCCGGCGCAGCGGGTGGCGCCGCATGGCGTCGGCGAAGCGGCTCTCAGACAGTTGGGGCGGGAAGTAAGCCGGTGAGCTCGCGGCCGAGCCACGGGTCCTCGGGCGCGTCCGAAGCCAGCAGCTGGGAGGCGACCTCGATCTTGGTGTAGGCCAGGAGCACGGCGAACTCGGGCGCCACCAGGCCGGACCCGGCGCTGCGCCGCTGGGCCAGGACCTCGTCGGAGGGCAGGAACTCGAGAGCCCGGTCGAGCCGGCCTTCCGCCTCCAGGCGGCGCAGGTACCGGGCGTGGACGTCGACCATGGGTCCGGACTGGGCCAGGGCGTTGGCCAGGGCGGCGGTCTGGTCGTAGTTGTCCCGCAGCACCATGGCGGCCACGTCGGCTTCCATCTCGGCCAGGATCCGGTCCCGCTGCTTGCCGGTCAGCTCGCCGTCGGTCACCACGGTGTCCAGCAGGACCTTGATGTTGACCTCGTGGTCGGAGCAGTCCACCCCGGCGGAGTTGTCGATGGCGTCGGTGTGGATACGCCCGCCGGCCAGGGAGTACTCCACCCGCCCGCGCTGGGTGAAGCCGAGGTTGCCCCCCTCGGCCACCACCCGGGCCCGCAACTGGTCGGCGTCGACCCGTACCGCGTCGTTGGCCTTGTCGCCGGCCTCGGCGTGGGTTTCGGACCTGGCCTTGACGTACGTGCCGATGCCGCCGTTCCAGAGCAGATCGACCGGAGCGCGGAGGATGGCCCGCACCAGCTCATGGGGGGTGAGGGCTTCGTCGTCGATGGCCAGGGCCCGGCGCACCGAAACGGAGATGGGGATCGACTTGGCCGAGCGGGGGAAGACCCCGCCCCCCTCCGAGATCAGATCAGGGTCGTAGTCGGCCCAGGTGGAGCGGGACAGGCGGAAGAGCCGCTGCCGCTCGGCGAAGCTCGCCGCCGCATCCGGGTCGGGATCGAGGAAGACGTGGCGGTGATCGAAGGCGGCCACCAGCCGGAGCTGGGACGACAGCAGCATGCCGTTGCCGAACACGTCACCGGACATGTCGCCGATGCCGACCGCCGTGATCGGGGCGGTCTCCGCGTCGACCCCCAGCTCCCGGAAGTGGCGCTTGACCGATTCCCACGCCCCCCGGGCCGTGATCCCCATCTTCTTGTGGTCGTAGCCCGACGAACCGCCCGAGGCGAAGGCGTCACCCAGCCAGAAGCCGTGCTCGGCGGCGATGGTGTTGGCCAGGTCGGAGAAGGTGGCGGTGCCCTTGTCGGCCGCCACCACCAGGTAGGGGTCGTCGCCGTCGTGGGCCACGACCCGATCCGGGGTCACCACCTCGCCATCGACGATGTTGTCGGTCACGTCGAGCAGGCCCGACACGAAGATCCGGTAGCACTCGGCCACGTTGTTCCCCGGGCTGCTTGACCACGAAGCCGCCCTTGGCCCCCACCGGGACGATGACGGCGTTCTTGACCATCTGCGCCTTCATGAGCCCGAGGATCTCGGTCCGGAAGTCCTCCCGGCGGTCCGACCAGCGGATGCCGCCCCGGGCCACCCGCCCCCCACGCAGGTGCACCCCCTCCACCCGGGGCGAGCACACGAAGATCTCGAAGCGGGGCCGGGGTAGGGGCAGGTCGGGAATTCCCGTGGGATCGAGCTTCAGCGCCACATGCTCTTTGTATTCGGGGCCACCCCGCACCCCGGGGTGGGAGAACCAGTTCGTGCGCAGGGTGGCCTGGACCAGGGCCAGGAACGACCGCAGGATGCGGTCCTGGTCCAGGCTGGCCACGGCGTCGATGCCCGCCTCCAGGCGCTTGGTCAGGACGCTGGCGTCGTCCTCCGGGTCGAGGTGGCGCTCAGGGTCGAACCGGGCGTGGAACAGCTCCACGAGCAGGCGGGCGACGTGCGGGTTGGCCACGAGCGCATTGGCCAGGTAGGACTGGGAGAAGGTGCTGCCCGCCTGGCGCTGGTAGCGGGCGTAGGCCCGGAGGACGGCCACCTCCCGCCAGGTCAGGCCGGCGCCGAGCACCAGGCGGTTGAACCGGTCGTTCTCCGCCTCGCCCCGCCAGACGGCGGCGAAGGCATCGCTGAAGTTCTCCCGCCGCCCATCGGCCTCCAGGTCCCTTTCGGGGATCCGGGGGACATCACCGGCCTCGGGCGGGGCCAGCCCGAAGTCGTGGATCCACACGGTGGTCCCCTCCCGGGGGCGTACCTCGTAGGGCCGCTGGTCGATGACCCGGACCCCCATGTTCTCCAGGGCGGGGAGGACGTCGGAGAGGGGCACGGGGCGGCCGGCCTGGAACAGCTTGAAGCGCAGGAGGCCGTCGGCCGCCTCCAGCGGGTTGGTGAGGGACAGGGCGAGGTCGGCACCCGCCCCGAGGGACTCGATGCGGTCGATGTCCGCCACCGCGGCGCGGGCAGGGAAGTCGGCCCGGTAGGCGGGGGGGAAGGCCTGGGCGTACCGGGCCAGCAGGGGGACGCCCCGCTCCTCCCCGTGATGCTCCAGCGCCGCCTCGGTGAGGTCGTCGGCCCAGGCCCGGGCCGCCTCGGCGAGGCGTTCCTCCACGAGCTCGAGGTCGGCGGGCGGAAGCGTGTCGGCCCCGGCGGCGGTGGCGTCGGTGTGGACCACGAAGTGCAGCCGGGCCAGGACGGACTCCCCCACCTGGGCGTGGTACTCGAAGGCCGTCCCCGAGAAGGCGGACATGAGGATGTCGGTGATCCGGCTCCGCACGGCCTGCGTGTAGCGATCGAGGGGGACGAAGACCAGACACGACCAGTAGCGGCCGAACCGGTCCCGGCGGGCGAAGAGTCGCACCCGCTGTCGTTCCTGGAGGGCGAGGATGCCGAGCGCGGTCTCGTAGAGCTCGTCCACGGTGAGCTCGAACAGCTCCCGCCGGGGGTAGGCCTCGAGCACCTCGACGAGCGCCTTGCCGTTGTGGGAGGTGGGGGCGAACCCGGCCCGGTCGATCACGGCCTGCACCGTGCGGCACATGACCGGGATCTCGGAGGTCGCCGCCTTGTGCAGAGTGGAGGTGTACAGGCCCAGGAAGCGCCGCTCGCCCACCGCCGCGCCGGAGGAGTCATAGCGGACCACGCCGACGTAGTCGAGGGCGCCCGGGCGGTGGACGGTGGAGCGGGAGCTGGAACGGGTGAGGGTCACGGGGTGACCGGCCATGCGGGTTCGGTCCCGCAGGTGGGTGGGGACCCGGGCGAAGCTCTGGGAGGGGGTCAGCTCCGCTTCCCGTAGGACCCCGAGACCCGACCCGGGGACGGGTTCGAGCACGGTCTCGCCGCTGCGGGTGACCAGGTCGTAGTCCCGGAAGCCGAGGAACACGAAATGGTCGTCGGCCAGGAACCGCAACAGGTCGCGGGCGTCGGCCACCACGTCGGGATCGACCGGCGGGGGTCGTTCCTGGAGCTCCGCCGCCATGGCCAGCGCCTGGGCCCGCATGCCCGACCAGTCCTCCACCGCCGCCCGCACGTCGGACAGCGTCCGGAGCAAGCCGTCGCGCAGCTCGGCCATCCGGGTGAGGCTGGGCTGGCGGTCGATCTCCACGTGGAGGAAGGCCTCGGCCATGGAATCCTGACCGCCGATGCCGGTGAGGCGCCCGTCGCCGTTGCGGTTCACCGGGATGACGGGGTGGACGACGAGGTGCAGGCCGACGCCCTGGCGGGAGAGCTCCATGGACACCGAGTCGACCAGGAAGGGCATGTCGTCGGTGGTGATCTCCACCACCGAATGGGGCGAGGCCCAGCCGTGCTCCTCGAAGGCCGGGGTGTAGACCCGGACCCGGGGACTGTCCGGCACCCGCTTCTCGGCCAGGTGGAGATGGGCCAGTCCGGCGCCGTAGACATCGACGGGATCGCGTCCCACCAGGTCCTCCGGCGCCACCCGCTCCCAGTACCGGGGCAGGAACCGGACCACCATGTCGGCCTGGGTTCCGGTCAGCCGGGAGCGGGCGTGGGCCACGGCCCGCTCGATCAGGGCGCTCCTGGCCGCCTCCAGCTTCGGGTTCACCCGACCATCATCTCAGGGCTCGAAGATGGCGCGGGCCGCCCGCTCCATACGCCCGGCCACGTCGGCGGCCGAGTCCGGCTTGGTCAGGAACTCCTGAAGCAGGGGCCACAGCCCCTGGTTGGGATTGGCGCCGAAGGCGGGCGGCTCCAGGTCGGACATGTCGAAGCGGACCACCTGGGCTCCCACCAGGGCCTGGGCCGCCCGCCGTTCCACCTCGGTCCGGTAGCTGGAGGCATCGACGTTCTTGTTGGGCGACGTGAAGCCGCCCAGAGCCGCCCAAACTTCGGCCGCTTCCGGAGTGGCCAGGAACTCCACCAGGGCACGGCCCCCCGGGGTGTCGTCCAGGAGGACGGCGGCGTCGCCGCCCACCACCACCGAGGGCGGTGAACCGCCGATGGAGGGAAAGTCGACGAGACCGGCGTTCTCGCCGGCCACCGGTGGGTTCGCCTCGAGGACGAAGCCGGCCTTCGGTGGCTCGGTCAGGACGTTGGCCACCGAGGCGGGGAAGTCGGTCTCCCGTGCCCCCTGGACACCGCCGGCCAGCCACTGGGGCCGGAACACCTCGGCCCAGGTGTGGAGAGCCTCGACCACCGTGGGGTCGTCCCAGGCCAGCAGGTGCCGGGTCAGGTCGGTATAGGCCGTCGTTCCCGCGGTCCGGAGGTAGACGTTCTCGAACCAGTCGGTGAGCGTCCAGGCGTCGGCCCCGCCCACCGATACAGGAGCGAGGCCGTCACCGGCCACGGCGGCGGCGGCGGCCTGGAGCTCCTCCCAGGTGGTGGGAGGCTTCACACCGGCGGCATCGAGGACCGCCGGGTTGAACCACAGAGTCGACTTGTTGGCAGCCTTGAACCACACGCCGTACAGCTGTCCGTTGGCCGTTCCCAGCTCCCGCCACGCCGGGTCGTAGTGGCGGTCCACCAGATCGGCAACGGTCTGGGGCAGCGGCTTGAGCGCGCCGCGGCCGGACAGCTCGCCGAGGAGGCGCGCCTGGGGCAGGAGGGCTACGTCGGGCGGCTTGCCGGCGTCGAGTCGGGAGGCCAGGAAGGTGGCCATGTCGGGGCCACTGGAGGTGAACTTCACCGTGACTCCGGTGCTTTCCTCGAACCGGGCGAGCACGGCGGAGAACCGCTCCTGGTCGGTTCCCGACCAGATGGCCGTCACCTCGATCTGCTGACCCTTGAGCGGGTCGCCGTTCCCGCCCTCCTCGCCGTCGTCGCCCCCGGAGCACGAGACGGCCAGCAACACGGGGACGAGCCAGAGGGAGAGCAACCGCAAGCGGGGCACGGGCAGTGAGCTTAAGGCGCTCACCTCTGGTGGGTAGGGCAGGACCAGGAGGTGCGCCCCCCGATGGTGCGGCGTATGAGGGGGGTCCCGTCCTTCGGGCAGACGCCGCCCGGCTGGCGGGAGGGGCCCAGCTCGCCGGCATGCGAGCCGAGGCCGCCGAGGCGCTCGAGGGTGCGGCGGATCCAACCGGCGAGACGGCGGACCTCGGCCGGGTCGAGAGAACCGGCCGGGCGGGCGGGGTCGAGCCCGGCCCGGTAGAGGATCTCGTCCACCAGCAGGTTGCCGAGCCCCGAGACTTTGGCCTGGTCCATGAGCCTCGTCTTGAGCGGTGCCCGGCTCGTGCCGAGCACCCGGGCCAGGGCGGCAGGCGTAAGCAGGGCGGCGTCAGGGCCGAGGAGAGCTTCGTCGGGTTCGAGCTCGGCGCCGCCCAGGCGCCGGGCGTCCCGCACCCTCAGATCGCCACCGTTGTCGAAGACCACGACAAGGCGGTCCCAGGCGGCGACGTCCCGGTTGCTCGAGTAGATGAGCTCGTCGACGCCTGCCGTGCCGTCGACCAGGAGCTTCCCGGTCATGCCGAACCGCAGCCCGAGGACGGGCCCGTCGCCGCTGGTCTCCAGCAGGAGGCGCTTGCCCGTCCGCCGGGCCAAGGTGAAGGACCGTCCGACCAGGGTGTCGGACAGGGCGCCGGCGGTCAGGCCGCCCTTCAGCCACCAGGCATCCGGCGCCACCACCTCGCTGATCACCCGGTCGAGGGCCTTCGCCTCCGCCAGCCGGCGGTAGGCCTCGATCTCGATCAGCTCGGGCATGGCGTCAGTTTGCCCAGCTCAGGCTTTCAGCCCTCGAGGTTGGTGATGGCTCCACGTGATGCCGACTGCACCTGTCGGGCGTACTTGCCCAGGAAGCCGCTGGTGTAGCGGGGCTCGTTCGGCTTCCAGCCGTCCCGCCGGCGGGCCATCTCGGCCTCGTCGACGAGGACGTCGAGCCGGCGGTTGGGCACGTCGATCACGATCGTGTCCCCGTCCTGGACGAAGGCGATGGGACCGCCGAGGGGGGCTTCGGGGGTGACGTGGGCCACGGAGAAACCGTGGGTGGCGCCCGAGAAGCGGCCGTCGGTGACCAGGGCCACGTCGGCCGAGTGGCCCGTCCCCTTCACCGCCGCGGTGACGGAGAGCATCTCCCGCATGCCCGGCCCGCCGACCGGGCCCTCGTAGCGGATGATGAGCACGTCGCCGGGCTGGAGGTGGTTGCCGGTGACGTAGGCCATGCAGTCGGACTCGTCGTCGAAGACCCGGGCCGGACCCTCGAAACGCAGGCCCGTCATGCCGGCGATCTTCACCACGGCGCCCTCGGGGGCGAGGCTGCCGTAGATGATGCCGGTGCCGCCCTCGGCGTGGATCGGGTTGGACAGCGGGCGGATCACCTCGCCGTCGGGAGCGGGTGGGTTGAGGGCGTCAAGGTTCTCGGCCACCGTCCGGCCTGACACCGTGAGGGCGTCGCCGTGCAGCAGCCCGCCTTCGAGCAGCTCCCGCATCACCACCGGGATGCCGCCGATCCGGTCGATGTCCACCATCTGGAACCGGCCGCCGGGCTTGGTGTCACCGATGTGGGGGACCCGGCGGCTGACCCGGTCGAAGTCGTCGAGGGTCAGCTCCACCCGGGCCTCGTGGGCGATGGCCAGGAGGTGGAGGACGGCGTTGGTCGAGCCGCCGACGGCCATGGAGACGGCGATGGCGTTCTCGAACGCCTCCTTGGTCATGATCTGCCGGGGCCGGATCCCGAGCTTGAGCAGGTTGATGACGGCCTCGCCCGAGGCGTGGGCGAAGCCGTCGCGGCGGGCGTCGGGGGCGGGGGCGGTCGAGCTCCCGGGCAGCGACATGCCGATGGCCTCGGCGATGGAGGCCATGGTGTTGGCCGTGAACATGCCGGCGCAGGAACCCTCGCCGGGACAGGCGCTGCGCTCGATGTCGCACAACTCGTCGTCGTCGATGATCCCCGCCGCGCAGGCCCCCACCGCCTCGAAGACGTCCTGGATGCTGATGTCGCGGTCCTGGTGACGGCCGGGCATGATCGTGCCGCCGTAGAGGAACACCGCCGGGAGGTTGAGGCGGGCGGCGGCCATGAGCATGCCGGGCAGGCTCTTGTCGCACCCGGCCAGGGTGACCATCCCGTCGAGGCGCTCGCCGTGCATGACGCACTCGACCGAGTCGGCGATGATCTCCCGCGACGGCAGCGAGGCCCGCATGCCTTCGGTGCCCATGGAGATCCCGTCGGACACGGCGATGGTGGTGAACTCGAGCGGGAACCCGCCCGCCGCCCGGACCCCTTCCTTGGCCGCCTTGGCCAGCCGGTCGAGGGGCAGGTTGCAGGGCGTGACCTCATTCCAGGACGAGGCGATGCCGACCTGGGAGCGGGCCCAGTCCCCCTCCCCCATCCCCACCGCCCGGAGCATGGCCCGCGACGGCGCCCGCTCCATCCCCTCGGTGACCTCGTGGCTGCGCGGCTTGTGTGTGTCAGGCATGGACGAAAGGCTAGCGACGTGAACCCCCGAGCGACGATGGGTGAGCGCACGACCTGGGTCGGCCTGCCCGTGGAGCGGGTGGAGGACGAGGCCCTGCTGCGGGGCGAGGGCTGGTTCATGGACGACATCGATCCGCTCCCGGGGACGGCGGAGGCGGCGGTGGTGCGTTCGACGGCGGCCCATGCCCGCATCCTGTCCGTCGACTGCTCCGCCGCTCTGGCGGTGGACGGGGTGATCGGCGTGCTCACCGGGACGCAGGTGGGCGAGCTGACCCGTCCCTTCCCCTCGGCGCTTCGGGCCGGGATCGACTACCGGGCCGCTGCCGTCGAGGTGGCCCGTTACGTGGGCGAGCCGGTGGCCGTGGTGGTGGCCCGCGACCGGTACGTGGCCGAGGACGCCGCCGAACTCGTCGAGGTCGACTACGAGCCCCTGCCGGTGGCCGCCAGCCTGGAGGCCGCCCTGGCTCCGGGGGGGCCGGTCCTCCATGAGGCGGTGGGATCCAACGTCGTGTCCGACCGGCAGTTCGCCTACGGCGACTGCGCCGCCGCCCTCGACCGGGCCGACCTGGTGGTCCGCAAGACGTTCCGGCATCCCCGCTCGTCCTGCACGCCGGTGGAGGGTTACGGGGTCATCTGCCACTGGGAGGGGGACTCGGTCACCGCCTGGTCGAACTTCCAGGGCCCCTTCACCCTGCACGGGGTGACCGCCGCCGCCCTGGGGATCCCGCCGTCCCGCCTGCGCCTCATCTCACCGTCGGACTCGGGCGGGTCCTTCGGGGTGAAGGCCTCGATCTACCCGTACATCGTGCTCATGGCCCTCGCCTCCCGGGTCTGCGGTGTCCCCGTGCGCTGGACCGAGGACCGGGCGGAGCACCTCCTGGCCTCGTCCATGGCCACGGAGCGCCTGACTGAGGTCGAGGCCGGCTTCAGCGCCGGAGGGTGACCTGGTGGCGCTGAGGCTCGGCCTCACCGACGACGTGGGCGCCTACGTCCGGGCCCCCGAGCCCGCCACCCTCTACCGCATGCACGGCGGGATCACCGGCCCGTACCGCGTCCGGGACGTCGAGGTGCGCAGCCGGGTGGTGGTCACCAACCGCTGCCCCACCGGGCTCAACCGGGGCTTCGGCGGACCCCAGCTCACCTTCGCCCTGGAGCGGACCATGGCCATCGCCGCCACCCGCCTCGGCCTCGACCCGGCCGAGATCGTGGCCCGCAACCTGGTGCCCACCGAGGCGATGCCCTACCCGGCTCCGGCCGGAGCCGTCTACGACTCCGGGGACTATCAGGCCTGCTTCCAGGAAGCGCTGCGCCTCGCCCACTACCACGAGGTGCGAGCCGAGCAGGCCGCAACCAGAAGCACGGCCGGGCGGGTGATCGGCATCGGCGTCGCCTGTGTGGTCGAGCCGTCAGCCTCGAACATGGGCTACATCACCCTGGCCCGGCCGGCGGAGGAGCGGGCCTCGGGCGCGGCCATGGACGGCAACGCCGAGACGGTGACCATCGCCATGGCCGCCGACGCCGGCGTCTCCGTCGGCTTCACCTCCACCCCCCAGGGCCAGGGCCACCGGACGGTCGCCGCCCAGATCGTGGCCGACGCCCTGGGCGTGGCCCCGGACACCGTGACCGTCCATCCCGGCGCCGATACCCGGGCCCAGCCGTTCACGGTTTCGGCCGGCAACTACTCCAGCCGCTTCGCGGTGACGGTGGCGGGCGCCGTCCACACCGCCGCCTCCCGCCTGGCCGACCGGCTGCGGGCCATCGCCGCTCCGCAGCTGGGATGCACCCCGGCCGACGTGGAACTCATCGACGGGACGGCCCGGTTCGCCGGCGCCGAGGTTTCATTGCGGCGCCTGGCCGGCGCCGCCCACTGGGACCCCGCCGGGCTACCCGACGGCGTCGACGGGCTCGCCATCACCATCACCTATGCGGTGCCCGGCCTGGCTCCGCCCGACGCCGCCGACCGGGTGAACTCTTCGGCCGCCTACGGGTTCCTGGCCGACGTGGCCGTGGTCGAGGTCGACACCTCTACCGGCGAGGTGATGGTGCGGGACTACGTGACGGTCCACGACGCCGGACGGGTGCTGCATCCGGCCCTGGCCGAAGGCCAGGTGCTGGGCGGGCTGGCCCACGGCCTCGGCGCCGCGCTCATGGAGCGCCACGTCTACGACGGCGACGGCAACCTGCTCACCACCACGTTTCTGGACTACCCCTGTCCGACCGCCACCGAGCTGCCGACCCCGGTGACGGCCATGGTCGAGTCCCCCTCCCCCGTCACCCCCACCGGCGCCAAGGGCCTGGGCGAGGGGACCACCATGAGCGCGCCGGCGGCGGTGGCCAACGCGGTGGCCGACGCGCTCGGCGTGGAGGACGTCGAGCTGCCCCTCACCCCAGCCCGGGTCTGGGCCCTTCTCCAGCCTCCCGGGGACAGGATGAAGCCGCCGCCCTTCCGCTACGAGCGCCCCGCGTCCCTGGAGGAAGCCCTGGCGTTGCGCCGGGAGCACGGTGACGAGGCCCGGCCTCTGGCTGGCGGGCAGAGCCTGGTGCCCATGCTGAACCTGCGCCTGGCCCGTCCGACCGTTCTCGTGGATCTGAACCGGTTGCCCGCCCTCGACGGCATCTCCACGGTGAACGGCCATCTCGAAGTGGGGGCCCTGGCCCGGCAGCGGCGGCTCGAACGCAGCGGCGCCGCTACGCCGATCGGCGCCCTGTGCGACGCGCTCCCCCTGGTCGGGCATGTGGCCACCCGCAACCGGGGGACGGTGGGGGGCTCCGTGGCGCACGCCGACCCCGCCGCCGAACTGCCCCTGGCCCTGGTGACCCTCGGCGGCTCGGTGGTGGTCGAATCGGCGGTCCGGGGCCGAAGGGAGATCCCGGCCAGATCGCTCTTCAGCGGCTTCCTCACCACCGCGCTGGAACCCGACGAGCTGGTGGTGGCCGTGCTCTTCCCCTCACCGGGCTCGGGCGAGGCGAGCGCCCTGGCCGAGCTGGCGCCCCGCCACGGCGACTTCGCCCTCGGCCTGGCGGCCGCATGGGTCCGGCTGGCCGACGGGCGGATCACCGCCGCCCGGGTCGCGGTGGGAGCCGTTGCCGACCGGCCGCTGGTCGTCTCCGTCGCCGCCGACGCCCTGGTCGGGCGCGAGCCGTCACCGGAAGCCGCCCGGGACGCCGGCGTCGCCGCCGCCGGCTCCGTGGAACCGACCGGCTCGCTTCATGCCCCGTCCGCCTACCAGCGCCATTTGGTCGGGGTCCTCGTCACTCGGGCCGTCGATCGGGCCGCGACCCGGGCCGGAATCGTCCCATGACGCGGCCCTTGCAGTGCACCGTCAACGGACGGCCGATGACCGCTGAGGTCGACGAGCGCCGGCTGCTGAGCGACTTCCTCCGCCACGACGTCGGGCTGCGGGGCACCCACGTCGGTTGCGAGCACGGGGTATGCGGGGCGTGCACCATCCGCCTGGACGGCGCGGCAGTGCGCTCCTGCCTGCTGCTCGCCGTCCAGGCCGACGGAGCCGACATCGCCACGGTGGAGGGGCTGGACTGACGAACCGGCGACTCCATCCGCTGCAGGAGGCGTTCCGGCGTCACTTCGCCCTCCAGTGCGGGTTCTGCACTGCCGGCATCCTCATGGCCGCGGCCGAACTGTGGGACGAGGTGGCGGCCGGAGCACCCGCCCCGGACGAGACCGGCATCCGGGAGCTGCTGTCCGGGCACCTGTGCCGGTGCACCGGCTACGAACCCATCGTGACCGCCATCGCTGAGGTGGTGGGGGGACAGGAAGGATCGTCCGCATGACCAACTATGACGGGTTCCGGGTCGAGCACGACGAGAGCGCGGGCATCGCCACCGTCACCCTGGACGTGCCCGAGAAGCTCAACCGGGTGAGCATGCCGGCCCGGGACCAGCTGGCCGCCGTCTTCGACGAGCTCGGTGCCGACGAGCGCGTGCGGGTCGTCATCCTGGCCGGGGCGGGCGAGAAGGCCTTCACCGCCGGCGGCGACGTGGCCGGATTTCTGGAGCGCTCCCCCGAGGTCCTCTCCCGCCTGGCCCACAACGTCGGGGCGCCGGAGCGCTGCCCCAAGCCGGTGGTGGCCGCCCTCCATGGGTTTACCTTCGGGGTCGGCATGGAGCTGGCCCTGGCCTGCGATCTGCGCCTGGCCGCCTCCGACACCGTGCTCGGCCTGCCCGAGATCACCCTGGGCATGATCCCGGGCAGCGGCGGCACCCAGCGTCTGGCCCACCTGATCGGCCTGTCCCGGGCCAAGGACGTCATCCTGCGGGGCCGGCGCATCGAGGCGGGCGACGCCCTGGCCTGGGGGCTGGTGTCCGAGGTGGTGCCTCTCGCCGACCTGGAGACCAGGGCCCGGGAGGTGGCGGGGGAACTGGCGGCCAAGGCGCCCCTCGCCCTGCGTTTGGCGAAACGGGTGCTCAACCACGCCTACGACGCGCCCCTCCACGTGGGCATGGAGCTGGAGGGACTGGCCTACGGCCTCCTGCGCGGCACCGAGGACTTCGCCGAGGGCGTGGCCGCCTTCGTCGACAAGCGCCCGCCCCAATTCAGCGGGAGCTGAACTTCGCCCGCAGGTGAGCCGGCTGGCGCCTACGCCGTGGCGTTGGTGATGTCGTCGCAAACCTCGACCGTCAGAGCGGCCGTGATCATTTCAAGGCTCTCGGCGTCGAGGTCAGAGCCGGCCAGGCGGGCTGCGAGGCGCCCGGCACGCGCTGAAGTCGCCGTCTCATCGAGGATGCCATCGCTCCCGTCGTGGGGGGCAAGGGTGCGGTCCTGGCTGCTGAGGACCGTGGATTCAGTAGCGTCCGTCATCGTTGGACCTCCTGTGGTCTCACAAGAGGGATCGGCAGAACGTCAGGGACAGTTGAGGCGCCGCTGTCCCACCACCTACGGAGCTCGCCGGGCGCTGACCTCGTCGGCCTGCCCGTGCTCGGCCAGCCACACCTCCTCTTCGCCGGGCTCGGGAAGGAGGGCACCGTCCTCCACGATGTTCTTCGCCGGTACGTCCTGGACAGCGACGAAGACATCCTTCTCCGCCTGCCCGGTGATCCTGCTCCAGGCGCCCGAAATGCCGAACAGCAGCTTCGACTTGTCGTCCTGCGAGCGGCCGGCCCGGATCAGTCCGGTGATGGTCGCCTGGGTGAATGGCTGACCGCCCACGAAGCCGTCACCGGCGGGGACCTCACGGAAGAAGACCTGCACGAACGCCGTCGGGGCGCCGGTCACCTCGCAGTGGATGCGGGTGATCTCCCGGGCGATCTCGGCCTTCAGCTCCGAAGTCAGGTCACCGGGCGAAACATTGCAGGTATACAGCGGCATGGGTCTCCCCTTCCTGGTCAGGTGGCTGGGCCCGGCCCGTCAGGCGCGCCAGTTGGTGCGGAGATGGGCCGCGGCCACGGTCCGGAAATTGGCCTCGGCGTCGGGGGAGACGAACCCCCGCTTGGGGACGAAGTTGCCCTGACGACCGTTGCGCAGCAGGACATAGACGTTCGGTGTCTCCGCCGCCCGGGCGTAGAAGCTCCACGGCAACCGCCCCTTGTCCTTGCCCGCCCGCACGAGGATGCCGTCCTCGGAGAAAGTGTGTTCCTGTTCCTCCTTGAGGCGGGGACTCTGCTTCCAGCGCAGCGCGGGCACGAACCAGAACGATCCGCCGGCCAGGGCGAGCACGATGCAACCCCACACCCGGGCGATGGTGTCACCCACCGAGACGCCCACGACGAGGACCACGACACCCAGGACCGGCCCGACCCAGAAGGTCGGCTGCCGGCGCATGATGGCCCGCAGGCCCTCGGCGTACTCCTCGGCCGTGAGGGCGAAACGGGCCACAGCCTTTGGGTTCCTAGGGTCCGACGAGGCGGCCATCAGTTCGCTCCTCCCGGTAGACGCGGAAGACGGGGTGGTCATCGAAATAGTCGCGGAAATGGATGTTGTCGACCCGCAACCAGTGGGAGCCATTGAAGGGACGGGACAGGCCGACGGAGAGGATGACGGGCTCGCCGGCCAACACGCGGCGCCGGATCACCTTCCACAGCGCGTCGATGGGGACGCCGTGCTCGTCGCGCAGGCGGAAGTCGAACACGGCCAGGTCGAGAGAGCCGAGCTGGAGATCGTCGATACCCATGCGGAGCTGCCCGCCCCGCCGGAACAGCTCGGCCGGCCCCGGGCAGCGCAGCACCCCGAGCGACGCCCGCCCCCGCCCCTCGGGCACACAGGCCGTGCCTGAGCTCTGCCGGGTCAGGTCGTCGCCGTAGATGGCGGGCAGCGAGTCCTGCCCCAGGGTCTCGAGCATCGACCAGAAGTCCCCGTCGGTGATGCGTCCCAGAGGACGCAGGCTGGCCTGCTCCACCTCCCGCTCCTCCACCAGGGGGGCCACGCCCACCCGTCGGGAGAACCCTAGGTCCACGAGTTCCCCCACCCCGAAGGGGCCACCTTGGCGGCTCGTGGCCGAGGTGTCCCAGCCGTTCTCGTGGCGCGGGGCGACGTGGTCGTGCCCGCCGTCGATGCCCGCCACGGCCACGGAGCCGTCGTCGAGGCGCGCCAGATGGTCGATGACGATGGTCTGCGCCGACGTCATCGCGCCAGGCCAAGAGCCACAAACACAGCTCGCAGGTTACGCGAACCGGACATAGCTGTTCACTGAGGGTGAGATCCCGGTTCAGCGTGGGTACGCACCCGTCCGACAGGAGAAGGAGGAGTGGGCGCGGCCGCATTTCCTTCTCGCCAGGCGAGGAAGGGAAAGAACTGGATGGATGACCGCCCCAGGTGCCTCGTGCCCCTCCATCTCGCCCCCGACGTCGACCTCGTGGTCCGCGCCCGGGAGGGCGACCGGACCGCCTTCGGCGTGCTCTACCTACGCCACCACGCCGCCGCCTGGCGCCTGGCCAGCGCCACTTCGGCCTTCTCGGACGACGCCGAACTGGCCGTCCTGGCCGGGTTCACGGCCGTGTTCCCGTCCCTCCCGGTAGGCGGTGAATCCTCCTTCCGGGCTCACCTCCTGACCTGCGTCCGGCGGGCGGCCCTGCAACGGGCCCGGACCCGCCAGCCCATGCCCAGCGGCGCAGCCTCCCGGACCGGAAACGACGGAACCAGCAGCCAGGCGGTGCGGGCGGCGCTCAGTGCCCTGCCCGAACCGCGCCGGACCGCCCTGTGGCTCACCGACGTCGAGGCCATGACGCCCTCCGAGGTGGCCACCGTGGTCGGCCTCGACGCCCGCAGTGTCCCCCGGGTGGCCGGCGACGCCCGGGCCCGGGTCCAGGCCATCTGCCCGGAGATCCCGCTCACGTCGGCCGCTGATCCTCCGCCGCTGCTGGGCGGCGAGTGTCAGCGGCACTGGCTCACCCACCGGGACGACGAGGAGGCGCGGACCATTTCCCTCGTCGACCCGGACACGGACCGGGCGAGGCGCCGCCGGACACCGCTGGCCGCCCTCGCCACCGCCGTGACCGCCATGGTGCTCGGCCTGCCGCTGGGCGGGGCCGTGCCCCGCGACCGGGCCACCACCATCGCCGTCTCGCCCGCCGTACGCGCCTATCTGCCGGGGAGCGACGCCCGATAGCCTGAGCCTCCCCTTGGGCCTCGGGAGGCGGGCATGGACAAGATCCTCACGGAGCAGCGCGGGCCGGTAACGGTCGTCACCGTCAACCGGCCCGAGGTCCACAACTGCGTGGACGCGGAGACGGCCGTGGCCCTGGCCCAGGCCATCGAAGCCTTCGGGGCCGACGACACCCAGCACGTCCTCGTCCTCACCGGCGCCGGCGAGGTGTCGTTCTGCTCGGGGGCCGACCTGAAGAACGTCGACGGGATCCTCGACCACCCCTACACCGAACGGGCCGGTCCCATGGGCTTCGCCCACCTCGACCCGGGCAAGCCCACCATCGCCGCCGTGGGCGGCTACTGCTTCGCCGGGGGCATGGAGCTGGCCTGCTGGTGCGACTTCCGCATCGCAGCCGACAACGCCGAGTTCGGCGCCCTCAACCGCCGCTGGGGGGTGCCCTTCATCGATGGCGGAACCCAGCGCTTCCCCCGCATCATGGGCCAGGGCAACGCCCTGTGGATGCTGGAGACGGGCATCCGCATCGACGCCCGCCGGGCCCAGGCCATCGGCCTGGTCCAGGAGGTGGTCCCCGCCGGCCAGGCTCTGCCCCGGGCCCTGGAGCTGGCCGAGCGGATGGCGGAGTACCCCCAGGCCAGCCTGCGGGCCGACCGGGCCGCAGCCCTGGGCACCTTCGGTCTGAACCTCGACGACGGGCTCCTGCTGGAGACGGGCCGGTGCCGGCCCACGGTCCGGGAGTCAGAGATGTTCGCCGGCCTGGCCCGCTTCGCCTCCGGCCCCCGGCCCGACGCCCCCCGACCGCGCGATTAGCCGAGCCTTCAGCCCGAGCGGATGCGCGATCGGGGACGGTGATGGTGAAGATGAACTGCCGCCCGGGTCGACGGGTTCCTCGTCGACCACCTTCGCCACCGGGGCGGGGCAGCGCACCCCGCCGGCGGGCACGGTCACCTCCGCCTCCAGGTGCCCTATGCGAATGTCGAGCATTTCGCCGGAACCGCCGGTCAAGAGCTGCACGCGGAGGAGGTCGACAACGGCCGATGCCGCGGTCCCGTCGGCGGCCACGTGGGGTTGGGCACCGCCGGCCGTGTCGTAGCCCCGGGGCGCCTCACCGATGCGCAGGTCCATCACCGGGGTCTGCGCCAGCGCCACACCGCGGCGGCCAATCACCTCCTGGCTGGTGAGCTGGACGACGTCCTTGCCCCTGGTGATACGGAGGAAAGGCGCGGCGGGGTCCGTCCCGACGGCGGCGTACTCCAGGGCGACGCCACCGGGGTTCCCGTCGGCCCGGGCCCGCAGCACGGTCTCGCCCAGCACTTCGATGGTCGTCTCCTCGGGGGTGCCGGGCAGGAGGCGGACGGTGGCGGCTCCGTGGCGGGCCTCGGCTACCACCGAGAACGTGTCGCCCGCCGGGCGCAACTCGGTGGTGGCATCGGTGCGGGCCACATCGACGGCGGCCACGGGTAGGACCACGGCGAGTGCCCGACCGGATCCGAAGCTCAGAGGGCGGCCGGCGACGCACGTGTCGTGGCTCCAGGCGGGGTCCGCCTCGCCCCGGGCCAGGGACACCGATGCCACGTCCGGGATGTCCACCAGGCTGGCTTCGTTGGCCACCGGCGCCGCGGTGGGGGGCGCGGCGGCTTCGGCGGCGCCCGCCACCACCAGGCCGTTGACGTCGAGGCCCCGGCCCCGCGCCTCGGTGTGCCGGCCGGCGCCGCCGGTGGCGACGGTGGCCCCGAGCTCGTCGATCGTGCCGACGGTCAGGCCGGCGGCGCTCACGGTGGCCCCGGAGAATCCCGCCCGCACGGCGGCGCGCTCGGCGGGGCCCTGCAGCGCCCCCACGTAGATGGCGGTGCCGGTGGCGGACGCCGTGAAGCGCAACCCTCCCGGGGCGGCGGTCTGGCCGCCGGCGGGAAAGGCCACCAGGCAGGAAGCGAGCAGCCCGAGGGTGGCGGCGAGGACGGACCGGGTCCGGATCATTCCGCGCTCAGCCCGGGGCGAGCGCTTCGAGGACTTCGTGGGCCCGGCGCATCGACACCACGGGATCTGCGTCGGGGGACCCGATCTCGGAGTCGAAGTTGAGGTCGATGAACGTCTCCGTGATGCCCTTCGTGGCCAGGTCGGCCAGGTCGGAGCGGATCTCGTCGAGGGAGCCGACCAGGGGTGCCCGTTCCCCGGAGCGGACCTTGACCACCCCGCGGCAGACGAAGCGCAGCGCGCCGGCATCGCGCCCGGCGTCCGATGCGGCCCTGCGCACGATGGCGAGGGACTCGTCGATCCGGCTCAGATCCGCCCGGCTGCTGCTGATCCAGCCGTCGGCCAGCCGGCCGGCGCGCCGGAGCGCGACCTCGGCGGCTCCGCCGAACAGGATCGGTGGGTGGGGCTGCTGCACCGGTTTCGGATCCACCCGCGCCCGGGGCACCCGGTAGAACTTGCCCTCGTATTCGACGACGTCCTCGGTCCAGATGGCGCGCAGGCAGCGGACGAAGTCCTCGGCTCGGGCGCCCCGCTCACCCATGGGTGCCCCGACCGCTTCGAATTCCTGCGGCAACCAGCCGATGCCCAGTCCGGCGACCAGCCGCCCCTCGGAGAGATGGTCGATGGTGGTGAGGAGCTTGGCCAGGACGATGGGCGCGTAGTAGGGCATGTTGACGACGGCCACCCCGAGGCGGACGGTCGTCGTCTGACCGGCGAGATAGCCGAGGGTGGCCAGAGGGTCGTGGACCTGGCGGTACTGGGGGTCCAAGACGGGGGCGTCGCCGTCCAGGGGTGACAGGAGACGCTGGAAGGTCCACAGCGACGTGTAACCGAGCTCCTCAGCCCGGCGGGCGACCTCCAGGCAGTTAGCCGTGCTCGCCCACGAACCGGAGATGGGGACCGCAAAGCCGAGCTGCACGGGGTCAGCGTACGTCGCCCGGGGGCCCGGGGGTGTCCCCCAGAATGAGGACTTTGACCGGTTTCAGCCCCCGGAGAGCCGCTCTTCGAGGAGTCGGGTGAGCACCTGCGGGTTGCCCGAGCCCTTGGTGGCCGCCATCACCCGGCCCATGAAGAAGCCCCGCAGCTTCTTCTGTTCCTTCTCGTCGCCGTCGCGGTAGCGCTCCACCTCCGTGGGGCTGGCGGCCAGGACACCGTCCACCACCGCCACCAGCTCGGCCTCGTCGCTCATCTGGGCCAGCCCCCGGGCGGCCGCCACCGCCTTCGGGCTCCCTTCCCCGGCCAGGGCGGCGCCGAGGACCTCCTTGGCCTGGGGCCGGGACAGGGTGCCGTCGGCCACCAGACCGACGAGTTCGGCCAGCCCGGCAGCAGTGAGGGCGAGGTCGGCGGGGCCAGTAGCTCCTCCGTGAATGCCAGCGGCCCCCCCGTGCACGTGGGCCAGCAGGTCGCCCACCACCCAGTTGGTCACGTCCCGACCTGGGGCGCCGGCAGCCACGGCCTCGGCGGCGTAGTCGGCCAGCCCCGAGGTCAGGAGCACACCGGCGTCATGGTCGGAGATGTCCCACTCCTCCACCAGGCGCCGGCGCCGGGCCGAGGGCAGCTCGGGCATGGCCGCCCGCACCCGCGCCTGCCATTCGGGCGGCGGGGCCAGCGGCACCAGGTCGGGCTCGGGGAAGTAGCGGTAGTCGAACGCCTCCTCCTTGGAGCGCAGCGGGTGGGTCAGTCCGGCGTCCTCGTCCCAGTGGCGGGTCTCCTGGGTGATCCGGCCGCCTTCGGCCAGCACCGCCGCCTGCCGGGCAGCCTCGAACTCCAGGGCCCGGGCCAGGGAGCGCAGCGAGTTCATGTTCTTGATCTCGACCTTGGTCCCCAGCGTCTCGGTGCCCTGCTCGCGCAGGGAGATGTTGGCGTCGATACGCAGCGAGCCTTCTTCCATCTTCACGTCGGAAACGCCGATGGCCTCGAGCACCGCCCGCAGCTCGGTGACGTAGGCCCGCGCCTGCTCCGAGGAGCGGATGTCGGGCCGGGAGACGATCTCCATGAGAGGGACTCCGGCCCGGTTGTAGTCCACCAGCGAGTGGTCGGCGTCGTGGATGCGGCCCCCGGCGCCGACATGGAGGGTCTTGCCGGTGTCCTCCTCCATGTGGGCCCGCTCGATGCCGACGTGCCCCCCGACACCGGGCGCGTCCAGGTAGCCGTCGACGCACACCGGCTCGTCGTACTGGGAGATCTGGAAGTTCTTCGGCATGTCGGGATAGAAGTAGTTCTTGCGGTGGAAGATGGAGGTTTCCGGGATCCGGCAGTGGAGCGCCTCCCCCACCCGCAGGGCGAACTCCACCACGGCCTCGTTGAGGACGGGCAGCGAGCCCGGCAGGCCCAGGCACACCGGACAGACGCTGGTGTTGGGCTCGGCGCCGAATTCGTTGGGGCAGGAGCAGAACAGCTTCGTCTTCGTGGCCAGCTCGCAGTGCACCTCGAGCCCGATCACGGTTTCGTAGCTCATGATCCGCCTCCCAGGGGCGCACGCGCGGTGAAGGCGAAGCCCCGTTCCAGGGCCCGGGCGGCCCGGAACATGACCGCCTCGCCGAGGGCGGGGGCGACGATCTGGACCCCCACCGGGAGGCCGGCGCCGTCGAGGCCGGCGGGCACCGAGATGCCCGGCGCTCCGGCCAGGTTGGTGGACACCGTGCACACGTCGGAGAGGTACATGGCCAGCGGGTCGTCGACCTTGGCCCCGAGCGGGAAAGCGGTGGTAGGCGACGTGGGCGAGACCAGCACGTCGAAGTGCTCGTAGGCCCGGGCGAAGTCGTTGATGATGAGGGTGCGCACCCGCTGGGCCTGGCCGTAGTAGGCGTCGTAGTAGCCGGCGGAGAGGGCGTAGGTGCCGATCATGATGCGGCGCTTGACCTCCGTCCCGAAACCCGCCTCCCGGGTCAGCGCGTTCATGGTCGCCACGTCTGAGGCGGGGCGGCGCAGGCCGTAGCGCACGCCGTCATAGCGGGCCAGGTTCGACGACGCCTCGGCCGGGGCGATGATGTAGTAGGCCGACAGGCCGTACTCCACCGAGGGGACCGAGACCTTGCCGACCTCCGCCCCCGCCTCCTCGAAGATTGCCCGGGCCGCTTCCACCGCCGCGGCCACCTCGGGCTGGATCCCGTCCGTCTCGGTCAGCTCGGTGATGATCCCCACCCGCAGGCCGGCCACCCCGTCCTCCAGCGTGGGCGCGATCGGCTCCGGGGCGGTCGGGATCGACGTGGAGTCGGCCCGGTCATGACCCCACACGGCCTCCAGGAGCAGGGCGGCATCGCCCACGCTGCCGGCCAGGGCGCCGACCTGGTCGAGGCTGGAGGCGTAGGCCACCAGCCCGTAACGGGACACCCGCCCGTACGTGGGTTTGACGCCCACCACCCCGCACAGGGCGGCGGGCTGGCGGACCGAGCCGCCCGTGTCGCTCCCGAGGGCGAGGGGGGTGAAACCAGCGGCCACCGCCGCCGCGCTGCCCCCGGATGAACCTCCCGGGACCCGGGTCGTGTCCCAGGGATTGGCCGTGGGGAAGAAAGCCGAGTTCTCCGTCGAGGAACCCATGGCGAACTCGTCCATGTTGGTCTTGCCCACGAGGACGGCCCCCGACGCCCGCAACCGGGTGATGGCGGTGGCGTCGTAGGGCGGGCACCAGCCCTCCAGGATGCCGCGATCCGCAGGTGGTGGCCAGGCCGCGGGTGGCCAGCACGTCCTTCACCGCCACCGGGACGCCGGCCAGGGGGCCGAGCTCCTCCCCCCGGGCGCGGGCGGCATCGATCTCGCGGGCCCGGGCCCGGGCGCCGGCGTCGTCCCGGGAGAGGAAGGCCCGGAGGCGGTCGTCGTGGGCGTCGATGCGGGCCAGGTGGGCCTCGGTCACCTCGGCGGCCGACACCTCACCCGAGCGCACCAGGGCGGCCAGGTCGGTGGCCGTGCGCCCGACCAGGTCGTCCGGCGCGGTCACCGCTCGTCCTCGCCGTAGTCCCCGGGGTCCGGGGTGTCCCCGTAGTCGACAATGCGTGGCACGCGGAAGCGGCCGTCTTCGGCCGCCGGTGCCATGGCCAGCACCTCGTCCCGGGGGAGGCCGGGGCGGGGCTCGTCGGGGCGCATCACGTTGGCGATGGGGATCGGGTGGGAGGTGGGGGCGACGCCGGCGGTGTCGAGGGCCTCCACGTTGGCGGCGTGCTCGAGGATCTGGGCCAGCTGGACCGTGAACTGCTCGATCTCCTCCTCGGACAGGGCGAGGCGGGCGAGGCGGGCCACGTGTTCCACGTCGGCGCGGGTGATCCGGCTGGCCATGGCCCGGGATTGTAGGAGCGGGGCCGAACATCCACTCATCCGCCATCCCTCCGGCTTCCGTAGAGATGCCGGGAGGCAACATGAACGGCAGGCAAGCCCCGCGAGGACTTCTCATCCTCGCCGTTCTCGTCCTCGCGCTGACCGGATGCGGTGGGGGCGGCAACGACGACAAGGAAGCGGAAACGCCGGAAGCCAGTGGGGCCGCCCCGGCCAACGAAGTGGTCATGCGGCTCGTCGCCTACCGGCCTGAGAAGCTCACCGTGCCCGCCGGGACGACAGTCACCTGGAAGCAGACCGACGCCGGCTTTCACACGGTGACGTCCGGGACCGTGGCCCAGGGGGCGGGCGACGTCACGACATCACCCGACGGCAGGTTCGATTCCGGGCAGATCGCCACTGAAGCCAGCTTCGAGTTCACCTTCGCTGAGGCCGGCAGCTTCACGTACTTCTGCGCCGTCCACCCCGCCACCATGCGCGGCGAGGTGACGGTGACCTGACGGCAGGCACACGCGGTACCCCGACCTCCCCGAACCAGCTCGACCCAACCCAACCCATCACGGCAGACGAGAAGGGAGACCAGAGGAATGTTCAGGCGAAGTAGGAAGGTGACCGGACTGATCGGTTTGGCCCTCGTCCTGGCCCTGCTGGGGGCGGCCTGTGGCGACGACAGCGGCGACGAGGCGGCCAACGAGACACCGTCGACGCAGGCGCAGGCCGGCGGTGAAGATGAGATGGCCACCGGCTCCGATACCGGAGCCGCCACCTTGCGGGCCGGCCTCACCGGCCTGCTCAGCGAGCACGTCTACCTGGCCGCCATGGCCACCGGTGCCGCCCTCCGGGGGGACACCAAGGGCTTCGAGGCCTTTGCCACCGCCCTCAACGGGCCCACGAACAGCAACACGGCCGACATCGTGGCCGGGATCACCGCGGCCTACGGTGACGAGGTCGGCAAGGCCTTCGACGGCCTGTGGCGCAGCAAGAGCCACATCGACGGCGTCGTCGCCTACACCCAGGCCATCGCCAAGGACGACAAGCCCGGCGCCGACAAGGCCGTCGCCGACCTGCTGGCCTACGCCACGACGTTCGGGACGACGATGAACCAGGTCAACCCCAACCTCCCGGCGGCCGGCGTGGAGGAGGGCGTGAAGATGCACATCACCACGCTCAAGGCCGTCATCGATGCCCAGAAGGCCCAGGACTTCCCGACGGTGTACACGGCGGCCCGAGCGGCGTACCACCATATGGACGAGCTGGCCAACACCCTGGCCGGCGCCACCGCCAAGCAGTTCCCGGACAAGTTCCCCGGCGACGCCGCCTCGGGCGCTTCGGGCCTGCGGTCGACGCTGACCTCGCTCCTGCGGGAGCACGTCCTGCTGGCCGCCAGTGCCACCGGCGCGGCCCTGGGCGGGCGGATGCCGCAGTTCGAGGCGGCCGCCACCGCCCTCAACGGCCCGACCAACAGCAACACGGCTGACCTGGTGGCCGGGGTGACCTCGGTCTACGGCGACGAGGTGGGCAACGCCTTCGACGGCCTGTGGCGCAGCAAGAGCCACATCGACGCCGTCGTCGTCTACACCCAGGCCGTCGCCAAGGACGACAAGGCCGGTGCCGACAAAGCCGTCGCCGACCTGCTGGCCTACGCCGCCACCTTCGGGACCACCATGAACACGGTCAACGAGAACCTCCCGGCGGCCGCCGTCGAGGAGGGCGTCAAGATGCACGCCACCACCCTCAAAGCGGTCATCGATGCCCAGAAGGCAGGCGACGCCACCGCCGTGGCCACCAGCCTGCGCATGGCCGTCAGCCACATGAACGACGCTGGCCGACGCCATCGCCGCCGCCACCGAGAAGAAGTTCCCGGACAAGTTCTGACCCTCCGCCCCGCGGAGCACGGGCCGTCATCCCGGCGGCCCGTGCTCCCGTCGGGCCCAGATCGGGGCCTTCGTCCACTATCCTGGGTAGGCGAGCACTGGGCTCGCGGGTCGTCCTCGTTCGTGGTGGTAAATACGGCGGAAGGCCACAGGGCACCCGCCACCGCCGACAGGAGGACGATGTTGACGCAGGTATCCGGGTTCGAGCGCCTCGGGGTGGACCCCGATCTGGCCGCCGAGCTCCTGAGTCAGGGGATCGCCGAGCCGTTCCCCGTGCAGGCTCTCACCATCCCCGACGCCCTCGCCGGCCGCGACGTGTGCGGCAAGGCCAAGACGGGCTCGGGCAAGACACTGGCTTTCGGTCTCCCCATGATCGAAGCCACCAAGCCGGCCGAGCCCCGCCGGCCCCACTCGCTCGTGCTGGTTCCCACCCGGGAGCTGTGCGTGCAGGTGGCCGGCGTCCTCGGTCCCCTGGCCACCTGCCGGGGGCTACGGGTGGCCACCGTCTACGGGGGCGACTCCGTCAAGCGCCAGATCGCGGCGCTGCGCAGCCGGGCCGACATCGTGGTGGCCACCCCCGGCCGCCTCATCGACTTCCTCGAGCGCGGCGAGGTCGACCTCTCCGACGTGAAGGTGGTCGTCCTCGACGAGGCCGACCGGATGGCCGACATGGGCTTCACCCCCCAGGTGACCTGGATCCTGCGCCACCTCCAGGGCCATCCCCAGACGATGCTGTTCTCCGCCACCCTCGACGGCGACGTGGACCACATCGTGCGCAAGTACCTCCGGGACCCGGTCCACCACGAGGTCGAGTCCTATCAGCCCACCGTGGAGGAGATGGAGCACCGCTTCCTGCGGGTCCACCAGATGGACAAGGTGCTGGTGGCGGCAGCCATCATCGCCGGCGCCGAGCGGTGCCTCCTCTTCGTCCGCACCAAGCGGGGCGCTGACCGCCTGTCCGACGATCTGCGCCGGGCCGGCGTGCACGCCCAGGTGATCCACGGCGACCTGCCCCAGAAGTCCCGGGCCCGGGCCATGCGGGAGTTCGCCACGGGGGTGGTGCCGGCGCTGGTGGCCACCGACGTCGCCGCCCGGGGGCTCGACCTGGAGGGCATCGACGTCGTCCTCCACTACGACCTGCCCGAGGACCAGAAGTCCTACCTCCACCGCTCCGGGCGCACGGCCCGGGCCGGACAGGCCGGCGTGGCCGTGAGCCTGGTGATGTGGGACCAGGAAGTCGAGGTCGAGGCCCTCCAGAAGCGCCTCGGCATCAAGCAGCCGGTCGTCGAGGTGTTCTCCAACGACGAGCGCCTGGCCGACCTGTCGGCCTGGGATCCCGCCGTCGACGCCGCCGGCGACGAGGACGTGGCCACGGGCACCGACGGGACAGCCGCTCCGACCGCCGCCCCGGCCCGTCCCTTCGCCCCCCGCCGCCGTCCCGGCGGAGGCGGGCGTCGCCGGCGCTTCCTGTAGGAAGGCCCCGGTTCGGGTTCTACGGGTAGAGGAAGAGGTCGGGAAAGGCGACCGCGAGCTCGGGCCGGTCCCCGCCGGCGCTGAGCAGTCCGAGGGCGATGGCCTCGTAGCGGCTGAGCCGCCCGGCGCCCACCATCAGGAAGGCGACGGGATCGGCGGAGATGGTGCAGTCCACCGCCGCGCCGGCCTCCTCCAGGCCGTACACCCCGTCGGTGAAGCGCACGGTCATCTCCCCGACGCCCCGTAACTCGATGCCGTAGGCGGCGCAGTGGCCCTTGGTCGTTTCGGGGTTGCTGATGAAGCCGAATCCCGGGGCGTAGGCGGCCAGGACGAGGGCAGCGACCATCGGGTCGATGGGCCATGGCCGCCCCACCGCGGTGGCGATGTCGTAGCCGTGGAGGATCTCCTCGCCGAGGAGGACGCCGGCCACACCGGCCACCGTGAAGGGGTTGCCCCCATGGAAGATGACCGGCGTGGCGCCGGCCACGTCGCTGGTGGCGTCGAGGAAGCCCTCGACCCCATCGGCCAGGAGCCGGGACAGCTCCATCGGGTCGCTCTCGGCGATGTCGGCGTTGCGGCGGGCCATCTCCGGCTTGTGGTACGCGGGGTCGAGGCTCTCGATGGGCGACGGCTCGCCCTGGGCGATGTCCGTCAGCCAGCCGCTGGCCACCACCAGGTGGGCGGCGAAGTCCCGCAGCGTCCACGGGCTGTCCGGCGCGGGGGAAGCGGGATCGGGGATGGTGGCGATCAGATCTGTGACCTGCTTGGTCGTGGCGGGGATGCACTGGCGGATCTGAGCCAGCAGCTCGTCGAGGTCCATGCCGGGCTCCCTTCCCGACGCCGGGTCGGCCGTCCCGACCCGCTGGTGCCCACTGTGCGCCCCACCCCTTGCGCGGACCTGTCGCCAGGCTGTCGGGGGCAATACGCTCGGGTCGGGGAGGAGCATGACGCTCACGGGAGAGGTCGACATCCGGCTGCTCGGACCGGTCTCCGTGGCCGTCGACGGCCGCGACGTGCCCATCGGCAGTCCCAAGCAGCGGATCATCCTGGCCATGCTCGCCCTGTCCGGGCGTGCCTCGGCCGGCTCCCTGGTGGACGCGCTCTGGCGGGAGACGCCGCCCGCCAGCGTGGCTGCCACCGTCCACACCCTGGTGTCCCGGCTTCGCCGCAACCTGGAAGGAGCCGGGGCTCGCCTCGCCATCCGCGCCGAAGCGGGTGGCTACGTGCTGGACCTCGACCGGGACCGGCTCGACGTCGCCCGCTTCCACGCCCTGGCCGCCGATGGGCGCTCGGCGCTGGTGGGCGGTGACCCGGAGCGGGCCGCCCGCTGCTTCCGGGATGCCCTCGACCTGTGGCGGGGGCCGGCCCTGGCCGATCTCGCCGACCGCGACTTCGCCCGCATCGCCGCCGTGCGCCTCGACGGCGCCCGGCTCGACGTGGCCGAGGAGTTGGCCGCGGCCGAGCTGGCGGCCCGCCGGCCCGCCGCCGCCCTCGACGTGGTCGAGCCCCTGATCCCAGAGCATCCCTTCCGGGAGCGGTTGCGGGCACGGCAGATGATCGCCCTTTACCGGCTGGGCCGGCAGGCAGAGGCGCTGGCCGCCTACCAGGACCTGCGACGGACCCTGGCTGACGAGCTCGGTCTGGAGCCAACCTCCGACCTCCAGACCCTCGAGCGCCAGATCCTGCGCCAGAGCCCCGAGCTGGACGTCCGGGCCCCGGTGGCGGCCGGCCCCCCGTCGGATCCCGGCGAGTCGCGACCCGGCGGCACACTCGCCTTCCTGTTCACCGACATCGAAGCGAGCACGCGGCGCTGGGAGGGAGACCGGACCGCCATGGCCGCCGACCTCGCCCGGCACGACGCCATCCTGCGCGATGCCGTGGCGGCACACGGTGGATCGCTCTTCACGCATACGGGCGACGGCCTCGGAGCCGCCTTCGCCACCGTGCCTGACGCGCTCGCCGCCGCCATCGCCGGCCAACGGGAGCTGGGCGGCGTCACCTGGAGCGGCCCGGGTCCCCTCCGCGTCCGCATGGCCGTCCACGCCGGCACCGCCGAAGCCCGGGCCGGGACGTATCTGGGGCCGACCCTCAACCGGACGGCGCGGCTCCTCGGTGAAGCAGGGGGAGGACAGATCCTGTGCTCCCAGTCGGCGGCCGACCTGGTGCGCGACGACCTCCCGGACGGGGCCATGCTTCTCGACTTCGGCGAGCGGGCCCTGGAGGGCTTCTCCCGCCCCGAACGCGTCTGGAGGGTCGCCCATCCCGACCTGCCGGAGTCGCCACCCCCACCGACCGTGGAGACCCGGCCTTCCGGACCGCTCACCTCGTTCGTGGGCCGGGAGGAGGAGCTGGCCGAGCTGGCGGCGCTCCTGCCCCAGACGCGGTTGCTGACGATCACCGGGGTCGGCGGCGCCGGGAAGACCCGCCTCGCCCTCGAGCTGGCGGCCCGTATGGAGAAGCTCTACGAGGACGGCGCCCGGGTCGTCGAGCTGGCCTCGGTACGCGACGACCGGCCGCTGGCCGGCGACGTCCTCGCCGCCCTGGGGGTGGACACCGGCCCCGGCAGCGGGCTGGCGGCGGACGAGCAGCTGTGCCGGGTGCTGTCCACCCGCCGGATCCTCCTCGTGCTGGACAACTGCGAGCACGTCCTCGAACCGGTCGACGTCCTGGTCGGCACCGTGCTGCGCCGCTGCCCCCACGTGACGATCGTGGCCACCAGCCGCGAGGTCCTCTCCGTGGCCGGGGAGACGACGTGGAGCACACCGGGACTTTCGCTACCGCCGGCCGGCGCCGGGGCGCCCGAGGACCTCGAGGGTTCCGACGCCGCCTCGCTGTTCGTCGTCCGGGCCCGGACGGCCCAGCCCGGCTTCGGAGCGGTACCGGCCAACGCCGCCGCCATCGCCCGCATCTGCCGGCGCCTCGACGGGATCCCCCTCGCCCTGGAACTGGCCGCCGCCCGCGTGCGGGTGCTGAGCGTGCCCCAGCTGGCCGACCGGCTCGACGATCGGCTGCGCCTCCTCACCTCCGGGCCCCGCTCGGCGCCGGCCCGCCACCAGACCCTGCGGGCGACGATGGACTGGAGCTTCGAGCTGCTGGGCGCCGCCGAGCAACAGCTGCTCCGGCGGCTCGCCGTCTTCCCGCAGAACTTCGACCTGGACGCGGCCGCCGCCGTCGCCGGTGACGGCGCCGACCCCATCGACGTGCTCGATCTCCTGGCCCGGCTGGTGGACAAGTCCCTCGTGGTTCCCGAGGGCGCGGCCGAGACGGCCCGCTACCGGCTGTTGGAGACGGTGCGCCAGTACGCCGCCGAGAAGCTGGCCGGCGCCGGCGAGGAGGAGGAGACCCGGGCCCGGCACCGCCGGCACTTCGTCGAGCGCATCCGCACCGGCTACCGCTCGGGGGCACACTTCTTCGGCATCGAGTGGTCCCGGTTCACGGCCCCTGACAGCGAGAACTACGGCGGCGCGCTGACCTCGGCCGTCGCCGACGGCGACTGGGAGTCGGCGACCGTGATCCTGGCCGGCGTGGGGCAGTACTCCTGGTACTGGGGGCTCCCGGTTCCCAGCGCCGTCGAGGCGATCGACGTCGAGGAGCTGAGGTGTTCGGAGCCGTCACTCCATGTCGAGGCCCTCCTCAGCCTCGGCGCCGGCAAGGTCATCATCGGCCGGTGGAGCCTCGAAGACCTCGTCGCACTCTACGAGCGGGCCCTGGCCCTGGCCGACGAGCGCGGCACACCAGCGGACCAGGGGTTCGTCCGCTACTACCTCGGCTACATCGCCCTGGACCGGGGCGACATTGCGGCCGCTCGAACGTGGATCGAGGAGTCCGTCGCCCGTTTCGGCGCCGCCGTCCAACGGGGCTACGCCCTCTACGAGCTGGGGTGGATCGATTTCACGGAAGGGAAGCCGGCAGCCGCCCGAGGGCACTTCCAGGCGGCGCTGGCCATCGTCGAGGGCCGGACGGGCTGGGAGATCCAGCGCGCCCACCTCGAGGTCGGGATCGCTCTCTGCGACGCCGTCGAGGGCAGGGGCGACGCCGCGCTCGCACTCGTCGGCGATGCCGTCGAGCAGGCCCGGGCCCTCGGCCTCCCCGGCATCCTGGTGATGGCGCTGGTGCGGTCGGCCGAAGTTGCCGGCATCGTCGGTCAGCCCGTCGGCCCCGAGCTGGCCGAGGTGCTCCGGCTGCTGCGCAGCCAGGGCGACATCCGCTGGGTGGCCTCGGCCCTCACCATGGCCGCCGTGGTCCACGAAGGCCGCGGCCGGCCCGACACCGCCGCCCGGCTCCTCAGCGGTGCCGCCGCGGTCGCCCAGGCGTTGGGTGAGAATCCGCTGCCGCTGCCTGCGGTCGCCGAGGTGGTGGCCTCCACCCGCCGGCGGCTCGAGGGCGCCCTCGGCCCCGGTGGGCTCGCCGAGGCCGTCGCCGCCGGAGCGGCCACTGCCGTCCCCCGACTGCTCGACCTCGCCCTGGACAGCCTCGAGGGCTGACCGGCGGGTCCGCCGCCCTCAGGCGTCGATGACCTCGATCCGGATGCGTTTGAAGGCCTTGCCCTTCGACTCGGTCTTGACCACCCGGATGCGGCCCACCTCGGAGGTGTTGGCCACATGGGTGCCGCCGTCGGCCTGCTTGTCGAGGCCGACGATGTCGATCACCCGGATCTCGGGCACCGACTCGGGGACCAGGTTCACCTTGGTGCGGATGAGGGCGTCGTCGAGGACGGCCTCGGAGCGGGGCAGGAAGGCGACCTCAACGGCGCGGCCCTGGGCCAGCTCGGTGTTGACCAGCTCCTCCACAGCGGGGCCGAAGCCCTCGGGGAGGGGGTCGAACTCGAAGTCCATGCGGGCCGACAAGGGCTCCATGTTCCCGCCCGTCACCGCCTTGCCCCACTGGTTCCAGATCACCCCGCACAGCACGTGCAGGGCGGTGTGGGTGCGCATGAGGGCGTAGCGGCGGTCCCAGTCGACCTCGCCCTCCACCTCCGTCCCGGGAGACGGAGTGTCGCCCTCCAGGCGGTGCCACACCTCCCCGCCCTCCTTGGCCACGGCCGTGACCGTCGCCTCACCCCCGCGCCAGCGGAGCGTGCCCGTGTCGTGGGGCTGGCCCCCGCCTGTCGGGTAGAAGGCGCTGCGGTCGAGCGTCACCCGGCCGTCGGCGTCCGACCGCGGTGACGGTGGCGGAGAAGGTCCGCAGGTAGGCGTCGTGCTGGCAGAGGAGTTCGGTCACTCGGCGTACATCGCCTCGATCTCGGCCGCGAAATGGTCGTGGACCACGTTGCGCTTCACCTTGAGCGTGGGGGTGAGCTCGCCTTCGGCCATCGAGAGCTCCCGGGGGAGGATGGTGAACTTCTTCACCTGCTCGACCCGGGCCAAGTCGGTGTTGACGGCGTCGAGGGCCTTCTCCAGCTCCGCCTGCACCGCCTCGTTGTGCGCCGGCCGGCCGGACTGGCCCCGTTCGGTCAGGAAGCGACCGGCCGCCTCGCCGTCGAGGGTGAGGAGGACGGTGAGGTATTTGCGGCGGTCTCCGATGACGACCGCCTCGGACACCAGCGGATGGTTCTTCAGCCCGCTCTCGATCAGCTTGCGGGCGCCACGTTCTTGCCGCCGGCGGTGATGATGATGTCCTTCTTCCGACCGGTGATGGTCAGGAACCCTTCAGCGTCGAACTCGCCGAGGTCGCCCGAGTGCAGCCACCCGTCCTCCAGGGCCTCGGCGGTGGCCTCGGGGTCCTTGTAGTAGCCGGCGAAGACGTTGCGGCCCCGGACCAGGATCTCGCCGTCGCTGGCGATCTTCACCTCGACGCCGGGGAAGGGGGGGCCGACCGTCCCGAAGCGGGTGTGTCCCGGGGCGTTGAAGGTGGTGGGGCCGGTGTCCTCGGACTGGCCGTAGACCTCGTAGATGGGCAGGTCGAAACCGGCGAAGAACTGGAGGACCTCCTCGGCCACGGGGGCCGCCCCGCTGGCGCAGAGCCGGGCCTGGTCGAGTCCGAGGGCGGCCTTGACCTTCCCGTAGACGAGCTTCTGGAAGGCCTTGTACTGGGCCAGGGTCGGTCAGGGCCGGTTCCAGGCCCCGGTTGTGGCGGGAGATCACCTGGCGGCCGACGGCCATGGCCTGCTGGGCCAGCTTGGCCTTCGGGCCGGTGGCCTCGGCCAGCTTGGCCGCCACGCCGGCGTGGAACTTCTCCCACACCCGGGGCACCCCGAAGAAGGCGGTGGGCCGGACCTCGAGGAGGTTCTCCAGCAGCTTGTCGATGGACTCGGCGTAGTACACGGCGCTGCCGGTGACGGCGGGCAGGTGGATGGTGAACATCTGCTCGGCGATGTGGGACAGCGGCAGGTAGGACAGGACCCGGTCGGCCGCCGTGGCTCCCACCAGGTCGGCGGCCCGGGCCGAGGTCCAGGCCAGGTTGTCGTGGGTCAGCATCACCGCCTTGGGCCGGCCGGTGGTGCCCGAGGTGTAGATGAAGGTGCCCAGACCGTCGGGGCGCAGGGCGTCGAGGCGGGCGTCGAGGGCCCCGCCGCCCCCCTCACCCCGGGCAGAGAAACTCCTCCCAGGACAGGACCATCGGGTCGTCGACCGGCTCCGCTCCCCGCATGAGGACGGCGTGGCGCAGGTGCGGGAGCTGGTCCCGGACGGCGGCGATCTTGGCCCATTGGGCGGCGTCCTCCACCAGCACGACGGGCGCCTCGGAGTGGTTGAGGATGTACTCACACTCCGAGGGGGAGGAGGTGGCGTAGATCCCGGCCGGGACCGCTCCGGCGGCCATGGCGGCCACGTCGAAGATCACCCACTCGGGGCGGTTGGCGCCCAGGATGCACACGGGTGTGCCCTCCTCGACGCCGAGCGCCACCAGGGCGGCCCCCGTCCTGCGGACCTCGTCGCCGTACGTGGACCAGGAGGAGGCTTGCCAGCCTGACGGGCCGCGCACGTGATAGGCGGGTGCTCCACCCAGGCGGGCGGCGTTGGTCAGGACGCGGTGGGGAATCGTGTCCGGAGGCATCAGGACCTGCGCAGCAGGGACTGGCGGCTGGGGCAGGGGCCCCCGGCCGCATCGCGATGAGCCGCCAGGCGAAGAGCAGTAGTCATAGCGCTCAGACTACGCGCTGAGGGCCGGCGCGTGGCCGGCCCCCAGGTTCGGTTTGCCCAGTTCAGTGCCGGAGGGGTGCCACCGCCACGATCGGGTTGGCCGGGGGCTTGTCGCCCAGCGAGCCGGCGAAGGGCTTGTCGGAGAAGTTGAAGATGCCCCCGTCCTCCGCCACCATCAGATAGCCGTTCCCGTAGGGCACCATCCCGGTGACCGGCTTGTTGAGCCGCTTGTCACCCATGGACCCCCGGAACTCAGCCTCGAAGGCGAACACGCCGCCATCCGAGGCCACCAGCCAGTACCCCTTCCCGTCCGGGTCGGGCACCAGCGACTGCACCGGAGCGTTGAGCCGGACGGCGCCCATCGACCCGTGGAACACCGCGTCCCCGAACGAGAAGATGCCCCCGTCCGACGCCACCATGTAATACCCCAGTCCCGACGGCGTCGGGATCGAATCCAGCACCGGACCGTTCAGCTTCGCCGCCGACATGTCCCCCAGGTGCGCGGCGTCACCGAAGTTCACGACCCGGCCCCGGGACGTGAAGATCCAGTAGCCCTTCCCGGTCGGGGTCGACGACAACGACGTCACCGTCTCCCCCGGGCTCAGCCGGGCCGCCCCCACGCTGCCGAAGGCCCCGGCGTCGCCGTTGGTGAACACCGCGCCGGCGGAGTCGACGATCCAGTAGCCGTTCCCCGACGGGGTCGGCTCGACGTCCACGGCGCTGACCGAGACCGGCATCCCCGTGGCCCACGGCTGCCCCGAAGGGGTAGACCTTCCCGTCCGAGCCGAGCATCCAGTAGCCCGAGCGGGCCTCGACGGCGCCGTTCGACTGCACCGGAGCGGCGCGTCCCCGCCGCGGGCGGCGGCTGCTGCGCCGGCGGGTCGGCGCCGGCGGTCGGGACATCGGGACGGTTGGCGGCCGGCGCCCAGCCGATGGTGTGGATCTGGTTGAACCACTTCGGCTCTGAGGCCGCCGCATGGTAGGCGGCCGTGGACGTCGGTGAGGAGATGATCCGCCAGTCGCCGTTTTCGGCCGGGACGTCGAAGTAGACCATGGCGGCGATGTCGGAGTAGATGCCGCAGTGGGGGCAGGACTCCGTGCGGGGCAGGTCACCGTTGACCACCTCGTGGGTCACCCGCATCCACGTCGCCTTGGCGTCCGGGTCGCCGCCCTGTTCCTGGACCCCGTACTCGCCGATCTGGATGGGCTTCACCTGGGTCTTGCGGGGGAAGACGTCGGGGAAATCGGTGGGGGCATTGGGTCCCTTGGGGCCGGTGGAGCGGGCCCAGACCATGAACTCGTCGAAGATCTCGACGAAGCCCCGCCAACGGTCGTCGTGGCCGCCGCTGCCGTTGCGGTCGGAGACGCCCCAGTTGTAGCCATCGGACGAGATCCAGTCGACGACGTCGTCGCCCGGGTAGTAGTCGAAGGCCCAGTGCCCGGCGTCGTTGGGGGACTTGAAGTGGGCGGCGTTGCCGCACCACACCCAGACCACGTTGGTGGCGCCGACCTGGTTGACGATGATGTCGTAGATCTTGCGCCAGGCGGCGACGAAGGTCTCCGGGTTTCCGACCTCGGCGGCCCGCTTGTTGCCGTCCATCTCCCAGCAGTAGCGCATGAAGAACTCGTGCCCGAAGGCCTTGAACGCCTCGCCCGTGCGGCGGATGACGTCATCCCACTTGTTGGTGTTGGCGATCTCCGAGCTCTTGCCGCAGCCCCATCCGATGAGGGGGATCCGGCCCTGCTCGATGTCCCAGAAAGCCAGCTTGGACAGGCCGCGCTTGGCCGGGTTACCCGGCACCCAGTCCTCGGCGATGCCGGCGAAGTCGCCGTAGTAGCTGTTGTTGATGTCCAGGCGCCGTCCGAGGCGCTCCTCGGTCTGGATGATGTGCTGATGCTCGGCGTCGATGGGGTCGCTGTGGCTGTCCTCGGGGTGGACACCGAGGAGGGCGCCGGTGACCGGTGCCAGCCGTCCCGAGGCACGGGGGGGCGCCACCCAGCCGGCGTGGGGCTCGCCGTACATCTCCGGATTGTCACCGGTCACGGCGTCGCTGTGGTCGGCCCGGGCCGGCACCAGACCGGCCAGCGAGCTGGCGGCGACGGCCAGCGCCGTCACCAGTCCCAGGCGGCGTCGGGTCTTGTGCCGTAGCGCGAAGAAGGCAGCGGACATGGCTCATCTCTCCCTGGTCCGCCCCGCGAGGTGACGGGACGGTCGAAACCGGTCATGGGCACCGAGGGTGCGCCGCACTTCCCGATTCGCCGAAAAGGAACGGATCACCTGCTCGGCGCGCTCGAGGGCCGGCCTCGCGGCCGGCCCTCAGACACCTTGTCCGTGATTGGAGCTACCCCTGGAAGGGGGCGACGGCCACGATCGGGTTGGCCGGGGGCTTGTCGCCCAGCGAGCCGGAGAACGGCTTGTCGGAGAAGTTGAAGATGCCCCCGTCCTCCGCCACCATCAGATAGCCGTTCCCGTAGGGCACCATCCCGGTGACCGGCTTGTTGAGCCGCTTGTCACCCATGGAACCCTTGAAGATCGCCTCGAAGGCGAACACGCCGCCATCCGAGGCCACCAGCCAGTACCCCTTCCCGTCCGGGTCGGGCACCAGCGACTGCACCGGGGCGTTGAGCGGGATGCCACCCATCGAGCCGTGGAACACCGCGTCGCCGAAGGAGAAGATGCCCCCGTCGGACGCCACCATGTAATAGCCCTTGCCCGACGGCGTCGGGATCGAGTCCAGCACCGGACCGTTCAGCTTCAACGCCGACATGTCCCCCAGGTGCGCAGCATCACCGAAGTTCAGCACCCGGCCTTTCGACGTGAAGATCCAGTAGCCCTTCCCGGTCTTGGTCGACGACAACGACGTCACCGTCTCACCGAAGGCCAGGAGGGTGGAATTGACATTTCCGAACGCCTCGGCGTTGCCGTGGGTGAAGACCCGGCCGCTCGAATCCACGATCCAGTAGCCCGCCCCCGTTGGCGTCGGCTCCACGTCCACGGCCACCACGCCGATGGTCGGTCCCGTCACCGGGGCGTCACCGTGACCCGCGGCGTCACCGAAGGAGTACACCTTGCCGTCCGAGCCCAGCATCCAGTAGCCCGAGCGCGTCGCTCCCGTGGGGGGCGGCGTGGTGCCGGGGTCGGGTGTGGGCGTCGGGGTCGGGTCGGGCGTCGGAGCGGGGCCCGGACCCGGCGCGGGGGCCGGCGCGGAGCCCGTGTAGGGACCCCAGGTCAGCGTCTGGATCTGGTTGAACCAGGGGTGGTCGGAGTACTCCATGTACCCGGCCAGCGAAGGCGCCGTGGTCTCGATGTCCCAGCCGCCCTCGGAGTCGGCCGACTTGCCCGACACGTCGAAGTAGACCATGGCAGCGATGTCGGAGTACGCCCCGCAGTGGACACAGGAAGCCGGGGTGGCGGCCGTGCGCTCCATCACCGTCTCGTGGGCGTTGCGGAACCAGTTGCCCTTGTCGGTGCCCCCGTCGGCCTGCTCCTGGGTGCCGTACTCGGCCACCATGATGGGCTTCACCGCTCCCTTGCCGGGGAAGGTGGCCGGGAAGTCCTGGTCCTTGTCCCTGATGTCCTGGGGCACGGGCCCGGTGCTGCGGGCCCAGATCATGAACTCGTCGTAGATCTCGAGCATGAACCGGTTGCGGTCGTTCCGGCCTGCCGCACCGTGCCAGTTGTAGCCGTCGGCCGAGACCCAGTCGACGTAGGTGTCGCCGGGGTAGTAGTCCCAGGCGAAGTAGCCGGCGTCGTTGGAGTCCTTGTACTTGGCCGCGTTGGTGGAGAAGTTCCAGATGACGTTGTCGGCGCCGATCAGCTTGAAGCGGTTCCAGATGTAGCGCCAGGCGTCGATGAATTCCTGCGGCGAGCCGATGGCGCCCTGGTTCTGGCGCGACCCGTCCATCTCCCAGCAGTACCGCATGTAGAACTCACGGCCGTAGGACTTCATGGACAGGGCAGCGGCGTCGATCTCGTCGTTGAGCTGGCCGGCCACGATGTCGTGGCTGTCGCCGCAACCCCAGCCCATCAGCGGGATCCGGTTCGACTCCTTGTCCCACTCCATGAGCTGGATGGAGGGATTGAAGTCGATGGTGCCGTCGGGGTTCTTGCCCTTGAGGTAGTGGTTGAAGTCGCCCTCGTAGTGGTTGTCGATGTCGAGGACGCGGCCGAGCTTGGCTTCGAGGGTGTCGATGCCCTGTTCCGGCTTGGTGGTGAACCGGCTGGAGTCGGAGTGGACCCCGAGGAGCGCGCCGGTGGCGGGGGCGAGGCGCCCCGGTGCCCGGGCTGGCGCCGTGAGCGGGCCCTTGATCCGGTCACCCTCGTCACAGCTGCCCGCCGGCGCCAGGTGGTAGTCCTCCGTGGGGCAGGCGTCGGTCGAGCTGTCGTGGTGGGCCTCGGCGGGAAGGGTCCCGACGGTGAGCGAGGAACCGACCAGGCCGAGGATCAGGGCGGCCGTTTGCAGGCGGCGCCGGGAGGCCTTCGGGGAGGCAGGCGATACAACGGGCATGAATCTCACCTCTCGGTCCGTCCCGCGGGGTACGGGGCGTTCGGTCTTCGGGCACCTGGCCCACGGGCGCAAGGGGAACGGACAGACGCCGAACGGCCCAATGCGACTCGCGGTGCGCGTTTCCCGATTCGCCGGAACGGGACGGTTCCCCTCCCTCTTGGCAAATCTTTCGTGAAATCCGAACCCCGGGGCGGTTCAGCGGAACCGCCCCGGGGCCCCGGATCAGAGAGCGGCGACGGCCACGATCGGCTTGGCCGGGGGCTTGTCGCCCAGCGAGCCGGCGAAGGGCTTGTCGGAGAAGTTGAAGATGCCCCCGTCCTCCGCCACCATCAGATAGCCGTTCCCGTAGGGCACCATCCCGGTGACGGGCTTGTTGAGCCGCTTGTCACCCATGGAACCCTTGAAGATCGCCTCGAAGGCGAACACGCCGCCATCCGAGGCCACCAGCCAGTAGCCCTTCCCGTCCGGGTCGGGCACCAGCGACTGCACCGGGGCGTTGAGCGGGATGCCACCCATCGAGCCGTGGAACACCGCGTCGCCGAACGAGAAGATGCCCCCGTCGGACGCCACCATGTAGTAGCCCTTGCCCGACGGCGTCGGGATCGAGTCCAGCACCGGACCGTTCAGCTTCAACGCCGACATGTCCCCCAGGTGCGCTGCATCACCGAAGTTCAGCACCCGGCCTTTCGACGTGAAGATCCAGTAGCCCTTCCCGGTCTTGGTCGACGACAACGACGTCACCGTCTCACCGGTTACCAGCCGCGCCGGGTTGACGGATCCGAAGAACCCGGCGTCGCCATGGGTGGACACCCGGCCAGCGGAGTCGACGATCCAGTAGCCGGCGTCTGATGGGGTGGGCTCCACGTCGACCGCGGTGGAGGAGACGGCGTCGCCGTGGCCCGTGGCCTCCCCGAAGGCGTACACCTTGCCGTCCGAACCCAGCATCCAGTAGCCCGAGCGCCCCGCCCCGGGTTGCACCACCGGCGGCGGCTGCACCGGCGGCTGCTGGACCGGCGGCTGCTGCACCGGGGGCTGCTGGACCGGCGGCTGCTGGACCGGGGGCTGCTGGACCGGGGGCTGGCCGGTCGAGGTGTAGTTGCTGTTGGCCGAAGCGGGCCAGCCGATGTTGCCGATCTGCTTGAACCACGGGTCCTGGGCGGCCGAGCTGATGTAGGCGGCGGTGGAGGCCTGCGACGACCGGATGCGCCAGTCGCCGTTCTGGTCCGACCCGTCGGCGTTGATGTCGAAATAGACCACGGCGGCGATGTCGGAGTAGATGCCGCACCAGTGGCAGGCGTCGGTCCGGGGCTTCGTCCCGTTGACCGCGTCGTGGGTCTCCTTCATCCATTCCGGCTTGGTGAGGTGGGGCGCGATGGAGAGGTAGTGCTCGGCCCGGTCGTCATTGGGATCGTTCTGGTCGTCGGCCGAAGGTTCGATGGCGCCGTACTCGCCGATCTGGATCGGCTTCACCTGGGACTTGTTGGGGAAGGTGGCCGGGTGGCCCGGGACCTTGTCGTGGACCTCCTCCAGCAACCCGGCGGGGATGGGGCCGGTGGAGCGGGCCCAGACCATGAACTCGTCGAAGATCTCGATGAAGCCCCGCCAGCGGTCCCGCTCGTAGTCGGCCTCCATGTTCCGCTTGGAGAGCGCCCAGTTGTAACCGTCGGACGAGATCCACTCCACGGTGGCGTCGCCGGGGTAGTAGTCCCAGGCGTAGTGGCCGGCGTCGTTGGTGTCCTTGAAGTGGGCGGCGTTGCCGCACCAGACCCACACCACGTTCTTGGCTCCGACCCGGGCCACGTTGAGCGGGACCTGGTGGGTCATGGGCACGTCGGGGGCGGCGATGATGTCGTAGATGCGGTTCCAGGCTCGGATGAAGTCCTCGGGCTCGCCGACGTGGAGCTCGCTCTCGTTGCCGTCGTTGTCGATGTCGTCTTCGTCCTTGATGCGCTTGGAGCCGTCCATCTCCCAGCAGTAGCGCATGAAGAACTCGTGACCGAGGGCTTTGAAGGCCTCGCCCGTCTTGCGGATGACCTCGTCGTACTGGCCGGCGTTGATGTTGGAGCTGTTCATGCAGGCCCAGCTCACCAAGGGGATGCGGCCGAGCGAGACGTCCCACCAGGCCAGCCGGGACAGGCCCCGGCCGTCGTAGGTGGCGGGGTTGGCGGCGTCGAAGGGCACGGCCGCCTTGGCCGGGTCCCAGTTGTTCGCGATGTCGACGAACTCGTAGTAGTTGTTGTTGATGTCCATCCGGCGCCCGACGGCCGACTCGGTCTCGAGGATGTGCTGGACGCTGGGGGTGAGCGCTCCGGTGTGGCGGTCCTCCGGGTGGACGCCGAGGAGGGCGCCGGTGGCCGGGGCCAGGCGCCCGGCCGCCCGGGGCGGGGCCACCGACCCGACGTGGGGGTTCGTGTAGGTGTGGGGGTCGTCCGGGACGCTGGGGTCGCGGGCGGTGGCGGGCAGGCCGGCCGCCACGACAAGGGCACTCACCAGCGAAGCGAGGACGACACCGGCCGGCAGCCGGCGACGGAACGACGAAGACATGAATGAATCCCCTTTTGGACGGTCTGGGCCCATCAGGCCGGCGGGGGGCCGACGGCGGGGGCGATGGTCAGGCCAGAGCGGCGCGCGCCGAGGGGGGGTCCCCAGCTTGGTCACTCGACGGTAAGAATTCGTCGGGCGGCAGACTCGTCCCTCTTTCGGCCGCCTTTCGCCGGCGGGCCGTCAGGGGGCGAGGCCGGCGGCGACTCTCAGGGCGAACTCGACCGCCCGCTCCACGATGAGATCCCGGTCGTAGTCCAGGGTGGCCACGTGAAATGAGCGCTCCAGCGTGACCCGCTCGACGGGACCGGAGACGAGGGCGGCCAGGACGTCGGAGGACACGGGCGGGACGATGTGGTCCTGGGGTGAGGTGAGGATGAGGACCGGGCAGCGGATGTCCCCCAGACGGCCGTGCAGCTCCCCCACCGCTTCCTGCAGCGACAGCAGCGCCTCGATGGGGGCGGCATCGTAGGCCAGCTCCGCCACTCCGGGAGCGGCGATGTCGGAGCCGATGCCGGGCAGGCGGTCCTGACCCTGTTCGAGGCAGACCCGCAGCAGGTCGGCGAAAGACTCGGCGGGCGGATCGAAGAGCCCGTTCACGGCCACCAACCCTGAGATCTCGGGCTGCCGGGCGGCCAGCCAGGCGGCCAGGGTGCCGCCCATCGACAGCCCGGCCACCACCACCGAGTCGGTGCGCCCGGCGAGCTCCAGGTAGCTGGCTTCGAGGGCCCCGGACCAGTCGGCGAAGCGGGTGGCGGCCAGGTCGTCGACCGACGTGCCGTGCCCGGGCAGGAGCGGGAGCTCGACGGCGAACCCGACTGCGGCCAGGGCCTCGGCCAGCGGGCGCATGGACGACGGGTTGCCGGTGAACCCGTGAACGACCAGCGCGCCGTGGGGTCCGCCCGGCGCCGAGAACGGCTCGGCTCCGGGGATCACCGGCCCGGGCGCTCCCGTCAACGGGGTCGCCACTTAGACATAGGGGTCATCCGGTCCGCCGGCCAGCGCCCACCAGTCGTCGGGCGCGGGCGACCAGCCGGGATCGGACACGATGCAGTCGGGGATCGGACAGGCGGGCAGGCACTTGTCGCAGCCGCTGCACAGCTCGGGCACGATCACCACGTCGGGCCCGTGGTTGAAGATGGCACCGAACGGGGGCGGACAGGCCCGCAGGCAGGCGTCGCAGTTGATGCAGAGCGACATGTCGATGCGGACCGGCGGAACCTGCCACTTGGGGTTCCGGGTCCGGGTGGCCAGCCGGCCAGCCCGCCCACTTCCGGTGCAGGGCGTTAGAAGCTACCCCTGACCTCGGCGCCACACGGCCCGGCGCACCTCGGACTCCGCTCCGGCGGCGGCGGCGGAAAGGATGGCGATGGCCTCGCCCATGATCTCCGCCTGGGTGACCACCACGTCCTCCAGCTCAGAGATCTTGCGCTCCAGGGAGACGAGGCGCTGCTTGTCGTCCCGGAAGTCCTGGGTGATGAGCAGGGCCGCGCCCAACCCGATGAGCACCGCCCCGCCGACCCCCCCGGAGATGAGGTAGGGCATCTGGAGGAACACCTCGGGCAGGTCGCGCACCTGGTACCAGCCGACCAGGATGGCCACCCCGCCGGCCACCATCAGGATCCAGGCCAGGACGGCCCGCCACCGGCGGAACAGCTGCTCCTGGACGAGCGCCTGGAGCTGGGCCTGTTGCTCCCTCCGGTCAGTGCCGCCGGGGGTCGGTTCCAAGAGCTCTCCTAGCCGAAACGCCGGATGACGAACCGGGCCACAGGCAGGATGAGCCCGAGGCCCAGGAAGGCCCCGAACGCTCGGCTGACGCTGCGGGCCCCCCGCAACCCCAGCGTATCGACTATTTCACCCGGAGAGGGCAGCGCCTGCGCGTTCGGGTCCTGGATCGAACCCGGAGGGGGCGGAACCACGGGGCCGGCGACCTCGCTCGAGTCGGGCGCGGGCGCCGGGTCCGGCGCGCTCACCCCGATGCCGTCGTTGTTGGGCAGGGGGGTGGCCTTGGGCACCGGCGCCGGCTTCGGCGGCTTGGCCTGGGTACCTGGCGTCGGCGCAACCGGAGCGGACGTCGTCGGCCCGCTCGCCGGAACCTGGGGCTCCGGACCCGGCTGCACCGTCGCGTCACCCTCGTTGATCGTGATCTCGCGCTCGCGGTCGAAGGCGGCGACCAGGGCGGTCGAGGAACCGAGGTCGAGCACCTGGGTGACCGCCTGGGCAGGGACGCCCGGGGGACCCTGGACGGACTGGTCGAAGCGGACGGTCAACCCCTTGACCTTGACGGTCACGAAGTCGGGCTGGCGGTCGACCTGGGCGGCGAAGTCGGGCAGTCCCAGGGTGATGCCGCGCTCCTTCAACTTCTCGAGCAGCGCCTTGGCCCCGTCGTAAGCCTCCTGCTCGGAGGGTGCCCCGCTGGCCAGGCGCAGCCCGGCCGGGGTCAGCTGCACCGCGTTGTCGAGGATGACGAAGTTCTCCACCCGGATGTCGCCCCGGCCGTCCTTGGAGTTGGTCGCGCCCAGACCCGAGGCGGTGGCCGTGGTGGAGAGCGAGGAGAAGCGGATCTCGCCCTTGGGCCCGATCACGGCGTCGCGCAGTTCGGAACGGGCCACGCCGGTCAGGCGGCCCGAGTTGTCGATGGTGGTGTCGTGGCTGGCCGAGGAACCCCCGATGGTGATGTAGCCACCGAGCCCGCCGGCGGGGCCGGCCGCCTCACCCAGGGTCCGCACCAGCTGGTTGCCGCAGTCGCCACCACAGTCGGTCAGGGCGTGGATGCTGCCCGGGTACTTGCCTTCCTTGCCTGCGAAGGAGGCGGCCTGATCCCGGTGAGCGGGATCGACCGAGAAGTGGCTCGCCTCCGCCTCGGGGAGGAAGGGGTCACGGCACTTGCTCTCCTCGAAACCGGTGCAGCTCAGGCCCTCGATCGACTCGCCCCGCATGGCCGACACCGACAGGTCGGGCTGGGCCAGGGCGGCCCGGGCCTCGGTGAGGGGGAGATTGTTGGTCACACCCGAGACGTAGGGCACCTTCAGGTCGTCGACCGGTAGGCCACTCGAGCCGGCCCAGAAGAGCGGGTAGGCGCGCGCCAGCACCGTGTAGGAGGCGGGGGCGGCAGGAGCAGCAGAAGCAGGGGAAGGCGCGAGTAACGACGCGGCCAGCGCCACCAACGTGGCGCACAGCCCCCTAGGGAGGCGGCCCAGCTTCATGGGGATTCTCCTCTGCTTCGTTTGGCGTCGGCGCCGTTGCCATCGCCGGGGTGCGTTGACTGCCACGAAACGTCCGTCAGAGACAGCTTAGCTGGCTCCGTGAGCATGCTGTTGCGGCCATTCTCAACCACTACGACCCGATCGGCAAGGTCAAGTGCCAGTTTGACAAATTGTTCCACCACCAGCAGGGATACCCCATTTAGGGTCAAACCGCGCAAAACTTCGAAAAGTTGGATGGCGAGGGCGGGAGACACGCCCGTGGAGAGCTCGTCGACCAGCAGCAGACGGGGCCGGCTGACCAGGGCCCGGGCCAGGACCAGCACCTGCTGCTCCCCCACCGGCAGGCTTCCGGCCAGTCGGTGGGCCACCTCCCCAAGGCCCGGGAACAGGCCGAGAGCCCACTCGACGTCCTCATGGCCCTGCCGAGGGCGGGTGAAGGCCCCGGCCGACAGATTCTCGAGCACCGTCAGGCCGGGGAACAGCCGCCGGCGCTCGGGGATCTGGACCACCCCGGCGGCCACAATCCGGCCCGGAGACATCCGGTCGAGCCGGACCCCGTCGAAGGCGATGGTGCCGGCCGAGGGCCGGATCAGCCCCGAGACGGCTCGGAGGAGCGTCGTCTTGCCCGCCCCGTTGGGTCCCAGGAGCGCCACCACCTGGCTCTCACCCACCGTGAGGTCGAAGTCGCGCAGGGCGGGCTGGGACCCGTAGGACACGTTCAGGCCGCGGATCTCCAACATGGCGGCTACCCGTCCTCGGCCGGGGGCCAGGGGGCCGACGGCGGCGGTTCGCCCGTGCGCGGCGGAGGCTCCGGGGGCGGCGGCGGGGCGGGTCTCAGGAAGGCGGCGCGGACCCGGGCGTCCTCGGCCACCTCGCCCGGCTCATCCCGGCCGACGACCGCGCCGGCGTCGAGGACGTAGACGAAGTCGGCCAGCGACGACACGAAGGGCAGGTCCTGGTCGGTCACCAGGACGGCGACCCCCATCTCGTCGCACATCATCCCGATGCGCTCGGAGAGCTCGCGGCGCTCCCTCGGATCGAGGCCGGCCGTAGGCTCGTCCAGCACGGCCAGACGGGGTTCGGCGGCCAGGGCCCGGGCCAGTTCCACCAGCCGGCGCACCCCACCGGGGAGGGCGGTGACCGGGACCCCGGCATGCTCGTCGATCCCGAGGAACTCGAGGAGCTCGAGAGCATGGGTCCGGGCCAGGCGATCCTCGTGCTTGGAGAGCGCCAGACCGAACCCGCAGGCGAAGAAGCCTCCCCGCATCCGGCGGTGGCGACCCACCATCACGTTCTCGACCGCGGTCATCGACTCGAAGAGGGCCGGGCGAGCGAAGGTGCGGGCCATGCCGAGCGCGCCCCGCTCGTGGGCGGGCCACCCCGAAACGTCGCGCTCGCCGAAATAGACCCGGCCGGTGCGGGCGGCCAGGAACCCACCGAGCGCGTCACACAGGGTGGTCTTGCCGGCGCCGTTGGGGCCGACCACGGCCACGATCTCGCCGTCGTTCAGTTCGAGGTCGACGTCGCTCACCGCCAGCACCGGACCGAAGCCCACGGACAGGCCCTGGACCCGGAACAGGGGGCCGGTCCGGCGGGGGTGGTCACCGAGGAACCGGGAGAGGTGCGACTCGAACTCGTCGCGCGACGGCGGGGCGGTGCGGAAGGGCCGGGTCCGTTCCAGCTCCTTGGGCTGGAACGGGCGCCAGAGCAACTCCCCCGATTCGGGCGCCTCGGTGCCCCCTCCACCGCCGATGACCGGGCTGCCGCTGTCCGAAACCGGGCCCGCCCAGCTGGCGTCGCTGCCCTTGGGCGTCCGGTTGCGGGCCTCCTGGAGGCGGCGGATGACGTCCTGCAGGCGTCCTCCCCCTGATCCGGGCCGCGGCTCAGGCATCGGGGCTCCCCACCGGCGCGGCGACCTCCGCCGGCGCCCGTCCCGTCGCCACCGCCACCCGGCGGGCCAGGCCCGCCAGCCCACCCACGGGCACGGCGGCCACGGCCAGCAGGCCGAGCACCGCCACCGCACCCGGACCGGGTCCGCCTCCGTCGAAGGGCAGGACCTCGAAGACGAAGACCACCGCCGCCGTCCCCACCAGCGATCCCGTTCCGCCCACGACCGCGTAGAGGAGATATTGCAGGGACAGGAAGGCGGCGAAGCGGGTCGGGTCGATGGTCCCGGCCAGGTAGGCGTGGACGACGCCGCCGAGGCCGGCCACCACGGCGGCGAAAGCGAGGGCGACCACCCGGTAGTGCCGCGGGTCGATCCCCAGGCTGGCCGCGCCCTCCTCGGCGTCCCGTACCGCGGCGAAGGCCCGTCCGACCCGGGACCGCCGCAGGTTGGCGGCGAACAACACCACGCCGGCGGCCAGGGCCAGGGCCAGGAGATAAAGGGAGACGGCGGGGCGACCGGCCAGGGACACCATCCACTCGGGTCGGGCCAGTTCGCTCGAACCCGTGAACCAGTGCGAGCGCGGCCCCCACAGGAACGAGGACCCCACCACGGCCAGGCCGACCGACACCACCGCGAAGGGCAGGCGGCCCCGGGCCCGGAGGGCCGGGAGCCCCGCCACCAGGGCCAGGGGCAGGGCGACGAAGGCGGCCATCGGGATGGCCAGGACGTGGGGGACGCCCATGCGGGTGGCGAAATTGGCCGCCATGAAGGCGGAGAACCCGGCGAAGGCGACCTGGCCCAGGGCCAGCTGACCGGTCCAGCCGATCGTCACCACGATGGAGGCGCACATCAGGAAGACGGTGATGCCCCGCACCCAGGCGACCAGCGCCAGATCGCCGGAGAAGGCGGGGACGGCCACCAGCAGCACCGCCGCCACCAGCACCAGCGCCGCCCGGCCCGCTCCGGGCGGGATCCGCACCGGCGCCGAGGAAGCGGCCGGCGCCCAGTCCGCGGACCGGTCGTCGGGCTCCCGGAGCCGGTCCAGGAGCCGGGGCCGTTTCCAGAGCAGGAGCGCCACGAGAAGGAAGGCGACCAGGGTGCGCGCCCCACCCAGGCCCACCGAGCCGGAGGGCTCGAGCAGGGTCGGGACCACCCCGAGGATCAGGGCGCCGAGGCCGGCGAGAGGCAGATTGCGGAACCCGCCGAGGAGGGCGGCACCGAAGGCGAAGGGCAGGTACACCGTCTGCTCGTAGGTGCTGGACAGCACCGGGTGCGCCACCAGGATGACGGCCAGGGCGGCCAGAAGCGACGACAGCGCCCAGGCGGCCATCGACAGGCGGTCGGGGTCCATCCCCATCAACCCGGCGGCGTCCCGGTCGGCGGCGTAGGCCCGCAGGGCGAGCCCGAAGCGGGTGCGCCGGTAGAGCGCCGCCACCCCGGTGAGGGCGGCGGCGGCCAGCAACACACTCCCGAGCTGCTGGCGGGGTACGGCGACCTCGCCCAGGGCGAGGGGCGGACCGGGCCACACCCCGGGGAGGAGCTTGGGCGCCGAACCCCAGGCCGCGTTGGCGCCGGCCAGAAGGGCACCCGTCCACCCGAGCAGGACCACCAGGGCCGTCTGCATGCGTCCCCGCCAGGGTCGCACCATCAGGTCCGTCACCACGCCGAGCGCGGCGGCGGCGACCATGGCCACACCCAGCGCCGGCCACCAACCCAGCTCCCCGCCGATGAGGCCTTCGGGGGTGGCCAGGTCCCAGTGGAGGACGGCGGCCACCGTGCCGATGGCCACGAAGGCGACGTTGGGCACGCGGGTGGCCTGGTAGACGAGCGTCACGCTGGTCGCCATCAGGGCGTAGATGGCCCCCAGCGAGAGGCCCAGGACCGTGGCTTCGAACAGGCTGGTCACGCCCGACAACGCCCATGGCTCTTCGCCTGGCGGCTCATCGCAGCGTCGGCGGGGGCCCCTGCCCCACCTCCTGACGCCACTACGTGGTGTCTAGGGCGCACAGGCACTCTCCGGGCAGGCCGATTCGATGATCTCGCCGGTGGGGACGAAGCGCCCGCCGCTGGCGGACAGGATCGACATCTTCTTGGTCCCCACCCGGCCGGTGGGCGACCAGGTGAGGCTGGGACCCATCCCCGAGTCCCAGCCGGTCAGGCCTTCGGCCGCCCGCAAGAACGCCGGGCGGGTCAGCTCGCGGCCGGCGGTGATCAGGAGCTGCTCGGTGACCTTCGCCCCCAGGTAGGCGGCCAGCGTGGCGGGCGCCGCGGGCTCGGCGTCGGGGTGGTAGCGGGCCAGGTCGGCCCGGTATTCGGCCATGGCCGGAGCCGGGTCGTCCGCGGGCAGGAAGACCGATGTGGACAGGAAGCCCTCCGCGAAAAGGCCGGCACCGGCGGCGACGTCGTCGACGGGCATGGACAGTTCGGTGGCCACGGGCGGCTTCCAGCCCAGCCGCCGCATGGCCGCGATGCAGAGCTGGAGGTCCCGCGCCGTGGCCAGGTTCAGGAAGAGATACTCCGGGTTGTGGGCCAGGGTGCCCCGCACCTGGTCGTCACAGGACTCGGCGTCGAGAGGCAGGCGGACCTTGCCCTTGTTCGCCAGCCCCTCGTCCTCGTAGATCGCCTCCGCCTCGGCGGCCATGGCCGCCGCGTCCTCCCAGTCCGGGTGGTCGCTCATGATCACGCCGATGTTCGACGCCCCCAGCGCCTTGGCCTTCTGGGCCCGGATCCAGGCGGCGTGGCGGGTCCCGGGCCCGGTGGTGAAGATGCAGCGGTACTGAGGGGCGACCTGCGGCTCGGGCATGGTGGCCACGTCGGCCACCAGCGGGAGTGGCTTCGACCCGCTCCCGCCCCCGCAGGCGTAGTCGGCCACGGACCGCACGGACCCGGCGGCGAACGCCGAGAAGACATGGTCGGACTCGACCAGACGGCGGAACAGGACCCGGTCCCGCGCCGGGTCGAGCCCGTCGTCGTACACGACGAGTTTGACGCGCCGGCCGTGGATGCCGCCGGTGTCGTTGATGCGCTGCACCCGGGCGTCAAACCCGTAGAGCTCTTGGCGGCCGATGGCGCCCAGGGGCCCCGAGAGAGGGATGGCCCCACCCATCACCACGATGGTAGCGGTCACCCCCTCCTCTGTTGGTGGAGGGGGCGCGGTGGTGGGAGCCGTGGGCGGTGACGGACGGGGCGCGGCGGCGATCCGGACGCCGGGTACCGGAGGCGGGCCAGGCGACGCCGCCGGAGCGGGAGGCGGGACCCCGTCCGGGGCGGCGGCCGGCGGGGTCGCCGATGTCGCGGCCGGGGCGGTCGGCGCGGTCGCCCGGTTGGGTCTGGGTTCCGACCGGGCCCGGGAGTAGCGCACGGCCCGTCTGCTCAGGGACGCCTCCCCGTCGCCCTCGGAGGGCTGGGTGCCGGTGGGGCCCGAGCCGCGCGTGGGTTGGTTGCGGCGGTAGTTCTCCTCCAGCGTGCCCCCACAGGACCCGGCGGCCAGGGACAGCACCCCGACGGCGGCCAGCACCCGCACCGTCAACCCTCGACCCGGAATCGGCCTCTCCCCTTCTTCACCGCGCGACACGACGCCGAGACCCGCGTTCTCGACTTCCGGACCTTAGGACACCGACGGCTCCACGCCCTATGTTCTTCCGGTGGCCAAATTCGCGTTTCTCTCTCCGGACTGGCTTACCGAGGTGCGCCGCCTGTACGCCGAGCACGGCGCCGTCCTGCCGTCCGAAGCCGACGTGCGCATGAACCTGCGGGTCACCGAGACGCCCTTCGGGGACGACCGCGAGTTCCACATGGCTCTGGCCGCCGGCAGCGCCGACTGGAACGAGGGTCATCTGGACGACGCCGACGTGACCCTGATCCTGGGCTACGCCACGGCCAGGGACATCTTCGTCATGGGCAACCCCCAGGCCGCCATCGAGGCCTTCATGGCCGGGCGGATCACCATTTCGGGGGACATCACCAAGCTGATGGTGGCCCAGGCCGCCCAGCTCGGACCCGACGCCATCCGGTTGGGTCTCGCCCTCCAGGAGATCACCGAGTAGACGCGACCGTGCCTCGAGGGGGTAGGGCATCCGGGCCCGGTGGCGGCTGGGGAACACCACCCGGCACTCGCAGACGCTCCTACCCCCCCGAGGCACGGAGCGATCGCGATCCTAACACGGCACCTCGGAAGAGCAATCGATCAGCCGGCGGGCTCCGGGGAGATTCGCGGCTCCTGCCCGATCACAGGTAGAGCGTGACCGTCTCGCCCCGGCGGACCACCTTGCCGGGGGACGGATCCTGGCGTTTCACAGGCCGGTCGAAGCGGAATCCCACCACGTCGACCTCGAAGCCCGCCGCCTCCAGAGCACGCACCGCGTCCTCGACGTCGTCGCCCCGGACGTCGGGCACTTCGACCACGTCAGGGCCCCGGCTCACCACCACGGTGACGGCGGAATCGCGGGGAGCCTCCTCCCCCGCCACCGGGTCCTGACGGATGATCTCGCCGGCCGGAACGGAGTCGCTGAAGTCGTCGGCGCGCTGCACCCCGAGTTTCCTACCGGCCAGGCTCTCGGTGGCCTCCTGGTAGGTCTTGCCCACCACGTTGGGCACCGTCACCGGCTTCGGTCCCTGGGAGACGACCAGAGCCACACGACTGCCGGGCGACACCTCCGTCCCCTCGGCGGGGTCCTGACGGGCGACAGAGCCGGCCGGCACGCCCTCGTCGTAGTCGGAGGACACGGTCACTTCGAAGCCGGCTGCTTCCAGCGCGGTGCGCGCCTCGGGTTCGAGCCGGCCGGTGACGCCGGGCAGCGCCACGGGGGGCGGACCGGAGGAGACCACCAGCACCAGCGGGCGTCCCCGGGTCGTGAACGTGCCGGGACTCCGATCCTGGGTGATGACCACGCCGGCCGGATCGTCGGCCGTGGCGGTGCGGCGCTCCACCTTCAGCCCGGCCCCGCGGGCGGCGCTGCGCGCCTCCTCGAAGGTGCTCCCCACCAGATTGGGGACCCGCACCCGGGGCCCGGCCACCCGCCCCACGGCAAAGGCAGCGGTGGCGGCGGCCGCCACCACCAGCACGACGACCGCGAGGGGCATCAGTCGGCGCCGGTGCCGGTACGGGCGGCGATGGGGAGCCGGAGCCGGGCCCGCCGGCGCCGGCGGGCCGCCCACCGCAGCCGGCACACCGGGCTGGGGGGCGCGCAGTTCGGTCGGGTGGGGGTCGGTGCCCGCCCCGGAGGCGGCCGGGAGCCGCAGGGGAGCCGGCGCCGGGAGTCCGGCAGCGACTTCGGAAAGGGCGGCGGCGAAGGCCGCGGCATCCGGATAGCGCTCCTCGGGCGACGCCCGACCGGCCCGCTCCAGGACCGGGCCCAGGGGACCGAGCTCGGGCGGGACGGTCAGGGGCCGGTCCACCCGGGACATCAGCGCGGAGAGGGAGGTCTCGGCCCCGAAGGGCACCTCGCCGGTCACCGCCTCGACCAGCACCAGAGCGAGGGAGTAGCAGTCGCTGCGGGCGTCGACCGTCCCCCGGACCTGCTCGGGAGCGGCGTAGCGGGCGGTGCCCATCACGACGCCGGCCGGTTCCGTCCAGCTCGCCTCGGCCAGCGCCCGGGCCAGGCCGAAGTCGGCCACCCGGACGTCGCCGTGCTCGTCGAAGAGCAGGTTGGCCGGTTTGACGTCCCGGTGGACGAGCCCGCGGGCATGGGCGTGGGCCAAGGCGGCGGCCACCTGGCGACCCACGACGGCGGCCTGGGCGGGCGTCAGGCGCTCCCCCCGGTCGAGCAGGCCCCGCAGACTCCCGCCCTCCAGGAGCTCGAGCACCATGAACGGCGTGTCGTCCTCCCCCCAGTCGTAGACGTCGACGACGCCCCGATGGTGGAGGGAGGCGGCGAGCTGGGCTTCGGCGCCGAAGCGCCGCAGGAACCCGGCGTCGTCGGCCAGGGCGGCATGTAGAACCTTGACGGCCACGCGCCGGCGCAGCCGAACATCCCAGGCCGAGTACACCCGGCCGGAGGCACCGGTCCCGATAGGGGCGACCAGACGGTAGCGGCCGGCCAGAACCCGGCCGGCCAGGTCAGCCACGCCGCTCGTACGCATCGGGGTTACCCTACCGGCCGATCCCCACCGACCCCGGGCACTCACACCATGACTCTTGATCTGGCTGATGAGCTGGAGCGTCTGATCGAACAGGACGCCGTGTGGGACACCGGCGGACTCAGCCGCTGCCGCGCAGCGCCTGGCGGTGGGTCCGGAGGAACCGGCGGCAAGCCTGGCCCGGTGCTTCTCCGGCCTCCAGCAGCGCCTGGACGACGTTCCCGTGGACGACCGGATGCGACGCAACCTTGAAGGCGTCCTCTACCCCCGTCTGTGGAAGGTGATCGAGGCCCTGCGCGACGGCCTGCCCCCGGGGGAGATGCTCAACCGGGTCCGGGCCCTCGACCGCCGCCTCACCGAGCTTCTCGACGGCGACCGGTCCTAAGGCGCCACGGGACCTCGGCTACCTTCAAAGTTGTGGACCGCCGCTGGATCATTCCCGTGGCCGCCGGGCTGCTGGCGGTGGAGAACGTGGCCGTGCTCACCGGACTGCTCTTCGACCACTCGGCGCCGGCGGGCGTGATCGCCGCCCTGTTCCTCAAGTTCCCTCTGTGCATCGCCCTGCTGCGGATGCGGGTGGCGGCCGTGGCCGTGCTCATCGGCTGGGAGAGCATCACCATGGGGGTGGCGCTGGTCAACACCTCCCTCAGCCCGGCCGGCCAGGTGGCCCTGTTCTGCTCGGCCATGGTCGGCTCCTCGCTCCTGGCCCTGTCCCTCCCGCTCTACGCCCCCGACCGGCCCGGCCTCGGATGACGGCGCCGCTGCGGCCCTTGCCCTCGGGGACTACGGCGCCCCGCCGGCGCCTGAGCCTCCAGACCGTGCTCCTGGCCGTGGCCGGCGTGGTGGCGGTCAACCTGCTCGTGGCGGCGACCATCATCGGCGGGAGGGAGGAGGGGCCGGAACTGCCGTCCACCATCGAGTCGGTCATCCCCACCCCCGGTGCCGGAATCCTGGCCCAGGACGACGTGGGGGCCGACCTGCTCGACACCTACACCGGTGTGCTGCTGATCGACGGGGTCGAACTCCCCGAGGATCAACTCCGCATCAACCTCCCCCTCGGTGAGGTGGGATTCCGACCCGGCCCGGGCAAGGACATCACCCGTCTCGAGGAGGGCCTGCACTCGGCCACCATCGTCTACTGGCCACAGGACCGCAGCCGGGACGAGGCCAAGTCCTTCACCTGGTCGTTCCGGGCCCACTGAGGATCCAAGAAAAGGCGCAGTGAAGGGGTTGGGGCTCGAGCCGCGCGGCATGTCTGCCTGGCTGGTGTCAGCGGGGCCCGGAGTTTTTGGTGACAGATAGAACCGACAGGTGGCGAAATCTGTCACCAAAAGATTTTTTGGCCACCCGGAAGCACTGTTCGGAAGTACGCCCCCAGCGCCCGCTCCCGCAACCCGTTCATGGCGTCTTTGTCGTTGCTACTTCTCGAGCAGGGCGCGCAGGCCGTCCTCATCGAGGACGGGGACGCCGAGGGCAGCGGCCTTGTCGAGCTTGGAGCCGGGGCTGTCCCCCGCCACCACGTAAGCCGTCTTCTTCGACACGCTGCCCGTCACCTTCCCCCCGGCCGCCTCGATGGCGGCTTGCGCTTCGTCGCGGGTCATGCCGGCCAGGGTGCCGGTGAGGACGAAGGTGAGCCCGGCCAGGGCCGGTGCTCCGCCGCCGGCCGTCGCGGGCCGTTCGGGCCCCTTCAGGTTGACCCCGGACGTCCGCAGCTTCTCTACCACCTCCCGATTGCGGTCCTCGGCGAAGAACTGCTGCACGCTCTCGGCGATGATCGGGCCGATCCCCTCCACCGCCACCAGGTCCTCGACACTGGCCCCGGCGATGTGGTCGATATGGCCGAGTTCGGCGGCCAGGGCCACGGCGGCGGTGGGACCGACGTGGCGGATGCCCAGCCCGACCAGCACCTTGGCCAAGGGCCGGGACTTCGATGCCTCGATGGCCCCCACCAGGTTGTCGGCCGACTTGTCGGCGAAGCGCTCCAGGTCGAGGAACGTCGCCTTGGACAGGGAGTAGATGTCGGCCGCGTCGACGACCAGATCCCGCCGGCACAGCTGGACCACCAGCTTCTCGCCCAGTCCCTCAATGTCCATCGCCCCCCGGGAGGCGAAGTGCAGGATGCGCTGCACCCGCTGGGCCGGACACTCGAGGTTGACGCAGTAGCGGTCCGCCTCCCCCTCCAGGCGGACCAGCGGGCCGTCGCACTCGGGACAGCCGGCGGGGAAGGTCCACGGCACCGCGCCCGGCGGCCGGAGGGTGGGGACGGGGGCCATCACCTGAGGGATGACGTCGCCCGCTTTGCGGACCACCACGGTGTCGCCCTCCCGGATGTCCTTGCGGGCCACCTCGTCCTCGTTGTGGAGGGTGGCCCGGGCCACCGTGGATCCACCCACGAAGACCGGCTCGAGCTCGGCGAAGGGCGTCGCCCGGCCGGTGCGCCCGATGGACACGAAGATCTGGTGGAGGACGGTGGTCTTCTCCTCCGGGGGGAACTTGAAGGCGATGGCCCACCGGGGGGCCTTGCTGGTGGCGCCGAGGCGCCGGCGCTGCTCGAGGTCGTCGACCTTGACCACGGCTCCGTCGACGTCGTAGCCGAGGTCGTGACGGTGCTCGAGCATGGAGGCGGCGAACCCGTGGACCCCTTCCAGGTCGGTGAAGCGCTCCGCCTGCTCGTTGACCGGTAGGCCCGCCTCCGCCAGCCACTCCAGCGTCTCCCAGTGCGTGGCCAGGGGACGGCCGCCCTCCCGGGCCCCGAAGCCGTAGACGGAAAGCGACAGGTTGCGGCTGGCGGTCACGGCCGGGTCGAGTTGGCGCAGGGCGCCGGCGGCGGCGTTCCTGGGATTGACGAAGAGCCTCTTCTCCGCTTCCGCCTGACGCCGGTTGAGCTCCTCGAAGGCGGCCAGGCGCATGAACACCTCGCCCCGCACCTCCAGGACCGAGGGCGGGTCGGCCAGCGCCAGGCGCCGGGGCACGGCGTCGATGGTGAGGACGTTGGCGGTGACGTCTTCGCCGGTCACGCCGTCGCCCCGGGTGGCGGCCCGGATCAGGAGCCCGTCCTCGTAGGTGATGGACACGGCCAGCCCGTCGAGCTTCGCTTCCCCCACGAAGGCGACCGGCTCGGGCACCAGGCGCTCCAGGCGCTTACCCCAGGCGAGCAGGTCGGAAAGGTCGAAGGCATTGTCCAGCGACAGCATGGGCACCAGGTGGGTGACCGGGCTGAAGGTGACCGGACTGTCGGGAGATGGCGCCGCCCCGCCCGGCCGGCGGGTGGGCGAGTCGTCGGTGACCAGCTCGGGATGGTCGGCCTCGATGCGGGCGAGCTCGCGGACCAGATCGTCGTACTCGGCGTCGGAGACCTCGGGGTCGTCGAGCTCGTAGTACCGCTGGTTGTGGTGGGCGATGTGCGCCCGCAGCTCGTCGGCCCGGGCCGTGGCGTCGTCTCCGGCCATCACCACGAGCGTAACGACTGGAGGTGACGGTCAGCGGCGCCGCTTCCGGTAGTCGGTCTCCTGCACGGTCCACTGGTCGTCCTGGGTCACGCGGGTCAGGTCACCGTCCCAACTGGCGGGCTGATAACCCTTGGGCTCCACCTCGCGGTCGTCCCCGGCCCGGCCCCCGCCCTCCACGACTTCCTCGGCCGGTTTCCCGTCCTGGTAGAAGGCGTAGATCCGGGAACGGGCGCCGTTCGACTTGAAGCGGACGAAGACCCTCTCGGGCCCGTCATCCACCACCACGACGTCGTAACCCCGATTGGGGCGCGCCCACAACAGCTTGACCTTGCCCCCCTCGTAGCGGACCGCGGCCGTCCCTCCCCGGCTGGAGATGGTGTGCGTCTCACCTCGGGACGGGGCGGTGGTCGTGGTGGTGGGTTTGGGCTCCTGCTTCGTGGGTGCAGGCGGCGACGGGGGCGTGGCGGCCGGCGACGTGGGAGGAGGCGCGGCCGTCGTTGGCGGGGCGGGAGCCGTGGTGGTGGTGGCGAGAGGGCCGGCCGGCACCCCCGAGCGAGGGGGCGCACTCGCTGGGGGCGTCGGGACCGGCTTTGACACCGGGTCAGGGAGGGGCGGGGCCGACCCGATGTCGGTTGAGGCCGGGGGTGCGGCGATTGCCGGCGCCGCGGAGGCCTCGGGCGTCTCCGCGGTGTTCGCGGCCGAAAGGGCCTCGAGCACTTCGGGCCGGGAGAGCGGAGCGATCCGCAAGCCGGTGATGCCGGACGTGACCAGCTGGACCCCGGACAAGCCGAGGAGAACCCCGGTAGAGGTTCCTAGCGCCCAACTGAGCGCGAGGGCACGACGCACCACCACATTCTGTGGGTGACGCGCCACTCTCAGAGTGAATGTAATGTTAAATCAACCTCAAAGGCCGCTCGAAGGTGGACTATGGGACCGTGGCGTCAATCGCGTTGATCGAGGATGACCAGAGGATCCGGGCCGCCCTGGTGCGGGCCCTGGCCGAGCGGGGACACACCGTGCAGGCGGCCTCCCGGGCCATGGAGGGCCTCTCCCAGGTCCTGGAATGGCGGCCGGACGTCGTCGTCCTCGACCTCGGGCTGCCCGACCTCGACGGCTCCGAGCTGCTCAAGATGATCCGGGCCGTGAGCCCCGTGCCGGTCATCGTCGCCACCGCCCGGGACGACGAGGCCGAGATCGTCCGCCTTCTGGACCGGGGCGCCGACGACTACCTGACCAAGCCTTTCTCCGCCGACCAGCTCGACGCCCGCATCCGGGCCGTGTTGCGGCGGGCCTCCGCCGCTCCCGAACCCGACGCCATCGCGGTGGGCGAGCTCAGCATCGACCGGGCCACCCGGGAGGCGAGCCTGGCCGGCGAGACGCTCGATCTGACCCGGCTCGAGTTCGACCTGCTCTGGTACCTGGCCCGCCGGCAGGGAACCGTGGTGTCCAAGCGGGACCTGGTGGGCGAGGTTTGGCGCCAGCCCTACGGTGGGGCCGACCGGACGGTGGACGTGCACCTGTCGTGGCTGCGCCGCAAGCTGGGGGAGACGGCGGCCGAGCCCCGTTACCTCCACACCGTGCGGGGCGTCGGGGTGAAGCTGGTCGACCCGTCCGCCTAGTGATGGTCCACTCTTGGGTCCCGTAGGCCTCCCATGAGGCGCCGGCTCGTCGTGCTGGCGGCCGCCAACACGGTGATGGTGGCCCTCGCCTTCCTGATTCCGCTGGCCGTCCTGGTGCGCACCCTGGCCCGGGACCGGGCCCTCAACGCGGCCGAGCTCGAGGCCCAGTCGCTGGCCCCCGCCCTGTCCCTGACCCGGGACCCGGCCGCGCTGGAGGTGGCGGTGCTGGCCACCAACGCCGGTGCCGCCGGGCGCCTGGTCATCTTCTTGCCCAACGGAACCCGGGTGGGCAAGCCGCAGTCCGTGGTCGCCGGCCGGTCCAGCGAAGCCAGCCTGGCCCTGGCCCGCCGGGGCCGGGCGTTCTCCGGCGCTATCCCGAGCGGGGCGGAGGTGCTGGTGCCCGTGGCCCTGGCCCGGTCCGAAACGGCCGTGGTGCGCGTCTACGTCCCGAACTCACTGCTGCGCCGGGGGGTGACCTCGGCCTGGCTCCTGGAGCTGGCTGTCGGCATGGCCCTGGTGGCGCTGGCCGTCCTGCTGGCCGACCGGATGGCCCGCACGATCGTGCGGCCCGTCCGGGCCCTGGCCGGCGCCGCCCAGCAGCTGGGCGAGGGCGACCTGACCGTGCGCATCGAACCCGAGGGCCCGCCCGAGATCGCTCAGGCGGCGGTGGCGTTCAACTTCCTGGGCCGCCGGGTCGGGGAGCTGCTGGCCACCGAGCGGGAGATGGTGGCCGACCTCTCCCACCGGCTCCGCACGCCGCTGACCGCGCTGCGCCTCGACGCCGAAGGGGTGGCCGATCCCGAAGACGCCCGCCGGCTGTCCGAGGACGTCGACGAGCTGGAACGGGCGGTGGACGCCGTGATCCGCCAGGCCCGCCGCCCGATTCGCTCGGAGATCGGTCCGCTGGCCAACCCGGTCGTCGTGGCCCGGGCCCGGGCCGAGTTCTGGGCCCCCCTGGCCGAGGACCAGGGCCGGGAATGGGCGCTGGAGGTGAATGGCGAGGGCACGATCGTGGCCGTCTCCACCGAGGAGCTGGAGGCGGCCCTCGACGCCCTGCTCGGGAACGTCTTCATCCACACGCCCGAGGGCACCGCTTTCCGGCTGCTCGTGTTCCCCCGGCCCGGCGGCGGCGTCCGCCTGGCCGTCGAGGATGACGGTCCCGGCGTCTCCGGCGACCTGGTGGCCCGGGGTGCGAGTGGTGCCGGTTCAACCGGGCTGGGCCTCGACATCGCCCGCCGCACCGCCGAAGCGGCCGGCGGCTCACTGCGCATCAGCAGCGGCCCCCGCGGCGGGGCCCGGATCGAACTCGATCTCCCTCCCGCCCGCACCTGACCCCCCGGGGGTGAGGGGGTGTCCTCCAAAATCGAAAGACTGTCAGTCAAAGGTAAGGCGGGCTTCAGCCGTCCTTCATGACACTGACCCTGGGCCGACATGCCGGCGGGGTTCCATGGTGGCTGTGGATTGCCGGGCCGCCGGCAGGGGTACGCGGACCCCCCGTTGTGCCCGGGCCCGCCCTACCGAGGAGGTGATACCCGTGCCGAACGCGCTCGTTACCGGCGCTCCTGAATGGGTGCCCCATGTCGCCATCGCCTTGAAGTCGGAGGGCTTCGACATCCTGTCTGCCGGAGATGAAGCACCGCTGGTCCCCGGCTCGGTGGACTGCTACGTGCACGTCTCCGACGCCCGCGGAGTGCAGGCCACGGTGGTGGGAGATGCCCGCCCACCGTCGGAGATCGCCGCCCTGGCCCGGCCCAACGGCCACCACCGGTCCTGGCGCTCCTACCTGGACGAGGACCCGGACCTGGGCTTCGCCGACTGGCGCGACGAGGTGCTCTGCATCACCAGCACGACGGGTTGACCGCCGTCCTTCGGGGACACCCCGAGCCCGGGCGGGCCTCAGGCCTCGACGTCGTCGTCCTTCTGACCTTCCCCCTCGGCCGCCTTCGGAGCACCCTCCGACGTCTTCTTCTGCTCCGCCTCCATCCCGGGCAACGCCGGCTCGGCCGGTGCCCCCGGGGGCCGGGTCGACGCCGATCCGATGGTGGGCTCCCGGGTGGCGGTCGGACCGGTGGCCGCGGAAGTGGGCGGCCGCCACATCTCGGTGTCCGCCATCTCGGTGTCCGCTTGGGCCGGGGCCGGGGTGGAGACGTCCGGCCTGCTCTGACCCTCCGGTGCCGGGCGCGGCGTGGGGGTGGTCGGGGTGGCGACGGGCGGCATTTCGATTCCGCCTGAAGGCGTGGGGTCGAGGCTCGACGGACCCGGACGCTGCGGCATGGTGATGCCCCCGGCGGGCGTGGGATCACCTGTGGACGGGAGGGGCCGGTGGGGCAGCGACGGCGTGGCCGGCGAAGCGGCGGGGCCGGCGCCGGGCGCGGCAAGCGAAGGAGCGGGCACGTCCGGCCCCGGTTCGGGAGCGGCGGGCGCCAGACCGCGGGGATCCGGCCGCTCCTCCGGTCGGTAGCCGGGAGGGGCGGTCGAGGGACCAGGCCGGCTCGGCAGAGAGGGCGTGCTGGAGGGCGTACCCCCCGGCCCGGACGGAGCCCCGGGCGCCGGGCCCGGTCGTGCCGGTGCCGGAGGCGAAGGGACGGGACGGCTGGGAAGCGAGGGTGTGCTCGGCGCCGGACGCGGCGAGGTTGGGGACGCCGGAGGGGTGGTGGGGCGGGCGGCCGGCGCCTTGGCCGGAGCCGGGGCGGGCCTGGCCGCAGGCGCACCCGGCTTGGCCGCGGGCGCAGCCGGTCTGGCCGCGGGTGCAGCCGGCTTGGCCGCGGGCGCAGCGGGTCTGGCCGCGGGTGCAGCCGGCTTGGCCGCGGGCGCAGGGGGCTTGGCCGCCGCCGGCTTGGCCGGGGCCTTGGTCGCCGCCTTGGCCGCCGGCGCCTTGGCCGCAGCCGGCTTGCCCGTGGCCTTGGCCGGCTTGGCGGCCGGCTTGGCGGCCTTGGCCGCCGGCTTGGCCGTCTTGCCCGCCGGCTTCGCCGCGGGCTTGCTGGCGGGCCGGCCCGCCGGCCGGCCGAGGGCGCCCAGGACCAGGTCGCGGCTGGTCTCGAGCGCGGCGAGCACGTCCTCGGCGTCGGCGAACTCACGGCGCAGCACCAGGCTGAACCGCTTCAGGACATCCAGGTCCACCAGTCTCACGTCCGCCACGAGTTCGCTCCCCCAGGTCGGTGCCAACAGGCCGCCAGTAGTATACGAGGCTCCCCCCCGACCCCACCGGAGGACCACTGCCCGTCCGGCTCCTGCCCGTCGCCTGGGCGTCGCTGGTGCTCACCGCGGGACCGGCGGCCGCTGCCGCTCTCGACCCATGGCCGGACGCTCCCCGCATCATGGCCGCGGTGGAGCTGTGGGGGGTGTGGGGCGCCGTGCTGGTGGCGACCCTCGTGCCCCGCCCAACCGGCCTCGTGGCCTTGCGGGTGGCGGCCGCCCTGGCTGTCGTTCTCGCGGTCCTGGCCACCCCCGAAGCGTCGGCGGGTGCGAGCGTCGCCGCCCTGGCCGGCACGCTGGCGGTGGCCACCGTCGCGCTGCACCCGGCAGTCGGCTTCGCCTTTGTCAACGGCGCGGCCTACGGGGACGAGCGCCGCTTCCCCCTTCGCCTCCCCCCCGCCCTCCTGCTCGGACCGTTGCCCCTGGCCGTCGCGCTCCTCGGCCTGGGCGCCACCGCCGGGCCGCTCCTGGTGGCCGCCGGTCACCCCGTGCCCGGGCTCCTGGTCCTGGTGACGGGCTGGCCCCTGGCCGCCGCCCTGGCCCGCTCCCTGCATTCCCTGACCCAACGCTGGGCGGTGCTCGTTCCCGCCGGGATCGTGCTCAAGGACCCCTTCGCCCTCACCGACCCGGTGCTCTTCCTCCGGGAGTACGTGGCGTCCCTCCGGCCCCTGCCCTACCCGACAAACCCGGCCGACGATGTGTGCGACCTGCGCCTGGGGGCGGTGGCCGGTTCGCTGGTCCTCGAGCTCGCCGAGGAGGCCAGCGTGGTCCGCACCAACGTCCGGCGCCGGGGGGGCGAGATCGTCCGGACCCGCCGGCTGGCCTTCTCCCCCCGCCTCCCCGACCAACTGCTGGCCGAAGCCACCCGGCGGCGCACCGCCTCCGCCGGCTGACGCCCCGGGCTCAGCCGATCACCGCCTCGGCCTCGATCTCGACCAGCCAGCGCGGGTCGAGCAGGGCCGAGACCACCACCATGGTCGCCGCCGGCCGGATCTCGGCGAACACCTCGCCGTGGGCCTGGCCGACCACGGCGGCGTCTTCAGGGCGGGTGAGGAGGACGCGGGTGCGGATCACGTGCTCGGGACCGGCCCCGGCCTCGGCCAGGGCCGCCAGCACGATCTCCAGGCAGCGGCGGGCCTGCACGCCCGGATCGGGGTCGCAGGACCCGTCGGGCCAGATGGGAGCCGTGCCCGACACCACCACGCGCTCCCCGACCCGCACCGCCCGGGAGAACCCGATTTCCTTCTCGAAGGGCGACCCGGACGCGATCCTCGTGCGCTCGTTCACAACCGCCGACGTTACGACCGATAGCCTCCGCGGCACCAGGCGACGAGGAGTAGGACATGGAACTTGAAGGGGCATCGGCGGTCGTGACCGGAGGGGCTTCGGGCCTGGGTGAGGCGACCACCCGGCGCCTGGTGGCGGGCGGCGCCAATGTGGTGATCCTCGACCGCGACCAGGCCAAGGGCGAGGCGCTGGCCAAGGAGCTCGGCGGGGGCGCGGCCTACGCGCCGGCCGACGTCACCAGCACCGACGACGTGGCCGCAGCCATCGCCCACGCCGGCGAGCTGGCGCCCCTGCGGGTGGCGGTGAACTGCGCCGGAGTGGGCTGGGCGGGCCGGGTCGTGGCCCGGGACGGGACGCCCCATGACCTCGACCTGTTCCACACCGTCCTCAACATCAACCTCATCGGGACCTTCAACGTGCTGCGCCTGGCCGCGGCGGCCATGGCCAAGAACGACCCCGTGGGCGACAGCGGGCGCGGCGTGGTGGTGAACACCGCCTCCATCGCCGCCTTCGACGGCCAGATCGGCCAGATCGCCTACGCCGCCTCCAAAGCCGGCGTGGTCGGCCTGACCCTGCCCGCGGCCCGGGACCTGGCCGCGGTGGGGGTGCGGGTGCTGACCATCGCCCCCGGCACCTTCGACACGCCCATGCTCGCCCTCCTCCCCCAGGAGCAGCGCGACCTCCTGGCCGCCGGGATCCCCTTCCCCCGCCGGCTCGGACAGCCGGACGACTTCGCCGCCCTGGTGGCCCACATCGTGGCCAACGACTATCTCAACGGCGAGACCATCCGCCTCGACGGCGCCCTGCGCATGGCGCCGAAGTAACCAGCGCTCCTGCGAACAACTCTGCGTTCTGCCGCTCAGGACGGCAAAACGCAGACGAGAAGCCGGACCGGCGGGCTCAGGCGGCGGCGATGCCGCCCCCGACCAGCTCGTCACCCCGGTAGAAGGCGACCACCTGGCCCGGAGCAACCCGGGGCTGGGGTGAGTCGAACCGGACAGCGTCGCCCACGAGACGGCCGGGCACGGGCCGGCCGTGGGCCCGGGACTGCACCTCCAGCGGCTCGGAGGGCGACGGGCGCCCGTCCACGAAGCACAGACCGGACAGTGCCACCCCGTCCCGCAGCAGATCCGCACGGTCGCCGACCGTCACCCGGCCGGAGGGGGCGTCGACGTCGATCACGTAGCGGCGCTCCCCGGTCGCCACCCCCAGTCCCCGGCGCTGGCCCACGGTGAAGGCGGCCGAGCCCTGATGATGCCCGAGCAGCCGCCCGCCCCCGTCGACGATCTCCCCCGGGGTCATCACGCCCCGGGCGTCCAGGAACGCCTCCCGCCCGCCGCGGGTGATGAAGCACACCTCCATGCTCTCGGCCTTGTCCGCCGTGCGCAGGCCGAGGGCGGCGGCTTCCGCCCGCACCTGCGCCTTGGTCAGATCTCCCACCGGGAGGAGGAGGCGGCCGAGGACATCCTGACCCAGCATGTAGAGCACATAGGACTGGTCCTTGGCCCGGTCCGCGCCCCGCAGCAGCCCGAACCGCCCGTGCGGGCCGGGACGGACCCGGGCGTGGTGGCCGGTGGCCAGGGCATCGAAGCCGAGGAGAGCGGCCCGGGACGCCAGCCGGCCGAACTTGATGGCCCGGTTGCATTCCACGCACGGGTTGGGCGTGTGTCCGGCGGCGTGGGCGCCCACGTAGGGCTCCACCACCGCGGCTTCGAAATCCTCGGTGAGGTTGAACACGTAGTGGGGCAGTCCCAACTGGGCCGCCACCCGCCGGGCGTCCTCCACGTCGGCCACGCTGCAGCAGCCTGAGTCGGACTCCCCGCCCCACAGCTTGAGGGTCACGCCGGTGACGTCGTGGCCGGCCTGGGCCAGCCGGGCGGCGGCCACCGACGAGTCCACCCCGCCGCTCATGGCCACCATCACCCTCACCGTCCGACATCCCGAGTGGTCACGAGAGGCCCCTAGCTGCCGGCGGCCAGGCGGCGGGCGGCCAGGGGCCGGAGCTGGGTGACGGCGGCGGGGATGACAGCCAGCGCCTCATCGACCTCGGCGTCGGTGGAGGACCATCCGAAGGTGAGCCGCAACGACGCCCGGGCCCGGTCCCGGGGCATCCCCATGGCAGCCAGGACATGGGAGGGGTCCATGGCGCCCGAGGCACACGAAGAGCCGGCCGCCGCGCACAGCCCCTCGCGGTCGAGCAGCAGGAGGAGCGACTCCGACTCGACCCCGGGGAACGTCACATGGCAGTTGTTGATGAGCTTGTGAGCCTCGTCGCCGTTGACGGTGGTCCCGGGCAGCGCGGCGATGAGGCCGGCCGCCAGCCGGTCCCGCAGGGCGGCCACCCGGGGCCACTCCTCGTCCCGGCGATCGAGGTTGACGGCCAGGGCGGCGGCCATGCCCACGATGCCGGCCACGTTGTGCGTGCCCGAGCGCAGGTCCCGTTCCTGGCCGCCGCCGTCGATGACGGGCTGGAGATGGGTGCCCTTGCGCACCACCAGGGCTCCGACTCCCTTGGGACCGCCGAACTTGTGAGCCGAGATCGCCACCAGAGCGGCCGACGCCGCCTCCGTGGTCAGGTCCATCCAGGGCGCGGCCTGGACGGCGTCGGTGTGGAGCACGGCCCGCGGGGCCCGCTCGGCCACCAGGGCGGCCACTGCGGCCAGGGGCTGGATCGTGCCCACCTCGTTGTTGGCCAGCATCACCGACACCACCGCGGTGCGCTCGTCGAGGGCGCGGGCCAGCGCCTCGAGGTCGACCACGCCGCCGGCGTCGACGGGCACGATCCCCACCCGGAACCCTTCCCGCTCCAGGCGCTCGACGCTGTGGAGGACGGCGTGGTGCTCCACGGCGATGGTGACCACGCCGTCACCGAGGCCCCGCTGGCGGGCGGAGCGGGCCGCGCCCTTCACGGCCAGGTTGTCGGCCTCGGTGCCGCCCCCGGTGAAGATGACCTCGCCCGGCCGGGCGCCGACGGCGGCGGCCACCGTCTCCCGGGCCTCCTCGATGGCCGTCTTGGCCGCCCGGGCGGCGGCGTGCTGGCCGGAGGGGTTGCCGAAGGCGCCCGAGAGGAAGGGCAGCATCGCTTCGAGCGCTTCGGGGCGCAGAGGGGTGGTGGCAGCGTGGTCAAGGTAGGGCATGCGCCCGCCAGTTTACGGTTAGCGCAGATCGAGGACGGCGCCGTCGCGGTCCAGGCGGGCCCGTACCTGCTCGGGGCGCTCCACCACGTACTGGGTGGCGGCCAGGGTGGCGTCGAGCTCGCGGAAGAGCGGCCCGAGCCGGTCGATGCCCGCCGGGGAAACGAAGACGATGAGCTCCTCCACGCCGTTGATCCGGCGCAACTCGGCCGCCCAGGCGGCCACCGCCGGATGCTCGTCGAGGATGGAGAGGTTCCAGGCCCGCAGAGGGACCGGGGCGCCGTCGTCCGCCTCGACCTTCTCTTCCTCCTCCTCGGGCTCGGCCCGGGGAGCGAAGGCGGCCGGTGCCGCCTTCCGGGTGGGAGCCGGTGGGGTCCCCTCCACCACGACCCGGGGGCCGACCCTCCCGCAGGTCGGGCAGCCGGAGTCGTCGATCACGGCCCGGACCCCCGTCCGCAGCCGCAGGAAGGCGCTGCCGTGCCAGGCGAGCGACGTCCAGGCCAGTTCCCCGTCGGACAGCGACTCGAGCCACTCGAGATCGGGATAGGTGTGGAAGCCGCGGCCCCCCCGGCACTCGCCCCACAGCGCCCGCACCCCCGGCGGGGCCCAGGCCGAAACCACTTCCAGGTCGCCCTCCCCCACCTTGCGGCCCTGGGTCCGCAGGGCGTTGCGGGCGGCCTCGTCGAGGAAGGTCCCGAGGCAGACGATGGTGCGCAGCCCGGTCAGGCGGCGCTTGGCCGACTCGAAGGCGGACAGCGCCGCGGCGACGACATCGGGCGGTCCGGCCAGGGCGGTGGGGGCGGACGCCTCCACCTGTTCCCGGGAGGTACCGGGGCCGAGGTGGACAGCCGACACGCCGGCCTGGCGGGCGCCTTCCACGAGCTGCCAGTAGGCGAGGGAGGGACCGGGCGGGGCCAGCCCGACGATGACGTCGTCCCGGGCGACCCCGGCCAGCTGGAGGACCCGACGGCCCGCTTCTCCCAGGCGCTGCAGGTCTTCGGTCGAGTAGCCGAGGGGAACGTTTCCCTCGAGATGCCAGTGGATCGGCTTGTAGGCGGGGTCGATCAGGTCGCGGTTGAGCTCGGCGACCTTGCCCCGCAGCTTCGCCTTGGTGATGGCCATGACCAGCCGGCGCTCCCCGAACCGGGCGATGGCCCGCTCGGTCGGGCGCAGCACGAAGGCGCCCGGTTCCGACTCCACCTCGTTCCAGCCCGTGGGTTCCAGCTTGGTGAGGTCGTCCACGCCGGTGATGCTCTTGGCCGGGATCTTGGCCGCCTCGAACCGCTTCCGGTAGAAGGGCGAGTACGGATAGACGTGGTGCAGGACGTACTCGCGCAGCAGCTCTTCCTGCATCTTCTGGCGGTTGCTGGCCTTCTCCCGGTCCCACTGCACGGGTCGTCACCCTAGTTACTGTCACACCCACTCGGCATGATCTGGCCATGACCACACAGTTGCGCCTCATCGACGGGGACAGAGTTGTCCGGGGACACCCCGTAACCCGGGCCCGCCCCTGGCGGCTCGACCCCCGGACCCGGGCCATCGGCCGGCGGGGCGTCGCCCGGGCCCGCCTGGAACTGGAGAAGGCCCGCCCCAACATCCCCGAGAAGCTGCGCCGGGCCGGTTGATGACTTCCGGGGACACCCCGGAGCCCGGGAGCGGGCTGGCTACTGTGTCCCCGATCCTGGAGGTGGACACGTGGCGGGATGGGGAGACGATCCCGAGCTCGAGGAGCTCCGGCGCCTGATCTACGAGGACGGCTGGGAACCGGTGCGGGCCACCATCGGCCACGGCCCGCAGGCGTCGGATTCCGTGGTGGTGGAGAAGGGCGAGGAGACGCGCACGATCAGCTCCGACCACATCGCCTTCCACCGGTTCGTGGAGGGCCTCCGGGAGGACAACCCCTCCCTGCCTCTGACCGTCCTGAAGGGGAAACGAAAAATCAGCGGGAGGGGCGGTAGACCCCGAACTCCTCCCGCAGCACGTCGCTCACCTCGCCCAGGGTGGCGAGGCGCTTGAGCGCCTCCCGCATGGGGACGAGCAGGTTCTGGGTGCCCCGGGCCGCGGAGCGGACGTCCTCGAGGGCGGCCTTGACGCCGGCGTTGTCCCGCCGGGCCCGCAGTTCCCGCAGGCGCTCGCCCTGCTGGGCCTCCAGGGCCGGGTCGACGGAGAGGAGGTCTTCCGGCAGGGCATTCCCCCCGGTGAACCGGTTGACGCCGACGATGACCTTGTCGCCGTCGTCGACGCCCTTGGCCCACTGGTAGGCGGCCTTTTCGATCTCGTCCTGCATGAAGCCCGCCTCGATGGCGGGCACCGACCCGCCGAGGTCGTCGATCTTGGTGATGTAGCGCCAGGCGCCGGCTTCCACCGCGTCGGTGAGCGACTCCACGAAGTAGGAACCGCCGAGAGGGTCTGCGGTATCGGTCACGCCCGCCTCGTGGGCGATGATCTGCTGGGTTCGCAGGGCGAGCTTCGCCGCCCGCTCGCTGGGGAGCGCCAGCGCCTCGTCGTAGCCGTTGGTGTGCAGCGACTGGGTGCCGCCCAACACCGCCCCCAGGGCCTGCAGCGTGGTGCGCACGATGTTGTTCTCAGGCTGCTGGGCGGTGAGCGTCGACCCGCCCGTCTGGGTGTGGAAGCGCAGCAGCTTGGAGCGCTCGTCGGTGGCGCCGAAACGTTCGGTCATGATCCGGTACCACATCCGGCGTGCGGCCCGGAACTTGGCCACCTCCTCGAAGAAG
>CAWBJP010000014.1:0-185976 GCA_963789165.1 uncultured Actinomycetes bacterium
ACCGGATCTTCATCGATCTCACGCCGCTGTTCGCGGCCGGCTGAGCTCCGTGAAGGTGACCTAGCCGGCACCTTCTGGCGTGGGACACGCTTTCCCACGTGTGTGTCTTCTTGCGCCAGCAATTGACGATCGTTGGCCATTGTGATTTCTGGCTCAACTGGACAAGGTGGATGACGAGCCATCACACAGCCCTTGCAAGGTGACGGGAATCCTGGCGAGTTCCTCGTGCCTGCCCCCTTGGGTGCGGTGGGCACGGGATCAACCCACGGTCGGGCCCTTCACGGAGGCGGACGATGGCACTGGATCAGCCCCACAGTCGGGTCGTTGGTCACGCTCTGGTCGCCGCCCTTCTGCTGGCCGGCTTCGTCGCGGTATCGCCTGAGCCCGTCGTCGGGGAGGGCGCGCCCCCACGCCCGAGCTCATCAAGGACGTGAACACCACCCCGACCGGGCCGGCGCCCACCGAGCTCACCGCCCTCGGCAACACCCTCTTCTTCCTCCACGAGGACGCCGCCTCCGGTAAGGAGCTGTGGAAGAGCGACGGCACGTCGGGCGGCACCGTCATGGTCAAAGACATCAATCCCGGCGAGGCGAGCGCCAGCCGAACGAGCTGACGGCCATCGGCGGGACGCTCTACTTCGCGGCCGACAACGGCGTGGACGGCTCGGAGCTCTGGAAGAGCGATGGCACGCTGAACGGCACCGTCATGGTCGAGGACATCAACCTTGGCGCCGGGAGCCCGGCGCCAAGCTCGTTCGCCGCCGCGGCCGGCGCCGTGTGGTTCGCCGCGAACGACGGCGTGCACGGACTCGAGGTGTGGAGGACCGACGGCACGGAGGACGGGACGGAGCTCGTTGTTGACCTCGCCACGAGCGATGTAGACCCCCAGCTCTACGGGTCTTATCCGCGCGAGTTCATCGACTTCGAGGAAGCCACGTACTTCGTCGGCAACGACGGCGTCAACGGCTCGGGCCCCCACGGCGAGGAGGTCGGAAGACCGACAGCACCGGGACGTACGTGCTCAAAGATCTCTATCCCGGGAACAGCGGGTCCATGCCCGGTCAGCTCACACCGTTCGGGGACATGCTCGTCTTCGCCGGGGCGGCGGCCAGACCACGCTCCACAAGACTGACGGGACGGAAGAGAACACCGTGCCCGTGCGGGAGACCGCCGGTCCGGTCTGGCCGGCCCCACTCGTGCCGGTCGGCTCTCTTATCTTCTTCAGCGCCTCTGACAGCGCGAACAGCAGCGAGCTTTGGAGGAGCAACGGCACTGACACCGGCACCGTGCCCGTCAAGGACATCTATCCAGGCAGCACCGGATCCTTCCCGACCGCTCTCACGGAGCTCGGTGGCGAGCTTCTCTTCATCGTGTCCACAGACGACGAGCGGCACATCCGAGCTGTGGCGCAGCAACGGGACCGATACCGATACCGGCACGACGAGGATCGACTTCCTCCCTGGCGGCCGCTGCGGCTGCGAGGAAATAGCCAAGATCGGGACGACCGCCTTCTTCAACGGCGACGACGGCACCGGTGGGGTCGAGCTCTGGATGACCGACGGCACCGTGGCAAACACCAGCCTCGTCAAGGACATCCGCCCCGGTGGGTTGGGCTCTGAGCCTCAGAACCTCACGCCGGTCGGGACCACGATGTACTTCACCGCCAACGATGGCGTCACCGGGGTGGAACTGTGGAAGAGCGACGGCAACACGCTGGGCACGATGCTCGTGAAGGACCTCTCGCCGATGACCGAGCGGTCGGCTCCCGGACCGTTCGTCAATGTGGGCGGAACGCTCTTCTTCGTGGCCAATGACGGCGTGACGGGCGAGGAGCTGTGGCGCAGCAACGGCTCGAGCGACAACACGCTGCTGGTGAAAGACATCGCGCCCGGCGGCACCGGCGGGGCGGGCGCCGACCAGTTGGCGAGTTTCAACAACTTGCTGTTCTTCTCCGCCGAGGACGACACCTCCGGAAGCGAGCTCTGGAAGAGCGATGGGACGATCGCTGGAACGACGATGGTCAAGGACATCAACCCGGATGGCAGCGGAAACCCCAGCGAGTTCACCAAGGCCGGTAGCTCGCTGTTCTTCTCGGCCCAGGGCCTGGACGGAGACAACTCGTCCACGGGACGCGAGCTCTGGAAGACCGACGGGACAGCCGACGGGACCGTCCTGGTCAAGGACATTAGGGCGGGAAGCCGGAGCGGCTCCCCCGGAGACTTCGAGGACGTAGCGGGGACGCTCTACTTCCATGCTCAAGATGTGATTGGGGGGAGTTTCGAGCTGTGGAAGAGCGACGGCACCACCGGCGGAACCGTGAAGGTGTCGGGCATCGCCCAGGCCCCACCCGTCAACCCCGCATCCCTCACCAACGTGGGCGGGACGCTCTACTTCTCGGCCACCGGCCCCGACGGCGACGAGCTTTGGAAGAGCGACGGGACCCAGGCCGGCACCGTCCAGGTCAAGAACATCAACCCAGCTGGCCACAGCAGCCCGGAGGGGTTGACGGTGCACAACGGGCTGCTCTACTTCTCGGCCAACGACGGCGTACACGGATTCGAGCTCTGGAAGAGTGACGGCACCGCCGCCAACACCGTCCCGGTGGCCGACGTCAACCCGCTCGGTGACAGCTACCCGGCCGAGTTCACCAGCGCGGGCGGCCTGCTGTTCTTCAGCGCCCAGCACGACACCTACGGGTGGGAGCTCTGGAAGACCGACGGCACCAACACGTCGCTCGTCGCCGATCTCAACCCGGGTGACGCCGCGGCCTTCGTCAGCGACGGGCAGCTGACCGCGATCGACGGCCGGCTCGTGTTCGCCGCGACCAACGGCACCGACGGCGTCGAGCTCTGGCAGACCGACGGCAACCAGCCCGTGCCCTTGGTCCAGATCCGCCCGGGCGCGGGCGACTCGTTGCCGGACGACTTCACACCGGTCGGGGGCTGGCTCTACTTCACGGCCGACGACGGCATCCACGGACGGGAGCTGTGGCGCGTCCGCTACGGCGGCGACACCGACGGCGACGGCATCGCCGACTCGGTCGACGAGCAACCCCTGACTGCGAGCACCCGGTTCAACGACCACGTCAGGACGGCGGGCGTGATCAACTCCAAGGACGCCGGGGTGACCGTCGCCATCGACGACCAGACAGATCCCGCCCTGGGGGTGAGCATCGTCGTCACCGGCCCGCCGACCGCGGAGGCCCGCTTCCGGATCGACACCAAGCCCGGCTTCCTGCGTCTCCAGGCTGGAGTCTCGCCCCCGGGCGCCTACGCCGTCACCGATCCCGAGGCGACCGTCACGGTGTCGACGATCGTCGGCGTGGCCACCATGGAGCTCGAGATCGACGGCGTCCCGTACGTCATCGTCATCGGTCCGGGCGCGACCGCCTCCGTCGTGGAGACAACCGACAGCGCCGGCCATCTCGTGGGCATCGAAGTCGACGCCATCGAAGGCACGATCACCGTCAACGGCTCGTCGGTGGCCGAGGACGCCCCTCCACTCGGCATCGGGGATCTGTCGGGCCGGTTCTCCCTGACGTCGGGAGGGTTCGAGTTCAACGGCTCGTTGACGCTGGTGCCCGGTGGCGCCGTGGGCCCGCCCCTCACCGAGGTCGTCCACCTCGAGGTCGGCACATGGACGGCCGAGATCCCGCTGTCGTTGTTCAAGAAGGACAAGGCGGGTCGCTACAAGTACGTCGGCACTGTCAACCCTGGCGGCGTACGCCTGGAACTCGTCGTTGGCCCCCTCGTGGGCTCCAAGGTCACCGTCCGCGCCATCGGGCGGCGCACGAACTTCGCCGCCTTTGCCGCACCGGTCGACATGGTCACCTTCGGAATCGGCAACGACGTCGGCCGGATGGCGCTCTAGCGGTCGAAGCGGTCGAGGTTCAGTTCAAGAAACCGGCCTTGACCTGGGGCCAGGCCGTCCGGGTGACTCGCTGGACCTTCTGATCCTCATCCCGTCACGTTCGGTCGGGTCCAGCGCACATAGTTTGGAGAACCTCAACCGGCTCGGCGCCCGCACGCAACAGATGGAGACACGATGAGCAAGGCGAAGAGGACGGAGACTCAGTCGCCGGCGCTGCACGCGGCCGACAGCCACGATCTGATCCGCGTGCACGGCGCCCGCGTGAACAACCTCAAGGACATCAGCGTCGAGCTCCCGAAGCGGCGGCTGACGGTGTTCACCGGCGTGTCCGGCTCGGGCAAGAGCTCGCTGGTGTTCGGCACGATCGCGGCCGAGTCGCAGCGGCTGATCAACGAGACCTACAGCGCCTTCCTGCAGGGCTTCATGCCGACTCTGGCCCGTCCCGAGGTCGACGTGCTCGACGGCGTGACGACCGCCATCTCCGTCGACCAGCAGCGGATGGGCGGCGACCCCCGCTCCACCGTCGGCACCGCCACCGACGCCAACGCGATGCTGCGCATCCTGTTCAGCCGGCTGGGGGAGCCGCAGATCGGGCCTCCGATTGCCTTCTCGTTCAACGTCCCGACGCGGAAAGCGAGCGGGGCGATGACCGTCGACAAGGGCAAGGGGGAGCGGATCGTGGTGCGCAACGTCGTCTACCACGGCGGCATGTGTGCGCGTTGCGAGGGCCGGGGCTCGGTCAATGACTTCGACCTGTCGCAGTTGTACGACGAAAGCAGGTCGCTCAACGAGGGCGCGATCACGATCCCCGGCTACAGCATGGAGGGCTGGTACGGCCGCATCTTCCGCGGCTGCGGCTTCTTCGACCCGGACAAGCCGATCAGCAAGTTCACCAAGAAGGAACTGCACGACCTGCTCCACAAGGAGCCGACCAAGATCAAGGTCGAGGGCATCAACCTCACCTACGCGGGGCTGATCCCGCAGATCCAGAAGTCGTTCCTGGCCAAGGACGTCGACGCGATGCAGCCGCACATCCGCGCCTTCGTGGAGCGGGTGATCACGTTTACGACCTGCCCGGACTGCGACGGCACCCGGCTCAACGAGGCCGCCCGGTCGTCGAAGATCAAGGGGATCAACATCGCCGACGCCTGCGCCATGGAGATCCGCGACCTCGCCGTTTGGGCCCGTGGCCTCGACGAGCCGTCGGTGGCGCCGCTGCTGGCCAAGCTGGGGCACACGCTCGACTCGTTCGTGGAGATCGGGCTGGGCTACCTCTCGCTCGACCGGCCGTCAGGCACCCTGTCGGGCGGCGAGGCGCAGCGCACCAAGATGATCCGCCACCTCGGCTCCTCGCTCACCGACGTCACCTACGTCTTCGACGAGCCCACCATCGGCCTGCACCCCCACGACGTCGAGCGGATGAACGTCCTACTGCTGCAGCTGCGGGACAAGGGCAACACGGTGCTGGTGGTGGAGCACGAGCCGGAGACGATCGCCATCGCCGACCACGTCGTCGACCTCGGCCCCGGCGCCGGTACGGCGGGCGGCACCGTCTGCTTCGAGGGCACCGTCGAGGGGCTGCGGGCCAGCGGCACCATCACCGGCCTCCATTTCGACGACCGGGCGTCGCTCAAGGACAAGGTACGCACGCCCACCGGCACGGTGGAGATCCGCGGCGCCACCCGTCACAACCTTCAGAACGTCGACGTGGACATCCCGCTCGGCGTCCTCTGCGTCGTCACCGGCGTCGCCGGTTCCGGCAAGAGCTCGCTGCTCCACGGCTCCATCCCCGCCTCGGCGGGCGTCGTGTCGGTCGACCAGGCGCCCATCCGCGGCTCACGGCGCAGCAACCCGGCGACGTACACCGGCCTGCTCGACCCGATCCGCAAGGCCTTCGCCAAGGCCAACGGCGTGAAGCCGGCGCTGTTCAGCGCCAACTCCGAGGGCGCCTGCCCCACCTGCAACGGCGCCGGCGTCATCTACACCGACCTCGGGATGATGGCCGGCGTGGAGACCACCTGCGAGGGGTGCGAGGGGAAGCGGTTCGATGCCTCGGTGCTGGACTACCACTACGGCGGTCGCGACATCAGCGAGGTGCTGGCGATGTCGGTGACCGAGGCCGAGGAGTTCTTCGGCGCCGGCGAGACGCGCACACCGGCCGCGCACGTCATCCTCGAGCGGTTGGGCGACGTCGGGCTCGGCTACCTCATCCTCGGCCAGCCGCTCACCACGTTGTCCGGCGGCGAGCGGCAGCGGCTCAAGCTGGCCACCCACATGGGCGACAAGGGCGGCGTCTACGTCCTCGACGAGCCGACCGTCGGCCTGCACCTCGCCGACGTCGAGCAGCTACTCGACCTGCTCGACCGGCTCGTCGACTCCGGCAAGTCGGTCATCGTCATCGAGCACCACCAATCCGTCATGGCCCACGCCGACTGGATCATCGACCTCGGCCCCGGCGCTGGCCACGACGGCGGCCGGGTCGTCTTCGAGGGCACACCCGCTGACCTCGTCGCCGCCCGCTCCACCCTCACCGGCGAGCACCTCGCGGCCTACGTCGGCACCTGACCGGCTGCGACGGGCAGACCGGCTCGCTTCCACTCGGGGAACCCATCCTCCAGGCGCCAGGCCCGGTAGCCGCGGCGGCGCAACAGCCGCACGGCGTCGTCGGCGTACACGCAGTAGGGGCCGCGGCAGTAGGCGACCACCTCGGCGTCTTTGGGTAGGGCCCGCAGGTACTGGCGCAGTTCCTCGACGGGAACCGAGCGGGCCCCGGGGATGTGCCCGGCTTCGAACTCGGGTGCGGGCCGCACATCGAGCACCACCACGTCCCCGGCCTCGAGGCGGGCGACGAGTTCCCGACGACCGATGGCCTGCAACCGCGCCCGGTTACCGAGATAGTCCTCGGCCAGGCGTTCAATCCCGGCGACGTGCTCGGCGGCTACGTCGCGCAACGCCGCCCACAGGGCGGCGACCCGGTCACTGGCCAGCATGTAGACGATGCGGGTCCCCTCCCGCCGGGTGCGCAACACCCCGGCTCGGGCCATGGCCCGCAGGTGATGTGAGGTGTTGGCCACGCTCTGGTCGATCTCGCCGGCGATCTCGTCGACCGAGCGCTCCCCTTGGGCCAAGAGGTCGACGATCTCAGCCCGCCGTCCGCTGGCCAGCGCCTTGGCCACCTCGGCGAAGGCGTCGAACAACGCGTCCTTGGCGGCTCGGTCACCCATGGTCCCCATGGTCCGGCTCCGGTTCCTATTTGTCAAGAGTTCAAATGATCTCTTGACAAGATGGCGACCGGGACGGACCATTCAGAGCGTCACGTGAGGAGGAGGCGGCGATGGCCGGCCCGGTGGTCATGGCCCTCGTCGATGAGGGCCTCGGCAACTCGTCGTACCTGATCGACCTGGATGACGGTCGCGCCCTGGCGGTCGACCCGCCCCGCGACCCGACCCGCCACCTCGAGCTCGCCGCTCAGCGGGGGGTCACGATCAGCCACACCGCCGAAACCCACCTGCACGCTGACTTCGTAACCGGAAGTCGCGAGCTGGCCTCCCGGGGCGCCACCGTCCTCGCGCCCGCCGCGGCGGGAATCGAGTGGCCCCACCGGGGGCTCGACGACGGCGACGAGATCGACCTGGGCGGGCTGCGCCTGAGAGCCCTCGCCACTCCCGGCCACACCCCCGAACACCTCGCGTACCTGCTCTGCGATGGCGACATGCCCACCGCCCTCTTCTCAGGAGGCTCACTGCTGGTCGGCTCGGTAGCCCGCACCGACCTCATCGCGACCGATCAGACCGAGACCCTGGCCCGCGCCCTGTGGCGCTCCATCGCCGAGCGGCTCCTCGCACTGCCCGACGAGCTGGCCGTCTACCCAACCCATGGCGCGGGGTCGTTTTGCTCCGCCCCGGCGGGCGGCGAACGCACGACCACCATCGGACGGGAACGGGCCACCAACCCGCTGCTGGCTGCGCCCGACGAGGACAGCTTCGTCGCCCGTCTTCTTGCCGGCCTGGGGAGCTACCCGCCGTACTTCGCCGAGCTCCGGGAGGTGAACCGCCGCGGCGCCCGCGTCTACGGCACCTTCCCCACTCTCGCTCGCCTCGACGTCGCCACCACCCAGCGGTTCGCCGCCGGCGGCGCCGTCCTCGTCGACGTCCGACCTGTTGACCGCTTCGCCACCGGCCACATCTCCGGCTCGCTGTCGATCCCGCTGCGACCGCAGTTCGCGTCGTGGCTGGGCTGGCTCGTGCGGCGCAACCAACCGATCGTGTTCGTCGTTGACGACGGCCAGGACCGCGTCGACCTCGTCAGTCAATGCTTCACCATTGGCCATGAGCGCCTCGCCGGCGAACTGGCCGGCGGACTCGACGCCTGGACCGCCGAAGGCCAACTGGTCGGCATGATCCCCCTCGTCACTCCGGCGGCGATGGACCGTCATCAGGTGCTCGACGTCCGTCAGACCGTCGAGTACACCGCCGGTCACGTGCCCGGCGCCGTCCACCTCGAACTCGGCTCGCTCAGCGCACGTCTCGACGCCGTGCCCACCGGCCCGATCACCCTGATGTGCGGTCACGGGGAACGGGCGATGACCGGCGCCAGCATCCTCGCCGCCGCCGGCCGCGACGACGTTTCCGTTCTGCTTGGCGGTCCCGAGGATTGGGCCCACGCCGCCGGAGCACCCCTCGCATCATGACCGCGACCGAGCCGGTGACCACCAGGACCGCACCCCGGTTGGGACTCCGCCAGAACCTCGCCCAGTTCAGCCTCCTGGTGGGCATCAACGCTCTCGTCGGCGGCATGATCGGTCAGGAACGCACCGTGCTGCCCCTGCTGGCCACCCGCACGTTCGGGCTGGCTGCGTTCACCGCCACCACCACGTTCATCGTCGCCTTCGGGGCTACCAAGGCGCTCACCAACCTCGCCACCGGCGCCCTGACCGACCGGGTCGGCCGCAAACCCGTCCTCGTCGCCGGCTGGCTCATCGGCCTCCCCGTCCCGTTCCTGCTGATCTGGGCGCCGAACTGGGGCTGGGTCATCGCCGCCAACGTCCTGTTGGGCATCAACCAGGGCATGACCTGGTCCACCACCGTCATCATGAAGATCGACCTGGTCGGCCCCGCCCGCCGCGGCTTCGCTCTCGGCCTCAACGAGGCGTCCGGCTACGGCGCCGTGGCCCTCACCGCGCTGGCCACCGGCGCCATCGCCGCCCGCCACGGACTCCGCCCCGAACCCTTCTACCTCGGTATCGCCTTCGCCGGGCTCGGGCTCGGTCTCTCCACCATGTTCGTGCGCGAGACCCACGGACACGCCCGCCACGAAGCCACCACCACCACAGCCCAAACCGACGCCGACGACCGGTTCGGGGTCGTGTTCGCCCGCGCCACCTGGCGCGACCCGACCCTCAGCGCCGTCAGCCAGGCCGGGCTGGTCAACAACGCCGTCGACGGCCTCGCCTGGGGCATCCTCCCGCTGCTGTTCGCCGCCAGCGGACTGTCGGTGCAGGCCATCGGGGTGCTCGCCGCCCTTTACCCCGGCGTGTGGTGCCTCGGTCAGCTGTTCACCGGAGCGTGGTCGGACCGGGTGGGCCGCAAGCCGCTCATCACCGCCGGCATGATCCTCCAAGGCGTCGCTCTCGCCCTCATGGCCACCACCACCGGCTTCGGACCGTGGGCGGCAGGCGCCGTGCTCATCGGCGTCGGTACCGCCCTCGTCTACCCGACCCTGATCGCCGCCGTCGGCGACCGGGCCCACCCCAGCTGGCGCGCCACCGCCGTCGGTGTCTACCGGCTGTGGCGCGACACCGGCTACGTCGTCGGCGCCCTCCTCGGCGGCATCGTGGCCGACGCCTTCGACCTGCGGGCCGCCGTCTGGGTCGTCGCCGCCCTCAGCATCGCCTCCGGGCTCGTCGTCGCCACCCGCATGACCGAGACCCACGCCAGCGAGTGAGCAATGCTCCCGCCCGACGAATCGGCCAAGGCCGGCTATGGGCCGGATACAGTGCCGCGATGGAGGGTGGGCCGGACTATCAGCGGCTGCTCGAGTTCCGCACCGGCCTGCGTCGTTTCCTCCGCTGGAGCGAGCAGCAAGCGGCGGCGGTGGGGCTGACCCCCACGCAGCACCAGCTCCTGCTAGCTGTCCGAGGCCACCCGCATCCGTCGGGGCCGACCATCAGCGACGTGGCCGAGTACCTCCTGCTGCAACACCACAGCGCGGTGGGACTCATCGATCGGGCAGAAACCGCCGGCCTCGTCCGCCGGACGCGCGACGGAAACGACCAGCGGGTGGTCAGACTGACGCTGACCCCCTCGGGCGCCCGCCGGATCAAAAAGCTGTCTGAGCTGCACCTTGCCGAACTGGCCCACTTCGCCTCGCAGCTGCAGGGGTTGTGGGCCAGCCTGGACGGCGTCGACTCTTCGATCACGTCAGAATGAGGAACCGACCCGGGCGGCGGGGGGAGGGAGAGTCCAGCCCACCGCCCGGATCGGTGATCGCCTCGGCCCGCGCTAGCAGACCGCGACGGAAAGCGGCTCCCGCTGCTTGCAGGTCAGCTGGGCCTTCTGCTCTTCGGGGAGCTTCTGGACCCAGCCGTTGTAGACCGGCGGGTAGATCTCGACCCCGTTGCCACCCTGGCCGAGGTACTCGTCGGGCTTGTCGTCCATCTGGATTCCCGGCTGGGGGTCGCTCAGCAACTCGCCGGCGATCGCCGCGTCGGACGGGTCGCCGTCACCGTTGGGGTCGGCGTCGACCACGACCATCTTGTTGGCGAACTTGACCGAGACGTAGCCGTACCAGCCCCCGCCCTTCTTGGCGCCGAAGTTGATGCCGTGGCACCCCGGGCCGCAGGGCAGGGTCTTCACGATCTTGTTGGTCTCGACGTCGGTGACGAGGATGTTGCCGGTGACCGTCCCCACCGTGAACATCACCTGGTCGTCGGGACTGACCGGCGTCTGGATGGGCACGAGCCCGTAAGGCCCGGTCGACTCGCCCGTCACCTTGTCGTAGTTCTGGCGCAGGTCAATGTCGTAGGCCTGCTGGATCTCGCCGGCCGGCGTCGGACAGGCCGGCTCGTTGATCGAGAGGCAGGTGAGGGTGTGGCTCCAGAGGCTGGCCACGTAGGCCCGCTTCCCGTCGTTGGTGATCGAGGCGGCCACCTGCCCGAGCCCTGGGCCCGCCGCGGGCTTGGCCAGCATCCCGTCGACGACATCGATGATCGAGGCGGTGGTCTCGTTGGCATTCGGGGTGACGATGTGGGTGCCATCGCCAGCCACCCAGAAGCCATGCGGCATGGCCGGGTTCTTTCCCCGCTCCTGGGTCAGGTAGCGCTTGATGACCTTGTGTGCGCCGGGGTCGAGCTCGACGACGCTGCCCCCGCCGTTGACGGCTACGACGACGTTGTCGTTTTCCGATCTGGTCATCACGTGCGAGGGCGAGTCGCCCACCTCGACTTCTCGGAGCACCTTGCCGCTCTGGCGGTCGAACACGGTGAGCTTGTTTCCGAACCAGTTCGTCGAGTACAGCAACTTCCCGTCGTGGTCACTCCAGTAGTTGTGGGGGTGGTTGAGGTTGACCTCGGGAGCGAACCACTTGCTCTTCATCTTCCAGGTCTCAGCGTCGTACGCCGTGATCGACCCGTACTTGGTCTTGCCCGCCGATCCCTCCCACTGGGTGTCGAGGTAGACGGTGCCGACGCCCGGGACGGAGGGCGCCACCAGCGGCTTGAGGGTCACCGGCTCCTTGTTCTCCTCGTCGTAATACCGGTCGAGATTCGGGATCAGGTTGGGAGAACCGTCCGCGTTGTAGGTGAGGATCGGGGCCGCCGGGAATTTGGGGTCCCACGTGGTCTCGCTCGTGCTGTAGACCTGCCAGTTGGACGGCTCGGTGATGATGAAGAACGAGCGGACGGTCTTGAAGACCTCGTCCGCCGCGCTGGGCATGGCCGTGCCGTCGAGCCAGTGCAACTGCTTGCCGAAGTCCGCCCCCGGCGTGGTGGGGTCGTCGATGACCGCCGCCCCCAGCATGTAGGGGTGGATCTTGCAGTAGAAGGCGTAGAGGCCCGGGGTGACCAGGTCCACCGATTGCTCACCGGTCACAGCCCCGGGTTGGGTGAAGGGCATGTTCTGGGCGCCCTCGGGCCAGACCAGGGAAGTGACGGTGTGACCCACCGAGGTGTGGGGCTCGCCGATATTGAACTTGAGGGTCGTGGGCCCCGCGCCGGCGGCGAGCGAGCGGGTGTGGAGCGTTCCCTCGAGGTTCTTCATCTCGGTGTCGAACCAGTACGAGGGCTCGTCCTTCAGGTTGAAGGTGATCGGAGACTCCATCGGTGGCAGCGGCAACTCGGCCGTTGGCTTCCAGGTGTCGGGGTCGAAGTTCGGGATCGCCACCCGGTTCAGATCCTCCGGGGAGCCGGTGGTGCCGGTCCTGGTGGCGGCGCTGGCGGTGCCGAAAGCGGCGGCGAAGGTAGACACGAGGGCGACGACCGCCAGGGTCGTCAGCCACCGCCTCCACTGGGAGCCGATCCGAGTGAGTCGAGCTGTGAATGCGGGGCGACCCAGAAGCTGGAGCGCACCCGCGTCGGATGATCGATACGGCGGTGTAGTGGCCATTCGGATACCTCCCCGGAGCCGAGGCTGACCCGACTCCTCCTCAGAGTGGAAGCTCCGTTGCGTTGTGCTTTGTGTGATGTCGTGTCGTCGGCGCGGGTCCCATGTACACACCGCGTGTGTCGACTCCTAGGGAGCTCGGACTAGGGCGCCTCGGGTCCGCACCGGAGTGGTGGCGCAAGCGGCCAGAGCCCGACGCCGCCCAAGCGACGCAACCTCGACAGGTAGCTGCGGAGCCTCTAAGAGGCGCGTGACCACCGTGTCCGACCTCGACATGCGTCCCCTCCCGCACGCTGGCAGCACCGGTTTACATCGTAATGCGATATGTCTGGGAAATCAACGAGATACGTGGAAAACCAACGAGTTTCTGATCTCTTCAGAGGAGGAGCCGGAGGCACGCCCCTTCTACCCAAGGGCTTCTTGGCGGTGACGCTGCCAAGTATTTACGAGGTACCTCGTCCTCTAAAAAGAGGACGGCTCGTCCCCTAGCTCACTTCGGGTGGTACAGCACCTCGTGGGGAGGACCACCACAAGGGATGATGACCTCGCCGTCTCCTCCCGGGGTCGCTCCGATCATGCCTCCTGGTTCGGCGCCCGGACGGTCCAACCGGCCACGTCGCCCTCCTGGTCTGGTGACCCCCGGAAACTAGCGGTACGTGCCCCCGGATCCCTTATCCAAAATCTCCGGCAGCCGCTTCTCTGCCCAACGCACAAATTCATCAATGATCGCGTCGCTACCGAGACGAGAGTAATGCCGAGGATCTCGGAGCAGCGGCATTCCATTCCGAACGGTCCTGCAGCGGTTACCGGCACAAAATAGCGGACCTTGCTCGAAGTAAGCCGCGTCCGGATGTCGAGCCAATACTGCTTTGCTCATAGCCCGGAACTGCGCTTGCTGTTCTTCCACCTCCGCCGCCGAGACCTCGCATGTCTGTACAGATGACTTCAACGGCCGGGCAAAGCATTCTCGAATGTCATACGAAAACTCAGGCTTGGGGCCAAAGATTATGACCTGGATGCCCCTGCTCTCCAGAAACCCGATCTCCTGGTCAAGCCAATCCATGTACGCCGCCGCGTTGCCCTCTTCATCGGGGAGGGCTTTACCCGTGAAGTAGTCAGCATACCGACCGTCAGCATCGAAACGCGGCCATCGGCTACTGAGCATCGCAAATCGCAGCGACCGGGTCGTTTCAATGATCCGATGCTGCACCTCACAGTTCTTACGTACGTTCTCGTCCAAAGTAAGGACGGTCGGCGTGCAGGAGCCGTAGGAGAGCACGTTTTGCGCAGTCAGGCGATCGTTATTGATCAGCCCTCTGTAAAGAGAGTTGGCGTAGCTATCACCCAGCAAGATCAATGTTGGCGGCTCGGGCCTGCTCTGGATGCAGAAATATCGGAAAGCAGCTGGATAACGGTCTTCGCAGATTTTGTTGGTCGTGTATTTCCAGAAGGGACCTTCTAACAGCTCCATTCTTTCCTGTGCCTTCACCAAGTGCGGACGGAGTGGAAGGCCGTCGGCTTTGTGGACGAGGAACCCAGCCGAACCCACAATCACCATGAGAAGCGCAATCGGAATCGATGCCCAGTTGGTCAACCTTCCGAACCGAACCGGCCTCTCAATCAACATGTAGGTCAACCATGCCAGCACGACCGCGGCGACTACGGCCGCCAGTCGCGTCTGTGCGCCCAGCGTCGCGCCCTGGATCATGTGGAGGAATGTGAGCAGGGGCCAATGCCATAGGTACAGGGGAAAGCTGATCAGGCCGAACCACTTCAAGACCGGGTTTGAGAGAACGGTGCGGTTGAGCCAGGCCCCCGGCCCCGCGGAAATGACCAAGGCTGTGCCGATGGTCGGCGCGACTGCCCACCAACCCGGGAAGACGCTGTCCTTCGTGAGCGCATAGATCGAAAAGCCGATGAGTGCCACACCGAAGAACCCCTGCCCATGCCGTCTGGCGTTCTGGCGCACAGAGTTTCCCGCAGCCGCCTTGTTGAGGGCCGCATACGCCAGCAGGGCGCCGATCAGCAACTCCCATACGCGCGCCTGTGGCGAATAGAACGCGCTCACGGCATCACGACCTACAACCCAGAGGTTGAAAGCAAAAGACAGGGCGCCGAGAAGGATGATCGCGAGGGCGAGATTTATTCTCCGCTTGTACGCAGCCCAGAGCAGGAAAGGCCAGGCGATGTAGAACTGCTCCTCGATACCCAGCGACCAGAGATGAAGTAAGGGCTTGGTCTGAGCAGCGTTATCAAAGTAGCCGCTTTCACTCCAGATGGTGAAGTTAGAGAAAAATCCGGCGCCCGCGGCAACATGATCGCCGAGTTGTTTGTACTCATCCGCCATGAGCGTGAACCAGCCAAACCCGCAGCACACCGCCAAAACCAGCAGCAACGCCGGAAAGATCCGTTTGATGCGGCGGGCATAGAATCTCGAGATACTGAAGGTCTCGCCTTGCAACTCACCAATAATAATCGACGAGATCAAGAATCCGGAAATTACGAAAAAGACATCGACGCCTACAAAGCCGCCCTTCAGCTGGGAGGGGAAGGCATGAAACGCAACGACAGAAACCACCGCGACCCCGCGCAGTCCATCTATGTCAGGTCGGTACGGCATCGAGTTCCGGACCGGTGGCTCCGCCGTCCGGCTGGCCGGCGGCGAGTACCGGGAGGAGGGCCTCGATTCGGTCCGAGTCGGCTGCACGATCACGGCTGTCCGTGGCCTTCCTTCTCGTCGGGGCCCGCTCCGACACGGGAGGCTATCGCCGTCAGGGCAACCGGCACCCGTACAGGAGGACGCCCCGGACCAGCCGGACGGGCCGTCAGCCGCGGGCTTCGGACTGCAGCGCCCACGCCATCGCGGTCATGACGTTGGCCAGCGGACCGTCCGTGGCCGTCGACGGCTCGACAGCGACGGAGTCCCCGACCCGGACGGCGCCGGGGGCGACGACCTCGGCGTAGGCGCCGGCCGCCGCGAAGAGGCCGAACTCGCCGAGCGGGCGGCGGTTGGCCCGAGCCATGGTGCGGAGCACCTCGGGATCACGGGACAGGTCAGCCTGTCCGAGCGTGGTCATGATGCAGCGCGGGGTCGAGGCCACGATGTGGATCCGCGGCCCGCCACCGATCTGGAGATCCTGGCCGATCCAGCTGTCCTCGCCGTTGGCGCCGGCCTGGTTTCCGTCGTCGAAGAGGATGTTGGGCCGGAAGCGGCGGGCGTCCCACTGCCCGCCGGGGTGCTCGGCGGCGAGGGTGGCCAGGGTGCTGGTGGTGAGCACGTGCATGGCCGCCAGGTCGTTGAGCGTGCCGGGCGCGCCCATCGCGGGCGGGAACCCGATCATGCGTTCACCGGCGGGATCGTCGGCCTCGGTGCCGATCTGCAGCATGCGGTAGAAGTCGACCGGGCCGAACCCCTCAAGGTCGGGCCACACCTCTTCCACGAGGATGCCGGCGTCCACGGCCACGGTGGCCAGACGGACCTCGCAGCCGAGAAGCTTGCCGACCCGGGCGGTGATCTCGTCGTGGTCGCCGTCCACCGTGACCCCGTCAGGGAACGTCACCCGCACCGGAGGCAACTCGGCGTCGAGCTGCGGCGGCTCGGTGAAGGCGGCCCGACACTCCAGGATCGGGGCGTACCGCTTGGGGTGCTTGGCGCTGACGAGCCGGCCCGCCTCGACGTCGACGAACCCGTAGGCGCGGTCGCCGACCACGCCCCCCGGGCCGAGCATCACCTCGTCGGTCGGCTCCCCCTGCATCGACTTGACCGGGTAGTGCCACAACTGCCCCACGCGCACCGACATGCTGACCTCCCACGACACTCCGAAACCCCGGCTTCGGGATTGTAGGCGTCGGCACGGCAGAAGGCCCCGGAGGAAACCCCGGGCCTGACCTACGATTCCAATTGGTGGCGGGGGAGGGATTTGAACCCTCGACCTTCGGGTTATGAGCCCGACGAGCTAGCTCTCAGTGGCTTCTATAAGTGACGAGCATCTCGTCTAAAGGTGCAGGTCAGCGGCATTTCCGAGGTTACGGTTGTCGCACCTCTTTCGGGTGTTTCGCGACGCTCAGCGACGAGTTGCTATGCCAATTCTATGCCACGGGATCTGAGGCTGTCCGGGTGCCGCAGTCCGGGTGCCGCACACAGTCCCACAGTCCGGGTGCCGCACAGCCAGAGTCTCGATTTTGCCGGCGCCCGTACCCGGTCACTACGCGAGCAAGCTTGCATCGGAACGCACTGGCGATCAGCCGGTGATCTTCACGAGCTCCTGGACGCGACCCGCTCCCAGGAAGAAGTCGCGGCGCTCCTCGGAGAGGCCGGCCGCGAAGCGCATAACGCTCTGCCGCACCATCTCCGCCGCGGTCTGGGCGCCATTGTCGTCCCCGGTCGCAGCCAGGGCCCGGGTGAGCGCCCCGCCCGCGTGCCACTGCGAAGGCGGATGCTTCAGGCCATTGGCGGCGGCGAGCGCCTGGCGCAAGTGCTCTACCGCTTCCTTGCCGTGTCCCATCCCAAGGAGGGCTTCGCCCAGGATGACCCGGCAGGCGACCTCGTACTTCACCCTCCCGACGCGCCGGGCACCTTCGATGGCGCGGCACGCCTCGTCGGCGGCTTGCTCCAGGCGACCGGCTCCGAGGGAGATCTCGGCCCGGGCCGCCTCGAGCCGACCGATGTTGCGCCACTGGTGGGTGCCGGGCATGGCCTGGGCCTCCTCCCACAGCCTTGGCCAGCCTCGCTCCGCCCGGCCGAACTCCCCCTCGGCCAGATCGACGAAGAGGAGGTCGACGTTCCCCTCCACCATGGCGAGGGGGAAGGGGACGGAGGCGGCCAGCTCGATGGCCTCGTGGTTGACCCGCCGTGACACCTCGAGGTCCTGGACTTCTCGCAGGACGCCGGCCCAGCAGTTCAGGGCGATGGCCGTGTAGATGGGGAGCGTACCGAGCTGCTGGCCCAGGGCGACGAGCTGCTCCAGGTGCTGGAGCGCCTCCTCGTGGCGGCCGAGCCCGGCGAGCCCCAGGCCGAGCTGCGCACCCGCCCACAGGGCCGAGTCCCCTCGGTAGATCTCCCGGCCCAGGTCGTACCCCCGACGCCCGTAGTCGACCGTCTCCCCATAGCGCCCGAGAAGGTACGACATGTTGCCCGCCGAGCCGAGGCAGTGGGCGAGATCGGAAGGGCGGCTGCCGGTAGGCCACACCGCCAGGCCCTGCTCGCTCATGGCCAGCGCATCGTCGACCTCACCGGCGAACATCTTCCCCGCGGCCAGCCACGAGAGGCCGTAAGCCCGCAACTCGTGGTCGCCGAGGTCCTCGGCCAGCGCCACAGCTCGGGCGGCCATGGCCTGCATGACCCGGGCGTCCTCCAGGAAACAGGCGACGTAGCTCCGGTTGGCGAGCGCCTCTACCAGCTCGCGTCCCGCCAGCTCGGGAAGCAACGCGTCCAGCTCAGCGGCCGCGGCCGGAAACGCGTTCTCCTGTACCAGCAGCAGCGCCCGCCGGAGCCGGATGATACGACGGCGCTCAGCGTCGGACTCGGGAACGAGGTCGAGCGCCTCGCCGTAGAGCGATATCGCCTCCCCCTTGGCCCAGGCCCGCTCCGCCTGCTCCGCCGCCACGAGGAGGTAGTCGACGGCCCGATCGGTATCGCCCGCCTCCCGCCAGTGGTGAGCCAGGAGCGAGGCCGATTCCGCGGCACGATCGCCGGTGGCATCCTCCAGGAAGCGGGCCACGGCGCCATGGCGGCTCCGGCGGGCGGTTTTCGGGAGCGTGGAATAGGCCACCTCCCGGATGAGGATGTGCTTGAAGGAGAACTCGTCGTCGCCTTCGATGCGGGAGGAGGCCTGGCGGCGGACGAGGTCGCGGGCCTCCAGCCGGTCGAGGGCCGCGACCCGCTGACCGTTGCCGCCGAGGGCCCGCAGCGCTCCCGTCCAGAAGATCTTCCCCACCACGGAGGCGTCGAAGATCAGTTGGCGCTCGGCGGCGGGGAGGGCGTCCAGACGAGCGGCGATGATCGCCTTGACTCCGGAGGGGAGGCTGGCCATGGGCTCGCCGGGCCGCTCCAGGACAGAGGCGGCCAGTTCCTCGAGGAAGAGCGGATTCCCACCCCCCCGTTCGAGGAGGGCGTCGACGATCGCCAGGTCGGTGATCCCGGGGAGGAGGGAGGCGACCAGCTCGGTCGAGTCAGCGGGGGAGAGGTCGCGCAGCTCGAGCAACGTCGACGAGATCAGCCCTCCACCCCAACCGGGCCGGGTGTCGAAGAGCTGGGCGCGGGCCAGGGCCAGCAGGAGGACGGGCGCCTCACGGGCCCGACCGGCCAGGGACTCGACCAGATCGAGGAGGCTGGGGTCGGCCCAGTGGAGATCCTCGAAGACGAGCACCGTCGGCTGCTCCCGGCCCAGCGCCTCCACGAAGCGCCGAGCCGCCAGCAGCAGGGCGCCCTTGTCGGGGCCTACGGCCGCGGCGCCCACGCCGGTCATGAGCGAGAGGTGGGACGCCACCTCCTCGGCCCACGCCAGGGGCAGGAGAGCCGATACGCGGCGCTTGAGCTTGGCCTGGGCGAGGGGGATGGGGTCGGTCTCGAAGATGCCGGCCACCGTCTTGACCTGCTGGGCGAACGCCCCGTAGCCGGTGCTCTCCCCGTAGGGCAGCGACCTTCCCAGCACGGTCCGCCCCCCCTGCTGCTCGACGAGAGTGGAGAACTCTCGGGCCAGGCGCGTTTTGCCGATTCCTGGCGGACCCAGGATGGTGACCACGTGGGGGGCGCGCTCGGCCATCACCCGCTGCCAGAGGGTCGCCGCCACGCCAAGCTCCGTGCCGCGGCCCACGATCCGGGCGCCGGGAACGGGACGGTCGCCGGGGGCGAGGGCCTCGACGGCCAGGTAGGCGGGCACCGGCTCGGCCTTGCCCTTCACGTGCTGCGAGGCGACCGGCTGGTATCGGATGGACTGCTTCGTCGCCCGGTAGGTCTCCTCGCCGGCGAGGACGCCGCCCGTGGGCGCGCAGGACTGGAGCCGGGAGGCAAGATTCACGGCGTCGCCGATGACCGTAAAGTCGCGGTCTGGCCCCACGGGGGCGAACATCATCTCTCCGGTGTTGATGCCGACCCGGAGCGCCAGCCCCCCGAACGCCTCGCCGTGCTCCCGGGGGCAGCGCTGGAGGTCGAGGGCGGCCCGCACCGCCCGCTCGGCGTCGTCGCCGTGGGCGATCGGTGCGCCGAAGAGCGCCATGAGCTGGTCTCCGATGACCCGCAGTGAGACGCCGCCGAACCGCTCGACGACCCCGGCCATGGTGCTCATGCAGCCGGCCAGCAGCGCCCGAAGGTCCTCCGGGTCCATGTCCTCGGAGAGACTGGTGAAGCCCGAGAGGTCGGCGAAGAGGACGGTGGCCCAGCGCCGCTCCTCGGTCAGCGCTCGCCGGCCACGGTCCGCCCCGGCCGCCGCGGCCGAATCCAGGTCGATACCGCAGCCGGCGCAGAAGTGGTGATCGAGGGGGTTGTCCGCGCCACACGATCCACAGGTCTGCCACAGGGCGCTGCCACAGGAGAAGCAGAAACGGGCGGTGCCTCCATTCGCCGTCCCGCACCGGGGACAGCGGCCTTCCGCTCCCACCTGAGCGGCTTCGGAGCCGCTTACGCCGGGGAGGACGTCCGGGGAGAGGCCCCCAGGCGTCGGTGCGACGAAGGGGTCCGAGGCCGGAACCGCCATGGCAACGGTCTCCACCTGCTGCGGCTTCCAGTCGAGATGCCGGTCATGGCGCAGGATGGCCGTCTCCAGCCGGCTCAGGTCGGCGCCGGGCTCGATCCCTAGCTCCTCCCCCAGCAAGCGCCGCAGGTCCTGGTAGGCCCGGAGGGCCTCGGCCTGGCGCCCGGTCCGATAGAGGGCAAGCATGCGCTGGGCCCATAGGCGCTCGCGCAGCGGGTGGGCACGCGTCAGGGCATCGAGTTCGGCGGTCAACTCCGGGTGGCGCCCCACGGCCAAATCGGCCTCGATGCGCTCCTCGAGGGCAGCCAGGCGGGCGTCCTCAAGCCGGGCGGCCTCGACCTGGAGCAGGCCGGTCTCAGCCACGCCGGACAGGGCGGGGCCTCGCCACAGGGAGAGGGCCTCCCGCAGGCTGACCGCCGCGCCCCGGTGGTCCCCCTCCGCAGCCTGGTGGCGTCCTCGGGCGAGCAGGGTCTCGAACCGGACGGCGTCGAGGGCGTCGGGATCGGCCCGCACCGAGTACCCCCGAACATGGGTGGCGAGCACCTCGTCGGCGCCGGCCTCCCGCATCGCACGGCGCAGGCGGGACACGTGGACCCGCAGGGCTTTGAGCGCCTGCTCGGGGGGGCGCCCGCTCCAGAGCTCGTCGGCGAGACGCTCGGACGAGACCACCCGGCCGGTCGAGAGGAGCAGCAGGGCGAGCAGGACACGCTCCCGGCCTCCGAGAACCAGGCTTCGTCCCCCGTGGATGGCTTCGAACGGACCGAGGATGCGGAACTCCATGCCCAGCACCTCCCGCCCGCCGGGAGCCCGGTGAAGGCCTCAGCGTAGTCGTGGCGTATCCGCTGCGCTCGGTGAGAGCCGCCGATTGTTATCTCGTCGCAACCCGCTAGTCGCGGGTCTTGCAACCAGCCGGCCACATGCTCGGAAACGCAACCCCAACGAGGTGCTCCGCACCGCCGAGATGAAATCAGGGAGGCCGACCATGCTCAGCGAGATTCCCTACGAAGATGGCCTGGTCCTGAGCGGCAAGGCCGACGACGACATTGTCGCCGATGTCGAAGCCCATATCCGGGAGGCTCACGCCGGTCTGGCCGAATTGATCACCCGCGACCAGATCTTGGTCACGGTGCGGGAAGCCCGCTTTGCCCTGCGGGCCAATGGAGCTGGCACGTCGCCGCTCCTGATCGGCCGGTGCCCATTCGACCGGTGGGCGGTCACTCGTGGACGGCTGGAGATCGGACGCGATGTACAGCGCGAAGCGGTCAACAGGAGGTGGCAGATGACGGCGCACACACCCGAGGAGCTCGACTCGCTATGGGCTCAGGCGTTCAATGATGGGAACGCCGACGGGGTTCTGTCGTTGTACGAACCAGGGGCGGCGTTCGTGCTCCCCACGGGAGAGGCCGTCCTGGGCGTCGAAGCCATCCGTGAAACCTTGGACGGCTATTTGGCCATGAAGCCCCGAATCGACCTTAGGACCAAGAAGGTCCTCAGGGCGGGCGACGTTGCGCTCGTCTACTCCAGCTGGACGTTGTCGGCGAGGGCCGAGGACGGCAGCGCCCTGGACATGGCAGGCGATGCCACGGTCGTCTCGCGTCAGCACCCCGACGGCACGTGGCGTCTCGCCATCGACGATCCCGGCTGGATCACTACCTGACCTCAGGCCGGGGCGGCGAGCGAGGCGAGCTCGGCGGCGAGGCGTTCCAGCGACACGGGCCCGGGCAAGCAGACGGCTCCGCAGAACCGGCCTTGACCTGCTGTTCGACGGTGGCGGGGGGCGCTACAAGCGTTGTGTCTAAGAGCGGTCCTACCTATCGCCGCCTGACCGATTCCCTCCATGGTCACGATCCCGATAGCCAACTCGTCGGGTCATAGGGCCGCGAGGAGGTCGACCACTGTCTCGGGCGACGTCACCATGGCGTCGTGGCCGGCGTCGATCTCGATGTACTGCCAGTCCGTCTGCTCCTTGGCGAACGCCCTTGAGCTCGCAGTCGGTGCGAACTCCGGTTTGACTGCGACATAGGTGACGGGCAGACCGTTGCCGACGGGGTTCTTCAGGCGGAGTGCGTCTTCGTACGTCGACCGAGGGTGGGGCGTGCACTTCTGCTTCACCCATTCGACGTCGGCCGGCTCGACGACACCGAGAATCGATGGGTCGGGGGGCGGGAGGGACACTCCGCCAGAGAACTCGTCGGCCGCCTTCCGGCGAGCGGCTGCGACCTCGGGTGGCAGCACCGAAAACGCACTCTGCCCGTCCTGGAGAACAACGGAATCCAGGTAGACGAGCCGGCTGACGCGACCCGGGAGCCGGTCGGCCACCCCCGTCACGGAGATCCCGCCGAAGCTGTGCCCAACCAGAATGACCTCGGAGAGGTCTTCCCATTCGAGGACATTCGCCATGTCATCGATGAAGACTTCGAGCGTGATCTCATCCGATAAGAGATGGGAGCGCTCCCCGAGCCCAGTCTGCGTTGGCGTGAGGACGTGATGCCCCCGAGCCCGCAGCCGATCGGCCACACGGCTCCAGCACCACCCGCCGTGCCACGCACCGTGTATCAAGACGAAAGTCTTCGGCACCGCCTCGGCGACGTCCGCCTTTTCGTTGGACGAGCCGCATCCGGCTAAAACGGCGGCCCCGCCCACCCCGGCAAGGAAGACCCGTCGGGTCACCATAAGCCCTCCCCCAAGCCGTCAGTCACGGTACCAATCGTCCAAGCCGGACCTTACGCTCACTGGTCCGCCCGAGGTTACGCCCCCACGCGGCGAGGCCCCCGGCGTCGCCGCGACCTCGGAACTCAAATGGTGGCGCGAGAGGGATTTGAACCCTCGACCTTCGGGTTATGAGCCCCTAGTGCCTCGTCTGCTCTCGTAGGCACTCGTGTGCGTTGGTGCTGCTCAGAGGCGCATTAGGGGGCCGGCTCGTCTGCTAGCGGGTGCCCTCGTGGGAGGCCGTAGGTCCGTGTGGGCGTGACAACGGCCGTGACAAGCCGGGTCAGGCAGCGGGTTCCTTGCCGAGGTGGATCGGCACCCGGCGGTCGCCGTCGTCGAACACGGCGACGAGCTCCAAGCGGGCGCCGAGGGCTTCGAGGTACTGGCGCAGGGTCGACACCCGCACGTCGTCGGAGTGCTCGAGCTTGGAGATCGCCCCCTGGGTCACCTCCAAGCGCCCGGCGAGCTCGGCTTGGCTGACCGCCTCGGCGTGGCGGAGCTCGTAGAGGCGGATCTCCTCGAGACGGATCCTGGGCTGGCGGGTGTCCTCCTCGAAGGCCACGCCGCTGGTCATGGCCGCCCTGGAACAGGCCCTGTTCACCCGCCGGCGAGGCTACGCCCGCTTCACCGCCCAGGGCCTCGTGTTCCATAGCGACGCCCAGTCAATACACCGCGCTGACCTTCACCGAAGCGCTCCTCGACGCGGGGATCGCCCCCTCGGTCGGCACCGTCGGCGACGCCCTGGACAACGCTCTCATCGAACCAACAATCGGCCTGTACAAGACCGAGCTGATCGGCCACGACCGGCGCCGGGCTGGACCGGCAGAAGCGAGGTCGAACAGGAGACCGCCAGCTGGGTCCACTGGTTCAACACGACCAGGATCCACCACTCCATCGGGAAGCGCTCGCCGATCGAGTTCGAAGAGCACTACCGTCAGACCGCCAACCCCCTGATCGGCGGTTGCGTAACCCGAGCCTCCATCAAACCCAGGGCGATTCACCACCGCGGCTAGGGTCGTCATCGCGTCCGGTTCCTGTGAGAGGACAGTAAGAATCAGGAGGGCTGGCGTGGGCGAGCGGTGGCAGTTGGGGGGGTCGGCGCCTGAGATCTATGCCGAACATCTGGTGCCGGCAATCTTCGGTCCCTGGGCGCCGGTCGTCGTCGAGGCAGCCGGCCTGATGCCCGGCGAGCGAGTCCTCGATGTCGCGTGTGGAACAGGGGTTGTGGCCAGGACGGCCGCCGTCGCGGTCGCACCGACCGGGGCCGTGGTCGGCGTCGACCTCAACCCCGGCATGGTGGCGTTGGCCCGGTCCACAGGCTCGCTACCCGGCAGCCACGCCCCGGATTACCGGGAGGCAGATGTCGCCGACCTGCCCTTCGGCGAGGGTTCCTTCGATGTCGTGACGTGTCAGCTTGGGCTTCAGTACTTCCCGGACCGTCCTGCCGCCCTGGCCGAGATCCGGCGGGTGCTCCGAGATGGAGGCCGATTCGTAGCTCTCATCTGGCGAGCGATCGAGCACAGTCCCGGCTTCGCCGCGCTCGCCGAGGCTCTCGAGCGCGTCGTGGGACCCGAGGCAGCCACGATCATGCGAGCCCCCTTCCAGTTCGGCGACGACGAGCGTCCACTTCTTCAACTCGTTGCCAACGCCGCCTTCGCCGATGCTGCCGTGGCTGCCCGCCGCGGCGAGGTGCGCTTTCCCAGTGTCGATGCTCTGGTACGGATGCAGGTGTCCGGCTCACCGCTGGCCCCTCTCGTCGGTAGCGACGAGGAGCGCTTAGCTGCCCTGGTGACCATCCTCGTCGATCGCCTAACCGGTTTCATCGGGGAGAACGAGCTCAGGTTCCCCATTCAAGCCCACCTACTCACGGCCCGGCGGAAGGGTCGGTAGCGGGTCGTGTGATCGCACCTGGCGACGCAGCATTGATGAGCCCTTGGTGCCCGGGCACGGTGTGAGCATGGTGGGTGCCGGCCGGAACGTTCCAGACGCTGCCCGTGCTTCGTCGGTTGTAAGGTCGCGCCGGCCGTGTCCACCACCACAGCGGGGAGGACCAATGCCCACTCCGGAACAGACCAACGCGATCCAGCGGTACTCCACCGACGTCTGGGGCCAGGGGAACCTTGACGCCGTTGATGACATCTTCACTCCGGATCGCGTCCGTCATGGACCGGATCTGGAAGGCGACTCTTTTCAGGGCGCCAAAGGCCACAAGGAGCTCGTGACGGCGTATCGCACCGCGCTTCCCGACCTACAGGTACCCATCGAGACGATGGTCGGCGACGGCGACGTCGTGATGACACACTGGACAGCGACGGGCACGAACACGGGACCAATGCTGGGGATTGATCCAACCGGCAAGTCGATGCGGATCTTCGGATTCTGGATGCACCGATTCGAGGGAAACCAGATCGCCGAAGAGTGGGCTACGTGGGACACCCACGGATTCCTGCAACAGATCGGCGTGTCCCTACCCTGACTGGCCCGAACAGCGGCGCTCGCAGACCAAGGTATCCCCTATCGCCGGCTCTGTGACGCGGAAGCACTCGGCAGCCAAGCCAGACGCTCACTGACCCAACGGTTCGGGCCATCAGATCAACCCCTCATCGCGCAGCTCGCCCAGGTACGTGTCGTACAGATCGTCGGCCAGGGGCACCGCCCCCGTACCAGGCATCACTCGCCGCTCTTGTCCCCGCCCAACAGAAGAATCACCTGCCGGCGCGGATCAACATGGACAGCACCCGCCACCCTGACCCGGGACGCTCCGGAGGGCTGCGCCGGGTACCGGGGGTGGATCGACGAGCGCCTGTCGGCCGAGGTGGGCGGGCCGCGGACTCAGCCGGCCAAACCGCTCGCCGTACTGCTGACCGGGATCCTGGTCCTCGAAATTCCACGCCCCAGGTCGTCGGCATAGTACAAGCGCGATCGCACAAGTGGCTCGAGGCGGACCGCTAAAAGGATTGAAACATTTTCCTTACATACCGCTCGTGGGTTTTGCATAAGAGAGTGACTACCGGTGCCGTTGACAGTTGGCCTAGACTGCGAGGCAGAACCAGTCGTTTTGAGACGGTTCTCGCTCAAGACCCCGGCGATTGTTCACGTCGATCCGAAATCTCGGTGACGACTCCCCGGCGGCACGTGTAGATCCGACCAAGGGCAGCACTGGAGCTGTTCCGGCACGTGACCTCTTATCGATCGCTGAGCCTTGGCTTTCCGCCACTCGGGGCCGTCGGACAGCGCCACGACTCCAGAGCCAGCTCTCTTGGCTCGCGCTCGTCCTTATTCTTGGCGGCCCCTTATTCGCAGCTTCCAAATCGTTTAGAGGAGCGACATTGATGTACCGGCGATTTCCAAAACTCATAGCGATCCTCACCGGGACTTTCGCACTTGCGGCAGTCTCCGGAATCGGCCTCACGATCACCACCGACACCTCTGCCGCGGCGGCGTGCACGAGTACCATCACGGGCTCGCACTCCGGCACCATGACCCTCAGCGGCCCGGGCACGACCTGCCTCAAGAGCGCCACGCAGGACGGCGCCATCACGGTAACGAACGGCCACGAACTCTCCGTGGTGGACTCGAAAATCTACGGAGCCATCACCTCGACGTCCAGCGCCCCCTTCACCTTCTGCCACAGCTCAACGGTTCGGGGCGCCATCAAGGTCTCGAACAGCATGAACTACGTCTTGATCGGCGACAATGGACTGCCCTGCCCGGCCAACGTCATCGACGGCGCGGTCACCCTGGACAGCAACAAGGGCGGCGCGCAGCTCGGTGGGAACTCGATCGCCGGCGCCGTCACCGCCAACAAGAACATTGCCGGTACCGCAATTGTCATCTCCAATAACCACGTTGATGGCAAGCTGACCTGCAGCGACAACACGCCGGCCCCGGTCAACAACGGTCAGGGCAACACGGTGAGCGGCGAAAGAGTCGGACAGACGTGCGCTGCCGGCACCTTCTAGACGCCAAGCACTTGGCTGCTCACGCTCATTTCATCCTGGGTGATGTGGTGCGTCGAGCAAGGCGCCTACACACTCAATCGAACGACCAAGGAGAAGTTGACCATGACTAAATCTCATAACCCCCGCATCCGCCGGGTAGTTCTGGCCGGCACCGTGATCATGTGCCTGGGCGTGCTCAACGGCGTACCCGCCGCCCAAGCCGCCGTCAATTGCGTCACCAGCACCGGAGTGACCCAGACCGATACGACCGTGACGGGAACTTCCGCGAACGACACCATCGCCTGTGGTGGGGCGCTCCCGGGCAAGACGATCAATGGCAACTCCGGGAACGACACCATCACGGGGACGGCGTTCGTCGACAGGATCAACGGCGACGCCGGCAACGACACCATCACCGGCACACCGGGCAATGACGTCGTCAACGGCGGTCTCGGCGACGACACCATGACCGGCAGCGCCGGGAACGACACCCTGAGCGGCGGTGCCGGCAACGACACCATGACCGGCAGCGAAGGCGACGACACCCTGAACGGCGAAGCCAACGACGACACCCTGAACGGCGGCGTCGGCAATGACGCCCTGAGCGGCGGTGACGGCGTTGACATCCTGAAGGGCGACGCCGGCACCGACACCCTGACCGGCCCTCCCACCGACAAGAGCGTGGATGATGTCAATGGCGGGGCAGACACCGACACCTGCCAGGGCCCCGGGCTCGACCGCGACGTCCTCGTCGCCTGCAACCCCTAACTCCTTCGACCTGAGCGACACCGGCGGCTGGGGGCCGGGGGTTCGCGGTGTGACGGGTTCGGTCGTCGAGCCGGTGGCCATGGCACCATTCGTGGCGGCCATCTCGTCGCGAGAGCACCCATTCTCGGCGCGGCCGGCTACTCGTGCCAACGTTCTGGTCGATCTGCACAAGACGGTGGCCGCCCATGACAGTGCCGACCGCGTGCTGTTCGGCACATCCGCCTGCCTGATCACCGCCCGACGGGCATGAGAAGGAGACTCCCATTCCATACCAACGCGCACGAGCCGCCGTTACCGCCTAGCAGCCAGGCTCTCCGGCAGCTGTCAACGCCGGTGTTGGTGACTAAACCTTGACAAGCGGCGCACGCAGAAAGGCCGGTCTCCTCAACAGAAACCGGCCTTGACCTGCTCTTCAATTGGCGGCGGGGGAGGGATTTGAACCCTCGACCTTCGGGTTATGAGTTTGATGGCGGGGTCCGGCGGCGTCCTAGGCGGGACGCGTTTGTGCTGGTCGGAGCCGCTTTCGACTCTCGGTTATCCGGGCCGGTGCCAGCCTGTTTGACGTCGTTCGTTTGACGAATGTTTGACGCGAGCTGGTCCTCACCGAGGGCTTCGGCTATGCGCTGGAGGGCCACCTCTTACGCAGTGCTGAGCAGCTCGATCTCCACCTCGGGGTTGTCCGGATCGACGTGGAGCACACGGGCGCGCATGGCGTCGACGGCGTCGCCGTAGACCAAGATCTCCTGCCCGTCGCTCAGCACCCGGCGCTGGTCGCCCGCCATCCAGGTTCGGAATCTGGTGGCCAGCCCGACAAGGGAGAAGTCCACGAAGATCGCTGGGATCTGGGTACCCGTGCCGGTCACTGACTTGTCCACGCCCCTCATTGTGCCCCCTCTGCAGCGGGCCTGCCCGTTCGCTTGTCGATTCGCGGCTCGAAGGCCACAAGCGTCTCGGCGACACGCTCCCGGACCGTGGCCGCCGCCTCGTCCAACTCGCCGCCGGAGAGCCCAGCGGAAGGGCCGGGTAGGGCAAGCCCACTGTCGTCGAGGATCAGGTCGTAGTGGACCGCCATGATCCGCTCAGCGACGTCGGTGCCCGTGATGGTGGTCGGCCAGATGTCGACCACAACGTCGGGCAGTTCGCTCCGGTGGGCCACCCCGTACTGGTTGTGTCGCATGGCGGCGACGATCTCGGCTCGGGTCACGCCGCCGACCTCGGCGTAGACCGAGACAGCCAGGGCGCCACGTTCCCGACGGTTCGGGTGAACTCCCCGGTAGAGGTCGTAGCGGACCACCATCGCTCTGACGAACTCCTCCCTCGCCTGTCCCGCCCCCATGTGGACGTAAAGCCGGTCGTCGGGTGCCGGCCCAGGCTCGCTCCTCAGGATCACCTGCACCGCTCAACCCCGCCCGCGACGACTCGGACGGGGATGACTTGCGAGCCACTCCTCGATCGCAGAGCGGAGCCAGATACGTCCGGCCGCAAGCACAGCCTCCGGTTCGGGGAAATCGGGTTCGCTCTGGACGAGCTGGTTCACCCGCTGCCGGGACACTCCGAACATTTCGGCGACCTCAGCAACACCCACAAGCTCCTTGCCCATCGAGGAAACCTACGACTGCCCTTGACGATCGTCAAGTCAGGTGCTAACTTGTCGATCGTCAAGACAGCGGCCCCGGCGGTGCGGGAACACCCCGGGGCCCGGCCGAGACCTACGAAGGAGGTCCCGACGTGACCGAGGTTACGCCTCTCCATTCCTCTCTCGCCGCCCTCTACGGGCGCACAACCGTCTCCGTCGAGGAGGCCGCCCGCTGCCTTGGACTTGGGCGGAGCGCCGCCTACGAGGCGGCCCGCCGGGGTGAGCTCCCCACCCGCCGGATCGGTCGGAGACTCCTTGTCCCGGTACCGGCACTGCTCGACTGGCTCGGCGTCCCGCCGATCGCCGCCTGATCCCCGGCCGAGACGATGCAAGGACACATTCACAAGCGCGTCCGGGCCTCGAAGGACGGCCGGCAGATCACAACGTGGGTGCCAGACCGTGCCGGCTCGTGCCGGCTCGTCCGGTAGAAGAACCGGTAGAAGATGACCCCGCACAGCAGAAGGCCCCGGACCTGAATCCGGGGCCTGACCTGCTCTTTTACTTGGTGGCGGGGGAGGGATTTGAACCCTCGACCTTCGGGTTATGAGCCCGACGAGCTACCAGACTGCTCCACCCCGCGGCGTACCGGTCAGATTAGCAGCCGGTCGAGGTGATCGCGATCGGTGGGGTATTGCACCGCCGATCGCGATCACCTCCGGGCTACGGGGCCTCCCCCAGCCCGAGGCGCAGCCAGGACAGCATCTGGCGGAGCTGGTCGTAGGCGGCCAGGCGGGCCTCGTCGGTGCCTTCCGCCTCGGCCCGGTCGCACACCTCGGCCAGGCGGCGGCCCATGGTCGGACCGAGCTCGAGGAGGCCGGCGGAGGGCTCGCTGGCCCAGCGGGCCAGGACGTAGTGGACCAGCGCCCCGACCGGCACGCCCGTCCCCGCGCTCAGCTGCCGGATGGTGGCCAGCGGGTCGATCATGGCGTGCAGGGCCACGTCGGTCTTGAAGTTGGCGTCCGGGTCGTCGTCCGGCCACGGACCGGTCCAGCGCTCCAGGCGGATCGTCTCGTCATCCACATTCATGAGGCAATCGCTACCATCGCCGCTGGTGGAGAGCAACGCGCTGATCGAGGAGATCGGGCACCGCATGGCCCGGTCCGGGCTGCGGTGGACGCCCGGGCGCCGGGCGGTGGTCGACATCTTCGAGACGGCGCGATCGCCGCTGTCCATGCAGGAGCTGCAGGACCGGGCCCGGGAGGCCCGGGTCCCGCTGTCATCGCTCTACCGGATCGTTTCCGACCTGGTGATCGCCAATGTCCTCGTCCGGCTCGAGTTCGAAGAGGGGTTCGCCCGCTTCGAGCTGGTCGAGGAGCTGGCCCGCCACCATCACCATCTGGTGTGCGTGGAATGCGGGGCGGTGGAGGACTTCGAGGGCCCCGGCCTCCCCGACCTGGAGCGGGCCGTCGACGACGCCATGCGCTCCATCCGCCGCCGGCACCGCTTCGTCGTGCGCAACCACCGCCTCGACTTCTTCGGGACCTGCGGGGTGTGCGCCACCACCTCAGGCTGAGGGGCCGAGCACCACCTCGGAGCCGGGGAACAGCTCCGCCGCCATCTGGAGGGCGGCCTCGTCCCCGGGGGCTCCGACGAAGCCACAGGCCCGCACCCCCCGAGCCTGCCACCGGCCCACCGCCTCCCCCACGGCGGCGGCGTCAGGTCCGGCCACCACCGCGGCCAGGACACCCGTCAGGGCGTCGATGTTCGCACCGGACTCCACAACAAGGACCTTGCCGTCCCAATCGCCCATAAGCGGCACACCGCCCGTTTGTCCCAAAGACCCGCATACCCTGCTCCAGTCAGCCTACGGGGGTGCCGATATTTGGAGACGCAGGATCAAAATCTCTCGAGGGAGTTCGGTCCCACTCATGCGTTTCGAGGAGCTGGCTTACCGGGTCGATGGCCTCGCGGTCACCGTGCCCTTCCACCGCACGCTCACGGTCGTGAGCGGCCTCGGCCCCGCGCTGCGCCGGCCCTGGGCCGAGCGCACCCTGAATGTCCTGCGGGGCGGCTCCTACGCCACCCCCGCCACCCTGATCTTCGTCGACGGCTCCGGCAGCCGGGTGCGCCTGATGCGCGACGGCCGCGGGCAGGTCACCCTGACCGACCTCGACACCGGCGAGGACCTCCTCGCCGCCCTGAACGAAGGCTCCAGCGTCGATGTGCTCGCCCTCCTGGGGCTCGAGGGCGACGACGCCGCCGCCATCATGCTCCTCGACCAGACCGCTCTCGAGCGGGGCGACACCGGTGAGACGGACGGAGAAGTCGCCGCTCCCACCGCCGAGATCGCCGAAGCCCGTGAGGTGCTGGCCCGGATCCAGGCCGAGTACGACGAGGTCACGGGCCGCCCAGGGCAAGGTCGCCGAGCTGCGGGCCCGCCAGGACGAACTCGACAACCAGCTTCGCAACTTCGACGAGGAACTCGATCGGCGCCGCCACGGCCAGGCCGCCCACACCGTCCACCGCCTCGAGGCCGAACTGGCCCAGATCAAGGGCGACGAGCCCGCCGACCGCCTGGTGACCGAGGCGATCCTGGCCGCGGCCGGCGCCGGCAAGGTCTGGCAGCGCGCCCGGGAGAACCTGTCCTCGGCCAGCGCCGCATTCGGCGAGCGCCGCCGCCTTGACGCCCGCGCCCTGGCCCACGCCCTCGAGATGCCCATCGACGTTCCCGCGGGCCTGACCGCCCTCCACACCGCCTACCTGGCCGCCGCCCAGCGCCGGGCCAGGCTGGTGGCGCAGCTCAACGAGGGCACCGACTCCGAGCTGCCCACCCCCTCCGCGCCCTGGGTGTTGTCTCTGGCCCGCATCAACCATCCGGAACTCTGGGCCCGGGCCGAGAAGCTCAAGACGGTCAGGACCCGGGCCGCCGAGCTGTCCATGGGTCTCGGTGGGACCGGGCAGCACCGCGACATCGCCGGCGAGCTGGAGGCCGCCCATCAGGCCGTCGAGCTGGCCGAACGGGACGTGGCCAACGCCAGGGTCCCGGGCCTGGGGAAGGCCGCCAAGCGGCGCCTGGCCAAGGCCTGCGAGCAAGAGCACGCCATCCTGACCAAGGCGGGTTTCGTCTCCTGGCTGGCCTTCCAGATGCGCCGAATCGACGTGCTCCTCGAGCCCGACGCCCTCGAGGCCCTGCGGGTGGCCGAACTCGAAGCGCAGCTGGCCTCCGCCGCCTGGAGCGAACTGGCCGGTGACGTCGATGCCGTCGCCGCCCTGGCCATTCGTGACGAGGTGGAGCGCTACGCCGGGCATCTGGCCGCCGCTGGCTCCGACCTCGACGCCACCGAGGCGCTCCGCCTGGAACTGGCCGACGTGGTCGAACCGGCCTACGCCGAGTCCCGGGCCGCCCTCATGGAGGCCTGCGCGCCGTTCGACATCGAAGCCGAGCACGCCACCTCCGAGGTGGAAGCCATCGTCTCCGAGGCCCGCCACGCCCGGCTCCAGGCCGTCCTGGAGGCGGCCGAGGCCGCCTACCAGCAGGCCGAGTCCGAACTCGAGTCGGCCCTGACCGCGGCCGGCTTCCCCGGCCCGGGCAACCTCGCCGTCCGGGTGGTGACGGTCACCGCCAAGGCGGCCGACGTGGCCGTCGCCGTGGAGAGCCCGAGGACCACCCGCGAACGCGACGAGGTCGACGCCGATCTGAGCGCCGCCCGGGCCGAGCTGGCCCGTTGGTCCCGTCCCGACTGGGACGCCGATCCGCTGTTGACCGACGCCCCCCTGCCCGACACCGCCAGCCTGACCCAGGAGCGGGCCCAGGTGGCGGCGGAGGCGGACAGAATCGACCGGTCCCTGCCCGACGCCAACCGTCTGTCCGATCGCCGCGACGCCCTGGCCCGCCGGGTCGCCATCCTGGAGGCCAGTTCCGGGGCCGGGGCCCGGCTCCTGTCCTTCGAGGAGGCCGAGATGGTCCTCCTCGGCCGCTTCGCCCAGGCCCGCCGGGTCGGGCCCGAGGCCGAACCGGTCCCCATCGTGGTCGACGACGCGCTGGCAAACTTCCCCCGCCACGACAAGTGGCGGCTGCTCGACCTCCTGGCCCGCCTCGGCGAGGCCAGCCAGGTCGTCTACCTCACCGACGACCCCGACACCGCCGAATGGGCCGCGGCCCGGGCCCGCCAGGGCAATGCCGCGCTGCTCCGCCCCGACGCCGTCGCCTCAGTGGCCTGAGCCCGGCCCGGGGGCGCCCGGCCGCCGGCCTGTTGTTGGCCCCCTTCCGGATAGCCTCGACCGGGCCCGAGGAGGCTACGCATTGCACACCACCGCCCATGTTTCCGGGGACACCCCGTCCCCCGGGCAGGCCCGCACGCTGTGGCCGGCCTTCGAGACGATCCACGCCACCGTCTACTTCGCCCCCGAAGCCCCCGAGGCGTACCGGGCGTTGGGCCTCAAGGGCGGGTGGATGGGGTACTTCGCCACCCGGTCGGCGGCTATGGGAGCGGCCTCACCCGGGCTGGTGACCGCCGTCTTCTACAACTTCCACCCGGCCATGGTGGCCCGGGCCCTGCCCGACGCCTGGGCCCTGGCCACGCCCGAGGAGGTCCTCGCCGCCCGCCTGGGCGTGGTCGACGCCGCCCTGCGGCGCCTCCTGCCCGAACACGTCGCCACCCCGGCCCTGGCCGAGGCCGCCGCCCTGGCCCGGGAGGCGGCGGAGGCCCCGGCCCTGTCGGGGCGCCCCCTGTACGGGGCGTTGCGTTCCCTGGCCTGGCCCGACCCACCCCACCTGATCCTGTGGCACGCCTCCACCCTGCTCCGGGAACACCGGGGCGACGGGCACGTCGCCGCCCTCACCGCCGCCGGCCTCGACGGCTGCGAGGCCCACGTCGTCCTGGCCGCCACCGGGCGGGTCACCCGGGCCACGCTCCAGGACAACCGGAAGTGGAGCGACGCCGAGTGGGCGGACGCCGAGAGCCCGCCTCGAAGCCCGGGGTTGGCTGGACGCCGGCGGGAACCTCACCGAGGCCGGTCGGGCCGGCCAGCAGCAGGTGGAGGACACCACCGATGCCCTGGCCGCCGCCCCCTGGGACCACCTCGGCCCGGAGCGCACCACCCAGCTGCTCGACCTCCTCACCCCCCTGGCCCGGACCATCGCCGAGCGGGGCGGGGTCCCCGTTCCCAATCCGGTCGGGGTCCCGGCCCCCTGACTCACTTTTGGGGACGGATTTGTCCGACAGGTGGCGATTTCCGTCACCAAAAGGCGGAGCGGCCACGATGACGGGCATGGATCTGGCGACCATGGCCGGGCGCTTCCCCGATCGGGAAGCGGTGGTGGTCGACGGCCGGCGCGTCAGCTACGCCGAACTCGACCGGGCCGCCAACCGCCTCGCCCACACGCTACGAGCAGCGGGCCTGCGTCGGGGCGACGTTCTGGCTGTCTGCGCCGGCAACGGCATCGGCGTCTTCGAGGCGTTCTGGGCCGCCATGCGCCTCGGCCTCTACCACGTGCCGATCAACCGCCACCTGAAAGCGGCCGAGATCCGCCACATCCTCACCGACGTGGCCACCCTCGGCTCGGTGGCCGTGGTCACCGACGGGACCACCGGAGCCGAGGTGGAGGCGGCAGCCGCCGGCCTTCGCGCTGGCCGCCCGGATCGACCTGGACGACGAGCGGCTGGCGCCCGGCGGGCCCGAGGAGATGCCCGACGACGCCTGGGAGGGCCAGCTGCTGCTCTACTCGTCGGGCACCTCGGGACGGCCCAAGGGCGTGTGGCGTGACCTGCCCGACCTGCGTCCCGGCCAGGGGCCCACGCTCGGTTCGGAGCTGGCCGACGGCTTCGGGTTGCGGGCCGGTGACCGCTTCCTCTCCCCCGCTCCGCTGCACCACTCAGCCCCCCTGGCCTTCGCCACCGCCTGTCAGCGGGTGGGGGCCACGGCCGTCGTGATGACCCGCTTCGATCCCACCGCCGCCCTCGGCCTCCTGGAGTCCGAGGCCATCACCGTGAGCCTGTGGGTGCCGACCATGTTCGTCCGCCTGCTCGGCCTCCCCGAATCGGTCCGTCGCGCCCCCCGGGACCTGTCCGCCCACCGGCTCGCCACCCACGCCGCCGCCCCCTGCCCGCCGCATGTCAAGCGGGCCATGATCGAGTGGTGGGGGCCGATCCTGGTCGAGTTCTACAGCGGCACGGAGGGCGGCCGGACCATGATCACGTCGGCCGACTGGCTGGCCCACCCCGGTTCGGTGGGCCGTCACTGGCGGGGAGGTGGGGTCTGGATCCTCGACGACGACGGCCACGAGGTGCCGCCCGGTGTCGACGGGCGCATCTACTTCGAGGCGCCGGCCAGGAACCGGTTCCGCTACCTCAACCAGCCCGAGGCCACCGCCGCCGCCTATGCCCCGGGGGACACCCCCGGGCCCCGGGCGGGGGTGACCGCTTCACCCTGGGCGACGTCGGCCACCTCGACGAGGAGGGCTGGCTCTACGTCACCGACCGGGACAGCGACATGGTCATCTCCGGCGGGGTGAACATCTACCCCCGCGAGGTGGAGAACGTCCTCCTCGAACACCCCGGTGTGGCCGACGCCGCCGTCGTCGGCCTGCCCGACGACGATCTGGGCGAGCGGGTGGTGGCGGCTGTGGAACCGAAGCCGTCCGACGCACCCCTCACCGCCGGTGACCTCATCGCCTTCTGCCGCGACCGGATGGCGGCCTTCAAGTGCCCCAAGGCGGTGGTGTTCGTCGATGCCCTCCACCGCTCGGAGGTCGGAAAACTCGACAAGCGCGCCCTGAAGGCGCGCTTGTCAGACGACGGGTCTGCGGGCTAGACGGAGCGCAGGTCCCGGGCGGCGGCACCCCGGGGCCGGGGCGGGCGGGCCTCACCGGCGGCGGCCAGCACGTCGGTGATCTCGTGGCCGACGAGCTCGTTGCGCTCGATCAGGGCGGAAGACAGGGCGTCGAGCAGGTGGTCGTTGTCCTCCAGGAGGAGACGTACCCGTTCCTTGGCCGCCTGGAGGAGCGCCTCCACCGCCTTGGCGGCCCGCTCGTTGGCGAGCACCTTGCCGACCACGCCGGTGGCGAAGGGGCCGGACTCCACCGCCTCGTAGGAGATGAGACTGCCGGTCATGCCGAACGAGCCGACCATCTTGGCGGCCATGGTGGTGGCGTAGGCCAGGTCGCTGGCCGGGCCGGTGGACGCCTGCCCGAAGCGGATCTCCTCGGCCACCATGCCCCCGAGCGACACCTCGATGAGGGCCCGCAGCTGGGTGGAGGTCTGGGTGAAGCGCTCCTCGGAGTCGGAGTGGGCCAGGAGCCCGAGGGCGTCCTTGCGCTTGATGATGGACAGCACCTCGAGCTTGCGGTCAGGAGCCAGGAGGTGGGCGACGACGGCGTGGCCGGATTCGTGGAAGGCGACGCGGCGCAGCTCCTCGTCGGTGTACTCGACGGGCTGCTTCAGGCCGAGCTCCTCGGTCATCTTGGCCTGCTGGACGTCCGCCCAGCTCATGGCGTCCCGCCCGTCACGCAGGGCCCACACCAGACCCTCGTCGAAGAGGTGTTCGATCATGACGGGCGAGTAGCCGCTGGTCATGGCGGCCAGCGCCCCGCGGCGGTCGTCGGCGTCGAGTTCGGCGGTGTGGGCCTTGCGGTCCAGGTAGTAGTCGATGATCTCCCGCCGGCCTGTACGGCTGGGCAGGCCGAAGTAGATGGAGCGGTCGAAACGGCCGGGCCGGAGCAGGGCCGGGTCCAGGTTGTCGGCCCGGTTGGTGGCGCCGACGACGAGCACGTTGGCCGGGATGGCCCGGGGCTTGGACAGCAGGCGGTGGTCGGGCAGGAAAGCGTTGATCCGGTCGATGAAGAAGCCCTGGAGCCGCTGGGACTTGGTGGGGTGGTCGAAGGACTGCAGCTGGATCAGGAGTTCGTTGACCACGCCGGCGACGCCCTCTGTGGCGCGGTGCACCTCGCCGGCGCGGCTGATGCCGTCGGCGGGCGAGAACCGCATGCCGGAGCGGGCGGCGGCGATGGCGTCGATCTCCTCGATGAAACCCACGGCGCCACCTTCGGCCTTGGCCGCCTTGCGCAGCGCCTTGAAGAACGTCCGGACCTTGCGGTTGGTCTGGCCGTAGTACATCGACTGGAAGGCCGAGGCGGACACGAAGAGGAACGGAACGCCGGCCTCCTTGGCCATCGCCTTGGCCATGTAGGTCTTGCCGGTCCCCGGCGGGCCCTCGAAGAGGACGGCCCGGCGGGGGTTGCCGCCCATGGTGTCCTGGAACGTCTTGAAACCGAGGAAGAGGTTGAGGGTGCGCACGACCTCCTCCATGACGTTGCCCATGCCCACCACGTCGTCGAAGGAGGTTTGCGATCTCGCTCGGGCGGTAGCGCACATGGGGCGACTTCCCGGCGGAGAGCAGCGGCAGGAGGAGAACGGTACCCAGGAGGACGACGATGAGGATCTGGGGCATGAATTCCGACCAGCCCGAGGAGAGCGCCGGCCAGCCCAGGTGGACGGGGTTGCCGCTCAGCATGCGCCACCACAGCCAGATCGCCAGCGGGCCGAAGAACAGGAGCGACCGCTGCATCCGCCGCTGCCGGTTGCCCTCGCGCAGGCGCGCCACATCCGCCAGCGCCCGCCCGATGACACCTTCCTGGCCCAGACTACGAACGTCGGTCATTCGGTACCCTTCCTTGGTGGCCCTGCCCGATCGTTGCCCCCCGTGTTTCGACGAGGACGAGGGCCCCTCCTCCGGGAATCCCCCCCGGGATGACCTTCTGAACCTGCTGGTCAGAGCATCTGTCCGGTGAGTACACAACGGCCCGGGGGGACCGTCGACGCCCGCTCCTTCCGCTTCGACCAGACCGTCATGGCGGTGGCCGTCCTGTGCGGGTTCGTGTTCGAAACGCCCTGGGTGATCCCGATCTTCGCCGCCCTGGCGACCGCCACCGCCGTCCAGTCGGACCAGGCGCCCCTCCCCCAGTTGTGGCACACCCTCATAGCGCCCCGGCTGCGCCCCCTACCGGCCACCGAGGAGGGGGGACCGTGGCGGACCGCCGCCCTCGTGACCGCCGCCCTGCTCGGCGTGGGCACCGTCGTCCTGGCAGTGGGGGACGAACGCTTCGCCTGGGTCTTCGCCCTGCCGGCCGCCGGCCTCGGCGCCCTGGGCGGTGTGGGCGGATTGTGCCTGGGCTGTGAGCTCCACGCCCGCCGGCGGAGCTCACGGCACGAGCGGCGGGACCGCGGCTAGCGGGGCTGCAGCTCGGCCGGGATCTCCGAGCGCTTGGGGTTGGTGCGGTCCCGGTTGGACAGCTCGGGGGCCATGCTCGGCCAGTTGACCCCCAGCTCGGGGTCGTCCCAGGCCACGCCCAGCTCGTCGGCCGGGTTGTAGTAGTGGTCAACCAGGTAGGTGATGGTCATATCGGTCAGGGCGTAGAAGCCGTGCGCCACCCCCGGCGGGATGTAGACGCCCCGGTGGTCGTGCTCGCCGATCTCGAGGGTCAGGGTCGCCCCCACGGTCGACGAGGACTCCCGCAGGTCATGGAGGACGACCAGGGCCCGCCCGTAGGGGACGTACCAGAAGTCAGCCTGGTGGAGGTGGTAGTGGAGGCCGACCAGGGCCCCTTGGCGCCGGTCGGCCCGGTTGGCCTGCACCATGTCGGCCGACGCCGGGACCCACTCCTTGCGCCAGGTCTCCACGAAGCGGCCGCGGTTGTCGCCGTGCACGTCGGGGGTGACGATCACCACACCGTTGATCTGGTCGGAACGGGAGATGTCGGGCATCTCGACAGGGTGCCGCCCCTACGCGGTGCGGCGCAACACGACCGCGGTGACGGGCAGCGGTGACGGCCAGGGCGACGACGGCCGGGCCGGCCGCGGCGCCGCCGGCGGGAAGCACGGCCAGGGCAGCCAGGGCAGCCAGCACCAGGTTGCGCACCAGGGTGGCCCCGGACACCGGCCGCCCGCCCCGGGCCCCGAAGCAGGGGCAGGGAACGGGCCGGCCCTGGGCCAGGCGGCGGGCCACCGCGGCGGTGAACACGGCCACGGTGGCCAACGCCGCCAGCCCCGGGGCGGGATGGTCGGGGAAGGCCAGCAGAGCCACGGCCAGGGCCGCCTCCAGCGCCGGCAGCGCCCGGGCGGCGACGGCCGGCGACGGTGTCCCGAAGGCGGCCAGCTGCGCCCCGGTGGCGGGGAGGTCGGCCAGCTTGGCCCCGGCCGAAAGGGCAAAGGCGGCGGCCAGGTCGACTCGGGCGACCAGGGCGACGGTCGCCAGCGGTTCCCCCACTAGGGGCGACGGGCTCCGCGGGTCGTCGGCGGCCATCAGAGCGGCGCCAGGCGGCCGTAGGTGCCCTGGAAGAACAACAGGGGGCGTCCCCCTTCGGGCTGGCGGGCCAGGGCCACCACCCGCCCGATGACCACGGTGTGGTCGCCGGCGGAGTGCTCGGCGTCAACCACGCAGTCGATCCAGGCCAGCGCGTCGGGGAGGACCGGCGACCCGGTGACCGCCGTGTCCCAGTCCACCGCCTCGAAGCGGTCGATGTCCTTGCGTCCGAACCGCCGGCTGACGTCCTCCTGGTGCTCCCCGAGCACGTTCACGCAAAAGGCGCCCGTCGTGCGGATCTGCGGCCACGTGGCGGAGGTGGCGGCCATGCACACCAGGATGAGGGGTGGGTCGAGCGACACGGACGAGAAGGCGTTGGCGGCCAGGCCGACGGGCGCCCCGTCGACGGTGCCGGTCACCACGGTTACCCCGGTGGCGAAATGGCCCAGGACGCTACGGAACTCGCGGGAGTCGAACGGGATCGGCTCAGCCGGGCCATCAGCGGATGTGGGAGCGTCGGTCACGGCCGCCATGCTGGCACGGCCTCTCAGCCCACCACCACCTCGCCGCGCATGCCGTAGGTCCAATGGCCGGGGAGGTGGCAGCCGAACACCACCACGCCGGGAGCCTCGAAGGTGTAGGTCGTCTCGGCCTCCTCGGAGGCGGCGATCGTCACCTCGCCCGGCTTGGGCGGGTGGTAGGACTCGGTCCCCTTCTCGTGGCGGTCGTGGACCTCCTGGGGGCCGATGATCAGCTCATGGGCGATGGGGTCGTCGTTGCGGACCACGAAGCGCACCGTGGTGCCCGGCTCCACGGCGACGCGCGCCGGGGTGAACTTCGAGTGGTGGACGGTGAGGACCACGGTCGGCAGGGCGCTGCCGCCACCCCCGCCGCCGGCCAGCGCCATGGCGCCGGCGGCGGCCAGGGTGGCACCCAGCAGAGCGCCCAGGAACATGAGGAAACGGGGGCGCCGGGCCTCCGGGGACGGACCTGGCTGAGGTCCGTCCCCCGCTTCGGGCGGGGCCAGGACGACCCGGCTGAGGACCATTTCGCTCACACCGTGCTCCGGCGGCGGCGGAATTGGATGACACCCGCCACCAGGGCGGCGCCGAGGCCTCCACCGAGGATGGCGGCGGCCACCGCCACCGGGCCGGCACCGCCCTCGTCGCCATCGGTGGCCCGGACCACGGGCAGGGCGACTTCGGGCTCGGCCGGGGCCGAGGCGGAGTGGTTCATGGCCGGCTTCCCGACCGCGGGGCCGGGGGCGCTGGTGACGGGCGGGTTGGGGCGACGGTGGTGGGGGTCGGCTTGGGCGCCGGCTGGGACGTCGTGGTGGCCGGAGCCGTGGTCGTGGTGGGCGCCTCGGTGGTGGTGGTCGTGGGGGCGGGGGGTGCCTCCAGGCCGGCCATCACCGGCGAGGGGGCGCCGGTGCCGGCGGCGTTGATGGCGAGGTCGTAGCGGAGCTGGGAGGGCTGCTCTCCCACCCGGAGGTAGGTGGCCCACGACTTGGACGGCACCCACTCCATGCCCTTGTCGGAGCGGAGGTCGTCCAGGAGGGACTGGGACGCCCACTCGCTGCGCACCTCCACCAGGCCGTCGTTGGGCCGGGGCAGGAGGTTGGGCTTGTCCGGGGTCAGGAGGTAGACGTCAGCCGAGATCGTCTCCTCCGCCGGGCCGGCCCAGGCCGAGGATGCGCAGCGGCACCCACGGCTGGTCCAGGGGGATGGTGATGTGGATGGGGGTGCCCTCGCCTTCCTCCTGGCCGCTCTCCCGGGCCGCGGTGGCGTCGAAGCGGGCGGCCATGAACACGGGCGAGCGGGCGGCGTAGAAGTCGAGGACCTCGGGGGCGTCGGGAGTGAGGGAGAAGCCGTGCTCCTTGGCCCACTTGGCCACGGCCTCGCCGCCGCCCTTGAGGATGGTGATGTCCAGGGCGTCGATGCGGGTGTTGTAGATCTCCTCGGCATCGCCGCTGGAAGCGGCGGCCTCGGGCGGGGACGACGCCCGGAGCGGCTGGGGCTGGAACTCCCGCTCCAGGCGCTGCAGGGTCCAGTCGCCGCCCCGCTCGGGCGCCTTGGAGGGCACACCGGGCAGCGGCACGATGGAACCGACCTCGGCCCCCCCGCCGGTGAAGGTGAACGCGGTGATGTAGTGCTCGTAGCCGGCGTGCCAGGCCGACAGGGTGGCGGTGCGGGTCAACTTCACGTTGCCCGACGGGGTGACCAGCCCGGCGCAGGCCAGCACGGGGCCGGCAGCGGCCAGGGTGGCCACCACGCTGGTGGCGGCGGCGGTAAAGAGACGACGGCGGTTCACGGGTCCTCCTCGGCAGTCAGCAGAACATTCATCAGGAGATCAGTACGGGTCACGGCGGAAGGTGCCCTGGGCGACGAAGGCCCCCGAGCGCACCTCGAAGACGACGCCTTCCGGCGTCCGGGAACGGGTCTCGGGACGGGTCTCGTAGGGCGGGGCCAGACCGGAGTCGTATCCGGCCATGCCCTCGAGGGCGGCAAGGGCCTCTTCGGGCGAGTCGGCGCCGGTGCGCCACAGGGCGACGGCCAGGACCTTGGCCGTGGCCCAGCCGTGGAGCGTGCCGGCCGACGTGCTCCCGGCTCCGGAGCGGATGGCGTCGCCTTCGGCGCCTCCGGGCACCACGTAGGGCGACACGACCCGGGCTCCCTCGGGCAGGTCAGCCAGGACGGCGGGATCGAACAGGGAGGCGACGCCGGCGATGCCCCGGGCCGGGCGGTAGTTGTTCTCCTTCGCCTGGTGGGCGAAGGCGGCGGCGGCGGGCGGATCGAGGGACACGAAGGCGGCGTCCTCCGCCGACGTGGGGAGCAACGGGGGCGGCTTGGTCGGGTCGTAGACCCGGATGGTGGCCTGGACGCCCTTGCCCGCCAGGGTCTGGCGGAAGGCCTCGGCCACCTTGCCGGCGTAGGGTCCGTCCGTGGCGGCCCAGATGACGGCGCGGGCGCCGGGGGCGGCCTCAGGGAAGACGGCGTCGACGGCCAGGTGGGCCTGGCGCTCGGGCACCGAGGCGAAGGAGAACACCCGCCCGCCGGCCAGGAGGAGGTCCTCGGTGGCGGTCAGGGTCTCCAGCAGGGCGCCGCCGGCCCAGTCCGGAGCACCCCCGGGCGTGGCCAGCGGACGGGGGGAGAGGTTGACGGTGACGAGTGTGGACGGGTCGGCCGCGCCCGGCCCGACCCGGACGGTCTCCACCGGCCGGCCCCGCACGCCGCCGTCCCGGTTGAGGAGAGCGACGTAGGCATCGAATCCGGCCTCCTGGGCGGCGTCGCCACCCACGATCCCGACCCGCAACGCCGGCCCACTGGCACGGGTCGCGGATGCGGGCGGCGCCGGCTGGGGCGACGCGCCCCCCTGGGAGCCGGGGGCGGAGGGAGCCATGGCGGCCGGCGCCTGGTCGGAGGAGGCGGCCGGCGAAGACGGGGAGGCGAAGGGCGGCGGGGGGCCCGGGTCCTGCGCCTCCGGCCCGGTGCCGGTGCCCTCGGTGGAGGGCGCCGGCTCGGAGTCGCCCCCACCGGCCGGCGACGCCAGCTCGCCGGCGGGCGGCGTGCTGGGCACGGTGGTGGGCGGGGCGGTCCGGCCTGAAGGGGAAGGCCGGGAGGTCGGGGGGACCTCCGCCGGCACGCCGGTGGTCGGGGAGGGGATCCCGACCTCCGGACCGGCGAGTGCTGGTGTGGTGGAGGTGGTCGCCTCGGGCCCGGCGGCGGTGATATCCCGCTCGGAGCCGGTGTCGAGGTTGAGGAGGGCGGCGGAGCCGAGGAGCACGGCCAGCACGGCGGCCACGGCCAGGAGGGGTCGGGACCACGTGGCCCAGCGGCTGGCGGCGGCCGGCCGAGCCCCGGTGGCGCTGAGCACGGCGGATTCCAGCCGGCCGCGGACGTCAACCGGCAGTGGCCGGGGGGCGTCGAGGGCGTGCGGGTGCTCAGAGCGAGCGGGTTCCGGGTGATCGGTCAGGTCGAGCGTGCCTGATGCCCCAGCCATCCCGGACCCGGCCCCAACGGCGGCCAGTAGGGCCACTTCCAGGCGCTCGCGCAGGGCGGGCGGCAGGGGCCGGGGGGCGTCGACGCCGGCGAGGGCGAGGTCGTCAGCCATTCCCGGCCTCCTCCAATTCCCGGCGCAGGCCGTCACGGGCCCGCTGGAGGAGCGACTGGACCTGCACCGCAGTGCGGCCCATCTCGGAGGCGATGTCGGCCACCGACCAGTCGTCGAGGTACTTGCGCACGAGCACCTGACGGTGCAGGACGGGAAGGCGCCCCAGAGCCCGGACGATCTCGTCGCGGCGCTCGAGGTCACCCTCGGTCCCGTCCCAGGGCACGGCACCCAGCAGGGAGAGCCCGCTCTCGGCCACCGCCTGGCGCCGTTCCGTCTCGTAGTGGCGGGCGAGGCGCCGCCGGGCGATGGCGCACACCCAGGTGCGCAGCGCGGCTTCACCCCGGAAGGTGTGTGACGACCGGATGGCCTCGACCAGAGTTTCCTGGACCAGGTCCTCGGCCGCCGCCTCGTCGCCGCCCACCCGGGCGAAGACGAAGCCGTACACGCTGGGGCCGACGGCGTCGAGGAAGGCCCGGACGGCCGCGATGTCCCCGCCGGCCGCTGCGACCAGCAACTCAGCCTCGTTGGAGTACGGCTCGGCCTGCATACGTTCCTTAGTGACTAGTTATGGACAGAATCAACCGGCGGTCCCCAAACTCCAAGCACGTGAGGTGTATATGGGCGAGATGGTCGAGTTCCCGAGCAATGGGTCGACGGTGGGCGGCTATTTGGCCTCCCCCGAAGTCGGCGCCGGCCCCGCACTGGTGGTCATCCAGGAGTGGTGGGGGCTGGTGGACCACATCAAGGACGTGTGCGACCGGTTCGCGGCCGAGGGGTTCACCGCCCTCGCGCCCGACCTGTACCACGGGGCCGCGACCACCGAGCCGGACGAGGCGGCGAAGCTCATGATGGCCATGAACATCGAACGGGCTGCCCGGGACATGGCGGGAGCCGTCGACTTCCTGGCCGGACACGACTCCGTGCGGGGCGAGGGGGCGGGGATGGTCGGCTTCTGCATGGGCGGCGGGCTGGCCCTGTGGCTGGCCACCCTGCAACCAGATCAGGTGCGCGCCGTGGTCCCCTTCTACGGCGTCATTCCGTGGGAGGCGGCCCAGCCCGACTGGTCACGGCTCCGCGCCGCCGTCCAGGGCCACTACGCGGAGAACGACGACTTCGCGTCGCCCGACCACGTGGCCGCCCTGGAGGCGCAGTTGAAGGACGTGGGAGTCGACGTCGAGATGTTCATCTACCCCAACACCCACCACGGCTTCTTCAACGACACCCGCCCGGACGCCTTCGCCGAGGAAGCCGCCCGCCAGGCCTGGATCCGGACCCTGGAGTTCCTCCGCCGGCACCTCGGCTAGACGGGCTACTCGACCTCGTCGTCGTCGCCGAAGCGGATCGCCACCCCGCTGAGGGCCAGGGGTAGGCCGGCGAGCAGCAGGGCTGTGCTCGTGCCCGAACCGCGGCCGGGCCGGTTGGGCTCCAGGATGCCGAGGGTCACGATCGTCGTCGGCTCGGTGGTCGTCGTCGCGTCCGGCTCCGTCGTGCTCGTCGGCCCCTCGGTGGTCGTCGTCGCGTCCGGCTCCGTCGTCGTGGTCGTCGGCGCCTCGGTGGTCGTCGTCGTCGTCGCGTCCCGCTCCGTCGTGGTCGTCGGAGCCTCCGTGGTCGTCGTCGGCGCCTCGGTGGTCGTGGTCGTCGTCGCGTCCGGCTCCGTCGTGGTCGTCGTCGGAGGCTCGGTGGTCGTGGTCGTCGGCTTCTCAGTGGTCGTCGTGGCGGCCTTGTCCGTCGTCGTCGTGGCGGCCTGGTCGGTCGTCGTCGTGGTGTCCCCTTCGGTCGTCGTCGTCGACTCCCGCTCGGGCGTGGAGTCGGTGACCTCCGTGCCCGCGGGGCATCCGGTACCGAGGAAGTAGTGCTTGTGGCCGTCGCCGTTCTTGATGATGAACTCGGCTCCGCTGACACCGTCCCGGTAGACGACGGTGTACCGGCCCAGCGTCCCCGGCTCGAACTTCACGCCGTAGTGACCGGTCGCCGGATCGTCGGCACCCTCCGATACGGGTTGCTGGTCGTCGGGGCCGAAGGCCCGCAGGAAGGTGGCCCCGGCCTGACAGGCGCTGACCAGGAAGTACTCGGCCGCTCCGTCGCCCTTCACCGTGAAGACAAAGGTGGTCCGGGCCGAGCCCGGGTTCCGGCTGCCCGACAACTCGAAATTCCGGTCCTGGTAGTCCGGTCCCGAGTCGATACCCCCGGCCGCGGCGGCGAACAACCCGAGGAGCATGGTCATGCTGCCCGCCACGACCAGAACATTGCCCGCTCTGCGTCTCACCCGCTGTCTCCGCACCGCGCCTCCTTCGGCCAGCAGACCCCTGCAGGCTACGAGCGACCGGTCCCGAGGTGGTGGACCCGCGGCCTCGGTGCTCAAACTGGGCGGAGAGGTCCGTCAACCGGATGTCGGACCTGGTAGATGGCATACCGCCCACAACAGGGCTGACGATCGAGGCGCCACCCGGCCGAGTGGAAGGCGTTGGTGATGTGGAAGATCGTGTCCCAGCGGTCGAACACCACCAGCCAGGCCGGATCCGACCGCTCGGCGATCTCGGCGATGGCCCGGCCCCGGAGGTGTCCCCCGCTCGCTTCGGTGATCCGGTGGTGGACTTCGGCGGCCCAGGGGGTCTTCAGCCCGACGATGTCGACGAAGCGGGCCTGGGTGGCGAAAGCCGGATAGCCCGCGTCGTGCACCAGCACCACCTCGCCCTCACGGACGTGATGGCTGATCCACTCGCCCACGGGGACGAGCGCTTCCGACGTCCACTCCCGGTCGCCGGTGATGCGCGCCAGATGGGCGGGCAAGGTGCCCAGGGCGAAGACGGCGGCGGCGGCAGCCACGACCCGGGCGGGCCGGCTGTGGCGGCGGAGTCCCTCGACCAGCCCCGCCACGGCCAGGGGCACGACCACATAGAGGTAGCGGCCGGAGTGATGGCTCAGCCCGCCGGGCAGCACTACGCCGTAGCCGGCAACCATCGCCCCGACGGCGAGCACCGCAGATCGAGTGGACGTGCGCCGGACCAGCCAGAAGATGCCGGCCAGGAGTGGCCCGACGGCGAGGGCGAACCGGCCGAGCCCCAGAGCCAGCAGGTTGACCCGCCATCCCACCGGGGCCTGGTATTCGGCAAACCAGGCGCGCTTGGCGGCGATGGTGCCAGGAAGGACGGTTCCGGCATCGACCAGGCTCCACAGCGTCCAGGGCGCGGCGGCGATGAGGGCGGCGGCCAGCAGCGTGCACCTCGATCGCCGATCCCCCCTGCGTAGCAGGCCGAGGGCGAGCGCCCCGGCGATCAGGGCGAGCTCGGGTCGGACGTAGACAGCGAGGCCGGTCAGCGCCCCCAGGAGCCCCGGGCGTCGCTCCCGGTGGGCCACCATCAGCCAGGTCCCTCCGGCCACAGCCAGCCCGGTCTCGAGCCCGTTGAACACCTGGTACATCACGAGCCCGGAGGCCAGCGCGCCGACGATCACCGTCGCCCGCCACCGGCCGGCCAGGCCGTTGGTCAGCCGGAGCACCCCCCAGAGGTACAACGCGGCACTGGCGAAGGCGACGGCCAGCAACGCCCGCAGGGTCGGCATGGTCAGGGCCACGAGCCAGGTGGCGGCCAGATGGACGAGGCTGGTCGCCCCCGTCAGCGCCGAGATGCCCGGAAAGCTCGGATCGGACAGCCCGAGGACGTCGACGTTGTGCGCCGTGATATACGCGTCGTCGAACGGGAATACCGGGTCCGGCGGCCAGAGGCGGGCCAGGAGCCAAATGACCAGCGCCACGAGAACCCAGACCCGTCCGGCACGCACCGCACCGCCGTAGGAGCGACGCGTCCCGAGGGGGTGGACCAACCGCCTAGCCCATCCCGATGGCCCGCAACATGGAGGGGGGCATCGAATCCGGCGCCTCCCCGGCGGCCAGCATGGCCGCCCGCTCGATGTTGATCTCGTCCCGCTCGCGCTCGATCCAACCGTCCCAGGGACCGGGTCCGATCTTGCCCTCGACGCAGGCCAGCAGGTAGCCCCGCAGCGCCTCCACCTCGTCAGCCCCACCCACGTCCCCGTGGCCGGGCACGATCCTGGAAGCAAGGTCGGGCAAGGTGGTGAGGATCTCGGCCCAGACGGCAGGGTCGCCCTGGAAGGCGAGGGGCGTGACCCCGAAGAAGCACAGGTCGCCGGCGAAGAGCACGTCGGCGTCGTCGACCAGGACCATGAGGTCGCCGGCGGTGTGGCCGGAGGCGGGCAGCACCTCCATCCGGGGCGTGAGGACGGCGGCGTCGTGCACCTCGTGGGTCACCTTGCGGGTGCCGGTCTCCACCAGCTCGTCGAACTCGGCGGCGAAGGCGGGCATGAAGGCCTTGTAGGCGTCGACCATCATCTCCTGGTCGAGCAGGACGCTGGTGGCCGGCGAGCCGTACACGGCGGCCATGGGAAAGGCCCCGCTTCCTCCGACATGGTCGACGTGGGCGTGGGTCAGCACCAGGCGCCGCACCGGCGACCCGAGCTCCGACACGGCGGCGGCGAAGGGCTCCCACTGCGAGCGGACCATGAGCGAGTCGATGACGGTGAGGCCGTCGTCGTCGGCCACCACCCCGGCGTTGGAGATCCCCGACCCCCCGCCGGGCTGGATCCACGCCCACACCCCGTCGCCCATCGTTTGGAGCACGCCGCGACGCTAGCCCTTTCGGGGAACCCCGAACCCCGGGGATACCGTTGAGACGTGCGAAACCCGCGTGATTTCTTCAAGCCTCTCGCCATCGGGGCGCCGAATCCGCCTCGCGAGATGGAGGTCCGGCCCTCGCGGGTGATCCACTTCCTCGACTTCTCCAACGACAAGATGGTGGCCAAGGCCCCCGAGCTGGCCGCCAAAGCCGACATCCTGGTGGGCAACCTCGAGGACGCCGTGCCCGTCGACCGCAAGGTGGCGGCCCGCCAGGGCCTCATCCGGGTGGGCAAGGAGATGGACCTGGGCGACACCCAGCTGTGGACCCGGGTCAACAGCCTCGAGTCGCCCTGGCTGCTCGACGATCTCACCGAGATCCTCACCGAGATCGGCCACAAGCTCGACGTGGTGATCATCCCGAAGGTGGAGGGCGCCTGGGACATTCACTTCGTGGACCGCCTGCTGGCTCTGCTCGAGGCCCGCGCCGGGCTCGACCGGCCCATCCTCGTCCACGCCCTCCTGGAGACAGCTCTGGGGGTGGCCAACGTCGAGGAGATCGCCGCCGCCAGCCCCCGCATGCAGGGCATGAGCCTGGGCCCGGCCGACCTGGCGGCCTCCCGGCGGATGAAGACCACCCGGGTGGGCGGCGGGCACCCCGGCTACCGGGTCATGGAGGACCCCAGCGACGCGGATCTCGACGCTCCTCGGGTCACCGCCCAGCAGGACCCCTGGCACTACTCCATCGCCCGGATGGTCGACGCCTGCACCTCCAACGGGATCCTCCCCTTCTACGGGCCCTTCGGCGACATCAAGGACACGCTGGGCTGCGAGACACAGTTCCGGGCCGCTTTCATCCTCGGCTGCGTGGGGGCCTGGTCGCTCCACCCCGCCCAGATCGACATCGCCAAGAAGGTGTTCTCTCCCGACCCCGAAGAGGTTCTCTTCGCCAAGCGGGTCATGGAGGCCATTCCCGACGGCCGGGGCGTCCACATGATCGACGGGAAGATGCAGGACGACGCCACCTGGAAGCAGTGCCAGGTGATGGTCCACCTGGCCGAAATGCTGGCCAAGAAGGACCCCGAGCTGGCCGAGGCCTACGGGTTCTCCACCCGATAGCGTCCTGCGAGTGAGGTTCTACGAGTACGAGTCCCGCCAGATCGTCAAGCGGGCCGGGATCCCCACCACCAGGTTCGGCTACGCCACCACGCCGGAGGAGGCGCGGGCCATCGCCGCCGACATCGGCGGCCCGGTGGTGATCAAGTCGCAGGTCCTCTCCGGCGGGCGGATGAAGGCCGGCGGGGTGCAGTTCGCCGACAGCCCGGAGGAGGCCGAGGAACACGCCCGGCGCGTGCTGGCCCTGGAGATCAAGGGCCACCTGCCCCGCGGCGTCCTCGTCGACACCCGGGCGTCGGTGGCCAAGGAGTACTACGCCGGCGTGGTCTGGGACGGGCTGCGCAAGCAGCCGGTGATGCTGTTCTCCGACATGGGCGGCATCGACATCGAGCAGGTGGCGGAAGAGCACCCCGACCACGTCGGGCGGCGCCACTTCTCGAACCTCCTGCCCTTCAGCGAGTTCTGCGCCAAGGAGGTCGTCGCCTCCGTCGGGGTGACGGGGTCCCGGCTCAACCGGCTGGTGCCCGTCCTCACCCGCCTGGCCGGGGTGTTCGTCGACCACGACATGACCCTGGCCGAGATCAATCCCCTCGGGGAGCTGGAGGACGGGACCTTCGTGGCGCTCGACGCCCACATGGAGATGGAGAACGAGGCCCGTTCCCGGCAGAAGGCGCTGCTGGACGAGCTGGGCGTGGGCGACGAGGAGACCCGCCAGGCGCGGGAGGCGACACCCTTCGAGCTGGCCGGCGAGGCGGTCGACGCCATGGACCACCGGGGCGTGGCCGGCAACGTCACCGAGTTCGACGGCAACCTCGGCCTGGTCATCGGGGCCGGTGGCGGGTCGCTGACGCTCTTCGACGCCGTCCGGGCGCACGGCGGCCGCCCGGCCAACTACTGCGAGATCGGCGGCAACCCGTCGGTGAAGAAGGCCGCCGGGCTGGCCAAGCTGGTCCTCCAGAAGCCCGGCGTGGACAAGATCGCGGTGATGATGTCGATCGTCTCCAACACCAGGGTCGACATCGTCGCCCGCGGCGTCATCAAGGCCTGCCTCGACCTCGGCTTCGACCCCGCCGAGAAGATCGCCATCTTCCGCATCCCCGGAGCCTGGGAGGAAGAGGGCTTCAAGATCCTCGAGCGCTACGGCGTGGAGTACGCCGATCGGAGCGTCTCCATGCACGAGGCGGCCCGGCGGGCCGTCGAGAAGATCGGCCGCTAGGGAGCGCAGCCATGTCGATCCTGCTCAACGCCGAGACCACCTTCATCGTCCAGGGGATCACCGGCCGGGAGGCCGTCAACCTGACCCGGGAGTGCCTCGACTACGGCAAGGGCGCCAAGATCGTGGGCGGGGTCACGCCCGGGCGCCGGGGCCGTGACGTCCACGGCGTGCCCGTCTTCGACACCGTGGCCCAGTGCGTCGAGCACCACGGCCGGCCCATCGACGGTTCCGTGGTCACCGTCCCCCCCGCCTTCACCAAGGACGCCGTCTTCGAGGCCATCGAGAACGGCGTCAAACTCGTGGTGGTCGTCACCGAGCGCATCCCCCGCCGGGACGTGGCCCAGATGGTGGAACTGGCCGGCATGCACGGAGCCCGCATCATCGGGCCCAACTGCCTCGGGATCATCGTCCCCGACGTGATCAAGATGGGCGGGATCGGCGGCCCGGCCCGGAACGCGGCCAAGGCCTACACCCCCGGCCCCGTCGGTGTCATCTCCCGCTCGGGCGGGATGACCACCGAGATGTCCTCCACCCTGACGGCCGCCGGTCTGGGTCAGTCGACGGCGGTCTCCATCGGCGGCGACGCCATCATCGGCTCCAGCTACGCCGAGCTCATGCCCCTCTTCGAGGCCGACCCCGACACCGGGGCCATCGTCATCTACACCGAGCCCGGCGGGCGCATGGAGGCCCAGCTGGCCGCCTGGGTGACGGAGCACAACTCGCGCCTGCCCATCGTCGCCTTCATGGCGGGCAAGTTCATGGACGAGATGCCGGGCATGAGCTTCGGCCACGCCGGCACCATCGTCGAGGGCAAGGCCGACACCGCCGCCGAGAAGATCACGCGCCTGGGGGAGGCGGGCATCACCGTGGCCGAGGAGATCTCCCAGATCCCCGAGCTGGTGAGGGCGAGGCTGGCATGAGGGTCGACGCCGTCTTCATCGGCGTCGAGGTCGACGACGCCCACGCCGCCGACGCCGCCCTGGCCGCCAAGCTCACCGAGGTCTGCCCCGTCGACATCTTCACCCAGGCCGCCTCCGGCACGCTCGAGATCGTGGCCGACAACCTCGACGAGTGCGTGCTCTGCCGCCTGTGCCTCGACGCCGCGCCTCCCGGCGCTGTGCAGGTGTTCAAGCTCTACGACGGCGACGCCGCGCTGTAGCGTAGTTAGGCTCCTTCGCCATGACCGTGCACGAGCGACCCTACGGCCGTTACTTCGAGGAGTTCGAGGTCGGCGACGTGTACCGGCACTGGCCGGGCAAGACGATCACCGAGGCGGACGACCATCTCTTCTGCCTGCTCACCATGAACCACCACCCGCTCCACCTCGACAACTGGTATGCCGAGCAGAGCCAGTTCGGGCGCAACGTCGTGGCCGGGCCGGTGGTCTACTCGCTGGTGTTCGGCATGAGCATTCCCGACGTGAGTGGCAAGGCCATCGCCAACCTGGAGACCGAGAGCCTGCTGCACCGGGCCCCGACCTTTCACGGCGACACCATCTACGCCGAGTCCAAGGTGCTCGACAAGGTCGAGTCCAAGAGCAAGTCCGACCGGGGCATCGTGACCGTCGAAACCCGGGGCTACAACCAGCGGGGCGAAGAGGTCTGCTACTTCCGGCGCAAGGTGCTGGTGCCCACCAAGGCTGCGGCCAAGCCCTTCGAGCGGCCCTACACCTCAGCCGACGGCGACTGACCGAAGCGCGAAGGTGGGCGCGATAAGTGCCCTCACAGGGCCCTGATCGCGCCCACCTGCGCGATCAAGCCGGGCTGAGGACCACCACGGGGATCTCCCGCTCCGTCTTGCGCTGGTAGCCGTCGTATCCGGGGTAGCCCGCGGTCATCAGGGACCAGAGTCGGGGCTTCTCCTCCGGGGAGGCAATGGAAGCCAGCATCCGGCGGGTCTCCGTCCCGATCTGGACGGTCACCTCGGGGTTGGCCACCAGGTTCTGGTACCACTGGGGCGCCCGGTCGTCGCCGCCCCAGGAAGCGACGAGGATGATGCGGTCGCCGTCGGTGCCGTAGTTGAGCGGGGTGGTGCGGGGCTGGCCGCTCTTCCGCCCGGTGGTGGTCAGCAGCAGATGGTGCAGCTTGCCGACCTGGCCGCCGATCCGCCCACCGCTGCGACGGTAGAGCTCGCGGTGCAGGGCGGTGATGGGCCGGGCGGCGGCATCCTTCAGCTTCCCCTTCAGCGCCGCGTTCATTTCGCCTCCGCCTCGGCCAGGCGCCGGGCGATGACGCGTAGGCACAACGTCTCGTCGGCCCCTTCGAAGATCGAGAGGACCCGGGCGTCGACGAAGTACCGGGACACCGGGAACTCCTCGGCGTAGCCCATGCCGCCGTGGATCTGGAGCGCCTCCCGCGTGACCCACTCGGCCGCCCGGCACACGTAGGCCTTCACCATGGAGGCCTCGAGTGCCCCTTCCCCCTTGGCCATGAGCTTGGCCACCGAGTAGGCGAACTGGCGACCGCCGCAGATCATGGCGGCCATGCGGGCCAGCTTGGCCTGGGTCAGCTGGTAGTCGAAGATGGGCTGGCCGAAGACCTTCCGCTCGCGGGCGTAGTCCAGCGCCGCCTCGAAGGCGGCCTGCATGACCCCGACGGCCCGGGCCGCCGTCTGCAGCCGGCCGTTCTCGAAGCCCTCCATCTGGTAGTAGAAGCCTTTGCCCAGGCCGTCGTCGCCACCCACGAGAGCCTCGTGGGGCACCCGCCAGTCCTCGAAGGCGACCTCGTAGGAGTGCATCCCCCGGTAGCCGAGCGTGTCGATGGCGCGGCCTTCCATCCGGCCCGTGACCCCGTTGGCATCGGCGTCCTGGGTGAACTCGAAGTGATGGCCGGGCGCCTCGGGCTTCTCGACCACGAACAACGACAGGCCCCGGTGGCCCTGGGACCGGTCGGGGTCGGTGCGGACCAGGAGCATGAGGGTATTGGCCCGCCCGGCGAAGGTGGCCCACGTCTTGACCCCGTTGATCCGCCAACTGTCCCCATCTCGGGTGGCCGTCGTCTTGAGGTTGGCCACGTCGGAGCCGAAGTCGGGCTCGGTGACCATCACCCCGACCATGGCCTCACCGGTGGCGATGCGGGGCAGCCAGTGCCGCTTCTGGTCCTCGGTCCCACCCCGGACCAGGGCCCGGGTGAGGATCTCGGGCCGGGTGATGAGCGACCCGCCCACTCCGAGGCTGCCCCAGGACAGCTCTTCGGTGGCGATGACCATCCCCAGGTAGTCGCTTTCGTCGCCGGAGGCGAAGCCGCCGTACTCCTCGGGCACCGACAGGCCGAACCCGCCGAGCTCGGCCAGGCCGGCGATGACCTCCTCGGGAATGTCGCCGTTGGTGCGGTGGACCTCCTCGGCCACGGGCCGCACCTTGTCGGCGGCGAAGCGCCGGAAGGTGTCCCGCACCATCTCGAACTCGTCGGCCAGGTGCGGGGGACCCGTCCCGGTGGCCTCCAGGGAGCCAGCCACCTGCTCCAGGAAGTCAGGGCTGCGGTGGGCCTCCATGAACTCCCGGGCCGGCTCGAGCTCCGACAGCGACAGGCCCCACTCCCCCTCCCGCCCGCACAGGCGGCAGGACAGGTCCCAGATAGCCTCGGCCACGTACAGGCAGGCCAGGGCGGCTTCCGTCTCGCCGTGGGCGCCGTAATCGACCATGACCCGGCTGCCCTCCACCGCGCTCCGGGCGTGGGCCAGGTCGTAGGCCAGCACCTGATGGCGGTCGAGGCGCTCGACGGAGATCCCGCCGGCTTCACCGGTGGCCAGCTGGGCCAGCCGGGCCGCCGCCCGCTCGCAGACCGAGCGGGCGACGTCGACGGCGGTGGCCGCCGCGGCGAGGTCGGGAGCCAGCAAAGTCACGGCGCAACTCGATGAGCCGCCAGGCGAAGAGCCGTAATCACGGCGCCTGGCAGGCGTCCGGCTGGTCGCCCCGGAGCGGCGCATTGGCCGGCACGGTGTAGGTCACGTACAGGTCCACCGGGGTATCCGTCTCGTTGTAGCCGCGGTGGGCCACGCCGGCCTCCACGAAGTGGATCTGACCAGCGCTCAGCTGCTCGGGCGCACAATCGGTCGCCTTCTGGATGGTGATGGTCCCCGACGTGATGATCGTGTACTCCGGCCCCGGATGGGTGTGCCATCCGCTGTCGGCGCCAGGGCCGAGGGTCAGGGACTGGATGTAGAACGAGGACTCGGTCCCCTCGGTGTTGATGTAGATCGGCTTGTTGGTCGTCCCTTTGGCCACGTCGGTGCGGGTGATGGTGCCCGCCGGCGGCGTGGCTGACGCCACGTGGAAGCCCAACAACCCGATCACGACGGCGACCACTACGAGAATGCGCTTGCTCACGACGGCCTCCCTTGGAGATGACGCCGCTCCCCCGGCGGCGTCATCGGAAAGCCTACGCGCCCCGGGCGAAGCCGCTCCTATTCGCTCCTCTTACTGAGAAGAACGCTCAGCTCACCTCGGGCTCACCGAAGCGGATGGCCACACCGCCCAGGAACAGGGCGATGCCGGCCAGCAGCAGCTTGGTGGCCAGGCCCCCGCCGGTCTTCGGCAGGTTCTCCTGCCCGACGGCGCTGACGTCCGACGGCACGGTGGCGGAGGTGGCGGCCGCGCCCTGGCCGCCGGAGCCGCCGGCCGCCTGGCCACCAGGGTCGGACGAGGTCGTGGTGGTCGCGTCGCTGGCACCCCCCACCGAAGAGGTACTCGACGTCGTACTCGATCCGCCGCCCGTGCTGGTGGTGGTGCTGGAGCCGGGTGCCGACGACGTTGTGGTCTCCTCAGCCTCCGTCGTCGTCGTGGTCTCCTCAGCCTCCGTCGTCGTCGTGGTCTCTGGAGCCTCCGTCGTCGTCGTGGTCTCTGGAGCCTCCGTCGTCGTCGTGGTCTCCGGAGCCTCCGTCGTGGTCGTGGTCGGCGCCGTCGTCGTCGTCGTACTCGACGTCGTCGTACTTGACGTCGTCGTACTCGTCGACGTCGTACTCGACGTCGTCGTACTCGAACTCGTCGTACTCGTCGACGTACTCGAACTCGTCGTACTCGACGTCGACGTACTCGACGTCGTAGTGATCGCCGTCCCCTCCGGGCACCCGGTCCCCAGGTTGAAGTGCCGGTGGCTGTTCCCACCGCCCTGAGCCTCGATGGCCATCGACGCCCCGTCGACGATGCTCGGATACTGGATCGTGTAGGTGCCGGTCAGCGCGTTCTGCCAGCGGGCACCGTTGTGACCGATGGGCCCTTGGCCACTTTGCTGGCCGTTACCGGAGGGACCGGTGGCACTGGTGAAGGCGGTCCCTTCCGTCGGGCAGGAGATGATCTTGACTTCCTGCGGCGTGTCCCCGCTCAGGTTGAAGGTGAACGTCGTCGTGTTGCCGCTGGTGGAGCGACTCCCGGTGACGGTGAAGCCCGTAATACTGGTGTCGTCGCTCGCGAAGGCCATGGAGCTGAACAGCCCGGTCAGCATGGTGAGGAGGCCCATGACCATCAGCACATTGCCCACCCGGCGCGGAGCGACGTGCACGAGAGTCCCCTTCCGTCGACGGCGCTTCGGGTTCTCCATTGGCCCCGAAACGACTCCCGCACGTTAGCGGCTGTTCACTGACAGTGACAAGCGCTGGGCGGAGGCGACCCGGGCTGGCCCCGGCGCAAAGGCCGTCCGTAGGCTCCGCGTGATGACGAGCCCGCCACCCGGCCCAGAAGGGTGTCCCCGGCATGACGGACGGCTGCAAGTTCTGCGCCATCGAGGCGGGAACTGCTCCGGCCCAGGTCGTGCTCGAGGGTGAGTCGACGCTGGCCTTCCTCGACCACCGGCCGGTATTCCCGGGCCACACGCTGCTGATCCCCCGCCGCCACATCGAGACGCTTCCCGAGCTGCCCGATGAGCTGCTGGGGCCGCTCTTCGCCGACGCCCGCCGCATCGCCGCCGCCATGGAGGGCGGCTTCGGCGCCCACGGCACGTTCGTGGCCATCAACAACCGGATCTCCCAGTCGGTGCCCCACCTGCACGTCCACGTCGTGCCCCGCCACCGCAAGGACGGCCTGCGGGGGTTCTTCTGGCCCCGCACCCGCTACGCCGACGACGCCGACGCGGCCGGCGTGGCGGCCCGGGTGCGGGCCGCTATCCAGGCCCTGGCCTGAGGCCTGCGTCCTCCAGGACGGCCTGGGCGGCGTTGCGGCCGTTGACGGCCATGACGCTGCCGCCGGGGTGAGTGCCGGCACCACAGAGGTAGAGACCGGGCACGGGGGTGCGGGGGCCGAAGCGCCGGTCCCACATCTGGTCGGGGAGGATCTCGCCCTGGAAGATGTGCCCGCCGGTCAGGCCGATGCGGCCTTCGACATCGGGAGGGCCGAGCACCTGGCGTTCGAGGATGCACTCCGCCACGTCCGGTGCGAACTGGGCGATCCGGGCCAGGGCCGCATCGGCGATCTCCTCCCGCCGCCCGTCCCAGTCCCCCTCGGCCAACTGGTACGGGGCGTACTGGGCGAAGACGCTCATGGTGTGGGCCCCGGCCGGCGCCACCGACGGGTCGTAGGCGCTCTGGAAGTACAGCTCGCACCAGGCCGGCACCGCTTCTCCCCGGCGAGCCGCCTCCGCTGCCGCCTGGGTGGCGTCGATGCCCGAGGTGATCTCCACCATGGCCCGGTGGGGCTCGTCCCCCGCCCGTGCGGCGGTGAAGCGCGGTAGGCGTGACAGGGCGCAGTTGACCTTGAGCACCGGGCTCTGGCTCCGCCAGGCGCCGACCCGGGCGGCGAAGTCTGCCGGGACCGCGCCTTCGACCAGTCCGAGCGTCCTTTGGGATCGGCGTTGGCCACCACTGCCTCCGCCCGCACCAACTCGCCGGCCTCCAGGCGCACGCCCTCGTCCGGAACGATGGCGGCCACCTCGGCGCCACAGTGGATGACCGCCCCGGCCTCGGTGGCCGCCTCGGCCAGGATCAGCGACACACGACCGAGACCGCCCTCCACGTAGCCCCAGGCGCCGGCGCGGCCCTCCAGCGCCCCAAGACAGTGATGGGCGTGGACCCAGGCCGTGCCCGGGTCCCGGGGCCCGGCGAAGGTGCCGATCACGCCCTGGCCGTGGAGAGCGGCCCGCAGGCGCTCGTCGGTCACGTGGCGCTCCACCACCTCGGCGATGGAGGCCTCGAAGACGGTCTCCACCAGCTCGGCGTCGTGGCCCAGCCGCTCCTCCACCTCCGCCCGGTCCGGCGCCGGACCGAGCCAGGTGTCGCTGCCCTCGGTGTAGGACCCCCGGAGCAAGGCCCGGATGCGGGCGAAGAGGGCGTCGTAGGCCAGGTAGCCGTCGACGTCGCCGGGCGACAGCTCGGCGACGGCGGCCGCCGAGCGGGCCGGGTCGTCCCACCCCGTCAGCGACGTGCCGTCCGGGAAGGGGCACCACATGTGGGGATCGACGAAGGCCACCCGCAGGCCCCGCCGGCGGAGGCCGAGCTCCTCCACCACCAGCGGGTGGAGGAGGCCGACGAGGTAGGCACAGGGGGAGACGACGAAGCGGTCGTCGGAGAAGGGCCGCTCCAGCGTGGCCGCGCCGCCCACCTGGTCCCGCCGTTCCAGCACCAGCACCGAGCGCCCGGCCCGGGCCAGGTAGGCCGCCGCCGTCAGGCCGTTATGACCGGCGCCGACGACGACGACATCCCAGGTGCGGTTCAGGAGCCCTGCCAGTTGGGTGCCCGCTTCTCGGCGAAGGCCCGGGCGCCCTCCAGGGCGTCCTTGGAGCCGAACACCTCGCCCATGAGCGGACCCTGCCAGTCCCAGAACTCGTCCGGGCTCTTCGTGAAGCTCTCGTCGATGATCCGTTTGGAGGCGGCCAGGGCCAGGGGGGCGTTGCGGGCGATGGCCGCGGCGATCTCCTTGGCCGTGGCCAGGGCCTGGCCCGGTTCGGCCAACCGGTCCACCAGACCGATCCGGTGGCCCTCCTCGGCGTTCACCGGCTGGGCGGTGAGGGCCATCACGTTGGCCTGGCCCACCCCCACCCGGCGCGGCAGCCGCCACAGAGCGCCGGCACCGGCGAACAGGCCCACCCCCACCTCGGGGATGCCGAGGCGGGCGTCGCGGCCGGCCACGATGATGTCGCAGGCCAGGGCGATCTCGAGACCGCCGGCCAGGGCGAAGCCCTCCACCGCGGCGATGAGCGGCTTGCGGGACGCCTTGACCACGATGCCGGCAAAGCCACGGTCGCCGGCCACGGGGAACTCGCCGCTGGCGAAGGCCTTGAGGTCCATCCCGGCCGAGAAGCCCTTGCCCGCCCCGGTGACGATCCCCACTCTCAGCTCGGGGTCCTCATCGAGACGGAGCATGGCGGCGGCCATGGCCTCGGCCACCAGCCGGTTCACCGCGTTGCGGGCGTCGGGCCGATTGATGGTGATCACCAGGACGGGCCCTTCCACGTCGGTCCGGAGAACCTCTTCGTTGCCTCCTTCTTCTGCTGCTGCCATGTCCGCTCCTCTCCTCGGACCCGCCTGCCTACAGCAGCGACCGGGCAGCGTCCAATCCGGCTGAGGTCAGCGCACCGCGGTCATGCCCACCACGGGCTGGTTCAGGACGAGGCTGCCGGTGGAACCGGCGAAATCGGCGTCTCCGAAGGAGAAGATCCCACCGTCAGAGGCCACCAACCAGTACCCCCGCCCGGTGGGGGTGGAGGCCATGCCCACCACCGGCTTGTTCAGCGGGAGACCTCCGGTGGAACCGAAGAAGCCGGCGTCACCGAAAGAGAAGATCCCGCCGTCAGACGCCACCAGCCAGTAGCCAACCCCACTGGGGGTGGCGGCGATGGCCACCACCGGCTGGTTGAGCGGCCCGGTGGATCCGAGTTGGGGGGCGTCACCGAAAGCGGTGACCTGGCCGTCGCGCCCCGCCAGCCAGTAGCCGCCACCTCCCGGGGTGCCGGCGATCCCCACGATGGGCTGGAGGGGTCGTGGGGCCAGGGACTCGACCGGGAGCCGGGAAGCGTCACCGTAGGAGAGCACCTCCCCCACCGACGTCACCATCCGGTAGCCCTGGCCCGTCCCGGTGGGGGTCATCCCCACCACCGGCTCGGGGAGGTTGAACCCCCCGGCGGACCCGAAGAAGCCGGCGTCACCAAAGGAGAAGAGGCCCCCGTCGGAGGCCACCATCCAGTACCCGGCGCCGGACGGCGTCGCCGCCATCCCGTTGATGGGACGGTTGAGCTTGCTCGACCCGGTCGAGCCGTAGAAGGGCGCCTCCCCGAAGGCGAAGATCCCTCCGTCGGAGGCCACCAGGCGATAGCCGATCCGCTTGGGGTCGTCGTCGGCGATGCGTCCGAGGCCCACGCTGTCGAGCAGGGGGCCGCCCTGGGGGTTGAACAGCGTCAGGGAGAAGGTCTCGTCGACCTCGTCGAGGACGTCCCCCACCACGGGGACGCCCACCGTCACCCGGCTCTGCCCGGGTTCGAAGCTCACGATCCCCCCGACGGGGAGGAAGTCGGTTCCCGGCTCCGCCGTGCCCGCGGCGGTGGAGTAGCGCACCGACACCCCCTCGTCGGTGGGTGAAGCCAGGAACACCGTGAAGGCGGCCTCGACCGTGCCCTCGTTCCCCTCGCCCACCACGGCGTCGGACACCGAGATGGTCGGGTCTCCGGGGCGGGAGGTCAGGAACGAGCTGTAGGCCGTGTTCCAGTGGCTGGCCAGATAGCTGCCGGGGGGCGGCGCCGGGTTGAAGTAGTCGTCACCGCCGCAGTCGAACAGCGCCTCCAGGTCCCCCGGGCACACGTCCTCGATGAGGAGGGCCGTCCCGTCGGAGTAGCACATCCGGTCCGACTCGTCCTGGCAGTGACCGGCCGGGGTGGCGTGGGGGGCGGCGGGCAGCACCGAGCCGAGGCTGTGCATGAGCTCGTGGGCCTCGATGGACTCACCCCGGTCGGCCAGGCCCCAGCAGCCCGAATCGATGCGGGCCACCAGGCCGGGCACGTCGTCGGGTCCGTTGTTGGCGTTGTTGGCGTCGGGGGTGTCCTCGGGGTAGTAGGCGGCGATCCCGCACAGGACGGTGGAGTCCATGAACACCAGGTACTTCCGGTGCGGATCGTCGTAGCCCCGGGCGGCCAGCTCGGCCATGGTGGTGTTCAGGCTGTCGTCGCCGGCGCTGGACAGCACCACGTTGGCCACCAGCAGCTTGCACCTCGAGTCGGTCACGAACCGGATGTGGCGGGTGGCGCCGTACCGGCCGGCGGAGGCGTTGAAGATCTGGTCGGTCTGCCCGGCGAAGGCCCGGATCGAGTCCACCACGCTGGCGTAGCGGTCGGGCCGGTGGGCGGGGCGGGCGTAGATGGCCAGGACCCGGTTCCCGTCGGTGAACCCGTCGTAGCAGCGGATCTGTCCCGGCCCGGGGGAGGCGGCGCTCGACTGGCCGGTGGGCGGCTCGGGGAGGATGAACCCGGTCCGCGCCTTGCCCGGCTCGAACGGCTGGGAGATGTCCACGCCGTCAGGGGCGGGGTCGGCGCCGTGGGTACAGGCCACCTGCCCCGACGGCAGCTTGATCGTCTGGAGGGCGCCGCACAGCGGACTGCCCAGGTCGGCACCGGACCCGGGAGCCACTCCACCGGGCAGGACACCGATCAGCAGACCCATGATGAGCATGAGCGCGCCACGACGGACAAGGGACAACATCGAGAACCTCCCCAGGCTCGGCCGGGGCAAGTTTACGTCCCCAGCGGATCAGAGCCGCCAGGAGCCGCTCAGACCGTGAGCACGACCAGGCGGCGCTCCGTCATCTCCCGGGCCGCGTACATGGGCCCCTCGCGGGTGTTGCCCGAGTGGCGGACGCCGCCGTAGGGCATGTGGTCGGCCCGCCAGGTGGGAACCTCGTTGACCAGCACGCCGCCGAAATCCAGGGCGTCGGCGGCCAGCAGCGCCTTGCCCAGATCGGAGGTGAACACCCCGGCCTGAAGGCCGAAACGGGTGTCGTTGGCCAGATCCAGCGCTTCGTCGAAGGTCTCGTACGCCTGGACGCCGACCACCGGGCCGAACACCTCGGCGTGGCTCACCTTCATGTCCGGCGTCACCTCCGAGAGCACGCAGGGGCGCACGACGCTCGCGCCGGCCCGCTGGCCGCCGCAGCAGAGCCGCGCTCCGGCCGCCTGCGCCTCCCCCACCCAGCCCGCCACCCGGTCGGCCGCCTCGGGCTCGATCAGGGCGCTCACCTCCGTGGCCTCGTCCTGGGGGTCGCCCACCACCAGCCGGGACACCCGTTCCACCAGGTCGTCGGTGAACGGCTCGGCCACCGACCGGTGGACCAGGACCCGCTGGACCGACACGCAGGTCTGGCCGGCGTAGACGTAACCGGCCACCGCCACCTTGGCCGCCGCGGCGCGCCAGTCGGCATCGGGTTCCACGATCACGGGCGAGTTGTTGCCCAGTTCCAGGCTCACCTTCTTGTCGGGGGCGGCGGAGCGGATCGAGAACCCCACCGGGGGCGAGCCGGTGAAGGTCACCATGGCCACCCCCGGGTGGGTGACCAGCCCCGGCGCCATCCCGTCGGTGCAGGTCACCACGTTGAGCCAGCCCCGGGGCAGGCCGGCCTCCTCCAGCACGCCGGCCACGGCCAGGGCGGTGAGCGGCGTCACCGGCGAAGGCTTCAGCACCACCGGACAACCGGCGGCCAGCGCCGGCCCCACCTTGTGGCAGACCAGGTTGAGCGGGAAGTTGAACGGTGTGACGGCCGCCACCACCCCCACCGGCACCCGCTTGACGAACCCGAGGCGCCCCTCCCCGGCCGGGCTGGCGTCGAGAGGCACCATCTCGCCCGAGAGGGTGCGGGCCACGGCGGCGGAAAAGCGCAGCACCTCGACGGCCCGGGCCACCTCGGCCCGGGCCGTGCGGATGGGCTTGGCCGCCTCCGCCGCGATCAGGCGGGCGAAGGGCTCCGTCTGATCCTCGAGCCGGCCCGCGGCCCGCTCCAGGATCGAAGCCCGGCGGTGGGCAGGGAGGCGGGGGCCACGGTGCCGGTCCAGCGCCACCCCCACGGCCTGATCGACATGAGCGGCGGTGAGGGCGGGCACGGAACCCACGAGGTGCCCGTCCCACGGCGAGCGGACCTCGAGGACGGCGTCGCCCTCCACCGGCTCACCGTCGATGAGGGCGGGCGTCAGCTCGTAGTCGTCGAGCAGGCGGGCGGGTTCAGCTACCACTTCACCATCACGTGCTTGAGCTCGGTGTAGGCCTCGATGGCGTAGATCGACATGTCCTTGCCGAAGCCCGACTTCTTGAAGCCGCCGTGGGGGAACTCGGAGACGAGGGGGATGTGGTCGTTGACCCACACCGTCCCGAAGCGCAGGGCGGCGGTGGCCCGCATGGCCCGGCCCACGTCCCGGGTGAACACGGAGGCGGCCAGGCCGTACTCGACGTCGTTGGCGGCGGCGATGGCCGCCTCGTCGTCGGTCACCCGCTGCACGGTGACCACCGGGCCGAACACCTCCCGCTGGACGATCTCGTCCCCCTGGCCGACGCCCACGATGACGGACGGCTCGTAGAAGAAGCCGGCGCCCTCGGCCCGGCCCCCTCCGGTCAGCACCTGGGCGCCGCCGGCCACGGCCCGGTCCACGAAACCGGCCACCCGGTCGCGCTGGTCGGAGGAGACCAGCGGCCCGAGCTCGGTGGCGTCGTCCCGGGGACTGCCCGACACCAGGGTCTTGGTGGCGTCGGCGATGCTGGACACGGCCGAGTCGTAGATCCGCTCGGAGGCGATGACCCGGCAGGCGGCGGTGCAGTCCTGGCCGGCGTTGAAGAAGGCGCCGAGGCGCACGGCGGCGGCCACGACCTCGGGGTCGGCGTCGTCGAGGACCACCACCGGGGCCTTGCCGCCCAACTCCAGGTGGACCCGCTTCAGCGTGTCGGCGGCCGAGCGCATGATGGCCTGGCCGGTGGGCACCGATCCGGTGAGCGACACCATGGCCACGGCCGGATGCTCGACCAGGGCCACGCCCGCCGTCTCGCCCTGACCGGTGACCACGTTGAGGACGCCCGGCGGCAGGATGTCGGCCGACAGCTCGGCCAGGCGCAGGGCGGACAGCGGAGTCAGCTCCGACGGCTTGAGTACCACCGTGTTGCCCGCGGCCAGGGCGGGGCCGATCTTCCAGGCGGCCATCATCAGCGGGTAGTTCCAGGGGGCGATCTGGCCGACCACGCCGAGGGGCTCCCGGCGGAGGTACGACGTGTAGCCCGACATGTACTCGCCCGCGGCGCGACCCTCCAGGGCCCGGGCTCCACCGGCGAAGAAGCGGAAGTTGTCGATGGTCAGGTCCATCTCGTCGGGCAGGGCGGAGAGCGGCTTGCCCACGTTGGCCGACTCGATCTCGGTGAACTCGTCGGCGTGGTCCTCGATGGCCTGGGCCAGTTTCAGCAGCGCCTCGGAGCGGGCCCGGGGCGTGGCCGACCCCCACGCCTCGAAGGCGCCGGCCGCCGCCTGCACGGCCCGGTCGACGTCGGCCGCCACCGAGGAGGCGGCCCGGAAGATGACCTCGCCGGTGGCGGGATCGATGACGTCGTCGAGGGCGTCGGTCTCAGGGTCGACCCACTGGCCGCCGATCCAGTTGCGGGCTTGGAACTCGGGCATGGTCACCTCTCTCATTGGGTGGCGGCGGCCGCCCCGGCGGCCGGGCTGACAACCTCTTCCTCGGTCAGGCGCTGGGCCAGGTAGACGGGGATGATCGAAAGCAGGATGGCGAAGAGGCCCACGGCGTTGACGACGGGTCCCTGGTTGGGGCGGGAGTAGTTCTGGAAGATCCAGATCGGCAGCGTCTGGACGCCCGCACCGGCAGTGAACGTGGTGACGATGATCTCGTCGAAGGAGAGGGCGAAGGCCAGCAACGCCCCGGCCAGCAGGGCGCTGCGGATGGCCGGGAAGGTCACGAAGCGGAACGTCTGGACGGGGGTGGCCCCCAGGTCGGCCGAGGCCTCCTCCAGGTTCCTGGAGGTACGGCGCAGCCGGGCCAGGACGTTGTTGTAGACGACCACGATGCAGAAGGTGGCGTGGCCGATGGCGATGGTCATGGTGCCGAGCTCGATGCCGCCGATGAGCGGCGCCTCCCGGAAGGCCGAGTTGAGGGCCATGCCGGTGGCGATGCCGGGCAGTGCGATGGGGATCACCACCAGGAACGACACCGTGTCCCGGCCGAAGAACGTGTAACGGGCCACACCGAAGGCGGCCAGGGAACCGAGGAGCAGCGCGATGACGGTGGCGAAGAGGCCGACCTTCACGGACGTGAAGAGCGCCTCCCGGGCCCCGGAGCTGTTCCACGCCGCCTCGATCCATTTCATCGACAGCCCGTCGATGGGCCAGCGCTGGATCCGGGAGCTGTTGAAGGCGTAGAGGCTGAGGACGAACAGCGGGAAGTAGATGAAGAGCGAGGGTGAGCGCCGGTCCCGCCCCGCAACAGCATCCGCAGCGACTTCGAGTGGATCATCGGCTCACAGGCTCTCGAAGGCGCCCAGGCGGCGGGCGACGAGCAGGTAGACGACCATGATCACCATGGGGACGGCGGCAAAGGCGGCGGCGAAGGGCAGGTTGCCGGCCACCCCCAACTGGGCGTAGATGACGTTGCCGATGAACTGGGAGCTGGAGACGAGCGTCGGGGTGATGTAGTCCCCCAGCGTGAGCGAGAACGTGAAGATCGAGCCGGCCACCACCGCCGGGAAGGCGAGGGGAAGGATCACCTTGCGGAAGGTCGTCACGGGCGAGGCCCCGAGGTCGGAGGAGGCGTCGATGAGCGAATCCGGAATCCGCTCCAACCCGGCGTAGACGGGCAGGATCATGTAGGGCAACCACAGGTAGGTGAGCGTCAGCCAGATGCCCATGAGCCCCGTGCCGCCCGTCCCCGGCCCGTCCACGCCCAGGGGCGAGAGCAACCAGTTGAGGATGCCCTCCTGGGCCAGGATCGTCCGCCAGGCGTAGACCTTGACCACATAGCTGGCCCACAGCGGCAGGAGCACCGCCACCAGCATGTACCGCCGGGCCCGGGGGGCGGCCAGCTTCGCCATGGTGAAGGCGATGGGGAAGGCGAGCACGGCGCAGGTGAACGGTGACCAGGGCGGCCATCCCCACCGTGCGGATGCGTGATGGTCCGGTAGACCTCCTCGGTCCACAGCCGCTCGAAGTTGGAGAGCCCCAGCTCCTTGATGACGACCTGGGTGCCCAGGTCGAATCGCCACAGGCCGTTGAAGAGCATCACGCCCAGCGAACCCAGGTAGGCGACCACCAGCCAGCCCAGGGGCGCGGCGAGGAGGATGGCGAGCTGGGCCCCCTTCCGGCCCCGCAACAGCTTGCCCACGTGGGTGATGGCGGTCATCCGTGCTCCGGGAGAGATGGGACCGGCCGCCCGCCCTCCACGTGAGGGTGACGGGCGGCCGGTTCCGGTAGGGAGATCAGCCCTTGACGGTCGTCCAGGCCGACACCCATTCCGAGTAGTCCTTGCAGACCGCACCGCGGTCGTCGCCGCAGTCCTTCTCGGGGGTGGTCCAGAAGGCCACCTTCTTGAAGTACTCCTCGTCCTCGGCGTGGAACTTGGTGCAGTGCTCCTTGTCCGTGGTGAGGGCACAGGACTTGGTGTTGGAAGGGGCCTCGCCGAAGTACTCGGTGGCCTTGGCGTTCACCTCGGGGGAGATGATGTGGTTCATGAACATGTACATGCAGTTGGGGTGCTTGGCCTTGGAGGAGATCATCCAGGTGTCGGACCACCCGGTGGAGCCCTCCTTGGGCAGCGTCACTTCGATCGGCGCGTTGTCGGCCTTGAGCACGTTGGCGATCACCTGCCAGGTCGTGCCCGCCACCGAGTTGCCCTTGGCGAAGGCGTCGATCTCCTTGGTGTAGTCGCTCCAGTACTCGCCGATGATCGTGCGCTGCGTCTTGAGCAGCTCGATGGCGGCGTCGAACTGGGTCTGGTCAAGTTCGTAGACGTTGTCGATCTTGAGCTCGGGCTTGGTGGCCTTGAGGTACAGGGCCGCGTCGGCGATGTAGATCGGGCTGTCGTAGGCAGTGATCTTGCCCTTGTACTTGGAGGCCGGGTCCCACACCACGCCCCAGCTGTCCGGGGCGGGCGTGACCTCCTTGGTGTTGTACATGAGCAGGTTGGCGCCCCGCCCGTGCGGTACGCCGTAGTTCTTCCCGTCGACGGTGTTGTGGGGCTTGTCCTTGAGGCCGGCGAAGACGTCGGCGTAATTGGGAATGAGCGCCGTGTTCACCGGGGCCACGTCGCCGGCGGCGATGAGGCGCAGGGTGGCGTCACCCGAGGCCGACACGCCGTCGTGGTTGCCCTGCTTCATGAGGTTCACCATCTCGTCGGAGGTGTTCCCTAAGGTCACCTTGACGTCGCAGCCGGTGTCCTTCTCGAAGGCGGTCACCCAGTCGTTCTTGGCGTCGTTGGTCCCGTCCTCCACATAGCCGGCCCAGGCGATGATGTCGACACTGCCCTCGCCTGGACCGAGTTCCTTCAGAGCCTCGGGACCCGCGGCCTCCGCCGCCGACGTCTCGGTTGTCTCGTCTGCGGCGTTGTCACCGCTGTCGTCGCCACAGCCAGCGGCGATCAGGGCCACGGCCCCGAACAGGGCGACGAACAGGCGCCGTCTCTTCATATCCTCCCTACCTTTCTCTAACAGCTTCGTTGCGGTTGCCCGGGGCACGGGGTGTCCCCGAGTCGGTTGGGTTTGTGGGTCAATCGGGGAGGAGCAGGTTGTGCTGCTCCCCCCACAGCAGTCGGACCTGGCGCCCCCTGGCGGCCAGGGCGTCGGTCGAAGAGGTCTCGAGGTTCTGGGTGGTGACCACCAGCTCGCCACCGGCGTCGAGGGCGACGACGTAGCGGGTGTCCGGACCCAGGTAGGCGACGTCCACCACCAGGCCCGTGGCCGTGCACTGGCCGGGCTCGGGCGTGGTGTCGAGGTCGACCAGGCGGATCTTCTCGGGGCGGACGGTGAACCGGCCCTCCCGGCCCAGGATGGCCCGGGCCGCTTCCGGCTCCAGGAGGTTGGAGGTGCCCACGAAGCCGGCCACGAAGGCGGAGGCGGGATGCTCGTAGAGCTCGGCGGGTGGCGCCACCTGCACGATGCGGCCGTCGTTGAACACGGCGATGCGGTCGCTCATGGTGAGCGCCTCGTCCTGGTCGTGGGTGACGAACACGAAGGTGATGCCCACCTCGGCCTGGATGGCCTTGAGCTCGCGCTGCATCTGCTCCCTGAGCTTCAGGTCCAGCGCCCCGAGGGGCTCGTCGAGGAGCAGCACCTTGGGCCGCTTCACCAGGGCGCGGGCCAGGGCCACGCGCTGGCGCTGGCCGCCGGAAAGCTGGCTCGGCCGGCGGTCCCCGAACCCGCCCAGGCGCACCATGGACAGGGCGTCGGCCACCCGCTTGCGGCGCTCCGCCTTGTTCACCTTCTGCACCATGAGCCCGTAGGCCACGTTGTCGGCCACCGACATGTGGGGGAAGAGGGCGTAGTCCTGGAACACCGTGTTGACGTCACGCTCGTAGGGCGGACGGTCCGTCACGTCCTCGCCGTAGAGGAGGACCTTGCCCTCGGTCGGCGCCTCGAAGCCGGCAATGAGGCGCAGGCAGGTGGTCTTGCCCGACCCCGACGGGCCCAGCATGGAGAAGAACTCCCCGTCGTGGATCTCGAGGTCGACGCCGACCACCGCCTCCACCTCGCCGAAGCGCTTGGTCACCCCGGCCAGGGTCACGGCGGGCGCCGAGGAGCCGGTCCGCTCCGGCCCCCGCGATGACGTGACAGCGCCTTCCGGCACGGTGGCCACGGCGGGCGAGCCTACCGGCGGGTCATCCGGACCCGATGTCATTGGGTCGCCTTCAGGGCGGCGCCGAAGGCTCTCAGCGCCTCGTCGATCTCGCCGTCGGTGACCACGAGGGGCGGCATCCACCGGATCACCTGGCCGTAGGTGCCGGCGTTCATGAGGATGAGGTGGCCCTCCCGGAGGCAGTGCCCGGTGACGGCGGCCACCCGGGCGGCGTCGGGGCGGCCCGTGTCCGGATCGGCCAGCTCCACCGCCACCATCAGGCCGAGCCCGCGCACCTCGGCCACCCCCGGGTCGCCGGCGGCGAGCTCGGTCAGCCCGTCGGTGAGCTGGCGGCCGCGGGCGGCCACGCCGTCCAGAAAGCCGGGCTCGGTGAGCACGTCCAGGGTGGCGAGAGCGGCGGCACATCCGATCGGGTTGCCGCCGTAGGTGCCGCCGTGGGCCCCTTTCGGCCACCGGGCCATGAGCTTGGCGGAGGCGCCGATGGCCGAGATGGGAAAGCCGGAGCCGAGCCCCTTGGCCAGGATCACGATGTCGGGTCGGACCCCGCAGTGCTCGACGGCGAACATCTTCCCGGTGCGGCCGAAGCCGGTCTGGACCTCGTCGGCCACGAAGAGGATGCCGTGCTCCGCGCAGATGTCGGCCAGGCCGGTCAGGAACGGGCCCGGAGCGGGGACGTAGCCGCCCTCCCCCAGCACCGGTTCGATCACCACCGCCGCCGTCTCCGAGGGCGACGTCTGGGTGGCCAGCAGGTGGCGGACGGCGGCCAGGCAGTACTCGGTGGCCCGGCCGGCGTCCCCGCCGTGGTCGAGGGGAGCCGGGAAGGGGGCGACGTAGATCCCCGCCGGCAACGGGGCGTGTCCGCTCCGATAGGCCGTCTTGGACGTCGTCATGGCCATGGTCAGGTGGGTGCGGCCGTGGAAGCTGCCGGTGAAGACGATGATGTTGGGCCGACCCGTCACCTGCTTGGCCAGCTTCACCGCCCCCTCGGTGGCCTCGGCGCCCGAGTTGGCGAAGAAAAAGGTGTCGACCGGGTCCGGGCAGACCTCGGCCAGGCGGGCACCCAGGGGCGCGAGCAGGGTGTGGCGGTAGATGTTGACCTGGGCGTGGATGAACCGCCCGGCCTGCTCACGGATGGCCGCCACCACTTTCGGATGACAGTGCCCGGTGCTGGTGACGGCGATCCCGCTGGTGAAGTCGAGGTACTCCTCGCCCGCGGTGGTGACCACCGTGGACCCGTACCCGGAGGCGACCTCGAGGTCGGTGACCCGGAACCAGACGTCAGAGAGGTGCGCGACCATTCCCGGCGGAGAGTTTCCTCCTGGTGAACACAGGTGGAAATGGTCAGGAACGAAGATGCTCAGCGGCGTCTTTGGAGTTTCTCCAAAGTCAAAAGCGCACTGAGGGGGATGAGGGGGCGTCTGCGCTGGGGGCTTACTTCAGAACGGCGCCGTCGGAGGGACAAAGCGGACAAATCGGGCAGCACTACGGAACTGTGCTTCGGGGAGGCCCTCCACGGTCCCTCCGGAAGCACAGTTCCCCCCGGCCGTCCGATTTGTCCGTTTCGACCACCCCGTTCTGAAGTAAGCCCCCAGCGCCGAGCCACCCCCATCCCCTTCATTGCGGGTTTCCCCGAACAAGCTCCGGGTCAGGTCCTGCGGAGGCCGGTTCCTGTCAGCCTTCGCCGGAGAACCGGGTCTCGGCCCGCAAGGCGAGGTACAGGTCCACGAGGGTGGCCAGGCTCCTCACCGGACGCCCCAGTTCCTCCTCCACCCGGGTCAGCCGGTAGCGCAACGAGTTGGGGTGAACGTGGAGGCGGGCGGCGGCGGTGTTCACGTTCAGGTCGGCGTCGAGGTAGGTGAGGAGGGTCTCGAGGAGCTGAGGGTGATCTCGCAGCGGACCGAGGACGAGGTCGACCCTGGCCCGGAGCTGACCCGGCTCGGCGGCGCACAGCAGCGCGTCGATGAGCTCGAACTCCTCGAAGCGCAACACCCGGCCGGCCGGGGCGCCCATGCGGGCCAGGAAGTCCAGGGCGAGGAGGGCGTCGGCCCGGGACTCGGCCAGGTGCTCGGGGCGGGCCACGGAGCGCCCCACCGCGCCCCGGACGTCCAGCCCATCGGCCACCACCCCTTTCACCCAGGCCTCGACGGGCAGGTCGTCGCCCTGGAGGACCAGGGCCACATTGGCGCCGTGCTCACCGATGAGGTGGGCCTGTCCGCTGCCGGCCGCGGCGTTGCCCACCAGCCGGGCGAGCTCCTCCTGTGCCGGGGTGCGCCGCCCGATCCGGGCCGCGTCCGTCTCCATCCCGAGCAGTGCCACCCGCCAACCCGCCCCGGGGGAGAACCCGAAGAGCTCCAGGCGTTCGGAGGAGACCTCCCGGGCCCGGCGGGGATCGAGCAGGTCATGGAGCAGCTCGGCCCGCCGCACCCGCTCCTCCATGACCCCCACGTCGCGGGCCAGCTCGATGAGGCGCAGCAGCCGCTCCGCCACCTGGACCAGCGGGGCGGTGATCCCGTCGGTGGCCAGTTCCGTCCGGCTGGCCATGGCCAACCAGAACCGGAGCTCCCCCTCCACCAGGATGGGTGAAGCCACCACTCGCCAGCCCCGGACGTCGAAGCCCTCCGGATGTGCTTGTCCCAGGAGACGACGCGTGATCTCGTCGGCAATGGCCACCGCCGGCGCCCCGCCCGCCTCCGCCACCACGCCGCCGCCGGGGCGGTAGAGGATGGCGGCGCCGCCGACGATGGTGGCCAGGCGGCCGACCAGGGCCTCCTCGGGCCGGGACTCCTCCAGGGCGCCCAGCAGGCTGTTCTGGAAGGCGACGCTGCGCTTGAGGGAATAGAAGTCGGCGCTCAGGTGCGAGCGGTTGATGTAGCCGATGATGTCCCGGAAGGGGACCTTGAAGGGCACCTCGAAGACGGGGAAGTCGCGCCGGCGGGCCTCGTCGAGCAGAGCCCGGGGCACCGAGCGGAACACGAGCCCCACGCCGAAGCCGATGGCGGCGACCCCCCGGGCCTCCGCCTCGCTGACCAGCTTGCGCTGCAACTCGGGGTTCCCCCGGAGGCGCACCCCGGTGGTGAGCACGATGTAGCCCTCGGCGGAGAGCTCCACAGGCCGGTCGGCCTCGACGGTCTCCGCCCCCTCCACGGGCCGGGCCAGGGCGAGCGGGGAGCCCGAGCGCAGCAGGAGCCCGAACTCCTCCTCGCTCACCACATCGGCGAGGGTGAGACGCACGCCCTCAATGTAACCAGGGACCGTCCACGCCGTCCTGCCGGTCGGAGTCCCGGCGGCTGCCTCCGAAATGGCCTACACCCGGATTCCGGGCTTTCGGCCTCCTCGCTCCGGGTGGGATTCGGTCGGGTCGACCAGGACGATGCCATCGACATTGATCTGGTAGGCGCGCCGGCTGAGTTGGTGCGTGCTGGCCCGGGTTTTCAAGACGGTCATCGACCGGCCGAGTTGTCCGTCGTAGGGGACATACTGCAGGAGGACGACGTTGTCGCACAGGTGTGATACGCCGTACTCCGAGAGCTGCTCCGTGCCGAACAGATGGGGCAATTCATGGGTCATCAGCAGGCTGATTTGCTGACGGGCGCAGCGTTGGGCAAGGGAATGGATGTACTCCCGGAAGCGCAGCGGGTCCCCGGCCGCCACCAGCAGGTCGCCAAGGGAGTCCACCACGAGCCGGCGCGCGCTCGTCTCTTTGGCCATGGCGAACACGCCGTGCAGCCATTCGTCGATCAGCAGGCCGACCGGCGATCGGCTGTAGATGCTGATGCCGGGCGTGTCCAGTGACCAGCCGAAGCCCTCGACGATCCGGCCCAGTTGGGTGCGTGACTCCTGGAGGGTGGCGAGGATCCCCCCTTCACCATGGCCGCCAAAGAGGAAGTGAAGGCCCATGAGCGTTTTGCCCGAACCGGTCGGGCCGGCGACCAGGGTCGATGCCCCGGGCCAGTAGCCATCGCCGAGGAGGTCGTCGACCGCCGCGATGCCCGTCGATATCCGCTCGTTGCCCTGTTCGTAGCCCGACACGTCCAGGGGGTCGGCGATTCGAGGAAACACCTCGAGCCCCGCCCCCGTGATCCGGTAGGCATGGCTTCCTGACGCGTAGGTCCCGCCGCGCATCTTCAGGACCTCGAGGTTGCGGGTGGTCCGGTGGCCCTGGCGCTGGGCGGTGAGCGAGATGATGGCGTCGGCGACGGCCGACTCAGGCGCCGCCCCCAACGGGTCGGTGTCGCTGTACTCGCCCAGGAGGAGAACGGAGACCGCCACGGCGGAGAAGCGCCCGGCGAGTTCGTACAGGAACCGCCGGTAGGTGGCGATGTCCGGGGCGAAGGCGGCCAGCGCCTTGAAGCTGTCGATCACGATCAGCGACGGGCGGTACTGGCGCAGGAGCGAATCGACACGGGCGAGAACGGCATCCAAGCCATCAGGTTGGGCGGCCGTTCCGCCGAGGTCCTCGAAGAACACGGACGTACCGACCGCGTCCGCGTCGAAGAAGTCCAGGGTCTGGCCGTAACGCAGGAGCTTGTCGAGCGGCTCGGAAACGGTCGAGCAGTACAGGGCCGGACGCTCCGGGGTGGCGTTCCGGAACACGAAATGCTGGGCCAGGATGGTTTTGCCCGTCCCCGGCTCGCCGGCGATCACGGTGATGGCGTGGGACGGCAGTCCCCCCGTCAACACGTCGTCCAGGCTGTCCACTCCACTCGACAGCGGCATGGTCACCGCAGGGTGGGCGCCGACTGTTGCGCCAGGTGGCTCGTTCCAACCAGGTCTTTGACCGTGGCCAGGACCTGCAGGGGGTCCAAAGGCTTCTGCAGGAACGCCTCGGCTCCAGCCTCGATGGCCCCGTCACCCAGGATCAATGCCGACACAGCCACCACTCTGGCCCCAGCCATGCTGAGCTCACGGCAGAGTTGCATTCCAACACCGCCCGAGATCACCAATTCGACGAACACCAGATCAGGCTGTCGCTCCCGAAACAGGGCGAGAGCATCGTCCGCATCCAGGGCGATGAGCACCTCGTACCCTTCCGTACGCAGCAGGTACTCGACGAGCTCAGCGGCGTACACATCCCGTTCCGCGAGCAGGATCGACACCTGGGCCGGGGGTCCCGCCACCGAAGACGGCGTCACGGTCCCGCCCTCCACCAGGCGGAGGGCCAGCACCCGGTGCGCTTCTGCTGCCTGCAGCCCGGACTCCATCAGGTTCAGGACGAAGCGCAACTGCTCGACCTGATCCCGCGAGTACAGACGCTGGCGGGACGGGCTCCGAGCGGGGATGACCACGCCGTAGCGCTCTTCCCACGCCCGCAACGTCGCTGGGGTCGCTCCGAGGAGGCGGGCGGCCGCACCGATGCCGTAGACGGGTTCCGATCCAGCGCGGCTCATACGCGGACGCTACATCTGTTGTCGAAGGTCTGTCTAAGTTCGGATGAAGTCATGTGATCCCCACCCTCGACAGGTTGATCTATTTGGGTCACCGCAATTCTCATATTGGCGAGACTTCCTCTATGCCATCGACATGTTTGCGACACTTCCTCTATGCCATCGAAATGTTCAACCCTGGTGGGCAACTTTCAATCGAACAGGACGTCCGTAAATAAGACCTAGTATGAAGACGCGATCACCTTCCCGCCAAAATTTCTACTTTGGTCTCCGGAAGGTCGGTGGGCAGCATCGGAGCGCACCACTGACATAGCCGGTCGCGGGAGGCATTGAGCGATGGCCGGTGAACGGCGGCTACGCATCGTCGCCAAGCTCACCGGCGACCGAGCTGCCGGGCTGAGAACGAAGCAGCTGTGCGAGGCGTGTGCAGAGGTCACCGGAGCGAGCGGCGCCGGGATCATGCTCATGTCCGGTTCTGTCCCTCCGAGCTCGGTGTGCAGCACGAACGAGGTGAGCGCGCTCCTCGAGCTGCTGCAGTTCGAGCTGGGGGAAGGTCCCTCCGTGGACGCCTACCACCAGGGGCGGCCTGTGCTCGAGCCGGATCTGGCCACGCCGAGCACGCCCCGCTGGGTCGCCTTCAGCGGCCCGGCGCTCGAGGCCGGCGTCCGAGCCGTCTTCGCCTACCCCCTCCAGGTCGGAACCATGAGCCTGGGAGCCCTGAGCCTGTACTGCGACGGGCCGGGGTCACTGACCGGCGACCAGCATGCCGACGCGCTGGCCATGGCCGATGTCGCCGCCTCGGCCGTCCTGGTGATGCAGGCCAATGCGCCGCCCGGCAGGCTGGCGGCCGAACTGGAGTCGGACGGGGACTTTCACTACATCGTGCACCAGGCCTCCGGCATGGTGGCCGCCGAGCTCGAGGTCAGCGTCGACCAGGCTCTCCTCCGGCTGAAGGCGTACGCCTTCGGCAATGACCGATCCCTCACCGAAGTCGTGGAGCAGGTGATCGCCCGGACGCTCCGCTTCGATGACCCGAGCGGCGAGCAAGACCCCGGGCCGTAGGCGGGGTGCGGGGTGTCCCCGCACGAGGAACTACCTTTTCCGGCCGTGGCCACCGACCCGGATCCGAGTCTCGAACTCACCACCCTTCGGGGCGTGACGCGCACCCTCGACGATTGGACCACGAACTTCCACCTCGCCCTGGTCGTCCTTCCCGGGCGGCCGGAGGCGGCGGCCTGGGTCCGGGTGGGCCGGCGCATCGCCGAGGTGCTGGGGGGCAGCGACTGCCGGCCGGCCTTCCTGGTCATCGGGAACGAGCGGGCGGCCCGGCGGGTCCTGGGCGACGCCGCCGATAGCTACCTGTGCTTCCTGGACCCCGAGGGGGCGGCGGTGAAGGGCCTCGGGGTGGAAAAGGTCCCGGCCTTCGTGCACGTCCGCCTCGACACCACCGTGGCCTCCGCCGAGGGGTGGGACCCCGACGCCTGGGACGACACCGTCGAGCGCCTGGCCAAGGAGATGGCCTGGACCAAGCCGCTCATCCCCGCCCCCGGCGACCCGGCACCCTTCCCCGGCTGGAGCACCTGACGTAGCATCCGGGAGAACCGGAGGTTGCGCCCATGGCCCGGTACCTCGTGGTTGCCAATCAGACGCTCGGCGCCGACGTCCTCGCCGACAAGGTGCGGGAGTTGCAGAAGGAGGGAGCCACCTTCCACGTGGTGATCCCCGCCTGCCACTCCCGGGACACGGCCTGGATCACCGAGGGCCACGACCACGCCGAGGCGGAGAAGCGCCTGGCCGCGGCCCTGGCCAAGTTCCGGGACCTGGGCGCCGAGGCCGACGGCGAGGTGGGTGACGCCAGCCCGGTCCTGGCCATCCAGGACGCGCTGATCGCCGGCAGCTACGACGGGGTGATCCTGTCCACGCTCCCGGCCGGGGTGTCCCGGTGGCTGAAGAAGGACCTCCCCCACCGTATCCAGAGCAAGCTCGGGATCAAGGTCATCCACGTGACCGGCCGGCTCGAGCCGGCGACCTAAGTTCAGCCGCCCCCACCCACGCCTTCGATGATCCCGCCTTTGGTCATGGCCTCGACGTCGAGGGCCTTGTCCACCGCGGCCTCGTCGAGGAGGCCCCGCTCGAGGACGACCTCCCGGGCCGTCTTGCCCTCTTTCATGGCCTGCTTGGACACCTCGGCGGTGACGTCGTAGCCGAGAAGCGGGACGAGGGCGGTGACGATGGGCAGGGACAGCTCGGCGTTGCGCCGGCAGCGTTCCTCGTCGGCCGTGATCCCGGTGACGCAGGTGCGGGCGAAGGTTCTCGACACCGCGGCCAGGAGCCGGATCGACTCCAGCAGGTTGCGGGCCATGACCGGCAGCATCACGTTGAGCTCCAGGTTGCCCGCCGCCCCGGAGAAGGCCACCGCCGTGTCGTTGCCCACCACCTGGGCGCACACCTGGCACACCGCCTCGGCCGCCACCGGGTTCACCTTGCCGGGCATGATCGAGCTGCCCGGCTGGAGGTCGGGGAGCCGGATCTCGGCCAGGCCCGTCCGCGGACCCGGACGACAGCCAGCGGATGTCGTTGCTGATCTTGTAGAGCGACACGGCCACGGTGCGCAGCGCCCCGCTGGCCTCCACCAGCCCGTCGCGTGCCCCCTGGGCCTCGAAATGGTCGCGGGCCTCCCGGAGGTCCGGGAGGGCCGGGTTGGCCTGGCGGATGAGCTCGATGACGCCGGGGGCGAAGTCGGGCGGGGCGTTGATGCCCGTGCCCACGGCCGTGCCCCCGAGGGGAATCTCGGCCAGCCGCGGATAGGTCGCCTCGACCCGCTCGATCCCGTGGCGCACCGCCGCCGCCCAGCCGCCGAACTCCTGGCCCAGGGTGACGGGGGTGGCGTCCATCAGGTGGGTACGGCCGGCCTTCACCACCCGGGCGAACTCGGCCGCCTTGCCCTCCAGGGCCTCGGCCAGCTCGTCCAGGGCGGGGACCAGCTCCTCGGTGCAGGCGGCGTAGGCGCCGAGGTGGATGGCCGAGGGGAACACGTCGTTGGAGGACTGGGAGGCATTGACGTGGTCGTTGGGGTGGACCCGCTTGGAGCTGCGGTCCTCGCCCAGGATCTCCTTGGCCCGGTTGGCCAGGACCTCGTTGGTGTTCATGTTGGACGAGGTGCCCGAGCCGGTCTGGTAGACGTCGACCGGGAAGTGGTCGTCGAGGCGTCCGTCGGCCACCTCGACCGCCGCCTCGCGCGATGGCCTTGGCCAGCTCCGGATCGAGCAGCCCGAGGCGCTCGTTGACCGTGGCTGCCGCGCCCTTGATGGTGGCCAGGGCCCAGATCATGCGGCGCTCCAGGCGCAGCCCCGAGATGGGGAAGTTGTCCACCGCCCGCTGCGTCTGGGCGGCCCAGTAGGCCTCGTCGGGGACGGACACCTCGCCCATGGAGTCCCGCTCGATCCGTGCCATGCCTGCCTCCTCGTCGGGCCTCCCCCAGGTCTCCACCAAAACGTAGGGCGCCTACCATTCGTCGCGCATGCTGGAATCTCCGATCAGACTGACGCGCTTCTCCCATGGCGCCGGTTGCGCCTGCAAGCTGTCGCCCGAGGAGCTGCGCACCGTCCTCGGGCTGGTGCGGGGTTTCGGCCCCAACACCGACCCGGATCTCATCGTGGGCCTGGACACGGCCGACGACGCCGCCGTCTACCGGCTGCGCGAGGACCTGGCCGTGGTGTTCACCGCCGACTTCTTCACCCCCATCGTCGACGATCCCTTCGACTTCGGGCGGGTGGCGGCCACCAACGCCCTCTCCGACATCTACGCCATGGGCGGGATGCCGCTGCTGGCCCTCAACCTGGTGGGGTGGCCCCGCGAGGGTCTGCCCTTCGAGCTCCTGGCCCGGGTCCTCGACGGGGGCGCCAGGTGGTCCGCGAGGCGGGCGCCATGGTGGTGGGCGGCCACTCCATCGACGACGGCGAGCCGAAGTACGGCATGGCCGTGGTCGGCACGGTCGACCCCCGCCGGGTCCTGACCAACGCCGGGGCCCGCCCCGGCGACGCCCTGATCCTGACCAAGCCCATCGGCCTGGGTGTCATCTCCACCGCCCTCAAGCGCGACGCGGCCTCGCCCGAGCTGCTGGCCCAGGCCGTGGCCCTGATGACCACGCTCAACCAGGGGGCCCGGGACGCCGCCCTGGAGGTGGGGGTCAACGCCGCCACCGACATCACCGGCTTCGGGCTGCTCGGCCACCTCCGGGAGGTGCTGGTGGCGTCGGGCCTGGCCGCCCGGATCGACGCCACCCGGGTGCCGGTGATCCCGGGGGTCCGGGAGCTGATCGCCGCCGGGATGGTGGCCGGCGGCACGGTGCGCAACCACGCCTTCGTCTCGCCCGACGTCGAATGGGCCGGCCTGAGCAAGGACGAGCAGCTGCTCCTGGCCGACGCCCAGACGTCTGGGGGTCTGCTGCTGGCCGTCGACCCGGCCCGGTCCGGCGCCCTGGTCACCGCCCTCCAGCGCCACGGCACGCCGGCCGCCGCCGTCATCGGCCACACCGTCGAAGGCGCTCCCGGGCGCATCGGCATCCGTTAGCGCCGTCAGAGCCGCAGGATTCCTCCCTCGCGCTAGCGGGTATCTACACCACTACCAGGGCAAATGCTTCAGGGAGGAACTTCACGTGGCAACCAACGGGCGGGTCACTTCAACCAGCGGGACGGGCACTGACAAAACAGCCGGGCGAGTCGCGCCCGCCGTCGACATGATCGACGCCGACCCGGACCTCGAGCGCTTCGACGAGCCCGGAGATGGAAAGCCACGATGACGCCGGGGATCGAGAGCTTCGACGACCCCGTCATCGAATCCGTCGACCCCGACCCGGTCACCGCCGGGACATCCGGGAAGGCCGACCCCGACGACGCCTTGGCCGCCAGCGAGAAGGACCTGGCCAAGCTCCAGGCGGCCACCCGGTCCAGGGTCATCAAAGCCAGTGCCCTCGCCGCTCTCGGGCTCATCCTCATCGCCTTCGTGCTGCAGAACGCCGACCCGGTGGGGGTGAACGTCCTCGGCTGGACGGTGTCCGTCGGCCTGATCTGGGTGATCGTGGCCTCGGTATTGCTCGGCGCCGTCGCCGGTTTCCTGGTGGGCCGCCCCGGCAAGCAGCTCCTCCTCCACGGCCCCCACCGCCGCCAGAAAGACGACTTGACCTGACCAACCCTGTCTCGCGTTAACGAAACCGACCTGAGAGGTGGGTTCGGCTAACGCGAGACCGGTGGGGGCTACGGGATGACGAGCATCCCGAGGTCGGCCTCGAGGGCCGGCCGGGGCTTGGCGCCCACCGAGACCCGTTCCATCCGGCCGTTGCGGAACAGGCCCACCATGGGGATGCTCTGCACGTCGAAGGTCTTGGCCAGCATGGGCTCTTCGTCGATGTTGACCTTGACCACCTTGTAGGACCCGGCCCGCATGGCCGCGATCTGCTCCACCACGGGCGCCACCGCCAGGCACGGCTGACACCACGGCGCCCAGAAGTCGACGATCACGGGAACGTCGCTGTTCATCACCACCCGTTCGAAGTCCTCCGTGCGGACGGAGGGCACGAGGGCGTCTTCGTCCTCCGGTGGCGGTACGGCTTCCGCCTCCACGGGTGCGCTGGGCCGCTCGCCGGCCAGGATCCGCTCCACCCATACGGCGGCGTCCGCCATGCTCTCCAGCGCCACCTGGTGGCCCATCGGATACTCCAGGTAGACGACGGGGGCGCCCGCCTCGGCCAGGATCCGGGCCGCCTCCCGGCCCTGGCTCACCGGGATGAGCGGGTCCTCGCTGCCGTGCTGGATGAGGACGGGCGGGGCGGTGGTGGAGTCGTACTCGAGGCCGTCGGGCTGGGGCAGGAAGCCGCTCATGGCCAGGATTCCCGCCGGCCGCGGTCGGGAACTGCGGCGCAGGCCCAGGGCCAGGGTGACGGCCGCCCCCTGGGAGAAGCCGCCGACCAGGGCCTGGGACCGGTCGAACCCGCCTTCGGCGCAGGCGGCGTCGAGGAGGTCGTCGAGGGCGTCGACGTTGGGAACGAGCTCGGGACCACCCTTGGGGATGCCGTCGGTCGTGTACCACATGAAGCCGGGCGGGAAGGGCAGCGGCGCCCGGGGCAGCACGAACTGGAAGTGGCGACCGGGGTCGAGATGGGGCAGGAGCGGCTCGAGGTCGTGCTCGTCCGCGCCCTTGCCGTGCACCAGCAGGAACAGCCGCTCCGGGGCCGGTCCCGTGGCCACCTTGTGACTCGCCAGTTCCATCAGGACCTGCGAAGCAGGGACTGGCGGCTGGGGCTGGGGCCCCCGGCCGCAACGTGATGAGCCGCCAGGCGAAGAACCATGTCCACGGAGCCCACCCTAGTTGTGGCTCTAAGCTCCGCGGCATGGAACCCCTCACCCCCGAGGAGGTCCGGGTCGCCGGTTGCCTGGTCGAGAAGCAGATGACGACCCCCGACTCCTATCCCCTGACCCACAACGCGCTGGTGTCCGCCTGCAACCAGCTCTCCAACCGCAACCCGGTGGTCAGCTACGACGACTCCATCGTGATGCACGCCCTGGCCGGCCTGCGATCACGGCAGCTGGCCCGGATGCTCCATGTGCCCGGCAGCCGCGGGCCCAAGCACCGCCACGTCCTCGACGAGACCCTGGAGCTGGACCGCGGCGAGGTCGCCCTCCTGGCCGTGCTCGCTCTGCGGGGTCCGCAAACGGTGGGCGAGCTGCGCACCCGCACCGAGCGGATGCATCCCTTCGACAGCCTGAGCCAGGTGGAGGAGACCCTCGACCGCCTCGGGGCCCGCCCGGAACCGCTGGTGATCCGCCTGGAGCGCCAGCCGGGCCAGAAGGAGGCGCGCTACACGCATCTCCTCTCCGGACTCGCGGCGGCCGAGGAGGCCGGAGCCACCAGCCCCTCCGACAGTGCCTCCGACTTCGCCGAGCCGCCGCCGGCCCGCGCCCCGCGCCCGGCGCCGGTCGACGACGAGCGCATCGCCAACCTCGAAGCCCGACTGGCGGTGGTGGAGGCCGACCTCGCCATCCTGCGCGCCGAACTCGGCGCCGGCTCCCCGGCCGAGTGAACGACGAGCCGGGTCCGCCAGAGGCCCCGGCCGAGACCCGGCGCCGGTCATTCTGGGGCTGGGGCTACGAGGACCAGGCTCTCGGACCCGACCGGCTGAGCGCCCTGGCCGCTCTGCTCGCCGCCCGCTTCGGCAGCGACCCGCCGAACGCACGCCGCCCGGTCGCCCTCTCTGAGCTGGAGCTGCCCCCACCCCGCCTCGAGCCCCCGGCCTCCTTGGCCCACCTGTGCGACACGTCCATCCACGAACGGGCCCGGCACAGCTACGGACGCTCCTTCCGGGACGCGGTGCGCGGCTTCCGGGGTGAGTTCCCCCACCCGCCCGACGTCGTGGCCTATCCGGCCACCGAGAGCGACGTGATCGACATCCTGGACTGGTGCGCCACCGCCGGCGCGGCGGCCGTCCCTTACGGTGGTGGGTCATCGGCCGTCGGCGGGGTGGAATGCGACCCGGGCGAGGGCTACCGGGGGGTGGTCACCGTCGACCTGACTGCCCTGGACCGGGTCCTCGAAGTGGATCCCACCTCCCGGGCGGCCCGCATCCAGGCCGGCGCCCTCGGACCCCGGCTGGAGGACCAGCTCCGGCCCCACGGGCTGTCGCTGCGCCACTTCCCCCAGTCGTTCGAGTTCTCCACCCTGGGCGGCTGGATCGCCACCCGGTCCGGCGGCCACTACGCCACCCTGTTCACCCACATCGACGACCTGGTGGAGTCGCTGCGGGTCATCACCCCCCGGGGGGTGATGGAAACCCGCCGCCTGCCTGGCTCGGGGGCCGGACCGTCACCCGACCGGCTCTTCATCGGCTCCGAGGGGACCCTCGGGATCATCACCGAGGCCTGGATGCGGGTCTTCGTGCGGCCCCGCCACCGGGCCCGGGCGGCAGTCCCGTTCCCGTCCTTCGAGGCGGGGGCGGAGGCGGCCCGCGCCCTGGCCCAGTCCGGCCTGTACCCGTCGAACTGCCGGCTGCTCGACGCCGCCGAAGCCCTCATGGCCGGAGCCGGGACCACCCCCGTGCTGCTGGTCGGTTTCGAGTCGGCCGACCACCCGCTGGGGCCGTGGATGGCCCGGGCGCTGGAGTGCTGCGCCGACCACGGTGGGGTGGCCCCCGACGTGGCCGGCGAAGAGGTCGATCCCGTGGTCGACGCCTGGCGGCGCTCCTTCCTCGGCCTGCCCTACCTGCGGGACGGCCTCGTGGCCCTGGGCGCCATCGTGGAGACGTTCGAGACGGCGGTGACCTGGGACCGGTTCCCCGCCCTCCACGAGGCGGTGGTAGCGGCCACCACCGAAGCCCTCGACGCGGTCGGAGCCAAGGGCGGCTCGGTCGCCTGCCGGTTCACCCACGTCTACCCCGACGGTCCCGCCCCCTACTTCACCGTGATCGCGCCCGGGCGTAGCGGCGCCGAGCTCGAGCAGTGGGCGGTGCTGAAAGAGGCGGCGTCGGCCGCCATCGCCGCCCACGGCGGGACCATCACCCATCACCACGCCGTCGGCCGGGACCACCGGCGCTGGTATGACGCCCAGCGCGCCGACCTCTTCGCCGAGGCGCTGCGGGCAGCCAAGCACACCCTCGATCCCGCCGGTGTCCTCAACCCCGGCGTTCTCATCGATTTCCCGTAGAGGGCTGGCTACGCTCGGCGGGATGGTCGCCGACCCGCTTGCACCCACCCTGGCGCCCCTGACGGCGGTGGCTCTGGCGGTGGCGGTCCTCGCCTTCGGATTGGTCTACCTCATCGGCCGGGGGACGGGACCCGGACCGGCCGACACCGCCGTGGCCTACGAGCACGCTTGGGACCGCCTCGACTTCGCCACCGTGTGGCACCTGTCGTCCGACAAGCTGCGGGACGGACGCACCCGGGCCGACTTCGTGGCCGGCAAGAAGGCCGCCTACCAGGGCGAGGGTGGGATGTCGCGGCTGGTGCGCTCGGTGCGACCCGAGGTGGTGGACGTGAGCGGTCCCCTGGCCCGGGTGGTGACCCGCCTGGAGCTGGCCGACGGCCAGAGCGTGAGCGACGAGATGCTCCTCGAACGCATCGGATCGGCGTGGCGGGTGACGGCCTACCACCTGGCAACACCGCGAAAGGGCGAAACCTGACCTGCCCCGGCGACGGGGGTGCCCGATAGGGCTACTATGTGCGCCGCTCACAGACTGAGGGGGGGCACCAATCCGAGGAGGCGTCGTGCGCCAGTACCTCGTGGTCGCCAACCAGACGCTGGGCCAACCGCAGTTCATCGAGAAGCTCCAGGCCTGCATGGCCGAGGGGCCGTGCCGGTTTTTTCTTCTGGTCCCGGCGACCCACGCCCACGACCGCGTCCGGTTCTCCCCGGCCGAGGCGTATGCCATCGCCCAGCACCGCCTCGACGGGGCCCTGGCCCGGCTCCGGCGCCTGGGGGCCGACGTCCACGGCGAGGTCGGTGACCCCAGCCCCATCGTGGCCATCGGCGAAGTGCTGCACCACCGCGACTTCGACGAGCTGATCCTGTCCACGCTGCCACCCGGTCCCTCCCAGTGGCTGCGCAGCGGGGTCCCCGATGGCATCGAGAGGCTCTTCAACCGCCCCGTCACCCTGGTGGTCGCCCCCGCCGACACGGCGGCCTCCCCTGGAGGTGGGCACATGACCACGGTCGTCCCCGAACGCCCGTCGGGCCGTCAGACGGTGACCGCCTCCTGGCTGGTGGGCCTGGCCCTCAGCCTGGTGAACGAGAGCACCGATGAGGACGTGGCGATCAAACAGTTGGCGACCGAGGCGGGCGAGAGCCATCGCGCCCTGGAGGGTGCCTACGGCCGGGCGGTGGCGCTGGTAGCCGAATACCCCGACGACCCCCAGGTCCGGGCGACCCTCGATCTCCTGGCCCGGGCGCTGCACCGCATGCTGCGCAACGGTGAGGGCCGCGCTTGAGCCGTTGAGGCGCCGCATCCTCTTCGTCTGCGTCCACAACGCCGGCCGGTCCCGGATGGCCGCCGCTTTCCTGGAGCACCTGGCCGGCGACCGCTACGAAGCGGTCTCGGCCGGCACCGAACCGGCTGGGCAGGCCCACCCCGAGGTGGTGGCGGCCATGGCCGAAGCGGGCATCGAGCTGCCCGACGGGCCCGGGCACCCTCCTCACCCCCGCCCTGGCCGATTCCGCCGAACGGATCATCGGGATGGGCTGCGCCGTGGCCGAGGCCTGCCCCGCCCTGTCCGTCCCCCTGGAGGACTGGGGGCTGCCCGATCCCAAGGGCCGCCCGGTGGAGGAGGTGCGGGTCATCCGGGACACCACCCAGCGCCTGGTCGAGCGCCTGGTCGCCCGCCTCGACACCGAGGCCGCCGTCACCTAATTGATGGCTCTTCGCCTGGCGGCTCATCGCGGCGTCGGTGGGGGCCCCTGCCCCACCTCCTGACGCCACTACGTGGCGCCATTAGTTGGGCCGGCGGATCCTCGTGCTCAGGATGTCCCGCAGGCTGACGACGCCGACCACCCCGTCGCCGTCCACCACGGGCAGGTGACGGAACCCGTGGGCGGCCATGAGGGCGGCGGCCTCCTCGGTGTCGGTGTCGGGACCGACGGTGACCGGGTCGTTGGTCATCCAGTCCTTGACGCCGGCAGTGGTGAGGTCGGCGCCCGAGGCCGCGGCCCGCAACGCGTCGCGCTCGGTGAAGATGCCCAGCAGCCAGGGCCCGTCGATCACCATCGCCGAGCCCACCCGGCCCTGCACCATGACCCGGGCCACTTCGGTCACCGACTGGGTCGGTGCGACCGAGAACACCTTGCCGCTCATGACGTCGCCGAGCCTCGCCACCCTGCGCCCCCCTTCCGCCGCTCCGGCCTTTTCCCGACCACCCCGCCCCCGGGCTCCGCCCCGCCTCAGCCGCTCCCGCCGGTGTCGACCTCTCCCGCCGCCGCCGGGGTGGCCGGCTCGGCCAGCTCCTGGTTCAACCGCCGCCACAGCCCGCCCGCCCAGGAGGCGATGTGGGGCCAGTCCCGCCAGAACATCTGGAGGGTCGTCTCGTCGAGTTCCTCCAACGCCCCGTCCACGCGTGAGGTTGTCGGCCACGTCGTTGAGTGACTCCATGGCTTCGAGCAGCTGCAAGGCCGTGTCCGCCATGGTGTCCTCCTCTCAGCGGGTGCGCGCGATCATAGGTAGCCCGCGGGCGTATCCCAACCGGTAGAGGAGGCGCTCTTAAAAAGCGCTGGGCCCTAGGCCCGTGTGGGTTCGAGGCCCACCGCCCGCACCGCTGGCGAGTTGCAGCGCGTCAGGACGCGGTTGGCGGCTGGGCCGGGGCTTGAGGAGCGGCGCGAGGGCTCGGGGGGACGGGCGCCAGGGTCCCGTCGATGACCGATTGGGCAACGTCGACGAGGAGCAGATTGTGGCTGCGGGCGTGGTTGCGCAGCCACGAAAAGGCTTCGTTCATGTCGAGGTGAGTGCGTTCGGCGAGCATGCCTTTGGCCTGCTCGATCATGATGCGGCTGTTCAGGGCGTGGTTGAGCTGTTCGACCACGATGTGGGCCTGGATGGCGGCGCGGTGCTGGAGGATGGCGATGGTGGCGACGTCGGCCAGCGCCTGGGCGGCGACGACGTCGTCTTCGTCCAGTACACCCTCGTGTTCCCGGAACAGGTTGAGGGCGCCGATGGTCACGCCCCGCAGGCGCATGGGTATGGCGTGCACCGACCGGAAGCCAGCCTCCAAGGCGACGGGACCGAAGCGGGGCCAGCGCCCGTAGTCCCTGGCCAGGTTCTGGTTCAGCACCGGCTCGCCGGTGCGGTAACAGTCGGGACAGGGGCCCTCCTGGGATTGGAGCTCGAACAGCTCGACCAGGCGCATCTCCTCGCTGGAGGAGGCCACCACCCGCAGGTCGCCTTCGGGGGCGACCAGCATCAGGCCGGCGGCGGACACGTCGAGCACCTCCACGCACCGGTCGGTGAGCAGGGTCAGCAGCTCCACGACGTCGAAGTGGTCAACGAGAGTGTCGGCCAACTCCACCAACGTCCGGGCCAGCAATGCTTCCCTCGGCATCGGAACCTCCCTTCCCGACCCCGGTCAGGGTTCGAACTCTACGCCAAACATCCCGTCGCCACCCATGGGGGTTGCGTCTCACTCCCCGTGGGTATAGCCGGGTTGATTGCGGGATGTGCCCGCGACGATGACGCTGCTCCAGACCCTGGTCGCGCATCCAACCCTTTGGACAAGCCAGGAAGTCGGGCATGCGAGTCGTCTCGCGTTCCTGCCGACGACTTCCTCGCCAGTCGAGAGAGTCATCACCGGAAGGAACAGATGTATATAAGCCTGGGCACCGTCCTCGTCATCATCCTGATTTTTTTCTTGTTCCGGGCAATGTCCGGCCGCAGGGTCTAGTCCTCCAAAGGAGACTTGAGAGCATGGGTATTTCCGTAGGTCTTTTACTCTTCGCCGTGGGTGCCATTCTGCGGTACGCCGTCAGCACCAATGTCGATGGGGTCAACCTCGAAGTTGTCGGTGTGATCCTCATGATCGTCGGTGTCGTCGGAGCGTTGGCCTCAGCTGTCTTTTGGAGCAGCTTCTCTCCTTACGACCGCCGCCGGTCCGCCGTGGTGCGAGAAGGGGACGTGGTCTCAGAGCGTTCGGCCACCGAAGTGCGTCGGTGAGTTGCACGCGTTGAGCGGCTGAGGCTCTCAAAGGGCTTCCTTGCAAGGGATGTCGGCGTTGCGAAACAACCACCGACCCCTTGCATGGGAGGCACCCCTCAAACTTCGCCCCTTGGAGGTGCCTCCGCATGCGGAGACCGGTCAGTCTCGGATTCGTCATCTGGGTTGTCATAGGCCTGGTGGTGGCCGCCAACCACGGATATCTGGATGACCTGGGGAGTCTCTCCAGCGTCCTGTCGGCCGCGCTGGCGGTTCTGGCTTGGCCCCTCGTCGTGTTCAACGTCGACGTTGCCATCTGAGGAGCCGCCAGGAGTGCCGTATTCAGCCGGTCACGTCGTTCTGGCTCAGGCGGGGCCCGGCCGTGTGGACTAGGAAGGGCCCGCTTACGATGTGGGCGTGAGGGAGGGAACGTCGAGCGGGACGGCCACCGTCCTGTTCACGGATCTGGTCGGATCGACGGACCTGCTCACCCAATTGGGTGAGGACGCGTTCGACGAGTTCCGGCGCAGCCATTTCGCCGCGCTCCGCACCGCCCTGGCCCGGCATGGAGGCGAGGAGATCAAGACGCTGGGGGACGGCGTCCTGGCCGTGTTCGGCTCCGCCACGGCGGCCGTCAATTGCGCCGTGGCCATGCAACAGGCCGTGCACCGCCAGGGCAGCGCCGGTTCAGGGCCCCTCGCCGTCAGGGTCGGACTCGGCCTGGGCGACGTGACCTTCGAGGACGACGACGTCTTCGGGACACCCGTCGTGGAGGCAGCCCGGCTGGTGACCCTGGCCGAGGGGGGACAGATTCTGGCCACGGGGGTGGTACGGGCGGCGGCCGGTCGTTCCGGGTCCTCCTTCGTAGACCGGGGACGCTACGACCTGAAGGGCATTCCCGAACCCGTTGACCGCCTTCCGGCGTGGAGTGGGCCCCGCTGGAGGATTCGCCGGTGCCGCTCCCTCCGCTGCTCACTGGAACGCTGCGGGTCTTCGTGAGCCGGGAACGCGAGCTCGAGCGCCTCGACCAGCTGTGGAAGGAGGCGTCTGCCGGAGAGCAGCGCGTCGCGTTTCTGGCCGGGGAGCCCGGGGTGGGCAAGACCCGCCTGGCGGCGCAGCTGGCCCGTCAGGTCCACGGCGAGGACGCCACCGTGCTGGCCGGGGCGTGCGGTGAGGACCTCGGCGTGCCGTACCAGCCCTTTGTCGAAGCGTTGCGCCACCTGATCGACCACACCGCCGTCGACCAGCTGGCCGCCTGGCTGGGCCGATACCCAGGCGAGCTGGCCCGCCTGGTGCCGGAGCTGGCGGACCGGATCCCCGGACTTCCACCGCCGCTCAGCTCCGATCCCGAGACGGAGCGCTACCGGCTCTTCGACGGGGTGGCGGGCTGGCTCGCCGCCGCTTCCCGGGAGCATCCCGTCCTGCTCGTCCTCGACGACCTCCAGTGGGCGGCCAAGCCCACGCTCCTGTTGCTCCGCCACGTGGCCCGTTCCTCCGAACCCATGCGTCTGCTGGTCATCGGCACCTACCGGGACACCGAGATCGGCCGGGACCATCCCCTCGGCGGGACACTGGCCGACCTTCGCCGGCTGACCGGATTCGAACGCCTGTCCCTCTCGGGCTTCGACCAGGCCGGGGTGCTGGCCTTCATCGAGCAGGCGTCGGGCCACAACCTCGACGAGGAAGCGGCCCCCTTCCTCGCCGCCGCCATCCACGAGGAGACCGAGGGCAACCCCTTCTTCGTGGTCGAGGTCGTTCGCCACCTGACAGAGACCGGTGGCATCGACCGCCGCGACGGCCGGTGGGTCATCACGCTTCCCGTTGAACACCTGGGCATCCCCGAAGGGGTTCGGGACGTGGTCGGGCGCCGGCTCTCCCGGCTCTCGGCGGAGGCCAACCGCGTCCTGGGTTTGGCGGCCGTCATCGGCCTCGAGTTCGATCTGGCCGTTCTCGGTCCCGCCGCGGGTCTGGGCGAGGAAGGCCTGGCCTCGGTGATCGACGAGGCGCTGGCGGCCCGGCTGGTGACCGACGTCGCCGGGGCCGGGGCGCGTTGTCAGTTCTCCCACGCGCTGGTGCGCGACACGCTCTACAGCGAGTTCTCCGGCGCCCGCCGGGTCGCACTTCACCGCCGGGTGGCCGAGGCCATCGAGGAGGTCTACCGAGGGCGGCTGGAGGACCATCTGCCCGCCCTCACGCACCACTACGCCCGCGCCGCCGCCCCCAACGCGGAGACCCGCAAGGCGGTGAGTTACGCCACCCACGCCGGCGATCGCGCCCTGGCCCAACTCGCCCACGACGAAGCGGTGGCCTACTACCGCCAGGCTCTCGAGCTCCAGGCGGTGGCGCAGGGGCCGATGGACGAGTCCCAGCGCCTGGAGCTGCTGATCTCTCTCGGGGAGGCCGAGCGGCGAGCGGGTGACCCCGCCCACCGCCAGACGCTCCTCCAGGCGGCCGAGCTGGCCCGGTACCGGGAGGACGTGCCGGCCCTGGTCCGGGCCACTCTGGCCAACACCCGCGGCCTGTTGCCGAGCATCCTCGGGCGGGTCGACACCGAGCGGGTGGCCCTGCTCGAGGCCGCCATCGGCGCGGTCGGCGATCAGGACCCGGGGGCCCGGGCCCGCCTGCTGGCGACCCTCGGCGTGGAACTCGTCTTCGCCGGCGACTGGCGCCGCTGCCTGGCCCTGAGCGACGAGGCCCTCGACCTCGCCCGTTCCCTGGACGACGCCCCCATCCTGGCTCGCGTGCTGCTCACCCGGTACTTCCCCACCTGCGTCCCCGAACTGCTGGGGGAGCGTCTGGCCAACACGGCAGAACTCCTCCGTGTCGTCGAGGCCGTCGCCGATCCCGCCCTCGTGGCCGAAGCCCACCTCCTGCGGGGGCGGTCGGCACTCGAAGCTGGAGATGTGGAGGAGGCAGACCGGTGCTTCGACGTCGCCGATCGGCTGTCGGCTGGCCTCGGCCAGCCTGCACTCCGGTGGCGGGTGAGCTATGTCCGGGCCACCCGGGCCATGATTGCCGGGCTGTTCAACGAGGCAGAACAGCTCCTCTTCGAGAGCCGCGAGCTGGGTCAGGTGGCGGGCCAGGCAGACGCCGGCTGGGTGTTCGCCAATGAAATGTGGCTCCTGCGCTTCGAGCAGGGACGCCCGGACGACGAGACGATCGCGCTGCTCCAGAGCGGGCACCGCCTGGTCGAGGTGCCCTGGAACGACTCCGTCCGGGCGACAGGCGGCCTGCGAACTGGGCCGGGAGGACGAAGCCCGGACAGCTCTGGCCGGCCTCGATCCGGCTGGCGTCCCCTACGACATCTACTGGCTGGCCACCATGACCGGCTGGGGCGCGGTGGCCGCCCGTCTCGGCGACACCGTCCAGGCCGAGCGGATCGAGGCCGCCCTCCGGCCCTACGCCGCCCAGGCCATTCCGTTCTGTGCCGCTCCCACCCCCTCGGTCGCACATCATCTCGGGGTGCTGGCGGCGACGCTCGGACGCCACGACGAGGCCGAGCGCCGCTTCAGCGAGGCGGTGGCCATCCACGAACGGATCGGCGCCTCCCACTGGGTGGCCCGCACGAAGCTGGAGTGGGCCCGGATGCTCCTCGCCCGGCGCGGCTCAGAAGACTCCGAGCAGGCCCAGTCGCTCATCAACTCGGCGGTGGACACGTACGAGTCTCTCGGGATCGGTGCGTGGGCCCGCCGGGCGGAGGAGGTGCTCGGCCGGCGCCCGCAACCCAGACGCAGCCTTCCCGGAGGCCTCACCGAGCGGGAGGCCGAGGTTCTGCGGCTGGTGGCGGCCGGGATGTCGAACAAGGCGATCGCCGCCGAGCTGGGGTTGAGCGACAAGACGGTCGAGCGGCACCTGGGCAACATCTTCGCCAAGCTCGGGGTCAACTCCCGGGCGGCGGCGACCTCCTTCGCCCACCGCCAGGGGATCGTCGACTGATCCCTTCAGGGGGTCGGTGTATGGGGGAAATCCCCCACGCCTCCGAGCGGGGAAGAGTCTGTGCGCCGCGCTCCTGGGTGCTGGATTTCCCCGATGCGCAATGGCGAGCCCGCTCCTACCATTGATCCAGATCTGGAATCCCTTGGGGGGAGGCGCTATGGGCAGGTACGGGTCGGCTCTTCGTCGCATGTTCGTTCCCCTGGCGATTTCGATCCTGGTCCCCGCCACAGCCGACGCATCGGCGCCCGAGGAGACCTCCTCCGCCGCAGCAGTCACCGTCGAGGCAGTCACGTTCCAGGTGACGAATCCTCTGGTCTCCGGAGAGACCTCTGCCGTGCGGGGCTTCCTCTACCGGCCCGGCAACGCTCCCGCCTGCACCTCATCGGTCCTCCTGCTCCTGCACGGCACGGCCGGTGGCGCCTGGGGATGGGACTTCCCGGTGCGGCCCGAGAAGTACTCCGTGGCCCGGGCGCTGGCCGCGGCGGGCTACCCGGCGGTGGCCATCGACGAGCTCGGCTACGCCAGCTCCGACCATCCCGACGGCCGGAGCCTCACCATCCCGTCCTACGCCGCCATCACGGCCCAGATCATCGAGCAGCTCCGGGCGGGGTCGTACCAGGCGGCGGCGCCGGTCTCCTTCGCCAAGGTGGGGCTGGCGGGTCATTCCGCCGGCGCCGAGATGGCCGAGCTGACCGCGGGAACATCGGGGAACATCGATCTGCTCATGGTGCTGAGCTACACGCACTTCATCAGCCAGGAAGCCGGCCAGGTGTTCATCGCCGAGGAACAGGCCCGGGCGCTCCAGCGCGACTACGTCTACTTCTGGGGAACCCGGGAGAGGGTGCACCGGTACCACCACAACCCCGACTACATCGAGCCCGATGTCCTGGCCAAGGTGGACGAACTCACCACCCTGACGCCTTCGGGGCTCGTCCTGTCGATCGGGAGCCAGCCGTCGCGCCCGGTGATGGGCTCGATCCGGGTCCCCGTCCTCCTGGTGCTGAGCGAGAAGGACACCCTCTTCCCCGTCGAGCACGGCGCCAAAGAGCTGGCCCTCTTCGCCGGCGCGTCCGACAAGGAGCTCCAGGTCGTCCCGCTCGCGGGGCACTCGTTCCAGCTCGAGCCCAACGCTCCAGAATCGTTTGCGCACATTCTTGAGTGGCTGCGCCAGCACGCCGCGGCTCTGCCGTCCTGCTCAGCCTGACATTCCTTTCCCGCGTGTTTCTCCGGCATTTACCTGAGGCCTTCGTGGGTTTAGGTTCGGGACATGACCGGGAGCGCCTCGGGCGCCGTTGCCGCCCCCCTGTACCCCGAGGAACGGGATCGTCTCGCTGCCCTGATGGGCTACGACGTGCTCGACACGCTTCCCGAGGCGGCCTTTGACGACATCGTCTTCCTGGCCTCCGTCATCTGTGAGACGCCCATCGCCCTGATCAGCCTGGTCGACGAGAGCCGGCAGTGGTTCAAGGCCCGGGTCGGAATGGACGTCGAGGAGACGAGCCGGGAGGTGGCGTTCTGCGCCCACGCCATCCTCCATCCGGAAGAGATCCTGGTCGTCCCCGACGCCCTCGAGGACCCCCGCTTCGCCACCAACCCGCTGGTGACCCACGCGCCGGGGATCCGCTTCTACGCCGGCGTGCCGCTCAACAACCCCCAGGGGCTGCCGCTGGGCACGCTGTGCACCATGGACAGCGTCCCCCGCCAGCTCACCGCCAACCAGGCCCGGGCGCTCGCCGCCCTGTCCCGGGAGGTCATGGTCCACCTGGAGCTGCGCCGGACCGTGGCCCGGCTGGCCAGCCAGCTCGGTGAGGACAGCCTCCCGAGCGGAGAGGTGGGCAGCGAGGTCGAGGAAGCAGGCCGGGCCGCGGCCAACGCCAGCACCAAGGTGGCCGAAGCGCTGGAGCAGGTACTCGAGGCCGAAGGCCGGCTCCGGGACCTGGTCTACCGCATGCGCAGCCTCCAGCGTCAGTCCCTGCCTCACATCCCGGCCTGAGGCCGTCGGTCAGCCGCCGGCGGGGAGCGGCACCTCCAGCTGCACGTCGACGTCGTCGCGCACCTTGAGCGCGCCCATGAACGCCTTGAAGGGCTTGAGCCCGAAGTCGGACTGGACGACCTTGAAGCTCACCCGGGCCTGGTCCCCGTTGAGATCCACGTTCACCGTGGTCGGCCGGGTGGCGCCGTTGATGGTGAGCTCGCCGGGGACGGTGAACCTGGTCCCGTCCCCATTCGGGGCTCCCTTGGACTTGAAGCTGATGCTGGACGCACCCTTGAGGATCTTCTCGTCGATGTTCTTCTTGATGTCGGCCTTGTCGCTCCGGGAGAGCGGTTTAGCGCCGCCAACGCCCTCCAGCACGCTGAAGGATGGGACCTGAGCCGTGGCTTCGATCGACGTCTGGCTCATGTCATCCGGGTTCACATCGACCTTGGCGCTCCAGTCCTTCACCTCGATGGTGAGGTCATGCCCCATCTTGGACGCCACCCCCTCGCGGAAGACCTTCAGTAGCAGCTGACCGTCCTGGGGACCGAAGGCGTGGGTACCTGCGGGAACTTCGCTCATGGGAACTCCTCCTGGGGGGGTCGAACCCGATTAGGGGACCCTTACATCATCCGATCGTAGGGCCATCGACGGACCCTCCCGAAATCGTCCCCCTACGGGAGATCTCCAACCGCGGCGAGGTCGAGGCCGAAAGCCCAGCCGGTGATGTCACCCCACTGCTGGTCGAGATCCGGTCGGCGCACGAAGCCCAGGCGCTGGTAGATGCGGTGGGCGGTGGTCATCCACGGCGTGGATCCGATGAGCATCCGGGTGCGGCCCGCGGCTCGGGACCGGCGCAGGCATTCGTCGACCAGAGCGGGACCGATCCCCCGACCCTGGGCCGCCGGGTCCACCGCCAGCATGCGAAAGCCGCAGTCGCCGTCCACGCCCGGGTCCCACTCGAAGAAGGGGCTCGGGGGGAGCACCAGCGTGACCGCACCCAGCACGCGCCCGTCGCCGTCTTCCGCCACCAGGACGGTGGCACCTGCCGCCGCCCGGCCGGCCACGTCGGCCAGCTCGGCGGCGTAGTCGTCGCCCACCCAGGTGGGCAACGCCCGGTAGGCGGCCACGGTGAGCCGGGCCACGGTGTCGAAATCGGCCAGGGTGGCCTCACGGATCTGCACGGCACCGTCCATCGGGCCCGGGAGCGTATCGGGCGGTGCTTGAGTCCGGGTGGTCCAACAGGGAGACTCCGGGCATGCGCCCTGCTCTCGCCCTCGTCACCGCTGCCACCCTGGCCGCCCTGGCCCTGCCGCCGACCGACGCCGGCGCCCAGAACACCGACGGCGGCTACCGCGCCTCCCTGGTGCGCTGGCGGGCGGCAGAACGGGGCTTCGACAGCTGGGACCTGGCCGGCACGTCCCGCAACACCCAGGGCGCCCTGGTCCTCGACGCGGCCACGGCCCAGGCCGGCACCGACACCCCCGGCGCCTTCCACAGCCGGAACTTCTACAACGGCGCCGGCTACAACGTCGGCGAGGCCACCAGCCCCCTGACCCCGGCCAGCTTCGGGTTCACCCGGGCCGTCGCCTCCTGGAACGCCCGGACGCCGGCCGGCACCTGGATCGAGGTCGACGCCCGGCTCCAGGTCAGCGGGCACTTCAGCCGGTTCTACAACCTGGGGGTGTGGGCCGAGGACGACTCGACCATCGAGCGCCACTCGGTGGACGACCAGCGCGACGACGACGCCAAGGTGGCCGTCGACACCCTGATCCTGGGCGACGCGGCCCCGCCCGCCGACGGCATCCAGCTCCGGGTCCGGCTGTTCTCGGCTCGGCCGGCCGAGGTCAGCCCCACTGTGACCCTGGCCGCCGTCACCACCTCCACCACCCCGGAGCGCCCGGCATCACCGTCCACCGGCGACCCCACCCGCTGGGGCAAGGTCCTCGAGGTGCCCACCTGTTCCCAGCGGGCCTATCCCGACGGTGGCGAGGTGTGGTGCTCCCCCACCTCCACGTCCATGGTGGTCGGCTACTGGACCCAGGACGGCGGACCCTGTGAGCCCCGGGTGCGGGCGGCGGTGGCCGGCGTCTACGACTGGGTCTTCGACGGCCACGGCAACTGGCCGTTCAACACCGCCTACGCCGCCGCCTCCGCCGGCCTGGAGGGGTACGTGACCCGGCTGGCCAGCCTGGCCGAAGCCGAGGCCTGGATCGCAGCCGGCGTCCCCGTGGTCATGAGCTACTCCTGGACCGAGGGCCAGCTCCCCAACGCCCCGGTGTCCTCGTCCGAGGGCCACCTGGGTGTGCTGGTGGGCTTCGACGCCTCCGGCAATCCGGTGATGAACGACCCCGCCGGAGCCACTGACGGCGAGGTGCGCCGCAGCTATCCCCGGGCCGACTTCGAGGCACTGTGGCTGGGCCACTCGGGCGGCACGGCCTACGTCATCCACCCGCCGGGGCTCCCCACCCCCTAGCGGCGCCTACTTCGGGTCGAACTCGATCACCCAGCGGTCGTCGACGCCCAACTCGGCCGGGTAGCTCGTGGCGTCGTTGACGCCGGCGAGGGTGACCTTGCCGGTCCGCCCGGCATAGGCCCCGGTGCCGGCGATGATGCCCTTGCTGGAGGGCAGCGATCCCACCAGCACCCATCCGGGCCGCTGGGGGTCGAACACGACCGAGACCTGGGCGTGGTTGGTGAACTCCCCGTCGGGCAGCTTGAAGGTGGTCTTGGCGTCGAACACCTGGCAGGGCGGCGGGGTGGCGGTGGAGCAGAAGATGTCGTCGACCGCCGTACCGATCTTCTCGCCGGTGGCCAGCGAGTAGAGGTCGAACACGTAGACCTGGCGCATCGGGTCGGAGGAGGTGTTGGGCGCCTTGCCCCGGCTGTTGAGGGCCATGAAGTCGCCGTGCTTGAACGCCGGCGGGGCCTCGGCGGGGGCCGTGACCGGAAGGACCAGGGCGCCGGCCGCCACCAGGGCGAGCGAGACGGGCAGAGCGCGGAGGATCCGGCGGGTGAGGCGGGGCATCGACGTGTCTCCTTTTGGTGCGACGAAAGCTGCGATCGGAGCGAAAGGTGCAATTCCCTCTCGCCCCCGATGTTACCGGCGCGGCACTACCGCGGGATAGGCGCCGGGTCCAGGCTGGCGGCCAGGCCGGGGCGCAGCACCAGGAGCGCGGCGTAGGCGGCCAGCACCACGCCCGCGCCCGCCACCACCGGCCGGACCCCCACCAGGTCGGCCAACCAGCCCTGGAGGAGGGCGCCGAGGGGGTAGCCGCCGGTGAAGGCCATGAAGTACAGGGCCACCACCCGGCCCCGGAAGCGGGGCTCGACGCTCTCCTGGAGGGTGGTGTTGAGGGCGCTCACCACCACCAGGTAGCCCGCCCCGATGGCGAACATGGCCAGCAGACCGCCGGCGTAGACGGGCGTCAGGCCCATGCCCAGGAGGGCCAGCCCGTAGGCGGCGATGGCGGACGTGGCCAGCCGGGAGCGCCGCAGGCCGTCGCCGTAGGCGCCGAGCACCACCGCTCCCACGGTGGCGCCGATCCCGAAGGCAGCGGCCAGGTAGCCGTAGGCCGCCTCGTTGACGTGGAACACCTCGCGGGCGAAGACGGGGGCGAGGAGGACCACCGGGCTGCCCAGGAAGGCGACGACACCCACGGTGACGATGGTGAGGAGGATCCCGGGATGGCGCCGGGCGTAGGTCAGGACGGAGCGGAACCCACCGGCCTCGGCGGCCCCGGCGCGGCCCGCCTCCGGCGCCCGACCGGCGTGGACGAGAAGAAGAGCACCGAGCACGGTCACGTAGGACACGGTGTTGACCAGGAAGGCGGTGGCCGGCCCGAAGGCGTGGAGGCTCAAGCCCCCGATCAGGAACCCCAGCGCCCGGGAGGCGTTGAACTGGGCCGAGTTGAGGGCCACGGCGTTGAGCAGCGACTCCCGGGGGACGAGCTCGGGCACGAGACTCTGCCAGGCCGGGATCCCGAATCCGGACGCGATCCCACCCACCGCCACCAGCCCCACCATGAGGCCGGGATCGACCTGCCCGTCCCGCACGGTGAGCCACAGGGCGAAAGCGATGAACATGGCCACCGACTGGGACACGAGCAGGATCCGCCGGCGGGGGAACCGGTCGGCGAAGGTCCCGCCGATGGGGCCCATGACCATGGCCGGGATGAACTGGGCGAAGCCGGCCAGACCGACCCAGGTGGCCGAACCGGTGGCCTCGTTGAGCACGTAGGGGACGGTGACGTTCTGCATCCACATCCCCGTCGAGGAGATGAAGGCGCCGGTGAGGAACAGGGCGAAGTCCCGGTGGCGCAGGGCCCGGAAGGCGTGGCGCAGACCCCGGGTGGGAGCGGGGGCCTCGGCGCCCGTCGCGGCTGCATGGTCGAGCGCCATGCTCAGCAAGATACCGTTGGGCTCTTGGCCGACGACCCGCCCACCATTGACCTGACCGCCGAGGAGGCGGTGGCGCCGGCCGAGGAGCGCCGGGGTGGTGAACTGGTGCTGGTCGAACCCCCGCCGGAGCCGTCGTCGCCCCCCGCCGGCCTGTCCGACGTCGACACCTGGGGCCGCAGCGAACGGGTGCGGGGCCTGGCCCGGACCCTCTTCGACCCCATGTACCGCCACTGGTTCCGGGCCGAATGGGAAGGCCTGGAACGCATTCCCCGCCAGGGCGGGGCCCTGCTGGTGGCCAACCACGCCGGAGCCATCCCCTCCGACGCCCCCGTGATCATGCACGGCGTGGAGTCCGAGCTGGGCCGCCCGGTCTACGGCCTGGCCGACTACTTCTTCCGTTCGGTGCCGGTGGTGGGGACCCTGTGGTCCCGGGCCGGCGGGGTGGCCGCCCATCCCGACAACGCCCAGCGCCTCCTCCACGACGAGGGCCAGCTGGTCCTGGTCTTCCCCGAGGGCGTCAAGGGGCCGTCCAAGCTCTACAAGGACCGCTACCGGCTCAAGCGGTTCGGCCGGGGCGGCTTCGTGGAGACGGCCATGAGGGCCGGCGTGCCCATCGTCCCGGTGGCGGTGGTGGGGGCGGAGGAGTCGATGCCCATCCTGGCCCGCTCCAACACCCTGGCCAAGATCACCGGCCTGCCCTACGCCCCGCTCACGGCCAACATGCTCACACCTTTCGGGATGCTGTGGTTCCCGGCCAAGTTCCGCCTCCGGGTCCTCGAGCCCGTCACCTTCGACGTCCCCCCCAACCTGGAGCGCTACTCCCGCAGCCGGGTCATGGAGGAGGCCGAGAGCATCCGCGAAAGCATCCAGGACGCCCTTTACGACATGCTCTCCCACCGGCGCAGCGTGTGGTTCGGTTGAGGGTCCTCGTCACCGGCATCGGCACGTTCTGGGGCGGACGCCTGGCCCAGGTGGTGGAACGGGACCCCCGGGTGGAGGTGGTGGTCGGGCTCGACACCCGCGCCCCTCTGGTGCCGCTGAGCCGAACCGAGGTGGTCCGGGCCGACTCCTCCTACTCCATCCTGTCCCGCATCGTGGCCGCCACCGAGGTGGACACGGTGCTCCACACCCACCTGGAGGTGGACTCCACCGCACTGCGCTCCCGGGCGCTGCACGAGACCAACGTCATCGGCACCATGAACCTGCTGGCCGCGGCGGGGGCGCCGGCCAGTTCGGTGCGCAAGGTGGTGCTCAAGTCCTCCACCCTCGTGTACGGGGCCTCCCACCGGGACCCGTACCACTTCACCGAGGAGATGGGCCGGTCCCGCCCGGCGCGCACCCCGGTGGAGCGATCCCTGCTCGAGGTGGACGGCTACCTGTCCGACTTCGCCGCCGACCGTCCCGACATCGTCGTCACCCTGCTCCGGTTCTCCAACGTGCTCGGCCCCGATCTGGAGACACCGCTGTCCCGGGCGCTCAAACTCCCCGTCGCCCCCGAGGTCTTCGGGTTCGACCCCAGGCTGCAGTTCACCCACCAGGACGACGTCCTCGGTGCCTTGTGCCACGTCGCCCTCAACGACGTGCCCGGCACCTACAACGTGGCCGGCGACGGGTTCGTGACCTGGAGTGACGTGTGCCGTCTGGTGGGCCGGCGCCGGGTCCCGCTCCCCCCGTGGGGCACGGGGGCGGCGGCCGGGCTGCTCCGGCGCCTCGGCGTCGTCGAGCTTCCTCCCGAACTGCTCGAGCTGCTGCGCTTCGGCCGGGGCGTGGACAACGCGGCCTTCAAACGGACCGGTTACCGCTACCGCTACACCTCCGCCGGGGCGGTGGAGGACTTCGCCCGCACCCTGCGCCTGGAGGCCACCATCGGCCGCGACCGGCCCACCTACCACTACGACGCCGACGTCGAGGAGTTCTTCCGCCGGTCCCCGGCCGTCACCGAGCGCCCCGGCGGGTCCGCTCCGGGAGGTCGCCGGTAGTCAGACCCGGCTGGCGCCGAGGAAGGCCTCGGTCAGCTCGGCTTTGCGCTCCGCCCACTCGTCGCCGGTCATGGCGTAGCGGACGTGGTCCTCCCACTCACCGCGGATCTGGAGGTAGGCCTTGGAGACACCTTCCTGGCGCAGGCCGAGCTTCTCCGCCACCCGGCGGCTGGCCTGGTTGCGGGGCACGATGTTGACCTCCATCCGGTGGAGCGAGAGTTGCTCGAAAGCGAAGCGCAGCACCAGGACCAGCGCCTCGGGCACCAGCCCCCGGCCGGCGTGGGCCTCGTCCATCCAGTAGCCGACGTGGGCGCTCTGGAAGGGCCCCCGCTGGATGCCGGACAGGTTGATCTCCCCGCACAGGGTGCCATCGTGGAGGAAGATGCCGAGCGGATGGGCGGTGTCCAGGTGGCGCTGGCGGGAGGCGGAGGCGCACCGGGCCCGGAAGGCCGACGCATCCCGGAGGAGATCGGGCGAACCCGGTTCCGGGATCGGTTCCCAGGGCTCGAGCCAGTCCCGGTTGCGGCGCCGCACCTCGCGCCAGGCGTCCCCGTCGGCCGCTTCCAGGGGCCGGAGCACCACCCGGGGTCCGACCAGCCGCGTCGTCACGTCACAGAACATACCGGGCAACCCGGGGGGCGCCCCAGCCCAAACCGCTCGGAATGCGGGAGGGCGACCGTCGAGCGCGCCGTTAGGCTGGGTTGGTGCTCGACTCCCCCGATACGTGGCGCTGGATCTGGACGGCCGCCGCCGTCATCTTCTTCGTCGGCGAGATGGCGACCGCCGGCTCGTTCTTCGCTCTGCCCTTCGGTCTGGGGGCCGCCCTGGCCGCCGTCCTGGCCTTCGCCGGCGTGGACGTGACTTGGCAGTGGGCCGGCTTCGTGGTCACCTCCGGCCTCGCCTCGGCCGTGTTGTGGCCTCTGGGCCGGCGGATGGACCGCCGCGGCGTCCCGACCGAGGGGACGCCGGGCTCCCGGCGCTGGATCGGCCAGCATGCCGAGGTCATCCAGGACATCCCCGGCGGGGTGTCCGGGACCGGCGTCATCCGCCTTCAGCGGGAGCAGTGGCGGGCGGAGAGCGCCGACGGCACCCCCATCGAAGAGGGTGCGGTCGTGCAGGTGGTACGCATCGACGGCACCCGCGCCGTGGTCGAGCGGGTGGCGCCCTAGCCGGGCGCGGAAAGGACACGTAGTCCGATGACAGAGCTCGCCATCCTGCTGGGCGTCATAGCCCTGGTCCTGTTCGTGTTCGTGGCCCAGGGGGTGAAGATCGTCCGGCCCTACGAGCGGGGCCTCGTCGAGCGCCTGGGCAAGTACAAGATGACCGCCGACCCCGGCCTGCGCACCATCATCCCCTTCATCGAGAACATCCGGCGCGTCGACATGCGCGAGCAGGTGGTCGACGTTCCGCCCCAAGAGGTGATCACGTCCGACAACGTGGTCGTCTCCGTCGACGCCGTCGTCTACTACGAGGCCGTCGACCCCCAGCGCCTGGTCTACAACGTGGCCAACTTCTACCTGGCTGTGACCAAGCTGGCCCAGACCAACCTCCGCAACGTCATCGGCGACATGCAACTCGACCAGGCCCTCACCTCCCGGGACACCATCAACACCCGGCTGCGCGAGATCCTCGACGACGCCACCGACAAGTGGGGCACCCGGGTGGTGCGGGTGGAGATCCAGCGCATCGACCCGCCGCCCGACGTGGTCGCCTCCATGCACAACCAGATGAAGGCGGAGCGGGAGCGCCGGGCCATCGTCCTCACCGCCGACGGCCAGCGGGAAGCGGCCATCGCCCGCGCCGAGGGGGAAAAGGCGGCCGCCATCCTCACCGCCGAGGGCGTCAAGCAGCGCGACATCCTCACCGCCGAGGGGCAGGCCCAGGCCATGAAGGCGGTGGCCGAAGCCGAGGCGTTCCGGCGCGTCGCCCTGGCCCAGGGCGAGGCCACCGCCACCGAGGCGGTGTTCAGCGCCATCCACGAAGGCGGACCGACCCCCGACCTGATCGCCATCAAGTACCTGGAGATGCTGGGCCAGGTGGCCAACGGCCGGGCCACCAAGGTCTTTCTCCCCCTCGACACGTCCGGCTACCTCGGCTCCCTGGCCGGGATCGCCGAGCTGTTCAAGGGCGACGGCCACGGCGAGGCCCGCCCCGCGCCCGCCCCACCCAAGTCGATCCCCCCGGCCCCCGAATGACCGACCCGCCCGGCGTGCTCATCTGGATGGACCTCGAGATGACGGGGCTCGACCCCGAGCGCCACGCCATCGTCGAGATCGCCGCCCTGGCCACCGACTGGGACCTCACCGCCCTCGACGAGGGCATCGACCTGGTCGTCCACCAGCCGGAGGAGGTGCTGGCCGGCATGGACGACTTCGTCCGCCAGATGCACGAGCGCTCCGGGCTGACGGCTGAGATCCGAGCCTCCGAGGTGCCGTTGTCGGAAGCCGGCGCCCAGGTGCTCGAGTACATCAAGGGCCACGCCCCCACACCCGGCACCGTTCCCCTGTGCGGCAACTCCATCGGCATGGACCGCCGCTTCCTGGCCCGCTACCTCCCCGAGATCGAGGACCACCTCCACTACCGCTCCATCGACGTGTCCTCGGTCAAGGAACTATGCCGGCGCTGGTACCCGGAGCCGTTCAAAGCCCGCCCCGACAAGTCCGAAGGCCACCGGGCGCTGTCCGACGTCCACGCCTCCATCGCCGAACTGGGCCACTACCGCTCGACGATCTTCCGCTGACGGCTCAACCCCCCAGGACGCTGAGCGCGCCCAGGAGCGTGACGACCGAGCGCTCCCGGGCGGCATGGCCCATCAGACCGATGCGCCAGGCCTTGCCGGCGAACGGCCCGAGCCCGCCGCCGACCTCGATGCCGAACTCCTCCCGGAGCGTCTTGCGGCCCCAGGCGTCCTCGACGCCCTCGGGGAGGCGGGCGGTGGTGAGCTCCGGCAGGCGGTGGCCCTCCTGGGCGATGAGCTCATAGCCGATACCGGGCAGCACCCCCTGGAGCTGCTCCCCCACCTGGGTGTGGCGCTCCCACACCGACTTCAGGCCTTCGGCCAGCACCCGGCCCAGGCCGGCGTGGAGGGAGTAGAGGAGCGAGGAGGAGATGGTGTGGTGGTAGCGGTGCGGGTCGTGGAGGTAGGCGTCGAGCAGTCCAAGGTCGAGGTAGAAGGAAGCAGGCGGTGACGAGCGCCCCGCCACCCGGGCCGCGGCCCGCTCCGACAGGGTGACCGGCGCCAGGCCGGGCGGGGCGCCCAGGCACTTCTGGGTGGCGGAGTAGCAGGCGTCGACGCCCCACCCGTCGACCTCGACCGGGATCCCGCCCAGCGACGTGACCGCGTCGAGCAGGAACAGGGTGTCGGTCTCCTGCAGCGCCAGCAGGGGGGCGACCTCGTTGCGCACCCCGGTGGACGTCTCGGCATGGACAACGGCCACCAGCCGGGCCTCCGGATGGCGGCGTTGGGCGGCGAGGAGCGCCTCGGGATCGAGAGCACTCCCCCAGGGCGCCTCCACCCGCCTGACCGTGGCCCCGACCCGTTGCGCCACCTCACACAGGCGCTCGCCGAAGTAGCCGTTGACCCCCACGATGGCGGTATCGCCCGGCTCCAGCAGGCTGACCAGGCAGGCCTCCATGCCCGCCGACCCCGTTCCCGACACCGGCAGGGTCAGCCGGTTGGTGGTGCGGAACACCTGGCGGAGACGGTCGCCGATCTCCCGGGTCACGTCCAGCAGGTCGGGGTCGAGGTGGCCGAGCACGGGGCGCACCAGAGCCTGCATGGCCTCCGGATAGGGGTTCGACGGGCCGGGACCGAGGAGCAGGCGTTCGGGGTGCATCGCGGGGAGGACCTTTCTAGAGCTGGGAGCGGATGAGCCCGTCGAGGATGTCGGCCTCGGAAACGAGCATCTCATCGAAGCCGAAGTGGCGCATGACCGACACCAGCACGGCCGCGCCGCCGACGATGACGTCGACCCGGCCCGCCTCCAGCCCCGGGTTGTGGCGACGGGCGTCGGCCGGTTCGGTGGCCAGCGTGCGGAACACGTCCTCGGCGGCGGCGTGGGTGAGGCGGAAATGATGGAGGGCCTCGGAGTCGTACTCGAGCAGGCCCAACTCGACGGCGGCCACCGTCGTCACGGTGCCCGCCACTCCGATGAGGGTCTGGGCCGCGGCTGCGGCGGGCAGCAACCGGTCCACGTCGGCCAAGTGGAGCGCCACCACCGAGATGGCCTGGGAGAGCTCCTCGGGCGCAGGTGGGTCGGAGTGGAGGTAGGCCTCGGTCAGACGGACGCAGCCGACGTCCACCGACATGAGGCCGGTGACGTGGGGGACACCCCCGTCCCGGGGGACCTGCCCGTCGGTGCCGACGACGAACTCCGTGGACCCACCGCCGATATCCACCACCAGATAGGGGCTGGGTTCGATCAAGCCGGCGGTGGCGCCGAGGAAGGTGAGCCGCCCCTCCTCCTCGCCGGTCAGCACCTCGGGGGCCGTCCCCAGGATCTCCTTGGCCGGGATCAGGAAGTCGTCGCGGTTGGTGGCGTCGCGCACGGCGCTGGTGGCACTGGCCCGCACGCCGTCGACCCCGAGCTTGTCGAGGGCCTCGCGGTACTCCCGGAGCACCGCCAGCGTGCGTTCCAACGCGTCCGGGTGGAGCCGGCGGGTGGCGTTGACGCCCTGTCCCAGCCGAGTGATGGTCATCCGCCGGTCCAGGGTGACGAGCGGTGCCTCACGACCGTCGGCGTCGGCCACCAGGAGGCGGGTGGAGTTGGTGCCGATGTCGATGGCGGCCAGGCGGGTGGTCATCGTTCGGCCCCGGTTTCTTCGGGGACACCCCGGGCCCCGGGAAGCCGCTCCGCCACCCAGCGTCCGACCGGGTCGTCGCCCCCGGCCAGGAAGTAGGCGTAGTGGGCGTGCAGGCACTTGACCCCCCGCCGGGTGCCTCCCACCCCGCCGGTCGGACGGGGGCCGGCGTGCCCGTCGGGCAGGGCGGCGTTGCGCTCGGCGGCGTAGGCGGTGTGGGCGGCGACCAGCTCGGCCGCGTCGACCTCGGACTCCGCCTCCCGCACCCCGCCGGCCGACTCCAGCCGGGCCACGGCCTTTACCGCTTGGCGGTCCACCAGCCAGTAGCGGGTCGGCATCGGCCGCCCGTCATCCGTGAGCGGGGCGTTGCGGATCACCATCGGCTCGCCCCCGGGGTCCCGTACGCAGACCTCGAAGGCGGCCTCAGGGGGCCGCCCGAGGCGGTCAGCGAGCAAGGCGATTTCGTCGGGAAGACCCACGGCCGCAGTCTAGGACGCCCTCCGAATTACCAAGTTTCACCATTTCTTACGCTGGATAGAAATGCCAAAGTTCGGCGAATCGTGGATCCGCCGGGAAGGGGGATGGCATGGGTATCCGGAGGTTTTTGCGGGCCGTCGTGTTCGCCGCCTTGATCGCCCTGGTCGCCGGCATCGGAACTGCCGCCGCGGCCAAGAAGACCCCACCGGGCAGCCCGCCCGGCAACAACGGCCGTATCAAGGTGGACGACGACTCCACGGCCGATCCGAACAATGAGCCGCACATCGACGGCTGCCGTCTGTGGCTGGAGTTCTTCGGCTTCGATACCGAGGAGAAGGTGAAGGTCACCTTCGTCACCCAGCCGCCCACCGGGAGCGGCGACCACCTCCTCACCTGGGAGGGCACGGTCAGCGACGACCCCGAGGCCGGCGACCAGGACGAGGACAACGTGATCGGCTTCAACCTCTCGGAGGCTCTCCAGCCATTCGAACCGCACGACCAGCAGGGCTACCACATCAAGGTGAGCTGGGACTCCGTCAACGCGCCGGGAGGGGAGAAGCACAAAGTCTTCTGGCTCCAGTGCAACCCCGTCCAGTCCGGGACGTTCCGAGTCCAGAAGCTCGTGTCCCCGTCCAACGCAGGGGCTGGTCCGTTCACCGTCTACGTGAACTGCAACCACACGCCGGCTGACACCGTGCTGTATCTCTCCCCGGGGCAGCCGCAGGACGTATCGGTCCCGATGGGGACCACCTGTGACGTCACGGAGGACCCGGCCTCGTCCCAGGGAGCCACGGTCAGTTTCGTAGAAGAGAACTCGAATGATGACGTGAACGACGGGGAGGCACAGGTCACCGGGGACGAGCCCGTCCTGGTGACGGTCGTCAACACGTACGCCGAGGGCTCCACCTCGGAACAGCCGGGCACGACCCAGGAGGAACAGCCGAGCCCGAACCAGGAACAGCCGAGCAGGACGGAGCAGGGGACGACCCAGGAAGAGCAGGGGTCGACCCAGGGGTCCACGACACCCAGCGGCACCACCCCGAGCGGCAGCACCCAGGAGGCGACCGTCGAGGGCGTGACCACTCAGGTGGCGGGAGAGACGCTGACCGCGCCGGCGGCGGCGGACACCCTTCCCCGGACCGGGACCGGCTCCACGCGGCCGCTCGCCGCCCTGGGATCCTGGGCCCTGGCCCTCGGCTTTGCGGGACTGATCATGGGACGCCGGCGCCGGTAGGAGATACGGGGCGCCGGCGCTAACGTCGGGCCCGTGAAGGTCGCAACCGGGACCGTCCCGATCGCCGAGCTGGTGGCCATCTGCGGGCCCGACCGCGTCGTCACCGAGCACCACGCCCTGCGGACCTACGAGTCCGATGGGTTGCTGCAGTACGCCACCGTCCCGGCCGCCGCCGTACTGCCCGACACCACCGAGGAGGTGTCGGCCGTCGTCGCCGCCTGCCACCGGGCCGAGGTGCCGTGGGTGGCCCGGGGGTCGGGCACCGGCTTGTCCGGGGGTGCCGTCCCGGTCGAGGACGGCGTGCTCATCTCCCTGTCCCGCATGCGCCGCATCGTCAACGTCGACCTGGAGAACCAGCGGGTCGTCGTCCAGCCCGGCGTGACCAACGCCGAGGTGACCGCCGCGGTGGCCCCCACCCACTTCTATCCGCCCGATCCGTCGAGCCAGATCATCTGCTCCATCGGCGGCAACGTGGCGGAGAACTCCGGGGGCGTGCACTGCTTCAAGTACGGGTTCACCACCAATTACGTCATCGGCGCCGAGGTGGTGCTCCCCGACGGAGAGGTGGTGCACCTCGGGGGGACCGAGCTCGACCGTCCCGGCTACGACCTGCTCGGCACCTTCGTCGGCTCCGAGGGCACGCTCGGGATCGCCACCGAGATCACCCTGCGGGTGGTGCCCGCACCGGAGGCCGTCCGCACCGTGGTGGCCTACTTCGACTCTCCCGAGGCGGCCGGACGCGCCGTCTCGGACGTGGTGGCGGCGGGCATCGTGCCCGGGGCCATGGAGATCATGGACCCGCTCGCCATCCGTGCCACCGAGGAAGCCACCCACGCCGGCACGCCCCTCGATGTGGGCGCCTCGCTCATCGTGGAGCTCGACGGCTCGGCGTCGGAGTGCGAGGCCCGGTTCGACGAGGTGGTGGCGGTCTGCCGGCGCAACGGGGCGACGGGGATCCGCATCGCCGCCGACGACGCCGAGCGGGCTCTCATCTGGAAAGCCCGTAAGGCCGCCTTCGCCGCCATGGGCCGCATCTCCCGGAACTTCTACGTCCAGGACGGGGTCATCCCCCGCACCCGCCTCCCCGAGGCGCTGCGCCGCATCGAGGAACTCTCCACCAGCTACGGCCTGCAGGTGGCCAACGTGTTCCACGCCGGCGACGGAAACCTGCATCCCCTCGTCCTCTACGACGCCTCCATCGAAGGGCAGCCCGAGCAGGCGGAGAAGCTGGCGGGGAAGATCGTGGAGGCGTGCGTCGACCTCGGCGGCTCCCTGACGGGGGAGCACGGCATCGGCGTCGACAAGAAGCGCTACATGGGCCTGATGTTCTCCGACGCCGATCTCGGCGCCTTCCAGCGCCTCCGGTGCGCCTTCGACCCGGAGGGCCGGGTCAATCCGGGCAAGGTCATGCCCACCCCCCGCCTGTGCGGCGAGGTGCCCGGCCCCTACCGCCAGCACCCACTGGAGGCGGCCGGGATCGCCGAGCGGCTCTGAGCATGAAAACCGAAGCTCCGTCCTCCTACGAGGAAGCCGCTGCCGTCATGGGCCGTTGCGGCGCGGAGGGCCTGACGTTGCGGATCCGCGGCGGCGGCACCAAGTTCGGCTGGGGCCGGCCCGTCCCCGACCCGGACGTGGAGGTCTCCACGGGAGGGCTGCACCGCGTGCGGGAACACAACGCCGGGGACCTGACCGCCGTGGTCGAGGCCGGCGCCCCGCTCGACGCCATCCAGGAGGCCTTCGCGGAACACGGGCAGATGCTGGCCCTCGACCCGCCCACAGCGGGTGGGCGGGTTGGCGAGGACGCCGGTGGGCGGGTGGACGAGGCGGCCGGTTCGGCGACGATCGGCGGCGTGGTGGCGACGGCCGACTCGGGGCCGCTGCGCCACCGTTACGGCGCCGTGCGGGACCTGGTGCTGGGCGTCACCCTGGCCCTCTCCGACGGGGCCCTGGCCCGGGCCGGGGGCAAGGTCATCAAGAACGTCGCCGGCTACGACCTGGGGAAGCTGTTCGCCGGCTCCTTCGGCACCCTGGGTCTGGTGGTCGAGGTGGCCCTGCGCCTGCATCCGCTGCCCGCCCGGACCGGCACCGCCATCGGCGCCGGCGACGATCCCGCCGCCCTGGCCCGGGGGGCGTCGGCGCTCGCCCACGCCCCGCTCGAGGCCGACTCCCTCGATGTGACCTGGGCGGGCGGGAGCCGGCGCCGTGCTCGTCCGCCTCGGCGGCGCCGATCCGACGGCCCGTCTCGCCCAGGCGGCCGGCCTCCTGACCGGCGCCGGACTGACCGTCGACACCAACGAGGACGACGCCGCCCTGTGGGCCACCCAGCGGGCCGGGCAGCGCAGCCAGAACGGCGAGGCGGTCCTGAAGGTGAGCGCCCTGCCGTCGGTGCTGCCCGAGGTGCTGGCCGCGGCCCAGGCGCTGGGCGGGTCCGTGGTGGGCCGGGCCGGTCTCGGACTGTCATGGGTCCGCCTGCCCTTCGAGGACGCCGGCGAACTGGTGGCGGCGGTGGAGGAGCTCCGGCGGCGCCTCGCTCCCGCCCCGGTGGTGGTCACCGACGCTCCGGCCGAGGTGCGGGCCAAGGTCGACCCGTGGGGCGGGGAGACCGGCCCGGTGGCCCTCATGCGCCGGGTCAAAGAACGCTTCGACCCGGCCGGCGTGTGCGCCCCCGGCCTGTTCGTGGGCGGCATCTGAGTGACGACCGCCTTCGACTCCCACCGCCCGGCTGCTTTTGATGCCCACCGCCCACCCGCGGACGACGACATCAAGACCTGCATCCACTGCGGGTTCTGCCTGCCGACCTGTCCGACCTACGTCCTGTGGGGCGAGGAGATGGACTCGCCCCGGGGCCGCATCGTGCTCATGCGTCAGGGTCTCGAGGCGGGCAGCGACATGGACGCCATGGCCGTCCACTTCGACCGCTGCCTCGGCTGCATGGCCTGCGTCACCGCCTGCCCGTCGGGCGTCCCCTACGACCGCCTCATCGAGGCCACCCGGCCCCAGGTGGAACGCAACCACCGCCGCCCACTGCGGGAGCGGGCCTTCCGGCGGGCCTGCTTCGAGCTGTTCACCCACCCCGGACGGCTGCGGGCGCTGGTGCCCTTCGCCGCCCTCGCCGGGCCGCTGCTCAAAGGGGGACACCCCCGGGCCCCCGGGAAACCCGAGCGCCTGTCCTGGCTGGCGCGCTTCCCCGGCCTGGCCGCCGCCACCCGCATCGCCCCCGATGTCGCCCTCTCCTCCGCCTGGCGCCGGCTGCCGGCCCACACCGAGGCGCTGGGCGAGAGCCGGGGCCGGGTCGGGCTCCTCCAGGGCTGCGTGGCGCGGGTGATCTTCCCCGGCGTCAACCAGGCCACCGTCCGGGTGCTGGCCGCCGAGGGCTTCGACGTGGCCGCTCCCGCCACCCCGCGCTGCTGCGGTGCGCTCCAGCTCCATTCCGGCGCCGAACCGGAGGCGCTGGCCCTGGCCAAGGAGACGATCGGCGCCTTCGAGGGCTGCGACACCGTGGTCGTCAACGCCGCCGGGTGCGGCTCGGCCATGAAGGACTACGGCCGCCTCCTGGCTGACGACCCCGAATGGGCGGGGCGGGCGGCGGCCTTCTCCGCCAAGGTGCGCGACATCACCGAGCTGCTGGCCGGTGTCGAGGCCCGCGCCCCCCGTCACCGGCTGGAGATGCGCGTCGCCTACCACGACGCCTGCCACCTGGCCCACGCCCAGGGGGTGCGGGCGGAACCCCGGGCCCTGCTGGCCGGCATCCCCGGCCTGGAGGTGGCCGAGCCGGCGGGCTGGGAGGTGTGCTGCGGGTCGGCCGGCCTCTACAACCTCCTCCAACCCGAGGCGGCCGCCGAGCTCGGCCGGCGCAAGGCGGCCAACCTGGCCGCCACCGGCGCGGGGGCGGTCGTGGCCGGCAACCCCGGGTGCACGCTCCAGATCGCCGCCCACCTCGGCCTGCCCGTCCACCATCCCGTCGAACTCCTCGACGCCTCGATCCACGGGAGGAGGCTCTCGTGAAACTGCCCGACGGAGTCGAGATCGCCGCCAAGGTCGATCCCCGCAAGGCCGCCATCCTCACCCCCGACGCCCTGGCCTTCGTGTCCGGCCTGCAGCGACAACTGGGCGAGGGACGGCAGCGGATCCTGGCTGAGCGGGCGGCGCGCTGGGCGCGCCTTCGGGCCGGTGAGCAGCCCGACTTCCTCGGCTCGACCCGCGACGTCCGGGAGGGCGACTGGCAGGTGGCGCCGGCGCCGGCCGACCTGGCCGACCGGCGGGTGGAGATCACCGGCCCGACCGAGGCCAAGATGCTCATCAACGCCTTGAACTCGGGGGCCAAGGTGTTCATGGCCGACTTCGAGGATGCCAACGCCCCCACCTGGGACAACATGGTGGACGGCCAGGGCAACCTGGTGGAGGCGATCGACGGCACCCTCGGCTTCACCAGCCCGGAGGGCAAGGAGTACCGCATCGGGGAGCAGCCGGCCACGCTGGTGGTCCGCCCCCGGGGCTGGCATCTGGAGGAGCGCCACGTCCTGGTCGACGGGCGGCCGGTGTCGGCCAGCCTGTTCGACTTCGGCCTCTACTTCTTCCACAACGCCCGGCGGTTGTTGGACCAGGGCAGTGGCCCCTACTTCTACCTGCCCAAGCTGGAAGGCCACCTCGAAGCCCGGCTGTGGAACGACACCTTCAACGCCGCCCAGGACGCCCTCGGCCTCGACCGGGGCACCATCCGGGCCACCGTCCTGCTGGAGACCATCCTGGCCGCCTTCGAGATGGACGAGATCCTCTACGAGCTGCGCCAGCACTCCTCGGGGCTCAACGCCGGGCGCTGGGACTACATCTTCTCGGCCATCAAGAAGTTCTCCCACCGCGCCGACGTGATCCTCCCCGACCGGGCCCAGGTGACCATGACCGTCCCCTTCATGCGGGCCTACACCGAGCTGCTGGTGCGCACCTGCCACCGGCGCGGCGCCCACGCCATCGGCGGGATGGCCGCCTTCATCCCCTCCCGCCGGGACCCCGCCGTCAACGACGTGGCCCTGGCCGAGGTCACCGAGGACAAGGAGCGGGAATCGGGCGACGGGTTCGACGGCACCTGGGTGGCCCATCCCGACCTCGTCCCCACCGCCCTCGCCCCCTTCGACGCCGTGCTCGGCGATCGTCCGAATCAGCTGGACCGGCAACGGGAGGACGTATCGGTCACCGCCGCCGAGCTCCTGGCCCTGTCCGTCCCCGGAGGGGAGGTCACCGAATCCGGGCTGCGCAACGACGTGGCCGTCGGCCTGCGCTATCTGGCCAGCTGGCTGTCGGGCTCGGGGGCCGTCGGCGTCTTCAACCTCATGGAGGACGTGGCCACGGCCGAGATCGCCCGCTCCCAGGTGTGGCAGTGGTCGACCCACGGCGTCCAGCTGGCGGAGGGACCCCGGGTCGACGCCGACCTGGTGCGGAGCATCGGCAAGGAGGAGCTGGAGGTCCTCCGGGAGGAAGGCGGCCCGGCAGCGGAACAGGCTGGTGTGGCCCATGCCCTGTTCGAGGAGGTCGCCCTCGGGTCCGACTTCGTCGAGTTCCTCACCGTCCCCGCCTACGAGGCGCTTCTGACCTCCCAGCGGTAGCGGGGCACACGGCGCCGGCTGGACCGGAGGTAGTCCAGCTCGGGGGTGAGGGCCCGCACCGGAGCGCCCGGGGCGTAGAGGGCGTCTTCGATCTCGTCGGTGGTGGCCGAGCCCGGCTCCAGACCGGCGTCGACCAGGGCCCGCTCGTAGGCGTCGCCCAGGCGGCCCCCCAGCAGCTCGCCCACGATGCGGGGGAAGGTCTCGGGGTCGGAGAGCAGCCAGGAGTGGCCGGCGCCCTTCACCACCACCAGGTCACCGCCGGAGCGGCGGGCGGCGTCCCGGGCCGTGGCCAGCGGGACGACCAGGTCGCGCTCGCCGTGGATGACGACCACCGGCACGGCCGCCGCCCGGAGCGCTTCGAGCATGGACCGGCTCCCGGGGGAGCGCAGCACGGAGATGAACGGGTTGAGCAGCTGCCACGGTCGGGTCAGGTCGCCCCAGGCCGTGCCGCCCCACAGGCGGGCCAGCTTGGCCATCTGGGTGGCGTCGTTCAGGGCCAGGGTGGTGAGGCTGTCGATAACGGCGGCGGAGGCGAAGACACTCAGCAGCGGCGGCCACCACCGGCAGGCGGTCACGATGTTGTCCCACGTGTCGCCCACGATGGCGTCGAGGAGGAGGACGGCGATGGCCCGGGACGGGTCGGCGGCGACCAGTTCGGTGACCAGGCGGCCCCCCATCGAGTGGCCGGCGAAGACGGCCCGGCGGATGCCGAGCTCGTCCATCGCCCGGCCCAGCAACCGGCTGTAGGCGGCCAGCTCCAGTCCGTCGCGGGGCAGGACGGCGGTGCCGCCGTGGCCGGCGGTGTCGATGGCCACCACCTTGAAGCCCATGGACACGAGGCGCGAGAGCGACTGGGCGTAGAGGAGACCCTCGGCCGAGAAGCCGTGCACCACCACCAGCGGCACACCCCGGCCCGCCACCAGGGCGCTCACCACATGTCCGTCGGCCAGGCGGATCCGGTGCCGGGACAGCCGCACGGTGGGGACCGCCCGATGAGGGTTCACCCTTGGTACATCGGCACCCCGGGCAATCCGCTGTAGAGCCGCCCCGGCCCGGTCAGGCCAACCGTCTCGCGTTAGCGAAACCGACCTGTGCGGTGGGTTCGGTTAACGCGAGACGCTTGGCCCGATCAGGCAGCCCGCCTGACTCCCAGTCTCTCGATGACCAGACGCGGCGCGTCGTGGACGTCGACCCAAGTGATCCGCTCGGTCCGCCATCCCTGGGCCGCCGCCCGCTCGTCCTTGGCCCGGTCCCGCTCCCGGTCGGCGCCGCTGGTGTGCCAGAGCCGCCCGTCCAGCTCGATCAGCAGCCGGTCCTCGGGTCGGGCGAAGTCCACCCGCCGGCACGGCTCCCACGGCGGCTGGAACTGCCGCTCCGGCTCCGGAATGCCATGGCGCCGCAGGAGCTTCAGGAACTCGTCCTCCAACACGCTCTCCGTCGGCCGCTTCCCGGCCAAGTAGCCCTCCAGCTCCTGCCGAACCAGCCGGATGTTGGCCGTTCGACCGGCGGCGTCTACAGCCTCCGTCACCGATCGGAGACTGGTGATCCGAAGCAGGAGGTCGGCCAGCGCTCCGCCCAGGAGGTGAGGCGCGACCGCGGCCAGATCGACGGGGATCCGCCCGGGCATGGTGACCGGGATCGCTCCGATGGTCGTCCGTCGGAGCCGACCGGTCCGGTGGACGGTGACACCCTTCAAGCCGGGTGCCCGCGGACCCTCCACGGTGATCTCCACCAGATCCGTTCGGCAGCCCCGCAGGCCGAAGAGGACCGCGGCACACCGGTGAGAAGCCGCCCCTCCGCTGGCCAGACATGCCGCCATCACCTTCTGCTCGTAGGTGTTCTCCGATCCCGGCAGGCGGTACACGCCCTGGTGGACCCGAATGAGCAGGCCCGCGGCGAGTCGTCGGTCGATCTGGCGTTCGGTGACACCCAAGGCGAGCAACTGCTGCCGGGTTACCAACCCGTGCTGGCCCAACGAGGCCTGGGTGATGATCAGGTCGGTGCGGCGCACGGGAACCCATTCAATCCAAACAGCCGGTGGCGGCGCTCCGAATTTCACTCTCGCGGTCCTCCACCCCCGTCTCGCGTTAGCGAAACCGACCTGTGCGGTGGGTTTGGTTAACGCGGACCGACGGAGTCAGGGGGGCCGGGGGGGAGGGAGAGGGTGGCGCGCCGAGGGGGAACCGGGCGCGGACGATCAGGCCCCCGCCGGGGCGGGGCTCGACCCACACCGAACCCTCCAGGGAGTCGACGAAGCGGGCCACGATCCACATGCCCAGCCCCGTCGACCGGTGGGGGCCGAAGCCGACCGCCTTCTCGAAGGCCTGGGAGGCGATCTCGGGCGGGATGCCCGGCCCCCGGTCGAGGACGGCCAGCTCGACCAGCCCGTTGGACCGGGCCAGGCGCACCTCCACCGGCTGGTCGGGGGGCGAGTGCTTGGCTGCGTTCTGGAGCAGGTTGGCCAGGATCCGCAGCGTCTTCTCGCTGTCGGTGCGCAGCAGGGTCACGCCCGGTTCGATCTCGGTGACGAGCCGCCCCGGGGCGAGCCCGGCCGCCGCGGCCGAGGCCTGGATCAGGTCGGGCATGTAGACGTCGGACAGCTCCACCCGGCGGTCGCCGGCCAGCGACTCGCTCACGGCCAGCTCCCGCACCTCGGAGAGCATGGCCCCGAGGTGCTTGGCATGGCCCTCGATGAGCTGGGCCACCTCGGCCCGCTCCTCGGGGTCGAGGTCGCCGGCCCGCCGGGCCAGCGCCGTCGACAGGGCGGCGATGGAGGCGATCGGGGTGCGGAAATCATGGGCGAGGGCAGCCAGAAAGTCCCGGCGGGCCTCGTCCATCGCCTCGAGCTGGAGACGGAGGCTGTGCTCCCGTTCCAGCCGGCTGTGCTCGGCCTCCGCTTCGGCCTCGGCCTTGGCCCGGGCCTGGCGGGCCAGGTCGGCCGCCTGGGAGAGCACCCCCACCAGCAGGGCGACGGCAACCATCAGCCACGACCACCAGGCTGCGTCGCGTACCCGCTCGGCCCAGGCGACGTCGGGCTCCGGAACCCACAGGATGGCGGCCGACAGGCCGGCGGCCATGCCCACGGCCACGGCCAGGGACCGGACCAGGTCGAAGCGGATGGCGGTGGAGATCACCACCGTGATGGCCACCGGGAGGAGCGGGCTGGCCGACGCCCCGGTCACCGCGGCGGCGCCGACGACGAAGACCCCGGAGAGCAGCGAGAGGATCCAGGCCGTCCACAGGTTGCTGACGCCCTCCCGGGCGTCCCTCGTCGTCTTCAGGAAGGCGAGGCCGGCGTAGGCCAGGGCGGCAGCCAGGATGATCCAGGCCGCCTTCGGATAGGGCGTCCGCTCCTCCCCGGCCAGAGCGACGATGACGGCCATCGAGGAGGCGATGGCCAGGCGGATCCACGACACAGTCCGCTCGGCGGCCACCCGGCTGTCCCGGATGTCGGCGTGCTCGCGCAACGATCCCAGCACTGCCTCCCTCGGCCGCGTTCCCTGCCAGTGTGCAGCGCGCCCCGCCCCTGCTCAAATGCCGGCCCCTCCCGCCGGACCCGTACGGAGGTCAGATTTCCTGTCCGATTGATGTCCGATTTGCCCGAAGGGGACAAATTTGGCCCCTGGTGTCCTTAACTCCCATCCGCCCCTCGTGCTGGACTTCCAGGGGGGCGGAGAAGGACGCGGCGGATGCCGTGACCGGATCTGCGCAGCAATCGTCAGAGCACCTGTCGTACCTCCAAGGGGGAGCCGAATGCGAACACTCCTGATGCGGACGGGAGATCGAGGACCCACCCGGCGCCTGATCCTCATGGGCGTCCTGGCTTCCGTGGCGCTGGTAGCCGCAGCCTGCGGCGGAAGCCAGCCCCACGAGGTCTCCACCGGTGTGTTGAGCCCGACCGGCACGGAGGTGGCGCCCGGCGCCGCCACCGACGCCGCCACCGCCGCTCCGACCGATACGGCCACACCCGGCGTGGACGTCGACGACCGGAGCGGCGACGCCTTCGGCCGCGGGCACGCCCACCGCCGGCGCTGCCGCGACACCCTCGGCCGCCAAGAAGGCCGCCGCCACCACCGGGGGACCGGCGGCCGCCGCCTCCGGAACGCCGACCGCCGGAGCGGCCCCGGGCACAGCCAACTCCGCCACCCTCGGCCCCGCCCCGGCGACCGGCGAGGCCGTCCCCGACAACGGCGGCGCCACCGACGTGGGCGTGACCGCCAACTCCGTCAAGTTCGGTTCCATCTCGGGGAACAACACCCCCCTCGGCAACCTGATCTCCCAGCCGGTGACGACGGCCGTCTTCGCCACCATGCGGGCCGTCAACGACTCCGGCGGCATCTTCGGCCGCAAGATGATCATCGGCGACTGCGACGACTCCGGCGACGTCACCCGCTTCCGCTCCTGCTACCGCAAGCTGATCGACGAGGCGAAGGTCTTCTCCTTCATCACCTCGGTCACCTGGGGCACGGGTGAGGTCCACGGCGACCTGGCCCGGGACAAGGTGCCCTGGATCGGGAGCTGGGGCTTCTACACCAGTGAGTGGAAGGACCCGTGGATGTTCCCCGTCCACCTGTCCACCGTCACCGAGGCCCGGGCCGACGCCACCTGGGTGCGCGACATCGTCAAGCCCGAGACCGTCGGCATCCTCTACCTGAACACGCCCGAGCAGCAGCTGGCCAAGCAGGCCCTGCACCAGATCCTCGACCCGGCCGGGATCGAGGTGGTGCGGGAGATCCCCCAGGAGATCGACACGCCCGACGAGAGCTCGAACGTCTTCTCCATGCGGGCCGCCAACCCGGACCACATCATCCACTTCTCCTGGCCGCCTCCGATGATCAAGTTCATCGTCGACTCTGCCCAGCAGGGCTACTGGCCGAAGATGGGCATCAGCGGGAACCACCTGATCGGTGAGCAGGTCGGCCGGCTGATCGGGGACTGGGCCACCCAGGGCATGTACTCCATCACCAGCTACAAGCTGTGGGGCGCGGGCGACGAGTACCAGGCGATCATGGACAAGTACGCCCCGCAGATGAAGAAGATGCACCACCACCAGACCCAGAGCGGCTACGTGGGCGTGAAGGTCACGGCCGACGCGGCCAAGGCGGTGGGTCCCGACCTCACCCGCGACAACATCATGAAGGTGCTGGAGAGCCGGCGCTGGGACTTCGGCCCCGGACTCGGACAATCCGTCCTCTGGGGGCCGGGGAACCACGACACCATGCGCTGCGAATACATGATGAAGTTCAACAGCTCGGACACCGGAAGCTACAAGGTGTTCATTCCCGAGCCTCGGAAGTCGTACGTCTGCGACGACGCGCCATAGACAGCTAGTAAGGGCGATGGGGAGCGGGGAACTCCCGCTCCCCATCAACGAACCGTTGGGGTAGCTCTGATGATTGGACAAAGCTGATGGTTCTCGCGCTCGAATTCAACACCAATATCCTCGCTCCGGCGATCGTCAACGGGATCGCGATCTCCTCGCTGTACGCACTCATGGCGATCGCGCTGGTGCTCACCTTCCGGATGAGCCGCTCGGTGGCCTTCGTCCACGGTGGGATCGCCAGCATCTCGGCCTACCTCTACTGGTACCTGGCCGCCACCTCGGCCAGCGCCTTCACGGTGCTCGGCTGGCCCAAGCTGCCCTCGCTGGGGATCGTGCTCGTCTTCGGGGCACTCGGTGGGTTCATCTTCGGTTCGGTGGTCATGGGGCGCATGGCCGCCTGGCCCCGGGTCACGGTGACCACGTTCTCGCTGGGCGCCATGCTGCTGGTGGCCGGCATCGCCGGCACCATCTGGAAGGGCGTCTTCGAGCGGGTGCCGAGCCCCTTCGGCGAGGGGACCATGCGGTTCTTCTCCATGAACGTCACCCGCCACCAGGTGGTGAGCGTCGGGCTTGCTGGTGGTCCTGTCCGCCGTCCTCACCCTGGTGCTCAGCAAGACCCGTCTCGGCGTCTACATCCGGGCCATCGCCGACGACGTGGAGGCCGGGCAGATCGTGGGCATCCCGGTCCGCTCGGTGGCCATCGGGGTCTGGGCCTTCTCCGGCGGCCCTGGCCGCCCTGGGCGGCGCCCTGATCGTGCCCATGAGCACGCTCACCGAACTGGCCGTCCTCTTCGTCCTCATGCGCTCGCTGGCCGCCGCCGTGCTGGGCGGCTTCGACAGCCTCCCCCTGGCCCTGGTCGGCGCCCTGATCTTCGGTCTGGTCGAGAGCGTGGTCGGCGGTGGCGTCTTCGGGCCCGTCTCCTCCGGGATGCGCGAGGTGATCCTGATGGTGCTCCTCTTCGGCGGGATCCTGCTCATCGCCCGGCGCCGGGGCGGGATCGTCAACCTCGGGGGGGTGTGACCATGCTCCGCCGCTACACGAGCGTCCTGTCGCCCAACGTCCCGCTCTGGGGCTACGCCGCCTTCCTGGCCGTCGCCCTGGGCTGGGTCCTGGTGGCGCCCAAGTTCTGGGTCTTCCTCGGGGCCGCCGCCTGCCTGCTGGCCATCTCCGGCCTCGGGCTCAGTGTCGTGGTCGGCTGGGCGGGCGAGGTGTCCCTGGCCTCCGCCGCCCTGGTGGGGACCTCGGTGTACCTCACCGGCTACATCGTGCGCGCCGACGGCCTCCACCTGCCGTTCCTGGTCGGCCTGGCCGCCGGGGTGGCGGTGGCCACTCTCCTGCACGCCTTCGCCGCCCTGGCCACGGCCAAGCTGTCCGGCATCTACGTCATGGTCCTCACCCTCGGCCTGCAGGTGACCATCGAGCGGACCGTGTTCTCGGTGGCCAAGCTGACCGGCGGCTCCGAGGGCGTGTACCTGAGCCGGCCCCGGCTCTTCGGCCTCGGCTTCGACTCCGACATCGCCTTCTACTACCTGTCCGTGGCGGTGCTGGCGGTCGTGGCGCTCCTGCTCACCCTGTTCCGCCAGTCCCGTCACGGCCGGGCCCTCCTGCTGGTGCGGACCAACCGGGAGGCGGCGGCGGCGGTGGGGATCTCCCCCTGGCGCTACAAGATCCTGGCCTTCGCCATCTGCGGCGCGCTGCTGGGGCTGGCCGGAGCCATGACCGCCCCCCTGTACCGCTCTCCGCCGACCCTCCTCCAGTACCTGTCTTTCGCCTCGCTGTTCCTCCTCGCCGTCCCCGTCACGGCCGGCTCCGAGTCCCTGCTCGCCGTGATCCTGGTGGCCTTCGGCTTCACCATGCTCCCGGCCGGCCTCGAGGAGCTCGGCATCCGCCTCTCGCCCAACGTGGTGGGCGGCCTCGGCCTCCTCACCGGCACCTACATCGGGGCCCGGGGCATCGGCGGCGCCGTGCTCGACCGGATGCGGGAGAAGAGAGAGAACCAGACGCTGGCCCAACTGGGGCAGGGCACCACGGTGGTGCTGCCCCGCGACGAGGCTCACGAACCGGTGGTGATCGACACCGTCCCCGCCTCCCGGCCGCGGTCCCGCACCCGGACCCCCGCCGGCGTGGGCGCCAGCCAGCGGCAAGGCAACGGCGACGGCATGGGGGGCGGGGCCGACGGGCTCGCCCCGGCCCTGAGCCGCGGCACCGGCCTCACCCTCCGGCCCCGGCCTCCGTCCCGGCTCGAGGCGAGGAGGTAGCGCCATGACCACCGTCACTCCGAACCCGACACTCGAACTGGCCGAGGGCCAGGAGGCCGCCCTCGAGGTGTTCGAGAAGTTCATCCCCGAGCAGACCTACGACGGGACCCCACTGGTCGGCCGGGACATCTCCAAGGCCTTCGGCGGGATCAAGGCGCTGCGGGAGGTACCCCTCATCGAGGTGCCGCCCCACAGCTTCGTCGGCCTGATCGGCCCCAACGGAGCGGGCAAGTCGACGCTGTTCAACGTCCTCAACGGCTTCACCACCCCGGACACGGGAAACATCACCCTCTTCGGCCAGGACGTCACGAAGAAGCAGCCCTGGGACCGGGCCAAGCTGGGGATGAGCCGCACGTTCCAGGCCAACCACATCGACCTGAACCTGTCCACCTTCGACAACCTGCTGTCGGGTGCCTACCAGCTCATCCGGGGCGGGCTGTTCGCCGCCACCTTCCGCAGCCGGGGCAACCACTCCGACGAGCAGCGGGCCCGCCTGGCCGCCCGGGCCGTGGCCCGCCTCCTCGACCTCGAGCCCGTCCTCGACGTGATGGCCCGTTCCCTCGACTTCGCCGCCCAGCGCCGGATCGAGATCGGCCGCAGCCTGATGAGCGGTCCCCGGCTGCTCCTCCTCGACGAGCCCACCGCCGGGGTCGACGCCCACGAGGCCAGGGAGCTCGTCGCCCTGGTCAAGCGGATGCAGATGGACCTGGGCCTGGCCGTCCTGCTCATCGAGCACTTCGTGCAGGCGGTCATGGAGAACAGCAACCCGATCTACGTGCTCGACCAGGGCACGCTGATCGCCGCCGGCACGCCCGAAGAGGTGGCCAACGACCCCAAGGTGCGGGCGTCGTACCTCGGAGAGGACGAACACCATGCTTGAGCTCCACAACGTCTCCACCGGCTACGGCCGCCTGCCCGTCCTCTTCGGCATCAACCTGCGCGTCGAAGCGGGTGAGATGGTGGGCGTGCTGGGTCCCAACGGGGCGGGCAAGTCGACGCTGCTCAAGACCATCCTCGGCATCCTGCCGGTGCGCTCGGGCGGGATCGCCTTCCGGGGCCGCAAGATCAGCCACGAGCCGACCCACGCCCGTTTCGCCTCCGGCATCAGCCTCTGTCCTGAGGGCCGGCGGGTGTTCAAGAACCTGTCGGTGCGGGAGAACCTGCTGGCCGGCTCCTTCGGCCAGGACAAGACGGTCGTGGCCGAGCAGCTGGCGGCCTGCTACGCCATCTTCCCCCGCCTCGACGAGCGCAAGGACCAGCGGGCCGGGTCGCTGTCCGGCGGCGAGCAGCAGATGCTGGCCATCAGCCGGGCCCTCATGTCCCGGCCCCGGCTGCTGATGGTGGACGAGCTGTCCATGGGCCTGGCGCCCCTGGTCGTCATGGAGCTGCTGGACACCCTCCGCCAGCTCTGCGACCGGGGCCTGAGCGTGATCGTGGTCGACCAGTTCGCCTCCCGCCTGGTGGGCAAGGCCGACCGGGGCGACGTGCTGGAGAAGGGCCGGATCGTGTTCTCCGGTCCCGTCTCCGCGGCCGAGGAGCACATGGAGGGGACCTACATGGGTGACGAGATTCTGACGACAGCCAAGGGGGCGGTGTAGATGCAGACACGATCGACACTCCGGAGGCGCTGGCTGCAGGGCGTCTCGCTGGCCGGACTGGCGCTCATGACCATGGGGCTGGGCACGATTCCGGCCTCGGGCGAGACGGTCGGGGATGAACCCGCCGCCGACGCGCCCCGGCCGACGACGACGCCGCCTTCCACGAGCTGGCCGGCAAGCGGAACTGGCTGACCTTCGCCGACGCCCGGCCCGTGTCCCCCTTCTTCGGCATCCCGGGTGAGCTGCGGCCGACGGTGCCCTTCGCCCGCTCGTGGCTCGACGCCTCACCGGGGCGCTCGGAGTGCTTCGCCGCCCTCTACTACCCCGACGAGGTGATCGAGGAAGGCGTGCTGCAGACCACCGGGCAGTACGAGAACCGCACCATGTCCCGGACCAGCAACCCCCCCGCCGAGGGCTTCGAAACGAAGGGGGAGTTCGCTCCCTTCGGGATGCCCGGACCCCACGCCTCGACCAACAACCCGAGCCGTACCGAGTGCATCAGCGAGGCGGTCTCCGGTGTCGGTTCGGGTGACGGGACGGTACTGGCCGACGGGGGCTTCGCCCGGACGCACGCCGTCTTCGACGGGGACGCGCTGATCACCGACTACGCCGTCGCCCGGGTCCAGGGCGTGCTCGCCGGCCCCATCCGGATCCACAACATCGAGACCGTGATCAAGCTCGAGTACCACCTCGAGGGTGAGCCGGTCGTCTCCTACGCCATGACCATCGCCGGCCTGGAGGTCAACGGCGAGCCGGTGGCCAACTTCGGTGGCAACGGTCTCGTCCTGGCCGGCCAGCAGGTAGCGAAGCGGGACCTCATCGACCAGTTCAACGCCGAGGTGGCCAAGGCCGGGGCGACATTCCAGGAGCAGGCGGTGGCCGACTACCTCAGGCTGGTGGCCCCCGCCGTGGAGGAGGACAGCGACGGCGGCGTGACGGTGACGGCCCCGGCCGTCGAGATCCACCAGACCAACACGGGGCAGGCGGGCAAGGGCGGCGACCACTTCGGGGTTCGGCTCGGCTACGCCACGGTCTACGCCCTCCTCAACAGCCTGGAGGAGTTCAACCTCGAACCGCCCTCCCTCGAGGACGGGCTCGGCGACCTGTCGGACCCGGGAACCGGGGGGGGTTCGTTCCCGGCGCCTGACAATTCCCTGCTGACGGCCGCCTCGCCCCCTCCCGATCCCGGGACGGCGGGGCTTGATGCCGGGTTGGACACCTCCGGCCTCGGCGGCGGCTACTCCTCGGGCTCGGGCGGAGTGGGATCGGGCTTCGATACCGGCGCCGGCGACCTGGGCGCCGCCACCGAGTCGGCCCTGCCGACCGACGGCGGCACCACCGGCCTGGGGGTGACGACGGCCCCGGCCGCGGGCCAGTCGTCCGAACTGCAGCTGGCGGCGGCGGAGTCGGCCCGGGCGGCCAAGAACACGGCCAACGGCCTCCTGGGCGGGATCCTCGTCCTGGTCGGAGCGCTGATCTGGGTGGGCGGCATGGCCGTCGCCGGGAAGCTGGCGGCCTGAGCCACGGTGGTGTGGACCGAGCCTGATTGATGTGACAGTTACGTGCTGGGTGACAGCGACGCACTGAAGGAGAGCGAGAGATGGCTGCAAACGCAGAAGCCCTGCAGGGTCTGGACTACGGCCGGATCATCGGAGCCGACGAGGCCACCGATGAGCCCCGCCGGCGCGCCCTGTCCCGCCAGGCGATGATCGGCCTCGGCCTGATCGTCATCGGGCTGGTGGCCCTGCTGGTGACCTGGATGCAGATCAAGGACATCCAGAACATCGCCGCCCAGATCCCCTACGTGACCAGTGGCGGGCTCCTGGGTGTCGCCCTGGCCGTCGTCGGCGCCGTCGCCCTGTTCACCGGCACCAGGCCGGCGACCGCGGAGACGGCGACGGCGGAGGAGCTGGCCGCCCAGGTTCAGGACCTCCAGGTCCAGATCAAGTGGACGGCCGATGCCGTCGAGCAGATCGCCGACTACCTGAACGAGCTGGCCCAGAGCGGCGTCGACACCTCGACCCGGCGCCGGTAACCGGCCGGCGCCAGACTGGAGCGATGGCACCGACGCGGTCGGCAGTCGGAGGTTCCCGAGGTCGCCTCCGGGCCCCCGGAGCCACCGGATCGCGCCACGAGGCCCGGGCCGACGAGCCGGCGGCCTCGGTGCGCGTCGAGGTCTCCGACCTGGAGAAGACCTACGGCACCCGCCGGGCCCTCAAAGGTGTCGGCTTCCGCCTCGACAACGGCCTCGTCGGGCTCCTGGGGCCCAACGGGGCGGGCAAGAGCACGCTCATGCGCTGCGTGGCCGGTATCCAGAGCTGGGACCGGGGCCGGATCACCATCGACAGGATCGACGGCGAGCGTCACCCCCGGGCGCTGCGGCGCACCATCGGCTACATGCCCGAGCGGGTGTCGTTCCCGGCCGAGATGCGGACCGCCTCCTACCTGGCCTACGTGGCCGCGGCCAAGGGGATCGGCCGCCGCCAGCGGCCCGAGGCGGTGGAGCTGGCCCTCACCCGGGCCGGCCTCGACGGCGTCCGTTCCCGCATCATCGGCAACCTGTCCAAGGGCTACCGGCAGCGGGTCGGGCTGGCCCAGGCCCTCCTGGGTGATCCGGCGGTGGTCATCCTCGACGAGCCGACGGCGGGTCTCGACCCCCTCAACCTCCTCGACATCCGGGCCGTGCTCTCCGACTACGCCGCCAACCACGTGGTGATCCTCTCGACCCACACCCTGCCCGAGGCCCGTCTGCTGTGCGACCGTCTGATCGTCCTCGCCGCGGGGTCGATCGTCTACGACGGCGCCACGGCGGAGATGTCCTTCTCGGGGTCCGAGGCCCGCCGGGTCCGGGTCCGGGCCCAGGGCGGCGACGAGGAGCAGCTCTCCGCCCTGGTGGCCGAGGCCGGCGGGCGCATCGTGCGGGCCGCCGCCCGCCCCGGGGCGTGCGACGCGGTGGTCGAGCTCAAGGGTGAGGGGGCGGTGGCCGCCCTGACCCGGCACCTCGTGCTGGCGGGCTGGGCGGTGGAGGCTGTCGAGCCGCTCTCCGACGCCCTCGAGGACGCCTTCCGCCAGGCCGTCCTGGGACAAGGACCCCGAGCGATGATCCGGGGCTCTCCTGGCCGTCCTGCGCAGGGAGTTGCGCTCCCTCATCAACCTGCCCCACACCTACGCCATCGGGGCCGCCTTCCTCGCCCTCTCCGGGATCTTCTTCCTCACGTTCCTGATCCAGTCCAACCTCCCCGACCTCGAGCAGTACTACTCGAACATCGCCACCACGCTGCTGGTGTTCACGCCCATCGTCGCCATGCGCTCCTTCGCCGAGGAGCGCCGGGCCGGGGCCCTGGACATCACGCTGTCCTGGGCCATCCCCCGAACCGCCCTGGTGGTGGGCAAGTACCTCGTCAACACGCTCTACATCTGGGTCCTGCTCTCGGTGGCCTGGCTCTACCTGCGGCTCCTCCTCGACCTGGGCGAAGTGGAGGTGGGCAAGGCGGTGGCCGGCTACGCCGGGATCCTCCTCCTGGCCGCCGCCCTCGGGGCCCTGGCTCTGGCCGTGTCGGCCCGGGCGTCGTCGCCCACGGGGGCGGCCTTCCTGGGCTTCGGTCTCCTGCTCGGCCTGTGGACGCTCCAGTTCGCTCCCCGCTGGCTGGGCGGGGGGCTCGGCCGGGCCATCGGCTCGGTTTCCCCCGCCTCCCACCTGGAGGCCAGTACCCGGGGGGTGATCGACGGCGGCGACGTCGCCTACTTCCTCACCTGCGTGGTGGTGGGCCTCGGCCTGTCCGCCCACGCCCTGGAGCGGCAGCGGCCGGGCGTGGCCCGGCGCCTGCGCGGGCGGCGGGGGGCGCTGCTCGGTGCCGTGGGCGCGGCCGGCGTGGTCCTGCTGGTGGCGGGGACGTCCATCGAGGCCCAAGCCGACCTGACCCCGACCCGGCGCTTCACCATCACCCGCCAGACCAAGGCGATCGCGGCCCGGGTCAAGACGCCGGTCACCATCACCGGCTTCGTCGACCCCGACGGCCCCCTGGCCGTCCAGATGCGGGCGCTGATCCGCCAGTACCGGGCCGCCCACATCCCCGTCACCCTGGAGCTGGTCGACCCCGACGCCCAGCCGGGGCGGACCCGGGCCCACGGCGTATCCCGCTACGGCCAGATGCTGGTGGAGATCGGCAAGCGGTCCGAGCTCGTCCCCGACGTCGAGGAGGTCTCCCTCACCAGCGCCATCCTCCGCCTGACCCGGGAGCGGCCGGCCATGGCCTGTTTCACGGTCGGCCACGGCGAGCCGGACATCAACGACACCCGTCCGGACGGCTACGAGGGGTTCGCCGCCTACCTCCGCCAGCTGGGCTACGCCACCGAGCAGCTGGCGCTGGGCGCCCCGGGCGGGGCCGGCCCGCCTCGAGCGCTGCACGGTGGTGATCGCCGGGCCCCGGATCCCATTCCTGCCCGCCGAGCTCACCCTGCTCGGGGACCATCTGCGGAACCGGGGCCGGCTGCTGATCATGGCCGACCCCGACGAGGCCACCCGGGCGCAACTGAGCGAGCTGATGCGCCCCTACGGGTTGGCCTTCGGCGCCGGGGAGGTCCGCGACCGCAGCTCACTGGCCGACGACCCGGCGTCGGTGGTGGCGTTCTACTATCCGTCGGAGAACCCGGCCATCCGGGACCTCAAACGGGACGGCATCCCGGTGCTGTTCGTCGACCCCCACCCGATCGAGAAGGCGACCGGAGGCGAGCCCACCGAGTCGGTGACGCCGCTGGTGGCCAGCAGCTCGCAGAGCTCGATCCCGGGGAACCCGGCCGAGGGTCCGTTCATCCTGGCCGCCGCCTTCGACGCCAGCGAGGTGTCCACCAACCAGCCCGACGGGGCCGAGCTCGTCACCTCCCGCCTCGCCGTGGTGGGCAGCGCCGGGATCGCCTCCAACCGGCTGATCGACAACTTCGGCAACCGGGACTTCGTCACCGGGCTGGTCCAGTGGGTGGGCCGGGAGAACGACGTGATCTCGGCGGGACGGACCTACGGGGGCGTGCACAAGGTCGTCCTCACCAAGGCCCGGCGGGACACCCTCGTGCGCTCCGGCGTCGTCTTCCCGTCGCTCGCCTTCCTGGCGCCCATGCCGGTGGCGCTCCTGCGCCTGCGGCGAGGCTGAGCCATGGGACGGGCGTGGGGGCGTGGGCGGGTGCTGGCCATGGGCCTGGCCCTGGCCGCGGCCATCGCCGGCGTCACCGGCTGTTCCTCCGGAAGCGGCGATCGCTCCGAGGACGGCGCCGCCCCCGCCGCCGACGCCTCGACCGGGCCCGCTACACCAGGGGTCTTCTCCGTCGTCGACCTCACTCCGGCCCAGGTCCATCGCCTCAGCGTGGAGTCGAAAGACCGCCAGGTCGCGCTGGTGCGGACGGCGGCCGCCACCTGGCTGGCCGAGCCGGGGACACCGGAGGTCGTCAGCGGGCTCCTAGCCGAGCGGGAGACCGAGGTCCTGCCCCTCCAGGCCTACCGGCGGCTCCAGACCGACTCCGACCGGCCCGACTTCGGTCTGGTCGATCCCGAGTTCGTCGTCCGCGTCCAGGACGCCGCCGGCGTGGAGCAGGCCGTCTCGGTGGGGGCCGGCACCTTCTCGGGAGCCGGGCTACTACGCCCGGCGCCAGGGCGATCCCCACGTCTACCTCCTCGTCCGCCGCAGCGTGGACGACCTACGCTCGCTGGTGGCAGGCGAGCGGGTGAACTCGCCCCGCACCCAGCTGGAGACCGAGATCCTCAACGAGAGCCCCGACGCCGATCCGGAGGAGGTCACCAACCCGTGGCTCGCCCAGGTCCTCGAAGAGGAGTCACGTTGAGCAGCCGGATCGGCGCCCTGGTCCTGGCCGTGCTGCTAGCTGTCGGGGCGGCGGGTTGCGGCGAGGACGGTCCGCCAAAGGTGGCGGCCACGGTGGCGGGGACGGAGCTCTCCTCGGAACGGGTGGAGCGCTTGACCACCCAGTGGGTCAAGAGCCAGAACAGCCAGGCTCTCGAAGCGGGGGCGGGCGGACAGGCGGACCGCAAGCAGGCCGCCAAGCTGGTGCTCGGATTCGCCATCCGGAGTCTCTTCCTCGAACAGCTGGCCGCCCAGATGGAAATCCAGGACAAGCCCAGCGCGCTCGATGCCCTGGCCCCGGCGGAGGTGCCGGCCGCCGAGTACGAGTCGGCCGGTTGGTCGCAGGCCGACCTCGAGCAGGCCCTGCGGGACGCGCGCCTCTCCAAGGCCATCGGCGAGAAGGTCTTCCCCAAGGTGGCGTTGTCCGAGGTGGAGCTGCGCCAGAAGTACGACCGGAGCGCCGACTTCTTCCAGCAGACCTGGCGATCCCAGATCCGCGTGGCCCACTTCGACACCGAGGAGAAGGCCCGGACCCTCCGGGCGCGGGCGGTGACGGGCGAGGCCTTCGCTGCCGCCGCCCAGGAACTGGGGGCCAGTCAGGTCGGGAGCCTGGGTCTGGTGAGCCCGGCCACCCCACTTCCCGCCCCGGTGCTGGAAGCCATCTCCGGTCTCCAGACCGGCCAGATGAGCGACCCGATCTCCGGCGGTGGCGGCTTCCTGGTGATGGTGGCCGACAGCCGGGAGGACGGGGCGGCCATCACCTTCGAGGAGGCAAAGCCCGAGCTGACCAAGGTGCTCGAGGACGAGCAGCGCCAGCGCCTGTTCTACGACTGGTTCGGCAAGCAGCTGGGCGGAGCCAAAGTGGAGATCGCCGACTACTACGGCCAGTGGGACCCGGCCAGCGGACTGGTGACCTGACATGGGCAGTCACGTGACGACCCCGGCGAAGATCCTGGCCGGAGCCGGTCTGGCCCTCGTGCTGGCCACTTCCGTTCTGGCTCTCGGCCTGCCGGCACCCGCCTCGGCCCACTCCAACGGCCGGGTGCAGCTGTGGGTCGACCGCCTGGTCCTCCACTCCGTCGGGGGCGACAACTGGACCGTGTCGGTCACCATGGTCGACGCCGACTCGGGCACGCCCCAGCCCGGATTCGACGTGGCCGTGGACGGCCACGACGACACGGGGCACGCCCTCGGGCCGGTGCTCCTGGCCGACGGCCGCGACGGCGGGTACACCGCTCCGCTGAAGGCTGCTCCTGGGCGGTGGTCAGTGGATGTCCGCGCCGACACCCTGCCGGGCGGGGTCCCCGGGGTGCCACTGCGCAAGTCCTACCCGGTGGTTCTCGAACCGGGGAAGGATGTATCCATCGACTCCTCGGCCCCGGGCGGGTCCGGCTCGGGAGGAGGGAGCGCCCCGGTGCTGATGATGGCGGTGGCGGCCGCGGCCGCGGGCGTACTGCTCCTGGCCCGCCGGCGCCGGCCCCGGGTGGCCCCGGTCGGCCGGTGAGGGAGAGGAACGCCATGAACGTGACCGTTGTGCGCCTGGCCCTTGCCGTGGTCGCCGTCCTGGCTCTGGCCGCCCCGGCCGCCGCCCAGACGCAGCCGCAGCTCAACATCCGGATCGAGCGGGCCGAGCGCGAGGGTCAGACACCGCTCTGGCTCCCGGTCCGGGTGACCGTGACCGAGGGCCAGGCCGGGACGCCGTTCGATGTCGATCATCTCGTCTTCGTCGTCGCCCGCAACGCCCGGGGCGACGAAGCCGGTCCCTTCGAGCTGGGCACGCTCGAACTGGAGAGTCCCAGCGGCCGGGGCGTCCACGAAGGCTTCGTGATCGTCCCCTACGGAGGGACCTGGACCATCACCGCCACCGTCAACGACGCCCACGTCGATCCCGGCGCCCCCGCCGTCCTCCTCGGCCGGGGCCGTGCCGACCTGGTGGTCGACGCCCCCGTGCCCCCCGCCGGGACTGCGGCGGCGGCGAACTCCGCCTCCGGCGACGCGCCGGCCAGCGAGCCCCTCGAGGTCAGCGTCTTGTGGATCCACACCATGGTGGCGATCCTGTGGGGCATCGCCGTGGCTGTGCTCGCCCTGCTGGCCCTCCCCGCCGGGCGGCGTTTCCTCTCCGAGTACGGCACCACCCTGTTGGACGGGCGCCTGGACAAGATCGCCCGGACCACCTGGTGGCTCACCGGGCTGGTGGTGGCCACCGGCGTGTACAACCTCGTGAACTCGGTCGCCTACCGGGTGCCGCTCTCACCCGATCAGGCCACCCGGCTGTTCCGCCTCCCCTACGCCCAGCCCTACTACCTGTCCCTGACGGTCAAGCTGCTGGCGTACGCGGTGATGATCGGTGCCACCGTTCCCCTCATCCGGGAGGCCCGCCGGCGGGCGGCCACGGCCGGGGCCGCCACCGGCCCCACCGTCGCTCTCGCCAACGGCCCGTCGCCCTGGGCGAACCCCGAGCGCCCGCCGGACGCCAACGCGGGCCGGGGCGGGCGGGTGGCGCTGCGGCGCAAGACCGTCGAGGTGGACGTCGATGACCCCTGGGCCAAGGCCCCTGTCGACCACGGGGCCGCCCGGCCGGGCCGCACGCCGGTGGCGATCATGGTCGCCGGCGGTGCCGTGATCATCACCGCCGTGACCCTGCTCAAGTACTTCCATCTCCTCGGCGAGGTCTCCCGCCTGGCCGGCTGACCTCCGCCCCGGCATTTCCGTGAAGGTCGCCGAGGTGGTCGCGATTGACCCCCTGGCAGGGGGTCAACTGCGTCCACCTCCGGAGAGAAGTCCCTGTTCGGGCTCTGATTTCGACGTGGGGCTCGGACGGCGGCTCCACATCAGCGCAGTTCCGGCCGATGAGTTACCGAACGGGCGTGTTTTCCCCCGCAATCCGCCCAGAGGCCGAGGAGCACGGTGGACAGTCAGGACGACCCGGTCACGACCGAGGACGACCGAGGCGAGCGCGGGCCACGTCGGCGGCGGTCTCGTCACCTCTTGCTCTGTGGCTTGGTCATCACCGCGGTGGCCGTCGGAGTCACCGCGCTGCACACTCGGCCCGGCGAACCTCTGCGGGTGGTGGCGGCCAACCGTGGTGGCGACCCGACGTCCGACAGGACTCCGGGTACCACGCCTGCCGTCCCGGCGGAGGAGACCACGAGCACGAGTGCGGCCGTCCAGGCGCCGACGTCCGCGACCACGCGACCGACGACGAGCAGCACGACCTCTGCGCCCCCGACCACCACGACGACGACCAGTGCGACGGTCACGTCCCAGGCGCCGGGTTACTCCCAAGGACCGGCGTTGCCCACCATGAAGGAAGTGGGCAACTACGCCTCTCCCGACCACTACGGCGACGCCCACTATCTCCCGCTCTTCATGGCCGCCCAGGACGACGACGGCTGGATCAGGGAGTTCGTGGTCGACTGGGGCGACGACACCTCACCGACGACCTACGCCTACAACCCGTTCCCGTGCAAGGCGATGCCCCCTTCGGGGTGGCCCGCAGGCAACTACGTGTCGCTTCCCTCGGACACCACCAACCCCCTCGTCGGTATCGACGGGCAACCCGTGCCGTCCACCGAGCACTTCTACGTCGCGGCCGGTGCTTACACGGTGACCGTGACGGTGCGCTCTACCGCCTGCGACGGGTCCCAGCCGCAAGAAGGCACGGGCACGATGACTTGGTCGTTTGGTTGAGAGCCGCCGGCTCGACCCGCGCCGGAGGGGCTGACCCCGGCTAGACCAGGCGGTCGCGGCCGACCCAGTAGGGCGCCCGCAGGGCCTTCTTGTCGATCTTGCCGATGGTCGTCTTGGGCAGGTCCTCCACGAACTCGACCGACTTCGGCTTCTTGTAGCCGGCCAGCTGGGAGCCGGCGAAGGCGATGACCTCGGCCTCGGACAAGCGGGCGCCGGCGGCGGGGACCACGATGGCCTTGACCGCCTCGCCCCAGCGCTCATCGGGGACGCCAATGACCGCCGCCTGGCTGATGCCGGCGTGGCGCAGGAGCACCTCCTCGATCTCCCGGGGGTAGACGTTGAGCCCTCCGGAGATGAGCATGTCCTTGGTCCGGTCGAGGATGAAGACGTAGCCCTGATCGTCGATCTTGCCGATGTCGCCCGTGTGGAGCCAGCCGTCCCGCAGGGTTTCGGCCGTTTCGTCGGGCCGGTTCCAGTAGCCCTTCATGACCGCCGGGCACCGGATGCAGATCTCGCCGATCTCGCCGGGTGGGAGGAGCTGGCCCTTGTCGTCCAGGATGACCACCTCGGTGCCCGAGCGGGCGTAGCCGCACGATCCCAAGCGCTCGCTGCCGGGGCCCTCGAGGATGTGCTCGGCGGGCCGCAGGTAGGTGCCGGTCATGGGCGATTCCGACTGGGCGAAGAGCTGCATGAACACGGGGCCGATCCGGCGGATGGCCTCTTTGAGGTCCTCCACGTACATGGGGGCGCCGCCGTAGACGATGGTCTTCAGGCTGGAGAGGTCGGCGTCGGCCAGCGCGGGGTGGTCGAGGACCATCTTGATCTGGGTGGGCACCAGCCAGGTGTGGGTGACGCGGTGCTCGGCCACGTCGGCCAGGAACTGGGCCGTGTCGAAGCCGGAGGGCTGGAGGATGACCTGGGTGGCCGCCTTCATGACGAACGCCAGGGCCATCATGCCGGCCCCGTGGGTCAGGGGGGCGGCGACCAGTCCGACGTCTTCCGGTTCCAGACGCTGGAGGTCGGCCAGCCAGCACACGGCCACGAAGGTGAGGTTGCCGTGCGTGAGCATGGCGCCCTTGGGCCGCCCCGTCGTGCCCGACGTGTAGGCCAGCCAGGCCACGTCGTCCTCCGCCGTCTCGGGCGCCTCGGGCTGGCTCCCGTAGTGGCGCTCCAGGAGCCCTTCGAGGGTGACGCTGCCGTCCATTCCGGCCGTCCCCTCGCCGGCCAGGACGATCGACTCGAGACCGAGCTTCTCCTGGATGGGCAGCAGGGTCGGGGCGAACTCCTCCCCGGCCAGGAGCACTCGGGCTCCGGAGTCACCGACGTGGTAGAGAATCTCGTCGGGGGTGTAGCGGGCGTTGAGGGGCACGACCGTGGCCCCCGCCTTCCACACCCCGAAGAGCGCCTCGAGCAGCTCCGGGGTGTTGGCCATCATCAGGGCGACACGGTCCTGCGGACGGACGCCCACCTCATCGGTCAGGGCGGCGGCCAGCGCGTCGGCCCGACGGTTCAGCTCCCGGTAGGTCCGCCGCTGGCGGCCGTGGTCCCAGATGATGGCGGTGCGCTCGGGATGCTGGCGCGCCGAGACAGCGAGGATCTCCCCCAGGTTCATGCTCAGCCTCCGTCGGAGAAAGCGCCGGGCGTCTTCCGACGCCCGGCGCTGGTAGGCATCTGGCTCAGCTAGGCACGGGTGATGACCGGGTCCTGCACGAGCCCGAAGCTCTGCAGCACGCCGAGCAGCTCCCGATGGCCGAAGGCCTGGCAGGCGGACGCGAAGCCCGTGCGGCGGGTGGCGCCGCTGACCAGCTGGGCGGCGGCGAAGGCGTTGAGCAGGCCGGTCTGCTTGTAGTTGCAGTTCCCGTGGAGCACGACCTGGGCGTTCCCGAGGGGTCCCGAAGCGTGGACGGAGTCGACGGAGATGTTGATGCGGGGGTTCTCCCGAGGAGGCATGGCCGGAGTCACTCCGGACGCCTGCTCGTGGAGGACGGCCAACTTCTGCTCGAGCTCGAGTCCCTCGACCCCGGCCAGCACGGCCTGGACGATCTGGGGCACCCCCTGCATGAGCGGGCGGTTGAGCAACCCGCCGACCACCTTGACGTTGCTGACCCGCGGGTCGCCCTTGAACCAGACGGGGTGCGAGGTGCCGCCCCAGGGCAGGGCAAGGCCGATCTCGTGCTGACCCGGGACCACCACGTCGTAGAGCTGGCCGTCCGCCGGCCACTCGACGTACTCGTTCTCCTGGAGGAAGTAGGCCTTGGACAGGGCGGCGTTGACGAGGATGGTGGCGGTCGAGGCGACGGTCGGAGCGCCCTTCCAGAACACGATGATGTCGAGGGTGTCGAGCCCGGGCTGCTCCAGGGCGATGTTGGCCGCGATCTCGCCCGTCGTGTACATCTGGGCGATTCCGGGCGACAGCAGCAGGCCCTGGGAGGCCATGTCGTCGCCGTACTTGGCCTGGGCGTCGAGCATCCAGTCCTGCTCGCCCGTGGTGTCGGTGTAGTGGCAGCCGGCGGCGAGGCAGGCCTGGACGACCTCATGACCGAACTGGGCGAAGGGGCCCACCGTGTTGACGACGGTCCTGGCGCCGGTGAAGAGCTTGGTCAGGGCGTCGGTGGAATGCTCGACCTCGGCGATCTCATAGTCGGCCGTCTCGATGCCCGGCACGTTGCGCTCCATGGAGCTGGCGAGGCGGTCCTTGCTCCGCCCCGCGGCGATAAACGGGAGATTGAGTTCCCGCAGGTATTCGCAGACGAGCCTCCCGGTGTATCCCGAGGCCCCATAAACGACAACGGGCTTGGTGCTCATGTCATCACCTCATGTCTCGAAGGTACGCCGAGTCTGGCTGAACCATCCCGGGGCAGGCGAGAGAGACTTCTCTAGAATCGTCCAGACATGGTTGGAGGTCTCTACAGTCCCCCGGCACCGAAGCGGCGGGTCGACCGGGCCACGTGGGACCGGGAGATCCGGCCCCTCCTGACCCGGCTGACGGCGCGCGACAACGACGTGGCCGACGGCGCCATCGCCAACCTGCGCAAGGTCCTTCCCTCCTACCGGGACGTCAGCGACGAGGCGCTGCGGGCCTCGGCCCTGCGCAACAGCGCCAACACGGTCAAGACACTTTCCGCCCGCCGCCTGCCCAGCGACGCCGAACTGGCCGATGCGGCGGTGGCGGCCGGTGACCGGGTCGCCCAGGGCGTGGCCATCCAGGACGTCCTCACCGCCTACCGCCTGTCCCTGCACCACATCCGCGAGTTCCTCACCGAGGCGGCCACCACCGCCAACTGCTCCCCGGCGGTGACCCTGGAGATGGTGCAGCTGCTGTGGACCCTGGCCGATGCGGTCGGCGTGCGCCTCGCCACCGTGCACCGCGACGCCGAGCTGGACATCGCCCGCCACGACGAGCGGCAGCGGGCTGAGTTCCTGCGGGGGCTCGTCTTCGGCTCAGTGGCACCGGCCGAGATCCGGCGCCTCGGTCCGGCCTACGGCCTGGCTCCCGACCTGCATTATGTCGCCATCCGGGGCCGACCCGCACCCGGGCATGAAGGCGCAGAGCTGGTGCGGGTTATCGCCTCCGCGGTACGGGGCCACGGCCACAACGCCTTCGTCGATGTACTCGAGGGCGACGTAGTCGGCGTAGCTCCCCGAACGCCGGAGATCGCCCGTTGTCCCGGAACCATCGGGGTGGGACCGCCGGCCGACCTGGCGGCCATCGAGCCGTCCTTCGCCACCGCCAGCCGGATCCTCGAAGTCGCCGGTCGCTTCGGACAGCAGGGCGTTTTCCGTCTGCAGGACCTGTCCCTTCGGGTGGCGGTGGCCGCCGAGGACGAGCTGGGCGAGCTCTTGATGGGCCGCTACCTCCGGCCGCTGGCCTCTCTGGGGGCTCGGGCTGAGGCGGTCCGGGAAACGGTGGAGGCGTTCATCGACAACGGGTTGAACATCAAAGCCACCGCCGAGGCGGTCGACGTGCACCAGAACACGGTCCGCTACCGCCTCAGCCGGTTCGAGGAGCTGACCGACAGTTTCCTCGAGCGCCCCTTCACCGCCTTCGAGGTGTGGTGGGCGCTGCAGTGGGCCCGGCTGAACCCCGACGCCTTGTAGGGCTCTCCAAAGCGGGCCCGGGTTCTCTATCGCAGCCTCCGTGGCAGGGGCGCCACCGGCGGGCCATGCTGGGGCGGTTCGCACCAAGGGAGGACGTGGCATGCCTGAACTGGATGGGAAACGGGCGATGGTGACCGGCGGGGCCCAGGGCCTCGGCCTGGCCATCGCCAGGCTGTTCATCGAACGTGGGGCCAAGGTGCTCCTCGCCGACATCGACGAAGCCGGAGCCAAGCAGGCGGCCGACGAGCTGGGCGACTCCGCTCGGGCGGTGCGCTGCGACGTGACCCAGGCCCACGAGCTCGAGGCGGCGGTGCAGGCCTGCGTCAGTGCCTTCGGTGGCCTGGACATCATGGTCAACAACGCCGGCATCGAGATCGTCAAGCCCCTCTTCGAACACACCGAGGAGGAGTTCGACCGGATCTATGAGATCAACGTCAAAGGCGTGTTCCTGGGCATGAAGGCGGCCTTCGCCGCCCTGCCCCAGCCGGGAGGCGTGATCGTCAACATCTCCTCGCTGGCCGGCCTCGGCGGGGTGCCGCTGTTCGGCGCCTACTCCGCCTCCAAGGCGGCCGTGGTCCAGATCACCCGGGCGGCAGCCATCGAGATGCGGCCCACCGGCGTCCGGATCAACGCCGTCTGCCCGGCCTTCGTCAACACGGCCATGGTCGATCGGCTCAAGCCGATTGTGACGGAGATGGTCGGCGTCCCATTCGACACCCTGGCGGCCATGAAGCAGGGCCGGCTGGGCACTCCCGAGGAGGTAGCGGAGATGGTGGCCTTCCTGGCCTCGGACGACTCGTCGTTCTGCACCGGCGGGGCCTACGTGCTCGACGGTGGCCTGCAGGCGGGGATGCTGTGATGCCCGGGGCCGGGGGTGTCCCCAACAGCACGGGCCAGCTGGAAGGCAAGGTCGCCATCATCACCGGTGCCGGCAAGGGCATCGGCAAGGCGATCGCCGAGGCGTACGGCGCCGAGGGCGCCACCGTGGTCGTCTCCGACATCGACGAGGGTGCGGCCAAGGAAGTCGCCTCCGGGATTCCCGGGGCGACCTCCATCGCCTGCGACGTGCGCAGTCCCGAGCAGGTGCAGGCGCTGGTCGACCAGACGGTGTCCCAGCATGGTGGGCTGCAGGTCATGGTGCCCAACGCCGGCATCGGCCGGCCCGTGCCGCTGGCGGCCATGGACTACGACGAATGGCGGGCGGTGACGTCGGTCAACCTCGACGGCGTGTTCCTCTGCATCCGCTACGGGGCTCCTGCCATCGCCGCCTCGGGCGGTGGATCCATCGTCAACATCTGCTCGACGACGGCCCAGGCCGCCGTCCCGCTCATCGGCCACTACGCGGCGGCCAAGGCCGGCGTCATGTCGCTCACCCAGACGGCCGCCATCGAGTTCCGGGACCACGGGGTGCGGGTCAACGCCATCCTGCCCGGCTTCTGCGACACCGACATGGTCAACAACGTGAAGGCCGACTTCGAGTCGATGCTGCCCCTCGAAGCCATGGGGGGCATGGACGGCGTCATCGCCATGAAGCAGGGCCGCTACGGCACCGTCGAGGAGGTGGCCCGGATGGCCGTCTTCCTCGCCTCGGAGCGCTCCAGCTTCTCCAACGGCAGCCCGTTCGTCCTCGACGGCGGCTGCCGGGCGTCACTCCTCTAACCGACTCCCTCCCTGTCGGTGGATTGGGACGGCCCCGCCCCGGCGGGGCCGTCCCGATTGTCCGAGCCGGTTAGGACTCGACCGGGGCGAGCAGGCCGCAGCGCCCGGCCAGGGCCGCCGCCTGGAGCCGGTTGGTGACCCCGAGCCGGCGCAGGAGGACGGCCACGCGCTGCTTGCCCGTCCGCTCCGAGACGTGGAGGCGCTCCGCGATCTCGGTGCTCTCCAGCCCGGCGGCGATCAGGCGCAGCAGGTCCAGGTCCTCGGCGGTGAGGTCGCTCATCGCCCGCTGACCCGACCGGGTCCACGTCTCGAGGAGGGCGGAGAGCACCGGTACGGGCACCACCGACAGCCCGGAGGCCAGGGCGATGAGCGGCGGCACCAACTCGTCGGGCTCCGACGATTTGAGCAGGAAACCGTCCGCCCCCCTACGCAGTGCCTCCACCGCGCTGGCCACCTCGTCGTTGCCCGACAGGGCGAGGACATGGACGTCGGGATAATGCCGCTTGACCGCCTCGACCGCCGCCAGCCCACCGGGCGGCGGCATGACCAGGTCGATGATGGCCACCCGGGGCCGGTGGTGGCGGACGAGCTCCAGGGCTCGGCTGGCGTCCTCCGTCCGGGCCAGGACGCGCACCCGACTTTCGGGGTCGGTGTTGAGCAGCAGCTCGAGGCCGCGGGAGAAGAGCTGGTGGTCGTCGACGAGGACGACGGTGAGAACCTCGTCGCCAATGATGCTCACGGCGGAGCCACGACGTCGTCGAGGAGCCCCGCTTGACCGGCCAGCGCCGCGGCCTGGATCCGGTTGGCCACGCCCAACCGGCGGAGGAGAAAGGCGACCATCCGCTTGGCCGTCCGCTCGGAGACGTAGAGCCGCTCGGCGATCTGGGTCGTCTCCAGCCCGTCGGCCACCATCCGCCACAGGTCGACGTATTGGGCGGTGAGGTCGTCGAGCAACGTGGAATCGCGGGGCACGGCCGAGCCGACCAACCCCGAAAGGAACTCCCGGGGGACAATCGCATGTCCGGAGGCCACGGCCAGGACCGAAGCCACCACGTCGCCGGCGACGGCCGGTCGGACCAGGAACCCCAAGGCCCCGGCGTTCAGGAGGGCCACGGCCAGGTCGCTGTCGGTTTGGCCGGCCACGGCCAGGAGGCGGGTCGAGGACGACGCCTGCTGGAGATCCCGGACCGTGCCCACAGCCCACAAGGGCGACACCGGCGCCCCCACCAGGTTGAGGACAGCGACATCGGGTCGGAGGCGGCGGACCAGGTCGACGCCCCCTCGCCGCGTCGTCGACCCGGCCCACGACGCGGACGGCTCCCCCCGAGGCGCCGTCCAGCTCCACCTCCAGCTGGCCCCCCTCCGGGCTGTCGCCGATCACGACGACTGTCACGGTCTGCAGGCTGGACCTCCCCTCACCGAAACGCACAGCCTGACAACCGGGGCGGTGCCCGGCAAGAGGTCTCCCGGTCAGAAGACCCGATCGAGCGTGCCCTGGACCCAGGCGACCACTGCGTTCGGCTGGTGCGACGGGGTTTTGACGGGCGGGGGCACCACCGGCGGCGGGGCCGGCACCGGGAGGATGGCGTAGGCCTCTTCGCCGGGGCGCACGAGGTTGTAGCGGGAGCGGGCCAGGCGCTCGATCTCGTCGTCACGCTGAAGCCGGTCGACGGCGGTCTGGAGCCGGCCGTTCTGGGCTTCGAACAGCTCGAGGCGCTCGGCGGCGGCGGCGATCTCGCGGCGCTGGGCCACGTAGGTGCGGGTGGGGAACACGGCCCCGAAGACGAACCCCACGAAGACGACAGAGGCGACGGCGATGCGGGCCTTGGAGCTCACCGCTGACCCTGCTTCCCCTGCCGCTCAAAGGGCCGGGCGTAGGCGGCCGCCTCGGCCAGGTCCTCTTCGATCCGAAGGAGCTCGTTGTATTTGGCCACCCGGTCCGACCGGGCCGGCGCCCCCGTCTTGATCTGGCCACAGTTGGTGGCGACCGCCAGCGAGGCGATGGTGGTGTCCTCCGTCTCTCCCGACCGGTGGGAGACCACGCTGGTGTACCCGGCCCGTCCAGCCAAACCCATGGTCTCCAGGGTCTCGGAGAGGGTGCCGATCTGGTTCACCTTGACCAGCACCGAATTGGCCACCCCGGTCTCGATCCCCCGGGCCAGCCGGGCCGGCGAGGTGACGAACAGGTCGTCGCCCACCAGCTGGACCCGGTCCCCGAGGCGCTCGGTCAGCTGCCGCCACCCGTCCCAGTCGTCCTCGGCCATGCCGTCCTCGACGGAGACGATCGGGTAACGGTCGCACAACCCGGCCAGGTACTCGACGAATCCGCTGGCGTCGAAGTTGGCCCCCTCGCCGGCGAGCACATACCGGCCGTCGGCGAAGAACTCGGTGGAGGCCACGTCCAGGGCGAGGGCGATCTCGGTACCGGGGACGTACCCGGCCCGTTCCACGGCCTCCACCAGCAAGGCCAGGGCGGCCTCGTTGGATTCAAGGCTGGGGGCGTAGCCCCCCTCGTCGCCCAGTCCCGTGGACAACTCCCGCTCCCGCAGTAACGCCTTCAGGACCTGGTACGTCTCCGCCCCCCACCGCAGCCCCTCGGAGAAGGAGGCGGCGCCGACGGGCATGAGCATGAACTCCTGCAGGTCGACGTTGGAGTCGGCATGGGCGCCGCCGTTGAGCACGTTCATCATGGGGACGGGCAGAACGTGGGCGCCCACCCCGCCCAGGTAGCGGTACAGGGGCAGGTCCATCTCGTCGGCCGCCGCCTTGGCCACGGCCAGGGACACGCCGAGGATGGCGTTGGCCCCCAAGCGGGATTTGTTGGCCGTGCCGTCCAGCTCGACGAGCGCCGCGTCCACCTCCCGCTGGGCCGAGGCATCGAACCCGACCACGACGGCACGGATCTCGCCGTTGACGTGGGCCACGGCCCTGGAGACCCCCTTGCCCCCGTAGCGGTCGTCGCCGTCGCGCAGCTCGTGAGCCTCATGCGCGCCGGTGCTCGCCCCGCTCGGGACGCCCGCCCGGCCGCGGGCTCCCGAGTCGAGTACGACGTCGACCTCCACGGTGGGCTGGCCCCGCGAGTCGAGGATCTCCCGGGCCTCAACGTGCTCGATGATGCTCATTGGCCACTCCCGCGCACCCGCCGCACCGTATCGCACGAAGAGCCTCCGGACGCGGAACTGCCGTGCCCCCACCAGGGCACGGCAGTCACCGCAGATCAGCAGGAGTGCGTGGTACTAGTTGCAGCCACCCGTGATGGTGCTGGTCAGGCTACCGAGGAGCCCGCCCACCGAGCCGGAGGCCGAAGCGGAGCAGCCCGTGGGGAGGGGCAGACCCGGCAGGCCGCCGCCGAGCAGGCCACCGCCAAGCAGGCTGTCGACCGTACCGGTGACCGTGTCGAGCACAGGAGCCACCGTGCTGGTCACCGGGCCGAGGACGTCGGGGATGGCCGGCAGACCCGGGACCGGCAGGGCCGGGAGCGGGGCGGAGGGGACGACCTGGGTGGGCAGCGGCAGGGCCGGGAGGGACCCGATGCCGGGGAGGCCCGGCAGGCCGGGAAGGGACGGGATGGGAAGGTCGGGGATGGCCACGCCGTCCACGGCACCATCGACGTTGCAGTTCACACCCACGTTGCCACTGTCGGTCACCTGGAGGGCACCGCCGGTGATGTCGGTCAGGTCACTGACGAACGAGGCCAAGAGGCCGCTGATCGCAGTGGGGACCGCGCTGGCCACGGCGGTGGGCAGACCACCGGTCACCGAGCAGGGGACCCCGACCGGGAGGCCACCGGACAGCTCGGCCAGACAGGCCGTCTGCTCCTCGATGGTGTTGATCACGCCATCGGCGCTGGGCAGAGCGACGGGGAGCGCGACCGGCGAAGCCAGCCCGGCGGCACCGAGGTCGTTCATGGCCAGGCTCTGAGCCTTGGCGAAGAGGTTCAGGCCGGCCTTGAAGATGCCCGCGGGCACCGGAAGGCTCACCGGCAGGGCCACCGGAAGGTTGCAGGCGCTGGGAACGACGCCGGCAGCGAGGCCCTCAACGTTGGGGAGGCCGCCCCCGACGATGCCCTGGGCGGAGCCCAGCGCGCCGGTGGCGGTGTCGAGAGCGTTGGTGGCCATGGCCAGGAGGCCGGTGGCGTCGGGGATGTCCACGCCGGGCAGGTTGGGCAGCGCGGGGAGGCCGGGAAGGCCGGACAGGCCGGGCAGGCCGATGCCCGCCGCCGAGGTGTCACAGCCGGCGTCATTGTCGGAGCCGGTGACCATCCAGCAGTTGGCTGCGAGCTGGTCGGTCACCGCCGAGATACTTGCCGCCGAGCTGGCCGCCGAGGTGAGACCGGCAACCGACACGACTGCGCTGGCCACGCCGGAGGCGCCGAGTACAACGGCGGCGATTCCGAGTGCGATGTGCTTCTTCATACGAGAACTCCTCTGCATCCGGGCGGGGCGTCCGTGCCCCGGAAAGGAACTAGCTAGGTCATCGGCACGGACGTAGTCCTTCCGAAGCAGAGAGATCCGGACATAGCCCCCACCAGCGGACAACGCTGGTGACAACCCGGGGGATTTGGGGTCGGGGACTAGCCCCTTGGGAGGGGAGCGGTGGCCTCCCACAGGGCCGACCGGTCCCCCGCCGGGAGGGCCTCGAGGGCTAGCCCGTCCTCGGCGGCCAGGCGCTCGAGCGCCTGGAACCGGGCCCGGAAGCGGCCCGCCCAGCCCCGCAGGGCGGTCTCAGCGTCGAGCCCCGCGCTCCGGGCCAGGTAGACCAGGGCGGCGAGGGCCTCGCCCACGGCGGGCTCGATGTCGGCGCCGGCCCCGTCCGGCACGGCCGCCAGCGCGGCCAGCGCCCGGTCCCGGGCCTCGGCGGTGGTTCCGAAGCCGAGCCCGGCGGCCGCCGCCTTGCGGTAGAGCTTGTGGGCGTAGAGCAACGACGGGAGGCCTTGGGGAACGTCGTCCATGAGCGACGACCTGCCCTTCTCGGCCCGCTTGATCTGCTCCCAGTTGGCCAGGACCTCGTCCGCCCCGCTCACCTCCACGGTCCCGAACACGTGGGGGTGGCGGCGCACCAGCTTGTCGTGCACCCCGTCGAGCACGTCGGTGATGGTGAAAGCGCCCGCCTCCCGGGCGAAGGTGGCATGGAACACCACCTGACAGGCCAGGTCGCCCAGTTCCTCCTCCAGAGCCTGGTACGCCCCGTCGGGGACAGGTTCAGGCCCGCCGGGGGCGGAGGGGGGCAGCGCCTCGATGGCCTCGATGACCTCGTAGGCCTCCTCGATGCAGTGCCGGGCCAGGGAATGGTGGGTCTGCTCGGCGTCCCACGGGCACCCGCCCGGAGCTCGGAGGCGCTCGATGAGGGTGACCAGGCGCTCCCATGCCGCTCCGGGCCCGCCGGGCGGCAGGTCGGCGAAGACGGCGGTCAGGTGGTCGGGCTCGACGGCCCGGTCCAACTCGGCCAGGGGGAGGGTGGTCACCGCCTCGTCGGGCAGGCCCAGGCGCTGGAGGACGGTGACGGGGGCCTCGGCGGGGAGCCGTTCCGACAGGGCCAGCTTCACGTCGGACAGCACCAGCCGGGAGTGGCAGTGGCTGACGAGCAGCGGACCGGCGGGAAGGGCGGTGGGCAGGGCTTTCGCCGTCCGCCACCCGGGCTCCGTCGGTGGGATCGATCCCGAGCCGGGTCCAGGCCAGCTCGGCGAAGGAGAGCCCGGGCACGAGGACCAGGCGCGCCCCCAGGGCCCGGCGCAGCAGGGTCACCGTCCGCTCCCCCACCGCCGGGCTGCCGGGGACGGCCAGGGCCACGTCTCCCGCCTCGGCGGCGGCCAGGAGCCGCTCCGAGATGGCCCGGTACACGTCCTCGGGCCGACGTCGCCGCCTCGTAGATGTCGTCACAGGACACGAGCGCCACGCCGTCGGCGGCCAGGTCGGCCACCGCCGGGTGGCGGGCCGTCCGGGCGAAGCGCCGGTCGGGCTCGACGGCCTCCAGGGCGGCCCGGGCCGCAGGCAGCAGCAGATCGGCGCCGGCCGGTCCCAGGCCGACGACCACCACGGCCGGCGGCCACCACTAGGGGGCGGCGGTCGACGGCGTCGTGTCGGACGGCAGTTGCTCGGGCTGCGGCCCTGGGGGCGGCCCGGGGGGCTGGTCGGGCAGCGGGGGCAGGTCCTCGGGCCGACCCTCGGCCGGCGCCGGCACCTCGGGCGGGACCACCTCGGGCACCCCGGGAGGCTTACCCTCGAACTTGCCGTAGCGGGGGTCGACCGTCACTTTGGCCTCCTGGGCGGCCTTGGTGAGGAACTCCCGGAAGGCGCCCTCGCTTTCGTTGTCGAGGGCCTGCTTGGCCTGGGCCCGAGCTTGTTCGTAGGGCGCCGGTTTCCGTTCGTTGACCAGGAGAACGTGGAAGCCGAACTGGGTCTGGACCGGGTCCGTCGGCGTTCCGGGGGTGGCCGAGAAGGCGGCCGCCTCGAATTCGGGCACGAACAGCCCCTTGTTGTTGCAGCCGAGATCGCCGCCCCGAGCGGCGCTGCCCTGGTCCTTGGAGACGGCCCCGGCCACGGCCGCGAAGCTCTCGCCGCCCTTGAGCCGGGCCAGAGCCGCGTCGGCCTCCTCCTTGGTCTCGACGAGCAGGTGGGCCAGGCAGACCTGCTCGAAATCGGCCTTGTGCTCGTCGTAGTACTTCTTCAGGCTCTCCTCGGTCGTTGACAGTCCGGAGATGGCGGCGCGCAGGGCGACGGCCCTGGCGTTCCGGCCCGACAGCCGCTCCCGGAACCACTTGGGGAAGGCGGCGGCCACCTTGGGGTTCCCGAACTGGTCGGCCAGCTGCGCTTCGGCCGCCCCCTTGTCCTCCTCGGTCAGCTCGATGCCGCGACGGTCGAACTCGGCGGTGATGAGCGCGTCGTAGATGACGGCGGTGAGCCAGCCGGCCGACAAGCGGGCGTCGACCGTGTTCTTGCCCGTGCCCAGGAGTCCCTGGTCGCCGCTGGCGGCCTGCAGCTCCTTGTTCTCGGCCAGCGCCTGGAGCTCCCGCTCGAAGTCACCCCGGTCGATCGACCGGCCGTTGACGGTGGCGGCGACGGCGTCGCTCGACCCGCAGGCCGAGGCCAGAAGACCACTCGCGAGCGTGACCGCGATGAAGGCACGACGAAGATTCACAAGAAAACAGGCTAGCTTTCGCCGCCCGCCGAACCGACCGCGGCGGGGACGGCGGCGGCTTCGGTCCCGGGCGGGACCAGCTCCTCCAGCAGGGTGAGGATGGCCTCCACCACGGCCAGGCCGTCGGTCCGGGAGCCGACCGGGCCGGTGGGCTTGAGCGGCACCACCACCTCGTCGGTCCGACTTCGTCAGCGACTTGGGGGCGAGGCGGAGGAGGCGGACCTTCTGCGACTCCCGCAGGGCCAGGGGGGCGAAGCGCACCGAACCGCGTCTGCACGGCCACCTCCCGGATGCCCAGGCGGACGCACTCGGCCCGCACCCGGGCCACGGCCAGGAGGGTTCGGCCGGCGGCGGGGGCGGGCCCGTAGCGGTCGGCCCACTCGGCGGCGATGTCGTCGACGTCGGCCCGGCTGCGTCGACCGCCGCCAGGCGCCGGTAGGCCTCCATGCGGAGGTCGTCGCGGGCGATGTAGTCGCGGGGGATGGAGGCGGTCGACGGGCAGGTCGATGGCGATCTCGATCGGTTCCGGGGGCGCCTCGCCGGTCAGCTCCCCGACCGCCTCGGTGACCATCTGGCAGTACAGGTCGAAGCCGACGGCGGCGATGTGGCCCGACTGCTCACCGCCGAGCAGGTTGCCGGCGCCCCGGATCTCCAGGTCGCGCATGGCGATCTTGAAGCCGGAGCCGAGGTCGGTGAACTCGCCCAGCGTCTTGAGCCGCTCGTAGGCCTCCTCGGTCAGGACCCGGCCCTCGGGGTGGAACAGGTAGGCGTAGGCCCGCTGGCCGGACCGCCCCACCCGGCCCCGCAGCTGGTAGAGCTGGGCCAGGCCGAGCAGGTCGGCGCGGTCGACCACCATGGTGTTGACCGTGGGCATGTCGAGGCCGCGACTCGATGATGGTGGTGCACACCAGCACGTCGTACTCCCGCTCCCAGAAGTCGACCATGACCCGCTCGAGGCTGCCCTCGTCCATCTGGCCGTGGGCGATGGCCACCCGGGCCTCGGGCACCAGCTCCCGGACCCGGGCGGCGACCGGCTCGATGTCGGCCACCCGGTTGTGGACGAAGAAGACCTGGCCCTCGCGCAGCAGCTCCCGGCGGATGGCCTCGGTGGCGGCCCGGTCGTCGGACTCGCCCACGTAGGTGAGGATGGGCTGGCGGTCCTCGGGCGGCGTGTTGATGAGCGACAGGTCGCGGATGCCGGTCAGGCCATCTCCAGCGTGCGGGGGATGGGCGTGGCCGACATGGTGAGCACGTCCACGCCGGTCCGCAACTTCTTGATCTTCTCCTTGTGGGTCACGCCGAAGCGCTGCTCCTCGTCGACGACCAGCAGGCCCAGGTCCTTGAACTTCACGTCCTCGGACAGCAGCCGGTGGGTGCCGATGACGACGTCCACCGCTCCCGTCGGCGAGGTCGTCGCACCACCTGCCTGGCCTGCTCCTTGGCGGTGCGGAAGCGGGACAGCACCTCGACCCGCACCGGGTAGCCGGCGAAGCGCTCCGCGGAAGGTCTGGCCGTGCTGGCTGGCCAGCAGCGTGGTGGGCACCAGCACCGCCACCTGCTTGCCGTCCTGGACGGCCTTGAAGGCGGCCCGCATCGCCACCTCGGTCTTGCCGTAGCCCGACGTCGCCGCAGACCAGGCGGTCCATGGGCACGGGCCGTTCCATGTCCGCCTTCACGTCGTCGATGGCCTTGGCCTGGTCGGGGGTCTCCTCGTAGGGGAAGGCCTCCTCCATCTCGCGCTGCCAGGGGGTGTCGGGCGGGAAGGCGTGGCCCGGGGTGGCCATCCGCCGGCGGTAGAGGACGACGAGCTCCTGGGCGATCTCGGCGACGGCCTTGCGCACCCTGGCCCGGGTCTTGGCCCAGTCGGTGCCGCCCAGGCGGGACAGGGCCGGCGAGTCGCCGCCGGTGTAGCGGCGTACGATGCCGACCTGGTCGGTGGGGACGTAGAGCTTGTCCGCCGCCCTTGTACTCGAGGAGCAGGTAGTCGCGTTCCACGCCGCCGATGGCCCGGGCCACCATGCCGGCGTAGCGGCCCACGCCGTGGGTCTGGTGGACGACGTAGTCGCCCGTCTTCAGGTCGTCGTAGAAGTCCTCGCCCCGTCGGGCTCCCCGGCGGGCCGGCGGTGGACTCGCCGCCGGCCGGTGAGGTCGGCCTCCGACACCACCGCCAGGCGCAGCGACGGGAGCACGAAACCCCGGTGCAGGGGCGCCACGACCACCGAGGCGCCCGGGGCGACGGGGGCCCGTTCGACGACGGGGGCGGCAAGGCCCTCGTCGGCCAGCGACCGGCGGATCCGTTCGGCCGAGCCGGTGCCGTCGGCGGCGAGCGACCACCCGGTAACCCTCGCCCAGGAGCTTGCCCAGCGCGGGCCACGAACGCCCCCGGGTCGCCCTGGACCCCTCCATCGGGGTGCCGGCGACACGTAGGTGTGTCCGGGCCGGTCGGGGGCGGAGAGCACGGTCCAGGTGTCAGCCCCGGTGTGGGCGCAAGAGACGGTCGAAGGGCAGCGAGAGCGCGGCGGCGCAGCTCCGCGGCCTCGGTGCGGCGCCCCAGGTGCTGGCCAGGGAGGCGCGAGGGAGGTCTCCTCGTCGTTGAGTTCGGTGACCCGGTCCCGCATCCGGCTGGGCTCGACCAGCAGGACGAGCGCGTCGTCGGGCAGCAGGTCGGGAAGCAGGTGCTCGTCGTCGGTGAGCCACGGCAGCCACGACTCCATGCCGTCGAAGAGCAGGCCCTCGGACAGGCGCTCCCACTGCGCCCGGCCCCACGGCTCGGCGGCGACCAGGCGCGCGGCCCGCTCCCGCACCGCGTCGGTGGGCAGCAGCTCCCGGCACGGGAAGATCCCACCGGCTCACGTCGGCGGTGGCCCGCTGGTCGGCGATGGAGAAGGCCTGGAGCCGGTCGACCTCGTCGCCCCACAGGTCGATGCGGACGGGATGGTCGGCGGTGGACGGGTACACGTCGAGGATCGAGCCCCGCACGGCGAACTCGCCCCGGCGCCTCGACCTGGTACTCGCGCCGGTAGCCCGGCGGCCACCAGCCGCGCCGACCAGTTCGTCCCGGTCGAGCACGTCCCGGGCCGGACGATGATCGGGTTCGACGTCCTCCACATGGGGCCCGAGGCGCTGGGCCAGCGCCCGCACGGGCGCCACGATGACATCGGGACGCTCGTCCGCCGTGCGCATCCTCCACATGACCCGCAGGCGCCGGCCCATGGTCTCGGTCGGGGCGACACCCGTTCGAAGGGCAGCGTCTCCCAGGCGGGGAAGAGTTCGACCCGTCCGCTTCCGGGGGACACCCCCGCACCCCCGGGCTGGCCCAGAAACTGGCGGAGGTCGGCGGCCAGCCGCTCCGCCTCGGCCGTGGTGGGGACTCCGACCAGCAGCGGGCTCCGGCCCGTGAGGCGGGCCAGCCCGGCCATGAAGAAGGCCCGGGGCGCCTCCGGCACGGCCACGACGCGCGCCGAACCCCCGGCCAGATCGGCGAGGGCGGGGTCTTCACGCAGCAGGGCAGTGAGATCTCGCAGCGGCATCGTGGGTTGGGTTCCGAGCTTAGGATGCACCGACGCCGCTCAAGGCCGGCACCTCTCCGGCCGATGAGGTGGCATTAGGGCCGGGTTTGCCGCGCCCTCAGAAGGAGTTGCGCCATGAACCGTCGCCTCACCGCCCTGCTCGCCGCCGGATCGCTCGCCCTCCTGGGCGCCTGCGGTGGCGACGACGGGAAGTCCAACCAGGCCGGCTCGACCACGGACAAAAAGGACGCTTCCGGCGAAGCCGAGACGTCCGCCCTCGATCTCGTCCTCGCCTCCGCCGGTCACGCCGCCGACGCCGAGACGTCCCGGTTCGAGTTCACCATGTCGGTCACCGGGCCCAACGGGCCGATCAACCTGACCGCCACGGGCGCCTCTGACAGCTCGGTGCCGCTGATGAGCCTGGACATGGACATGGCTTCCGTCATCCCGGGCACGCCGCCCGGCGGGGCCACCGTGTCGACCGTCTTCGACGGCAAGTCGGTCTACATGCGCTTCCCCGAGGAACTGGCCGCCGGCCTGCCCAACGGCAAGCTCTGGGCCCGCATCGACCTGGCCGCGCTGTCCAGCCAGGCGGGCATCGACGTCGCCGCCCTGACGGCCCAGTTCAACAGTTCCGACCCGCTGGCCAACATCGCCCTCCTCACCGGTGCGTCGGGTGAGGTGACCGAACTCGGTACCGAGGAGGTGCGGGGCACCTCCACCCGCCACCTGAAGATGATGGTCGACCTCCAGAAGGCCACCGAGCAGGTGACCTCGAGGCTGGCCGGCCCCAACGCCGAGCGCCTCAAGGCGGCCGTGACCCAGGCGGCGACGACGGTGGGCGTCACGCAGCTGCCCGTCGAAGTGTGGATCGACTCCGACGGCCTCCCCCGCCGCCTGGTCTACGAGATGGACCTGGCCAAGGCCAAGGTCCCCGGCACCAGCGCCGACGCCACCGCGGCGGCGGGCACGGCCAAGGTCAGCATGGAGTTCTTCGATTTCGGCGAGGACGTCAGCGTGTCGATCCCGCCCCCCGGGGAGACCTTCGACCTGGCGGAGCTGATCGGGAGTTAGTTAAAGCGATTCATGGCCGCCGCCACGCCGTCCGAGGCGATGACCTCGACGGCGTCGGCGGCCTGCTCAATCGTGACCTCCATCTGCTCCCGCTCCGCTTTGGAGAACCGGCGCAGCACATGGTCGGCGCCCTCCCGGCGTCCGGGGGGCTTGCCGATCCCGATGCGGACCCGGAGGAAGTCCTGGGTGTGGAGGTGGGCGACGATCGACTTCAAGCCGTTGTGGCCGGCCAGTCCGCCCCCCGCCTTCACCTGCAGACGGGGGATCTCGAGGTCCATCTCGTCGTGGACGACCACCAGCCCGGTGGGTTCCACCCGGTAACGACGCACCAGGGGGCCGACGGCCTCCCCGGACAGGTTCATGTAGGTGAGGGGGATGGCCAGCGCCAGCCGTTTCCCGGCCACCGTCACCTCGTCGGCGAGGGACCGCTCCTTCTGGCGGCGCAGCTTCCCGCCATGGCGCCGGGCGAGAAGTTCGACCACTTCGGCCCCGACGTTGTGCCGGGTGCGCTCGTAGTCCTCGCCGGGGTTGCCGAGACCGACGACCAGCAGGTCGGCTGACGCCCCCTGTTGGGCGCGGGGGCCGTCCCCGCGCCTCCGGGCTTCGCGCCGGAACAGCACCCCGGCACTAACTCTCCCCGCCGGAGCCTTCGGCGGACGCCTCTCCCTCGGCGTCCTCGGCGGCCTCGGCCGCTTCGGCCGCAGCCGCCGCCTCCTCTTCTTCGGGCAGGGCCAGACCGCGGGGCTGGGATACGTGGGCCACCTGCTCCTCGGGCTCCTGGGTGGTGGTCACGCCGGGAGGCAGGACGAGGTCGGACACCGACAGGTGATCGCCGATGGTCAGGGCGGACACGTCGAGCTGGATGTTCTGGGGAATGTCCGCCGGCTTGGCTTCGACGGAGAGCGTGAAGATCAGCTGCTCGAGCAGCCCGCCGTCGCGCACCCCTTCGGGCTCGCCCATCAGGTGGATGGGGACCTCGGCGGCGATGGCCACGTCACGGCTGACCCGGATCAGGTCGACGTGGAGCAGGTTGTGGCGCACGGGGTGGCGCTGGATCTGGCGCACCAGGACCAGTTCGCTGGTGCCCGTCACGTCCAGGTTGATGAGGGTGTTGACCCCACCCGGGCCGTGGAGGATGTGCTGGAGCTCCCGCCCGGGGACCGCCACCGGCTTGGCATCGGCGCCCAGCCCGTAGACGATGGCCGGGACATTGCCCTCCCGGCGGATCTTGCGGGCGACCGACTTGCCCGTACCCTGGCGGACCTCAGCAACCAGCGTGGCTTCTTCCATGGGCGGGCAGCCTACCTGCCTGTTGCTCCAGGTTGTCCCCTGGGGCTACAGGTTGTCCCCCTGGAAGATCTGGCTGACGGAGGTGTCCTCGAACACGGCGTCGAGGGCGTCGGCGATGATGGGGGCGATGGAGAGCACCCGCAGCTCGGGGAAGCGCTTCCCGTCCTCGATGGGCAGGGTGTTGGTGAGGACGACCTCCCGGATGGGGGCGTTCTTCAGCCGATCAACCGCCGGACCGGACAGGACCCCGTGGGTGGCGGCCACGTAGACGCTGGCCGCGCCCTTGGCCACCAGCAGCTCGGCGGCCGAAGTGACGGTCCCGGCGGTGTCGATCATGTCGTCGATGAGGATGCAGGGCCGGCCAGTCGATCTGACCCACGATCTCGCTGGCCTGGGCCAGGTTGTGAGTCCCCGCGGCCGGCGCTTGTCGATGATGGCGATATCGGTGTCGAGGTGGTGAGCCAGGCGCTGGGCCAGCTTCACCCGGCCGGCGTCGGGGGAGACGACCACGGGGTCGCCCTCCACCGTCTCGGCCAGGTAGGAGGAGAGCACGGGCAGGGCGGTGAGGTGGTCGACGGGGCGGTTGAAGAAGCCCTGGATCTGGCCCGTGTGGAGGTCCATGGCCACCACCCGGTCGGCCCCGGCGACGGTGAGGCAGTCGGCCAGGAGGCGGGCGGTGATGGGCTCGCGGCCCTCGGTCTTCTTGTCCTGGCGGGCGTAGCCGTAGAAGGGGCAGACGGCGGTGATCCGCTTGGCCGACGCCCGCTTGGCCGCGTCGATCATGATGAGCTGTTCCATGATCCGCTCGTTGATCGGTTCGCAGTGACTCTGGACGATGAAGACGTCCGCCCCCCGGATGCTCTCCAGATACCGGCAGTAGATCTCGCCGTTGGCGAAGGTGGACAGCTCCACATCGCCCAGCGGCACGCCGAGGTTCTCCGCGATCTCCTCCGAGAGGGACACGTTGGCCCGCCCGCTGAAGAGCATCAGCTTCTTCTTCGTGACCAGTTCCATCGTTTCTCCATATCTCCGGGGACACCCCGCTCCCCGGGCCCCTCCGGGGCACGCCCCACCCCAGAGCCCTTACAAGCAGTTTCGCAGATTTAGACGGTGGAGGACGGGCTTCAGCCCTCTTTCCCGGCGGCGTCCTCTTCTGGTTGGGCGGTCTCGGGCGCGGCCTCGTCCGCCCGCGACTTCGCCCAGCCCTCCTCCACCCGGGCCGGAACCCCCTTGGCCAGGGCGCCGGCGGGCACGTCCCGGGTCACCACCGAGCCGGCTCCGGTGTAGGCGTCGTCGCCGACCTCGACCGGGGCCACCAGCACTGTGTTGGACCCGATGTGGGCCCGGGCGCCGATGCGGGTCCGGTGCTTGGCCTGGCCGTCGTAGTTGGCGGTGATGGTCCCGGCCCCCACGTTGGCCCCGGCGCCCACGGTGGCGTCCCCGACGTAGGCCAGGTGGGGGACCTTGGCTCCCTCCTCCACGTCGGAGGCTTTGATCTCGACGAAGCTTCCCGCCTTGGAATCCTTGGCCAGGCGGGTGCCGGGACGCAGGTGGGTGTAGGGCCCCACGGTCACCCCGTCACCGATCTGGGCCTCCCGGGCCACGGTGTAGGAGACGGTCGCACCCTCCCCCACGACCGTGTCCACGAGGCGGGCGTCGGGCCCGATCACCGATCCGGCACCGACCGAAGTGCGGCCTTCCAGCACCACCCCGGGGAGGAGCGAGACGTCGGTGCCGAGAGTGACGGAGGCGTCGATGTAGGTGCGGGCGGGATCGGTCATGGTCACGCCGGCCCGCATCCACGAGGCGTTGACCCGCTCCCGCAGCGCGGCCTCAGCTTCGGCCAGTTGGAGGCGGTCGTTCACCCCGAGGGCCTCGGCCGTGTCCGGCGCGGTCATGGCCACGACCTTGTGGCCCGCCTGGCGCAGCACAGCGATGGCATCGGTCAGGTAGTACTCGCCCTGGGCGTTCTCGGGTGAGAGGCGGCGCAGGGCGGGTGTGATCAGGTTCCGGCGGAAGCAGTAGATCGAGGTGTTGACCTCGTCGATCTCCCGCTCGGCCTCGGTAGCGTCCCAGTGGTCGACGATCGATTCCACCCCGCCGTCCTTGCCCCGCACGATCCGGCCATAGCCGGTGGCGTCGGGCAGGCGGGCGGTGAGGATGGTGGCCGCCGCCCCCGTCGCCGGTGCTCGCGGACCAGCTCGGTCACGGTCTCAGCTCGCAGCAGCGGCGTGTCGCCAGGGACGACCACGAGATCGTCCTCGCCGTCGAGCTCGTCGGGGAAGACGGTGAGGGCCACCGACACGGCGTCGCCCGTGCCCCGCTGCACCCGCTGCTCGACGAACTCGAGCGGCACGTCGGTCTCCCCGTGGAGCGTCTTGATGACCTTGTCGGCCCCGTGCCCGACCACGACCACGATCCGTTCGACCGACAGCTGCTCGAGGGCGCCGATGACATGGAGGAGCATCGGCCGTCCGCACAGCGGGTGGAGCACCTTGGGGACCGACGACTTCATGCGGGTCCCCTCGCCGGCAGCGAGCACCACCGCGGCCAACCTGCTCGGGGAGCCCCCCGTTCCCGAGGAAGCCTCGGTCATCTGCTGTACCCCTTCGCGTGGCCGAGCTCGGGGGCGAGGATTCGAACCTCGTCCAGGGACTCCAAAGGACCCTGTGCTGCCGGTTACACCACCCCCGACCGTTCCAGGACGATACCCGGCACCACGAAGGGGGCGGTATGACAGGGACGGGGAAGGCAAAAGCGCATGGAAGGAGGGGGATGGTGGCTGGGCAGCGGGCTGACTTTGGAACGTCGCCGCCGGAGAGGATTAGCAGCAAAAGCACCTCCCAGGTGCTTTTCCTGGGGGGTCCTCTCCGGGCGACACCTCACGAGCCACCGCCGCAACATGGGCCCGCGCCGTTCCAAAGTAAACCCGCGGCCCAGCAACTCCCCCGCCTCTTCATTGCGCTTTTGGGGAGGGTAGGCCCTATGACACGCCCTTTTCGTGAGGGACGGCGGTATGACAGCTACGAGGACAGGCGGGTAGTCTGCCCCCGCCATGGGCTCGCTCATCAAGAAGCGCCGCAAGCGGATGCGGAAGAAGAAGCACAAGAAGCTCCTCAAGCGCACACGCTGGCAGCGCCGAGCGGCCGGGAAGTAACGCCCCTCACCAGGTGACACCGGCCTCGACGGGCCGGGTGGCCCAGGCCCGGGCGCCAAGCCGGACTCTCACGTCGATGGCCAGGGCTTTGGCGCGGTCCGCATCGGCGACGAGGACGGCCTGGGCCGAGCCGCTTCCGGCCAGCACCGCCGGCGCCTGGGCCAGGTCCTCGAGCGCCTCCCGGAACGGCCGGAGCCGGGGTTCGACGGCCTCGGCCGCCGGCTCGAGGTCGTTGGCCAACCCGCCGGGAAGAAAGCCGGCCAGCGCCGACGGAGAGGGGACGGCGCGCTCCGAGCGGGGCCCGCCGAGATCGTCCCAGGCGGCATAGACAGCCGGAGTGGACAAGGCGAAGGGCGGGACGGCCACCACCAGGGCCAGCGGTTCCAGAGGGGCCAGGGGTTCGATCACGTCACCTCGGCCCCGCATCCAGGCCGTGCCCCCCTGAATACAGAAGGCGATGTCTGACCCGAGCCCGGCGGCCAGGTCGGTGAGGGCGGCGAGACCTAGGGACAGGTCGAGCAGGCGGTTGCCCGCCACCAGCGTGGCGGCTGCGTCGGCCGAGCCCCCACCCAGCCCGGCTCCGGCGGGAATCTCCTTGTGCAGAGCGATTTCAAGCCCGGCGGCGGCAAAGGGGGCCTCGTCGTCTGCGGCCTCGAGGATCGTACGCCCGGCCACGGCGGCCAGATTGTCCGCCCCGCTCGGGACGCCGGCCGAGGCTCGTCCCGACATGGGCCACATGACCACCCCAGCCGTGGGATGGAGGCAGACGCTGACGACGTCATGAGGATCCTGGAGAGACACCACCAACGCCTCGAGGTCGTGGTAGCCATCGGCTCGGCGCCCCAGGATCCGCAGAGAAAGGGTGAGTTTGGCCCGGGCCAGCAGTCGCAAGAACTGGGAACCACCGGCTTCACCTTCGGCGCCTTCGTATCCCAGGCTCATGGCGCCACGCCAGTGGCGCGGGAGGCGGGGCAGGGGCCCCCGCCGACGTCGCGATGAGCCGCCAGGCGAAGAGCCATCAATGCTGCGCCGTCTCTGCCGCGCAGGGCCAGGGCGGCCCACTCCTCGAGGGACAGAGCCTCGGCCCACGCTCCAGGATCCAGCCCGGCGGCGGCCAGCACCTCGGCCGCAGAGGCGCCCAGCCGGGGGCGTAGCGCCTGGCGCAGCGTCTTGCGGCGCTGGGCAAAGCCGGCCCGAGCCAGTTCGAACAGTCCGCCGGGGGAGGGCACGTCGACGGGCGACGCGGGCAGTCGATCGAAGGCGACGAGGGCGGAATCCACCCGGGGCCGGGGCACGAAGACGGTGGGGGGCACGACGGCCAGGACCTTGGGCCGGGAGAAATACGCCACCTTGACCGACACCGACCCGCACTCCCGGGTGCCGGGCGGGGCGGCCAGGCGCTCCGCCACCTCCCGCTGGACCAACACCACCAGCCGGGTGAGGAGGGGCACCCCTTCGAGCAGGCGGGCGATCAGGGGGGTGGCCACGTTGTAGGGCAGGTTGGAGACCATGGTGGCGTCGCCGCCGTCCAGGAGCGCGTCGTAGTCGACGGTCAGGGCGTCGCCCTGTTCCAGTCGGACGTTGGTCCGGCCGGCCAGGACCTCGTGGAGGACTGGCACCAGATGACGGTCGAGCTCCAGGGCCGTCACCGACCCTTCGTCGCCCACCTCGTCGGCCAGGGCCAGGGTGAGCGAGCCCACCCCCGGTCCCACCTCCAGCACCCGGTGTCCCGATTGCACCCCGGCGAGGCGGACGATGCGTCGGGCGGTGTTCGGGTCGGCCAGGAAGTTCTGCCCCAGGGCCCGGCTGGGACGGATCCCGTGGGCGGCCAGGAGGCTGCGCACGTCCGTCGGGGAGAGCAGCCTGTGCCCTGACATCACGGCCAGAACACGGCCAGGGCATTGTGCCGGGTCAACTCGGCCACGGCCTCGACGGTGGTGCCCCGGGCGGCAGCCAACGCGGCGCCTACCTCAGGCAGGTAGGCCGGCTCGTTGGGCCGGCCCCGGTGGGGGGCGGGGGCCAGGAAGGGCGAGTCCGTCTCCACCAGCAGGCGGTCGCCGGGAGTGAGGGCGGCGGCCGCCCGCACGTCGTCGGCGTTGCGGAACGACACGATGCCCGAGAACGACAGCCACGCCCCCAGCTCCAAGGCCCGGCGGGCCTCGGCCGGCCCTCCGGTGAAGCAGTGGAACACCGTGCGGGCCGGCACCCCCTCGCTGTGGAGGACGGCGAAGGTCTGGTCCCAGGCCTCGCGGGTGTGGATCACCAGGGCCAGGTCGAGTTCGGTGGCCAGGCGCACATGGGCCCGGAACGACTCCTCCTGGGCCTCCTGGGGAGAGTGGCGGTAGTGGAGGTCGAAGCCGGCCTCCCCCACCCCCACCACCCGGGCCCCGCCGGCCAGGCGGCGCAGACCATCCCACTCCGCGTCATGGCGAGAGGCGTCATGGGGATGGAGCCCGACGGTGGCCCATACCGTCTGCTGCGACCCGGCCAGATCGACCGCCTCCTGGGACGTGGCGAGGTCGGTCCCGATGCAGATCATCCGGCCCACACCGGCGGCCACGGCCCGATTTATGGCGGTTTCGGTGGCTTCGTCGCCGAACTGGAGATGGCAGTGGCTGTCGATCCATGTGTAGGCGGCGCCGATCCGGGGAAGGTCGTTTGACAACATTGATTCGCTGACGGAGAAGGGTGGCACCTGTGGCATCCTCAGCCTCGGCTCGATTCGGGCCCCACGATATGGCCTCCCTCCGGAGGCCCGGCGGAACCGGCGCCAGATCCACCGGCATGTCCCGGAAAGTGGATGAGCTCGGTCGCATGGTTCTGCCCTCGGAACTGCGGAGGCGCTTTCGCATCCACGAAGGCGACTACCTGGGCATCCACGTGGAAGACCAGCGCATCATCCTCACGAAGGTGGAGACGGGATGCGTCTTCTGCGATTCGGTTGAGAGTCTCGTCGCCTTCCGGGACAAATACGTCTGCTCCTCGTGCATGGAGGGGCTACACCGCTCCTCCTGAGCCCGGTCCGCCTGACCTCCTGGTAACCAGCGCGTAAGCCCGCCGGCGGCTCACTCCGAGACGCCGCGCCACCACGGTCGCCGCGTCCCGTTTCGACGCGCCCGCATCCAGCACGCCCCGGAGCGCGTCCACCACCACGTCGTCACTAACGGGGGGAGGCCGGAGCGGCCGGGCCAATCACGATGACCTGTTCTCCCCGGGGCTCCGGCCCGCCGGCGATCGCCTCCCCCAGGGGCCCCCGCCACACCGTCTCGAACACCTTCGTCAGTTCGCGGGCCACGGCTACCGGCCGGTCGGCTCCGAGGGCCGCGGCCAGATCGGCCAGGGTGGCCAGGAGGCGCCGGGGTGACTCGAAGATGACCGTGGTGCGCTCCTCGGTGGCCAGCGCGGCCAGCCGGGCGGCCCGCTCGGGGCCTTTCCGGGGAAGGAACCCCTCGAACACAAAACGTGCCGTCGGCAGACCCGAGACGACCAGTGCGGTCAGGGCGGCACTGGGGCCCGGTACCGCCTCCACCGGCAGGCCCCGTTCCAAAGTCGCCCGCACCAGGCGCTCGCCCGGATCGGAGATGCCGGGCATCCCGGCGTCGGTGACGTAGGCGACCCGGGCGCCGCCGACCATCTCGTCCACCAGGCGGGCCGCCATCTCGGCCTCATTGTGGCCATGGAGAGCCACCAGGCGAGAGGCAGACAGCGACACCCCGGCGTGGGACAGGAGGGCCCGGGTGCGCCGGGTGTCCTCGGCCGCGATCACGGAAACACCGGCCAGAGCCTCCACCGCCCGGGGGGCCAGATCGCCGAGGTTACCGATGGGGGTGCCCACCAGCACCAGGCCCCCGGCGGTGGTGTTCAATCGCGGACCTCGAGTTGATCGCCGGGGGTGAGACGCCAGCGTTCGAAGGCGCCAGCCCGGGCTTCGACCACGAACCCGGCCTTCCACACCGGTCGGGACACCCGACGGGCGGGAAGAGTGGTGACCCGCAGCACCACCCCGGCGGGGTCGCAGAAAGCCACGTCGAGGGGGAAGCGCATGCCGAAGGTGTGGACCTGCCGGCAGGGGCGCAACATCAGGGCCCCTTCGAAGTCGGGACGGCCGCGCAGCCCCTGGACCCGACCCCGGGCCCGGAGGGGGACCTCCAGGCTGGCCAGGACATCACCGTCCCGGACGAGCCAAGGCATCGGCCGACCTCACTAGACGTTGAATCTGATCTCGAGGACGTCGCCGTCCTGCACCTCGTACTCCTTGCCCTCCACCCGGAGGCGACCCACCTCCTTGGCCCGGGCCCAGGAACCGATGCCCAGGAGCTCGTCCCACCGGATGACCTCGGCCCGGATGAAGCCCCGCTGGAGGTCCGAGTGGATGACACCGGCGCACTCAGGGGCCTTGGCCCCGGCCCGGAACGTCCACGCCCGGCTCTCCTTGTCGCCGGTGGTGAGGAAGGTGCGCCGCCCGAGGAGGTGGTAGGCGGCGCGGGCCACCCGGGGGACCACCCCGTCGCCCAGCCCCAGGCCCTCCAGCAGCTCTCCCCGCTCGTCGGGGTCGAGGCGGGCGGCCTCCGCTTCCAGCTGGACGCACACGGCCAGGCGTCAGTCCCAAAGGGGGCGGCCAGCTTGTCGGCCTCCTCCAGCTGGTTCTCCCCGATGTTGACCACGGTGAGCAACGGCTTGTTCGTGAGCAGGAAGGAGGGACGCAGCAACTCCCGGTCGTCCGCAGAGAGCTTGGACCGGTAGATGGGGGTGCCCTCGTCCAGGACCGGCTCCGCCCGCCTCAGCGCCTCCACCTCGGGCAGGAGCGACTTGTCGCCCCGGGCCGCCTTCTCCTGGCGGTGGATGCGGCCCTGGACAGAAGCCAGGTCGGCCAGCACCAACTCGAATTCCAGGGTGGCCAGGTCGTCGGCCGGGTCCGACCCACCGGACACGGAGGTGTCTTCGAAGGCCCGCAGGACGTAGACGAGGGCGTCGACCTCCCGCAGGCTGCCCAGGAACCGGTTGCCCAGACCCTCACCGGTGTTGGCCCCCTTCACCAGGGCGGCGATGTCGACGAACTCGACCCCGGCGGGCACCACCTTGCGGGACTCGGACATCTCGGCCAGGCGCTCAAGGCGGTCGTCGGGCACCTGGGCGATCCCCACCGACGACTCGGTGGTGGAGAACGGGTGGGCGGCGACGGGGACGCTGGCGCCCGTCAGGGCGTTGAACAGCGAGGACTTCCCCGCATTGGGCAACCCGACCAGTCCGAGACGTTCCATCAGCGATCCGCCAGGCGAAGAGCAGTGATCACAGCCGGTGAGGCTACCGATTAGGCGAACACCGGGGGGAGGGGCGCCTCGAGGGCGTCCCTCAGGTGACGGCGGTACTCGGCGCTGGGGACCTCGATAGCGCCGAGACTGGACAGGTGCGGGGTGGCCCACTGGACGTCGAGGAGCCGCCGGGGGTCGCCATCCTCCCCGAGGATCTCCACCAGACCCATCAGGGCCACTTTCGACGCATCAGTGACCCGGTGGAACATCGATTCGCCGGCGAACAGCCCTCCGATGGCGACGCCGTAGAGACCCCCGACGAGTTCGCCGCCATCCCGGTCCCACACCTCCACCGAATGGGCCCAGCCCAGCCCGTGCAGTTCGCGATAGGCCTCGATGATCGAGGAACGAATCCAGTGCCCGCCCTTCGGCCGGGGCTCGGCGCAGGCCGCCATGACCTGGTCGAAGACGGTGTCGACCCGGATCTCGAAGCGCCGGGCCGAGCGGCGCAGGGATCGGCTCACCCGGAGGCCGTCGAGGGGAATGACCCCGCGGGGGTCAGGCGCCCACCAGCCCAGGACCCGCCCTCGGCGGTCGAGGTGCATGGGGAACAGGCCCAGGCGGTAAGCGGCCAGCACGGTGCCGGGTGCCAGGTCGGCTCCGATCCCGACGATGCCGTCAGTGTCGGCCCCCTCCGGGTCGGGCAGCTGCCAGCGACACGGCGGCGGCTCGACCGGTACCAAATGACTCACGCTCTCTGCTCCGCTCCGGCTTCGAGGACGGCGTCGAGGTCGGCCAGGGCCTGGTCGGGACCGGTGACCACGATGCCGGCCAGACCGGCCCGCCGGGCCGCGGCCACATGGCCGGGGCTGTCGTCGAGGAACACGGCCGCCTCCGGCGCCACGCCCAGGCGCTCGCAGGTGAGGTGGAAGATGGCCTCGTCGGGCTTGCGCAGACCGACGTCGGAGGAATCGATGACGACGTCGAAGAGTTCGACGGGGATGGACCCCTTCCACACGCCGGCCCACTCGGCCACGTTGTTGGTCAGGATGGCCGTCCGGTAGCCATCGGCCCGCAGCGCCCGGACCCGGTGGACGACCGGCCAGTACACGCCGACCTGGAGGGATTCAAGGAAGCGGGGATAGAACCCGTCGTCGATGGGGCTGCCCAGGTGACCCTCGGAGCGGGCCACCAGCCGTGAGCTGAACTCGGCCAGGGTCATGCGGCCGGTTTCCAACAGGTGCCAGTCCGGGGCCGCACCGGGCTCGCCGTCGTAGACAGCCCAGGCGGCGGCGGTGGCGTCGCCGTTGGCGATGGCGTCACGCTGGGCCCCGGTCGGGGGGGCGGCGCCAAAGATGAGCTGGAGCAGCGAGCCCCGGGGATAGCCGTGGTCCCGCTCGAAGTCCGAGATGCCGACGAAGGGCGGGGTGGACAGCACCCCGCCGTAATCGAAGATCACCGCCTCGATGGCCCCCTTCATACCCCGAGAACCTAGTGGTGCGTCCGGCTTATCCACGGAGGAAGATGATCAGCGCCGAGAGGGGCGCCATGACCAGCAGGTAGACGGCGAAGATGGTGAGGGAGTGACTGCGGACGAAGCGCAGGAGCGCCCCGATGGACAGGTAGCCGGCCACCCCCGAGGCGATGACCCCGCCCACCACCCCGGCAGTCACGTCGAGGCCGCCGCCGGCCACGTCGGCCAGGCTGAGCACGCCCGCCCCGGCGATGGCAGGGATGGACAGCAGGAAGGAGAAGCGGGTGGCCTCCTCCCGCGACAGACCCAGGACCAGACCGCCGCCGATGGTGGCACCGGAGCGGGAGATACCGGGGAAGATGGACACCGCCTGGGCCACCCCCACCCAGGCCGCCACGCCGGTATCGAGAGAGCGGCGGCGGGCCCGGTCTCCGAAGCGTTCCATGGCCAGCAGGAGAAAGGCGGTGGCCACCAGCTCGGCGCAGGTGGTGTAGGGCGATTCGAAGAGGCGCTCGAAGAAGTCCCCCAGGGCGAGGCCGGCCACGGCGGCGGGCACGGTCCCCACGGCCAGGTAGAAGGCCATGCGCCGGGCCGTGGCCGGGTCGATTCCCGGCCGAGAACGCCAAGGGCGAGGCCGATGAGTTCGTGCCGAAAGTAGATGACCACGGCGGCCAGGGTCCCCAGGTGCAGGAGCACGTCGAAGGTGAGCGACGGCTCGTCCCACCCGAGAACGGCGGGGACCACGACCAGATGCCCGCTGGAGGAGATGGGGAGGAACTCGGTCAGGCCCTGGAGCAGGCCGAGGAAGATTTCCTGGAGCATGGAGGCCGTCAGCGTAGTGACCGGCGGGCGCCGGTCAGCCGGGGAGGGGCCCGAGCGCCTCGCCGCAGGCGCACTCCCGCTTGGGCGGCACGACGGCGATGAGGTCGAAGAGGAGGGTGCGGACCCGGTCGACGTTGGCCGAGAAGAACTCGAACACTTCGGCCTGGGTCACGGCTTTTCCGACTTCGTCGTGGCCCACACCCGTGTCGTAGTCGGTGATGAGGGCGATGGCGGCGTAACACATGCCCAGCTCCCGGGCCAGGTAGGCCTCGGGGTACTGGGTCATGTTGATCGTCTCCCAGCCCTGTTCCCGGTACCAGCGGGACTCGGCCCGGGTGGAGAAGCGCGGACCCTGAACCACAACCACGGTGCCCCGGTCGTGGACCCGGATCCCGCCCGCCGCGGCCCGCTCGGCGGCCAGGCGTGACAGCTCCGGACAGTAGGGGTCGGCGTAGGACACGTGGTGGGGCACGGGGCCTTCGTAGAACGTGTCGGCCCGACCCCAGGTCCGGTCGACCAGCTGGTCGCAGACCACGAAGTCACCGGGGCGGACCCGGGGCTGCAGCGACCCGGCGGCGCACGGCCCCACCACCCGGGTCACGCCCAGGGTGTGCATGGCCCACAGGTTGGCCCGGTAGTTGATGCGGTGGGGCACCCACTCGTGGCGGGCACCGTGGCGGGGCAGGAAGGCCACCTGCCGGCCAGCCACCTCACCGATGGCCACCGGAGCGCTCGGCGGCCCGAACGGCGTGTCGAGCTCGACATGGGTGACGTCATCGAGGAAGGAGTAGAAGCCCGAACCCCCGAATACCCCGATCTCGGCTGCCGCGATTTCGGGGACACCCCGAACCCCGGGCGCCGAACCGGTCACGCGATCTTCGAGTCCTTGGTCCCCGTCTTGGTCTCGGTGGTCGATGACGACGAGGACGAGGAGGAGGAGCTGGTCGACTCCTTCTCCTTGGACGACTCCTTCTTGTGCGATGAGCCCGATCCGCGGCTATCCGTCTTGTAGAAGCCGCTGCCCTTGAACACGATGCCCACCGGGGCGAACACCTTGCGCAGCTCACCGCCGCAGACGCCGCACTCCGTGAGGGGTTCGTCGGTGAAGGACTGCACGGCTTCGATGTGCTGCCCGCAGGAGATGCACCGGTATTCGTAGGTCGGCATGACAACCTCGGTCTTTGGCACTCAAAGAGTGAGACTGCCAATCATATCGGTTCCGGCGGCCAGAACGATGGGGCAGCGAGATTGACAGGTTGGCGGCTGGGATGGCCGAATGGGTGAACCCATGCCCTCGTCCCGGTTCACCACGCCCCTGGCCCTGGCCCTGGCCGTTTCGGCTGCCCTCCTGGCCGTGGTCGCCGTCGTGGCCGGGAGTTCCGGATCGACCGGCCTCGCCGCCCTCGCCTCGGTCGGCGGCGTGGTGGCCGCCGGCTGCGGTTGGGTGGCCCTGGTCACCGCCCGGCGCCTGGTCGACCGCTACGCCGCCCTCGAGGGCGCCGCCGCCGAGCACGAGTCCTCCCGCCGGGCGTTCCGGGAGGCGGTGGCCCGGCTCGGGTCGGTGGCCCGCCTGCGGGAAACTGGCTCCGGCGTCCAAGAACACGACCGGGACAGCATCCTGGCCCTGGTGACGGAGACCGCGCAGCAGGCGGTGGGGGCCGACCGGGTCGTGTTCTACGAGTTCGTCCCCGCCCCCGAACGTCTGGTGGCCCGCTCCGGGCCCGGGGCCCCGGTGGGAGCCGTGCTCCAGGCTGGCCAGGGCGTGGCCGGGACCGCCGCCGCCCGGCGCGCCGGTGTGATCTACCCGGGGGAGACAGGGGTCGAGCCGGTCCCGCCCGAGCCGGAGCGGCCGACGGCCATGGCCGTCCCCTTCTTCTCCCGGGGGGACCTTCTCGGCGTGGTCTCGGTCTATGGACACCCAACCCGGACCTTCGCCCTGGACGACCTCTCGGCGCTGGAAACGCTGGTCAACCAGGCCGGTACGGCCGTCGACAACGTCTCCCTCCACCAGGAGGCCCAGCGCCTGTCCATCACCGACGGCCTCACCGGCCTGTGGAACCGCCGCCAGCTCGAGTTGCGCTGCCGGGAGGAACTCGACCGGGCGGTGCGCTTCAACCGCACCGTGGGCCTGGTGTTCATCGACGTGGACAAGTTCAAGGACGTCAACGAGGAGTGGCTCCATCCCGGCGGCGACGCCGTGCTGGTGGAAGTGGCCCGGCGCCTGGCCGGCGCCACCCGGGAAATCGACGTGGTGGCCCGCTGGGGGGGCGAGGAGTTCATCCTCCTCCTCCCCGAGACCGACCTGGGCGGGTCCATCGTGCTGGCCGAGAAGGTGCGCCGGTCGGTGGGCGACACCCCCATCACCCATGCCGGGAAGAGCCGCACCGTGACCATCTCGGCCGGCGTTGCCGCCTATCCCCACAGCGGGACTAACGTGCGCACACTCGTTAACGCGGCCAGTGAGGCCGTCCACCGAGCCAAGCAGGGCGGCCGCAACCGGGTCGAGCAGGCCGAGCCCAACATCCGTCAGGCTCCACCCCCCGCCGGGGGTGGTGAGGAACTCGGAACGGGCAACCGGGGACGGTCGAGGGAGGGACGACTTGAACAAAGTTCGAAAGGCGGTGATCCCGGCCGCCGGACTCGGGACGCGCTTCCTCCCGGCCACCAAGAGCCAGCCGAAGGAGATGCTGCCCGTCATCGACAAGCCGACCATCCAGTACGTCGTCGAAGAGGCGGTGCGGGCCGGGATCACCGACATCCTCATCATCACCGGGCGGGGGAAGCGGGCCATCGAGGACCACTTCGACCGCAACTTCGAGCTCGAGTTCTACCTGGAGCAGGGCAAGAAGGACGACCTCCTCGAACAGGTGCCAGTCGGTCGTCGGAGATGGCGGATATCCACTACATCCGCCAGCGCGATCCGCTGGGCCTGGGCCACGCCATCTCGGTGGCCCGCCAGCACGTCGGCTCCGAACCCTTCGCCGTCCTGCTGGGCGACGACATCATGGTCGACGACGCCCGCCTGCTGCGCTCCATGCTCGGGGTCTACGAGCGCTACGGCCGCTCGGTGATCGCCGTCATGGAGGTGCCCCGGGAGGACATCTCCTCCTACGGGTGCATGCTCCCCGACGATGTGGAGGAGAACCTGGTCCGGGTAGGCGCCATCGTGGAGAAGCCCAAGCCCGAGGATGGCCCCGTCGAACCTGGCCGTCATCGGCCGGTACGTGTTCACCCCGGAGATCTTCGAAGCGCTGGACCGCATCACGCCGGGAGCGGGCGGCGAGCTCCAGCTCACCGACGCCATCGGCCTGCTGCTGGAGAGCCAGACCGTGTTCGGGCTGTCGTTCGAGACCGGGCGCTACGACATCGGCAAGAAGATCGATTTCCTCCGGGCCACGGTGGAACTGGCCCTGGACCGGCCCGACCTGGGCAGCGAGTTCAAGGCGTTCCTGGCCGACCTGGTCCAGCGGCGCAAGATCGTCTAGGGACTCGCGGGGCGGGCACCCGGCACGGGGGCGCCTCCTCCATCCGGCCGGTGGTGAGGCCGCAGGCCGGAGGGATATTCGCCCGAGTCGAAGTAGAGCGTGTGGGCCGACGTGCCGATGAAGCTCACGGCCAGAGACAGGGCGATGCGGTGCCCGGCGGGCACGGTGACGGCTTTGGCCAGCTCGACCGGCGCCTCCGTGAGCAACGGCTCGACGGAGGAGGCGGACAGCTTGACCTTGGCCGGGATCTGGCCGATGACGGTGTCCTCCACCGTGCCGTCGGGGGCCAGGACGAGGAGCTCACCCGAGATGAGACCCTGGACCTCCTCACTGGGGCCCTGAACCCAGACCCGGACCGCGGCCGGATCTCCGAGGGTGAGCGGCGCCGGCAACGGTGCGGAGACGAAGCGGGGCGGGGTCACCAGCGTGCTGGCCAGCCCGAAGGCGGCGGCGAGACGGCGCTCCGGCGCGCGCTGCCCAGGCTCCCGCCCCGGATCAACCCGACATGGGTGTAGCCCGGATGCGCCGGGTCGGGAAGGCCCGTGGCGTTCTCCTGCTGGAAGAGGGGCTCCAGGAGCCCCTCGGGCACGAACTCGGGGGAGGCGGTGCACAGTCCCGCCTGGGGACCGAAGATAGAGACGAGCACGTTCAGGAGCCGCTTGGCCACCAAATCGTCGGCGCCGGTGGACGGGGTCCCCGGCGAGCCCACGGCGAAGATCTCCACCGTCCAGGTCCCGAAGGCGAGGCCTTCCACCTTGGACAGGTCGACGTCGAGGATCGTGGCGCCCGAGGCATCGGAGGCGGCCGCGCTGCCCACGGGCTGCCCGGCGGCGTCGGTCACGGTGATCTCGTAGCGGGCGGCGCCGACGAAGGGCACCGTGCCGCCGTTGGTCGCCACCTTGATGCGGGCGGTGCCGGCGGGCACCGTGACCTGGTGGGCCCGGGAGCCGACCAGGGTGGGGGCGAGGTCGTTCCAGGCCCAGGTGTGGTCGGGATGGGCCAGGCCGGCCAGCACTTCCCGGTCCCGGTCGGACTGGAGCCGTTCCAGGCTCCGCCTGGATGGCACCGGCACCCCGGCCCCGGAGGCTCAGGGCCAGGTCCACCGCGGCAGAGGCGTCGGTGTAGCCGTAACCGCCGGAATGGAAGGGGGTGTCGGGAATGGGCCGGGCCGTGACCTGGAGGACCATCCGCACCTGGGACGGGCTGAGCTCGGGCGCCGCTTCGAGGACGAGGGCCACCACCCCGGCCGTCTCGGGGGCCGCCATGGAGGTGCCCGACAGGGTGGTGTAGTAGGGCAGGCTCTCCGGAGGGATCGACCGGGCGTCGCGAGGGAGAGCGGTGACGGGAATGATGGTGTTGTTGGCCCGGGTGGAGACGACGTCGACCCCCGTGGTGGTCACCGCCGGGTGGTAGAGGCCCATGTTCAGCGGGCCGCGGGTCTCTCCGGCCACGTCCACGGCGGCGAAGCCGAGGCCCACGGTGTCGGCCTCGATGCCCCCGGAGCTGAAGTCGGCCACCTTGCCCTTCTTGTCGCCGGCCGCCACCGGCAACACCCAGGGGGGCGCGGCATAGGGGTTCATGCTCATCTCGGTGCCGTCGTTGCCGTTGGCGAAGACAACGACCACCCCGGCCTCGGCCAGGGCGCGGGTGGCCTGGTTGACGGGGTCGTAGCGGTCGAAGGACTCGAACTGGCTGCCCCACGAGTTGTTGATCACCCGGATGCCGTACCGGTCCCGGTTCGCCCTCGTCCACTCGAGCCCCTCCAGGACGAGGAACATGTTCAGGGCGTCGCCGGCGCCGATGCCGACGAGGCCGGCGCCGGGCGCCAGCCCCCGGTAGGCGCCGTCGGAGGCCGTCCCCCGGGAGGCGACGTCGCCGGCCACGTGGGTGCCGTGACCCGAGGAGGTGTCGGAATTGGTCAGGCTCTGGACGGGGATCACGGGCAGCGGATCGCCGAAACCGACCAGCTTCACGTTGGCCCGCATGGCGTCGGCCAGGTCGGGGTGCCCGAAGTCGACCCCGGTGTCGAGGATGGCCACGGTGACGCCCTTGCCCGTCACACCGAGGTCGTTCCAGGCCCGGGCCGTGTTGACCAGCTGGGCCGATTCCTGCAGGTAATACCGCAGGGGCTCGTTGAGGTACACGCCCAGGATCCCGTCGGTGTGGCGGAGGAGATCGAGCCGGTCCACGGGGAGGCGGACGGCCGCCGCCGGGATGTGCTCGAAGGCCCATGACCAGAGTGCCGAGCCCGGTCAGGAGCCGGCGGAGGCCCTCGTCGGCCGGGACGCTCCAGGGACACCACGAGATCGAGGGTCGCCCCAGCGGGGAGTGTGGCCGCGGTGGTGGCGACGGCCGGGTCGAGATGGGCCGGACCGGGCGTGTCGGTGACCGGCGGGATGCCGTAGGCCGGCGCCGGAAGCGCGGAGGGGACCGTGGCGTCAGCGGTATCGCCCGCGCCGGCCCCGGTCGAGGGAAGCGTGCCCAACAGGGCCACCACCAGCATCAACGTCACTCGACGCACAGCACCTCCCGATTCCCCAGGCCGACACGCAAGTGTACGGGGGTGACGGTATGTCCGGATCGCGCCTTTTCGGTGGTCTGCCGCTCCGGGGCCGTTAGCCTCCGGGACGTGATCCCCCTTGACGAGGTCCGGGCCCGGATTCTGGAGACGGTGTCCCTGCTGCCGGTGGCCGACGTGCCGCTGGCCGAGGCGCTGGGGCTGGCCACGGCCGCAGCCGCTGAGCGCGGCCGCGGGACTGTGCCCCCCTTCGCCAACACGGCATGGACGGGTACGCGGTGCGGGCGGCGGATACGGCCGGCGCCTCCCCCGATTCGCCCGTGCGCCTGGTGGTGGTCGACGAGCTGGCCGCCGGCCGGGCGCCCACCGTGCCCGTCGAGGCCGGCCAGGCCATCCGGATCATGACCGGTGCGCCCATCCCCGACGGGGCCGACGGGATCGTGATGGTGGAGGAGACCGGCGGTCGACGGCGACGGGGTGCTGGTCCGCCGCGAGGCCAGCCCGGGCGACCACATCCGCCGGGCCGGGGGCGACCTGGAGGCGGGGGCGGTCGTTTTCCCGGCCGGCACGGTGCTGACCCCGGCCCATCTCGGGGTGGTGGCCAGCCTGGGCCACGCCATCGTGCCCGTCGTGCGCCGCCCCCGGGTGGCCGTCATGTCCACCGGCGACGAGCTCACCCCGCCGGGCGAGCAGCTGTCTCCCGGGCGGATCACCGACTCCAACCGGGCGATGCTCTCGCCCTGGTCGCCCAGGCCGGCTGCGAGGTCGTCGACCTGGGGGTGGCCCGGGACGACGAGGCGGTCATCCGGGAACGCCTGGACCAGGCGGTCGGCACCTGTGACGCCCTCGTCACCACCGGCGGCGTGTCGATGGGCGAATACGACCTCGTGAAGAAGGTCCTGGACCGAGATGGGGGCTCTGAACTGGTGGCAGGTGGCCATCAAGCCGGCCAAGCCGCTGGCCTTCGGCGACTGTGGGCGGCAAGCCTGTCTTCGGGCTGCCCGGGAACCCGGTGTCATCCCACGTCAGCTTCGAGCTCTTCGCCCGGCCCGCCCTGCTCCAGATGATGGGCCACCCCATCGCTTCCGGCCCGTGGTGGCGGCGGTGGCCGACCACGACATGCGCCGTCCGGCCGGACGGGAAGCTCCACCTCGACCGGGTCCGGGTCCACCGGGAGGGCTGACGGGTTGGTGGCCGTTCCACCGGCGTGCAGGCCTCCAACGTCCTGTCCGCCATGGCCCTGGCCAACGCCCTGGCCCTGATCCCCGACGGGGAAGGACTGGGCGCGGGTGAACCAGTGACGTCATGCTGCTCGACGCCCCCGCCGACCACTGAACCTGGCACCGAGGATTCGGCAGGAAAAGGCGGCAATGAAGGGGGCATGGGAACGGTTGCCCGGCGTCGTGCCTCCCGATTGGCCCCATGACCGGGTGGCCGATGTTGCGGCCGTTTCGGTGTGGGCGTGCCTGCGGCGTCTTCAGCAGGAAACGACCCCGGAGGTGCATTCCTGCTGACCTTCGCCCGGCGGCGCCGGCGATGGCCCCTGCGGCTTCGACCACCTCCTAGGCGTTCAAGCGCTCATGAGCTCCGCACCCGCAGCTAGGCGGTCTATCCGCCGATCTGGAACATCTCGATGCGGCGGCGTTTGCGGGCCCGGCCATGTCGGTCTCGGAGGAGCGCTGCTCGGAGTAGCGGTCGCGGCGCTTCTCCCAGGTGGACCGTGATGATCCGCGTCAGCTCCTCGTCGATGGCGCCCGCCCGCATCGGGCCCCGCAGGTCGACCCCCCCGGAGGCGAACAGGCAGGTCACGAGGCGGCCCTCGGTGGTCAGCCGGGCCCGGGTGCAGTCGCCGCAGAAGGGCTCGGAGACGGAGGCGATGACGCCGATCTCGCCGGAGCCGTCCCGGTAGCGGTAGCGGCTGGCGACCTCGCCCCTGTAGTTGCGGTCGACCGGCTCGAGGGGCATCTCGGCGTCGATGCGCTCGACGATCTCGGCGGCCGTCACCACCTGGGAGAGATCCCAGCCGTTGAGGGTGCCGACGTCCATGAACTCGATGAAGCGCACGATGTGGCCGGTGCCCCGGAAGTGGCGGGCCAAGTCGACGAGGGTGTGGTCGTTGACGCCCCGCTGGACCACGCAGTTGATCTTGACCGGCGTCAGCCCGGCCGCGGCGGCGGCGTCGATGGCGGCCAGCACCTCTTCGGGTCCGAAGCTGGCCGGCCGCTCATGAGGCGGAACACGTCGTCGTCGAGGGTGTCGAGGCTGACCGTGACCCGCTGCAGGCCCGCCTCGGCCAGCTCCGCGGCCATGGCCCCCCAGGAGCACGCCGTTGGTGGTGAGGGCGAGATCCTCCACCCCGTCGATGGCCGCCAGGCCCTCACCAGGTCGGGTCAGGTGGGCCCGCACCAGGGGCTCCCCGCCGGTCAGGCGCAGTTTGACGCGCCCCGAGACCGACGAAGAGGCCGGCCAGGCGCTCGATCTCCTCGAAGGTGAGGATCTGGGCCCGGGGCAGGAACTCGTACGGTCGCCGTACACCTCGGCCGGCATGCAGTAGGGACAGCGGAAGTTGCACCGATCCGTCACCGAGATGCGCAGGTCGCGCAGCGGCCGGTCAAAGGTCATCGGACAGGTTGGATCGCAGGGTCGCTGGTCGGAATTTTCCCCCGACCACGGAGTGTAACGGGCCCCGGACATTTCGCGTTGGCCACGGCGATCGGCCAGGTCAGGCCGTACACTTGTCGTCATGACGCCCTTCGAGTTCACCCACCTCGACCCACTCGGCCGTGCCCGGATGGTCGACGTCACCCCCAAAGAGGCGACCCACCGCCGGGCCGTGGCCCGGTGCCGGGTGACCATGAAGCCGGAGACGGCGGGGATGATCGCCTCGGGGGCGATCACCAAGGGTGACGTCCTGGCCGTAGCCCGGGTGGCGGGAATCCAGGCGGCCAAACAGACCCCGATGCTGCTCCCGCTGTGTCACCCGTTGCTCGTGGGCAGCGTCTACGTGAACTTCACCATCGAGGACCAGTTCATCGAGATCGAGGCCCAGGTCGAGACGGTGGACCGCACCGGGGTCGAGATGGAGGCACTCACGGCCTGCGCCGTCGCCGCCCTCACCGTCTACGACATGTGCAAGTCGGTCGACCGAGGAATGACCATCGGTCAGCTCGCCCTGTGGGAGAAGACCGGAGGGCGTTCCGGACCCTTCCGGCGCAAGGCCGCGGAGGGTGACGAGGTCGGGACGTTCGGCCTGTAGCACATCCTCTGGTCCATCCGCCCTCTCCCCCCGCCATGGTGTTAGGTTCCCGCCGGGCGGCGTCAAGGTGAAGGGGAGTTGGGCCGGTGGTACTCCTCGTATTGGCCGTGTTGTGGGCAATCGTCCTCATCCCGCCCGCTCTGCGGAACCGGGCCGAGGCCCGCCAGGGCCGTTCGGTGGAGAACTTCCGCAAACGCCTCGAGGTGCTCGCCCCACCCGCCGTGCCCCGGGCCTCCCGACCCCCGAGCGCCGTCCGCCCGATCGGGTCGTCACCGCCCCGGATCGCCGCGGTGGCCCAGCCGGGCCCGGTCCTGCCGGTCCCCCGGCCCCAGCCCACGGCCGCCACCCGGCTGCCGTCCCGGGCCGCCGTCCTGCGTCGGCGCCGCCACGTCTTTGCGGGCCTCTGCCTGGCCAGCATCCTGACCCTGGGCGCCGCGCTGGCCGTCCCCGGGCTGCGCCTGGTCCTGGTCGTCGCCCACCTCCTGGCCAACACCGCCCTTGCCGCCTACGTCACCGGCCTGCGTCGCCTGCGACTGCTGGCCCGGGAGCGCCAGGCCAAGGTGCGCTACCTGCCGGTGGCCATCATCGTCACCTCGGACCCCGTGGTCGCCGCGGAAACCTCGCCCGCCCGGGCGCCGGCGGAGGCGCCCGCCGCCCGCTCGGCCGCGCTGTAGTCGCCGGTGGGCCGGGCCGAGGAGATCTCCGCCGCCGGCGAGTGGGCCCGCGCCGCCCTGGAGGACAAGCACCGCGCCCGGGAGACGGGCCTGGCCGCCTGCCGGCGGACCATCCAGGCCTGCGCCGCCTCGATCCGCGCCGTCCACCGCCAGGAGTGGGAAGTGGCCGAGGACCTGGCCGCCCAGGCTTCCGCCCACCTCACCGAAGCCGGCAAGGCGCTGGCCGACCATCCCGATGTGCGCTACGCCGGCTTCGTCCATGACGCGGCCAAGGAGTACGCCGAGGCCCGCCTGACGCTGGCCTTCGTCCGGGGCGATCCTCTGCCCCGGGCCGCCGACATGGGCGTCGAGGTCCAGGCGTTCCTGAACGGGATGGCGGAGGCGGCCAGCGAACTGCGTCGCTACCTGCTCGACCAGTTGCGGCGGGGCCAGCCGGAACGGGGCGAGGAGCTGCTGGAGCTCATGGACGAGGTGTACACCCTCCTCTGCACCATGGACTTCCCCGAGGCCATGTCCGGCCACCTCCGACGCACCACCGACCAGCTGCGCGCCGTCCTCGAGCGCACCCGGGGCGACCTCACCACCAGCCTGTTGCAGACCCGTCTGCTGGAGGGGATTGAACGCCGCAAGGGCGGCGCGTCCGGGGATTAGCTGGGCCCTGGGCGCTACTCTGGTGTGGTCTGGTCCGTTGTTCGCGGGCGTTTCGAAGTTTGAGGGAACGGCGGAAGCGTTTCTCGGGTGGCGGGCCGGAACGGGGGTGTAGCTCAGCTGGTAGAGCGCTACGTTCGCAACGTAGAAGTCGGCGGTTCGAGTCCGCTCACCTCCACCGCAGGTCACGGCCGGTTTCCGGCCTCGGCCGAACCCTCCCCCGCCGGGCGCTGCACCACATCTGCACCACATTCACCGCCGAACAGGACGTCGAGCTTGTCCGCGGCAGCCCGGTCCACCGACACCGGCAACGACCCGTAGACGTCCGCCGTCGTACGGATCGAGGCGTGCCCGAGCCGCCGCTGGATCACCTCGAGATCCACCCCGACCTCCCGCATCAGCGCCCCGGCCGAGTGGCGCAGCCGGTGGAACGTGAGCCCCTCCAGGCCGGCCCGGACCAGGGCGGGGTTGTAGACCCGCATCCGGAAGTTCGACGCCCGCAGCGGCCCACCAGCCGGCGCCTGGACGACAAGCTCGTCCCGGCCGGGCCGCCCGGTGCGGGCCAGGTGGGCGGCCAGCTCGTCCACCACGTATCCGGGCAGGGAGATCGTCCTCGCCGCTGCCATCGTCTTGCCGTCGCCCTCGACGAACTGGCCATCGACCTCGTTGATGGTCGCGCCCACGGTCACGGTCCGCCTCAGGAAGTCGACAGCCCCCACCCGCAGCCCGACCATCTCGGCCAGGCGCAAGCCGGTCGCCCCGAGGAACACTGCCACCCGGTAGTCGGTGGGCATCGCGTCGGCCAGGCGCAGGACGTCTGCGGCCAAGGCGTTGCGCTTCGTCGCCTTCGACAGCTCGGGGAGGCGGATCCGCGGCACGGGGTGCGGGCCAGCAGGTCATCCTCGACGGCCCACGAGCAGATGGCGCGGAGCACCCCGTAGTCCGTCTGGACCGTCTTCGGGGCCAACCCACGATCGACCATCCGGTCGACGCACGCCCGGATATGGCTCGGCCGGAGGTCGCCGAGGTGGACGGGACCGAGGACGGGCAGGAGGTGGACCCTGACCACGGACCGGTCCCGGGCCAGCGTGGTCTTGCGCTTCGTCGGGTTGGCCTCCAGCCACGCCGCGGCCAGGTCGGCGAAGGTGACCCTTCCGGATGCCGGGTCAATCCACGCCCCGCGGCGCTGCTCGACCTCCACCTCGGCGAGGTAGGCGCGGGCGTCGGCCTTGGTGTCGAACGTCTTGGTGCGCTGCCCGCCGGCGGGGTCGCGGAACCTCGCCTCCCACCGGTCCGTCCTGGGTGCCCTACGGATCGAGCCCATCAGTTTCTCCCTCTCGTGCTGTAACGGCTATCGGAGGTGTTCTGGAGGCGTTCTCGGAGGCGTTCTCGGAGGCGTTCTCGGAGGCGTTCTCGGAGGCGAGTGCCCGCTGCTCGCGGCGGTGGGCGGCGACCCGGCAGCGCCCCGAGCGGGCGTCCCGAGTGATGGTGGATAAGGAGGGGGGTGAGAGACAGGTGGTGTCTGGACTGTATGAGAGCGGGTGTTGGGGTGGTGTGAAGGGGCGACGAACTTCTAGTCACATCTGTAGAACCGTCGTCCTCCCCTCCCGGTGGCGACCGGCACGCTCGTCCTCGGCCGCCCACCGGCACGACGCCGAGCAGTAGGTGCGGGGGGCACCGCCGACGTGCACGCACGCCGCCACCGCCCGGCCGCAGTGGGCGCAGGTTGCGGTGTAGCGGATGGCCGGGCACCGAAGCAGGCGGCGCACAGCTCCTCCGGCCACCACTGGTCCTCCCAATCCCACCCTTCGGGCCAGTCGTCCCACTTCTCCTGCAGGACGCGGGCGACGTAGACGGTTCCGGTGATCGCAGCGCTACACGCCGCGCACGGCACCTCCAGGAAAGAACCACCTTGCGATCCGTTACGGGGGGTCACTTGGTTGCCCTCTTCTTCGTCGACGGCTTCGTCGGCTCCATGGCCCGCAGGATTTCGGCGGCCTTCTCGGTGAGGACGCCGGTGGACCGCCCGGCGGCGGCGGCGGTGAGGAACCCCTTCTTCCGGCAGGCGAAGACGAGGTCCCGGATCTGGGAGGGGCGCATGCCGAGCTCGTCGGCGAGGTCGGCGTTGGGCCGCTTCGACCCGACCGCGATCCGGTGGGTGTAGCGGGCGGCGAAGGCGGCGAGGTACTCGTCAGACCCGGCGGGGAAGTCACGGGGGTCACCGTTGGGTGGCACCTCCCGGTGGCGGGCGAGGTGCTGGTTGACCTGGTCGACGAGCGGCCCGAACCGGATGCTGCGCAGCAGGTCGGCGGTGACAGCGGGAACGACCTCGGCCGCCGGCCCGGCGTGCTTCACCTTGCCGCCCATGGCCTCGACCGCCGCCGGCACCGGATTCGGCTGCCGTCTGATGGTGAGTTCGACGATGGCCGGAGGGTCGAGGCTGTCGTCGACCCGGGCGGTCACCCACCAGCCGGGATAGCCGGCGATGGCGGCCTGGAGGCTGAGGAGCCCTTCGGCGTCGCGTTCGGAGGTGGAGGACCGGGACCCGAGGACAGTTCGACGTGTCATACATGGACCGTACCGCTAACGTGCCAGAGTTGCAACACCAAGACAGACTTTCGGTATTGACGAACCAACCGATACCGTGACAAGGTGTCGGCATGATAAGCGATGCGCTCCTCCTGAAACTCCGATCCAAGCGCAACCTGCCGCCACCCGAGTTCTGCCGCGGGGTGCGCGTCGCCGCCGGCGCCAGCCAAGCCGACCTCGCCGAGCTCCTCGGTGTCCACCGAGAAACCATCTCTCGATGGGAGCGCGGCAACCGCCGCCCCAGCCCCAGGCACCTCGCCCGCTACCTCGAGCTCCTCGAGGAACTCCGCAAGGTGGCGGCCGCATGAGCCGCCAGCTCGTCACCATCCCCCAGGCTGTCGCCGCCCGGCCCTGGCTCACCGAACGGCTCCTCCGACGCTACGTAGCGGAACGGCGAGTCCCGTTCCACCGGGTCGGCCGTCGGGTCCTCTTCGACCTGGCCGACTTGGACGCCTTCGCCGAAGCCGGCCGGGTCGAGCCTCCCGCCCCACTGCGGCTCGCTCAGCCACGCCGGTCGGCGGGTGTGTCCCAGACGTGAAACGAGGCGGGGTTCGCCTTCCCCGCCTCGTCTCGAAGCTCACCCTCGACAGGAGAACCTCGTGAAGCATACCGAAGGGCACCGGCAGGAACTACCGGCTCGCGCCGCTGCTGAACTCGAAGCGCTCCTCCGCCTCGCCGCCGTCCGCGACATCTGCGACGCGTTCCTGGCCGGCCACTGGGAGATCGACTCCGGGCTGGTCCTCCTCGCCACCGCGCTCCTCGACCAGGCCGGCGCCTGGGCCATGATCGCCGAGGAGGCTGACGGCCGGCGGTCGGCGGCGTGACCATGCCCAACTCCCCAGACGCCGAGGCCTCCCTCGTCGGGGCGCTGATCGGCTGCCCGGCGGCCATCCCATCCGCACTCGAGGTGGTCCAGCCCGAGGACCTCCACACGCCACGCTACGGCCGGATCCTGGCCGTCCTCTCCGAGATGCACCAGCGGGGCGAGGCAGTCAACCCCACCACGCTCGCCGCCCACCTCCCAACCCTGAACGGGTCGGCGAAACGGGAAGTGCTCGGCCTGGAGGCCGGCTGCCCGTCGATGGCGGCGTCGCTCGACTACGCCAGGATCGTCGCCGACCACGCCTACCGCCGCCGGCTCATCGCCGCCGCCCACGAACTCAACCGTGCGGCCCGAAGCGGCGACCGCGTCGAGGAAGCCGTCGGCCACCTGGAGGAGGTGACCCGACGCCGGCTCGCCGCCACCCAGGCACCTACCCGGCTGTTCTTCGGCGGCGACTTCCTCTTCGGCGACACCGACGAGACGGACCAGCCTGTGTTCGGCAGCGACAGCGACGTCCTCCACGCCAGCGGCGAAGCCACGTTCGTGATCGCGATCACCGGCGTCGGGAAGAGCACCTACGCCCAGAACCTTCTCCTGCGCCGCCTGGGGCTCGTCGACAGCGACTTCCTCGGCTACCCCGTCACACCACTGCCGCCCGGCGAAGCCATCCTCTACATCGCCGCAGACCGGCCCCGTCAAATCCGCCGCAGCCTCCGGCGCATGGTCCGGCCCGACCAGCGCGACGAGCTCGACCGGCGCCTCCTCGTCTGGAAGGGGCCCCTCCCGTTCCTCCTCAACCGCGAACCCACCCGCCTCGCCACCTTCGTCACCCAGACCGAATCGGACCACGACGTCGTGGTCCGAGACGTCGTCCTCGACAGCCTCAAAGACGTCGCCTTCGAGCTCAGCAAAGACGAAGGCGGTGCCGCCGTCGCACACGCTGTCAACCACGTCGGCGCCGAGGGGCGCGAGGTGCTCGTCCTCCACCACCAGCGGAAACCCGAGCAGGGAGCCAGGAAGGCCCCGGCTGACATCTCCGACGTTTACGGCTCCCAGTTCCTCACCGCCTGCGCCGGGAACGTCATCTACCTCCACGGCGAACCCGGAGGGCACTGCCTCAGCCTCCACCACCTCAAGCAGTCCGCCGACCGGGTCGGCCCCCTCGATCTCGACTACGACCACGACACCGGTGCTCTCACCGTCCAGCCCCGACCCGACCTTCTCGACGCCCTCCGCCGCGCTCCGAAAGGGATGACGGCGCGCACCGCCTGCTACGTCCTCTACGGCGTCGACGAACCCGACCGGAACACGATGGCCAGGGGTTACCGGAAGCTCGAGCGGCTCGTGAAGCTCGGCCTGGCACACCGCCAGAAGCCCGATGCCGGCTTCGACCAGGCCGCCCTCTACTACCCCGTCATCCCCCAGGAAGCGGCATGAACCCTCGGTCACGGTTCACGGTCACGCACCGGTCACGCACGGTCACGAAGAGCCTGCGGTCACGCACCCCCTACTACGTAGAGGGGGGGTGCGTGAGCGGTCACGCAAGGCTCACGCCGAGGGCGTGACCACCCGAACGAAGGAGTCCCCCAACGTGAAAGCCCTTGAGACCCACTACCGAGGCTGGAGGTTCCGAAGCCGGATCGAGGCCCGCTGGGCAGTCTTCTTCGACGCCCTCGGAATCAGCTGGGACTACGAGCTCGAGCCCTGGAAGCGGCACCGATCGGGCCGCACCTCCTCGCCTTCCTGGAAGGCAGGACCGGATGGTCCGGCACGGCCGGCAGCCTCCTCGACCGGCTCGCCGACCAGGCCGGCCACCGGGCCTCGACGAGCAAGTACTGGCCGAGGAACCCGCGGTCGCTTTCCAGTGCGCTCCGGCGGCTCGCCCCGCCGCTCCGGGCGATCGACTGGGAAGTCACGTTCAGCCGGGAGCCTGGCGGGAACCGGACCCGGCTGGTCGCCTTCACGAAGAAGTCCCCCGATGCCTGACGCCATTCAAGGTGGGGATTTTTGCGTCCCGACCGTCCCTTGCGTCCCGGCCCGGGACGGTGGGACGCAACGGGACGCAAATTGCGGGACCTTGAACAGCGACCGGCTGCTGTGGTGACCGCCCCGTTCACCGAACGTCTGGCTGGCGCCCGGGCCTTCGTGGCCGCGGCCAAGGCCGGCGCCATCCCGCCACCACCCGTGCATCTAGCCGACCAGCTGCTCGCCGCCACCGAGGACGCCCACCTCATCGCCCTGCGGCTCTCCGCCGCCCTCCGGGTGGTCGACCCGGATCGCGGGTGGCGGTCGGCGACGGGTGACGCCTGCGATCCGGGGGAGGTCGACGCCCGCATCATCGCCGCCCTGGCGGGCTGCCGCCTCTGCCCCCATCTCCGCCGCGGGCCCCAGCCGGCCACGGTGTGCCTCGCCCTCCGTCGGGTCGAGTGCGCCCGGTGCCGCCAGACGTACCGGAAGCCCCCGGCCGACGAGGACGACCGCTGCGACTGGTGCGGAGCACGGGGCGCGTCCCTGTTCACCCCTGTCGCTTTCCAGCGCGGCCCGCTCGTCGTCATCGGCGACGCCTGCGATGCGTGCGCCGCCGTGCTCGTCTTCGAGGCCGCGCCGTGACCTGGGACACCAGCAAGCGCAAGCAGCAGCTCCGCCAAGCCGGCACCAGCGGATGGGACGAAGCGAAGGCGGCCAAGCGGATCATGCGCCGCGACGCCGGCATCTGCCACGTTTGCCACCAGGGCGGCGCCGACGAGGTCGATCACGTCGTGCCCCTCTCGGTCACCGGCCCCGGCGGCGACCACGACGCCAACAAGGCGCCGATCCACAAGATCCCCTGCCACAAGAACAAGACCGACGCGGAAGCGGCCACGACCCGCGCCCGCCGCAGTCGCCGCCGCCCGACCGAGGACCACCCCGGCCTGCTCCGCAGGCCAGACGGTGATGCCGGATGACCCCGGGTTGTGCCGCGGCCCACCCTGAGGGGCTCACCCCCGACCTTCGGGCGCATGCGCCCGAAGGTCGGCCTTCGAGGGGGGGCACCCCCTACGGGGGAAGGCCCGCGGGTACGGCCGGTGCCACCAGATGTAGAACAACCAAGGGGGTCATCACTCGGGGGAGACGTCCAGGTTGGCTCCCTTGAAAGTTTGCCCATGGCGAATCGCCGGTCGCCACCCGCGGACGGGGGGCACCCCCCGCGGGGGAAGGCCCACGGTCGGAGGGGATAGCACCTCGGGCAATGTGTGATTCTCCAGACTTTCGGCCTCGGACAAAACACATATCGCAGAGATCAGGAGGTTCGTTGTGCAGAATGACGACCCAGAGCGGGATGACGATCCGAAGCAGTTCACGTTGGAAGAGTGGCTGGCCCGCCATGGGACGCGGACGGGCACGTTCACGATCAACGGTGTCAGGTACACGGACCTCAACGAGGTGGAGTGGCGCCGGGCCAATGGCGTCTGGCTGAAGCCCGAGCAGAAGCCGGGGGGCTGACGATGCCGATCTCGGGGCGGAAGCCGAAGCCTGACGGTCAGAAGCGGAACCGGCACCAGCCGGCGTTCGACTGGACGGTGGTGCCGGACGTCCCGTTCCGGGGTGGGCCGAGGCTCCCGGCGCGTCAGCCGGGCGGGGCGGCGTGGCCGCCCCGCACCCGGGCGTGGTGGGCGGCGCTGTCTCGGATGCCTCACTGTGTGCTGTGGACCCCGGCCGACTGGTCGTACGCGCTGGACACGGCGTTCGTCCATGCCGCCTTCTCGGTGGGGGACATGAAGACGGCGGGTGAGCTGCGGAACCGGGAGAAGGTGTTGGGGACCACGATCGACGCCCGCCGGGATCTGCGGATCCGCTACGTCGGCCCGGCCCCGGAGACGGCCACCCGGGCCGAGGTGACGAGTATGGGCGCCTACCGGGACGCGCTCCGGTGATGGCTTCCGCCGTCGTCGGTGGTCCGCTGGCGTGTGTTGGGTTGCCGCGGCACCCGGCGCAAACCGTGGCCGTCGGCGGGGCGGCGGTGGGAGCGGCGACGGGCCGGGTGGGGACCGCCATGCCCTGCCCGGCCAGGTCGCCGTCGTGATCGACGGCACCCCTGATGAGCTCCGGATGGTGGCAGCAGTGACCCTGTTCCCCGACGACACCGTCGACAGGGCCGGTGGGGAGGACGAGTCCGCCGCGGGCAAGACGTCGGTGTACCGGCTGTACGACCGGGGCGGCTGCCTGCTGTACGTCGGGATCACATCGACGGGGACGAAGCGGTTCGCTCAGCACCGGGATTCGCAGCCGTGGTTCGATGACGTCGCTCAGGCCGAGTTTGAGCATTACGACACCCGGCGGGAGGCGCTCGCGAGGGAAGCGTTCCTGATCTGGTCGTCGCGCCCGATCCACAACAAGGCGCTGAACGGACGTCCCGGCTCGCACCACTGCGTCAACCCGGGGCGCCCCGCCCGGGAATGTCTCGCCGCCCTGGTCGCAGAGGACCCCGACCCGACGATCGGGCTGCACTGCTGCGACTGGATGAAGCAGCGTCGCATCCTCTACAAGGCCGAAACGGAAGCGCTGAGGGTAGCGCTGGCGACCCCCAGGGCGATGTGCCCGGAGTGCCTCGAGCTGCAGACGTCTCTGCGGGAAATTGAGGTCCGGCTGAGCGACCCGGAGGCGGACGGTTCGTGATCCTGTTCGATCCGGGCACCGCTACCGACCTCGTCGACGCTCTTCGTCTCCTCGACGGCCGTGTCCGGGGCACCGGCCGGCGGCTGGCGAAGGGCACCATCGACGTTCAGGGGTGGGCTGAGGTGTCCCTACGGGTCTGGAACGGTAACGGTCTGGCCGGTGGGGGTGTGGTGGTGGACGATGCCGGTGTGCTCGATCTGCTCACGTTCCGGGAGACCGCCGAGCGGTTGCGTTTGTCGGAGGAGACCGTGAAGCGGTTGGTGCGGGACGGTCGTCTTTCGGCGGTGTCGGTTGGCCGGGCCCGTCGGGTTCGTCCGGCCGATCTGGCCGCGTTCATCGAGTCGCTCGGAGCTGACGTGGCGAAGTGGTCGCAGCAGGCGATGGAAGCGAAGGACGGAGGGCGCTGATGACAACCACTGAGATCTTCGAGGCGACCCCTGAGGAGGCGATCGGCTTGCTGTCCGAGTTCGCCGCCGAGGACGACCCGTCGCGGACGTTCACCATGGGCGTGGGTTTCCTCGTCGATCTCGGGAACGCCCTGATCCGCTACGGGGCCGAGAGCGGCGCTGAGCAGGCCGCCGAGCAGATGCGGGGGCAGGTCGACCGGACGCTGGAGTGGGGCGAGCAGATGCGGGCCCGGGTCGTGCACCTGGAGAGGCTCCTGGCCCAGGTGAAGGTCACGAAGGTCCTCCGTGACGACCAGGGGCTCATGAGCGGCAGTCTCACGGGTCCTGTGGGGCTTCTTGGGACTGGGACGGGAGGGGACTGACGATGGCGAAGCATTCGCAGCAGGCGATGGAGGCGAAGGACGCCAAGCTCTCGGACGAGCGGCACCTCAGGCGCGCCCTCGATGGTTTGGAGGGCGCGGAAGGGCAAGGAGGCCGAGCAGGAGCGGCAGTTCCTCCAGCGGCGCCTAGAGGCCCTCGAGGCGCGGGCGCAGCGCCAGGCGGAGCTCGCCGCTCTGTCCGGGGAAGAGATCGTGGCTCGAGATCCCCCGGTGAGCCCCCCGGCGCTGCCGACGAGGGCGGGGAAGCGGCGCCAGCCGATACCGCCGGCGCATCAGATGCCGTCGGTCCACCAGGCCCGGGACGCCCTGGCGGACCTCGAGGAGCGGATCATCCGGGGCGAGCCGGTCGACCCGTTGGAGTGGGCGGCCGCCGAGGCGAGGGTGGGCTTGGCCGCGAAGGAGGGTGAAATCGCCGAGCGGGTCCGCCGCCGGACCGCCAGGAGGCGTTGGAGGCCGGCGCGCACGAGGGGGAGCAGTGGCTGGCCACGGAGGCGCCGCCGCTTGCCGCGAAGGTCCTCGAGGCGATGGCCGCGGCGGTGGAGGCGACCCGGCTGCTGGTGGCGGCGGTGGCCGCCTACCAGTCGGGGGCGGACCGGGCGTTGGCGAAGATCCAGCGGGTTCGCTGTGCGCCGACGGACAAGCCGTCGGGCCGCGGCCTGTTGAGAAAGGTTCTCGCCGAGGTGACGGCGGTCGCCTCAGGCGATGACCTGGGGATGGGAACCCCGATGGCGGAGCAGTTCGCTCGGGTGGGTCAGTGACCCGGCCGGTGGCGGCGACGGGTGCGCAACTGCGGAGATTCCGCAGTTGCGCCGATGATCTCGCCGCGGTGGGTGCGCCCATCAAGGCCGCCCTCGAGGCGGAGTTCCGCCGCCTGGGCGCCGACCAGAGGGCGGCGGCCGCCCGGTACATCAGGGAGGGCAACCGATGACCCCCACGAACCCGAAGGTGCACACCAACGGCGCGGCGCGGCGCCGGGTCGACCTGGACGCCATTAGGCGGGCCCGGGCGGAGAAGGCCGAGGCGCCGCCCGTGGTGTTGTTCGGGGGCAAGGAGTGGACGCTGGTGGCGGGGCCGCCGGCGTCGGTGATCGTCGGGTGTGGCGAGCTTCAGGAAGGGCGGATGGCGGCGATGCGGGATGTGATCGCCGGGATCTTCGGCGCTGACCATGTCGACGAGATCCTCGCCGCCGGGTTCGTGGTCGACGACCTCGACCCCGTGTTGGAGGCGTACGGGTTGGCTACAGCCCCGGATTTTTCGGCGTCGGCCGACTCGTCGTGACCTGTTTCGAGACGATCGAGGCCGACCTCACCCGCTACTACGGCATCGACCTGCCCGACGCCCTCTGGGGTGACCAGCCGATGTCCGCACGACGCCTCGGCGTGCTGATCAAGGGCCTCCCGGCCGACTCCGGCCTGGTCCAGGAGACGACGCACGGCTGGGGGACCCAGGAGGAGCTCCTCGCCTGTCTCCTTGAGCTGACGGATTTGGGAAACCGCTGGTTCTACTCGGCGCACTCGAAGCCGGGGACACGAGCGCTGGAACCGATCGTGATCCCCCGGCCCGGCCGGGCGCAGCCCGACCCCAAGCCGCCGGAGCCGCGGCGGTCGATGTCGACCCCGGAGCAGATCCGACGGGCCGGCGGCAAGTTCGTCCATGCCCCCAAGGCGACCCCCTGATGGCCCGGTCCCGGGTGGTGCTCCGCCATGACGTGGAGCGGATCGTGGCCGACCTGCCGGGGATGCGCCGCCTGTTGGAGAAGGTGGCCGAGGCCATCGCCGCCGAGACGATCCGGGGGGCACCCGAGCAGTCCGGCCGGTACAAGGCCGGGATCGCCGTCGAGGTGGGTGTGGACGGCCGGGGCCGGCCGGTGGGGCGGGTCAACGCCCACCACTGGACGTCCCACATCGTCGAGTTCGGTTCGGTCGGTCAGCCACCCCACGCCCCGATGCGCCGCGCCATCGATTCTGGTGTGGCGCGGCGGCATCTCACCTAGGAAGGAACAGCGTTGGCTTCCCTCGGAACGGTCTACCTGGATGTGAGCCCCAAGCTGGGCCACGGGTTCGCCAACGACATTGAGCGGACCGTGGGTCGGCAGATGGACGACGTCGGTGACCGGGTCGGGAAAGGGATGGGCTCGAAGATCGGTTCCGGGTTGGCCGCCGGGGTGAAGGTCGCGATCGCGGGGATCGCCGTCGCGGGCGGGGCGGCGGTGGTGGTCGGGAAGCAGATGTTCGACCTGGGTGCGTCCCTCGAGGCGTTGGGCGCCAAAGCGAAGACGGTGTTCGGCGATCAGCTCGCCTCCGTGCAGGACTGGGCGAAAACCAACGCGTCGGCGATGGGCCTCACCAAAAGCCAAGCGGTAGGCCTCGCCGCTTCGTTCGGTGACCTGCTCATCCCGATGGGGTTCACCCGCAAAGCCGCGGCCGACATGGCCACCGACGTGGTCGGCCTTTCCGGCGCGCTGGCCGAATGGTCCGGTGGGAAGAAGTCGGCGGCGGAGGTGTCCGAGATCCTCCAGGCCGCCATGTTGGGCGAACGCGAGTCGCTCAAGAGTCTGGGGATCTCGATCACAGAAGAGGACGTGAAGGCCCGCCTCGCCGCCAAGGGCCAGTCGGAACTCACCGGCCAGCTGCTCGCCCAGGCGAAGGCGGTCGCCACCCAGGAACTCATCTTCGAGAAGTCGACCGACGCCCAGGCCGCCTACGCCGCCGGTACCGCCAAGGGGCTGCGCGCCCAGGCGGAGTTCACCGCCAAGGTCGGCGAGGTCAAAGAGGCGCTGGCCCGGGGTCTCTACCCGATCCTGACCAAGGTGATGGGGTTCGTCGCCGACAACATCGAACCGGCCATGGCCAAAGCGAAAGCGGCGTTCGAGGAGATCAAACCCACTCTGCTTGCCGTCGGCGCCGCGCTGAGAGACGCGTTCGTGACCGCCGCCCCGAAGATCAAGGCGGCCGTCGAGAGGATCGTCGAGGTGGTCCGCACCGTGGTCGACTGGGTGGCCGACTTCGTGGAGAAGTTCCGCTCCGGCCAAGGAGACATCGGGAAGACGGCCGAGAAGCTGGGTGGGATCTTTGGCCAGCTCAAAGACCACGCCACCTCCGCCTTCGGTGCGGTCAAAGCGGTCGTGGAGCGGGTCGTCGTCATCGCCACCGACCTGTGGAACCGGTTCGGGAAAGACATCCTCGGCTTCGCCAAGGCGGCATGGAACGGCGTCCTCGAGATCATCCGGGGGGCCCTCAACGCCATCGGCGGCGTCTTCGACCTCGTCAAAGCCCTCTTCACCGGGAAGTGGGGGGAGGCGTGGGAGGCCCTCAAGAAGATCGTCGACGGGGCGTGGGATGCGATCTTCGGCGCGGTCCGCTACGCCATCACCGGCCTCGGCGACTTCCTCCTCCAAGCCGGTGGCGCCATCCTCTCCGCGGCGTGGAAGTGGCTGTGGAACAGCCTGAAGACGCTGTTCGATGACATCTGGGACAACGTGATCTTCAAAGGGATCACGGCGGCGTGGGGTGTGGTGGAACGGTTCTTCACCGAGACCGTCCCGGCCAAGATGGCCGAGGCAGCCAAGGGGATGTGGGACTGGATCAAGGACTCGTTCCGGGACGTCCTCAACTGGGTCCTCGAGCAGTGGAACCGGCTCGATCTCAAGATCCCCGACGTGAAAGGTGTCCCCGGCCGCGGCACCGACCTGTTCCCCGACATCGCGCTGATCCCCGACGAGAAGAAACTGGTCACGGCCGGCGCCCCGGGCGGGGTGACCTTCGGCACGGGCGAGTCCAGGTCCACCGTCAACAAAATCGACGTGCACGTGGCCGAGACCAACGCTGACCCGCTCGCCATCGCCAAAGCCATCGCCTGGACGATCTAGGCCGATGGACGCCGGCCGGTACGTCCCGCCAGGGGCGCGCAAGTGGCCGTGCAAGACGTGCGGTGGCCAGCCGGCCCCGGAGGGGTACGACCCGTGCGTCGGCTACCTCGCCGGAGTGGTGTGGGCGTGCTGCGGCCACGGCGTCGACTCCCGCCGCTATGTGATCACGCTGAACGGCCGCCGTTTCGACGGGTTCGGTGCGTTCCAGGCGTGGGCCCGGTGGGCGGCCAGCGCCGAAGGCGAGCGCGTCGTCCGCCTGGCCGGCCTCGCCGACGTGTTCGGTTGGGAACCGGCGCGGCGCACCGGCCCCAGGTGCAGCTGTGCGGACTGTGGGGTGCCGAACCGGGAGTGCGGCTGTAGCCCGTAGGACCCCCAAGTGACAGCATGACGTCGTGCCCATCTCGGAAGACCCGCCGCCGGTCGACCGCATGCTGCAGATGTTCGTCGAGATCATGAACAAAGCCGGGGCCCAGATGGGGTTCACCGTCCTCGTCGGGGGCACGTGGGTGAGCGGCACGCTGATCCCACCCCGGATGTTCATGGAGGAGTGCGGCGCGCACGCCGTGGCCCAGGCCGGCGAAGACGCCGCCGGGATCCGGACCTTCTTCCATGAGGTCGGCCGCATGGCCTTCCCCAGCGAATCGGAGGCGGATGCCGGGGTAGCCACAGAACCACCGGCCGCCGCCGGCCCGTACTACCTGCATCTGCGCAACGCCCGGTCGGTCTCCCATGCCGGACCGAGACTGCCCACCGAGGGTGGCGCTTACCTCCGGGTCCGCCTCTCGGAGATAGCCGCCTGGTTCATCGGCGAGCTCGGCCCCCCGGGCTACGTCCAGTAACCCATGGGTTACTCCGCTCGCCTCCTCGATCATGCGGTCCTCCCGCCTTGTGTCCGATGGAACAGGTTGATGACTTCACCGTCACCCTCGTCACCCGCTGGGGTGACACTGGAGTCAGTCCAATGGGGTGACACTGGAGTCACCTCATTGGGGTGACACTGGTGGCACCCCAGGAAGCAGAGAAGGCGCGGCCGTCGGTTGCGTTGGATTGCTTCGTAGGCCGGCGGAACCGGGCAGTCACAGTGACGCTCGCCGAGCCACATGCGGTCGAGCGCCTCGCGGATGGAGCGATGCACGGTGCGTTCCGTGAGGTCGATCTCCTCGGCGAGCGTCGCCACCGGCACGAACACCCATCCATCCCGATCGGCGTGAGCTGCGAGGAACGCCAGGACCAGGCGGCGCTCATGAGGGATGCCTCGGGTTGCCCGGGATAACACCCACGTCAAGGCGCCGCTGCTCACTATGATTGCCCCATTCCCCCGGTTGCTTCGGCGTCCGGGTGCGAGACCCCGTCCGTGAGCCCCTGGGTACGCGGCGGGGTCTCTGCGTCGTAGAACTGGGAGCAGTCGGGGCAGGCGGCGACGTGGGCGAACCAGGCGGCTGCGTCGGCTGCCCAGGCCTCGGGGACGGTTTTGCGCTTCTGGCGCTTGGGTGCGACTAAACCAGCGCACATATCCGCGCTCGGAACCGTCTCGGTATCGGCGCTCTCAGGCACGGGCATCTCCGTCGTACTGGGCGGTCATCCTAGACCGTTACCCTCAGGGGTCTTCCAAGGGTCGAACCAGGAGTGAGCCCACCCTGGGCGGCAACGGGATGACCGCGAACTTGTGGCCCTTTCAGTCCTTCGCCGCCTCGATCGAGATTGGGTGTGCAAGATCTTGCACACCGGCGAGTGGCTCGACGCCAACCTGTCTGACGACGAGGCCCGGGTGCTCATCGTGCGCATCATGGGGTTCTGCGACGACCCGTGGATCGACCCTGACGTGACCGCACCCGGGCTGATAACGCCGTCCTTCTCTTGGAGCACCCGTTCGCAGAGGACGGCGACGGCGACGTACGGACCGGTCTCGAACGTCATCGGCCATCCCTCCCACGGCTGCACCACATCTGCACCACATCAGAAGGATAAGCGGGGGCAGTGACGGTCACTCACGGTCAACTGGAAAGGTGCCGGTGACCTGCGACTACGGACAAAACCGCAGGTCAGCAGGCTGCCTGCGCGTACGTTCGCAACGTAGAAGTCGGCGGTTCGAGTCCGCTCACCTCCACCGCAGGTCACGGCCGGTTTCCGGCCTCGGCCGAACCCTCCCCCGCCGGCGCTGCACCACATCTGCACCACATTCACCGCCGAACAGGACGTCGAGCTTGTCCGCGGCAGCCCGGTCCACCGACACCGGCAACGACCCGTAGACGTCCGCCGTCGTACGGATCGAGGCGTGCCCGAGCCGCCGCTGGATCACCTCGAGATCCACCCCGACCTCCCGCATCAGCGCCCCGGCCGAGTGGCGCAGCCGGTGGAACGTGAGCCCCTCCAGGCCGGCCCGGACCAGGGCGGGGTTGTAGACCCGCATCCGGAAGTTCGACGCCCGCAGCGGCCCACCAGCCGGCGCCTGGACGACAAGCTCGTCCCGGCCGTGCCGCCCGGTGCGGGCCAGGTGGGCGGCCAGCTCGTCCACCACGTATCCGGGCAGGGAGATCGTCCTCGCCGCTGCCATCGTCTTGCCGTCGCCCTCGACGAACTGGCCATCGACCTCGTTGATGGTCGCGCCCACGGTCACGGTCCGCCTCAGGAAGTCGACAGCCCCCACCCGCAGCCCGACCATCTCGGCCAGGCGCAAGCCGGTCGCCCCGAGGAACACTGCCACCCGGTAGTCGGTGGGCATCGCGTCGGCCAGGCGCAGGACGTCTGCGGCCAAGGCGTTGCGCTTCGTCGCCTTCGACAGCTCGGGGAGGCGGATCCCGCGGCACGGGGTGCGGGCCAGCAGGTCATCCTCGACGGCCCACGAGCAGATGGCGCGGAGCACCCCGTAGTCCGTCTGGACCGTCTTCGGGGCCAACCCACGATCGACCATCCGGTCGACGCACGCCCGGATATGGCTCGGCCGGAGGTCGCCGAGGTGGACGGGACCGAGGACGGGCAGGAGGTGGACCCTGACCACGGACCGGTCCCGGGCCAGCGTGGTCTTGCGCTTCGTCGGGTTGGCCTCCAGCCACGCCGCGGCCAGGTCGGCGAAGGTGACCCTTCCGGATGCCGGGTCAATCCACGCCCCGCGGCGCTGCTCGACCTCCACCTCGGCGAGGTAGGCGCGGGCGTCGGCCTTGGTGTCGAACGTCTTGGTGCGCTGCCCGCCGGCGGGGTCGCGGAACCTCGCCTCCCACCGGTCCGTCCTGGGTGCCCTACGGATCGAGCCCATCAGTTTCTCCCTCTCGTGCTGTAACGGCTATCGGAGGTGTTCTCGGAGGCGTTCTCGGAGGCGTTCTCGGAGGCGTTCTCGGAGGCGAGTGCCCGCTGCTCCGGCGGTGGGCGGCGACCCGGCAGCGCCCCGAGCAGAACCGGGCGTCCGAGCGCTGGGCTGCATAGAGGCACGGGGGGGTGCAAGAGCACCACGGTGGTGCTCCTGGCCCTCGCTATGCAGAGCGGGTCTTGGGGCGGCGTCGAAGGGGCGACGAACGTCAAGTCGCACCAGTCGCAGACCGTCGTCCTCCCCTCCCGGTGGCGACCGGCACGCTCGTCCTCGGCCGCCCACCGGCACGACGCCGAGCAGTAGGTGCGGGGGGCACCGCCGACGTGCACGCAGCGCCGCCACCGCCCGGCCGCAGTGGGCGCAGGTTGCGGTGTAGCGGATCGGCCAGGGCACCGAAGCAGGCGGCGCACAGCTCCTCCGGCCACCACTGGTCCTCCCAATCCCACCCTTCGGGCAGTTCGTCCACTTTCTCCT